>NZ_AZUZ01000006.1 GCF_000513955.1 Pseudoxanthomonas suwonensis J47
GCAGTACGAGCGGTGAGCCTGCTTGCGCGTGGCGACGCGCCAGTCCTCGCTAGCGCCTGTGTTCAGTCCCGGCGCGGACGCGGAACCGCGCGATGCGCCATACCCCTGTGCTGCCGCGGCTCCGTCCGGAGCCGACGCAACCTACGCTGTTGCTGTTGCTGTTGCTGTTGCTATTGCCGTGGCCGTTCCGGCCCACCCGGCAACCGCAACGAACACTACAAAGGCAGCACCTCGACCAGGTCCCCCGTCGCGTAATCGCGGGCCCCCTCCTCCAGCACGATCAGCACGTCGCTGTCGGCGGCGCCGCGCAGGCGGTGGGAACCGTCGGCGGGATTCGGGTAGACCCGCAGCACCGCATCGTCGGACTGGCCCAGGCGACCGCGCAGGAACTCCGCCCGCTCGTGCGCCTTGCGCCACGGCGCCGCCAGCCGCGCACGCCAGCGCGGCCGCGGCTCGCTGCGACCCTGCAGCCTGTCCAGCAGCACCCGCCCGAACACCGTGAACGTCGCCAGCGTCGACACCGGATTGCCCGGCAACGCCAGTACCAGCGCCCGCTCCGCCTCCCCGAACAGCAGCGGCATGCCCGGCCGCATCCGCACCTTCCAGAAATGGATCCGCCCGCGCGACTGCAGCCAGCGCGGCAGATGGTCCTTCTCCCCCGCCGAGACCCCACCGCAGGTCAGCACCACGTCGAAGCTGTCCACCGCATCGCCCAGCACCGCCTCGATCCGCGCCGGATCGTCCGGCAGCGTCGGCCACGCCACCGGCTCCAGCCCTAGCGCGCGCAGCTGCGCCATCAGCAGGTCCCGGTTGCTGTTGTAGACCTGCCCCGGCTGCAGCGGCATGCCCGGCTCGACCAGCTCGTCGCCGCTGGCGAACACCGCCACCGTCGGCCGCGCCACCACCGGCAGCCGGTCGATGCCCAGCGACGCGGCCAGCCCCACGCGCGCCGGCGTCAGCATCTGCCCCGCCTGCAGCACCTCGTCGCCCTCGGCCACGTCCTCCGCGCGCAGGCGCACATGCGCGCCGGGCTTGAGGCCCGCCGGCACGACCACGCGATCGCCCTCGACCGTCGCGTTCTCCCTGATCAGCACCGTGTCCGCGCCCTGCGGCATCGGCGCGCCGGTGGTGATGCGCACGCACTCGCCCGCGGCCACGACCAGGCCAGCGTCGAGTCCCGCGAACTGCTCGCCCACCAGGCGCAGCGTGGTCGGCGCGTCGGCCGACAGGTCGGCGTGGCGCAGCGCGAAGCCGTCCATCGCGCTGTTGTCGAAGGCCGGCAGCGGCGACGGCGCGGTCACGCCGGAAGCCAGCACGCGGCCGTCGGCGCGACCGGTGGCCACGGGTTCCACCGGCAGGCGGCGCGCGCTGGCGACCGCGCGCACGATCTCCAGCGCCTCGGCCAGGCTGATCCGGGTCGGGAATGCTTCTGTGCTCATCGGCGGCTCCGTTGCAGGCTGCTCACGGCAGCGCGATGCGCGCCACGGCCAGGTCCTGCGGGGTGTTGAGATTGCCGAAGCGTACGCCGGCGAAGCGCACGCGTGGCAGCTCCAGCCGTTCCTGCAACCGGCGCGGCGCCAGTTCGCCGGCGGCGATCGCCTCTGTGAGCGCGGTACGCAGCGGTGCCACGCGGTACAGCGCGACCAGTGGCTGCAACGCGTCGTCGTCTTCCGCCACCGCGCCGGCAGCGGAGGCGCCGCTGGCCAGCGTGCGCACCAGGCAGTCGTTCACGTCGAACAGGTCCACCGGCAGGGTCAGCAGCCATGGCGTGGTGCACGCGGCGGCCAGCGCCTCGATCCCTGCCAGCGGCCCACTGTCCGCCGGCAGGCGGTCGGGCACGGCCTGCAGCCCGGCTTCGGCATAGCGCTGCAGGTCGCGGTTGGCGCTGACCAGCACCGGGCCGGTCTCGCCGGGGAAACGGCGGGCGAAGCGCAGCACCTGCGGGATCCCGTCGCGCTGCAGCCAGGCCTTGTCGACGCCGCCGAGGCGGCTGCCGCGGCCGCCGGCCAGCAGGCCCAAGGTCAGCGCATCGGCGGCGAACACCGCCGCCATCTCACTTGCGCTTGACGTGGCGCATGAGCCGGCGCTTGCGCGCGACCTGGCGGTCGGTCAGCTCGTTCTTCTTCCCTTCGTAGGGATTGGCGCCTTCGCGGAACAGCATGCGCACCGGCGTGCCGACCAGCTTGAAGCGCTTGCGGAAGAAGTTTTCCAGGTAGCGCTTGTACGCCTCCGGCAGATCCTTCAGGCGCGTGCCGTGGACGACGAAGGTCGGCGGGTTCTCGCCGCCCGGATGCACGTAGCGCAGCTTGGCGACGTGGCCGCGCACGCTCGGCGGCGGGTTGGTCTCGTACGCGATCTCCAGCGCCTTGTTCACCTCGCTGGTGCTGAAGGTGCGGATCGCCGAGGCGTGGGCGCGGTGGACCGCGCGGAACAGCTCGCGCAGGCCCGAGCCGTGCTTTGCCGAGATGCGCACCGACTCGGCCCAGGGCACGAACGAGAGCTTGCGCGACAGCAGCGCCTCGGCCTGCTCGCGCTGGTAGGTGGTCAGGCCGTCCCACTTGTTGACCGCAATCACCAGGGCGCGGCCGGCGTCGAGCACCGCGCCGAGCACGGTGGCGTCCTGGTCGGTCACGCCCTCGGTGGCGTCGAGCATCAGCACCGCGACCTGGCAGCGCTCGATCGCCTGCATGGTCTTGACCACACTGAACTTCTCGACCGCCTCCTCGACCTTGCCGCGGCGGCGGATGCCGGCGGTGTCGATCAGCCGGTAGAGCTTGCCGTCGCGTTCCAGGTCCGCCGCGATCGAATCGCGGGTGGTGCCGGGGACTTCGGAGGCGATCATCCGCTCCTCGCCCAGCAGGCGGTTCACCAGGGTCGACTTGCCCACGTTGGGGCGGCCGACGAAGGCGATGCGCAGGCGGTCCGGATCGTTGTCCAGCTCCTCGCCGCTGCCCTCTTCCGGCAGGCGATCGAGGACCTCGGCGTGCAGGTCGTCCAGGCCCTGGCGGTGGGCGGCGGACACGGCCAGCATGTCGGCGAAGCCGTAGCGGGCGAACTCGCCGCGCACCGCTTCCTCGAAGGTGCCGTCGATCTTGTTGACGACCAGCAGCGTCGGCCGCGCCAGCTTGCGCAGCCAGGCCAGGATCTCGTCGTCCAGCGCCGAGGTCCCCTCGCGGCCGTCGACCACGAACAGGATCAGGTCGGCCTCGGCCGCCGCGGCGCGGGCCTGCCGCGCGGTCGCGCCGGCCAGGCCTTCTTCCTCGCCGGCGATGCCGCCGGTATCGACCAGCAGGAACGGCCGGTCGGGGTCCAGCCGGCACACGCCGTAATGGCGGTCGCGGGTGACCCCGGGTTCGTCGTGGACCAGCGCGTCGCGGCTGCGGGTCAGCGCATTGAAAAGAGTCGACTTGCCGACGTTCGGCCGTCCGACCAGGGCAACCAGCGGCAACATGGCGCGATCCCTGCCTGCATCCGTCCGTCAGTCCAGACGGAAAGCGGTCAGCCCGCCTTCGACGTTCTGCACCACGAGGATTCCATCGGCCACCTGCGGCTGGCCCTTTACCGCCTTGCCACCGACGCGCTCGCGCGCGGCGAACTGGCCGTCGGCCAGGCCCAGCCAGTGCACGTAGCCGTCGTAGTCGGCGACCACGGCGTAATCGCCGTGCACCGCCGGGCCGGTCAGCGAGCGGCGCGCCAGCGCCGGCTGCGACCACAGCGCCGCGCCGCTGTACTTGTCGAGCATGTACACGGTGCCCGCCGGGCTGGACAGCAGCAGGCCGGACGGCGCCGCGGCCATGCCGCCGATGCCGCCGTGCTCGCTCTGCCACATCGGCCGGCCGCTGGGGCCGTCGATGGCGATGGTGCGGTTCTTGAAGCTGCTGGCGAACAGCTGGGTCCCGTCGATCAGCGGCGCGCTGTCCACGTCGGACATGCGCTCCAGCTCGGTGCGGCCCTCGCCGGTGCCGACCATCTGCTCCCACAGTACGCGGCCGTCCTGCAGCGCGATCGCGGTCAGGGTGCCATCGTCGTTGCCCGAGAACAGTACCCCCGGGCCGTAGGCCAGCGGCGCGTTGCCGCGCACGGTCAGCGGCGGCAGCTCGTGCTCGCTGAACCAGCGGCGCTCGCCGCTGGAGGCATCGAAGGTCGAGATGCGGCCGTCGTTGCTGCGCACGATGACCAGGCCCTGGACCACCAGCGGGGCCACGATAACCTCGCTGGTCACCTTGGCGCGCCAGCGCTCGCTGCCGTTGGCGGCATCCAGCGCGATGACTTCGCCGCCCAGGCCGCCGACCACGACCAGGCCCTCGCCCACGCCGGGGCCACCGGCCAGGCGCAGGCCTTCCTTCTTGTCGGCCTTGAAGCGCCACGCTTCCTTGCCGGTGTGCAGGTCCAGCGCGGTGACCGTGCCTTCGGCGGCGGCCGCGTACACGCGACCATCGGCCAGCGCCGGGGTCTGGCGCGCGCCGATGCGCTGCTCGCCGTCGCCGAGGTTGGCCGACCAGATCTTGCGCGGCTTGATCGTGGCCTGGAAATCGACCAGCTCGGCCGGTTCGGCCGCCTTCTTGGCCTCCGCGTCCTTGCCGGCGAACCAGCCCTTCATGGTCGAGCAGCCGGACAGCGCAAGCGCCAGCAGGCCGGCGCCGGCAACGGCGCGGATCGTGTTACTGGTCAGCATGTCAGGTCGCCTCCGCCGGCTCGGGCACCTGGCCGCCGGTTTCCTGGAGCTTGAGTTCGATGCGGCGACGGGCCGGCGAGGCCACGTCGGTGCCGGTCAGCGCTTCGGCGTAGGCGTCGCGCGCCTCGTCGCGCTTGCCGGCGGCCAGCAGCGCGTCGCCGCGCAGTTCCAGCGCGGTGCTGCCGGTGTCGCCTTCCAGCTGCTTCAGCGCCTCGTCCGGCTTGCCGGCAGCGGTATACAGCTGGGCCAGGCGCTCGTCGACCACGGCCTGCAGGGCCGGATCGGCGTGGATGCCACTCAGCGTGGCGATGGCTTCGTCGATCTTGCCGGCCTCGACCTGGGCCTTGGCCACGCGCAGCGCGGCGAGGGTCGCGTAGGTGCCCTCCTGCCCGGCCAGCAGCTCGCCGGCCTTCTCGGTCTGCCCGGCTTCCAGCTGCTTCATCGCCTCGGCGTAGGCGGCGTGCGCCTGCTGCTGCTGTTGCGCCTGGTGGCGGCCCCACCACTGCCAGCCATAGATCGCGGCGATGCCCAGGGCCAGGCCGCCCAGGATGCCCAGTGCGTTGTTGCGGAGCCAGGCGCGAACGCGTTCGCCCTGTTCGTGCTCGTCCAGCAGGTCGTCGATTGCCATGCAGTTCCCTGCCCCGCGCGGTGGCCGGCGGGGGCTTGCGTGTTGCCTTGTGGTGGAGCGCCGGCCGCGCCGGCTTATTCGGCAGCGGTGACGGAACCGTCAGAGGATACCGCAAAGCGGGCGACGTTCGCCCGCTGGTACGGCGTCAGGTCCACGATACTGCCGGATTGCTGAACACGTACCACCGAGGCATTGCCCAGCACCACGCTGCCCACCGCGGCCGGATCGAGGCGGCGGCTCTCGCCGGCGCGCATCAGGCCCTGCTCCACCACGCGGCCGTCGCGGCCACTCACCTGCATCCAGCTTTCGCCGCTGAATTCGAGCTGGAGGACGTCGTCGCCCACCGGGGCGGCGGCGGCACGGCCCACGGCCGGCGCCAGCGAGGCCATGTACGGGCCGCTGGTTTCCGGCTGCGCCGGCGGCGGCGCCGGCAGGCTGGACTGGGCCGGCACGTCGGCGACCAGCGCCGGCGGCACCGCGTCCAGCGAAGCGGTCGCCGGCGGGGCCTCGGTGAGGTGCGAACGGGTGGCCAGCCAGACCGGCACGGCGATGGCGATCGTGATGACGCCATAGACCATGCGCCGGCCCATGTTCTCTACCCAGCGCTGGTAGCGCGGGGTGTGCGCATGGCTGACCAGCTCCAACGGCACGGCCGGGGCCACGGTGGTCTCCAGGAACGGCTCGATGTCGATGCCGAGCAGCTTCGCGTAGCTGCGCAGCTGGCCGCGCACGAACACCGTCGCGCCGATCACTTCCCAGCGCCCTTCCTCGAGCGCCTCCACCACGTGCAGCGGCATGCGCAGGCGCGACGCCACTTCCGGCAGGCCCAGCCCGGCCGCCTCCCGAGCCTCGCGCAGGCGCGCACCACAACCAAGCGCATCACCCAGGATGTTCGCGCTGGAATCGTGCATCACTGTGGATCTTCCCCGGTCTTTGCAGTCGCGGCCTCCGGGAACTCCGCCCTGAGCCGCTGTTGGTACCGACTGGCGGCCGCCCTGTCGCCAAGCCTTTCTTCGATCCTGGCCGCGAGTTGTAACACGGATGCGTCGGCCGGCCCAGCGGCCAGTCTACGTTCCGCGAACGCACGCGCCTCGAAGTAGTTCCCCTGGCCATATTGATACTCGGCCATGCTGGCCAATGCATGGATATTCCGGGGTTCGATTTCCAGAGCGCGACGCAGGTCACGTTCGGCACGCTCGCGCTGCCCCGTTCGCAGGGCGCAGCTGCCGGCATTGGCCAGGGCCGAGCCGGGGGTGCGGTAGCCCGGCGAGGCCAGCGCCCGGTCGAACCAGACCAGCGCCTCGGCCGGGTAGCCGTTGGCGCACAGCCAGGCGCCGTAGTTGTTGAGCACGTCGCCCCGCTCCGGGGCCAGCTCGGCGGCGCGGCGGTAGTGCTGGCCGGCCACCGCGGCATTGCCCTTGCGGCTCTCGATCGCGCCCAGCAGCGTATAGGCGTCGACCGCCGACGGGTCCAGCTTCAGGGCCTTGCGCACCTGCGCCTCGGCCGCGTCGAACTCGCCGCCGGCGAAGCGCTGCCCCGCCAGGCCCAGCAGCTCGACCACCTGGACCCGGCGCTTCGTATCCGGGCCGTCCTGCAGTCTGTAGGTCGGGGCGACCTGCTCGGTGCCCTTGATCTTCGGAGGTTTGACCTTCGCCGGCCTGGCGCACGCTGCGGCCAGCAGCGCGACGGCGATGGCGACCAGCAGCAGCCGCGGCTCAGGCCGCATGGCCATCCATGTGCCCGGGATCCTGGCGCTCGAGCTGGCGCCGGAACTCGGCCTGGCGCCGGGTGCGGTCCATGACCTGGCCCTTGAGCTGGCCGCAGGCCGCGTCGATGTCGTCGCCGCGGGTGCGGCGGACCATGGTCAGCACCTGCGAATCGAGCAGGATCTTCTGGAAGGCGCGGATGGTCGCCTCGTCGGAGCGCTCGTAGCGGGTGCCGGGGAACGGGTTGAACGGGATCAGGTTGACCTTGCCCGAATCGCGCGCCTGCACCGCGTTGTCGAACTGGCGCATCAGCTTCGCCAGCTGGCGGGCGTGCTCGGGCTGGTCGTTGACGCCCTTCATCAGGGTGTACTCGAAGGTGACCGACTCGCGCTTCTTGTTGGCGCGCAGGTAGCGCGCGCAGGAGGCCATCAGCTCGGCGATCGGGTACCTCCTGTTGAGCGGGACCAGGGTTTCGCGCAGCGCATCGTTCGGCGCATGCAGCGAGACGGCCAGCGAGACGTCGCTCTCCACCGAGAGCCGGTCGATCATCGGCACCAGGCCGGAGGTCGACAGGGTCACGCGCTTGTTGGCCAGGCCGTAGCCCAGGTCGTCGCGCATGATGCTCATCGCGCGCACGACGTTGTCGAAATTCATCAGCGGCTCGCCCATGCCCATCATCACCACGTTGGTGAGGCGGCGCTGCTGGTGCGGCACGTTGCCCAGGTGGCGCGCAGCGACCCACACCTGGCCGATGATCTCGGCGGTGGTCAGGTTGCGGTTGAAGCCCTGGGTGGCGGTCGAACAGAAGGTGCAGTTCAGCCCGCAGCCGACCTGGGAGGACACGCACAGCGTGCCGCGGCCCTTGTCGGGGATGTACACGGTCTCGATGGCGTTCTTGCCATCGGCGCCCATCGCCAGCAGCCACTTGTGGGTGCCGTCGGCGGAGGGCTTGTCGAACACGACGTTGGGGACGACGACCTCGGCATGCGCATGCAGCTTGGCACGCAGCGCCTTGCCGAGGTCGGTCATCTGGTCGAAGTCGGTGACGTAGCGGTGGTGGATCCACTTCATCACCTGGTGGGCGCGGAACTTCTGCTCGCCGAGGACCTCGACGAAGAAGCGCTCGAGCCCGGCACGGTCCAGCTCGAGCAGGTTCTGGCGCGCGGCCACGGGCGCGGCGATCGGCTCGCCGGTGGTGGTCACGCTGGGGATCTGCGGGAGTGCGGACACGTGCTTCGACCTTCTACTTCAACGCGCTCAGCGCGAAACGACTTCGGTGGCGGCGAAGAAGTAGGCCACTTCGATCGCGGCGTTCTCGACCGAGTCCGAACCGTGGGCGGCATTGGCGTCGATCGACTCGGCGAAGTCGGCGCGGATGGTGCCCGGCGCGGCTTCCTTCGGGTTGGTGGCGCCCAGCAGCTCGCGGTGCTTCAGCACGGCGTTCTCGCCTTCCAGGACCTGGATCATCACCGGGCCGGAGATCATGAACTCGACCAGCGCGTTGAAGAACGGACGCTCGCGGTGCACGGCGTAGAAGCCCTCGGCCTCGCGGCGCGACAGCTGCTTGTACTTGGCGGCCACGACCTTCAGGCCGGCCTTCTCGAAGCGGGAGTAGATTTCGCCGATGACGTTCTTGGCGACGGCATCGGGCTTGATGATCGAAAGGGTGCGCTCCAGCGCCATTGTCTGTGTTCTCTGGTGAAGGACGAGGATTCCGGACCAGGACGGCCCGAGGTTAGCACGAAAAACCCGCGTCGGGACGCGGGCTTAGCTTCAAATGCGTAGCGCAATTCTAACATCGCGGCGGCCCGGGGTGCAGGCCTCCCGGGCGACCGTAAATGCTGCATTGCAAAATGACCCGGCCGGGGCGCGGGCCTAGGATTAAAACAATCGTTTGATCTACTGGATCCACCAATGGCCCGGGCCGCGCACTTCTCCACCAAGGACCGGATCCTCGGCGCCGCCGAGGAACTGTTTGCCCAGCACGGCTTCGCCGCGACCTCGCTGCGCCAGGTCACCAGCCTGGCGGCCGTCAACATCGCTGCGGTCAACTACCACTTCGGCTCCAAGGAAAACCTGGTCAACGAGGTCTTCCGCCGGCGCATGGACGGCATGACCGCCGCCCGCCTCGAGCAGCTGGAAACCGCCCTGCGCGAGCATCCGGGCGAGCTGGAACCGATCCTCGCCGCGTTCATCGAGCCGGCGCTGGCCCTGGCCCAGGACCGAAACGGCGGCGCCTCCTTCGTCCGGGTGATCGCCCGGGCCTACGCCGAGCACAACGAGAGCCTGCGCAAGTTCCTGTCCGACCACTACGGCCACGTCCTGCGCGAGTTCGGCAAGGCGCTGCACGCCTGCCTGCCGCAGCTGGACAAGGAAACCCTGTACTGGCGTCTGGATTTCCTCGCCGGCGCCCTGACCTATGCCATGTCCGATTTCGGTTTGATCAAACGCCCGGCCAGCGCCAGCGAGGCTGCCCATCGGGCGAGAGCCGCCCGCGAACTCATCCGTTTCGCCGCCGCCGGGCTCCAGGCTCCGGCGAAGTAATCATTCACAATCAACAGGTTGCCAGACATGTCTGAGAAACTGCTTGTACGTCGCGCCGCCGTGCTCGGTGCCGGCGTCATGGGCGCCCAGATCGCCGCCCACCTCACCAATGCCGGTGTTGACACCGTCCTGTTCGACCTCGCCGCCAAGGAGGGCCCGGCCGACGGCGTGGTCCTCAAGGCCATCGCCAACCTGGGCAAGCTCAGCCCCGCCCCGCTGGCCAGCAAAAAGCTGGCCGAGGCGATCACACCGGCCAACTACGACACCGGCCTGGAGCAGCTGCGCGACTGCGACCTGATCATCGAGGCCATCGCCGAACGTATGGACTGGAAGCAGGATCTCTACAGGAAGATCGCTCCGTTCGTGAACGACACCGCGGTGCTGGCGTCCAACACCTCCGGCCTGGGCATCAACGCCCTGGCCGGCGTGTTGCCGGAGCAGCTGCGCCACCGCTTCTGCGGCGTGCACTTCTTCAACCCGCCGCGCTACATGCACCTGGCCGAGCTGATCCCGGCCGACACCACCGACAAGGCGGTGCTGGAGGGCCTGGAGACCTTCCTGACCACCAACCTCGGCAAGGGCGTGGTCTACGCCAAGGACACCCCGAACTTCATCGGCAACCGCATCGGCGTGTTCTCGATCCTGTCGGTGATCCACCACACCCGCCAGTTCGGCCTGGGCTTCGACGAAGTCGACGCGCTGACCGGCCCGCTGGTCGGTCGCCCGAAGTCGGCGACCTACCGCACCTCCGACGTGGTCGGCCTGGACACCATGGCCCACGTCATCAAGACCATGGCCGACACCCTGCCGCAGGATCCGTGGCACAGGTATTTCCAGTCGCCCGACTGGCTGCAGGCGCTGATCGCCAAGGGCGCGCTGGGCCAGAAGGCCGGCGCCGGCATCTTCCGCAAGGTCGGCAAGGACATCGTCGTCCTCGACCTGGAGAAGCAGGACTACCGCCCGGCCGACCGCAAGGCCGCCGACGAGGTCGTCGAAATCCTCAAGACCAGGAACCCGGCCGAGAAGTTCGCGAAGCTTCGCGAGAGCCAGCACCCGCAGGCGCAGTTCCTGTGGGCCGCGTTCCGCGACCTTTTCCACTACAGCGCCTACCACCTGGCGGACATCGCCGACACCGCGCGCGACGTGGACCTGGCCATCCGCTGGGGCTACGGCTGGTCCCTGGGCCCGTTCGAGACCTGGCAGGCTGCCGGCTGGAAGCAGGTGGCGCAGTGGATCGCCGACGACATCGCCGCCGGCAAGGCCATGAGCGACGCCCCGCTGCCGGCGTGGGTGCTCGACGGCCGCGAGGGCGTGCATGCCGCCGAAGGCAGCTACAGCCCGGCCAGCAATACCCTCGTGCCGCGCTCCTCGCTGGCGGTGTACAAGCGCCAGCGCTTCCCGGATCCGCTGCTGGGCGAGAAGTTCGACCAGGGCACGACGGTCTACGAGAACGAAGGCGTGCGCATGTGGCACGACGGCGACGCCATCGCCGTGGTCTCGTTCAAGACCAAGATGAACACCGTCTCCGACCACGTGCTTAACGGCCTGCAGGAAGCGATCTCGATCGCCGAGCGCGACTTCGAGGGCCTGGTGATCTGGCAGCAGAAGGAGCCCTTCTCCGCCGGCGCCGACCTGGCTGGCGCGCTGGGCCTGCTGCAGGCCGGCAAGGTCGACCAGTTCGAGGAGATGGTCGCCAACTTCCAGCGCACCAGCCAGCGCATCAAGTACGCGCTGGTCCCGGTGGTCGCGGCCGTGCGCGGCCTGGCCCTGGGCGGCGGCTGCGAGTTCCAGATGCACAGCGCCCGCACCGTGGCCCACCTGGAGAGCTACATCGGCCTGGTCGAGGCCGGCGTGGGCCTGCTGCCGGCCGGCGGCGGCCTGAAGGAACTGGCGGTGCGCGCCTCGCGCGCGGCCGGCCCGGGCGGCGACGTGTTCGCGGAGCTGAAGAAGACCTTCGAGACCGTGGCCATGGCCAAGGTGTCGACCTCGGCCGTCGAGGCCAAGGAGCTGGGCCTGCTGCGCCCGACCGACCGGATCGTGTTCAACGCCTACGAGCTGCTGCACGTGGCCAAGGCCGAGGCCCGCAACCTGGCGGAGGGTGGCTACCGCCCGCCGCTGCCGGAGCGCCGCATCCAGGTTGCCGGCGACGTCGGCATCGCCACGTTCCGCATGCTGCTGGTCAACATGCTCGAGGGCCGCTTCATCAGCCCGTACGACGACGAGATCGCGACCCGCATCGCGACCGTGGTCAGCGGCGGCGAGGTGGACCGCGGCTCGCTGGTCGACGAGGAGTGGCTGCTCAGGCTCGAACGCAGGCACTTCGTCGAGCTGGCGCAGCAGGAAAAGACCCAGGCGCGCATCGGCCACATGCTCAAGACGGGCAAGCCGCTGAGGAACTGAGATTCGTGATTCGGGATTGGGGATTCGCAAGAGCGCATCCCCAGCCAGGAAACCATTGATGCCGGCATGAAGGGTTCGATCCGGGGTCCGCTTTTGGACTCACGGATCACGAATCCCGAATCCCGGCTTTCGGAGAAAGCCATGACCAAGCAGATCCAGGACGCCTACATCGTCGCCGCCACCCGCACCCCGGTCGGCAAGGCGCCCAAGGGCGTGTTCCGCAATACCCGTCCCGATGACATGCTCGCCCACGTGCTCAAGGCCGTGGTCGCGCAGGCGCCGGGCATGGACGTCAACCGCATCGACGACGCCATCATCGGCTGCGCGATGCCCGAGGGCGAGCAGGGCATGAACGTGGCGCGCATCGGCGTGCTGCTGGCCGGCCTGCCCAACACCATCGCCGCGCAGACCATCAACCGCTTCTGCTCCTCGGGCCTGCAGGCCGTGGCCCTGGCCGCGGACCAGATCCGCCTGGGCAATGCCGACCTGATGCTGGCCGGCGGCACCGAGTCGATGTCGATGGTGCCGATGATGGGCAACAAGGTCGCCCTGTCGCCGTCGGTGTTCAAGGACGACCACGTCGCCATCGCCTATGGCATGGGCATCACCGCCGAGAAGGTCGCCGAAGAGTGGAAGGTCTCGCGCGAGGACCAGGACGCCTTCGCCCTCGCCTCGCACCAGAAGGCGCTGGCCGCGATCGCCGCCGGCGAGTTCAGGTCGGAGATCACCCCGTACGAAGTGGTCTCGCACGTGCCCGACCTGGCCGGCAATACCATCGCGCTGAAGAAGCGCCTGGTCGACACCGACGAAGGCCCGCGTCCGGACACCTCGCTCGAGGGCCTGGGCAAGCTGCGCCCGGTGTTCCGCAACGGCCAGTTCGGCGGCAGCGTCACCGCCGGCAACTCCTCCCAGATGAGCGACGGCGCCGGCGCGGTGCTGCTGGCCTCCGAGCAGGCGATCAAGGACTACGGCCTGACTCCCCTCGCCCGCTTCGTCAGCTTCTCGGTCGCCGGCGTGCGCCCGGAAGTGATGGGCATCGGCCCGATCGCCGCGATCCCGAAGGCGCTCAAGCAGGCCGGCCTCACCAAGGACCAGCTGGACTGGATCGAGCTCAACGAAGCCTTCGCCGCGCAGGCGCTGGCGGTGATCCGCGACAGCCAGCTGGACCCGTCCAAGGTCAACCCGCTGGGCGGCGCCATCGCCCTGGGCCACCCGCTGGGCGCGACCGGCGCCATCCGTACCGCCACCCTGGTCCACGGCCTGCGCCGCCGCCAGCAGAAGTACGGCATGGTCACCATGTGCATTGGCACCGGCATGGGCGCGGCGGGCATCTTCGAGGCGCTCTGAGGCCTCGCCCACCGCAGGAACGAAAACGGCGCCCGATGGGCGCCGTTCTCGTTTGCAGCTTCCGGATCCGGAGACCGGTCAGCTGCGCTTCTCGTCCAGCGCCGCGAGCATGGCCGCACGCGCGGCCGCGCCGTGCTTCGGGTGCTCCAGCGCGAAGTGCACGGTGGCCTGGATCAGGCCGATGTGCGCGCCGCAGTCGAAGCGACGGCCCTCGAAGTGGTAGGCGTCGATCTGGCCGCCGGCCTTGATCACCCCGGCGATCGCGTCGGTCAGCTGGATCTCGCCACCGGCGCCACGGCCGGTCTTCTCCAGCGCCTGGAAGATGCTGCCCGGCAGGATGTAGCGGCCGACCACGGCCAGGTTGCTCGGCGCGTCCTCGGGCTGCGGCTTCTCGACCATCGCCTCGATGCGGCCGCTGCGGCCCTTGAAGTCGCGGGTGGCGACGATGCCGTAGCTGGAAGTCTTCTCGTGCGGCACCTCTTCCACCGCGATCGCGCCGCCGCCGGTGCGCTCGGCCAGGTCGGCCATCTGCTTCAGGCAGCCATCGCCGCGGTTCCACATCAGGTCGTCCGGCAGCAGCACCGCGAAGGGCTCGTCGCCGACCACGTCCCTGGCGCAGAGCACCGCATGGCCCAGGCCCATCGCTTCGGGCTGGGTCACGAACACCACGCGGACGTGGTCGGGGAGCGGGTGGCGCACCTGCTCGAGCTGCTCGAGCTTGCCGCCCTGCTCGAGCTTGTGCTCGAGCTCGTAATGCTTGTCGAAATAGTCGGCGACCGCGTGCTTGTAGCGGTTGGTGACGAACACCAGGGTATCGCACCCGGCTTCGATCGCCTCGTCGACCGCGTACTGGATCAGCGGCCGGTCGATGATCGGCAGCATTTCCTTGGGTACGGTCTTGGTTGCGGGCAGGAACCGGGTTCCGAGGCCTGCAACGGGGAAAACTGCCTTCCTGATACGCCTCAACGTCATCTTGTGGATCTAGCCTCGCGAGCTGGGAAAGGGACCACGGTGGCACCGGCGTCGGCCTGGCTGGCCACTTCCGCGGGAACGAACTCGGGGATCACCTCACACAGTACCTGGCGCAGCGTCAGCTCGTCGTAACGGGCCACCGCCTCACGCATACGCTCCACCCCCGCGATGACGCGGTCGGCGGACAGTTCACGTTTCCCCGCCTCAAGTATCTTCGAATGCGAGGTCGGGCGGTAGTGTTCGTCGGCGTAGAACAGGGTCTCGTGCAGCTTCTCGCCGGGCCGCAGGCCGGTATACACGATGGCGATGTCCCTGCCCGGCTGCTTGCCGGCCAGGCGGATCATCTGCTCGGCGAGCAGCCGGATCGGCACCGGCTCGCCCATGTCCAGCGTGTAGATCGCGCCATGCGAACCGGAGGCCGCCGCCTGCACGATCAGCTGGCAGGCCTCGGGGATGGTCATGAAATAGCGGGTCACCTCCGGGTCGGTCACGGTCACCGGACCGCCCTTGCGGATCTGCTCGCGGAACAGCGGGACCACGCTGCCGGCCGAGTCGAGCACGTTGCCGAAACGCACGGTCACGAAGCGGGTGCCGCCGTCTTCCTCGTCCAGCGACTGGGCGATCATCTCGGCGAAGCGCTTGGTCGCGCCCAGCACGTTGGCCGGGTCGACCGCCTTGTCGGTGGAAATGAAGACGAAGGTCCCCACCCCGTTCTCGCGGCACAGCCGGGCCACGGTGTCGGTGGCGAGGATGTTGTTGCGCACGGCCTCGCGCATCTGCGCTTCCAGCAGCGGGACCTGCTTGTAGGCGGCGGCATGGAAGACCGCGTCGGGCTGGCCCAGGCGCAGCGCGTGCGCGGTCACCGCCGGATCGCCGCAGTCGCCGAGCACCGCTTCGATCTCGAGGTCGGGGAAGGCGCGGCGCAGGTCGCCATGGATGGTGATCAGGGCCAGTTCGTCGATCTCCAGCAGCACCAGGCGGCGCGCGCCATGGCGTGCGCACTGGCGGCACAGCTCCGAACCGATCGAGCCGCCGGCGCCGGTCACCATCACCGTGCGCCCGCCCAGCCAGCCGCGGATCAGCTTCCAGTCCGGGGTCACCGGCTTGCGCCCGAGCAGGTCCTCGATCGCCACTTCCTTCAGCTCGCCCGGCAGCGCCTGGCCTTCGAGCACGTCGCTCAACCGCGGCACCATCCGGAACGGCAGGCCGGTGCGCTCGCAGATCGCCATCACCCGCTGCATCGCCGCGGCGTCCAGCGACGGCATGGCGATGACCAGCATGCCGGCGGCGGTCTCGCGGGCCACCGTCGGCGCGTCCTCGAGGCGCCCGAGCACCGGCACGCCGTGCAGGCGGCTGCCGCGCAGGCGCAGCGAATCGTCGAGGAAACCGACCGGCTCGAACGCGCCGGAACGGCGCAGGTCGCGGACCAGCGACTCGCCGGCCTGGCCGGCGCCGAGGATCAGCACGCGGCGCGCGGCGAGGTTGCGCTGCCGCACATGGTGGTCCTTCCACACCCGGTACAGCAGGCGCGGCATGCCCAGCAGCACGGTGAGCGCAAACGGATAGACCACCAGCACCGTGCGCGGCACCGAGTCGAGCCGGTTGTACACGGCCAGGCCGACCACGATGACGACGAGGCCGACGACGCTGGCCTTGAAGATGTTCCAGAGGTCGGGGACGCTGGCGAAGCGCCACAGTCCGCGGTACAGGCCCACCTGCCAGAACACGATCGCCTGGGCAGCGAAGACCCAGGCGATGGACGGGGAAAACGACAGCAGGGGCCAGGCTTCGTGCCGGCTGGCGTAGCGCAGCACGTGCATCAGCTGCCAGCAGATGTATACCATCGCCAGGTCGTGGGTGACGACGGCAAGGCGGGTCAGGGTCGCGGCGGTTTTAGAGCCCGGGTTCATGCGTCCTCTCGACTGGGATTCCCTGGAGCCAGGCTCCTCCGGAGGACGGCCCAGCCCACGGCCGCCACGGCAACCCACAGTGCGACACCCTCCCCCCGGAGCGACGACGCGGCGTTGTCCAGAAACGCGGCAAGGATAATTGCGACAATGCTGAACGAGGCGTAGAGCATCGTCACAAACATATGACTCCGGCCTGACTGGACCCAGCGCTGGTACAGATGTGTGACGTGCGGCTCCCACCAGCGCTCGCCGCGCAGGGCCCGGCTGGCCAGGGTCATCGAGGCGTCGACCAGGAACGCCGACAGCGGAAGCAGCAGGAGCAAAGCCCCCTCCCCGCCCAGCTGTGGCCCGGCCGCGGCGGCCAGCGCGGCCAGGGCGTAACCCAGCGTGCCGCTGCCGACGTCGCCGAGGAAGATCCGGGCCCGGGGGAAGTTGAACGGCAGGAAAGCGGCCGTTGCGACGGCCAGGGCTAGCCCGGCAGCGGAGGTGCCGGGTGCCAGCCAGGCGAAGGCGGCCGCGGCCAGCATCGCCTGGCTCGCCGCCAGGCCATCGATGCCGTCCATGAAGTTCCAGACGTTGACCAGCACCGGGACCAGCGCCGCGCCCAGCAGCGCCCAGCCCCAGTGCGTGCCGCCGGCGAGCATGCCCCACCCCAGCGTGAGGCCGGCCAGGCATTGCACCACCAGGCGCAGCCATGGCGAAAGCGGACGGTGGTCGTCGACCCAGCCGATGCCGGCGACCAGCACCAGGCCGACCGCATAGCCGGCCAGCGGCGCCAGCGGTTTGCCGGTGGTGGCCAGCAGCACGCACCCGGCAAGCAGCGCGCAGGTGATGCCGATGCCGCCGCCGCGCGGCGTGGGCACCGAATGGCTGCGGCGCTCACCCGGCTGGTCGAACAGCTGGCGCCGGCGCGCGTAGGCCAGCGCGGCCCAGGTCGCCAGCGCGGCGACCAGTGCGTGCAGCCCCAGCCAGGGAGCCAGCATCAGACCACCGCGTAGTTCTGCAGCGGCTTGACCGTGCCCCACTCCTTGCAGCTGGGGCATTGCCAGTGGTGGGTGCGCGCACCGAAGCCGCAGCGCGTGCAGCGGTAGCTCGGGTTGCGGACCAGCAGCTGGTCGGTGATGTGCTTGAGGTCGTGCAGGGTCGCGGTGCTGTCGGCGCCCACCGCCAGGGTGAGGTCGATCAGCGCGGCCTCGCCGCGGACCGAAGGCCGGTCCTTGAGCTGGCGGCCGAGGTAGTCGCGCGCGGCCTTGGTGCCTTCCTGCGCCTCGATCAGGCGGGTCAGCGCCAGCACCGGGGCGATGCCGCGGTAGTGTTCGGTCATCTCGGCGAGGAACGCGCGCGCGCCGGCGGTGTCGCCGACCTGGCCGTAGCACGACAGCAGGCTCGGCAGGAACTCCGGCAGGTAGTCCGGATCGTGGCGCGCGGCGCGCTCGAAGGCGCGGATCGCCGCTTCCGGATTGCCCGAATCGGCCTCGATGCGACCCTCGAGAATGCCGGCGCGCACGCTGGTCGCGTCGGCCTGGTAGGCGCGGGCGATGGAGGCGCGCGCGGCGGCGAGGTCGCCGTTGGCGCGCTGGCGCTCGGCCAGTTCGCATTCGAACTGCGAGACCAGCTTGCCCATCGGCTCGCCGGTGACTTCCTCGTAGCGGGTGGCGTTGTCGATCGCCCGCTCCCAGTCGCGCTCGGCCTGGTAGATGCCGATCAGGTGCTTGAGCGCCTGCGGCGCGCGCTGGTCGATCTTGGCCAGGTCGGAGAACACGGTCTCGGCGCGGTCGAGCAGCCCGGACTTCATGTAGTCCTCGCCCAGCGCCAGCAGCGCCTGTACGCGCTGCGCGTCGGACAGGTCGTTGCGCTGGACCAGGCCCTGGTGCAGGCGGATCGCGCGGTCGACCTCGCCGCGGCGGCGGAACAGGTGGCCCAGCGCGACCTGGGTCTCGAAGGTTTCCTTGTCCAGCTCGGCGATGTGCAGGAACAGCTCGATCGCCTTGTCCGGCTGTTCGTTGAGCAGGTAGTTCAGGCCGCGGAAGTAGGTGCTGGACAGGCGGCTGACCTGGGTGTCGCCATGGCGCTGGCCACCGCGGCGGCCGACCACCCAGCCGGAAACGGCGGCCAGCGGCAGCAGCAGGAAGAACCAGAACCACTCGTTGAGGAATTCCATGGGCTCAGGCGTCCTGGAAAGGGGGCCGTGGCGCCTCGGCCGGAGGCGGGGTGGTCGCGGCGGGCCGGCTGGCGCGGCGCAGCCGCGCCTGCAGCGGCAGCACGGTGGTGGCCATGACGATGCCGCCGCCCAGCAGCACGCCTGCCAGCAGCGACACCATCACCGCGATCCCGGTGGTGGTGACGATCTCCGCCAGTCCGAAGTCGAGGACGATGCGCTGCGTATTGAGCGAACCGATAACCAGGCCGGCGGCCAGGAAGGCCACCAGTACCAGCAGGCGAAGAAGGGTCATTGGGCCGACTCCCGGGAAAGCCGGTCAAAGCTTAACGGACGGAGCACCGCCCGGTCGACGCGCGCTCAGGCGCCCTCGTCGGCGGAGGCCGGCGCGGGCAGCACGTCGCTGACCTTCTCGCGCAGCTCCTTGCCCGGCTTGAAATGCGGGACATGCTTGCCCGGCAGCGCGACCGAATCACCCGTCTTCGGGTTGCGGCCCAGGCGCGGCGGGCGGTAATGCAGGGAAAAACTGCCGAAGCCGCGGATCTCGATGCGGTCGCCGGAGGCGAGCGCGCCGCCCATCATCTCCAGCAACGACTTGACGGCGAGGTCCACGTCCTCGGCCTTCAGGTGCGACTGGCGACGGGCCAGGATCTCGATCAGTTCGGACTTGGTCATCTCGGGCTTGGCTGGATCCGGGTGGGACAGGCCACGGCGGCCCGGGAACCCGGGCCGCCGTGGTGACTGCGTTTACTGCTTACTCGGACTTGTTGCCCAGCTGCTCGCGCAGGAGCGCGCCCAGCTTGGTGGTACCGCCGGCGGCCGACTGGTATTCCTCCAGCACTTCGCGCATCTCGGCGTCGTCCTTGGCCTTGATCGACAGCTGCAGGGTGCGGCCCTTGCGGTCCATGCCCACGAACTTGGCTTCGACCTTGTCGCCGACCTTCAGGTACTGGCTGGCGTCGTCCACTCGCTCGTTGGCGATGTCGCGCGCGGCGACGTAGCCCTCGATGCCGTCGGCCAGTTCGATGGTCGCGCCCTTGGCGTCCACTTCCTTGACCACGCCCTCGACCTTCGAGCCCTTCGGATGGGCGGCCATGTACTGGCCGAACGGATCCTGCTCCATCTGCTTCAGGCCGAGGCTGATGCGCTCGCGCTCAGGGTCGACGGCCAGGACGACGGCGTCCAGGGTGTCGCCCTTCTTGAAGTTGCGCAGCACGTCCTCGCCGGTGGTGTTCCAGCTGATGTCGGACAGGTGCACCAGGCCGTCGATGCCGCCATCCAGGCCGATGAAGATGCCGAAGTCGGTGATCGACTTGATCTGGCCGCTGACCTTGTCGCCCTTCTTGTGGATGGCGGCGAAGGTCTCCCACGGATTGGCGGCGACCTGCTTCATGCCCAGCGAGATGCGGCGACGCTCCTCGTCCACGTCCAGAACCATGACCTCGACCTCGTCGCCGACCTGCACGACCTTCGACGGGTTGACGTTCTTGTTGGTCCAGTCCATCTCGGACACGTGCACCAGGCCCTCGACGCCCGGCTCGATCTCGACGAACGCGCCGTAGTCGGTGACGTTGGAGACCTTGCCGAACACGCGGCTGTTGGCCGGGTAGCGGCGGGCGATGTTGTCCCACGGATCCTCGCCCAGCTGCTTCAGGCCCAGCGAGACGCGGTTGCGCTCGCGGTCGAACTTCAGCACGCGGACGTCCAGCTCGTCGCCGACGTTGACCACTTCGGACGGATGGCGGACGCGCTTCCACGCCATGTCGGTGATGTGCAGCAGGCCGTCGATGCCGCCCAGGTCCACGAACGCGCCGTAGTCGGTCAGGTTCTTGACCACGCCCTTCAGCACGGCGCCTTCCTGCAGCTTCTCGAGCAGCTGCTCGCGCTCTTCCGAATGCTCGCTCTCGACCACCGCGCGGCGGGAGACGACCACGTTGTTGCGCTTGCGGTCCAGCTTGATGAGCTTGAACTCAAGCTCCTTGCCTTCCAGGTAGGCCGGGTCGCGCACGGGGCGCACATCGACCAGCGAACCCGGCAGGAACGCGCGGACGTCCTTGATGTCGACGGTGAAACCACCCTTGACCTTGCCGCTGATGCGGCCGGTGATGGTCTCGTTCTTCTCGAGGGCTTCCTCAAGCTCGTCCCACACCATCGCGCGCTTGGCCTTCTCGCGCGACAGCACGGTCTCGCCGAAGCCGTTCTCGATGGAGTCGAGCGCGACCTTGACCTGGTCGCCCACGCCCACGTCGATCTCGCCGGCGTCATTCCGGAACTGCTCGATCGGCACGATGCCTTCGGACTTCAGACCGGCGTTGATCACCACGACGTCGCCGCGGACTTCCACGACGGTGCCGACGACGATCGCGCCCGGCTTCAGCTTGGCCAGGTTGGTCTGGCTCTGTTCGAACAGCTCGGCAAAAGATTCGGTCATTGTTGAATACTCGGTTGAACACACGGACGGGACGCCACCTGCGTGGCCACTTCCCGCCCCCCTGATCGGTCCACGGATGGACCCTGTGTGGTTGGTTGGAAAAAACCGCCGCGGTCGTCCGCGACGGCGCCTTTGGCGCTTGCGCGCCTCCTGCTGCGTTGAAGCCCCTGCGGGGATGCGATCAGCCGGCGCGCGCCGGCACCAGGGCCAGGACGCGGTCGACGACTTCCTCGATGGCCAGGCCGGTGGTGTCGATGATGACGGCGTCTTCGGCCGGCTTCAGCGGCGCCACGGTGCGCTGGGCATCGCGGGCATCGCGGGCGAGGATCTCCCGCAGCAGACCGCCTAAGGTAACCGAAACCCCTTTTTCCTTCAACTGGTTATGCCGCCTGCGGGCGCGCTCCTCGGCGCTGGCGGTCAGGAACACCTTGGTGGTGGCGTCCGGGAAGATGACCGTGCCCATGTCGCGGCCGTCGGCGACCAGGCCCGGTTCCTGGCGGAACGCCCGCTGCCGCTCCTTCAGTGCCGCCCGCACCTCGGGGATGGCGGCGATGGCCGAGGCCAGGGTCCCGGTGGTCTCCAGGCGCAGCTCGTCGGTGGCGTCCACCCCGTTCACGAAAACCCGCAGGCTGCCGCCCTCGTCCCGGAACGCGATGTCCGTATCGAAGGTGCAGCGGACCAGGGCCGCCGGGTCGGACAGGTCCAGGTCGGCCCAGCTGGCCGCCACGCCCACCGCCCGGTAAAGTGCGCCGGAATCCAGGTAGTTCCAGCCCAGGCGGGACGCCACCAGGCGGCTGACCGTGCCCTTGCCGGCCCCGGACGGGCCATCGATGGTCAGGACCGGGACGGGATTGGACATGGGCGGCTCCGAAGGCTTGGCAGTGCGTGAAGCCGGCAATTGTAGCCCGCCCCCGCCGTCCTTCCGCCCGTTTTTTTCGCAAACGCTTGAACCTCCAAAGGAAAGCCCGTTAGAATGGCGGGCTAATTGCACGCCCTGGCCACCCCGGCCCTGGCATTCCCATCCGTCGTCCTCCCGAGGTGTGTCATGAAAGTCCTGTCCTCCCTGAAGTCGGCGAAGACCCGTCACCGCGACTGCAAGGTGGTCCGCCGCCGCGGCAAGGTCTTCGTGATCTGCAAGTCCAACCCGCGTTTCAAGGCCCGCCAGCGCTGAGCCGGCGGCGTCCCGGCCTCGGCCGGCACGCGGAACGACGCGAAGGCCGCAGCAATGCGGCCTTCCGCGTTTCCGGGCCCCGCGATCCGGGTGCGTCGGCCGGGAACCGGGCGCGGCACCATGGATGTTGACGCCCGCCGCACAACGTCCGGGGCCCTTCTGCTTACAATCGGCGCCTGGCGCAGGCCCGGCCTGCCATCGCCGCCGAAGCGGCCATCCACGGGGAGAGCAACGCGATGAAGCACCATCCGAAGACCCTGATCCTGCTGGCCCTGCTTGCCGCCTGCGGCACGGCCGGCGCCGAGACCCTGCTGGTCGAGCGCGTCGCGCAGAAGCCCGCGGTGGCCCAGCCGGCCCGCGGCCTGACCATGGCCGAGGTGGAAGCCCGCTTCGGCGCGCCCAGCGAGAAGCTGGACCCGCGCGGCGGGCAGAAGCGCCAATGGCCGACGATCAACCGCTGGGTCTACCCGGACTACGTCGTGTACTTCGAGAAGAACCGGGTGATCGACGTGGTCGCGCACAAGGCCAGCCCCGAGGAAGTGGGCCCGAAACCGCCGATCCGCTGACACCTTCCCGCGGCGCAGGCACGACTGACGCGCGGGAACCAGGGGAAGTTTCCCCGCCAGTCGCCCGCGCGCACCCGCGCCGGGATTCGAGAACGACCCGGGCCCCGCCCGGGCATTGCAGACAGCACGAGCATGACCGAAACCCTGCGCTTCCCCGCGGAGTGGGAACCCCAGTCCGCGATCCTCATTGCGTGGCCGCACGCCGGTACCGACTGGGCCGACCGGCTCGGCGAGGTCGAGGAGACCTACATCGCCCTGGTCGCGGCGATCACCCGCTTCCAGGACGCCTGGATCTGCGTGGCCGACGACGACGTCGAGACCTATGCCGAGGCGCGCCTGCGCTCGGCGCGGATCGACATGGAGCGGGTCCGCTTCATCCCGTTCGACTACGACGACACCTGGCTGCGCGATTCCGGGCCGATCACCCTGCGCGAAGGCGACGGCTTCCGCGTGCTCGACTTCCGCTTCACCGCCTGGGGCGGCAAGTTCGAGGCCGGCCGCGACGACCGCCTGGTCGAGGCGCTGGCCGCGCAGGGCCTGTTCGGCGACGCCAGGCGCCAGCGCATCGATTTCGCCCTGGAAGGCGGCGGCATCGAGACCGATGGGGCCGGCACCCTGCTCACCACCTGGCGCTGCCTGCACGAACGCCACCCGCAGGCCAGCCGCGAGGAGCTGACCGCGAAACTGGCCGGCTTGCTGGCCCAGGACCGTGTGCTGTGGCTGGACCACGGCTACCTGGAGGGCGACGACACCGACGCCCACATCGACACCCTCGCCCGCTTCGCGCCGGGCGACGCGATCGTGTTCCAGGCCTGCGACGACGCAACCGACAGCCACTACGCCGAGCTGAAGGCGATGGCCGACGAGATCGCCGCGCTGCGCACCGCCGACGGCCGTCCCTACCGCCTGTTCCCGCTGCCGTGGGCGGCGCCTGTGCTGGACGAAGGCCGCCGCCTGGCCGCCTCCTATGCCAACTTCCTCATCGTCAACGGCGCGGTGCTGATGCCGGCCTATGGCGACCCGGCCGACGAACGCGCCGCGGCCGTGCTGGCCGAGGCCTTCCCGGGCCGCGAGATCGTCCAGGTCCCCTGCCGCCCCCTGATCTGGCAGAACGGCAGCCTGCACTGCATCACCATGCAGCTGCCGGCCGGCCTGGGCCGCTGATCCCGCCCTGCCGTGACGCCGGCGCCGCGATCGCGGCGCCGGCCTTCCCGGACCATTTCCACGTCCACCTGCGCGTCACCTGCGCGGGTGGCGATCGCCCTACAATGCCCGCATGACCAACAAGACCCTCACCGTCGCGCTGATCCAGGAGCGCAACCACGGCGATGCCGCAGCCAACCTCGCCATCATCGAACAGCGCGTGGCCGAGGCCGCCGCGCAGGGCGCGAAGCTGGTCCTGCTGCAGGAACTGCACAACGGCGCCTACTTCTGCCAGCACGAGTCGGTGGTCGAGTTCGACCTGGCCGAACCGGTCCCCGGCCCCAGTACCGAACGGCTGGGCGCGCTGGCGAAGAAGCACGGCGTGGTCATCGTCGGCTCGCTGTTCGAACGCCGCGCCGCCGGCCTGTACCACAACACCGCGGTGGTCCTGGAGAAGGACGGCACCCTGCTGGGCAAGTACCGCAAGATGCACATCCCGGACGACCCGGGCTTCTACGAGAAGTTCTACTTCACCCCGGGCGACATCGGCTTCAGGCCGATCGACACCTCGGTCGGCCGCCTCGGCGTGCTGGTGTGCTGGGACCAGTGGTATCCGGAAGCGGCGCGCCTGATGGCGCTGGCCGGCGCCGAGATGCTGCTCTACCCCACCGCGATCGGCTGGGATCCGGACGATGCGCATGACGAGCAGACCCGCCAGCGCGACGCCTGGGTGCTGAGCCACCGCGGCCATGCCGTCGCCAATGGCCTGCCGGTGCTGTCGTGCAACCGCGTCGGGCATGAACCCTCGCCGCTGGGCGCCTCCGGCATCCGCTTCTGGGGCAACAGCCACGTGCTCGGCCCGCAGGGAGAGTTCATCGCCGAGGCCGGCACCGAGCCGACCGTGCTGGTGTGCGAGGTCGACCTGCAGCGCAGCGAGCACGTGCGCCGGATCTGGCCGTTCCTGCGCGACCGCAGGATCGACGCCTACGGCGACCTGCTCAAGCGCTACATCGACTGAGGCGGCCGCGCCCGTGACCGTGTCGATCCGCGAAGCCACGCCGGCCGACGTGCCGGCGATCGCCGCGATCTACGCCGCGGAAGTGCGCGACCACGTCAACACCTACGAATACGACGTCCCGGAAGAGGCGGAGATGGCGCGGCGCATGCGCGCCATCGTCGAGGGCGGCTATCCGTACCTCGTCGCCGAGTGCGAGGGCGAGGTTGCCGGCTACGCCTATGCCAGCAGCTACCGCGCCCGCATCGGCTACCGCCACACCGTCGAGAACTCCGTGTACGTCGCCGCCGGCCAGCAGGGCCGCGGCATCGGCACGGCGCTGCTGGAGAGGCTGGTCGCCGAATGCGAGGCGCGCGGCTTCCGGCAGATGATCGCGGTGATCGGCGAGCCGGCGAACACCGCGTCGATCCGCCTCCACGAGAAGGCCGGTTTCCACCTGGTCGGCATCTTCCGCGGCATCGCCTGGAAGCATGGCCGCTGGCTGGATACCGTGCAGATGCAGCGCCCGCTGGGCGCCGGCAACCAAGAGCCCCCGAATGACCGATGACACGCTGAACCCCGCCCCGGCCGATGCCGCCGCCGATCCGCTGCACGGCCAGCCCGTACAGGTGGTCGAGCGCGATGGCGTGCGCTACACCCTGCTCGGCACCGCCCACGTCTCCCAGGCCAGCATCGACGCGGTGCGCGCGGCCATCGACAGCGGCGCCTACCAGGCCGTGGCGGTGGAGCTGGATCCGGGCCGCCTGCAGTCGCTGACCGATCCGGACGCGCTGTCGCAGCTGGACATCGTCCGGGTGCTGCGCGACGGCAAGGCGCACCTGTTCGCCGCCAACCTGGCGCTGGCCGCCTACCAGCGGCGCCTCGCCGAGCAGCTCGGCGTCGAGCCGGGCGCCGAGCTCAAGGCGGCGGTGCAGGAAGCGCGTGCCCGCGACCTGCCCTTCCACCTGATCGACCGCGAGGTCGGCCTGACCTTCCGCCGCGCGATGCAGCGACTGGGCTGGTGGGGCCGCGCCAGGACCGGCGCCGGCATCCTGCTGGCGATGGTCGGCGACGACGAGATCGCCGAGGACGACATCGAGAAGCTCAAGGGCGGCGACGTGCTGGAGGCCAGCTTCGGCGAGTTCGCCGCACACAGTCCCGCCCTCTACGAAAGCGTCATCGCCGAGCGCGACCGCTACATGGCCGCCAACCTGCGCGAGCTCGCCGGCGGCGATGCGCGCGAGGTGCTGGCGGTGGTCGGCGCCGGCCACCTGCCCGGCCTGGCCCGGCACCTGCGCGAGGACGTGGAGGATCCGGCCACGGTGCGGCGCTCGCTGGAGACGGTGAAGCCCAAGTCGCGCGTGCCATGGATGGAACTGGTGATCGGCGCGTTCCTGGTCGGCGGCTTCGCCTGGGGCTTCTGGCAGGGCGGCGTGGACGTGGGCTCGGACCTGCTGCTGCAGTGGGTGCTGGCCACCGGCATCCTCGGCGCCATCGGCTGCGCCATCGCCGGCGGCCATCCGCTCAGCATCCTGGCGGCCTTCATCGCCTCCCCGCTCACGCCGCTGCACCCGGCGCTGGCATCGGGCACGGTCAGCGCCTTCGTCGAGGCCACCCTGCGCAAGCCGACCTACGCCGACTTCATGGCCCTGCGCGACGACGTGCAGACCGCGCGCGGCTGGTGGAAGAACCGGGTGGCCCGCGTACTGCTCAACTTCTTCCTGACCAGCCTCGGCACCGCGATCGGCGTGTGGACCGGCGGGCTGCGCATGCTCGGCCGCCTGTTCGGCTGAGCTTCCGCGACACCGCACCGGCGCCCCGTCGGGGACGCCGGTGCACCACCCTCACTCCAGGTGCATCGCCGCCACCGCGGCGGCATTGGGGACCGTGTCCTGCACGCCGCGGGCGCGCCGCACCAGCCGCGCCACGCCGTTGCGCAGGTCGTCCAGGATCGCGTAGATCGTCGGCAGGAACAGCAGGCTGACCACGGTCGAGAACGCCAGGCCGCCGGCGATGGCGCGGGCCATCGGCGCGTAGGCCGGGCCGTCGCCGCCCAGCTGGGTCTGGGCCAGCGCGATCGGCACCATCGCCAGGATCGCCGTGCCCATCGTCATCAGGATCGGGCGCAGGCGCTCGCGGCTGCCCTCGACCAGCGCGTCGGTGCGCGACATGCCGCGGCGGCGCAGGTTGTTGATGTGCTCGACCATCACGATGCCGTTGTTCACCACCACGCCCATCAGCACCAGGATGCCGATGAAGGACATGATCCCGAACGTGGTCCCGGTCAGGGCGAACAGCCAGAACACGCCGAACACCGAGAACAGCACGCCGCTCATGATCGCCGCCGGGAACAGCAGCGACTCGAACACCGCCGCCATCACGATGTAGATCATCACCAGCGCGATCAGCAGGTTGAACATCATCTGCGCGCTGGCCTCGTCCTCCTCCTGGAAGGCGCCGCCGTCGAAGGAATAGGTGTAGCCGGCCGGGAAGGACATGCCCTTCAGCGTCTCCTCCATGGCCTTGCGCGCCTCCGGCACGGTGACCTTCTCGGCCAGGTTGGCCTGCACGGTCAGCGTGGTCTGGCGGTTGGTGCGCTGGACCTGGGTGGCCGAGGGGGTCACCGCCACGTCGACCAGGGCCAGCAGCGGCACGGTGCGGCCGTCGGGCGCGCGGACCATGAACCCGGACAAGTCCTCGGTGCCGTACTCCTCGGCGCCGGCGAAGCGCACCCACACCGGCACCTCGTTCTCGCCGCGGCGGAACTCGCGCAGGGGCGCGCCGCGCAGGGCCAGGCCGACGAACGAGGCGACCTGCTCGGCGCTGAAGCCGAACGCCGCCGCGCGCTCGCGGTCCACCCGCACCTTCAGCTCGGTGTTCTGGTCCCCGGAGTTGACCCGCACGTCGCGCAGCTCCGGGCGCCGCCCGAGGATCGGGATCAGCTCGTCGGCGATCTCCGCCAGCGTCTGGGTCGAGTCGCCGACCAGCTGGAAGGACACGTTCTGCCCCGGCTGTCCGGCGCCGCCCTGCCCGCCACCCGGGCTGCCCACGCCGATGGTCGCGCGCGCCGACTTCGGCACCTCCTTGCGGATCAGCTCGATCATCGGCTTGAGGTCGCGCACCTTGTCCGTGTCGAACTTGACCATGGTGCCGCCCCATTCCTGCTCGCTGTAGTAGGAGTAGATCTGGGTGATGTGGTACTTCTCGCGGTTGGCGTCCAGGAACTGCTCGACGCGCAGGATCTCGTCGGACATCTGCTCCCTGGTGTAGGCGCCGTTCCACTGGTAGAAGAGCTGGACCTGGTCGCCTTCGCCGTTGCCGAACATGTCGAACTTGGTGAACTTGATCGGGATGAAGCTGACCAGCACCACCAGGATGATGCCCAGCACGCTCCAGCCGCGGTGTTCCAGGGTCCAGCGCAGCAGGCCGGCGTAGCGGCGCTGCATGCGCGGGATCAGCCCGGACGGGTCGTGCACCATCGGCGGGGTCTTCAGCCGCGCCGAGATCATCGGGATCAGGCTCACCGCGACCAGCCACGACGCCAGCAGCGACACCGAGATGGTGATCGCGATCTGGCCCAGGTAGATGCTCAGGAAGTTGCGCTCGCCGAACAGGTTCGGCACGAACACGATGCAGTGGCACAGGGTGCCGGCCGACAGCGCGATGGCCACTTGGCGGGTACCGACGATCGAGGCGAGCACCGGGTTGCCCGGGTACTTCTCCCGCTCCTGGTAGATGCTCTCCACCACCACGACGGCGTTGTCCACCAGCATGCCGATCGCCAGCAGCAGGCCCATCATGGTCAGGATGTTGAGGGTCACGCCGGCGAAGTACATGAAGCCCAGCGTCATCACGAAGCAGATCGGGATGGCCAGGGTCACCATCGCCACCGACGGCCAGTGGCGCAGGAAGAACCACAGCACGATGATCGACAGGACCAGGCCGATCGCGCCGGCCTCGGCCAGCTCCAGCAGCGAGGAGGTCACGCTCTCGCCCTGGTTGTCGATGATCTTGATCTGCACGTCGCCCAGGTGCGGCTGGGCGCGGATCGCCTCGACCTCGGCCAGGGCCCGGCTGGAGACCTCGACCAGGTTGGCGTTGCGCTCCTTGAAGATGTCCAGGCCCACCGCCGGGCGCCCGTCCAGGCGCCGGCCGTAGTCCATCCGCGCCGGCTTCAGGCGCACGTCGGCGATGTCGCCCAGGCGCACGTTGTTCGGGCCGACCGGCAGGTCGCGCAGCTGCTGCAGGTCGGTCATCTCGCCCACCGGTTGCACGCGCAGGCGCTGGCCGGCGTCGCTGATGGTGCCGGCGGAGATCGAGAAGTTCACCGCCTGCAGGCGCTGGGTCAGCTCGTTGAGGCTGAGGTCGTGCGCGGTCAGCCGATCCTGGTCGATCGCGATCTCCACTTCGTTCGGCGGCGCGCCGGACACCTGCACCCGGGCCACGCCCGGGATGCGTTCCAGGCGGCGCTTGAACTCGCGTTCGATCATGTCGTACGCGCCGGTCAGGTCGCTGTTGCTGGCCAGTCGCACCCGCAGCACCGGCATGTCCGTGGTCGAGAACTTGAACACGAAGTAGCGCTGCAGGTCATCCGGCAGCTCGTCGCGGATCGCGTCCAGGCGCTCGCGGGCCTCGGACGCGGCGATCGCCACGTCGCGGTCCCAGTCGGCGAACTGGATGAAGATCTGCGCGCCGTCGGCCTTGGCGTTGGACTCCATGCGCTTGATGCCGGCCATGGTCGACAGCGCTTCCTCCGCCGGGCGCAGCACGGTCCGCTCCACCTCTTCGGGCGTCGAACCGGTGTACGGCAGCTGGACGAAGATGAAGGGCGGCGAGACCTCCGGGAACGCCTCCAGCGGCAGCCGGAACGCGGCGATGGTGCCGATCACCAGCAGCGAGATGAAGAACATCACCGCGGTGACCGGACGCCGGATGCTGAACTCCGCGACGCTCATGCGGGCTGGCCCTCGCCTTCGGCGCTGGCGGCCGCGTCGGCCACCTCGCGGGCACGACGGCCGCGCTCGCGGTAGTACTCGTCGGCGCGGCGGTCCAGCAGGTCGTACACCACCGGGATTACCACCAGGGTCAGCAGGGTCGAGACGATCAGGCCGCCGATCACGGTGACCGCCATCGGCGAGCGCACTTCCGCGCCCGGGCTGCCGAACAGCGGGGCCAGCGCCAGCGGCAGGAAGCCGAACACCGTGCACAGCGTGGTCATCGCGATCGGGCGCAGGCGCGAACGGGCGCCCTCGACCAGGGCCTCGCGCTTGGCCACCCCGGCCTCGCGCAGCTGGTTGACCTTGTCGACGAGGATGATCGCGTTCTTGGTCACCAGGCCCACCAGCAGGATCAGGCCGATGAACACCACCACCGAGATCGCCGAACCGGTCAGGAACAGCGCACCGATCGCGCCGACCAGGGCCAGCGGGATGGTGAACAGGATGACGAACGGGTGCAGCAGCGACTCGAACTGCGAGGCCATCACCAGGTATACCAGGAACACCGCCAGGCCGAAGGCGAACAGCAGCGAGCGCACCGACTCGGCAAGTTCCTCGCCCTGGCCGCCGATGTGCATGCCGACGCCGGCGCCGATCGGGTTTTCGGCGACCATCGCCCGCACTTCCTCGACCGCGGTACCCAGGTCGATCCCGCGCAGGTTGGCCGAGACGATGGCCACGCGCACCTGGTCGGCGCGGTGGATCTCCGACGGACCGGTGGTGGCGACCACGTCGGCCACGGCCGACAGGGTCACCGGCCGGCTGCTGCCGGGGTTCACGATCAGCCGGCGGATGCTATCCACCGAGGCGCGGTCGTTCTCCTGGGCGCGCACCAGCACGTCGATCTTGCGGTCGCGGAAGCTGTAGCGCGTGGCCACTTCGCCGCGCACCTTCTTCACCACCACGTCGGCGATCTGGCGCGTGGTCAGGCCTAGCGCGCCGGCACGCTCCTGGTCGAAGCGGATCTGGATCTCCGGGAAGCCCTGCTCCACCGTCGACTTGACGTCGGCGTAATGCGGGTTGGCGCGCAGCATCGCCGCCAGCTTCTGCCCGGCCTGCTCGATCGAGGCCAGGTCCTGGCCGCGCAGTTCCACTTCCAGCGGCGTGGACGAGCTCAGCAGCTGCGGCCGGCTGAAGTCGACCTGCGCGCCCGGCTGCCCGGCCATCGAGGCACGCAGCGCCTCGGTGGTGGCCTGCTCGACGCGGGCGCTGCCGCCGTTGGCCATGACCACGGTCAGCTTGCCGATGTTCTCGCCGCTCTCGGTGGGGTTGGCGTCCAGCCGGGTCCCGCTGCCGCTGACGCCGTACAGCGCCTGGATGCCCTCGGCACTGGCGTGCTTGCGCTGCAGCTCGCGGACCAGCGCGTCGGTCTGCGCCAGCGGCGTGCCCGGCGGCAGCTTCACGGTCATCTCGAAGCGGTCCTGGGCCAGCTGCGGGATCAGGTCGGCGCCCAGGTACGGCACCGCCAGCAGGGTCGCGGCGAAGGCGCCGGCGGCCAGCCCCAGCACCAGCTTCGGCCGCGTCAGCGAGGCTGGCAGCAGGCGCATGTAGCCCGCCTCGGCGCGGTGGTACGGCGCCATCGCCAGGTCGCTGGCCTTACGCATCACCGGGCCGACCACGCGGACCACGCCGCGCCACAGCCGCACCACCAGCCAGGCGGCACCGAAGAACAGCCCGCGCACCAGCGCACCGACGCCACGCCCAGTCGCCGCCACCGGCTTCTGCCAGCGCGACTGCGGACGCCACTGCGGATGCGGCGCCTCTTCCGGGAAGGCCAGCGGCGGCCGGCCCTTCAGCGAGCTCAGCATCGGGATCAGGGTCATGGCCACGACCAGCGAGATCGCAATGGCGATGGCCACGGTCAGCGCCTGGTCGCGGAACAGCTGGCCGGCGATGCCCTGCACGAACACCAGCGGCAGGAACACGGCGATGGTGGTCAGCGTGGAGGCCACGACCGCCATGCTCACCTCGCGGGTGCCGGTGATCGCCGCCTGCAGGATGCCCAGGCCGCGTTCGCGCGCCCTGGCGATGCTCTCCAGCACCACGATCGAGTCGTCCACCACCAGGCCGGTGGCCAGCGCCAGGCCGCCCAGCGACATCACGTTCAGGCTCAGGTCCAGCTGGTCCATGAAGAAGAACGTGGTGATGATCGACACCGGCAGCGACAGGCTGATGACGAAGGTGCTCCAGCCGTCGCGCAGGAACAGGAAAATGATCAGGATCGCCAGGATGCCGCCGATGACCGCGTCCTTCTTGACGTCGGCGATGGCGTGCTCGATGAACAGCGACTGGTCGTCGATGATGGTCAGGTCGACATCCGGCGGGACCTGCCGCTTCAGCTGCTCCAGGCGCGCCTTCAGCGCCTTGGCAGTGGCCACGGTGTTCGCGTCGCCTTCCTTGTAGATCGCCAGCTCGACCGCTTCCTTGCCGGCCAGGCGGATGATCGCCTCGCGCTCCTTGTAGCCCTGGCGCACCACGGCCACGTCCTTCAGGCGCACCGGCATGCCGCCGGCGATGGCGCTGCTGTTCGAGGACGAGGCGCTCTGCACCGACTGGGCCGCGGCCAGCACGCTGGCGTTGCCCGAGGCGGCGGCGATCGCCGCCATCTGCTGGGCCGCCGCGGCCGCGGCGTTGTCGCCGCCGCTCTGCGTGGTTACCAGCATCTCGCGGATCTCCTCCACGGTGGCGAACTGGTTGACCGTGCGCACCAGGTAGCGCTGCGAGCCTTCCTCCAGGCGGCCGCCGGAGATGTTGATGTTCTCCTGCTGCAGTCGCTGGATGACGGTGTCGATCGGCAGATTCAGCTGGGCCAGCTTCTGCTGGTCGATCTCGACCTGGATCTCGTCCTCCAGGCCGCCGCCGACCTTGACCGCGGCCACGCCGGCGACCGGCTCCAGGCGCTTCTTCAGGTCCTCGTCGGCATAGCGGCGCAGCCCGGTCAGCACGCGCACGCTCTCGGCCTCGCTGGCGGTGTCGCCCTTGGCCGACAGGGCCAGGCGCAGGATCGGCTCGGTCGACGGATTGAAGCGCAGCAGCACCGGGGCCTTGGCCTCCAGCGGCAGCGACAGCACCTCCATCTTGTCGCGGACTTCCAGGCTGGCCTGGTCCATGTCCGTGCCCCAGGCGAACTCCAGCACCACGTCGCTCTGGCCGGTGCGCGACACCGACTTGAGCTTGCGCAGGTTCTTCACCACGCCGACGGCTTCCTCCACCGGCTCGGTGATCAGGGTCTCGATCTCCGACGGCGCCGCGCCCGTGTACTCGGTGCGCACGGTCAGGGTCGGATAGCTCAGGTCCGGCAGCAGGTTGACCTTGAGGCTGCCCAGCGAGATCAGGCCGAACAGCACCATGGTCACGGTGATCATGGCGATGGTCACGCGGCGGCGGGTGGAGAACTCCACCAGGCCGCCGCCCGGCCGGCCCGCGCCGGTCTCGTGCGGTCCGTGCACGGGGGCGCTCACTGGCCGGCACCCGTGGCTGCGGCGCCGGTACCGGCAACGGCCTTGTCGGCCTGCTTGCCGTTGGCAGCGGTGATCACCTGCACCGCACTACCCTCGCGCAGCGCGACCTTGCCGGCGGTGACCACCTGCTCGCCCGGCTTGATGCCTTCGCGCACCTCGATCCACTCGCCGTCGGCGTAGCCGACCTTGACCGGCACGCGCGAGGCCTTGCCATCGCGGATCACGAACATCGCCGGGTCGCCGTCGTCGAGCAGGGCCACGCGCGGCACCACCAGCGCGTCGGGGCGCTGGTCGTAGTCGATGCGGATGCGGCCGAACATGCCCGGCTGCAGCGCGCCGCCGCCGTCGAAGGCGGCGATCACGCGGAAGGTGCCGCTGCCGGCGTCCACCACCGGGGCGACGCGGTCGACCACGCCCTGGAACGCCCGGCCCGGCAGCGCGTCGACCTGCATCAGCACCGGCAGGCCGGCCTTCATCGTCGCCAGCTCGCGCTCGGGCACGTTGAGCGTGGCCTCCAGGCGCGAGTCGTCGACGATGCGCAGGATCGGGGTGTTGATCTGCACGAAGTTGCCCGGCTTGATCGAACGCGACGCGACCACGCCGGAGATCGGCGCTTCCACCGTGGTGTACGACAGCTCCAGGCGGGTCATGTTGTACGTGGCGCGGGCGTTCTCCAGGTCGTAGCGCATCTGGTCGACCTCGCCGGCGCTGATCAGCTGCTGGGCGACCAGCTGCTGGGCGCGCTTGTAGTTGTTCTCCAGCTTGCGCATCTGCGCCTCGGCCTGGGCGACGCTCAGGCGGGCGCGGTCCGGATCCAGCCGCAGCAGCGGTTGCCCGGCCTTGACCTGCTGCCCTTCCTCGACCAGCACGGCCAGGGCCACGCCGGAGGTCTTGGCCACGACCTGGGACTCGGCCCGCGGCTCCAGTGCGGCGGTGCCGGCGTAGCTGGCGGCGATTGGCCGGCGCGCGGCCTCGACCACCTCGACCGGGATGGCCTCCACCTCGGACGACTTGGTCTGGGCCTGGGCCTCGGCCGGGCCGGCCCCGCCCTTGCAGGCGGCCAGGGTGGTGGCGATGACGAGTGCGAGGGCGGCGGTGCGCAGTCCGTTGCGCAGGTACGCGGAGTGGCGGCTGGCCATGGAGGTATCCGTTGGGTGGTCTGAGGGGGGGCCCGGGGTGGGCACGTGATCAGGTGTTGTATGCAAGTAGATCACCCGGACGGCTGGGCGCCATGCGCCGAAGGTCATGGTGTCTCCCGACGGCCGGCCGGACCCCGGCATTGATCGCGCTCATGGACAGAAGTTTCCAGTTGCGCTAGCGCGTGGCTATACTGCGGCGACCTCGCGGCCGGCCCCATTCAGCCGGCCGTCCACCTTCCGCGACCGACCCCGGACCACCGAATGATGCGCCCGCTGCCGCTAGCCGCCTGCCTTGCCCTGGTCTCCGTACTGACGTTCTCCGCCACCGCACAGGAGGCTGCCCCGGCAGCCGAAGCGCCGGCCACCGAGGCCGCCCCCGCCGCCGAAACCGCCCCGGCCCCCGCCGCCACCGGCAACCCCGAGGCCGGCCGCCAGCTGGCCTACACCTGCCAGGGCTGCCACGGCATCACCGGTTACAAGAACGCGTATCCCAGCTACAAGGTGCCGAAGATCGGCGGCCAGTCGGCCGAGTACCTGGCCCAGGCCCTGCACGAGTACCAGGAGGGCAAGCGCAAGCACCCGACGATGCGCGCCCAGGCCGAGAGCTTCTCGGACCAGGACATCGCCGACATCGCCGCCTACCTGTCCACCCTCAAGTAAGAGCAGCCGCCACCCATGCCGAACGCCGTGACCGCTTCGCGTCTAGCCATCGCCCTGACCGCCGCCCTGGTGCTGGCGGCCTGCTCCGGGCAGCAGGGTTCCCATTCCACCGAGGGCGAAGGCCACGCCCAGGCCAGTTCCTCGGCCGGCCTGCCCGACGGCCGCATCGCGGTCGGCGAGAAGCTGGCCAACGCCAAGGGCCAGGCCACCGGCCAGAGCTGCGTGGACTGCCATGGCGCCGAGGGCAATGCCCCGATCGACGCCAGCTACCCGAAGCTGGGCGGCCAGTACGCCGACTACATCGCCCACGCGCTGCAGCAGTACCGCGCCGGTGACCGCCAGCACGCGCTGATGACCCCGCAGGCCACCGGCCTGGGCGACCAGGACATCGCCGACCTGGCCGCGTACTTCGGCTCGCGCCCCTCGCAGCTGCGCGACCTGGCCGGCGCCCAGTAAGGCCCCGTCCGCCGACGCGACACCCCGGAGGCCCGCGCAAGCGGGCCTCCGCTTTTCCGCGATCACGGAACCGCGGCGCCCGGCCGGGGCACAATGCGGCATGGCCACGCCCCGCCCCGCCGCCAAGCCGCGCCGCGAGCGCAGCACCCCCAGCCTGCGCGAGCGCTTCGACGCGATGCGCAACCTGCCGCCGTTCCTGCGCCAGATCTGGCAGACCAGCCCCGGCCTGACCCTGGCCAGCCTCGGCCTGCGCCTGCTGCGCGCGCTGATGCCGGTGGTCTCGCTGTACATCGGCAAGCTGATCATCGACGAGGCGATCCGGGTGGTCGGCCTGGGCCTGTCCTTCGACGGCCTCGGCGACGCCCTGCGCAGCGGCGCCCTCGACCACCTGCTGTGGCTGCTGGGCGTGGAACTGGCGCTGGCCGTGGCCTCGGACTTCCTCGGCCGGATGGTCAGCTACGCCGACGGCCTGCTCTCGGAGCTGTTCACCAACGCCAGCAGCATCCGCCTGATGGAGCATGCGGCGACCCTGGACCTGGAGGACTTCGAGGACCCGGACCTGCAGGACCGGCTGGACCGCGCCCGGCGCCTGACCATGAGCCGGATGAACCTGATGAGCCAGCTGTTCGGCCAGGTCCAGGACGCGGTCACCGTCATCGCCTTCGCCATCGGCCTGCTGGTCTACGCGCCGTGGCTGATCCTGCTGCTGGCGGTGGCGCTGGTCCCGGCCTTCGTCGGCGAGGCCCACTTCAACGCGCTGGGCTATTCGCTCAACTACCAGTGGACCCCGGAGCGGCGCCAGCTGGAATACCTGCGCCAGACCGGCGCCAGCGTCGAGACCGCCAAGGAGGTGAAGATCTTCAACCTCCACCGCTTCCTGATCGACCGCTACCGGACCCTGGCGCAGAAGTTCTACCTGGCCAACCGGGCGCTGGCGCGCAAGCGCGCCCTGTGGGGCACGCTGCTGGCCGCGCTGGGTACGCTGGGCTACTACGTGGCCTACGCCTACATCGCCTGGCGCACCGTGCGCGGCGACTTCAGCATCGGCGACCTGACCTTCCTGGCCGGCAGCTTCCGCCGCCTGCGCCAGCTGCTGGAAGGCCTGCTGGTCGGCTTCTCCCAGGTCGCCGGGCAGGCCCTGTACCTGGACGACCTGTACTCGTTCTTCGAGATCGAGCCGGAGATCGCCTCGCGCCCGGACGCGGTGCCGGTGCCGCGGCCGATCGAGCGCGGCTTCGTCTTCGAGAACGTCGGCTTCCGCTATCCCGGCGCCGAGCACTGGGCGCTGCGCGGACTGGAATTCGAGCTGCGCGCCGGCGAGGTGCTGGCCCTGGTCGGCGAGAACGGCGCCGGCAAGACCACCCTGGTCAAGCTGCTGGCGCGCCTGTACGACCCGGACGAGGGCCGGATCCTGCTCGACGGCCGCGACCTGCGCGACTACGACCTGGACGACCTGCGCGCCAACATCGGGGTGATCTTCCAGGACTTCGTCCGCTACCACCTCACCGCCGGCGAGAACATCGGCGTGGGCCGGATCGAGGCGATGGACGACATCGGGCGGATCCGCGCCGCCGCCCACCGGGCCATGGCCGACGAGGTCATCGAGCCGCTGCCGGAAGGCTACGACCAGCTGGTCGGGCGCCGCTTCAAGACCGGCGTGGACCTCTCCGGCGGGCAGTGGCAGAAGATCGCGATCGCCCGCGCCTACATGCGCGACGCCCAGGTCATGATCCTCGACGAGCCGACCGCGGCGCTGGACGCGCGCAGCGAGTTCGAGGTCTTCCAGCGCTTCAAGGAGCTGTCGCACGACCGCACCGCGGTGCTGATCTCGCACCGCTTCTCCAGCGTGCGCATGGCCGACCGGATCCTGGTGCTGGCCGGCGGCAAGGTCGAGGCGTCCGGCACCCATGCCGAACTGATGGCGCAGGGCGGCCGCTACGCGGAATTGTTCGAGCTGCAGGCGGCCGGCTATCGTTGAGGCTTCCGCGCCCAACGACAGGATGCCGCCATGCGCCGGCCGATTACCGCCAGCCTCACCCTCGCCCTTGCCCTGCCCTTCGTCCTGGCCGCCTGCCAGCCGCCGCAGGAGCCGGCCGCCTCCACGCCCGCGCCGGCCAGCGAACCGGCGCGCAACGTGGCCAGCGACCAGGGCCAGGCCAGCCTTACCATCATCGCCCGCGGCCTGTCGCATCCGTGGGCGGTGGCGCCGCTGCCGGACGGCGGCTTCCTGGTCACCGAGCGCGGCGGCAGCCTGCGCCGCATCGGCGCCGACGGCAGCGTTTCCGCGCCGCTGGCGGGGGTGCCCGAGGTTTCCGCCCGCGGCCAGGGCGGCCTGCTCGACGTGGCCCTGGCGCCGGACTTCGCCAGCAGCCGGCGCATCTACCTCAGCTATGCCGAGCCGGGCGAAGGCGGCCTGTCCGGCACGGCCGCGGCCTACGCCACCCTGGGCGACGACCGCCTCGAAGGCCTGACCGTCATCTACCGCCAGGAACCCAAGCTCAACACCGAGAACCACTACGGCTCGCGCTTCGCCTTCGACGGCAAGGGCCACGTCTTCATCAGCCAGGGCGAGCGCACCCTGAAGATGATGTCGCAGGAGCTGGACAAGCTGCAGGGCAAGCTGGTGCGCCTGGACCTCGACGGCAACGTGCCGGACGACAACCCCTTCGTCGGCCAGGCCGGCGCCCGCCCGGAAATCTGGAGCTACGGCCACCGCAACTCGCAGGGCCTGGCCTTCGACCCGCGCACCGGCAAGCTGTGGGAGAGCGAGCACGGCCCGCGCGGCGGCGACGAGATCAACCTGCCGAAGCCCGGCCGCAACTACGGCTGGCCGGTCATCACCCATGGCATCGACTACTCCGGCAAGCCGATCGCCGAGGCCGTCGGCAAGGAGAAGGACGGCATGGAGCCGCCGCACTTCGTCTTCGAGGTCTCGCCGGGCCTGTCGGGCATGGCCTTCTACACCGGCCGCCCCGGCAAGCCGTGGAACGACAGCCTGTTCCTGGGCTCGCTGGCCCAGCGCAACCTGATCCGCCTGCAGCTGGAAGGCGACCGGGTGGTCGGCGAGGAACGCCTGCTGGGCGACCTGGGCGAGCGCATCCGCGACGTCCGCCTGGGCCCGGACGGCAACCTCTACCTGGTGACCGACGAGGACGACGGCAAGCTGCTGAGGCTGGCGCCGCCGCAGGGCTGAGGCAGGCCTGGGACGGTGCCGGCCGGGCCCGGCACTGATCCTGCTCAAGGCCGGTTGGGGACGGTCGGCTACAATAACCGGGATAAGTCCAACCCGACCTCCCCCGATGTCCTCTGCCTACGGCACCGAGACGGTGCTCGACGTCCGTCACTGGACCGACGCCTACTTCAGCTTCACCACCACCCGCGACGACGGATTCCGCTTCGAGAACGGCCAGTTCGTGATGATCGGCCTGCCGACCGAGACCGGCCGGCCGATCATGCGCGCCTACTCCATCGCCAGTGCCAACTGGGAGGAGCAGCTGGAGTTCTTCTCGATCAAGGTCCAGGACGGCCCGCTGACCTCGCGCCTGCAGCACATCAAGCCCGGCGACAGCATCCTGATCGGCCGCAAGCCCACCGGCACCCTTCTGATCTCCGACCTGCACCCCGGGCGCAACCTGTACCTGCTGGGCACCGGCACCGGCCTGGCGCCGTGGCTGTCGGTGATCAAGGACCCGGAGACCTACGAGCGCTTCGAGCGCGTGGTCCTGTGCCACGGCGTGCGCCACGTCGAGGACCTCGCCTACCGCGACTACTTCGAGAAGGAACTGCCGCAGCACGAGTTCCTCGGCGAGATCATCCGCGAGAAGCTGCTGTACTACCCGGCGGTGTCGCGCGAGGACTTCCCGAACCGCGGCCGCCTCACCGACCTGATGGCCAGCGGCGCGATGATGCGCACGCTCGGCATCGAGGACCTGGACCCGAAGCACGACCGCGCGATGATCTGCGGCAGCCCGCAGATGCTGGCCGACTTCCGCGCCCTGCTCGACAGCCGCGGCTTCACCGCTTCGCCGCGCATCGGCAGCGCCGGCGAGTACGTGTTCGAGCGCGCCTTCGTCGAGAAGTGACGTTCCGCCGCCCCGGGGCGGCGTGCTAGCGTGCTCCCCGACGGGGAACGGGGAGCACGAAGATGGGGAGCACGAAGATGCCGATGCGATGGCTGCTGCTGGCCGGCCTGGCCGTGTCGACCTGCCTGGGCGCGAAGGAACTGCCACCATCGCCTGGCGTCGGCGAGATCCCGCCGCAACTGCTGGGCAAGACCCGCGACGGCCGTCCGGTCGACCTGGGCGACTACCGCGGCAAGGTCACCATCGTCACCTTCTGGGCGTCGTGGTGCGGTCCCTGCCGCAAGGAACTGCCGGTGCTGGCGCGCTTCCAGGACGTGGTCGGCCGGGACGCGCTGGAAGTGGTCGCGGTCAACTTCAAGGAGCCGCGCAGCGACTTCGTCGCGCTGGTGCGCGCCAACAAGGGCATGGACCTGACCTTCGTCCACGATGCCGATGGCGCGACCAGCGACCTGTACGGCGTGCGCGCGATCCCGCACATGTTCATCCTCGACCACGACGGCACGGTGGCCTACGTGCACCGCGGCTACTCGGAGAACGCCCTGCCCGGGATCATCGACGAGATCCTGTCGCTGCTGCCGGACGAGGTGAAGAACCGGCCCTCGGCCTCGGCGGCGAAGCGCTAGCCGGCCTTCAGCGCCCGCTCGATCGGGTGGACCAGCGATTCCGGCCGGTCGCGCGGCGCATGCCGCGACAGCACCTGGCCGTCGCGCCCGAGCAGGAACTTGGTGAAGTTCCACTTGATCCTGGCGGTGCCCAGCACCCCGCGCTTCTGCTGCTGAAGCCACTGCCACAGCGGATGCGCGCCCGGCCCGTTGACATCGATCCTGGCGAACATCGGGAAGGTCACGCCGAAATTGAGCGCGCAGAAGTCGCGGATCGCCGCCTCGTCGCCCGGTTCCTGGTGGCCGAACTGGTCGCAGGGAAAGGCCAGCACCACGAAGCCGCGGTCGCGATACTGCTGCCACAACGCCTCCAGTCCGGCGTACTGCGGGGTGAAGCCGCAGCGCGAGGCGACGTTGACCACCAGCGCCACCTGCCCGGCGAATTCGCCCAGCTGCCGCGGATGGCCGTCGATGTCGATCGCGGAAAAGTCGTGGAGGTTGGTCATCGGTGTCGCGCGCCGGTGGTGCCACAAGCATACGTGTGCGGTTGCCCGGCCGCCTGCGCCCGCCAATCGCAATGCAGACTGAGACCATGCGGCATGCCCGCGGCGTCCTGTGCCATTGGTCACGGGGCGTTACTCCCGGCACTGGGGTAGATTGGGAAGATTGTCCCCCGCAGGATCCGCTGCAATGAAGAAAACCGGCCTTTACCTGGCGCTCGCCGCCGCCCTCGGACTTGGCATGACCGCCTGCAACCGCACCGACAGCCCCGCGCCCGGCAGCGCCGAGCAGGCCGCCGCGGCCGACTCGCAGCAGAACCCGTTCTTCGTCGAGAGCGACCTGCCGCTGCAGTACCCGCGCTTCGACCAGATCAAGGACAGCGACTTCGGCCCGGCCTTCGACGCCGGCATGGCCGAGCAGCTGAAGGAGATCGAGGCGATCGCCAACAACGCCGAAGAGCCGACCTTCGAGAACACCATCCTGGCGATGGAGAACAGCGGCCAGGTGCTCGGCCGCGCCGCCGCGGTGTTCTTCAACCTGTCCAGCACCGACACCAACGACGCGCGCAAGCAGATCGACGCCGACTACTCGCCGAAGTTCGCCGCGCACCGCGACGCGATCTACCTGGACGGCAAGCTGTTCGCGCGGATCCAGGCGCTGTACGAGAAGCGCGAGTCGCTGGGCCTGGACGCCGAGGGCCTGCGCCTGGTCGAGCGCTACTACAACGACTTCGTCCGCGCCGGCGCGCAGCTGTCCGACGCCGACAAGGCCCGCCTGAAGGAAATGAACGCGCAGCTGGCCACGCTCGGCACCCAGTTCGACCAGAACGTGCTCAACGAGGTCAATGCCTCGGCCGTGGTGTTCGACAGCGCCGACTTCCTCGCCGGCGCCAGCCAGGCGCAGATCGACGCCGCCGCCGCCGAGGCCGCCAAGCGCGGCCTGGAAGGCAAGTACGTGGTCACCCTGCTCAACACCACCGGCCAGCCGCCGCTGAGCTACCTGAGCAACCGCGAGGCGCGCCAGCGCATCTTCGAGGCCTCGATCGCCCGCGGCAGCCGCGGCAACGAGTACGACAACACCGGCGTGGTCGCGCAGGTGATCAAGCTGCGCGCCGAGCGCGCGAAGCTGCTGGGCTTCCCGAACCATGCCGCCTACGCGCTGGCCGACGCCACCGCCAAGACCCCCGAGGCGGTGAACGAGATGCTCGGCAAGCTGGCCCCGGCCGCGGTGGCCAACGCCCGGCGCGAGGCCGCCGAGCTGCAGAAGATGATCGACCAGGAGCAGGCCGCCAAGGGCGAGCCGGGCTTCAAGCTGGAGCCGTGGGACTGGGCCTACTACGCCGAGAAGGTGCGCCAGGCCAGGTACGACTTCGACGAGTCGCAGCTCAAGCCGTACTTCGAGATGAAGAACGTGCTGGAGAACGGCGTGTTCTACGCCGCCACCCAGCTGTACGGCATCACCTTCAAGGAACGCACCGACCTGCCGAAGTACCACCCCGACACGTGGACCTACGACGTGTTCGACGCCGACGGCTCGCAGCTGGCGATCTTCATCTTCGACCCGTTCGCGCGCGAGTCCAAGCGCGGCGGCGCGTGGATGAACTCCTACGTCGAGCAGTCGAAGCTGCGCGGCACCAGGCCGGTGGTCGCCAACCACCTGAACATCCCGAAGCCGCCGGCCGGGCAGCCGGTCCTGCTGACCTGGGACGAGGTCACCACCGCGTTCCACGAGTTCGGCCACGCCCTGCACGGCATGTTCTCCGACGTGAACTACCCGTACTTCAGCGGCACCTCGGTCCCGCGCGACTTCGTCGAGTTCCCGTCGCAGGTCAACGAGATGTGGGCCGACTGGCCGTCGATCCTGGCCAACTACGCCCGGCACCACGAGACCGGCGAGCCGATGCCGCAGGCGCTGCTGGACAAGGTCCTGGCCGCGGCCAAGTTCAACCAGGGCTTCGCCACCACCGAGTACCTGGGCGCGGCCATGCTCGACCAGCGCTGGCACCAGATCGGCCCGGACCAGGTGCCGGCCGCCGAAGGCGTGATGCCGTTCGAGGCCGAGGCGCTGAAGGCCGACGGCATCTACTTCGCCCCGGTCCCGCCGCGCTACCGCACGCCGTACTTCAGCCACATCATGGGCGGCTACGCGGCCGGCTACTACGCCTACATCTGGTCCGAGGTGCTGGACGCCAACACCCAGGAATGGATCCGCAACAACGGCGGCCTCAAGCGCGAGAACGGCGACCGCTTCCGCGCCACCCTGCTGTCGCGCGGCGGCAGCAAGGACGCGCTGCAGCTGTTCCGCGACTTCGCCGGCCACGATCCGAAGATCGAGCCGCTGCTGAAGAAGCGCGGGCTGGACGCGGCCCCGCGCTGATCCACGCCGACCTGCACCACGACTGCGCCACCTCCGGGTGGCGCAGTCGTTTCCGGCGGTGGAAAACCGCCACCGTTTTCCACAGGCGGTGTGGATGGAACGTGCACGAAGCTGTGGATAATCGCCGGAGCGCCAGGCGTGGCGGGGCTGTCAAGAAGGTTGGCGAAAATTTCGCCACGGCCGGGAAACCGCCGCCCTGCCCTCAGCGCGGCGCGACGTAACCGCCCGGCACCCCGCCCGGCGACAGCACCAGTTGCCACAGCTGCGAACGGCGGCAGCGGAAGGTGGCCATCGAGGCGGACAGGTAGAACCGCCACATCCGCCGGAAGCGCTCGTCGTAGCGCGGGTCGAGCCGGTCCCAGGCCGCTTCCACGTTCGCCCGCCACGCCGCCAGCGTGCGCTCGTAGTCGGCGCCGAAGTTGTGCCAGTCCTCCAGCACGAACAGGCCCTCGCTGGCCCGCGTGATCTGCGCCGCCGACGGCAGCATCGAGTTGGGGAAGATGTAGCGCGCGATCCACGGGTCGGTGCGCTTCACCGAGAGGTTGCTGCCGATGGTGTGCAGCAGGAACAGGCCGTGCTCCGGCAGGCAGCGGCGCATCACCTCGAAGTAGGTGCGGTAGTTGCGCACGCCGACGTGCTCGAACATGCCGATCGACAGCGCCGCGTCGAACGGCTCGTCCAGGTCGCGGTAATCCTGCAGCCGGATCTCCACCGGCAGGCCGGCGCACAGCTCGCGTGCGTACTCGGCCTGCTCGCGGGAGATGGTCACGCCCACGCCGGACACGCCATAGCGTTCGGCGGCGAACTTCAGCGCCTCGCCCCAGCCGCAGCCCACGTCGAGCACGCGCATGCCCGGACGCAGCCGCAGCTTGCGGCAGACCAGGTCGAGCTTGGCTTCCTGCGCCGCGTCGAGGTCGTCGGCATCGCGCCAGTAGCCGCAGCTGTAGACCAGCCGCCGCCCCAGCATCGCCGAGTACAGGTCGTTGCCCAGGTCGTAGTGGCGCCGCCCCACCTCGCCGCTGCGCCGCCGCGACTGCGGGTTGAGCAGGCGCGCCTCCAGCGCGTCCCACACCTCCCCCAGGCCGTGCACGCGCCGGTCCAGCCGCGCCTGCATCAGCCGCGCGAGGAACCCGTCCAGCGAGCGCACGTCCCACCAGCCGTCCATGTAGGACTCGCCCAGGCCCAGCGAACCCTGCGCGAGCACGCGCGTGTACAGGCGCCCGTCGTGGACCTGCAGGTCCCAGTCGCGGTCGCCGCCGATGCGCACGCCGGCCTCGGCCAGCAAGGCCTCGACCCTCCGCTTCGCGCGCGCCGCCAGCGCCATCGCCCGTCAGCCGGCGAACAACCCGCGGACGTCGTCCGCCAGGTACGGCATCAGGACCGAGGCCGGAACCTCGACGGTCTGCACGCCGTCCGCGTACGGCCCCACCTGGTACGGCGGGAACACGAAGCGCAGCGCGCCGATCCGGCCGTCGGCGCCGGGCACCGGCTCGAACTGGGCGAAGTTCTCCGGCCTGGGCTCGGTGCCCTGGTCGATGGTCTTCAGCGCCATCGCCAGCAGGTTGGCCCGCTCCTCCGGCGCCAGCGCCTCGTCGGAGGCGCGGATGTGGGCGGCGGTGCCGAGCTGCTCGCCGATATAGGCGGCCACCGGCTCCCAGCCCTCGCGCGAGGCCAGCAGGCTCTCGGCGGTCAGCATGCGCTGCTGCTTCGGCAGCCAGACGAAACGCGCCACCAGCGGCTGGCCATGCGCGCCGCCGGTATAGAGGCTGCCGTCGGCGGCCACCGCGACCACGTCGGCGGTCCGCACCAGCTGGCGGAAGCCCAGCGACAGCTCGTAGGGCGCGGTCGGGTTGGCGTCGAGCCCGGCCACGGCCTGCTGCAGCTCGGCGCGCGCCGCCTCGGCGTAGCCGTGGAGGGCGCGGGCCAGGCCCGGCTCGGCATCGATGCCCGGCGGGTAGCTGATCCCGACCACGTAGCGCGGGTCGGTCTCGATCACGTCTTCCAGCACCAGCGGCGTGGCCGTGGTGCCCGGCCCCTCGCCCGCGGCCTCCGCGCCGGCTTCGGCCTGCGGGGTGGCCGGGGCGGGCGCGGGCGCCTCGCGCCGGCACCCGGCCAGCAGGGCCAGGGCCAGCAGCGCCGGGATGGCAGGCCAGGTGTGGGTCGGATTCATGCTCATGCTGCACCTCCTCTGTGCACCGGCATGCGGACCATGCCGGCAGTGTAGTCATTCCCCGACCAGGTCGGCGTAGTCCGGATGGCGGGCGATCCAGGCCGCCGCATAGGAACAGGCGGGGACCACCTTCCAGCCCTGGCTGCGGGCGTGGTCGAAAGCGGCCTGGACCAGGCGCCCGGCCAGCCCCCGGCCACCGATCGCCTGCGGGACCCCGGTATGGTCGATGACCATCCGCCCGTCGGGGGCGCGGTGGTAGACCAGTTCCGCCAGCTGGCCGTCCAGCTCGAGCTGGAAACGCTGGCCGGAGGGGTCGTGGCGGATTTCGGGCTGGTCGTTCATGTCGGGGGCTCCTAGGGGCAAAAACAGACGCATTGCGTCACATTCTGGCCGTGATGCAGGGCAGAAAGGGCGCTGCCTATGCTGAACAGGCTGGCTGAACCGCTCATCAAGGCCGCGTGAATCTGGCATGTCTCCTGCTTCAACCCCGTCAAGGAGACATGCCCGGCGCCGGGCAGAGAGCACAGACGATGGATGCATTCGAACGTAACACCGCCAGCGAAATGGACAACGACGCCTCCCTGCTGGAGGGCCTGTTCCAGCTGGCCGTGAGCGGCCATACCGAGGGCTGGGAGTACGAGCACCTCGCCGCCGAGGTCTACCAGCGCCTCGAGCACGCCTACGCCGCCGAACCGCAACCGCACTGATCAACGGTTCCAGGGGGAGACGGGCGCAGGAGGGGGCGGCCCGTCCCACAGCCCCGCCCATCGGGCGGGGCTGTTTTTTTTCGGCCCCCGTCAGCGGCGGTCGCGCTTGCGCTGGTTGCGCCGGTCCTGGGTACCGGCACTGCCCTGGGTCGCGCGCAGCCGCGCTTCCCCCGCATGCAGGTCCTGCAGCGTCGCCGGGTCGGCGGTGCCGGCCTGCGCGGCGCCGGGGTCATGCCCGCCATGGGGATCCTCGAGCAGCCGCCACGGCGGCGTCTGCTTCGCCTGCTCCTGCTTCGCCTCCAGCAGTTCGCGGGTATGGGTCAGCGCGTCTTCCGGCGTCGGCGCGCTGGACGGGACGGGGGGCGCCTCGGGCGGCCTGCGCCGGGAACGGGCGGGCGACTTCGCCTCGCCGGCCCCTCGCGCCGTCCTGGCAGCGGTCTTCCTGGCCGTAGGGCCCCTGGCGACCTTGCGCGGCGCCTTCTTCGCGGCCGTCTTCCTGGCGACGGTTTTCTTCGCCACCGCCTTCCTGGCCCTCGTATTCTTCGCCGTCGCCCTGGGCGGCGCGGCCTTCTTCGCGGCCTTGCGGACGGTCTTCCCCGCAGGCGCCTTCTTTGCTGCCGCCTTCCTGGCCGGTGCCTTCTTCGCCGCGACCCTGCCGGTCGCCTTCTTCCCCGGGGTCTTCGCTGCCGCGGTCTTGCGGGTGGCGGTCTTCGCAGCCTTCTTCGCGGTCTTCTTCGTGGCTTTCTTCGCGATCTTCCCGGCCGCCTTTTTCGCCGCCGTCTTCTTCGTCGCGCTGCGGGAGCCGGTTTTCCGTGCCGTGCGGGTTGCCATCTCCACCTCCGTCTGTCGGACGGAGGCGACGGTGGCATGCCCGGCATTCACGCCGGGTGAGCGCGCCGGCTCAGCGGAAGCTCGGGTTGAGCAGCTGGCCGAGGAACACGTTCACCAGCCGCGGCTCCATCGCCAGCATGAACATCACGCCGAACACCGCGCCGGCCAGGTGCGCGCTGTGGTTGACGTTGTCCCCGCCCTTGCGGTCCATCCAGATGCTGTAGCCGACGTAGAACACCGCGTACAGGATCGCCGGCGCCGGGATGAAGAACACGAAGATCAGCGACCACGGCTGGATCAGGATGAAGGCGAACAGCACCGCCGACACCGCCCCGGAAGCGCCCAGGCTGAAGTAGTTCGGGTTCTTCTGGTTCTTCAGGTAGCTGGGCAGGATCGAGACCACCAGCGCGGCCAGGTAGAACAGCGGATAGGTCAGCACGCTGCCGGTCAGCTGCCGCATCACCTGCTCGATCAGCCGGCCGAAGAAGAACAGCGTGACCAAGTTGAACAGCAGGTGCGGGAAGTCCGCGTGCAGGAAGCCGTAGCTGACCAGCCGCCAGTACTCGTGCTTGCGCGCCACCGCCGGCGGCCACAGGATCAGGCGGTCGACGATGCGGCGGTCGTTGAAGGCCAGCCACGACAGCAGCGCGGTGGCGGCGATCAGCAGCAGGGTGATGGGGCTGGACATCGCGATCCTCAGGTTCCGGCCGGGCGGTAGTTGTCGACCATCCGGTAGCTGCGCGCGTACAGCCCGAACACCAGCGCCGCCACCAGGGCGAATGCCGCGAAGAAGAACATCTGGAACGCGGTCGTGCTCAACCCGGTGCCGGCGATGCTGCCGGTCACCGTGTCGTTGCGCACCGCCGCATTGGCCAGCAGCACCCACAGGTTGCCGATGGTCGTGGTCAGGTTCCAGAAGCTCATGACCACGCCCTTCATCGCCGCCGGCGCCTGGCTGTAGGCGAACTCCAGGCCGGTGGCCGAGACCAGCACCTCGCCGAAGGTCAGCAGCGCGTACGGCAGCACCTGCCAGACGATCGACATCGGCTCGCCGCCGTCCATGACCACCTGGATGCCGCCGATCACGATCCACGACAGGCCGCTGAAGGCGATGCCGGCGGTCATCCGCCGCAGCGCGGTCGGCTCCCAGCCGAAGCGGCGCAGCGCCGGGTACAGGACCAGGTTGTTGAACGGGATCAGGATCATCACCAGGGCCGGGTTCAGCGCCTGCATCTGCGAGGACACGAACCACTCCGGCTTGGTCATCTCGTTGCCCTGGATCACCCAGGTCGAGGCCTTCTGGTCGAACAGCGAGAAGAACGGCGTGGTCAGGGCGAAGATCACCAGCACCCGCAGCACGCTGCGCGCACCGTCCACGGCCACGTCGGAGTGCACGCCGCGGGCGCGCTCCAGCTGCATCCAGGCGCCGCCGCCGACGCCGGCCAGCAGGACCACCAGCGCCACGCACAGCGCGATGACGAAGCCCAGCGACGGCACCAGCGCCAGCGACGCGACCGCCAGCGCCACGCCGGCCACCGCCAGCCACAGTCCGCCCCGGCCCTGCCCCGGCGCCTGCGCCAGCAGCGCGGTGCGGATCACCTTCGAGAACGCATCCGGGTCCTCGGTGCGCGCTGGCGGCAGCATCACGTAGCGCTTGCGGCCCAGCCAGAACACGAAGGTGGCCACGAACATCAGCAGGCCGGGGATGCCGAACGCCACCGCCGGGCCGAAGTTCTTCAGGAACAGCGGCATCAGCAGCGAGGCGAACAGCGAGCCGAAGTTGATGATCCAGTAGAAGGCGTCGAAGACGATCTTCGCCAAGTGCTTGTTCGACTGGTTGAACTGGTCGCCCATGAACGAGGCCACCAGCGGCTTGATGCCGCCGGCGCCCAGCGCGATCAGCGCCAGGCCGGTGAAGAAGCCGGCGCGGTTGTCCTCGAACAGCGCCAGGCAGGCATGGCCGGCGCAATAGACCAGCGAGAACCAGAGGATGGTGTTGTACTTGCCGAAGAAGCGGTCGGCCAGGTACCCGCCCAGCAGCGGGAAGAAGTACACACCGATCATGAAGGTGTGCATCAGGTCCTTGGCGGCCAGTTCCCGCTCCTGCCCGGCCATGATGTGCTGCAGCAGGGTCGAGGTGATCAGGAACTGCACCAGGATGTTGCGCATCCCGTAGAAGCTGAAGCGTTCGCAGGCCTCGTTGCCGATGATGTTGGCGATCTGGCGGGGCATGCGCGCCTTGGCGGCGGCGGTATCGGTCATCTCGGGGTCTGTCGCAAAAGAAGCCGAGGGTACCCGATCCGCCGCAGGCACCGGAACCCGGACGCCCGGCGCGGCGGCCCGGCATGGCCCCCGCCGGCGGCCGGCTGGCATCATGGCGGCTTGCCCCTTGCCGGACCCGTCCCGACCATGCCCTCGCGCGCTCCCTGGCTCCGCCTCCTGTCCATCCCGCTGGCCGTGATGTCGGCGCTCGCTCCCGCCGCGGCCGCCACGCCGCCGGCCGCGAACCCGGACCTGTCCACGGTTGCCGAGCGTTCCGGCTTCCAGCGCACCGGCCGCTACGCCGAGGTCGGGGAACTGGCCGCCGCGTTCCAGGCGCGCTGGCCGGACCGGGTGGCGGTCCGCAGCTTCGGCACCACGCCGGAGGGCCGGCCGATGCACGTGCTGGTGGTGACCGCCACCGGCGCGTTCGAGCCGGAAGAGGCACGCCGCCGCAACCTGCCGGTGGTGCTGGTCCAGGGCGGCATCCACGCCGGCGAGTCCGACGGCAAGGACGCCGGCTTCCTGGCCCTGCGCGAGGTGCTCGAGGGCAAGGCCGCGCCCGGCGCGCTGGACCGGCTGGTATGGCTGTTCGTGCCGGTGTTCAACGTCGACGGCCACGAGCGCTTCGGCCGCTGGAACCGTCCCAACCAGCGCGGCCCGGAGGAAATGGGCTGGCGCACCACCGCGCAGAACTTCAACCTCAACCGCGACTACGTGAAGGCCGACTCGCCGGAAATGCGGGCGATGCTGCGCCTGGTGCAGGAATGGGACCCGCTGGCCACGGTCGACCTGCACGCCACCGACGGCGCGCAGTTCGAGCACGACATCTCCTTCCAGGTCGAACCGCTGCACGCCGGCGACGCGGCCCTGCGCGAGATCGGCCGCGCCTGGCGCGACGGCGTCGCCGCCGACCTGGCGGAAGCCGGTTCGCTGCCACTGGTGTTCTATCCGGAGTTCGTGGTCGAGGACGATCCGGCCTCCGGCTTCGAGGACGGGGTGGCCCCGCCGCGCTTCTCGCACGGCTATTTCCTGCTGCGCAACCGCCTGGGCATGCTGGTCGAGACGCACTCGTGGAAGCCGTATCCGGAACGCGTGCGCGCCACCCGCAGCGCGGTGGTCTCGGTGCTGGAGCACATCGCCCGCGAGGGTGCGAAGTGGCGCCGCATCGCCAGCGAGGCCGATGCCCGCGCCGCGCGCCTGCCCGGCAGGGAGGAGCCGCTGGCGTGGAAGGCTACCGACGAGGCGCGCACGGTCGAGTTCCGCGGCTACGCCTACACGCGCACGCCGTCGGAGGTTTCCGGCGCGCTGATGACGCGCTACGACGAGACCACTCCGCAGGTCTGGCGCCTGCCGCTGCGCGACCACGTGGTACCGGCGCTGAGCGCCACCGCGCCGCGCGCCGGCTACCTGGTGCCGCCGGCGTGGGTCGATTTCGTGCGCCCCACGCTTGATGCGCATGGCGTGTCCTACCGCCGCCTCGACCAGGCCTGGCCGGCCGCGCCGGTACAGGCCTTCCGCAGCGAATCGCCGGACTTCGCCGCGCGCCCGGTGGAAGGCCGGCAGCGCCTCACCGTGCAGGGCGAGTGGAAACCGGAAAGCCGCGACATCGGCGCCGGCGCACTGTACGTGCCGGCCGGCCAGCCGCTGGCGCGACTGGTGCTGGCCCTGCTGGAACCGCAGGCGCCGGACTCCCTGGCCGCCTGGGGCGGGTTCAACAACGCCTTCGAACGCAAGGAGTACATGGAGCCGTACGTGGCCGAAGAGGTTGCCCGGCAGATGCTGGACGCCGACCCTGCGCTGCGCGAAGAATTCCGCCAGCGCCTGGCCTCGGACCCGGGGTTCGCCGCCGACCCGGATGCGCGCCTGGACTTCTTCTACCGGCGCCATCCGGCCTGGGACGAACGCTACGGCCTGTACCCCGTGTTGCGCCTGGACCAGCCCCCGCCCGAACGCTGAGCCGCCATGAACGCCGCCCTGCCCCGCTTCCTCGCCTGCCTGCTGCTCTGCGTCGGCCTGACGGGAGGCGCGGCGGCGGCGAATGACGACGACGGCGCGGGTGCCACGCACGCCGCGCCGGACTTCACCCTCGTCACCCTCAACCTGTACCACGACCGCGACGACTGGCCGCGGCGGCGCGAACAGATCGTGGCCGAGCTGCGCCGCCTGCAGCCGGATGCCGTCGCGCTGCAGGAAGTCCTGCAGCACGAGGACCTGCCGAACCAGGCCGCGTGGCTGGCCAACGAAATGGGCTACGACTGGCATTTCGTCACCACCGATCCACCCAGCCAGTCTCGGCGCTACGGCAACGCCGTGCTCACCCGGCAGGCGCCGCTGGAGCTGGGCGAGACCCTGCTGCATCCGCTGGAGGACCACCGCACCGCCGGCTTCGTGCGCGTGCTCGCCGGTGGACGGCCGCTCAACCTCTACGTCACCCACCTGTACTGGGCGCCCGATGGCGCGGAGACGCGCGCCCGCCAGCTGGCCGACCTGATGGCCTACATCGAGGCGACTTCCGCCGGCGCGCCTTCGCTCATCGCCGGCGACTTCAACGCCGAAGCCGACGCGCCGGAGCTGCACCCGCTGCGCGAACGCTGGATCGACGCCTGGACCGCGCTGCATCCGCACGTCCCGCTCGCCGAAGCCACCACGCTCAATCCCGCCTACTTCACCGTGCCGGCGCGGGTCGACCACGTGTTCGTGGAAGCCGGCCGGCTGAAGCCGGTGGAGGCGCGGCTGCTGTTCACCGAAGCGGACGCGGAAGGCACCTGGGCCTCCGACCATCGCGGCCTGCTGGTGCGCGTCCGCCTGAAGGAGCACGCCGGCGCGGCGGCCGCGCCGTGATGCCTGCCGCGGTTTAATGTTTCGCACACGCAGCCTTCGCGCGATGCGTGCGTGGCGAACGCGAGGATGCCGGTTCCCCTTCGATCCGACAGGAACCGCACGATGAGCCATCTCACCGGGAAACGCGTCGCCATCCTCGCCAGCGACGGCTTCGAGGAATCCGAACTGCTGGAACCGCTGCGCGCCCTGCGCGAACACGGCGCCGAGGTCGACGTGGTCTCCCCGGGCAGCGGCACGATCCAGGGCATGCGCCACTTCGACAAGGGCGAGAGCGTCAAGGTCGACCGCAAGGTCGGCGATGCCAGCGCCGGCGACTACGACGCCCTGGTCATCCCCGGCGGCCTGTTCAATCCGGACGCGCTGCGCAACGACGACGACGCGATCCGCTTCACCCGCGCCTTCTTCGAGGCCGGCAAGCCGGTCGGCGCGATCTGCCACGGCCCATGGGTGCTGGTGAACGCCGGCGTGGTCGAGGATCGCGAGCTGACTTCGGTCGCGAACATCCAGCGCGACCTGGAGAACGCCGGCGCCCGCTGGGTCGACCGCGAGGTCGTCGTCGACCAGGGCCTGGTCACCAGCCGTACCCCGAAGGACCTGCCGGCGTTCTGCGCCAAGCTGGTCGAGGAGATCGCCGAGGGCCGCCATGCCGGCCAGGAGGCCGCCGCATGAGGAAGATGCTGCAGGGCACCGCCCTGGTCGCCGGCGGGCTGGCGGTACTGCTGCTGGCTGCCTGCCGCCCCGATGCACCCGAGGCCACGCCGGCCGAAACCGCCGCCAGCAGCGTCCAGGACGCCGCCGCGCCCCAACCTGCCGCTGGCGAAGCGACCCTGGACCCGGCTGCACCGCCGCCGGGCGCCACGGCCGAGGCCACCGCGGTGGTCAACACCCACTGGCAATGCGGTGACCAGCGCGTAGCCGTACGCTTCGACAATGCGGCGCAGACGGTCACCGTGGTCCACGACCGCGGCGAGATGGTCCTGCCGCAGGAGATGGCAACGAGTTCTGGACCAAGGGCCCGACCGCCACCCTCACCCTGTCCGGTACCCCTGCACGCGAGTGCAGCGAGATCGGCGCCAACGGCGCCCCCTGACCCGTCCCCGAGGCGGAAAGGAAACGGCCCCGCATTGCGGGGCCGCTCCATATCCGGAAGTCGCAAGGACCACTCAGGCGGCCGTGGCCGAGCGCAGCGCAGCGATGCGCTCGGACAGCGGTGGGTGGCTCATGAACAGCCTGCGCAGGCCCTGGCCCATGCCGCCGGCGATGCCGAAGGCCTCGACCTGCGCCGGCAGCGTGCTCTGGCCCTGGTTGAGCGACAGCCGCTCCAGCGCCGCGATCATCTTGTGGCGGCCGGCCAGCTGCGCACCGCCGGCGTCGGCGCGGAACTCGCGGCGGCGCGAGAACCACATCGCGATCATGGTCGCGAACAGGCCGAACACCATCTCCAGCACCAGGACGATGGCGAAATAGGCCATGCCGCGGCCCCCGCCCTCGCGGTTGCCGGACAGGTAGGTGTCAACGATGCCACCCACCACCCGCGCCAGCACGATCACGAAGGTATTGAGGACGCCCTGCAGCAGGGCCATGGTCACCATGTCGCCGTTGGCGACGTGGGTGATCTCGTGGCCGAGCACGGCCTCGGCCTCGTCGGCGTTCATCTGCCGCAGCAGCCCGGTGGACACCGCGACCAGCGCGTTGTTGCGGTTGGCGCCTGTGGCGAAGGCGTTGATCTCCGGCGCGTCGTACACCGCCACCTCCGGCATGCCGATGCCGGCGGCCCGGGCCTGGCGCTGCACGGTGGCCAGCAGCCAGCGCTCGGCGTCGTTGCGCGGCTGGGTGATCACCTGCGCGCCGGTGCTGCGCTTGGCCATCCACTTGGACAGCATCAGCGAGACGAAGGAACCGCCGAAGCCGAACAGCCCCGCCATGATCAGCAGCCCGCCCATCTGGCCCGGGTGCACGCCCAGGACCGACATGATGATGCCGACCAGGAACAGCACGGCGAGGTTGGTGGCGAGGAACAGCGCGATGCGGGTGAACATTGCGAAGGGTCTCCGGGAGCGTGACGGTCTGCCGGCGGTAATGGGTGCGGCATGGCTTGAAATCAAGGGCGGCGCGCCGCGACCATGCGCCGATGAGTTCCCCCGCCGACACGACACCGGTGCCGTACCGCGGCCGCTTCGCGCCCTCGCCCACCGGACCGCTGCATGCCGGATCGCTGGTGGCGGCCTTCGGCAGCTGGCTGCTGGCACGCGCCGCCGGCGGCGAGTGGCTGGTGCGGATCGAGGACATCGACCCGCCGCGCGAGGTGCCCGGCGCCGCCGACGCGCAGCTGGCCGCGCTGTCCGCGTTCGGCCTGCTCGCCGACCGCCCGCCGGTGCGGCAGAGCGAGCGCCACCACCTCTACCGCGCCGCACTCGACCGCCTGGTCGAAGCCGGCCTCGCCTTCCCCTGTGCCTGCAGCCGCAGCGAACTGGCCGCGCAGTCCGGCATCCACCGCCAGTGCGTGGGCCCGGCTTCGCGGCGCACGCCGGCCTGGCGCCTGCGCGTGCCCGACGGCAGCGTGATCGCGTTCGAGGACGGGCTGCAGGGCCCGGTGGTGCAGGACGTGGCCGCGGAGGTCGGCGACTTCCTGCTGCTGCGCGCCGACGGCTGCTGGGCCTACCAGCTGGCGGTGGTGGTGGACGACGCCGACCAGGGAATCACCGATATCGTCCGCGGCGCCGACCTGCTCGATTCGACGCCGCGGCAGATCCTGCTGCAGCGCGCGCTCGGCCTGCCCACGCCGCGCTACCTGCACCTGCCGCTGGTGCTGGACCCGGAGGGCCACAAGCTGTCCAAGTCCAGCGCCGCGCAACCGGTGGACCCGGCCGATCCGCTGCCGGCCCTGCGCCGTGCCTGGGCCCAGCTCGGCCAGGATCCGGCACCACTGGAGGGCGCCGGGAGCGTCGATGCACTGCTGCGGTGCGCGCTTCTGCACTTCGACAGGGCACGGTTGCCGGCGCGCTTGCACTTTCATCGTGCCACCACTACAACTGGCGCCGATCACCCTGAATGCGCCTCCGGAGGCACCACGTCATGAGCAGTCGCGTTGCACTGGTTACCGGCGGCACCGGCGGCATCGGCACCGCGATCTGCAGGAAGCTGGCCGACATGGGCCACCGCGTCGCGACCAACTACCGCAACCAGGAAAAGGCCCTGGCCTGGCAGGCGCAGATGAAGGCCGACGGCTACGAGGTCACCCTGGTCAAGGGCGACGTCACCTCGCCCGAGGAAGCCGAGGCGATGGTGCGCGAGATCGAGGCGAAGCTCGGCCCGGTCGAGATCCTGGTCAACAACGCCGGCATCACCCGCGACGGCACCTTCCACAAGATGACCGCCCAGCAGTGGAACGAGGTCATCAACACCAACCTCAACTCGGTGTTCAACGTCACCCGCCCGGTGATCGAGGGCATGCGCGAGCGCAAGTGGGGCCGGATCATCCAGATCAGTTCGATCAACGGTCTCAAGGGCCAGTACGGCCAGGCCAACTACGCCGCGGCCAAGGCCGGCATGCACGGCTTCACCATTTCGCTGGCGCGCGAGAACGCCAAGCTCGACATCACCGTCAACACCGTCTCGCCCGGCTACGTGGCCACGGACATGGTGATGGCGGTACCGGAAGATGTGCGCGCCAAGATCGCCGCGGACATCCCCACCGGCCGCCTCGGCCGACCCGAGGAAATCGCCTACGCGGTGGGCTTCCTGGTCGACGAACAGGCCGCCTGGATCACCGGTTCCAACCTGGACATCAACGGCGGCCACCACATGGGCTGGTGAGTGCCGGCTGGCCCCGGGACCGGTGGCAGTTGCTTCCGCTGCTGCAGTGCGCCATGCTCGGCGCCACTTGAAGTCTGCCCGCGAGCGCCCGATGGCTGCCACCCGCATCATCAAGAAATACCCGAACCGCCGGCTTTACGACACCGAGATCTCCAGCTACATCACCATCGAGGACGTGCGCCAGCTGATCCTGGACGGCGAATCCTTCGAGGTCCGCGACGCCAAGAGCGGCGAGGACCTGACCCGTTCAGTCCTGCTGCAGATCATCGCCGAGCAGGAACAGGACGGCGAACCGATGCTGTCGACCCAGCTGCTGAGCCAGATCATCCGGTTCTACGGCGATTCGCTGCAGGGCTTCATGGGCAACTACCTCGAGCGCAGCATGCAGCTGTTCCTCGAGCAGCAGCAGACCTTCCGCCAGCAGATGGGCAACCTGCTCGGGCAGACGCCGTGGACGGCGATGAACCAGCTGACCGAGCGCAACCTCGAGATGTGGCAGGAATTCCAGCGCAGCCTGGCCGCCAACCTCGGCCGCCCCACCGGGACCGGCCGCGGCGAACCCGAACGCGGCAGCGGCACCGGCGGCAAGCGCCGCTGACAGCATGGTCCCTCTCCCGGAGGGAGAGGGTGCAGCGGGCTACTGCCTGCAGAACTTCTCGCGGTACGCCTGTGCCTTGGGCATGAGCGACTGCAGGGTCTGGATGCGGGTGCCCGGGTTCGGGTGGGTCGAGGCGAACTCCGGCGGCGCCTGGCCGCCCGAGGCGCCGGACATGCGCTCCCACAGGCCGATCGCCTCGTTCGGGTCGTAGCAGGCCGCGGCGGCCAGCATCAGCCCGACCTCGTCGGCCTGGGTCTCGTGGGTGCGTGCATACGGCAGCAGGTAGCCGTAGCCCATCGCCGCCATCACCATCTGCTGCTGTTGCGGGTCCATGCCGCTGGCCGCGCCGGCCATCTGCCCGATCTGCGCCAGCTTCTGCTGGCTCATGCGCTGGGCGCCGTGGCGCAGCAGCGCGTGGGCGATCTCGTGGCCCATCACCACCGCCATCGCGTCCTGGGTCTGCGCCACCGGGATCAGTCCTGTATACACCGCCATCTTGCCGCCGGGCAGGCAGAAGGCGTTGGCCTGGTCGGACGGGATCACGTTGACGTCCCACTCGAACTGGCGCCAGTGCTCCGGCGCGGCCATGCCGTGCTCGGCGGCCAGTTCCGCGGTGACTTCCGGGACCTTGTCGATCAGCCGCTGGGCGATCGCGGTGATCTGCTGCGAGGTCCGGTCGGACTTCGGCAGCGGCCGCTCCTGCGAGAGGATCTCCTGGTAGGCCTGCAGGCCCATCGCCCGCTCCTGCTCGGGCCCGATCGAGCCGTCGATCAGCACGGTCTCGCCGGTGTACGGATCCTGGGTGCGGTTGGAGAAGTAGTAGCAGCCGCCGTAGACGAGGAAGCCCAGCAGGACCAGCCAGCGCAGGCCGCCCAGGCCGGAACCGCGGCGCCGCGGCGCCTGGCCCTGGCGCCCTGCCTGTCCGAACGGATCCTGTCGCATCGCCCCTCTCCTCTCAGATGCCGCGCACCAGGCGGAAGCCGACGCGCGCGCTGGTCATGTCCGAATCCATCGACGCCCGCCAGGCCGACCGGGTCTGCGCCGGCGACCCGGACCATACCCCGCCGCGGATCACGCGGGACCGGCAGCCCGGATTGAACCACGGCGCGCCATCGGCCGGCGCGCGCCGGTAGCTCGCGTGCCAGCAGTCGGCGACCCATTCGCTGACATTGCCGGCCAGGTCGTGAAGGCCCCATGCATTGGGCTTGAACCGGCCGGCCGGGGCCGGTCCCCAGTAGCCGTCGCCGAAACCGACGAAGGCGTTGTTCCAGGTGCGCCCGCTCGGCGAGACGTCGTTGGCCCCGGCGAAGTTGCCGCTGCCTTCCGGCGGGGTACCGTCGTCGCCCCAGGGATAACGGCCGTCGCCGCCGGCGCGCAGCGCGTATTCGAATTCCGCTTCGCTGGGCAGGCGGTAGTGGCGCCCGGTCTGCTGCGACAGCCAGGCCGCGTAGGCCTCCGCGTCGCGCACGCTGACATGCAGCACCGGGTCGTTGGGCGCGGCGGGCCTGCCGTCGTAGCCGGAGCGCCAGTCCACCCCGCTGCGGCGGACGAAGTTGCCGCTGCGTTCGTCGTAGACGATGGAGTTGCCGCGCCGGGTCGCGCGCGGACGCGCGCCGGCCTGGGCGACGAAGCGCCCGAACTCGGCCACGGTGACCTCGGTCAGCGACATGGCGAAGCCGCGGTCGAAGCGCACGTAGTGCGCCGGCTTCTCCGCTGCCGCGGCGCCCGGTTCGCTGTCCAGCGCGCCCATGCGGAAGCCGCCGTGCGGCACCACCACCATCTGTGGTCCGCGGCTGCCGTCGGCCAGCGCGTCGGTGAACACCTGCCCCGGCCGGAACACGCCGTAGTGGGTGGCCAGGTCGATGCGTTCGCGCAACTGCGCCGCGACCGGGTCGCCGGGCGCGGCGATGCGCAGGATGTCATCCAGCCGCATGCGCGCCTGGCGCAGGCCGCCGATGCCGCCATCGCCCAGGTCGCGCAGGGCGGCATCGCGCAGCGCGGCGATGCGCGCGGCACGCAGCGACTCCACCCGCTGGCGCGCATCGGCCACCGCGCCGGCGGCGTCCTCGCGCACCGCATGGGCATGGCCGAGCCAGCGCTCGGCCTCGGCGAAGTCGAAGCGGGAGGCGGCATCGCCGGCGCGGCGCAGCGCCGCGCTCTCCACCGCCGCACGTCCCTGCAGGGCGCGCGGATCGTCCGCGCGCAGCGCCAGCGCATCGCGGAACCAGGCCAGCGCCCCGTCGCCCTGTTCGCCGAGGCGGCCGGCGCGCAGGTCGTCCTCGCCGGCACGGTTGAGCCCGTCCAGCCGCCGCGCCAGTTCCACGTCGCGCTGCAGGGCGACCACGGCAGCGTCCCCGGCCGCGACCGCACGGGCGACTTCGGCCAGCTGCGAGGCCCGGGCCAGCGCATCCGGATCCTCCTCCGCGGCGGCCAGTGCCGCCCGCGCCTCCCGCAGCACCTGCGCCTGCGCGCGCTGCAGGCCGCGCCGGGCGGCGCGGTCCTTCGGATCGGAGCCGGCCAGGGCAAGGTAGATCGGCACCGCCGCCTGCGCGTCCTCGAACAGGCGGCCGTCTTCCAGTGCCCCGGCAGCCTGCGCGAGCAGGGCCGCGCGGTCGGCGCCCTCCAGCTCTACCTCAGGTGGGGTCCAGGCGCTGACCACGGCCTCGCTCTCGTCGCCGCGCACGGTCACGCTGGGCGACGCGCCCGGCGCCGGATCCGGGCCCGCTTCCGCGGCCCCGGGTGCCTGCGCGGGGGCCGGCGCGCCGGCTTCGGGCGCGCGGCCGCAGGCGGCGGCCAGCAGCAGCGTGGTCCACAGCAATGCCCGTATGCCCGTGCGCAAGATCCAGATCCCTCCGTTGAACCGTCCCAGCCGGTTTGACGTTAGGCTATCCCGCCCCCCAGGGGCAACGAAGCAACAGCCCCAGACCACGGAACCCACGTGTCAGAACCCCTCTGGATCGACCAGCCCGGCGAACTCCTGCGCCGGCTCCAGGATGCGCCGCCGCGCATCGGCCTGGATACCGAATTCATCCGCGAACGCACCTACTGGCCGCGCCTGGCGCTGGTGCAGATGGCGGTCGGCGACGACATCCTGCTGGTCGACCCGCTGGTCCCCGGCATGGCCGAGGCGCTGGCCGCCTGGCTCGATGCCCCGCACGTGCTCAAGGTGATGCACAGCGCCAGCGAGGACCTGATCGCGCTGCGCTGCACCTGCGGCACCCTGCCGAAGCCGATGTTCGACACCCAGGTCGCCGCCGCGATCGCCGGCATGGGCGCAGGCATGGGCTACCAGAAGCTGGTCGAACAGATCACCGGCGTGACCCTGCCCAAGGGCGAGACCCGCTCGGACTGGCTGCGCCGCCCGCTCAGCGCCGCCCAGCTCGAGTACGCCGCCGACGACGTGCGCCACCTCGACGCGCTGTACGCGGCCACCTCCGGCCGGCTGCGCGAACTCGACCGCGAGGACTGGCTGGCCGAGGACGTCGAGCGCGCGCTGGCTACCGCCAGCCGCGACGAAGGCGAAACCTGGCCGCACCTGTCGCTGCGCTCGGCGCAGTTCCTCGACGCCCCCGGCCAACGCCGCCTGCTGCGCCTGCTGCGCTGGCGCGAGCGCCATGCCCGCGAGCACGACCTGCCGCGCAGCTGGGTGCTGGACAACGAACTGGCGGTGCTGCTGTCGCGCGATCCGCCGGCCGACGCGCGCGCCCTGCAGCAACGCCTCGACGCCATGCCGAAGGCGCCGCGCAAGCTGGCCAGCGCGCTGTGGCAGGCCATCTCCACCCCGCTGGCCGACGAGGACGCGATGCCCGCGCCCGCCGGCGACCCGGACCGCAACGCGCTGCGGCGCCTGCAGGACGCCGTGGCCAGGCGCAGCGCCGAGCTGTCACTGCCAGACGGCGTGCTCGCCTCGCGCCGCCACCTGGAGTCGCTGCTCGACGGCGGGCAGTGGCCGCCGGCGCTGCAGGGCTGGCGCCGGCGCGAACTTGAACCGGCGTTGTCCCCCCTGTTGGCAGGCGGCTCCGGGTCGGGCTAGAATTGCGTCCTCGCACAGGTTCGCCGATGCGACCGTGGGGCCATAGCTCAGCTGGGAGAGCGCGTCGTTCGCAATGACGAGGTCGGGAGTTCGATCCTCCCTGGCTCCACCAAATACCAGAAGGCCCGGGCATTGCCCGGGCCTTTGTCTTTTCCGGCTCCCGCACCACGCAGACACGGGCGCCGCCGATGCAGGATGATGCGGCGGTCACCGGCCACGCCCTGCCCGCATGAAGCCCCTCCTCCTCGCGCTGCTGCTTGGTATCGCGGCGGCCCCCGCCGCACCGGCACGGGTTGATTCGCCGCAGTCCGGACCGGTTGCCCGGACAAGGCCAGAGGCCGCATCCGCGGCTGTCCTTTCGACATGCACGGATTCCGGGTGTGCAGCTCTTGCCCGGGCTACGGAGGCTGCGGCGCCTGTGCACACCGGCAGTCGCGTGCTGCGCGACGGCGCCGGGTATGTGTACCAGTGGCCCGGTCTCTATTTCGAAACCGCGTTCCATGGCCAGGCGATCGCCTTCGCGATCGGGCCGGGCGAAGTGATCCTGCACGTGCGCGTCGACGGGGAACCCGTGGCCACGCTGGCCAGCCCCGCGCCCGGCGTGTACCGCGTGGACGGACTGGCCGATGCACCGCATACCGTACGCATCGATATCGCGACCGAACACCAGGCCGGGCCGAAGCGCTTCGACGGCTTCCTGCTGCCGCCGGGCAGCCGCGCCCCGTCCCTGCCCCGGCGCGAAGCGAGGATCGAGTTCGTCGGCGACTCGCACACCGTCGGCTACGGCAACCTCTCCGCTACGCGCGACTGCAGCGAGGCGGAAGTCTGGCAACGCACCGACAACACCCGCGCCTTCGGCCCGCTGCTGGCCCGCCACTACGGCGCCGACTACCGGATCAGCGCGATCTCCGGCCGCGGCGTGGTGCGCAACTACGCTGGCGGGGCGGGCCGCACGCTGCCGCAGGCCTGGCCCTACGTGCTGCTGGACGGCGACGCGGTCGCGGACGACGACTGGGATCCGCAGGCGATCGTGGTCGCGCTGGGCACCAACGACTTCTCCACGCCGCTGCACCCGGGCGAACGCTGGCCCGACGCGGAAGCCCTGCGTGCGGACTTCATCGCCCGCTACGCCGGCTTCCTGCGTGCGTTGCGCGCGCGGCATCCGCACGCCTACCTGCTGGTGTGGGCCACCGCGCTGCACGAGGGCCGGATCAGCGCGGCGGCCCAGGCTGCCGTCGCGGAGCTGCGCGATTCGGGCGAGACGCGGATCGGCTTCGTCGAGGTCGACGGCCTGGACATGGGCGGCTGCCACTTCCATCCATCGCTCGCCGACCACGCACGTATCGCCAGCCTGCTGATGGCCCACCTCGACGCGCATGCCGGTCCGTGGACGGCCGTGCCCGACCCCGGAAGCTCCGGCCCGGACCGGTGAGCCTCCCCGGATGACCCGGCTTCCGGTCGTCGGCAATCGCGCTGCACCCCCCATCGAATCCGGCCCTGCCTGGGTCCGGTGGCGCGCGCTCGCGCCGTAGCCGGGCCGGTGGCCGGACGCCGCCCGCATTCGCAGAGCCGCATCCGGGGCGCAGCACCCTTTGCAAATCAACGAATTGCAATCCGTTTGAATTTGGTTTGCGAGTCGTGGGGACAGGTTTGCCCTGCCCGCCGCAGCTTCTCCGACCAGACGCCAGCACACGGCGCCACGGAACGGGGGACCCGGCATGCGGGGCAGGATCATCCACTACAGCGATCGCGACGGACGCGGCCTGATCGCCGCCGGCAACCGCCAGTTCCCGTTCGCGATCCGGCAGTGGCACAGCGGGATCGCCCCCGCGGTGAACCAGGTCGTCGAGCTGACCCTGGCCGGCGACGCGCTGCAGTCGGTGGCCCTGGTGCCGGGCCACGTGCGGGTCCGGGAGCGTGCCAGGCAACTGGCCAGGACGCTGGCGGATGCCCTCGGCCGATCCACGCCCGATGCCGGCGGCGTCCCGACGCCGGCCGTGGCACGCGGCCCAGACGCACGGCTGCTGGCCGCCTATGCGCTGTTCGCCCTGTCCGCGCTGCTGCTGCCCTTCGTTTCGGTCGCTGCCGCATCCGGAGCAGGCGTCCGCAGCTTCACCCTGTTTGGACTGGCCGGAGCCTCGCCGGCACCTGGCGTACCCGTGTCCGGTGCGTACCTGCCGGTGCTGGCGATGCTCTCGTTCGCGCTGCCGCTGGCCTGGCGCAGCCGCGCCGCCTGGCTGGCCCTGCTGCTGCCGCTGCTGGCCACGCTCAAACCCCTCTTCGACATCTTCGGCGCCACCGCCCGCGCGACCCGTGCCATGGGCGATGTCCCGGGTACGGATCCCGGCCAGCAGGTCGCGGACCCGCTGGCCGCCCTGCCCTGCATCGGCACAGGCGCCTGGGCCTGCCTGCTGGCGGCGCTGTTCATCGCGTTCGCCGGCCTGAAACGCGCCTTCCCTGTCCACCGCCCCTGAGCCCCAACCGACCGCTTCACCCAAGGAGGAACCATGAAGACGAAACAGCTGTCCCTCGCCCTGCTGGCCGCGCTGGCCCTGGTCGCCTGCGGAAAGCGGGAAGGCAAGCCCGCGGCCGGTGCCGCGGACGCCACGCCCGGCGAACAGCCGGAGCAAGCGGGAGCGCCGGCCACCGCCGCCGCGGCCAGGCCCGCGCTGCCGCAGCCGGATGCCTCGCGCCCGCTGTCGGCCTACCCGGAGCTCAAGAGCGGCAACCAGGTGATGTTCCATTACGTCGCCGCGTCGAAGCTGCCGCCGGACTTCGCCAAGCTCGCCGAGGCGTACTCCCAGGAGTACCGCCGCACCAGCGACAGCTTCCGCCGGAACGACCTGCTGCAGGCGATCACGCCGCAGCTGGAGGCGCAGATCGCCGCCGCCCAGGCCAATCCCTACGGCTGGATGGAAGTGTCCGACGCCGACCTGGGGCCGTACGACTTCGCCCGCAAGGGTTTCCCCGTCGGCGAGTTCAGCGATTCGCGCCACCGCTACTTCTACGACAACAGCGCCTACACCCTGGGCTGGGCCAACTACGCGCAGCTGGCCTTCGTGCCGGTGCCCGAGGAAGCGCTCGCCCGCCAGATCGAGGCCATGCGCGGCAACTACGGGAACAAGCCGCGGCTGAAGGTGTACTTCTTCGCCCAGTCCGCCGACCTCAACAACCAGCGGGTCGAGGCGCTGGTCACCCGCGTGCAGGTCACCGACAAGGCCAAGCGGGTGCTGGTGGAGTACGGGCCCGACGGCAGCGTGTCGGCGCAGGCGGCGAAGAAGGACGAGGAGTGCTACGACGCCGCCGCGTGCGCCGCCGCGCTGTTCGGAGGTGCGCCGTGAACCAGGTCGCCAGCCAGGAGCGCCCGCCGCAGGACGGCGAGGCCCTCGTCGCCCACGAACTCGCCCTGCGCCGCGCGCGCCGCGAGGCCGCCGAGCGCGATACGCGCGGGATTTCCACCACGTTCAAGGTGCTGACCGGGATCCTCCTCGCCGGCTCGCTCGTCCCGGTGATCGGCATCTTCTCCCTGCTCGCCGGGATCTTCACCGGCGCGATCGGCGCGCTCGTCCTGTTCCTCAAGGGCAACGGCGGCGGCGCGGTCAGGCAGCTGCTGCTGACCGTGCTCGGCGCACTGGCCGGCGTCGTCGCCTGGGCGGTCGTCACCTTCGTGCTGCTGGTCGCGGCCTGAATCCACGTGCGCGCCCTTCCACGAACCGGAGAACCACGATGAATTCCAAGACCGCCCGTCGCGGCCTGCTGTTCCTGGCGCTGGCCGCCACCCTTCCCGCGCACGCGCAGACCGCGGCCCAGCTGAAGCAGGAGAACGAACGCCTGCGCCAGGAACTGCAGGCGCTGCAGTCGAAGTGCGCGGCCACCGACCAGCACGCCGGCGCCCGCTGGAAGCACGACGCCCTCGAAGCGCGCCTGGACGCCCTCCGCGTCGGCTTCGACAGCCGGCATTCGCGGGCCACCGTCACCGCGACGATCACCCTGCGCAACACCGGCACCACGCCGCTGGTCCTCAACTACCAGTTCGGCTCCTGGATGGCGACCGACAGCCACGGCTACCGGTACGAAACGCACCTGGAGCTGGACTCGCGCTACGGCACGGTCAAGGGCATCCCGGTGGCCAGCAGCAGCCGGGCCGACACCTCGGCGGTGATCATGCCTGGCGGCACGCGCACGGTGACCATCGCCGCGCGGCGCACCATGGCGCGGGGGCAGACGCCGGGCGACGCCTTCGACCTCAATGCCACCTTCGTGCAGTTCGAGGACCTGGGCCAGGGCCGCATCCGCAAGGTCCGCGATTTCCCGGTCGCCTTCACCAACGTCGGCGCGAGTTCGGGCGGTTCCTCCGCGCTTTCCGGCGGCAAGGCCCCGGCCCTGCTCGACAGGGCGGCCGACAAGCTGCTCGACCGCTTCGGCCGCTAGGTATCAGAAGCCGCGCCCGGTGCAACGCATCGGGCACGGCGCCCATCCAGCGGTGGCGCTAGTGGCGCCGCCGCCACGGCCGGCGCGCGCGGAACAGCACCAGGTAGACCCCGGAGGCCCAGGCCAGGCCGGCGGCCCAGCCGCCGAGCACGTCGGACGGGTAATGCACGCCCAGGTACATGCGCGACACCCCGACCATGCCGGTGAACAGCGCCGCCAGCAGCAGCACCGGCCAGCGCCAGCGCGTGTGCCAGGCCAGCAGCACCACGACCGCGGCCAGCGTCGCCGAACCCATGGCGTGGCCGCTGGGGAAACTGAAGGTGGTTTCCGGCGCGATCGAATCCCACAGCGAGGGACGCTCGCGCTGGAAGAACTGCTTGGTGCCCAGGTTCAGCAGCGCCGAACCGATGAAGGACACGCTGGCGAACGCCGCCTCGCGCCAGCGCCGCGCCAGCAGCAGGCCCAGGGCGATGGCGATGTCCAGCGGCACCACGCCGTAGCGATAGCCGGCCAGGCTGAACCAGACGAACACCCGGTCCAGCAGCGGCGAGGTCCATGCGTGCACGCGCAGCAGCAGCGCGTCGTCGAAGACCAGCGCCTCCATTTCATGGATCTCGTCGGCCAGCTCGGCGAACAGCCACAGCGGCAGCAGCAGGCCGACGAACAGCAGCGCCAGCCGGCGCCAGCGGCCGCGCAGCGCGGCAAGGACCGACCGGGCCTGCGGCTCAGCCGGCCTTCCGTGCATAGCGCGTGTCGACGTACTCGTCGATCAGGGCCACGAACTCGGCGGCGATGTTCTCGCCCTTGAGCGTGACCTTCTTCTCGCCGTCGACGAACACCGGTGCCGAGGGCGCCTCGCCGGTGCCCGGCAGGGAAATGCCGATGTTGGCGTGGCGCGATTCGCCCGGGCCGTTGACCACGCAGCCCATCACCGCCAGCGACAGGTTCTCCGCGCCCGGGTGCGAGATGCGCCATTCCGGCATCTTCGCCCGCACGTGCTCCTGCACGGTCTTGGCCAGCTCCTGGAAGAAGGTGCTGGTGGTGCGGCCGCAACCCGGGCAGGCGGTGACCATCGGGGTGAAGGCGCGCTGGCCGGTGGTCTGCAGCAGTTCCTGCGCCACCACCACCTCGGCGGTGCGCGGCTGGCCCGGTTCCGGGGTCAGCGAGATGCGGATGGTGTCGCCGATGCCTTCCTGCAGCAGCACCGCCAGCGCCGCGCTGGAGGCGACGATGCCCTTGCTGCCGATGCCGGCTTCGGTCAGGCCCAGGTGCAGGGCGTAGTCGCTGCGCGAGGCCAGGTCGCGGTACACCGCGATCAGTTCCTGCACGCCGCTGACCTTGCAGCTGAGCACGATGCGGTCGGCGGGCAGGCCCAGTTCCACCGCGCGGTCGGCCGAATCCAGCGCCGAGCGGATCAGCGCCTCGCGCAGCACCCGCCCGGCGTCCCAGGGCTCGGCGCGCTGGCTGTTCTCGTCCATCAGCCGCGCGGCCAGGGCCTGGTCCAGCGAGCCCCAGTTGGCGCCGATCCGCACCGGCTTGCCGTACTCGATCGCCTTCTCGATGATCGAGGCGAACTGGGTGTCCTTCTTCTTGCCGAAGCCGACGTTGCCGGGGTTGATCCGGTACTTGGCCAGGGCCTCGGCGCAGGCCGGCTCGGCGGCCAGCAGCTGGTGGCCGTTGTAGTGGAAGTCGCCGATCAGGGGCACGTCGACGCCCATCATCAGCAGCTTCTCGCGGATCCGCGGGATCGCCGCCGCCGCCTCCGGCGTGTTCACGGTCAGGCGCACCAGCTCCGAACCGGCGCGCCACAGCTCGGCCACCTGCTTCACCGAGGACGCCACGTCCGCGGTGTCGGTATTGGTCATCGACTGCACCACCACCGGCGCGCCGCCACCGACGGCGATGCCGCCGACCATGACCTTGCGGGTGGAACGGCGCGGCCAGGGGCCGATCGAGGCGGGGGGCGTGGGCTGGGTGACGGCGTCGTGCTGCATGTGCGCATTCTAGACGCCCGCGGGCAACGGCGCCCGAACCGCGGGCCCGAAGGGCCGCTCCGGCGGCTCAGCCCTGGCGGCGCGGCGAGGGCCGGCCGAGCAGGAAGCCCTGCCCGCAGCGGCAGCCCAGCTCGGCGAGGATGTCGCGCTGGGCGGCGGTTTCCACGCCTTCGCCCACCGTCTCGATGCCGAGGGTGCCGGCCAGGGCCAGGATCGCGCGGACCAGGGCCAGGCTCTCCTGGCGGCCGCCATCGGCGTCCAGGCCCGCGACGAAGCTGCGGTCGATCTTCAGGCCAGAGATCGGGAAGCGGTGCAGGTAGGACAGCGCCGAGAAACCGGTGCCGAAGTCGTCCAGCAGGGCCAGCACGCCGTGCTCGCGCAGGGTGTTGAGGATGCGCAGGGTGCGCGGCGCGTCGTCGAGCAGCGCGACCTCGGTGATCTCCACCCGCAGCCGCGCCGGGTCGGCGTCGACCGCGTGCAGCAGGCCGAGCAGGCGGTCGGCGAAGTCCGGCGAGCGGAAATGCCGCGGCGAGACGTTCACCGAGACATAGCCGGAACCGTCGCGGGCCAGTTCGCTGATCACCTGCTCGTACAGCTGCCAGTCGACCTGCTCGATCAGCCCGCTCTCCTCGCCCAGGGCGATGAATTCGGCCGGTGGCAGCAGGCCACGGCGCTCGTGCTGCCAGCGCAGCAGCGCCTCGTGGCCGACCACCACGCCGTCCTCCAGGCGCACGATCGGCTGGTAGTACGGCAGGAAGTCGCGGTTCTTGATCGCCCGGCGCAGGTCCGCCTCCAGGTCCAGGCTGCGCACCGCCTGCTCGCGCATCGCCTCGTCGAAGATCGCGTAGCAGTCGCGGCCCTCGTTCTTGGCGCGGTACATCGCAGCGTCGGCGTCGCGCAGCAGTTCCTCGCCGGACTCGTAGCGCGGGTGCCACAGGGCGATGCCCATGCTCGCCGAGGGGAACAGCTCGCGCCCGGCCACCCACAGCGGGCGGCCGATCAGGGCCAGCAGCCGCGGCGCCAGGTCGCGCACGCTGTCGCCGCCGTCCGGGCAGCTGACCAGGATCGCGAACTCGTCGCCGCCGAGGCGCGCGACCACGTCGTCGGCGCGCATCGCCGAAACGATCCGCTTGGCCACCCCGACCAGCAGCTCGTCGCCGGCGGCGTGGCCGATGGAGTCGTTGACCAGCTTGAACCGGTCCAGGTCCAGGAACAGCACCGCGAACGGCATGCCGTCGCCGTGGCGCGCGCGGCCGATCGCGCTGGCCATGCAGTCCAGCAGGCAGGCGCGGTTCGGCAGGCCGGTCAGCGCGTCGTGCAGGGCCTGGTGGGTGAGCCGCTGTTCGGCGCGGACGCGCTCGGCGATCTGCGCGACCAGCTGCTCGTTGGCCTTCTCCAGCTCCTTGGTGCGCTCGATCACGCGGCGCTCCAGCTCGGCGTGGGCGGCGCGCAGGCGTTCCTGGGCGCGCTGCCGGGCCAGGCCGTTGCTGATGTTGTGGGCGACGAACGCGAGCAGGCGCTGGTCGTCGGTGGTGAAGCGGATCCCCGGGGTGTAGCTCTGCACCACGATCACGCCGACGACCTCGCCGTCGCGGTGCAGCGGCACGCCCAGCCAGCTGTAGGCACGGATCCCGTACTCGTGGACCTCGCCGGCGGCGACCAGGCGGTCGATGCTGTCGCGGTCGGCCAGCAGCGCCTCGCGCTTGCGCAGCACGTATTCGGTCAAGCCATTGCTGAGCCGGCGGGTCGGGCGATGGTCGCCGTTCTCGTCGACCGAGTACTCGAACTCGATCGACTGCTGGTCCTCGGTGAACAGCGCGATGTAGAAGTTGCGCGCGTAGATCAGCTCGTCGACCGCGGCGTGGACCTTGGCGTAGTACTGGTCCAGCGAGTCCGAGCTCATCGCCATCTCGGTGATGCGGAACAGCGCGTGCTGCAGGCGCTCGGCGCGCTGGCGCTCGACCACCTCGTCCTGCAGCTCGCGGTTGGCGTACTGCAGCTCGATCGTGCGCTCGCGCACGCGCCGCTCCAGCTCGGCCTGGGCCTGGCGCCGGTCCAGCGTGGTCAGCACGTGCTGGGCGACGTAGCCCAGCAGGGCGCGGTCCTCGTCGGTATAGCTGGCCGGGCGGTCGTAGCTCTGCACCACGATCGCGCCGCAGACCTTGTCGCCGCGCTTCATCGGCACGCCCAGCCAGTCCTGGCTGTCCGGGCCCTGCGCCTCGCTGTACTGGATCTGCAGGGTGCGCCGGATCAGGGTGGACGGTCCGCGCAGCGCGTTGCCGTGGCGCAGCAGGGCGAAGGTGAGGCTGTTGGGCATCTCGCGTTCGGTCCACTCCTGCTCCGGGTCGGGCTGGTAGTCGTCGACCCCGTCGGCGAAATAGATGAAGCGGACCGACTCGCGCTCCTCGTCGTAGGTGACGATGTAGCAGTTGGGCGCGTACATCAGCGAGCCGATGATGTCGTGCAGGCGCTTGAGCATCTCGCCCATCTCGACCTCGGCGCTGGCCAGCTCGGCGATCTCGAACAGCGCCTGCTGCAGGCGGCGCGAGGTCTCCAGGCGTTCCATCCGCGCCCGCGCGCGGGCCGAGTCCATCGCCGAATCCAGCAGGGCGCGGGCGCTGGCCATCCATGCGGTGGACCTGGAACGCTCCATCGCCGCCGGCAGCTTGGCCAGCAGGCACAGGCGCGCGTCTTCCTCGTCGCTCCACGACAGTGCCAGCGTGTCCGGCCCGGCCTCCAGCGGCGAGACCCCGGCTAGCGCCAGTTCCATCCGCTGGGTGGCCCCGGCCAGCGCCGGCGGTTCGGTCAGCACGTGGGTGCCGAGCACGGCGTCGGACCAGCCCAGCACGACCTCGGCGTCGTCCGGCAACTGCGCGTGCAGCACCGCGAGCGCGCGCAACAGCGGCGCGCGCGCGATCGGATACGCCTGCAGCACCGTTCCCGGCGCGTCTTCGGCTGTGCTGGCCTGGCTCATTCAGGTCCGGTCCGGGAACCCCGGCCCCCAGCATAACGTTCCAGCGGCAACTTGCGCGCGGTGGACCCCGTCGCGCCTTCCTGCGCGTTTGTCCCCGCATGGAACAGGCCCGCCTTCCCCTGCCCCACCCATCGCGGCGACGCCGCGGGCATGCGCCGGCGCTTGCGCCCCGCGCCGCGTCCCGTAGTCTGGTCGCCATGGAGCAGCCAGCCGCCGCCGAAGACGAAGTCCTGATGCTGGCCTGGGCCGGCGGCGACGCGGCCGCGTTCGAGGCGCTGTACCGGCGCCACCGCGATCCGCTGTTCCGCTTCCTGCTTGGCCAGCTGCGCGACCGGCCGCTGGCCGAGGAGATCTACCAGGACGTATGGCAGCGGGTGATCGCCGCGCGCAGCGGCTGGAAGCCCGAGGCTGCCTTCGCCACCTGGTTGTACCGGATTGCCCATAACCGCCTGAACGATCATTGGCGCGCGCAGCGGCATCGGCCGCCGGTGCCGCTGGACGCCGACCTGCGCACCGCCGCCCTTGCCGATCCCGACGATCCGGAGGGCCTGGCCGGCCGCGACGAGGAGCGCGAGCGGCTGCAGCAGGCGCTGGACGAGCTGCCGGACGAGCAGCGAGAAGCCGTGCTGCTGCGCCTGCAGCAGGAACTGAGCCTGGAAGAGATCGGCCGGATCACGGGGAGCGGCCGGGAAACGGTCAAGTCGCGGCTGCGCTACGCGCTGGACAAGCTGCGCGCGAGGTTGAACCCATGAACGGCCGACACGAACCCCTGGATCCGGAAGAGCGCGCCCTGGCGCGCCTGCTGGCGGACTCCGAACCGGGCGAAGCCCCGTCGGAGCTGCTGGACGCGCGCATCCTGGCCGCGGCGCGCGACGCGCTGCGCCAACCCGCGCCCGCCCCCACGCCCGCGGGCGGCACGCAACGGCATTCGCGGCGTCCGCTGCGACGCTGGCCGGTGGCGGTGGGCCTGGCCGCCACGGTGACCCTGGCGGTGGGCGTGGCCTGGCAGCTGCGCGAGCCGCCACGGCCCGCCGCCGCGCCCGCGCCGGCGGCGGAAGCCGACGCGGCCGCGGAAGCCGCCGGCGGCGATGCCACGGTCACGGCGCTGCGTTCCCTGCCCATGCCGGCGGACACTCCGCCCCCCACCGAGGCGCCCGTCGCCAGCGAAGAAGCCGATGCCGAACGCCGTGCCGCGGTGGCCGCCGCCAGCGAGCGCGCCGCGCAGCGCCAGGAAGAGGCCGCGCGTCAGGCCGAAGCCGAGGCCGCCGCTGCCGCGGCGCGCGAACAGGCCCACCGGGCCGCGACCGCCGCCGCGCGCCAGCGCGCTTCGGAACGGGCGGAGAAAGCGGCGCGCCAGGCGGCACAGGCCGCCCCTGCCCCTGCCCCTGCCCCTGCCCCTGCCCCTGCGGCCGCGCCGGCGCCTGCCGCGGCCGATCTCTACCAGGAACCCTCCCCGCCGCCGCCCCCGCCGCCGGCACCGGCGGCCGATGCCGGCGCGATGGCCGCACCCGCGGCACAGCTGCCGCCCGCCAGCAAGGTGCGCGAGGCGCAGGCCGCGCGCCAGGCGACCGCCTTCGCCCGGGAACCGGGGCTGTCCGCCGCCGACGTCGCCACGCTGGAGGCCGACGCCACGCTACCGGCCGACCGGTGGCTGCCGCGCATCCGCGAACATCGCGACGACGGCAACGACGCACTGGCGAAGGCCAGCCTGCAGCGCTTCGTGCGCGCCCATCCCGACATCGCCATCCCGGAGGACCTGAGGGCGCTGCTCGACTGACGCCGGCATGCGCACCAGGTTGCGCACCGGGTCTTCCGGAGCCGCCGGCTACAATGTCGGCAGATGACCGATACCCTCGCCGCCCCGGCCCGCCACCTCCTCGAAGTACGGCACAGCCGCTTCCTCGCCCAGGCCACTGCCGTCAGCTCGGCGGTCGCGGCGCTGGATTTCATCGCCCAGGTGTCCGATCCGGACGCGACCCACAACTGCTGGGCCTGGCGGATCGGCCAGGACTACCGTTCCAGCGACGACGGCGAACCGGCCGGCACCGCCGGCCGCCCGATCCTCGCCGCGATCGACGGCCAGGGCTACGACCGCGTGGTCGTGGTGGTCACCCGCTGGTTCGGCGGGATCAAGCTCGGCGCCGGCGGCCTGGTCCGCGCCTACGGCGGCGCGGCGGCCGAATGCCTGCGCCTGGCCGAGCGCCAGCCGCTGGTGGCGATGGTCGCCCTTGAACTGGCCTGCCCCTTCGAGGAGCTCGGCACGGTGCACAGCGCCCTGCACGCGCACGCGGCGGAGAAAACCGGCGAACGCTTCGAGGCCGACGGCGCGCACCTGAGCCTGCGCCTCCCGGCGACCGAAGCGCCGGCGCTGCAGGCGCGCCTGCGCGATGCCACCCGCGACCGCGTGCGCTTCACGGTCGGCGAAACCACCACGGAGGCCGGCTGATGTCGGAACAGAAGGAAAGCCGCCTGCGCCGCATCGGCAGCCTGGGCACGCTGTGGCCGTTCGTGCGCCAGCACCTGGGCCTGTTCGGTGCCTGGCTGGTCGCACTGGCGGTGTCCTCCACCGCCACGCTGAGCCTGCCGGTGGCGGTGCGTTACATGATCGACCACGGCTTCGGCGGCGGCAGCCAGATCAACCGCGCCTTCGGCCTGCTGTTCGTGGTCGCGGTGGTGCTGGCAGTGGCCACCGCCGCGCGCTTCTTCTTCGTGTCGCTGCTGGGCGAGAAGGTCGTGGCCGACCTGCGCGAGCGCCTGTACGCGCACCTGATCGGCCTGGATCCGGCCTTCCACGACCGCAGCCGCAGCGGCGAACTGGTCTCGCGCCTGTCCGCCGACAGCGAGCTGCTGCGCAGCGTGATCGGCACGACCATGTCGGTGGCCCTGCGCAGCACCGTCACCGTGATCGGCTCGCTGGTGATGCTGTTCGTGACCAGCCCGCACCTGGCGGCCTACTCGCTGGTCGGCATCCCGCTGTCGGTGCTGCCGATCGTGCTGGGCGCGCGGCGCCTGGAGAAGGCCTCGCGCGCCAGCCAGGACCGCGTCGCCGACGCCCACGCCCTGGCCGCCGAGACCCTCGGCGCGGTGCGCACGGTGCAGGCCTATGCCCGCGAACCCTACGAGCGCGGCCGCTTCAGTTCGGCGCTGCAGGTGGCCGTGGCCACCGCGCGGCGCCGCATCGGCGCGCAGGCGGCGGTGACCGCCGCGGCCATCGTGCTGGTGTTCGGCGCGATCGTGCTGGTGCTGTGGTCCGGCGCCCACGACGTGATCGAAGGCACGATGAGCGCCGGCACCCTGGGCCAGTTCGTGCTGTACGCGCTGATCGGCGGCGGCTCGGTCGGCGCCCTAGCCGAGGTCTGGAACGAGCTGCAGCGCGCCGCCGGCGGCATGGGCCGCATCTCCGAGCTGCTGCAGGAACAGCCGCAGGTGGCCGCGCCGGCCTCGCCGGTGGCGCTGCCGGTGCCGCTGCGCGGCGAAATCCGCTTCGAGCAGGTGCTGTTCCATTACCCGGAGCGTCCCGAGGCGCCGGCACTCAACGGCTTCGACCTGCACGTGCGCCCCGGCGAGACGGTGGCCCTCGTGGGGCCTTCCGGCGCCGGCAAGAGCACGGTGCTGTCGCTGCTGCTGCGTTTCCACGATCCGCAGTCCGGCAGCGTGCGCATCGACGGCATCGACCTGCGCGACACCGACCCGGCGCAGCTGCGCAGCCAGGTGGCGCTGGTGCCGCAGCACCCGGTGCTGTTCGCCACCAGCGCGATGGACAACATCCGCTACGGCCGCCTCGACGCCAGCGACGAGGAGGTGCGTGCCGCCGCCCGCGCCGCCGAGGCCGACGGTTTCATCGAGGCGCTGCCGCAGGGCTACCACAGCGAACTGGGCGAGCGCGGCACGCGCCTGTCCGGCGGCCAGCAGCAGCGCGTGGCGATCGCCCGCGCCCTGCTCAAGGACGCGCCGGTGCTGCTGCTGGACGAGGCCACCAGCGCGCTGGACGCGCAGAGCGAGCGCGCCGTGCAGCACGCCCTGGAGAACCTGATGCGCGGGCGCACCACCCTCGTCGTGGCGCACCGCCTGGCGACGGTGCTGCGCGCCGACCGCATCGTGGTGATGGACCAGGGTCGGATCGTCGCCGAAGGCACCCACGGGCAGCTGCTGGCCCAGGGCGGCCTGTACGCGGAACTGGCGCGGCTGCAGTTCCTCGACTGAGGCGCCGGCTCAGGCCGGCAGCGCGCGCGCCAGGATCGCCGCGAAGTCCAGGTCCGGCGGCAGCGTGCCCATCGCCAGGCCGTGCCCGCCGCCGAGGCGGCTGCGCAGGAAGGCTTCGGCCAGCGGACTGCCGTTGGCCACCAGCACGCTGCCCTGCAGCAGCAGGGCCAGCCGTTCCACCAGCAGGCGCGCCTGCGGTTCGAGCGTATCGCGCGCGGCCAGCTGGCCCCGCAGGTGCGTGGCGGCCTGCTCCAGCAACGGATGGCGCCGGGCAGTCTGTTCGAGCTCGGCCTGCAGCGCCTGCGCCGCGGCCGGCTCGCGGGCCAGCGCGCGCAGCACGTCCAGGCACTGGATATTGCCGCTGCCTTCCCAGATCGAGTTGAGCGGCGCCTGCCGGTACAGCCGCGGCAGGATCGACTCCTCGACATAGCCCGCGCCGCCCAGGCATTCCTGGGCCTCGTTGACCAGCGACGGCGCGCGGCGGCACAGCCAGTACTTGCCGACCGCGGTGGCGACGCGGGCGAAGGCCGCGGCCTGCGGATCGGCCGGCGCGGCATCGACCGCCGCGGCCACGCGCAGGGCGAAGGCAGTGGCCGCCTCCGATTCCAGCGCCAGGTCGGCCAGCACGTTGGCCATCAGCGGGTGCTCGACCAGCCGGCTTCCGAAGGCGACGCGGTGCCGGGCGTGGTGCAGCGCCTGGGCCAGGGCCATGCGCACCTCGGCGGCGGCGCCGAGCATGCAGTCCAGCCGGGTCAGCATCACCATCTCGATGATGGTGGCCACGCCGCGGCCTTCCGCGCCGACGCGCCAGGCCCGCGCGCCGCAGAACTCGACCTCGCTGGAGGCATTGGCCCAGTCGCCGAGCTTGTCCTTCAGCCGCATCAGCCGGAACGCATTCTTCGTCCCGTCCTCCAGCCGCCGCGGCAGCAGGAAGCAGGTCAGCCCGCCCGGCGCCTGCGCCAGCACCAGGAAGCCGTCGCTCATCGGCGCGGAGAAAAACCACTTGTGCCCGACCAGCCGCCAGGCCTCGCCGTCCGGCGTGGCGGTGGTGGCGTTGCTGCGCACGTCCGAGCCGCCCTGCTTCTCGGTCATGCCCATGCCGAGGGTCAGGCCGTCCTTGGCCAGCGCCGGGATGTCGCGCGGGTCATAGACAGGCGCGGACGCCTTTTCCGCCCACGCACGCAGCGCCGGTTCGCGCGCCAGCACGGGCACCGCGGCGTGGGTCATGGTCAGCGGGCAGCTGGTGCCGGCCTCGGCCTGGTGGTGCAGGTAGCTGAGCGCGGCGCGGGCCACGTGCGCGCCCGGTCCCGGTTCATGCCAGGACAGGCCGGCCACGCCGTGCGCCTTGGCCAGCTCCATCAGCCGGTGGTAGGCCGGATGGAACTCGACCGTGTCGATGCGGCGGCCGTTGCGGTCGTGCGTGCGCAGCCGCGGGCGGTCGCGGTTGGCGTCGAAGCCGAGCCGGTACAGCTCGTCGCCGGCCAGGCGGCCGTAGGCCTGCAGGCGGCCGGCGTATCCCTCAGCGCCCGCGGCGGCGACCGCCTCGCGCAGCGCGACATCGTCCGCCCACAGGTCCCGCGGCTCGAACGGCGGCGGGACGTTGTCGACGACATGGGTTTCGAATGGCGGCAACGCGTGCATGGCCGGCTCCGGCTGGAGGGCTGGCGCGTGGTGGCGGGGCGGCGTGCGGCCGCCCCCGCGCTCAGCCGAACTCGAAATTCATCTGCGCGCCGACCGGCGCGACGAAGTCGCCCGAGACGAAGTCCACGCCGGCGCTGAACAGCTGGCTCATCGCCTGCGCGTCGTCGACCTGCGCGGCGAGCGTGGTGATGCCCTCCTCGCGGGCGCGCGCGGTGATCTCGCGGACCTTGTCCTGGGCCTCGCCCGGCTTGCCGATCTCGTCGGTCAGGCCGGGGTCGATCTTGACGAAGGCCGGCTTGAAGTGGGTCAGCAGCTGGAACGAATCCAGCCCCGAACCGAACTGCTCCAGGCCTACGCGGCAGCCCAGCGGCGCCACCGCCTGGAGGAACTGCTGGGCGTTGCGCAGGTGGGTGAACACCTTCGCCTCCGGCGCCTCCATCCACAGCCGCTCGCCGGGGACGCCATGGGCCGCCAGCTCGCGCTTGACCAGCGCGGCCAGGCCCGGGGTGCCGAACGATGGCGCGCTGACCCGCACCAGCAACCGGGTCTGGCGGCCGGTGCGCTCGCGCTCGGCCAGCACCGCGATCGCGCGGCGCACCACCCACTGGTCGATCTCGCCGAGCAGGCCATGCTCCTCGGCGATGCCGAGGAAGTCGGCCGGGCTGACCAGCTCGCCGTTGGCGTCCACCCGCAGGTGCGCCTCGTACAACTCGCCCGGCTCGCCCTGCAGGTTCATCACCGGCTGCCAGTGCAGGACGAAGCCCTCGCCGGACAGCGCCTCGCGGATCCGCGCCACCCAGCGGGCGATGCGCTCCTCCTCGGCGCGGTCGGCCGCGCCCGGGTCGAACACCTGCACGCTGTTGCCGCCCAGTTCCGCGGCGGCGCCCAGGCACTGGTTCGCTCTGGCCAGGATCTGCGGCACGCTGGCGATCTTCTCGCCGACCTGCACGCCGCCGATGCTGGCGGTCACCGCCACCGAACGGTCGCCGACGCTGACCACGTGGGTGGCGATCGCCTCGCGCAGCGCGTCGGCCACCGCCCTGGTGCGGGCGTGGTTGCCTTCCAGCAGCAGGGCGAAGCTGTGCTCGCCGAAGCGCGCGGCCTTGACGTCGCCGCCGACCGAATCGCGCACCCGCGCGGCCAGTGCCGCGATCAGCGCGTCGGCCGAGTCCAGGCCGATGTCCGGCAGCAGGCGCGCGTAATGGTCCGGCTCCAGCAGCAGGAAGCCGTACTGGCCGCCGTCGCGGCCGACCACCGCCACCGCGTCCTCGAGCATGCGCAGGAAGGTCGGGCGGTTGAGCAGGCCGGTGACCTGGTCGCGCTGGCGCAGCTCCTCGACCTCGCGCGCCAGCTCCGGGTCCACTTCCTCGCGGCGGCGGAACACCACCTGCACGCAGGACTCGCCCTCGTAGGTGGCGGTAGCGAACTCCATCTTCGCCGGGAAGGTGCTGCCGTCGACGTGGCGCGCCTCCATCAGGTATTCGGCCGGCGGCGGCTCGCCCTTGGACAGGGACTTGAGCAGCTGCTTGAAGCCCTCGATGTGCTGCGGGCCGACCAGGTCCAGCAGCGACATGCCTTCCACCTCGTCGAACGACTCGAACCCGAACATCTCCAGGTAGGCGTCGTTGGCGCGGATGTGCATGCCTTCGTGGATGTAGGCGATCGGATCGCGCGAGGAGGCGATCAACGAGTCGCAGCGGCGCTCGGTCTCGCGCAGCTGGGCCTCGAGCCGGCGCAGGCTGCGGCGGGCCTCCAGGTCGGCCCACTCGCGCCGGACCGTCTCCAGCAGGTGTTCCGGGCGGTGCTTGAGCACCAGCGCGCGGGCGCCGCCGCCGAGCGTGCCCAGCACCGCGGCGTCGTCGATCCGGTCGACCAGCAGCAGCAGCGGCAGGTCCTTGCCGCTGGCGGCGACCTGGGCGCGGACATGGTCCAGCGGCATCGAGCGGGACTCGGCGGCCAGCACCAGGTCGATCGGCTGGCTGGCGACCATGTGTTCGAGTTCGGCGGCAGTGGCCGGCCGCAGGGGGCGCACCGCGATGCCGCCGTTGCGCAGGGTACTGACGATCGCTTCGGCATCCTCCACGCGGTCGTCGACGATGAGCAGGCGCATCGCGCTGTCTTTCTGCATTCGGGGAACCGGGGATGTGTGGAAGTCGGGGGATGCCGGGTTTAATACACGATGCCCGGAACAGCGTCCATGACCGGGCGCAATGACAGCCCGGCGCGTGGCAACCGGGCGCCGGCCGCGTAGCATGTGCCCGCCCCGCTTCCGGGGTGCGAGGCCGGAGGCGGCAGTGGGCATCGAGATCGAGCGCAAGTTCCTGGTCGCCGGCGACGGCTGGCGCAGCGCGGCCGAACGGGTCCAGCCGATGGCCCAGGGCTACCTCAACGACCTGGCGGTCGTCGCCGGCGGCGCGCAGAAGGCCTCGGTGCGGGTCCGGATCGAGGGCGAACAGGCCTTCCTCAACCTCAAGTCGCGCCAGCTGGGGCATACCCGGCAGGAGTTCGACTACCCGATCCCGGTCGAGGACGCCCGCCAGCTGCTCGGCCTGTGCGTAGGCGGGCTCATCGAGAAGAACCGCCACTACGTGCGCCACGAGGGGCATCTGTGGGAGGTGGACGAGTTCCTCGGCGACAACGCCGGGCTGGTGGTCGCCGAACTGGAACTCGGGTCGGCCGACGAGGCCTACGTCCGCCCGGACTGGCTGGGCGCCGAGGTCACCGACGAACCGCGCTACTACAACCTGGCGCTGGCCGCGCATCCGTATTCGCGCTGGACGCCGGCCGAACGCGGCGAAGCCTGAGCGGCGCCCGGCCTTGCGCCGGGCCTGCGCACGCCCCATCTTCCGGCGATGCGCATCGATATCTGGTCCGACGTGGTCTGCCCCTGGTGCTGGATCGGCAAGCACCGCTTCCAGCGTGGCGTGGAGCTGCTGGGCGACGCCGCCCCGCCCCTCGAGATCCACTGGCATCCGTTCCAGCTCGACCCGGACGCCGGCACCGAGCCGGTACCGCTGCTGGAGGCGTACACGGTGAAGTTCGGCGGCCGCGAGCGCGCGCAGGAGCTGCTGTCGCACACCCAGGCCACCGCACAGGGCGAGGGCCTGCCGATGGACTTCGGCCGCGGCCAGGTGCGGGTCAGCACCCTGCCCGCGCACCGGCTGATGTGGCTGGCCGCGCGCGAAGGCGATGCGCAGGCGGTGGCCGAGGCGCTGTTCCGCGCCCACTTCGCCGAAGGCCGCAACCTCGCCGCCACCGCCACCCTGGTCGCCGCCGGTGCCGCCGGCGGGCTGCCGGCCGCGCGGGTCGAGGAGTTCCTGGCCGGCGACGAGGGCCTGGCCGAGGTCCGCGCCCAGGTCGCCCAGGCCCATGCCATGGGCATCCGCGCCGTGCCGACCTTCGTGATCGACGGCCGCCTCGCCGTCCAGGGCGGGCAGCCGCCGGAAGTGTTCGCCGGCGCCCTGCGCCAGGCGCTGGGCGACCGCGGCGGTGCCGCCGGCAGCGGCGGCGCGGCCTGCGGCCCGGACGGCTGCGAGGTCTAGCCGCCGCACCTCCCGCGGCAACGCCCACCCCGCCCGCTTGCGGCGTCAACCGGGCGTCCACAGCCGTCGGGCGCATCTGCGACAATGCCCCGGCGCGCGGACCGCGCGCGAACGGAGTTCCCCCGCATGCTCGTGATCGGCGTCGCCGGCACCGAACTGACCGCGCAGGAGCGCGACTGGCTGCAGCACGATGCCGTGGCCGGCGTGATCCTGTTCAAGCGCAACTTCGCCTCGCGCGACCAGGTGGCCGAACTGTCGGCCGCGATCCGCGCCGCCGCGCCGCGCCCGCAGCTGGTCTGCGTGGACCAGGAAGGCGGCCGCGTGCAGCGCTTCCGCGACGGCTACACCGCACTGCCGCCGCTGCAGAGCTTCGACGCGCTGTACCGCCAGGACCCCGATGCGGCGCTGAAACTGGCCGAGGAACACGCCTGGCTGATGGCCAGCGAGATCCGCGCCAGCGGCGTGGACCTGAGCTTCGCCCCGGTGGTCGACCTGGCCCGCGGCAACCGCGCGATCGCCGACCGCGCCTTCAGCGACGACCCGCAGGTGGTCGCCGCATTCACCCGCGCCTACGTGCGCGGCATGCACAGCGTCGGCATGGCCGCCACGCTCAAGCATTTCCCCGGCCACGGCACCGTGCTCGAGGACACCCACTTCGACGACGCGGTCGACCCGCGCCCGCTGGAGGTGCTGCGCGCCGAGGACCTGGTCCCGTTCGCCGCCGGCATCGAGGCCGGCGCCGATGCGGTGATGATGGCGCACGTCGCCTACCCGGCCATCGCCCCGGAACCGGCCGGCTACTCGCGCTTCTGGATCGAAGAGGTGCTGCGCGGCGAGATGGGATTCCGCGGCGTGGTCTTCTCCGACGACATCGGCATGGCCGCGGCGTTCTCCGCCGGCGGGGTGAAGTCGCGCATCGACGCGCACCTGGGCGCCGGCTGCGACGTGGTCCTGGTCTGCCATCCCGAGCTGGTCGAGGAATCGCTGCGCGCGGTCGAAGGGCGCCGCCTCAACACCGCCGCGCTGACCGGCCTGATCGGCCGCGGCGCGCTGGGCTGGGACGGCCTGCTGGCCGACGCGCGCTACGGCCAGGCGCAGTCGCGCCTGCCCCGCTCCATGCTCGCCTGAGCCACGTTTTTGCTGCCTTTTTCCCCTGTTTTCCGGTAGTCTCCCCTGATGTCCGAGCTCCTGATCGCCGAAGTCCTAGAGAAATCCGACCTGCTGGTCGACCGTCCCACGATCGACGCCGCCATCGCGCGCATGGCCGACGAGATCGCCCGCGACTACATCGGCGAAGTACCGCCGCATCGCCTGGGCGACAGCTTCATCCCGGTGTTCCTCACCGTGATGCACGGCGCCCTGCCCTTCGCCGGGCAGCTGGCCCTGGAACTGGGCGCGCGCGGCCTCGACCTGCAGTTCGATTACCTGCATGCCACCCGCTACCGCGGCCAGAACCAGGGCGGCGAGCTGGTGTGGAAGCACCGCCCCGCCACCGCGCTGTTCGGCCGCCGCGTGCTGATCGCCGACGACATCCTCGACGAGGGCTACACCCTGGCCGAGGTGCGCCGCTGGTGCATCGAGCAGGGCGCCACCGACGTGCGCATCGCCGCGCTGACGGTCAAGGACCACGACCGCTGCGTCGAGGGCCTGTGCGCCAACTACGTCGGCCTGCACCTGCCCGACCGCTACGTGTTCGGCTTCGGCATGGACTACTACGAGCAGGGCCGCAACCTGCCGGGCATCTACGCGCTGAAGGAGTGAGCGCGATGGACATCGCCCTGGCGGTGATCGGCGGCACCGGCGTATATCGCCTGGCCGCGCTGGAAGACGTGGAGGCGCGCCATTTCGACACGCCCTACGGCGCGCCCTCCGGCCCGCTGCGCATCGGCCGCCTCGGCGAGGCCCGCGTCGCCTTCCTCGCCCGCCACGGCGAAGGCCACGCACTGCCGCCGCACCGGGTGAACTACCGCGCCAACCTGCACGCGCTCAGGCAGGCCGGCGTACGCCGCGTGCTCGCGCTGAATACCGTCGGCGGCATCACCGAACGCTTCGGCCCGCGCGTGCTGGCCTGCCCGGACCAGCTGATCGACTACACCTGGGGCCGCGAGTCCACCTTCTGGGACGGCGAAGGCGAAGCCCTGCACGTGGACTTCGGCCATCCCTACAGCACGATGTTCCGGCACAAGGTGCTGGCCGCGGCGAAGGTCACCGGCGTGCGCGTGGTCGACGGCGGCTGCTACGGCGCCACCCAGGGTCCGCGCCTGGAGACGAACGCCGAGATCGCGCGGATGCGCCGCGACGGCTGCGACCTGGTCGGCATGACCGGCATGCCCGAAGCCGGCCTGGCGCGCGAGCTGGGACTGGAATACGCCTGCCTGGCGATCGTCGCCAACTGGGCCGCCGGCTGCGGCGACGCGCAGGAAATCACCCTGGCCGAAGTGCTCGACAACGTGGCCGCCGCCTCGGCCGGCCTGCCGGAACTGGTCGCGGAGCTGGCGCGCGGTTGACCCGCGGTGTCATCCGTTGGCTCCGTCAACCTTTGCAGCCGATACCACCGCAAGCGATTGTCAGCCGCGCCAAGGCTCCGCATACTCCGCGGCGCGGCAGCCGCCGCGCAATCCGTCAATCGCAAGGACTACGCAGCATCATGGCCAACGGTACCGTCAAGTGGTTCAACGACGCCAAGGGATTCGGCTTCATTTCGCCGGAAGATGGCAGCGCTGATGTTTTCGCCCATTTTTCCGCGATCAATGCCAAGGGCTTCCGTTCCCTCCGGGAAGGACAGCGGGTGAGCTACGAGGTCACCCAGGGCCCGAAGGGCGCGCAGGCATCGAACATTACCCCGCTCGACTGATCCTTCGGACGGTCGCGGCGTATGGGCCCCGCCACATGGCGGGGCTTTTTTTGCGCGCCACGGCAGCCATGCCGTAGCGCGCATCCGGACTACGGCGGCGTCACCGTGATCGAAGCCGGGGTCGCCTTGCCGGTGCCGCGCAGGGTCGGCTGGTACATGTCCTCGACCTGCGGCGGCGGCACCGCGTAGGTGCCCGGCGTGACCGCGCGGACCAGGTAGTACAGCCGCGCCTTGCCGCCCTGCCCCAGCGACAGCGCCGCCACGTAGCGGTCGTCGCGGTATTCCTCGTGGCGCAGTTCGGCCTGGCCGGCGCGGTCGGACAGGGCTACGCCCTCGATCTGCACGCCGTCCCACTGGCTGGCGTCGCCGAGGTTGAGGTTCTCCGCCTCCAGGCCCGCCGGCAGCAGGTCGGTCACCAGCGCGTCGGGCATCGGCCGGTCGGCTTCCACGGTCAGCCGCGCCACCAGCGCCTGGCCTTCGCGCAGCGCACCACCCTTCCACGGCGTGCCGTCGGGGAGGAACCACTCGCGGACGATGGAGGCGTGGCGGGTGTCCTCCGCCGGCGCGCTGCGCGGGATGCCGGCCACCTCGATGCTGGCGTAGAACGGGCCGCCTTCCGGCTCGAAGCGCACGCCGCGCGCCAGCGTCGCCTGGTCGAGGCTGCGCGCGAACGCCACCGCCGGTTCCACCTCCGTGGTGCTGCCACCGGCGTGGTAGCGGCCGGCGACCTTGCGCCCGTCACCCGCTTCCAGCGCCTTGCCCATACGCGCCAGCGCCATCTGCTCCTGCGTGCTCAGCCACAGCCGGCCTTCGCGGTCGCGCCGTGCCTGCAGCGCCCGCGCCAGCTCCACGGCGCGTGCGTCGTAGCGGGCCTCGGCGCGGCCGCGCTCGTGCAGCAGGGCGACCATCAGCGCATCGTCGCGGATACGGCTGCCGTAGTCGCCCAGCCACAGCGGACGCTGTTCCGGATCGCGGGCGAAGCCTTCGGCGATCGCCGCCTCGCCGCGGCGCGTATCGCCCTGCAGGGCCAGCGCCAGGCCCAGGTGCACCAGCGGCAGGCCGGTGAGGCTGCGCGTGCGCTCCTGGTCGTGCATCGCCCGCAGCGTGCCCAGCGGCGCGCGGTTGACCCGCGCCAGCACGTAGCCGGCGTAGGCGCGGTTGGCGAAGCGCAGGTGCTCGCGGTGTTCGCGCCCGTAGAACTGCGGCCCGCCGGACAGCAGGTCCTCGGCGAGGCGGTCCAGCGCCTTCTGCAGCACCGCCTCGGGCACGGCGAAGCCGGCCTCGCGCGCGTCCAGCAGGAAGTCGGCGATGTACGGCGTCAGCGCCGGTTCGCCGCCGCCATCGCCGCCCCACAACGAGAAGTGGCCGCTGCCGGTCTGCATCGCCGCCAGTCGCCCGAACGCGCCTTCCAGGCGCGCGCGCCGCGTCTTCGCCTCCAGTCCCGGCACGCCCAGCCGCGCGGCCGTGACCCCATCCATCAGCAGTGCCGCATAGCCCTTGCTGGTGGTCTGCTCGGCGCAGCCATAGGGATAGTCGAGCAGGCCTTGCAGCGCGCTGGCGAACGGCAGCGGCGGCGTCGCGGTGATGCGCAGGCGCACGTCCACGGTCTCCGGGATCAGGCCTTCGGCCAGCGCCGGATCCAGCGCCAGCGGCGTGCCGGCTTCCAGCACGCGGGTCTGCACGCGCAGCACGCCCGGCCAGGCCGCGCGCACCGGCAGCTCGTAGTGGCGGTCCACCGAGTAGCCGCCGCCATCCACGCGCACCCGCACCCTGGCCACGGTATTGCCCGGCAGGGCCTGCAGCGGGAACTCCAGCGTGGCCTTTTCGCCTTCGCCCAGGCGCAGCGTGCGCTGGCCTTCGCTGACCGCGAGCGGGCCCTCGCCTTCCACGCGCACCCGGAACCCGCCGGCGGCGCCGCTGAAGTTCTGCACGTCCAGGCTCACCGCGCCGCGATCGCCGGGCGCCAGCACGCGCGGCATCGCCGCCTCGGCCACCACCGGCGCGCGCACCAGCACCTCGGTGTCGCGCTTGCCGTAGCGGTCGTCCGACCAGACCAGCGCCGACAGCCGCAACGTGCCGTTGAAGTCCGGCAGCGGCAGGCGGACGCGGGCATTGCCCTGCGCGTCCAGCTGCACCGGGCCGGAGAACAGGTCCACGGTCTGCACGCGTGCGGTCGGGCGCCGCGCCTGCGGCAGCGCCTCCAGGGCGATGTCGCCGCCGAAGCGCAGGCGTGCGGTGCCGCCGGCGAAGGCTTCGATCACCCGCCCGTAGACGTCGTAGGCATCGGTGGCCAAGCGGCGCTGCGCGAAGAAGTGCGAGGCCGCGTCCGGCACCGGGAAGCGGGTGATGTTGAGGATGCCCACGTCCACCGCCGAGACCGCCAGGTGCGCACTCTGGCCGGCCAGCTGCGGCACGCTCACCGTGACCGGCAGTTCGGTCTGCGGACGCGCCTGCGCCGGCGCCTTCATGCCAACGGCGACACGGCGCTCGTCGCGGCGCATCGGCACGTGGACCACGCCCACGGCGCGCGCCGGCGTCACCTGGCGCGTCGCCGAGCCGCCGCGGAACACCAGCGCGGTCACGTAGACGTCGTGGCGCTCCCAGTCGGCGGTGACCGGGATGCGGAAGGTGCCGCTGGCCTTGCCCTCGCTGCCCTTCAGCTCGATGTCGTGCACGTAGAGCAGGCGGTCGCTCTCGACCAGCAGGACGCCACGGCCGGCGTGCGGCGGGGTGACCGTCACTTCCAGGGTGTCGCCGGCACGGTAGCCGGTGCGGTCCAGGGCCAGCTTGACCTTGTCCGGGCGCGCGTCCGGACCGCGGTTGTCGTCGTTCCAGCTCCAGCCGGCGTGGAAGGGATAGCGCATGGTCAGGCCGGTCGCCGGGTCGACCACGTCGATGCGGTACTCGCCCCACTCCACCGGGAAGGCGAAGGAGACCGCACCGCTGCCCGCATCGAGGGTGCGGGTTTCCACCGTCTGGAAGCGGCGGGTGAAGTCGTAGTCCCAGCCGCGGGCGTCGTCGAAGCGCCAGTGGTAATCGCGCAGCTCGCGGACCAGGCTGACCTTCAACCCCTTTGCCGGCTGCGCCTTCCCGGACGCGTCCACGCGCACCAGTTCGAAGCGCGCGTCGGCGTTGGCGCCGGCGCCGTCCTCCGGATCGAACAGCGGGCGCAGGCCGACCAGCACCGGCGCCGGCCACAGCACGCGCTGCAGGCTGCGGTTCACCGGACGGCCGCCGCTCTCGTGCACGCTGCCGGCGACGGTCACCCGCACCGGCGTCTTCGCCTTCGCCGCCTCTTCCGGCAGCGCCAGGCTGGCCTTGAGCCGGCCCTGCGCGTCGAAACTGGTGTCGAGCACCTCGCGCGGTTCGCGCGGCAGGTCCACGGTGGGATCGCCGAAGGCATAGCCCGGCAGGCCGTCCAGCGGCTCGCGCGCTACCGCCAGTGCGAGCTTGGCGGTGAAGCGGTTGCCGGCGGCGGGCGCGCCGTACAGGTAGGCGGCCTCGGCCTGCAGTTCCAGCGCCTGCCCCGGGGCCAGCGTTTCCTGCGCCGCGAGCTCCAGCTTCATCCGCTCCGGCAGGAACTCCTCGATGCGCAGGGCCATGCCCTCGACCGCCTGCTTCGCCGCCGGATCGGCGCGGAACTCGACCTGCCAGCGCCCGGTGGGCGCGTCGGCGGGGATTTCCTGCTCGAAGGCGTAGTAGCCCTGCGGACCCGGTTCCAGCCGGGTCTCGCGGAAGGTGCGGCCGTCCGGCTGCTTCAGGCGCAGGAACAGCGGCTGCGCGGCCTCGCCGGACGCGGCCAGCGGCTTGCCGTCGGCGTCGCGCAGCAGCGCCGAGACGCGCACGGTTTCTCCGGGCCGGTACAGGTCGCGGCCGGACCAGGCGAACACGTCGAACGCGGCCTGCGGCCGGCCGCCGACGGCGAACTCGGACAGGTCCAGCGCCGGCTGGTTGAACGGCAGCAGCGAGAGGTCGCGCCCGCGCCGTGCCACCAGCACCTGGCCGGCGTCCAGTCTGTAGTCGAGCAAGGCATTGCCATTGCCGTCGGTGGCCGACTTCAGCAGCGCCTCGCCCTTCGCATCGAGCACCCGCAGTTCGACGCCTTTCAGCGGCTCGCCGTCGCGCAGCGAGGCCGCGTGCACGTACAGGGTGTCGCGGTAGGCGCGCGCGTGCAGGCCGATGTCGCTGACGGTGAAGAAGGCGGTGTCGTGCTGGTCGGAGTAGCGGCCGACCCGGCGCAGGATGGCGAAGTACAGGCCCGGCTGCTGCAGCTCGGCGATGTCCTGCACCGGCAGGTAGTTGAGCACGCGCTCGTTGCGCTCGCCGCCGAGCACGAAGCGGTTGAGGTAGACCGGCTCGGCCAGCTCGCGCAGCGGCACGCCTTCGCCGTAGTCCTGGTCCAGTTCCCAGCCGCCGCGGCGCCCGCCGCGCTGGAACTGGGTGAAGAAGCGCGGCAGCTGCGCCTCGCGCACGCGCAGGAACTCCACGTCCACTTCATCCACGTTCACCGACACCACCGGCAGGCCGCGGCTCTCGCGCGCCGGCAGCACGCTGCCCTGCGAGGCGAAGCCGGCCACTGGCTCCAGTTCGCCGGTGTGGATGGTCCGGACCAGCGGCTGGCCGAGGGTGGAACCGTCGGCGGCCAGCAGCCCGGCCGGCACGGTCACGGTGTAGTCGCGGGCGGGCTCGACGAAGGGATAGCGCAGCGTGGTGCCGTCGTCGGACAGCGACCAGCCGCTGTCCGCTTCACCGGCGGGCTCGACCTTCAGCAGCGCATCGAAATCCTGGGTGCCGACCAGCGGCCGCGAGAACTCCAGCGCCAAAGCCAGGCGCCCGCCTTCCTGGTCGGGCCAGGCGCGGACCAGGCCGAAGCCTTCGATCGTGGCGCGGGTGGCCTGCAGCTTCTCGCCACCGGCCTCGGGCAGCTGCCCGCCCGGATCCGGCCGGCAACCCACCAGGGGCAAGGCCAGCAGCGCCAGCAGCAACCAGGCCAGTCCGCGTCCATGCCCTGCCATCGACCGCTGCTTCGCCGCCATGCCCCACACTCCCCGTCGCGTTGCCGGCGAGTATAGGCACGGCCTGGCGGCGGCCACAGGCCGGGCGGCCGCCACCGCGACCGCCCGCGACAGGATCGCTTCAGCTGCGCCCGGCGAGGGCGTTGGCGACGGCCTCGAACAGCCGGCCCATGTCCAGCGGCCGGCGCAGGCGCTGCAGCGGCATGGATGCCGGCACCAGCGACGCGTCGAACGGGGCGTTCTCGTCGTCGATCACGATCGCCGGACCGGTGTAGCCGGAGCCGTGCATCGTCGCCAGCAGGTCCTCGGCGGGGAACAGGGTGATGCCGCTGTCGACCACCACCACCGCCGGGGTGCCGGTCTCGGCCCAGCGCCGCAGCGCCGCGGCGCCGTCGACCGCCAGGTCCGGAACGTAGCCCTGGCTGGCCAGGGCGTTGCCGACCAGCGACAGGCGCGAGCTTTCGCGGAACACCAGCAGGATGTGCTCGCCCTTGCCGGACACCGGCACCGGCTGCGCCTCCGGCGCGACTTCCTCGGTCTCCACCGGCGCCGGCAGCCACAGGTGGAAGCGCGTCCCCTGCCCCGGCGCACTGTGGCACTCGATGTGCCCGCCCAGGCCGTCGACGATGCGCTTGCACGAGACCAGGCCCAGGCCGGTGCCGCTGCTCTTGGTGGTGAAGAACGGGGTGAACAGCTGCGCCAGCGTCGCCTCGTCCATGCCCGTGCCGCTATCGGCCACCACCAGCAGCACGCCGCCGTCGGCTTCCTCGGCGGCCAGTTCCAGGCGGCCGCCGTCGGGCATGGCCTGGATGGCGTTGAGGCAGAGGTTGAGCAGGCACTGCTGCAGCTCGGTGAAGTTGGCGTCCAGCACCAGGCCGGGATTGGGCTGGCGCACTTCCAGGACCACCTTGCGCGGCAGGCTGCCCTTGAGCAGCAGCTGCACCGCGTGCAGCAGCTGGGCCAGTTCGAAGCGCTCGCTGGCCCGGCGCGAGCCGCGCACGAACGCCAGCATCGACTCGGCCATCTCGTGCCCGCGCCGCCCGCATTCGGCGACCACCGAGGCCAGCTGGTGCAGGCGCGGGTCGTCGCTGCGCTGGGCGATCAGGTCCGGCACGATCAGCAGCGGCTGCAGGATGTTGCGCAGGTCGTGGCTGAGGCCGGCGGCCAGCAGCGACAGGCTCTCCAGGCGCTGGCTGCGCATCAGCTCGGCTTCGGCGCGCGCGCGCTCGGCCTCGGTGCGCGCCTCGCGCAGGGCGCGGTCCACCGCCGCCGGCAGGCGCGCGTTGCTGTGCTTGAGGATGTAGTCGTTGGCGCCCTCGTGCAGCGCCTGCACTGCCACGTCCTCGCCCATGGTCCCGGAGACGAAGATGAAGGGCAGCCGCGGCGAATGCTCGCGGACGATGCGCAGGGCCTCGTGCCCGCTGAAACCGGGCATGGCCAGGTCCGACAGCACGATGTCGGGGTGGAACGAGTCCAGCGCGTCGCGCAGGGATGCCTCGTCGTCCACGCGCAGGAAGTCCGCGCGCAGGCCGGCGTCCTCCAGCTGCATCTGCAGCAGCTCCGCGTCCTCCGGCGAGTCCTCGACGAACAGGACCCGGAAGCGCTGGTCACGGCTGATGGCGCGCAGCGGCATGGCTCAGCCTTCGCCGGGGGCTTCGTTGATCACGGCCCAGAACTGGCCGAGGGTCTTGACCGCGCCGAAGAACTGGTCCACGTCCACCGGCTTGACCACGTAGGCGTTCACCCCCAGGTCCCAGCTGCGCACCAGGTCGCTCTCCTCGCGCGAGGACGACAGGATCACCACCGGCATGCGCTTGAACCTGCCGTCGGCGCGGATCTTCTGCAGGACCTCCAGCCCGTCCATGCGCGGCATGTTGATGTCCAGCAGCAGCACCGCCGGCAGTTCGTCGCTGCGATCGGCGAAGCGGCCGGTGCGCTGCAGGTACTCCATCACCTCCACGCCGTCCTCGACGTGCACGATGGGATTGGCGAGGTTGGCGTCGCGCAGGGCGTCGATCGCCATCTCGGCGTCGGCTGCGCTGTCTTCTGCCAGCAGGATGGTGCGGATCGCGCTCATGTCAGGTTCCGTGGAAGGACGTGTTGAAGGTAGTGTCGGCGGCGGGGAGGACGAAATGGAAGGTGGCGCCCTCGCCCGGGGCCGACTCTGCCCAGACGCGGCCGCCGTGGCGCTCGACCACCCGGCGCACGCTGGCCAGGCCGATGCCGGTGCCGGGGTAGTCGCTGGCCTTGTGCAGGCGCTGGAACACCCCGAACAGCTTGCCGGCGTAGTCCATGCTGAAGCCAACGCCGTTGTCGCGCACGCTGAAGTGGTGCTCGCCCTGGTCGGTGGTCCGGCAGCCCACCTCGATCACCGCCGGCTCGCTGCGCACGGAATACTTGACCGCGTTGCCGAGCAGGTTGAGCCAGACCTGGCGCATCATGTTCTCGTCGGCCACCACCACCGGCAGCGGTGCGATGCGCCATTCGATCCGGTGCGCCGAAGCGCCCTCCTCGATGTCCGACTGCTGGTTGGCGTCCAGCACCGCGCGGGTGTCCTGGACCAGGGACTGCATGTCCACCGCCTGCAGCTTCATCGCGTTGCGGCCCAGGCGCGAGTACACCAGCAGGTCGTCGATCAGGGTCGACATGCGCCGGGCGGAACTGGAGATCACGTCCAGGTAGTGCCGGGTACGCTCGTCCTGGGCCTCGCCCAGGTGGCGGGCCAGCTTGTCGGCGAAGCCGGCCACGTGGCGCAGCGGCGCGCGCAGGTCGTGCGAGACCGAGTAGCTGAAGGCTTCCAGTTCGCGGTTGACCTCGGTGACCTGGGCGATCTTGCCTTCCAGCTGCCGGTTGAGGTCGCCGATGCGCTGCTGCGCGGCCTTCTGCGCGGTGATGTCGCTGACCGTCACCAGGGCGACGTCGTCCTCGCGGTCGGGCACCTGCATGCGCCGCGCGTTGACCAGCATGGTCCGGGTCAGCCCGTCCGCGGTGCGCTGCACGTGTTCGTAGTCCCACAGCTCGCGGCCGCGGTTGATGACGTCGGCCAGGCGCTGCCGGACCACCGGGTCCTGCCAGGCGCCGTGCCCGATCTCCGTCAGCCGGCCCTCGACCGTGTCCTTGCCCTCTTCCGCATAGAGCTCGGCGAAGGCGGCGTTGTGCATCACCACCTTCAGCTCCGAATCGATCAGCACGATCGGCTCGCGCACCGTCTGCATCACCGCCAGGGCGCGTTCGCTGGCCCGGCGCAGTTCGCGCTCGGAGGCGCCGCGGCGCTGTTCCATGCGGTACAGCAGGAAGATCACCCCGCCCATCAGCGCCAGCTGCGCGAGCAGGCCGGCAACAACCGCCCAGCGCGCCTGCCGGCGCCGTTTCTCGGCGTAGGCGGTACGTTCGGCCAGCAGTTCGCTCTCCCTGCGCAGGAAGTCGTCGAACAGGTCGCGCACCTGGTAGCGGCCGTACAGCTCGTCGACCAGCCGCAGGTACTCCTCCCGGGTGACGCCGGCCGCCATCTGGTTGGCGATGTCCACGCGGCGCTGGATCAGCGTCTGCAGGCTGCCGGCCAGGACCTGCTGGGTCGGGTTGTCGCGACTCAGCCGGACCAGTTCATCCAGGCTGCCGTCGATCTTGGCCAGGGTGGTGTCGAGGCGCGAACGCAGGGTCGGGCTGGCAGAGCCGGCGCCCATCGCGATGGCGACCGAGTCGGCCTCGCGGATCAGCGCTTCCAGCTCGTGCGCCGCGGCCTCCACTTCATGGGTGTGGCGGACCCAGTGGCTGGCTTCCTCGCTGTTGGCGGTCCACTGCCGCACCAGCAGGAACGGCAGGAGCAGGATCAGGACCACCGCCGAAACCAGCAGCGGCATCCGCCAGCGGACGTAGGATCTGGTGACGCTGTCCTGCAGCAAGCTTTCCCCCTTGATCGTTGCCGTGCGGCATCCGCACGGACCCGCCGGGGCGGTCCGTCCCCGGATGATGCGGCCGGCGCCACCGATTGTTAAGAGGAGGATGACGAGGCCGCGTGGAGGCGCCGTCGACCCGGTAGCCCGGAAACGGAAAACGCCGGCTGCAAGGCCGGCCTTTCCTGGTATCTGGTGGGCGGTGCAGGGATCGAACCTGCGACCCTTGCCGTGTGAAGGCAATGCTCTACCGCTGAGCTAACCGCCCGGAGGGGTGAATCGTCCGCACCAGTGGGTGCGGGCTGCGCATGTTAAAGAAAGGTCGCGATCCGGTCAACGCTCGGATGCATCCCTCGTGCAGAAAATCGCCCGGCGCAGGCCGCGCCCGGGAGCGCCGCCCGGCCGCGTCAGCCGGTCTTGGTCCGCCGCAGCGCATCCACCCGGGCCGGCGGTGCGAAGGCGTCGCTGCGCGCCTCGGCCCAGAAATCGCGGAACACCGCGTGTTCCGGGATGCCGCGCAGCAGCTCGCCCGGCCGCAGGTAGCGGTACAGCGAGGCCAGCGAACGGATCTCCACGGGGGAGACCCGGCGCAGGATGTGCTCCGGCCCCAGCTCGGAGGGGTGGTCCAGACCGGCCGCGCACAGCAGGTCGCGCAGCGCCCGCACGGTGTTGTCGTGGAACTGGTGGACGCGGGTCGCCTTGTCGGCCGGGTCCAGGTTCTTCCAGCGACGTGGATCCTGGGTGGCGATGCCGGTCGGGCAGCGGTCGGTATGGCAGCTCAGCGACTGGATGCAGCCCAGCGCGAACATGAAGCCGCGCCCGGCGTTGCACCAGTCCGCGCCCATCGCCAGGGTGCGGGCGATGTCGAAGGCGCTGGTGATCTTGCCGGCGGCCGCCACCCGCACCCGGTCGCGCAGGTCGACCCCGACCAGGGTGTTGTGGACCAGCAGCAGCGCCTCGTGCATCGGCAGGCCGATGTGGTCGATGAACTCGGCCGGCGCCGCGCCCGTGCCGCCCTCGGCGCCGTCGACCACGATGAAGTCCGGCAGGATCCCGCTCTCGACCATGGCCTTGGCGATGCCGAAGAACTCCCAGGGATGGCCGATGGCGAGCTTGAAGCCGACCGGCTTGCCGCCGGACAGCTCGCGCAGCCGGGCGACGAATTCCAGCAGCCCCAGCGGCGTATCGAAGGCCGCATGGCTCGCCGGCGAGACACAGTCCACGCCCATCGGCACGCCGCGCGTCACCGCGATCTCGGCGCTGACCTTGGCCGCCGGCAGCACCCCGCCATGGCCGGGCTTGGCGCCCTGCGAGAGCTTGACCTCGATCATCCGCACCTGCGGTCGCGAAGCCTGTTCGGCGAAACGCAGCGGGTCGAAGCGCCCTTCCGCATCGCGGCAGCCGAAATAGCCCGAGCCGATCTCCCACACCAGGTCGCCGCCGTTCTCCAGGTGGTAGGGCGAGATCGAGCCCTCGCCGGTGTCGTGGTAGAACCCGCCGCGGCGCGCGCCCTCGTTGAGCGCGCGGATCGCGTTCGCCGACAGCGAACCGAAGCTCATCGCCGAGATGTTGAACACGCTGGCCTGGTACGGCTGCGCGGTATCCGGGCCGACCAGCACGCGGAAGTCGTGGTCGTCGATCCTGGTCGGGGCCAGCGAGTGGTTGATCCACTCGTAGTCCACCGCGTAGGCGTCCTGCAGCGTGCCGAACGGGACCACGTCCATTACGTTCTTGGCGCGCCGGTACACCAGCGAGCGCTGCTGGCGCGAGAACGGCGCCGCATCGGTGTCGCTCTCGATGAAGTACTGGCGCATTTCCGGCCCGACCGATTCCAGCCCGTAGCGGAAGTGGGCCAGGATCGGGTAGTTGCGCCGCAGCGTGCTGCGGGTCTGCAGCAGGTCCCAGCTGCCGAGCACGACCAGCGCCGCAGCGGTGCCCACGCCCCACCACCACCCCGGCCAGCGCAGGGCCAGCGGCAGCGAGGCCAGCAGCAGGACCCAGCTGCCGATGTAGGCCGAATAGCGGTACATGCGTCCTCCCGGTCGCGTCGCGGCGTGCCGGCAGTCTAGCCGCCGGCGCATGCCGGGGGCACCGCAGCCACGGCGGCGCGTCGGTGGCACAATGCGCGGGCCGCGCCCGGGTGGTGAAACTGGTAGACACAGGGGACTTAAAATCCCCCAGCCGCAAGGCTATGCGGGTTCGAGCCCCGCCCCGGGCATGCCTTCGCGGCCGGCGCTATGATGCGCCCGACCGCGGTCGCCTCGCGGACAGGGGGACAGCATGCGCGCCAGGATCGAGGACGTCGCCGCTGCGGCCGGCGTATCGATGAAGACCGTCTCGCGGGTGTTCAACCGCGAACCCAACGTGCGCGAGGAAACCCGGCTGAAGGTCGAGGAGGCCGCGCGCCAGCTGCGCTACCGGCCCAATTCCTCCGCCCGCAGCCTCGCCGGGCGCCGCTCGTACCTGGTCTCGCTGCTGTACGACAACCCCTCCTCCAACTACGTGATGGAGATCATCGAGGGCGTGCTGGCGGCGTGCGAGCAGGCGCATTACGGCCTGACGCTGCGCCCGGTCGACTTCAGCCGCCGCGGCCACGTCGAATCGGTCGAGGCGCTGATCAACCAGTACCGCCCCGACGGCCTGGTGCTGACCCCTCCCCTCACCGACGACATGCCGCTGCTGCGCCGCCTGCGCGAGCTGGACGTGCGCTACGCCGGCATCTCCGCCAAGCGCAACAACGCGCGCATCGGCGCCAGCCTGGACGAACGCGGCGCGGTCGCCGACATGATGGCGCACGTGGTCGCGCTGGGGCACCGCCGCATCGGCCACATCACCGGCCACCGCGCCCACGCCGGTCGCGCCTGGCGCCTGGCCGGCTACCTCGACGGGCTGCGCGCCGCCGGCCTCGAGGCCGATCCGGCGCTGGTGGTCGAGGGCGAGTTCTCGTTCGAATCCGGCATCGCCGGCGCGCGCCAGCTGCTCGACCTGGACGATCCGCCGACCGCGATCTTCGGCGCCAACGACGACACCGCCTGCGGCGTGCTCTACGAGGCCGCCGCACGCGGGCTGTCGGTACCGGAGGACCTGTCGGTGTTCGGCTTCGACGACACGCCGATGTCGCGCCAGGTCTGGCCCAGCCTCAGCACCATCCGCCAGCCCAGCCGCGAGATGGGCCGCATCGCCGCACGCCAGCTGCTGGACGAGATCAGCGGCCACGGCCAGGGCCACGTGGTGCGCGTGCCCTACCAGCTGCAGATCCGCCATTCGACCGGGCCGGTACCGAAGAAGCGGCGCTGAGTGCGGCTGCGGTCTCGTGGGCCCGGAAACGACAAACCCCCGCCGGTGGCGGGGGTCGAAGATGGAGGCCTGGGTCGGAATTGAACCGGCGTACGCGGATTTGCAGTCCGCTGCATAACCACTCTGCCACCAGGCCGGTGACTGCGAGCGGAGTGTAAACCTTGGCTCCCCGCCCGCCAAAACCCGGCGCCTGGGGCGCCGCTCCCGGCCGCACGGCAGGCCGGGGACCGGGTTCCAGGATTGGAGCGGGAAACGAGGCTCGAACTCGCGACCTCAACCTTGGCAAGGTTGCGCTCTACCAACTGAGCTATTCCCGCNTTGGAGCGGGAAACGAGGCTCGAACTCGCGACCTCAACCTTGGCAAGGTTGCGCTCTACCAACTGAGCTATTCCCGCGTTGAATTGTCGTGGCCCCTCCCCGGGGCCCTGGCCGCCTGGGCCAGAAAACAAAACCCCGTCTCCGGGGCCTTGTTCCAGGTCCCGGCCAGCGCCGTGGCGCCGTCGGGTCCTGCGTGTTTGGAGCGGGAAACGAGGCTCGAACTCGCGACCTCAACCTTGGCAAGGTTGCGCTCTACCAACTGAGCTATTCCCGCTTGGGAGACGCGCATTTTAGGGTTTTTCACGATGCTGTCAACTACCGCCGCGACGTTTTTCCTCCTTCGCGCGCGTCGCCGCGGCCTGCTCGTCCTCGCGCAGCGCCGGCCATGCCGCGTGCAGGTACTGCGCGCCCGACCACAGCGTCAGCACCGCGGCGGCGGCCAGCAGCCAGTCGCCGATGTGGAATACCGGCGCGCCCATCCAGATGTCGGTGCCCGGCTGCAGCGGATGGCGCGGATTGATCGAGTACAGCAGGCACGACAGCGCCACCATCTGCGCCACGGTCTTGATCTTGCCGATCATCGCCACCTTCACGGTGGCGCGCTGGCCCAGCTCGGCCATCCACTCGCGCAGCGCCGACACGGCGATCTCGCGGCCGACGATCACCGAGGCCCAGAACGCCATCCACGGGGTCGGATGCCCCTGCACGATCAGGAACAGGGCCACGGCGACCATCAGCTTGTCCGCCACCGGGTCGAGGAAAGCGCCGAACGCCGAATACTGGTGGTAGCGGCGCGCGATCCAGCCGTCGAGCCAGTCGGTCACCGCCGCCAGGATGAACACGGTCGCCGAGGCGAAATTGGTCCACTTGTACGGCAGGTAGAAGACCGCCACCAGCACCGGGATCAGCACGATCCGGAGCAGGGTCAGCCAGGTCGGGACGGTCAACTTCATCGAAACGCTTCTATCCGGGATCGGGGGCGGCCAGCCCGTGCAGGGTAGCGTAGATGCGCGCGGCGAGCGCGGCATTGATGCCTTCCACGCGCGCGATCTCTTCCTCGCCGGCGGCCTTGAGGCCGGCCAGGCCGCCGAAATGGCGCAGCAGCGCCGCACGCCGGCGCGGGCCGATGCCGGGGATGTCCTCCAGCCGGCTGGTGGTGCGCGCCTTCTGGCGGCGGCCGCGATGGCCGGTGATGGCGAAGCGGTGCGCCTCGTCGCGCACCTGCTGGATGAACTGCAGCGCCGGCGAGGCCGCGCCGGGGCGGACCTCGCGGCCGTCGGCGAGGACCAGGGTCTCGTCGCCGGCGCGGCGCTGCTCGCCCTTGGACACGCCGACCAGCATTACCCCTTCCACGCCCAGGTCGGCCAGCGCCTCGCGCGCCTGCCGCAGCTGGCCGGCGCCGCCATCGATCAGCAGCACGTCCGGCAGGATCGCATTGGCTGCCTGCCCCGCCGCCTCGGCCTCCAGCGCGCGGCGGAAGCGGCGCTCGATCGCCTGGCGCATCGCCGCGTAGTCGTCGCCCGGATCGATCCCGGTGATGTTGTAGCGGCGGTACTGGTTGCGCACCGGGCCGGCCGGGTCGAACACCACGCACGAGGCCACCGTGGCCTCGCCCAGGGTGTGGCTGATGTCGAAACACTCGATCCGCGACGGCACCTCGGCCAGGCCGAGCAGGTCGCGCAGGCCTTCGCTGCGCGCCTGCTGCGCGCCCCGGCTGGCGACCTCGGTGGCCAGCGCCATCTGCGCGTTGCGCCGGGCCAGGTCCAGGTAGCCGGCGCGCTCGCCGCGCACGCTGGATTTCAGCACCACCTTGCGCCCGGCCGCCTCGGCCAGCGCCACTTCGATCAGGTCCGCCTCGGGGATGGCGCGGTCGAGCACGATCTCCGCCGGCGGCGGCTGTTCGGCGTAGTACTGCGAGACGAACGCGGCCAACACTTCTTCGGCGCTGTCCTCGCCATTTGTACGCGGGAAGAACGCGCGCGTGCCGAGGTTGCGGCCGTCGCGGAACGCCAGCAGCAGCACGCAGGCGGCGCTGCCCTGCATGGCCACGGCCAGCACGTCCAGGTTGGCGGCATGGCCGTCGACGTACTGCCGCGCCTGCAGCCCGCGCAGGGTCGCCAGCAGGTCGCGCAGGCGCGCGGCCTCCTCGAACTCGAGCTTCGCGCTGGCCGCCTCCATGGCTGCGGCCAGCTCTTCGCCCAGCTCGTCGCTGCGGCCTTCCAGGAACAGCGAGGCGCGGCGCACCGACTCGGCGTAATCGGCCGCTTCGACCAGGGCCACGCACGGCGCGCTGCAGCGGCCGATCTGGTACTGCAGGCACGGCCGGCTGCGGTTGCGGAACACGCTGTCCTCGCAGCTGCGCAGGCGGAACAGCTTGAACATCAGGTCCATCGTCTCGCGCACCGCGCCGGCGCTGGCATAGGGCCCGAAGTAGCGGCCCGGCATCGCGCGCGGACCGCGGTGGAAGGCCAGCCGCGGCCACTGCTCCTGGGTGAGCAGCACGTAGGGATAGCTCTTGTCGTCGCGCAGCGAGACGTTGTAGCGCGGCGAAAGCGACTTGATCAGCTGGTTTTCCAGCAGCAGCGCCTCGGCCTCGGTGCGGGTGACCGTGACCTCCATGCGCGCGATCTGCGCCACCATCGAATGGATGCGCGCGGTCTTGGGCGTGTTGCTGAAGTAACTGGCAACCCGCCGCTTCAGCGCCCCCGCCTTGCCGACGTAGAGCAGGCTGCCGTCGGCGGCGTACATGCGGTATACGCCGGGCGCGGTGCTCAGCTGGGCGACGAAGGCCTTGCCATCGAACTCCGGTACCGCGGGAACGCTCATTCGCTGATCGACACGTCGTCCAGTGCGCCGCTGGCGATGTCGTAGCGCAGCACGCTGTGCGCGTCGGTCTCGGCGATCCACACCGCGCCGGCGGCGATGGACAGGGCCGTCGGGCCGTGCAGGCGGCGCGGCAGCACCACCGTGCTCAGCTCGCCGCCGCCCAGGCGCAGGGTGCGCAGCATGCCGTTGCCGCTGTCGGCGACCCACAGCAGCGGCGCGTCGGCGCTCAGCGCGATGCCCAGCGGATGCTGCAGCTGGGCGACCGAGCGCGGGCCGTCGGCATCGCCGTACAGCCACACGCCCTGCCCGACCAGGGTCTGGACCAGGTCGCTGCGCAGCTGCAGCGAACGCACCGCCGAACCCAGCGCGTCGCAGACGTAGAGCACCTGCTGCACGGTGGCCAGGCCGGCCGGCTGCGCGAACGCGGCCATCGCCGCGTTGCCGTCGCGCACGTCCAGGCGCCCGGAGCCGGCGCGCAGGCGCAACTCGTGGCGGCCCAGGTCGTAGCTCCAGATGCGGTTGTCGCCGGCGCTGGCGATGTAGACCTGGGTGCCGGACACGGCCAGGGCCACCGGATGGTTCAGCGGGCTGCGCGCGTTCTCGTTGACCGGGCCTTCGACCGGGTCGCCGGCGCGGCCGGTGCCGCACAGGGTGTCGACGTGGCCGGTGCGCAGGGTGATCCGGCGCAACGCATGGTTGCCGGTGTCGGCGATGTAGAGGAACTCGCGCTCCAGGGCCAGGCCCTGCGGCCGGTTGAAGGCGACGTGGTCGCCGGGGCCGTCCATGAAGTCGGCGGTGCCGAGGCCGAACTGGCGCAGCACGCGGCCATGGTGGTTGCACTCGAGGATGCGGTGGTGGCCACTGTCGGCGATGAACAGGCGGTCGGCGCTGGCCGCCACGCCGGCCGGGAACAGCAGCGGCAGGCGCGGCTCGGGGGCCGACTCGGCGAACACGGCCAGGTCGTCGTCCAACGGCCGCGGCAGGCCTTCGACCAGGGCGAACAGCGCCTTCTCCAGGTCGCCGCCGAGGCCGACGAAGCGTTCGCGCTCGTTGCCTTCGGCATCGATGAGGACCAGGGTCGGCCAGGATTCGATGCCGTAGCGCTGCCAGGCCACCCAGTCGGCGTCCAGCAGCACCGGCGTGGACACGCCCAGCCGGCGCACCAGCTTGAGCGAGCGCTGCGGCACCCGTTCGCTGTCGAAGCGCGGCACCTGCACGACCAGCATCTGGATCCGTCCGGGATTGCGCGCCTGCCATTGCGACAGCTCGGCCAGGCGCTGCGCGCACCAGGCCGAGGCGGCGTTGACGAAGGCGAGGACGACCGGACGCCCGCGCAGGTCATGCAGCGAGCTCGCCGGGGCGTTGAGCCACGGCAGTCCGCCGGGCAGTTCCTGGAGGGTGGCCGCGTTCATGGGTCGATTATGCCCAACCCTTGGCCCGTGGACAGCCGTTCGACGACCGCCTGTGCCGCGCTATCGACCAGTCGCCAGACATGCTCGAAGTCGTCCTCCCCGCCGTAATAGGGATCGGGCACCGCCCTGCCCCGGCCCAGGCCGGCCCAGTCCAGCAGCAGGGCGGCCCGGTCGCGGGCCGGTTCCGGGGCCAGCCGGCGCACGTCGCGCAGGTTGTCGGTATCGGCGCACAGCAGCCAGTCGAACTCCCCGAAATCGCTGGCGCGGATCTGGCGCGCGCGCAGGCCGGCGATGTCCACGCCGTGGCGCCGCGCACAGGCGATCGCGCGGCGGTCCGGCGGCTCGCCGGCATGCCAGCCGCCGGTGCCGGCCGAATCGACCCGTACGCGCCCGGCCAGCGGCGAGGCCTCGATGCGCGCGCGCAGCGCGCCCTCGGCCAGCGGCGAACGGCAGATGTTGCCCAGGCAGACCACCAGCAGGTTCAGCCGGGGGCCCTCCGCGACCCCCCTCATGCGCCCAGGGCGCGCAGCCGCGCCTCGGCCCGCTCGAGGTCTTCGGGCGTATCCACGCCGGGCGGGAACGGCTCCGGCGCCAGCGACACGGCGATGCGGTGGCCGGCCTCGAGCACGCGCAGCTGCTCCAGCGACTCGACCCGCTCCAGCACGCCCGGCGGCATCCGCGAGAAGGTCTGCAGGAAGCCGGCGCGGTAGGCGTAGATGCCGATGTGGCGCAGCCAGTGGCCGCCTCCGGGCAGGACGCTGCGGTCGCGGGCGAAGGCGTCGCGCGGCCACGGCAGCGGCGCGCGGCTGAAGTACAGCGCATCACCCGACGCGGCGCGGACCAGCTTCACCGTATTGGGGTCGAACAGGGTCTCCACGTCGGCCACCGGCTCGGCCAGGGTGGCCATGGGCGCTTCGCTGTCGACCAGGGTGCGCGCTACCTCGCGGATCCCGCCCGGCGGCGCGAACGGCTCGTCGCCCTGCAGGTTCACCACCACGGTCTCGTCGTCCCAGCCGGCGATTGCGGCGCACTCGGCGAGGCGGTCGGTGCCGGAAGCGTGGTCGGGCGAGGTCATCGCCACGCGCACGCCGGCGATGCCGTCCACCGCCTCGGCCACGCGCGCATCGTCGGTGGCCAGCCACACCTCGCGCGCGCCGGCAGCCAGCGCGCGCCGCGCCACGTGCAGCACCAGCGGCTCGCCGCCGAGCAGTCGCAGCGGCTTGCCCGGCAGGCGGCTGGCGGCATGGCGCGCGGGGATCGCGACCACGAAATCCAGGGAAGGCTCCATCACATCCTCCATGTCGTGCCCGGCATTGTAGGCGCCCCCGGCGCCCCTGCCTGGCAATGCGCCGGGGATGCGTCCAGCGCGTACCTGCTGCCACGACGTCCGGCTCAGCCGGGCCGGCCCAGCCGTTCCAGCAGCGCGACCCAGAACGCGGCCGGCAGCTCGGCCTCGACCGGCACCATGAAGCAGCGCGCGTCGGCGAAACCCGCGCACTTCACCGCGTCCTTCTCGGTCATCAGCACCGGCAGGTCGTTGCCGAACTGCAGGTCTTCGGGCGTGTAGGCGTGGTGGTCGGGGAAGGCATGCGGGACCACGCCCATGCCCAGCCCGCGCAGCATCTCGAAGAAGCGCTGCGGATTGCCGATGCCTGCGACGGCGTGCACGCGCAGGCCGGCGAAGGAAGCCAGCGGCCGCGAGCGCCCGCCGGCCATCGGCACGGCGGTGGTGGCCTGCAGCTGCATCGGCCACTCGCCGAAGCCGGTGCCGCTGCCGCCGGCGCCGTGGCCGAGGTTGACCACGCGGAAGTCGCACAGGCGGGCGCGCGAGGCCGGCTCGCGCAGCGGCCCGGCCGGCAGCATGCGACCGTTGCCGTAGCGGCGCGCGCCGTCCACCACCTCGATCTCCAGGTCGCGGCCCAGGCGGTAGTGCTGCAGGCCGTCGTCGCAGACCACGATGTCGCAGCCGGCTTCGACCAGGGCCTTCGCCGCGGCATGGCGGTCGCGGTCGACCCGCACGGGCACGGCAAGGCGCCGGGCCATCAGCACCGGTTCGTCGCCGCCCTCGGCGGCGCCGGTGCTGGCGGTGACCCAGGCCGGCGTGTCCTGGTCCCGGCGGCCGTAACCGCGGCTGGCCACGCCCGGCCGCCAGCCGGCATCGCGCAGTTTCTGCACGACGGCAATCGTCAGCGGGGTCTTGCCGGCGCCGCCGGCGGCGAGGTTGCCGATCACCACCACCGGTGCCTCGACCCGGCGCCGGCGCAGCAGGCCGCTGCGGTACAGCCAGCCGCGCAGGGCCACGACCCGCGCGTACACGGGCGCCAGCGCGCGCGCCCACAACGGCACCGGCACGTCGTCGAACCACCATGCGGGCGTGGCGGGGGCGCCGCGACTCATGCCCGCCTCCTCCGCATCGCCACCTTGCAACCTGCTTCCACTCCTGCCTCCCTGCCCGGTGCAAGCCTCATCCGCCGTGACGCTCCCGGAACTGCATGCCGTGCAGGTGCGCGTACAGCCCACCGGCGGCCATCAACTGGGCATGGCTGCCCTGCTCCACCAGCCGCCCCTGGTCCAGCACCAGCACCTGGTCGGCGTGTTCGATCGTCGACAGCCGGTGCGCGATCACCAGGGTGGTGCGCTCCGGCATCAGGCGCTGCAGTGCATCCTGCACCAGGCGCTCGGATTCGTTGTCGAGGGCGGCGGTGGCCTCGTCGAGGATCAGGATCGGCGCGTCGCGCAGGATCGCGCGGGCGATCGCCAGGCGCTGGCGCTGGCCGCCGGACAGCAGCGCGCCGTTCTCGCCGATCGGCGTGTCCAGGCCCTGCGGCAGCCGTTCGATGAACTCCCATGCGTTCGCCGCCTCGGCCGCGGCGCGGATCGCCTCGCGGTCGGCCGGCGCGCCGTAGGCGATGTTGGCGGCGACGGTGTCGTCGAACAGCATCACCTTCTGCCCGACCAGGGCGATCTGCCGGCGCAGGTCGGCCAGCCGGTACTCGGCCAGCGGCACGCCGTCGAGGGTGATGCGGCCGCTGCTGGGTTCGTAGAAGCGCGGCACCAGCCGCACCAGGCTGGTCTTGCCGGAGCCGGAACGGCCGACGATGGCGGTGACCGTCCCCGGACGGGCGACGAAGCTGACGTCGTCCAGGGCGAAGCCGGGCTGGTCGCGGTAGCGCAGGCTGACGCGTTCGAACGCCAGCTCGCCGCGCGCGCGGGCGATCGGGCGGGTGCCGGTATCGGCCTCTTCCTCGCTGTCGATGATCTGGAACAGGCGTTCGGCCGCGGATACGCCGCGCGCCACCGCGGTCTGCACGCTGGTCACCCGGCGCAGCGAGGGGATGATCGCCATCATCGCGGTCATCAGCATGACGAAGTCGCCGGCGTCGAGCCGGCCCTGCAGCGCCTCGCGGGCGGCCACCCAGACGATCGCCGCCAGTGCCAGCGCCGCCAGCAGCTGGACCATCGCCGAGGCGCCGGCGCGGGTGCTCTCGACCTTCATGTTGAGGCCGAGGATGCGGTTGGCCAGGCCGGCGTAGCGGCCGGTCTCCAGCAACTGCGCGCCGTGGATCTTCACGTCCTGCTGCGCGGCCAGCGACTGCTCGGCGCTGGCGGCCATGCGGCCCATGCCGTCCTGGATGCCGCCGCTGATGCGGCGGTAGCGCTTGCCCACGTACCACACGATCACGCCGATCAGCGGGGTGATCAGCAGCATGGCGATCGTCACCTTGACGCTGGCCCACAGCATCAGCCCGAGCAGGCCGACGATGGTCAGGCTGTCGGTGACCAGGGTCTTCAGCGCCTCGGAACTGGCCTGGGTCACCTGTTCGGTGTCGAAGTTCAGGCGGCTGACCATCACCGGGGTGGATTCGCTGTCGAAGTGCGCCGACGGCAGGCGCAGGTACTTGGCCAGCACCTGCTCGCGCAGGTCGCGGACCACGCTGCGGCCGGTACGGGCCATGCCGTAGTCGGTGACGAAGGTGGCCAGGCTGCGCAGCACGAACAGGCCGACGATGGCCAGCGGCAGGAACACCGCGTCCTCGGCGGTGGGCTGCACGAAGTTGTTGGTCAGCGGCTTCATCAGGCGCACGAAGCTGGCGCCGGCGATCGCCTCCACGGCCATGCCGACGAGCGCGGCGCCCAGGAACATCCAGTACGCGCGGGTGTAGCCGAGGAGGCGCCGGTAGATCGGCCAGACCGGTTGCCGGGTGCGACTCAAGACTGCGGCTCCGGGGCTGTTGCTATGGCGATGCGGCGGAAACCCAGCTGGGCCAGCGCATCCTGGGCGGTGACCACCGCCTGGTACGGGGTGCGTGCGTCGGCGCGCAGCATCACCGGCAGTTCGCGGTCGTCGCCGGCGGCGGCGGCGATCGCCTGCTTCACCGCCTCCACGTCGGTACGCAGTACCTCCTGTTCGCCGACGAAGTAGCGGCCGTCGGCGTTGACCAGGATGCTGAGGGTCTTCGGCGGCGCGGGCTGCTGGGCGCTGGCCACCGGCAGCTGCAGCTGCAGGGTCGAACGCACGTCGAAGGTGGTGGTGATCACGAAGAAGACGATCAGCACCAGGACGACGTCGATCAGCGGGACAAGGTCGATGCCCGGCTCGTCGTAGGCGCGCTGGTCGCGGATACGCATGGCAGGCCTCAGCTGCGGGCCGGCGCCGGACGGGCGGCAGCGGCCGCGCGGGCGGCCGCCTGCGCCGCGGCCAGCTGGGCCGGGCTCACCGGCGCCTGCGGGCGGGCGCTGTCCAGCGCGTCCAGCAGCGCCGTCGCCTCCTGCTCCATCTCGATCACGTAGCCGGCGATGCGGCTGCGGAAATAGCGGTGGAAGACCAGCGCCGGCACCGCCACGATCATGCCGGTGGCGGTGCACACCAGCGCCTTGCCGATGCCGCCGGCCAGCTGGTTCACGTCGCCCAGGCCGTGGTCGAGGATGCCCAGGAACATCTGGATCATGCCGACCACGGTGCCCAGCAGGCCCAGCAGCGGGCCGGCCGAGGCGATCGTGCCCAGCGCGCTGAGGTAGCGCTCCATGCGGAACACCAGGTGGCGGCCGGTGTCCTCGATGCGCTCGCGGATCACGTCACGCGGGCGGTTGCGCACGTCCAGGGCAGCCGCCAGCAGCGCGCCCAGCGGCGAGTTGCGGCGCAGGGATTCGATGTGGGCCGGGTCCAGCTGGCCGCGCGTGGCCCAGTTGCGGACCTCCTCGCCCAGCCGCGGCGGCATGACCTCGGCGCGGCGCAGGCTCCACAGCCGCTCCAGCACGATCGCCAGGGCCGCCACGCCCAGCAGCAGCAACGGCAGCATCGGCCATCCACCGGCCTTGACCAGCTCCCACACCTGAACCACCTCCGGCCACAGCCGCATTACGTCAGCCGTAAGGATGACTGCAAAGCCTGTCCCGGCGCCAGCCCGGCCCTTCCGGAGCGCGGCAGGGCTCACGTTGCGGGGGTTCTCCAGCGCGTGTCCCAGCGCCGCTGGAGCAGGACTTCGGGGGCCGCTCCTCTCCCTGCCCCTCTACCGCAGCGAGAGGGGAAACGTGCGACACCGCCGGCGCCGCGCCCCCGTGGGCGACGGGGCTCCTTCCTCCCATGGCGCGTTACTGCAGGCGCTGCCGGTCCCAGGCTCGCCCCCGCCACGCCCGGCGTTCGCGTACCGCCAGCCCGTCGGCGCCCAGCCAGACCCGGATCGCGCCGGACTGCGGCGTGGCCAGCACTTCGGCACCGTGCCGGCGCCAGCGCTGTACCACCTCCTCGCGCGGGTGCCCGAAGCGGTTGCCGTGCCCGGCCGCCACCAGCGCCAGCCGCGCCCCGGTGGCGGCAACGAAGCGCGGGGACGAGGAACCGGCGCTGCCGTGATGCGCCACGACCACCACCTCCGCGCGCACCTGTTCGGGCTGGCGCAGCAGCCGTGCCTCCACCACTTCGCCGATGTCCCCCGGCAGCAGCACCGCCCCGTGTGCCGAGGCCACGCGCAGCACGCAGCTGGCCTCGTTGCGCAGGTACGGGAAATGCGCCGGCGGATGCAGGAACGAGAACGACACCCCGTCCCAGTGCCACGACTCGCCCGCCCGGCAGGGACGCTCCGCCTCCACCTCCAGCGGCGCACCCTCCGGCGCACGCGAGGAGGCGACGGGTACCAGCCGCCGCACCGCCTCCCAGCCGCCGGCGTGGTCGCGGTCGGCATGGCTGATCACCACCGCGTCCAGGCGGCCGATGCCGAGGACGCGCAGCGCCGGCAGCACCGCACGCTCGCCGGCATCCCAGCCGTCGCGCGCGGCCGGTCCGGCGTCGTAGAGCAGTACGTGCCCCGCAGTGCGCACGATCACGGCCAGGCCCTGGCCCACGTCCAGCACATGCAGCTCCAGCTCGCCGTGGCGCGGCAGCTCGCGCGGCGGATGCAGCAGCGGCAGCCACAGCAGCAACGCCAGCCCGCGCCCCGGCAGGCCGCGCGGCAGCAACAGCCAGAACGCCCCCAGCAGGGCCAGCGGCAGGGCCAGGTCGCGGGCTTCGGGCAACCACCACAGCGCGAACGGGCTGGCCGCCAGTTGCCCGAACAGCTCCCAGCTCGGGTCGAAGCACCACGCCGCCGCGCGCCAGGCCCAGCCGCCCCACCCCGCCTGCGCGGCTTCAAGCGCCGTCCCCAGCAACGACAGCGGCACCACCACCAGGCTCCACCACGGGATCGCGACCAGGTTGGCCAGCGGCCCGGCCAGCGAGGCCTGGTTGAACAGCACCACGCCCAGCGGCAGCAGGCCGAGGGTGGCCACGCCCTGCGCCGAGAGGAACTCGCGAGCCAGACTGCGCCTTCCCGCCTGCGGCGGCAGGCACCACAGCAGCCAGGCCACGCCGGCGAAGCTCAGCCAGAAGCCGGCCTGCAACACCGCAAGCGGATCGGCCAGCGCGATCGCCAGCAAGGCCATGCCCAGCACCTGGCCGCTGCCCAGCGGCCGGCGCGCCAGCCGCGCCAGCGCCACCACCACGATCATCAGCAGGGTCCGCACCGTCGGCAGGGCGAAGCCGGCCACCGCGGCGTAGATCGCCGCACCCGCCACCGCGCCGACGGCCGCCGCCTGCGCCCGCGGCAACCGGCGCCCCAGCCCCGGCAGCAGCCACCAGGCCGCCAGCGCCAGCCATGCGCCGAAACCCGCCACCAGCCCGACATGGAAGCCCGAGATCGCGATCAGGTGGGTCAGCCCGACCGCACGCAGCCGCTCCCAGTCCGCGTCCTCCAGCGCGCGGGTGTCGCCCAGCGCCAGCGCCCGTACGAAGCGCGACGACTCCGCGGGCACGGCCGCGGCGATCCGCTCCGACATCGACTCGCGCCAGGCGTCGATCCCGCGCGCTGGGGACCGCTCGCGTGCGTCCTCCGGCAGGCGCACCAGTCCGGTCGCGGCGATGCGCTGGGCCAGCGCGTGGCGTTCCATGTCGAAGCCGCCGGGGTTGGACAGCCCGCGCGGTGCGCGCAGGCGCACGCGCAGCTGCCAGTTGGCGCCGGCGTGCAGCCCCATGCGCGGCCCCGGCTCCAGTGCATCGAAATCGTCGTACCAGGCCAGTTGCAGCAGGCGCCCGCGCAGCGGCCCAGGCGCGTCCGCGTCGACCCGCAGGCGGAAGCGCGTGCGCCGCGCCTCATGCTCCGGCAGGCCGACGATGCGGCCGCTCAGTTCCACCTCCCGCCCTTCCCAGCCCGCCGGCAGCTGCGCGTCCAGCACCCAGCCGGCGTGCAGTCCGGTCCAGCCCAGCGCCAGCAGGCAGGCGCCCAGCGCGCGTCCCCGCCATGGCCGCAGCCACGCGACCAGGCCGACCGCCACCGCCAGCAGGTTCACGCCCGCCGGGGCGAACGCCGGCAGGAACAGGCAGGCCACCGCGCCGAGCAGGGCGCCCGCCGCGCAGGCCATGCCCAGCGGATGCGGCGCCGCGGCGGCCGGTTGCGCCAGCGCGGCGAACGCGCCGGCGAAGGTGCCGCGTGGCGTGGGTGCCGCTCTCAGCGCCATGCGTACGGACCCCACCGCACTGGTCGCCGGACCGCCGCGCCCTCGCGCCGGGTGTGGCGCGTCGGGAAACGGCCACATCCATGGACGGGCCGACACGCTGTTGCAGGCGACGCCGCTTCGCGCCCGCACCCCAGCGGGCAGCAGGCGCTTCGCGCAGCCTGCGTGCCCGCCACCGCTCCTCGCGCAAGGCGAAGCCGTTCCACCCCCTTCCCACCGCATCCCGCGGTCCTGGCCATGGCGCGTCCCTGCTCCCGGCTACCCCGCCAGCGTGACGCTCCGGTCCTGGCAGCACCATCGGCGGACTGCGTGCCTGCGCGTAGGAATTGCCCGCGGCATACTCGCCGCACGACCGGCGCACGCCGCGGAGCCCCAGTGACTGCCGAGCCCCCCACCATCGCCAGCGCCCGCATCGAGATCCGCTACTGCACCCAGTGCCGCTGGCTGCTGCGCGCGGCATGGATGGCGCAGGAACTGCTGACGACCTTCGAGGCGGAGATCGCCTCGCTCGCGCTCGTGCCCGGCACCGGCGGCGTGTTCGAGGTGCGGGTTGACGGCGTGCCGGTATGGGAGCGCGTGGCCGACGGCGGTTTCCCCGGAATCGGCGAGCTCAAGCGCAGGGTGCGCGACCGGATCGCGCCGGAACGCGCGCTCGGCCACGTCGACCGTGTCGCGCGCGAGGGGCGCGACTGAGCCGCGGCCGCACCATCGGAGTTTCCTGACGTAAACGGCCGCGATCGGCCGATAGCCCGCGCCCGACCACCGCGCGAGCCTGTACGGGCTCCCTGCCCTGGCAGGTATCCGTGAGGACGCGACGATGATCGATTGCGCTGCTGACCGCTGGAATCTCGCCGACCTGCGCAAGTCGGCGCGGGACATGTGGCTGGCCGGTATCTGCGGCGGCCTGGGCGAACACACGCCGGTGCCAGCCTGGATATGGCGCGCGCTGTTCCTCGCCGCGGCGATCTGGGGCGGTGGCGGCCTGCTGCTCTACCTGGTGCTGTGGCTGCTGATGCCGGCCGGACGCCTGGAGCCCGACGTCCCCGCCACGCATGGCGGCGAGGGACTCCCGACGCGCTGACGCCCCGCGCGCGCGCCTATTCGGCGACCGGCAACTCGCCCGGGGCCAGTTCGCGCAGCTTGCCCTCGTGCAGCTCCAGCACCCGGTCCAGGCGCCGTGCCAGGCGGCGGTCGTGGGTCACCAGGACCAGGCTGGTGCGCTGCGCGCGGTTGAGCTCGAGCATCAGCGCGAACACGTGGGCGGCGGTCTTCTCGTCGAGGTTGCCGGTGGGCTCGTCGCCCAGCACGCAGGCCGGGCGGTTGACCAGGGCACGGGCCACGGCGGCGCGCTGGCGCTCGCCGCCGGAGAGCTCGCCGGGCTTGTGGCCGAGGCGGTGGCCGAGGCCGACCGCTTCCAGCAGTTCCTTCGCGCGCCGCGAGGCTTCCTCCACTTCGCCGCCGGACAGCAGCACCGGCATCATCACGTTCTCCAGCGCGGTGAATTCCGGCAGCAGGTGGTGGAACTGGTAGACGAAGCCGAGCGCGCGGTTGCGCAGGCGGCCGCGCTGCGCATCGGACAGGTCGGACATCTTCTGCCCGGCGACATAGACCTCGCCGGCGCTGGGCGTGTCGAGGCCGCCGAGCAGGTGAAGCAGCGTGCTCTTGCCGGCACCGGAAGCGCCGACGATGGCCACGGTCTCGCCGGCGGCCACCCGCAGGTCCAGGCCGTCGAACACGTGGGTGCGCAGGTTGCCTTCGGCGTAGGTCTTGCCCAGGCCTTCGGCGCGCAGCGCCTCGGTCACCGTCTCCATGGCAACGGTCTCATTCATAGCGCAGGGCCTCCGCCGGCTGGGTACGGGCCGCGCGCCAGGCCGGGTACAGCGTCGCGAGGAAGCTCATCACCAGCGCCACCACCAGGGTGGCGACCACGTCGCCGGTCTGCATGTCGGTCGGCAGGCCGGTGATGTAGTACACGTCCTCCGGCAGCAGGGTGATGTTGAACAGCGCCTCGATGCCGTCGAGGATCCGTTCCAGGTTCCAGGTCAGGGTGACGCCGCCGACGAGACCGAGCACGGTGCCGATGATGCCGATCAGCGTGCCCTGCACCATGAACACCTGCATCACCCCGCCCGGGGTCAGGCCCAGGGTGCGCAGGATGGCGATGTCGGCCTGCTTGTCGGTGACCAGCATCACCTGCGAGTTCACCAGGGTGAAAGCGCCCATCAGGATGATCAGCGACAGCAGGATGCCCATCACCGTCTTTTCCATCTTCAGCGACTGGTACAGGTTGGCGTTGTCGCGGGTCCAGTCGCTGACCCGGTAGAAGCCCGGCAGCTTCAGCGCCAGGTCGCGGGCCACGTCGAAGGACTGGTTCATGTCGTGCAGCATCAGCCGCACGCCGCTGGCGCCGTCCATGCGCAGCACGCGCTGCAGGTCGCCCATGTGGACGATGGCCAGGCCGCGGTCGATCTCGTTGTGCCCGGCCGAGAACAGGCCGGTCACGGTGAAGCGCTTGTAGCGCGGCATCGCGCCCATCGGCGAGCCCTGGAACTCCGGCAGCATCACCGTGACCTGGTCGCCGACGTCCACGCCCAGCCACAGCGCCAGCTCCTGGCCCAGCAGGATGCCGTAGCTGCCCTCCTGCAGGGTTTCGGCCGAGCCGCGGGTCATCTTCTGCGCCAGCACCGAAACCTTGTCCTCGTACTCGGGCAGCACGCCGCGCACCAGCGCCGGCTGCTTGCGCGGGCCGGAGAGCAGCGCCTCGGTCTCGATGAACGGGGCCGCGCCGGCCACCCGCGGATCCGCAACGGCCAGGTCCCAGGCATGCTTCCAGTCGGCCATCGGCTCGCCGTCGGCGACGACCGTGGCGTGGGCGGCGAACTGCAGCAGGCGGTCGCGGATTTCCTTCTGGAAGCCGCTCATCACCGCCATGGTGGTGATCAGCACGGTCACGCCCAGGGCGATGCCGAGGATCGAGGCCAGCGAGATGAAGGAGATGAAGCCGTTGCGGCGTTTGGCCCGCAGGTAACGCAGGCCGATGGCCACGGGAACGGGTTTGAACATGGTGACGGGGTTTTCCGCTGCCGGCTCTCCCCGGCGCTCGAGGCGCTATGGTGCCATCGGCCGCGTGGAGGACGAAACGACACGCGCCGCCATGGCCAGCCGCAGTTCACGCCGGCGCGCCGCCGGCAGGGTGTCCGGCCACCAGGCCAGGCGTACGCGACGCCCCTCCCGGTCGAGCGCGTCGAGGAAGGCCAACGGCCCGCGCCAGCGGACCTGGCAGTCCTCCAGGGGCTGGCCGTCGAGGCTGTCGAGGCAGGGCGCACCGGGCTGCCGCGGCGCCGGGCCCAGGACCAGCTGCCGCGGCGCCCTGCCCGCCTCGCGCCGGGCCAGCTGCAGGCCACGCGCGGCGGCGGCCAGGGCCAGCGGCCAGGCCAGCGGGCGCGGCAGCTCCGAACCCAGCACCGCCAGCGGCGCCAGCACGGTCAACAGCAGCAGCGCCGCCAGCAGCCAGCGCGAAGGGCGCCACTCAAGCCGGCAGGGCGCGGATCCTGGCAATGAGGTCGGACAGCTCCGCATCCGGACAGGCCTCGTAGCCCATGAACCAGCGCCAGAGCCTATCGTCCTCGCAATCCAGCAGCCGTCGGAAAACGCCGCGTTCGGCGTCGGAAGCAGTCGCGTAGGCGTGGTTGAGCCAGCGTTCGAACAGCTGGTCCAGTTCGCGCATGCCGCGCCGGCAGCGCCAGCGCAGGCGGCGCAGCTCCGTGTCGACGGGAAGCTCCGCCGGATTCGGGTGTGCGTTGTCCATGCGGCGTATTGTCGCCGGCCGCGCCGGCGGCCGGTAGCCATGCAGTCCGGGAAGCGCCCCGGCCGGCACGCGGCCGGCCGGACCAGCGGTCTCAGACGGCGGTGGCCTCGCGCTGCCTGAGCCAGCGGTTGACGCCCAGCGCGGCCAGGGTCGCCACCGCGCCGGACAGCAGGTACAGGCCCACGTAAGGCAGGCCGAAGTTCGCGCACAGGTACAGCGCCACCAGCGGGGCGAAGGCCGCGCCGATCAGCCAGGCCAGGTCGGTGGTCAGGGCGGCGCCGGTGTAGCGGTAGCGCGCGCCGAAGTTGCGGGTCACCGCGCCGGAGGCCTGGCCGTAGGAGAGGCCCAGCAGCAGGAAGCCCAGCAGCAGGAACACCTGCTGCGCGACCGGTCCGCCGTTGAGCAGGGTCGGGGCGAAGCCGCTGAACACGCCGATCGCCACCGCGGTCGAGGCCAGGGTCTGCACCCGGCCCAGGCGGTCGGCGATCAGGCCGGAGGCCAGCACGCCGCCGATCGCCAGGAAGCCGCCGGCCACCTGCAGCATCAGGAAGCGGCTGATGGTCTGCCCGGTGAACAGCTGCGCCCAGGAGATCGGGAAGATGGTGACGATGTGGAACATCGCGTAGCTGGCCAGGGCGGCGAAGGCGCCGATGACCACGTGCCTGCCCTTCTCCCGGAACAGCTCGCCCACCGGCACCGGGTCCAGGTCGCGCTGTTCCATCTGCTGCTCGTACTCGTGGGTCACCACCAGGCGCAGGCGCGAGAACAGCGCCACCACGTTGATGGCCATGGCCGCGAAGAACGGATAGCGCCACCCCCAGTCGTAGAAGTCGGCGTTGGACAGGCTCGAGTACAGGAAGGCGAACAGCGAGGCGGCGACGATGAAGCCGACCGGCGCCCCCAGCTGGCCGAGCATGGCGTACCAGCCGCGGCGGTGCTTGGGCGTGTTCAGCGCCAGCAGCGACGGCAGGCCGTCCCAGGACCCGCCCAGGGCCACGCCCTGGCTGCTGCGGAACAGCGCCAGCAGGACGATGGCCGCGGCCCCCAAGGTCTCGTATCCGGGCAGGAAGGCCATGCCGGCGGTGCTGGTGCCCAGCAGGAACAGGGCCACGGTGAGCTTGGTGCCGCGGCTCCAGCGGTCCTGGATCCACAGGAACAGGATCGTGCCCAGCGGCCGGAAGATGAACGCCAGGGCGAACACCGCGAACGACATCAGGGTCGCCTGCAGCGGCTCGGCGAAGGGGAAGAACACCTTCGGGAACACCAGCGCCGAGGCGATGCCGTAGACGAAGAAGTCGAAGTATTCGGAGGTGCGGCCGATGATGACGCCGACGGCGATCTCGCCGGGGGCGACCTGGGCATGCGCCCCGGCATCCTGGCCGTGGACGGAGACGGTACTGCTGGACGCGGTGATCGAGGACATCGGTCGTGCTGTACTGGGGCCTGTCCCCGACACTACACCGGAACGCGTCGCCGGTGTGCATCCGCTGCCCACGATCCGCGACGGCGGGCAATAGGACAAAACGCCCAATCGATCCCTTCACGGGGCGGGAGTACAGTGTCCGGCGCTGTATCCCCCCGCAGCTCCCCCTATTCAGATGTCCATCTCCAAGACCCTGCGCCGCCTGCTGATGGCCGCCGGCCTGGCCCTGCCATTGGCCGGATGCAACACGATCCTGCTCAACGCTCCGGGCGACGTCGCCCGGCAGCAGGGCAACCTGATCATCGTCTCCACCCTGCTGATGCTGATCATCATCGTCCCGGTGATCTCGCTGACGCTGTTCTTCGCCTGGCGCTACCGGGCGAGCAACACCAGGGCCACCTACAAGCCGGACTGGGACCACTCCCTCCAGCTGGAGCTGGTGATCTGGGCCTGCCCGCTGCTGATCATCATCGCCCTGGGCGCGATCACCTGGATCACCACCCACACCCTGGACCCGTACCGTCCGCTCGACCGCATCGCCGAGAACAAACCAGTCCCGGCCGGCGTGGAGCCGCTGGAGGTCCAGGTGGTGTCGCTGGACTGGAAGTGGCTGTTCGTCTACCCCGAACAGGGCATCGCCACGGTCAACGAACTCGCCGCCCCGGTCGACCGTCCGATCCGCTTCAAGCTCACCTCCTCGACGGTGATGAATGCGTTCTACGTCCCGGCGCTGGCCGGCATGATCTACACCATGCCGGGCATGCAGACCGAGCTGAACGCGGTCATCAGCGACGCGGGCGAGTACGAGGGCTTCTCCTCGAACTACAGCGGCGCCGGCTTCTCCGGCATGCGCTTCCGCTTCCACGCCCTCGACGAAGCCGGTTTCGACAGATGGGTGCAGCAGGTCCGCGGCGGCGACCGCCTCGACCGCGACGCCTACCTGGAACTGGAAAAGCCCAGCGAACGCGAGCCGGTGCGCCATTTCGGCAACGTCGAGGAGGGCCTGTACGACGCCATCCTCAACCGCTGCGTCGACCCGCGCCGGATGTGCATGCACGAGATGATGGCCATCGACGCCGGCAAAGGCCCGGGCCGCACCGGCATCGAAGGCCTGGAAGCGCGCAACCGCGGCGACCTGCGCGGCCGCCCCTACGTGCAGTCGGCCATGTGCGCCGCCGGCGACGCCCCGGCCGCCGGCCTGAACACCTCGCTGTCCCGCCTCGCTCCCTGAGCACGCGCCTGCCGCCATCCTCCCCGGTGGCGGCCTGACGACGGAATTCCCCGAACATGTCCTCCCCCCATTCCACTTCCGCCCCGTACAACCCGCTCACCGGCTACCTGGGCTGGGAATCGTTCCCGCTGCATGACCCGGTGATCCTCTCGGCCTTCGTCGGCACCGTGGTCGCCGGCCTGGCCGTGCTCGCGCTGATCACGAAATACAGGCTGTGGGGCACCCTGTGGCGCGACTGGTTCACCAGCATCGACCACAAGAAGATCGGCATCATGTACATGGTGCTGGGCCTGGTGATGCTGCTGCGCGGCTTCTCCGACGCGATCATGATGCGCGCGCAGCAGGCGATCGCCTTCGGCGACAACATGGGCTACCTGCCGCCGCACCACTACGACCAGGTGTTCACCGCCCACGGCGTGATCATGATCTTCTTCGTGGCCATGCCGCTGGTCACGGGCCTGATGAACTACCTGGTGCCGCTGCAGATCGGCACCCGCGACGTCGCCTTCCCGTTCCTCAACAACTTCAGCTTCTGGATGACCACCGCCGGCGCGGTGCTGATCATGCTGTCGCTGTTCGTGGGCGAGTTCGCCAAGACCGGCTGGCTGGCCTACCCGCCGCTGTCGGGCATCGACTACAGCCCCGACGTGGGCGTGGACTACTACATCTGGGCCTTGCAGATCGCAGGCCTGGGCACGTTGCTGTCGGGCGTCAACCTGATCGTGACCATCGTCAAGATGCGCGCGCCGGGCATGACCCTGATGCGCATGCCGGTGTTCACCTGGACCGCGCTGTGCACCAACGTGCTGATCGTGATCAGCTTCCCGGTGCTGACCGCGGTGCTGGCGCTGCTGGCCCTGGATCGTTACGTGGGGACGAACTTCTTCACGAACGACCTCGGCGGCAACCCGATGATGTACGTGAACCTGATCTGGATCTGGGGCCACCCGGAGGTCTACATCCTGATCCTGCCGGTGTTCGGCGTGTTCTCCGAGATCGTGCCCGCCCTGACCGGCAAGCGCCTGTTCGGCTACACCTCGATGGTGTACGCCACCGTGGTGATCACCGTGCTGTCCTACCTGGTGTGGCTGCACCACTTCTTCACCATGGGCTCGGGCGCGAGCGTCAACTCGTTCTTCGGCATCACCACGATGATCATCTCGATCCCGACGGGCGCGAAGATCTTCAACTGGCTGTTCACCATGTACCGCGGCCGCATCCGCTTCGAGGTGCCGATGCTGTGGACGGTGGGCTTCATGGTCACCTTCGTGGTGGGCGGCATGACCGGCGTGCTGCTGGCCGTCCCGCCGGCCGACTTCGTCCTGCATAACAGCCTGTTCCTGATCGCGCACTTCCACAACGTGATCATCGGCGGCGTGGTGTTCGGCCTGTTCGCCGGCATGACCTTCTGGTTCCCGAAGGCGTTCGGCTTCAAGCTCGACCCGTTCTGGGGCAAGGTCTCGTTCTGGTTCTGGCTGGCGGGCTACTGGATCGCCTTCACCCCGCTCTACGTGCTGGGCCTGATGGGCGTGACCCGCCGCGTGAGCCACTTCACCGACCCGTCGCTGCAGATCTGGTTCCAGGTCGCCGCGCTCGGCGCCGTCCTGATCGCCATCGGCATAGCCGCGTTCCTGGTCTGCATCTTCGTCAGCTTCCGCAGGCGCGAGCAGCTGCGCGACGTGACCGGCGACCCGTGGAACGCCCGCAGCCTGGAGTGGTCCACCTCCTCGCCGCCGCCGGAGTACAACTTCGCCTTCACCCCGGTCGTGCACGACAACGACGCGTGGTGGGACATGAAGCAGCGCGGCTTCAAGCGCCCGCTGTCCGGGTTCCTGCCGATCCACATGCCGAAGAACACCGCCGCCGGCGTGGTCCTGGCCGGACTGAGCACGGTGATGGGCTTCGCCCTGGTCTGGCACATCTGGTGGCTGGCCGCACTGTCCTTCGCCGCGACCGTGATCGCCGCCATCGTCCATACCTTCAACTACAACCGCGACTACCACATCCCGGCCGAAACCGTGGCCGCGACCGAGGAAGCGCGCACCCGCCTGCTGGAATCCCATGTCTGACGCCATCGCCCTGAACGCGGCCGGCAACGCCGAGCCGCCCCGGTTCTACGACCTGGCCGGGGAACACCACCCGCAGCAGGGCACCCTGCTCGGGTTCTGGATCTACCTGATGAGCGACCTGCTCATCTTCGCCAGCCTGTTCGCCGTGTACGGCGTGCTCGGCCGCAGCTACGCCGCCGGCCCGACCGGCGCGGACCTGTTCGACCTGAAGCTGGTGGCGGTCAACACCGCCATGCTGCTGTTCTCGTCGATCACCTACGGCTTCGCCATGCTGGCGATGCAGCGCCGGCACGTGCCGGGCGTGCTGGCCTGGCTGGCGGTGACCGGCCTGTTCGGCCTGGCCTTCCTCGGGATCGAGCTGTACGAGTTCCAGCACATGATCCACGCCGGCGCCGGTCCGCAGCGCAGCGCGTTCCTGTCGTCGTTCTTCGCCCTGGTCGGCACCCATGGCCTGCACGTGACCTTCGGCATCATCTGGCTGGTGGTGCTGATGGTGCAGGTGGGCCGCTTCGGCCTGCACGCGGCCAACCAGCGCCGCCTGCTGTGCCTGTCGATGTTCTGGCATTTCCTCGACGTCGTCTGGATCGGCGTCTTCACCTACGTCTACCTGATGGGAGTGCTGCCATGAGCCATCCCCACGACCCGCACGCCACCTACGGACACGACGAGCACGGCGGCGAGCACGGCCCGCACACCGAACACGTCGAGGCCGCGCACGGCTCGATGCGCGACTACGTCACCGGCTTCATCCTGTCGGTGATCCTGACCGCGATCCCGTTCTGGCTGGTCATGGGCGACGTCATCAGCGACTCCGGCACCACCGCACTGGTGATCCTCGGCTTCGCCGCGGTCCAGATCGTCGTGCACATGGTCTACTTCCTGCACATGAACCCGCGCTCGGAAGGCGGCTGGAACATGCTGGCGCTGATCTTCACCACGGTCTTCGTGGTCATCATCCTGGCCGGCTCGCTGTGGGTCATGTTCCACATGAACGCGAACATGATGCCGATGTCGCCGCACGAGGCGCGGATCCAGCCCTGACGGGCTCCGCGGCCGCCATGGCGACCGGAACGCACGCGAGGGAGGGCGACCTGCCCTCCCCGCGCGGCCCGCTGGCACTGGCGGTGCTGGCCCTCGCCTTCGCCGCCGGCCTGGTGCTGTTCACCGCGCTGGGCACCTGGCAGGTGCAGCGCCTGCACTGGAAGCACGACCTGGTCGCCCGGGTGGATGCACGCATCCATGCCGCGCCGGTGCCGGCGCCGGACGCGGCGGAATGGGCCGCCAGCACCCCGAAGGACCAGGAGTACCGCCGCGTGCAGGTGCGCGGCGAATGGCTGCCCGGCCGCGACACCCTCGTCCAGGCGGTGACCGAAGCCGGCGCCGGACGCTGGCTGCTGCGCCCGCTGCGCCGCGACGACGGCAGCGTGGTCCTGGTCAACCTGGGTTTCGTGCCCGAGGACTGGAAGGCCGGCGCGCCCGCAGCGGGCCCGGTCGAAGTGACCGGCCTGCTCCGCCTCTCCGAACCGGCTGGCGGCTTCCTGCGCAGGAACGCACCGGCGGATGACCGCTGGTTCTCGCGCGACGTGGAAGCGATCGCCGCCCGCCACGGCCTGGCGCCGGTGGCGCCGTGGTTCCTCGATGCGGACGCGGAGTCGGCCGCCCAGGCCGGCACGCCCTGGCCGCGCGGCGGGCTGACAGTGGTACGGTTCCGCGACAACCACCTGGGCTATGCGCTGACCTGGTTCGCGCTGGCCCTGCTGGTGGCTTTCGGGGCCTGGCGCTTCGCACTGGAGGAGGTGCGCGTCCGGCGCCGCTGGCGCCAGCGCAGCACGGAGCCCCTGGATGCCGCCGACGGAAGCCCTTAGCCCCGCCGCCAAGCGCAACGCCAACGCGCTGGAATCGGCGCGCACGGACACCACCCGCGGCGCGGGCGTGCGCAGCATGCAGCAGCTGATCCAGCTGCGCTGGATCGCCCTGCTCGGCCAGGTCGCCACCATCATCTTCGTGCACTACGGCCTGGGCATCCGCCTGCCGCTGGCGAACATGCTCGGCGTGGCCGCCTGCCTGGCGGTATTCAACCTGGCCAGCCTGCTGTACTGGCGGCCGCGCCAGGACGTCGGCGACCCCGCCCTGCTGGCGGCGCTGCTGGTCGACGTGGCCGCGCTGACCGCGCAGCTGCATCTCAGCGGCGGCATCACCAACCCGTTCGTGTTCCTGTTCCTGCTGCAGGTGGCGGTGGGCGCGGTGCTGCTGCCGGCCTGGGCCAGCTGGGTGGTGGTGGCGGCCAGCAGCGTCGGGGTGATGGGGCTGGTGGTGGTGCCGGGCCCCGTGCGGATCGCCGCCGACCCGTCGCAGGGCATGGCCGATCCCTACCTGCAGGGCCTGCTGATCTGCTTCCTGCTGACCGCGGTGCTGGCGGCGCTGTTCATCGGCCGCATCGCCCGGATCCTCCGCGTGCGCGATGCGCGCCTGGCCGACCTGCGCCAGCAGGCCGCCGAGGAGGAACACATCGTGCGCATGGGCCTGCTCGCTTCAGGCGCGGCGCACGAGCTGGGCACGCCGCTGGCGACGCTGTCGGTGCTGCTGGGCGACTGGCGGCGGATGGAGCCGTTCACCTCGGATCCGGACCTGCTGCAGGACCTGGAGGAGATGCAGACCCAGCTGGTCCGCTGCAAGTCGATCGTCACCGGCATCCTGCTTTCGGCCGGCGATGCGCGCGGGGAAGCACCGGCGCACACCACCCTCGCCGCCTTCCTTGACGAGCTGGTCAGCGAGTTCACAGCCACGCGCCCGGTGCAGACGCTGGACTACCGGCGCCACCTGCAGCAGGACATCCCGATCGTCTCCGACTCGGGCCTGAAGCAGATGATCAACAACATCCTCGACAACGCGCTGGAGGCCTCGCCGGCGTGGGTCGGGATGGAGGTGAGCCTGCAGGGCGAGGACGACGACACGCTGGTGCTGAAGGTGAGCGACGCCGGAACGGGCTTCACCGGGGAGACGCTGGCCAACTTCGGCAAGCCCTACAATTCGAGCAAGGGACGGCCGGGCGGTGGCCTGGGCCTGTTCCTGTCGCTCAACGTGGCCCGCAGCCTGGGTGGCCGCCTGAGCGCGGCCAACCGCGTGCCACGCGGCGCCGAAGTGGTGCTGGAACTGCCGCTGTCCTCGCTGGCGCTGCCGCAGGACGGGGGCGCCGACCCGGAGGATGCCGACGATGAATGACCCGACCCCCGCCCCGCCGCAGCAGCCACGCCGGCTGCTGGTCGTCGAGGACGATGCGGCCTTCGCGCGCACGCTGATCCGTTCGTTCGAGCGGCGCGGCTACGAAGTCCGGCATGCGTCGGGCAAGGCGGAGCTCGAAGCGGCGCTGGAAGGTTTCGAGCCGGGCTATGCGGTGGTCGACCTGAAGCTGGCCGGCGGCAGTTCGGGCCTGGAATGCGTGCAGCAGCTGCATGCGCACGATCCGGACATGCTGATCGTGGTGCTGACCGGCTACGCGAGCATCGCCACGGCGGTGGAGGCGATCAAGCTGGGCGCGTGCCATTACCTGGCCAAGCCTTCCAACACCGACGACATCGAGGCGGCCTTCGGCAAGGCCGAAGGCGATGCGCACGTGGGCCTGGGCCAGCGGCCGACGTCGATCAAGACGCTGGAATGGGAACGCATCCACGAGGTGCTGGCGGAGACCGGCTTCAACGTCTCCGAGACCGCGCGCCGCCTGGGCATGCACCGCCGCACCCTCGCCCGCAAGCTCGGCAAGCAGCAGGTCAAGTAGCGGCCCCGTAGCCCGGATAAGGGAAGCGCATCCGGGACCTGGCCGCGCCGCCACCTGCGATGGTGGCAGCGACGGCAACAGCGACGGCAACGACGGAAGCAACGGCAACCGCAACGCAGCTGCATTGACGGGCGCCGGATGCGCCGGGCGTGCGGGGCCTGGGTACTCATGTCCCCCGGTGCCGGCCTGCGGCCGGCACCTCCTCCTTTACTTCGCACCCAGGCCCCGCACACCCGACGCTCTGCGCGTCGCTGGCGCTCGCTGGCGAGCAACGACAACGGCAACAGCAACAGCAACAGCAACAACAGCGAGAGCAAAGACTCGGAGACCGAGCCCGGTTTCGCACCGCTGGAGCACCCGGCACCGGCACGGTGTGCGGGCCTCCGGGGCGAAGTAAAGGAGGAGGCATTCGCCGCAGGCGGATGCCGGGGGACATGAGTCACGGAGGGCCGCACGCCGGGCCGGGGCCCTTCCGGTCGCGACGCCGGTCGGAACCTGGAACTCCAAACCTGCCCTGCCCTGATCCCCGGAAAAAACAAAGGCCCGGAAAACCGGGCCTATGTTTCGAACCATGCTGGAAGCGGGATCAGGAACGACGTTCCATCATCAGCTTCTTGATCTCCGCGATCGCCAGGGCCGGGTTCAGGCCCTTCGGGCAGGTGCGGGCGCAGTTCATGATGGTGTGGCAGCGATACAGCTTGAACGGATCCTCGAGGTCGTCCAGACGCGCACCGGTGTCCTCGTCGCGCGAGTCGATGATCCAGCGGTAGGCCTGCAGCAGGATCGCCGGGCCCAGGTAGCGCTCGCCGTTCCACCAGTAGCTCGGGCAGCTGGTCGAACAGCAGGCGCACAGGATGCACTCGTACAGGCCGTCGAGCTTCTTGCGGTCTTCCGGCGACTGCAGGCGCTCGCGGTCCGGCGGCGGCGGGGTCTGGGTGCGGATCCAGGGCTTGATCGACGCGTACTGCGCGTAGAAGTGGGTCAGGTCCGGGACCAGGTCCTTGACCACGTTCATGTGCGGCAGCGGGTAGATCGGGACCTCGTCCTTCTTGCAGTCGCCGATCGCCTTGGTGCAGGCCAGCGTGTTCGTGCCGTCGATGTTCATCGCGCACGAACCGCAGATGCCCTCGCGGCAGGAACGGCGGAAGGTCAGGGTCGGGTCGATCTCGTTCTTGATCTTGATCAGCGCGTCCAGGACCATCGGGCCGCACTTGTCGAGGTCGATCTCGTAGGTGTCGGTCCGCGGGTTGGCGCCGTCGTCCGGGTTCCAGCGATACACCTTGAAGATGCGCACGTTCTTCGCACCGGTCGGCGCGGCGAAGTGCTTGCCCTTGGTGATGCGGGAATTCTTGGGGAGTGCAAACTCTGCCATTGGTCTTTCTCTCGCCCTGGCTCAGTACACGCGTGGCTTGGGCGGCACCACATCCACATCCTTGCTCAGGGTGTACATGTGCACCGGACGGTAGTCGAAGCTGGTCTTGCCGGTCTGGGCATCGACCGTGACCAGGGTGTGCTTCTGCCAGTTGGCGTCGTCGCGCTCCGGATAGTCCTCGTGCGCGTGGGCGCCGCGGCTTTCCTTGCGCTGTTCGGCCGAGTTGATCGTGGCGACGGCGTTGAGCAGCAGGTTGTGCAGCTCGTAGGTCTCGATCAGGTCGGAGTTCCAGACCAGCGAACGGTCGGAGACCTTGACGTCCTCGAAGCTGGCGAAGATGTCGGCCATCTTCTCGCAGCCTTCCTTGAGCGTCTTGCTGGTGCGGAACACCGCCGCGTCGGCCTGCATGGTGCGCTGCATCCGGTCGCGGATGACCGCGGTCGGGGTGCCGCCGTTGGCGTTGCGCAGCTTGTCGAGCTGGGACAGCGCCTTCTCGCAGGCGTCGGAAGCCAGCGGCTTGTGCGGCGCGCCCTTCCTGATGGTCTCGGCGCAGCGGTTGGCCACGGCGCGGCCGAACACGACCAGGTCGAGCAGCGAGTTGGAACCCAGGCGGTTGGCGCCGTGCACCGACACGCAGGCCGCCTCGCCGATCGCGTACAGGCCCGGCACGACCGCATCCGGGTCGTCGCCGACCTTGCGCACCACTTCGCCGTGGTAGTTGGTCGGGATGCCGCCCATGTTGTAGTGCACGGTCGGGATCACCGGGATCGGCTGCTTGGTCACGTCCACGCCGGCGAAGATGTGGGCGCTCTCGGCGATGCCGGGCAGCTTCTCGTTGATGACTTCCGGGCCCAGGTGGGTCAGGTCGAGCAGGATGTGGTCCTTGTGCTCGCCGACGCCGCGGCCTTCGCGGATCTCGATGGTCATCGAACGCGACACCACGTCGCGCGAGGCCAGGTCCTTGTAGTGCGGCGCGTAGCGCTCCATGAAGCGCTCGCCGTTGGCGTTGCGCAGGATGCCGCCTTCGCCGCGGACGCCCTCGGTGATCAGGCAGCCGGCGCCGTAGATGCCGGTCGGATGGAACTGCACGAACTCCATGTCCTGCATCGGCAGGCCGGCGCGCATCACCAGGCCGCCGCCGTCGCCGGTGCAGGTGTGGGCGGAGGTGGCGCTGAAGTAGGCGCGGCCGTAGCCGCCGGTCGCCAGGACCACGCCGTGGGCGCGGAACAGGTGCAGCGAGCCTTCGGCCATGTCCAGGGCGAGCACGCCGCGGCAGACACCCTCTTCGTCGAAGATCAGGTCCAGCGCGAAGTACTCGATCATGAAACGCGCGTTGTGCGCCAGCGACTGCTGGTACAGCGTGTGCAGCATGGCGTGGCCGGTGCGGTCGGCCGCGGCGCAGGTGCGCTGCGCCGGCGGGCCCTCGCCGTAGCGGGTGGTCATGCCGCCGAACGGGCGCTGGTAGATCTTGCCTTCCTCGGTGCGCGAGAACGGCACCCCGTAGTGCTCGAGCTCGATGATCGCCGGGATCGCCTCGCGGCACATGTACTCGATGGCGTCCTGGTCGCCCAGCCAGTCCGAGCCCTTGATGGTGTCGTAGAAGTGGTAGCGCCAGTCGTCCTCGCCCATGTTGCCCAGCGCGGCGGAGATGCCGCCCTGCGCGGCGACCGTGTGCGAGCGGGTCGGGAAGACCTTGGTCAGGCACACCGTCTGCAGGCCCTTCTGGGCCAGGCCGAAGGTGGCGCGCAGGCCGGCGCCACCGGCGCCGACGACGACCATGTCGTACTTGTGTTCGGTGATCTTGTAGGCGGACATCGGGTCTGTGTTCCTTGGCAGCCGGCGGTCAGTGGGCCAGCGCGATGCGGGCCACGGCGAAGATGCTGACGATCGCGCCGAGCACCGCGATGAACTTCACGCCGGTCTGCAACACCAGGGCCAGCAGCGAATGATGGATGTAGTCCTCGAGCACGACCTGCAGGCCGAGCTGCGCGTGCCAGAACGTGGCGACCAGGAAGCCGACCAGCAGCACGGCGTTCCACGGACGCGAAACGGCGTCGGTGGCGGCCAGGTAGTCGCTGCCGACAAGGCCCAGGACGAACCAGACGAACCACAGGCCGAGGATGACCAGCGCGGTGGCGGTCAGGCGCTGGTGGATGAAGTGCTCCGTGCCGGTCTTGGCCGAGCCCCAGCCACGCACGTTCTTCAGGGGGGTACGGTAGCGGTTCATGCGGCACCTCCGTTCAGCGCGCAAACCCAGACCAGGGCGGTGATCACCAGGCTGCCAATGATCGACAGCCAGCTGCTGCGCACGAAGGCCGGGATGCTGAAGCCGATGGCGAAGTCCTGGACGACATGGCGGATGCCGTTGCACAGGTGGTAGGCGAAGGCCCAGCTCCACCCGAACAGGAACAGCTTGCCGTACCAGGCGCCGGCGATGCCGGTGAAGCAGGCCCAGGATTCGGGACCGATCATCAGGGACAGCAGGCCGGCGGCGATGACCAGGGCGCCGGCGGCCAGCACGACGCCGGTGGCGCGGTGCAGGATCGAGGTCACCATCTGGACCTGCCAGCGGTACACCTGCAGATGCGGTGACAGGGGGCGTTCGCGACTGCTCATGCGCTGGTATGTCTCGGCTGTGCGGCCGTCATGGCCGCGTGGCTTGTAGGCGCCGCGTCAGAAATCGACGCAGCGTCCGTTCTTTTCCCAGTCCCCGTAGCGGGTAGGCTCCGGACCCTCGCGCCCGCCGATCTCGCGCGGCAACGCCGGCGTGGCGCCATCGCTGGACGACTGCGTTCCACGTTCCCCGGGCTTTTCCGTCTCGGGAACGTCTGGGCTTTGGCCTATCATGGGACTCCTTGCAACGCACAAAATTTTAAGCCCCGGGTCACCGGCTGACAACCGGCACGCCCACCATCCTTTGGTATCCCCCTTGATTCCCGCGGACTTTTTCGCACTCGAAGAGCATACGGTACTCGCCCTCGATGGACCGGAGGCGCTCGTGTTCGCGCAGGCGCAGTTCGCCAACGACGTGACTGCGCTGTCACCGGGGCAATGGCAGTGGAATGCCTGGCTCAACGCCAAGGGGCGCGTGATCGCCGTGTTCGCGCTGCTGCGCTGCGGCGATGCGCTGCGCCTGGTGCTGCCCGACCACGGCGCCGCGGAACTGGGCGACGCGCTGCGCCGCTTCGTCTTCCGCCGCAAGGTGACGGTCGCGCCGCGCCCGGATCTCCGCGTGTCCGGCGCCTTCACCTCCCCGGCCACCGCTTCCGGCGCCCGGCTGGCCGGCGACGAAGCCGGCGGCCTGGAGCTGGATTACGGCACCTCCGCCCTGCCCCGTACCCTGCGCATCGGCCCGGCGACCGCGCCTGCGGACGCCGCCGCGCGTGAGGCCTGGGCTGTGGCCGACCTGCGCCTGGGCCTGCCGCGCCTGCCCGCTTCGCAACGCGAGCAGTGGACGCCGCAGCAGCTGGCGCTGGACCGGTTGCATGCCTACAGCGTGAAGAAGGGCTGCTATCCGGGCCAGGAAATCGTGGCCCGCACCCATTTCCTGGGGAAGGCGAAGCGCGAGCCGCTGCTGCTGCACGTCCCGGCAGGCGTGGACGCCGGCGCGGAAGTGCAGCAGTCCGGTCGCGTCATTGGCCAGGTGGCCAGCGTTGCCGGCGGCGGATCGCGGCTGGCGCTGGCGGTGCTGCCGCTGGAGCGCGGGGACGCGCCGCTGGAAGTGGCCGGCGTGACCACCACGGTCGAATCCTTCGTCGAAGGCCTGGGGCGCTGAGCCTCAGGCGGCCAGCCGCGCGCCGCCCACCGGATCGAAGAAGTGCAGGTGCGCCGGGTCGGCGCGCAGGCGCAGGGTGCTGCCGGGCGCGGGCAGCGCCTGCGGCGGCAGCCGCGAAACCAGCGTGCGGCCATCGAAATCCAGGTGCAGGTAGGCCTCGCTGCCGACCGCCTCGACCACGTCCACCCGCGCCTGCAGCCCCTCCTCCGCCGGCAGCAGGTGCTCAGGGCGAACGCCCAGCGCCACCCGCCGGCCCAGCCAGGACGGTGGTACTTCCGCGCCCGGCAGCGGCACCTGGCCCTGGTCCAGCACCAGGCGCAGGCCGTCGGCGGCCTGCAGCTCGCCTTCGAGCACGTTCATCGCCGGGCTGCCGAGGAAGCCGGCCACGAACAGGTTGGCCGGACGCTCGTACAGCGCCATCGGCGTATCGATCTGCTGCACCTTGCCTGCGTCGAGCACGACGATGCGCTGGCCGAGGGTCATCGCCTCGACCTGGTCGTGGGTCACGTAGACCATGGTCGCGCCCAGCCGCTGGTGCAGGCGCGCGATCTCGGTACGGGTGGAATGGCGCAGCTTGGCGTCGAGGTTGGACAGCGGCTCGTCGAGCAGGAACACCGCCGGCTCGCGCACCAGCGCCCGGCCCAGGGCCACGCGCTGGCGCTGTCCACCGGACATCTCGCGCGGCTTCTTGCCGAGCATGTCCTGCAGGCACAGCATCGCCGCCGCCTCCCCGACCCTCCGCTCCACCTCCGCGCGCGGCAGGCCGCGCAGTTTCAGGCCGAAAGCCAGGTTCTCGGCCACGCTCATGTGCGGGTACAGGGCGTAGCTCTGGAACACCATGGCGATATCGCGGTCCTTCGGGGCCACGTCGTTCACCACGCGGTCGCCGATCCTGAGGGTGCCGGAGGTGATCTCCTCCAGCCCGGCGATCATCCGCAGCAGGGTCGACTTGCCGCAGCCCGACGGCCCGACCAGGACCATCAGCTCGCCGTCGGCGATGTCGAAGGTGGCGCCGTCCACGGCCACCTGGCCGTTGTCGTAGACCTTGCGCACCCGGTCCAGCTGCAAGCCCGCCATCACACCTCCGGAGAATACGTATGCGGCCACGGTATACGGTGTCCGCGCACGGCGGGATGATGTCACGCTGTGCCGGCGATGGCGACCGCCGGCACCGGGTCCACGACCGTGCGCCGCGGCATGGAAACAACCGTTTCCACGGAGACGTTCCTGACCACTGGACAAGACGCGCGCCGCACGGCGATATTCCATTGGTTTGCGCGCGCCCGCGCGTGCGCCACGCCCTCCCCCCACCGCATTCGCGCGCCCGCCCAGGCGGACGCCGCAGCCCCAAGAGAACCCCCGGACCCGATGTCGAACGCCACGGAAGCCCACCGGATGCATGACACCCTGCTGCTGTTCGGCGCCACTGGCGACTTGGCCCAGCGCTACCTGTTCCCCTCGCTGCTGCGCCTGCAGGGCGACGGCCTGCTGCCACCGGACTTCCGCGTGCGCGCCCTGGCGCTGTCGCCGCACGACACCGGGAAATTCCGGCAGATCCTGCGCGAGCGCTTCGCCAGCCTGTCGCACTACACGCCCACGCCGGAGCAGGTCGAGGAGTTCCTCTCCCGCGTGGACTACCGCTCGGTGGACATGCGCACGCCGGCCTCGGTCGCCGAGGCGGTGGCCGACTGCGTCGACCGCCCCTGCGTGAGCTACCTGTCGATCCCGCCGGGCCTGTACATCAGCACCTGCGAAGGCCTGGCCCTGGGCGGCGCGTTCAAGGCGCCGAACCGGCTGATGCTGGAGAAGCCGATCGGCCACGACCTGGCCTCGGCGCGCGAGATCAACGCCACCATCGGCGGGCTGATCGACGAGGACCGGATCTTCCGCATCGACCATTACCTCGGCAAGGCGGCGGTGCAGAACCTGCTGGCCCTGCGCTTCGGCAACACCCTGCTGGAGGCGGTGTGGAACCGCAACTACATCGATTCGGTCAGCATCCTGGTCTCCGAGACCGAGGGCGTGGACGGGCGCAATTCCTATTACGCCCGCTCCGGCGCGCTGCGCGACATGGTCCAGAGCCACATCCTGCAGCTGCTGTGCCTGGTGGCGATGGAACCGCCGGCCTCGCTGGCCGCCGACCGCATCCGCGACGAGAAGGTCAAGGTGCTGCGCGCCCTGCGCCCGTTCACCGCCGCCGAAGCGCAACGCCACAGCGTGCGCGCCCGCTACATCGCGGGGACGATCGAGGGCCAGCCGGTGCAGGCCTACATGCCTCCGGATGACAGCGATGTCGAAACCTTCGTCGGCGTCACCGCGCACATCGACAACTGGCGCTGGGCCGGGGTGCCGTTCCACCTGGCCACCGGCAAGCGCATGGCCGAGCGCTCCACCGTGGTGACGGTGACGCTGAAGCCGGTGACCCACTGGCTGTTCGAGCGCCCCGACGGCGCGCACGCGGCGCCCAACCGCCTCACCTTCCGCCTGCAGCCGCAGGAGGACATCGAGCTGGGCCTGATGAGCAGCCTGGCCGGCCCGGAATGGGGCACGCTGGAACTGCATCCGCTGGAGCTGGAACTGTCCTCGCAGACCGGACAGAACCGCCGCATCGCCTACGAACGCCTGTTCCTCGATGCCATGCACGGCAACCACGCGCTGTTCGTGCGCAACGACGAGGTCGAGGCCGCCTGGGCCTGGATCGACAGCGTGGTCGAGGGCTGGAAGGCCGGCGACGTGCCGCTGGAGTACTACCCCGCCGGCACCTGGGGTCCACGCGAGGCGCTGCCGTTCCTGCCGGCGCAGTTCGACGCGGTCGGTCCGCGGCGCGAGGCCTGCTGAGCATGGCCGGCCACCTGCTGATCGCCGACATCGGCGGCACCAACGCACGCTTCGCCCTGGCCGATCCGGACGCCAGCGTGCCGCTGCTGGACGACAGCGTGCGCGAGTTCGCCGTCGCCGATTTCCCGTCGCTGGCCGATGCCGCCCGTCACTACCTGGACCAGGCCGGCGCCGAAGCGCGGCGCGGCGTGTTCGCCGTGGCCGGGCGCGTCGACGGCGACGAGGCGCGGATCACCAACCACCCGTGGGTGATCTCGCGTACCCGCACCCGCGACATGCTCGGTTTCGAGCAGGTGCATCTGATCAACGACTTCGCCGCGCAGGCGATGGCGATCAGCCTGTTCCGCGCCGAGGACGTGGTGCCGATCGGCGGCACCGGCTGGACCCCTGCCCCGCTGAGCGAACCGCGCACCTACGCCGTGCTCGGCCCGGGCACCGGCCTGGGCGTGGGCGGGCTGATGATCCGCGACGGCCGCTGCTATCCGCTGGAGACCGAAGGCGGCCACGTCAGCTTCCCGCCCGGCACGCCGGAAGAGACCCGCATCCTCGAGATCCTCTCCGCGCAGTTCGGCCGCGTCTCCAACGAACGCCTGATCTGCGGCCCCGGCCTGGTCAACATCCACCGCGCCCTGTGCGAGATCGCCGGCGTCGACCCCGGGCTGCTGGAACCGAAGGACATCACTGCCCGCGCCGCCGCCGGCGACGCCCTGGGCATGCGCGCGGTGGACGTGTTCTGCGCGGTGTTCGGCGCCATTTCCGGCGACCTGGTGCTGACCCTCGGCGCCTGGGACGGCGTGTTCCTCACTGGCGGGCTGGTGCCGAAGATGCTCGATTCGCTGCGCCACTCCGGCTTCCGCCAGCGCTTCGAGTACAAGGGCCGGTTCTCGCCGAACATGGCCCGCGTGCCCTCGCTGGCGGTGATGCACCCGCGCGCCGGACTGCTCGGCGCGGCGGCCTACGCGGTCGACCTGCTGAAGCGCGAGGTGGCGGCATGAAGCCGGACCCGCGCGTCGAGTGGTTCGAACACCGCGACGCCGAGGCGTGGATCCACGCCGTGGCCGCGGACATGGAACGCATCCTCGCGGTCGAGCTGGCGATCCGCGGCGCCGCGCGCATGCTGCTGTCCGGCGGCACCACGCCGGCGCCGGTCTACGAGCAGGTCGCGGTCGCGCCGCTGGACTGGCAGAAGGTCACCGTCGGTCTGGTCGACGAACGCTGGCTGTCGCCGCGCGACAGCGCCAGCAACGCCCGCCTGGTGCGCGAGAGCCTGCTGGAACGCGCCGACGTCGGCCATTTCGAACCGCTGGTGCGCGAGGGCCTGACCCTGGCCGAATCGGTGCACGCGGCCAACCTCGAGGCCGGCCACGCCGCCGACGCCTGCCTGGCGGTGCTGGGCATGGGCAACGACGGCCACACCGCCTCGCTGTTCCCCGGCTCGGCCGACCTGGAGCGCGTGCTGGCCAGCGACCAGCCCTACGCCGCCCTCGATGCCACCGGTTGCCCGGTGGCCGGCGAATGGCCGCTGCGCATCACCCTCACCCCGGCCGGCCTGGCGCATACCCGCCACCGCCTGCTGCTGCTGCGCGGCGAGGCCAAGCGCGAGGTGTTCGAACGCGCGCTCGCCGGCGACGACGTGCGCGAGCTGCCGATCCGCGTGGCGCTGGGCATCGGCATCGAGCCGCTGCGGGTGCACTGGTGCCCCTGAGCTGCGCCGCCGCGCGGCGCGCAGGCCGCGGTTCAACGCGACTCCTGCATGCTGTGCGTGGAATCGCCCCCGGCTCCTGCCCGGAATGACCCCGCAGGCCTTTCCCCCACGGTTTCCACTGCCCCAAGCCCATGAACCTGCATCCCCAGATCGAAGCGGTCACCGAGCGCATCCGCAGGCGCAGCGCGCCCTCCCGCGCCGCCTACCTGGCCGGCATCGAGCAGGCCGTGCGCAACGGCCCCAACCGCACCCCGCTCAGCTGCGCCAACCTGGCCCATGTGTTCGCCGCCTGCGGCGAGCACGACAAGGCCCGCCTGCGCGGCGCGGCCACGCCCAACCTGGGCATCATCACCGCGTACAACGACATGCTCTCGGCGCACCAGCCGTACGAGCACTATCCCGAGCGCATCCGCGCCCTCGCCCGCAGCCTCGGCGCCACCGCCCAGGTCGCCGGCGGCGTGCCGGCGATGTGCGACGGCGTCACCCAGGGCCGCCCGGGCATGGAGCTGTCGCTGTTCTCGCGCGACGTGATCGCCCAGGGCACGGCCGTGGGCCTGAGCCACGACGCCTTCGACGCGGCGCTGTACCTGGGCATCTGCGACAAGATCGTGCCGGGCCTGCTGATCGGCGCGCTGGCCTTCGGCCACCTGCCGGCGCTGTTCGTGCCGGCCGGGCCGATGCCGCCGGGCATTCCCAACAAGAAGAAGGCCGAGGTGCGCGAGCGCTACGCCGCCGGCGAGGCCACCCGCGAGGAGCTGCTGGAAGTGGAGGCGCAGTCCTACCACTCGCCGGGCACCTGCACCTTCTACGGCACCGCCAACTCCAACCAGGTGCTGCTGGAGGCGATGGGCGTGCAGCTGCCGGGCAGCTCCTTCGTCAACCCGGGCACGCCGCTGCGCGAGGCGCTGGACGAGGAAGCGGTGCGCCGCGTGCTGCAGATGACTGCGCTGGGCGACGACTACCGTCCGCTGGGCCGGCTGATCGACGAGCGCGCCATCGTCAACGCCATCGTCGCACTGATGGCCACCGGCGGCTCGACCAACCACACCATCCACTGGATCGCCGTGGCCCGCGCCGCCGGCATCGTCCTGACCTGGGACGACATGGACCAGATCTCGCAGGTGGTGCCGCTGCTGGCGCGCGTGTATCCCAACGGCGAGGCCGACGTGAACCGCTTCCAGGCCGCCGGCGGCGTGCCCTTCGTGTTCCGCGAGCTGCTCGAAGCCGGCCTGATGCACGACCTCGCCACCGTGGTGCCGGAAGGCATGCGCGCCTACACCCGGGAGCCGCGGCTGGAGAACGGCGTGCTGGCCTCCGCCCCGTCGGCGACGGTGTCGGCGGACGAGACCGTGGTGCGCACCGTGGCCGCGCCGTTCGAGGCCCAGGGCGGCCTGCGCCTGCTCCGCGGCAACATCGGCCGCGGCCTGATCAAGCTGTCGGCGGTGAAGCCCGAATACCGCTTCATCGAGGCCCAGGCGGTGGTCGTGGACGCGCCGCAGAAGCTCAACAAGCTGCATGCCGCCGGCGTGCTGCCGCGCGACTTCGTCGCCGTGGTCACCTACCAGGGCCCGCGCGCCAACGGCATGCCGGAGCTGCATTCGCTGGCGCCGCTGCTGGGCATGCTGCAGAACCAGGGGCGCAAGGTCGCGCTGGTCACCGACGGCCGCCTCTCCGGCGCCTCCGGCAAGATCCCGGCGGCGATCCACGTGACGCCGGAAGCGGCGCGTGGCGGCGCGATCGGCAAGGTCCGCGACGGCGACATCGTCCGCCTCGACAGCGAGGCCGGCACCCTCCAGGTACTTGTCGATCCGCAGGAGTTCGCCGCGCGCGAAGTGGCGCCGAACACCAGCCCGGTCGCCCACGACCTGGGCCGCAACCTGTTCGCCTTCAACCGTGCCAACGTCGGCCCGGCCGACCAGGGCGCGCTGTCGATCTCCTGCGGCCCGCCGGCGCACGACGGCAGCGCCTGGGACTACGACGCCGAGTACGAACTCGGCTGCGACAGCGAAGCCGCGCTGGCGCCGCACGATTCGAAGGACGCCTGAGTCCGCGCGTGGCGCGCCGCCTGCCGGCGCGCCTTCGCCGGCAGCGACCGCACGTTGATGGATGCAGCCGCAACCGGCGTCCGTCCCTGCAATGCAGCCGGGTAGAATCGCCCTACCCTCGCATCCTGGAGTTCCACGCCCCATGAGCATCGCCGACACCCAGTCCCAGGCCGAACAGCTGCTGCGCAGGTCCGGCATCCTGCCGGTCGTCACCGCCGACAGCGTCGACGAGGCGCGCAAGCTGTCCGCCGCGCTGCTCAAGGGCGGGCTGACCGCGATCGAGCTGACCCTGCGCACGCCGGCCGCGCTCGATGCGCTGGTCGCGCTGAAGAAGGAGCTGCCGGGTATTGCCGTGGGCATGGGCACGGTGCTCACCGTCGAGCAGATGCAGAAGTGCATCGAGCTGGGTGCCGACTTCCTGGTTACCCCCGGCACTCCGCCGGAGCTGGCCGATGCGCTGGCCAAGGCGCCGATCCCGGTCGTGCCGGGCGGCGCCACGCCGACCGAATTCCTGTCGCTGATGGCGCGCGGCTTCCGCGTGTGCAAGCTGTTCCCGGCCACCGCGGTTGGCGGCATCACCATGCTCAAGGGCCTGGCCGGCCCGCTGGCCGACCTCAGGATCTGCCCCACCGGCGGCATCACCGAAGACACCGCGGCCGAGTTCCTCTCCCAGCCCAACGTGGTCTGCGTCGGCGGCTCCTGGATGGTGCCGAAGAACTGGCTCAAGGCCGGTGAATGGGACAAGGTCGAGGCCAGCGCCGCCAAGGCGGCGGGCATCGTCGCTTCGGTCCGCGCCCGCTGACGCAAAGCCCCTCTCCCACCGGGAGAGGGGTTGGGGAGAGGGTCGGTGTGCCGGTGCCGCCATATCCCCACGCGCACTCCTTCCCGCAGGAGGTCGCGACACCTCGTGCTGATCCATGTGCTTATGGCCACCGCCCCGGATGCGCTTCGCTTATCCGGGCTACAAGGGTCGGATAAGGCCGCGGGCCGCATCCGGGGTGCCATGGCTGGCTACGTATGAGGCACCAGCCTGGAGCCCCTCTCCCACCGGGAGAGGGGAGCAAGAACGAAGCCGCGAGCCAAACATGCCGAAAGACGCGGTAGCGCGGGGGTATGCCGCAAGCAGCACATGACGTGCTGCGTTCGCGCGTTGGAGCAGGACGCGGAACCGCGCGATGCGGCATACCCCGTGCTGCCGCGGCTCCGTCCGAAGCCGATGCCCCAAACGCTGTTGCTGTTGCTGTTGCGTAACCCGGAAAGGTCGCACCGCATCCGGGCGACTGCCTGCCATTCCTGGCCAAGCGCGTGTCGCACATCCCCGGATGCGCTGCGCTTATCCGGGCTACGGATCGAGCGAGAGGAGCAGGCGCTGGGCGCGCCAGACCCAGGCCTGGAGCAGATACCAGAAGGCCAGCAGCAGGCCGAGCTGCCATTCGAGTGCGTTCTCCAGCCGGTCCTGACGATCACGGTCCTGCATCAGCGCGTCGGCAACGACGTTGACCGCGCCCAGCAGCAGCATCGCAATGCAGACCGCCAGCATCGCTCCCCATGGGATGCGCTGCAGTGACCGCACGCTTCCACGCCAGCGTCGCAGGAACAGGAGCTGCGCCAGGTAACCGCAGCCGAAGAACACCGTGATGCCGTAGCGGCGCAGGAATCCGTAGGCCGCGCCTTCGGTGCCGAGGAAGACAGCGTAGACGCCCAGCGCCACCGCGGCCGCGGCACCCAGGGCCGCCAGCAGGCGCGACGGTGCGCCTGCACCAACCCAGCGCGAAGCCAGCCACCAGTGCGCCGCCAGCAGCACCGCGCATGGCAGCACCAGCAGCCGGAACAGGTGGTTGCCCAGTCCGTGCCGTGCCGCCCGGCTGATCGAGGTGCAGCCGTCCCAGTACGGATTGCAGGGCTCGATGTAGCCGGCGCGCAGCGACAGCCACCAGGCCAGGTGCGCGGCCACGAGCAGCAACAGCGCGATCGCCAGCGGGAAGGTCCACAAACGGATGGCCACCTGCGCCATGCCACCTCCAGTCACGCAGCGGGACGCCCGCTGCGACGCCTGCTCGATCGCCAGTGGGCCGCCCTGCCGGTTACGGCGTGTCGCCCACCTCGATCCGCACCTTCGCTCCCGGCCGGTAGATGCGCAGCTCGCCGTTCGACCACTTCGCCGGGCGGCCATCGATGGTCGTGGCGCCCGGCGGGCCCGGATACGGCCAAGGCAGCACCAGCCCGCCACGCGGGATCCCGCTGCCCTCGTCCACCTGCAGCTCGAGCCAGCGCCCGTCGCGGCGCAGCGAATAGCCCAGGCGGCCATGCGGCGTGTACAGCCCCTCGACCGCCATGCCCTCGCCTTCGAACCAGGCCACCGGCACGCCCGCGGCCAGCACCAGGCTGTCGTCGCGCTCGCGCGCATAGGCGAACATGTCCAGCGCCGAGCGCAGGAAGTCCGAGGCCACCCATGCGTGCGGCAGGTCGCCGACGAAGAACGGCTTGCGCTGCGTCGAGGACACCACCTCGGCCCACTGGTTCCAGTGCTTCGGCGCGCGGTCGGCGAAGAAGTACTCCACCACTTCCCACGCCCGCTCGCGCCAGCCCAGGCGGACGAAGGCGGCGACGTTGCGCCACTCGTACGGCGTGTAGTCCTTCCATTCGCGCTGGCCGTCGCGGCGCTGCACGAACTCGCGCCAGTAACGCTCGAAGGTGTTCTCCAGCAGGTCGCGCGGCAGCCAGTCCTGCTCGCCGCCGGGCGCCAGCGCGATCGTGGTCGAGGTCGGGTCGAAGTCGCCCAGCTCGGCCGCGCCGGGCAGGTAGTCGATACCGTGGCGGCGCGTCGCCGCGCGCAGCGAGGCGGCCAGGTCGGCGCGGAACTGGTCGCGCGCGGCGGCCATGCGCCGGGCGTCGGCATCGCGCCCCAGCGCCTGCGCGATCTCCACCGCGTCCTTGTAACCGCGCAGCGCCCAGAAGTTGTCCCAGTACGAGTGCATCGGCTTGGCCGAATAGCCCTCGTGGCTGATCGACACAGGCATCATCCCGTAGAACGCCGGGTCGAGCCCGCGATTGGCCTCGGTGCGCTCGCTGGCGCGCAGCTCCTCCATGTAGGCGAACGCGCCTTCCACGTGCGGCCACATCGTCTCCAGGAAGGCGCGGTCGCCGGTGTAGCGCCAGTACTCGGCGATGTTGAAGATCAGCTCGCCATGGCTGTCGTTCTCCGGCACCGGGTCGCTGCCGCGGTCATCGACGCAGCACGGCACCTTGCCGTTGTCGAACTGGAACGGCGCGTACCACTCCAGGTAGTCGCGCACCACCTCGGGCCGGCCCAGCCGCAGCAGGCCTTCGGAGATCATCGCGCCGTCCCGGATCCAGCTGCGCGAATAGGAGCGCGTGCCCGGCTGCAGCCGCGCACCGACCCGCGAGACCAGCATATGCGCCAGCGCGGTATGCACGGTATCCGCGAAGGCCTGACCCTCCGCCGGCAGGCGCAGCCGGACCTGGCCCAGCAGGTCGCGCCAGTACGCCTCTGCCTCTGTCGTCGCGCGCTTGGCATCGAAACCCTCCGGCAACCGCGCTGCACCGGACAGTGGTGCCACCAGCGCGACTTCGCGCGATTCGCCCGGGGCCAGCCGCCAGCGGTACAGCAGCATGCCCGAGGCCAGGCCGGTGGGATCGTCCACTTCGGTCGCCGCGGGGATGTCGTCGCCCGCCAGCCGCATCACCTCCAGCCCCGCATCGAAGGGCGTGGCGAAGCCTGCATCCGGCGCCTGCGCCGCGAACACCCGGGGACGTCCGTCCACCGCCACGGTGCTTCCGTTGATCGCCAGCTGCCTGATCGGGCTCACGCCGCCGATGGTGTTGAGGAACTGGCTCGGCGGGTTGACCTGCAGCGGCCGCACCGCCAACGCCAGCACGAGATCGCGCGGCTGCGGATGCGGATTGGTCAGGCGGTAGCGCGCCACCAGCTGCGACTCCTCTGCCGTACCCCGGGCGAAAGCGAGCACCTCCAGCAGCGGCTTCGCGCCCGCGGCCGCCTCCGGCAGTGTCCAGGTCACGTGCGGCATCGGCAGTCCGCCGTCCGGCAGGCCCTGCCCGGTGCGCACGTCGGCCCAGCTGAGCAACCGGCCGTCGTCGACCACGAACGGCTCGATGCTGAAGCCGCCGCGCGCTACTTCGACCGCGCCGTCCTCGCCGATGAGGCCCTGCTCCACCCCGCCATCGATGCCGACGATGGTCCAGTACGGCTGTTCGCCGCTGAACCCGCGCGGCAGCCAGCCGCGCGGCAGGTCGGCGGCCACCGCCTTGATGAAGTCGTTCGGATGCGCGGAGAAGGCCAGCGGCTGCACCTGCGCCTCGGCCAGCGCGTAGCGCACTCCCTCGAGCACCAGGGCAATACGCCGCGCCTCGGTTTCGGGCAATGCGATCCAGTCGGTCTTGCCAAGTCCCTGGTCGACGCGGCGCACCTCGCGCCAACTGCCGCCGGGCAGGTCTTCCAGCTCGATGCGGTAGCGCGCCGGCCGCCGCCCTGCATCGGCCCAGTGCAGCCGCAGCCCGCCGAACTCGCGCACTTCGCCCAGGTCCAGCACCAGCCGCTGGCTGCCGCGGGCCTCCCAGGCAGTGGCCAGGTCGCCATCGATCGCACGGCCGGCGGTGGCCTGCGAGCTGCTCGCCTCGACCGCCACCGCCTTGGGCGGCGTCACCGGATCCGGCGGCAGCACTTCCAGCGCCAGCTGGTCGAAGCACACCGAACCGGCGCCGCCGGCGTTGTTGTAGATGGTGAACTCGACCTTGGCGCTGCGTCGCAGGACCTTGTCGGGGTCCGGTCCCCAGGCCTTGTCGATATGGCGCTTGCGGTAACGGACCCCGGTCCACTCCGCCGGGAAGGCGAAGCGCGGCCGGTTCACCCACCACACGTTGTCGCCGCTGGCGTCGACCAGCTTGAACTGCAGGTCGTTGGCCGGCGAATCGCCGCGCAGCTGGAAGCTGAAGCGGTAGTTCTCCGGGAACTCCAGCGGCAGGTCGCGCTGGATGCCGACGTAGCCGGACACGCCGTTGAAGTCGTAGTCCAGGCACAGCGCGCCGCCCTCGACGCCCTCGATCCGGCGGATCGAACCGCTGACCTGGTTGGAGGTGACCACGCGCCACGGCGTCGGGTCCTCGAAGCCGTCGAGGACTTGCGGCTGGGCCTGCGCCGCAGGCGGGGCGAACGCCGCGGCCAGCAGCAGCGCCCAGCCGGTCCCGCACACCGCGCCATCCACGCCCGTCCGCACCGCCATCACCGCCACCTCAACCCTTGACGCTGCCCAGCAGCAGGCCCTGTATGTAGTAACGCTGCAGCACCAGGAACAGCAGCAGCACCGGCAGCACGGTCACCACCGCGCCGGCCATCATCATCTCCACGTCCATGATGTGCTCGCGCGACAGCGAGGCCAACGCCACCGGCAGCGTGTAGTGCTCCTGGTCGGTCAGCACGATCAGCGGCCACATGAAGTCGTTCCACGCCGCCATGAAGGTGAAGATGGCCAGGGTCACCAGCACCGGCTTGAGCATGGGCAGGACGATGCGGAAGAAGATCCGCCACTCCCCCGCCCCGTCGATCCGCGCCGCTTCCAGCAGTTCGTCGGGGATCGAGCGCGCGTACTGGCGCACCAGGAAGATGCCGAACACGCTGGCCAGCGCCGGCGCCACCACGCCGCCGTAGCTGTTCACCAGGCCCAGCTGCTTCATCATCAGGAACAGCGGCAGCATCGCCACCTGCGCCGGGATCACCAGCGCCGCCAGCAGCAGCTGGAACACCCGCTCGCGGCCGGCGAAGCGCAGCTTGGCGAAGGCGTAGCCGGCCAGGGTGTTGAACAGCAGCGAGCCCAGGGTGATCGCCGAGGACACCAGCAGGCTGTTGGCGAAGTTCCGGGCCATGCCGGTGCGCGCGAACATCTCGCGGTAGCTGTCGAAGCTGGCCTGCGACGGCAGCAGCGGCGGCGGGAAGCGGCTGGCCTCGCCGGCCGGCATGAACGACACCGCCACCATCCACAGCAGTGGCGCCAGGCTGACCACGGCCAGCGCCAGCAGCGCGCCGTTGACCAGCAGCCCGTGCCAGCGCGACTGCCCGACCTCGCGGCTCATACCAGCTCCTTCCGGCGGCCCAGCCGCAGCAGCAGCGTGGTCACGCCGAGGATGATCAGGAACAGCAGGAACGCCACCGCCGAGGCGCGGCCCAGGTTCCACCACTTGAAGCCTTCCTCGAACATGAAGTACAGCACGCTGACCGTGCTCTGCAGCGGGTCGCCGCGGGTCATCACGTAGGGCTCGGCGAACAGCTGGAAGTAGCCGGACACGGTGATCACCCCGACCACCAGCAGCACCGGCCCGAGCTGCGGCAGGGTGATGTGCAGGAACTGCTTCCAGCGCGAGGCGCCGTCGATCCGCGCCGCCTCGTACAGGTCGCGCGGGATCGCCTGCAGCCCGGCGAGGAAGATCACCATGTTGTATCCGAAGTTCTTCCACACCGCGAACAGGATGATGGTCGGCATCGCCCAGCGCGGGTCGCCCAGCCAGTCGACCGGGCCGATGCCCGCGTGGCCCAGCGCCCAGTTCACCAGGCCGTAGCTGGTGTGGAACAGGTAGCGCCAGATCACCGCAACCGCCACCAGGGTGGTCACCACCGGGGCGAACAGCGCGGTGCGGAACAAGGCCCGGAAGCGCGCGGCCGGCGCGTTGAGCAGCAGCGCCGCGCCCAGCGAGACGGCGATCGATAGCGGCACGCCGACCACCACGAAGTAAGTGGTGTTCCACAGCGCCTTCCAGAACATCGGCGTGCGCAGCAGCTCCAGGTAGTTGTCCAGGGCGACGAAGCGCAGGTCGCCCATGTCGGCCAGGGCGTAGAGGTCGAAGTCGGTCAGGCTCAGCGCCAGCGCCGACAGCACCGGCAGGCCGAAGAACAGGCCGATCACCAGCAGTGCCGGCGCGGCGAACACCCATCCGGCCAGGGACGGCTTCATGGCGTGCTCCCTGCCGCGGCGGCCGCACGATCGCGTTCGCGCAGCCAGCGGCGTTTCTCGAGGATCGCGTCGACCCGCTCGTCCAGCTCGCGCAGCGCCTGGTCCTGCGACTGCCCGCCGCGGACCACGCGTTCGCTGGCGATGCGCATTTCCTGGGCGATGCGTTCCCACTCCAGCACCCGCGGCGCCGGGCGCACCCGCTCCAGCTGGTCACGGAACGCGCGCGACAGCTCGTCACCAGCCAGCTCCGGGTGCTCCCAGGTGCTGCGCCGCGGCGGCAGGTCGCCGATCAGGGCGTGGAAGCGCTGCTGGATGTCCGGCCGCGACAGGAACTCGACGAGCTTCCAGGCCTGTTCCTTGCGCGGCGAGTCGCGGAACACCACCAGGCTGGTGCCGCCGGCGATGCCGGCGCCCGGGCCGTCGGGACCGGGCAGCGGCATCGTGCCCCACTGGCCTGCCAGCGCCGGCGGCTGGCGCTTGCGGAACTCGCGGATGTTCCAGGGCCCGGACAGGTAGAACGCGTAGAAGCCGTTGAAGAACTCGTCCCAGACGTTGGAGATCTGGGTCTCGGACATCTTCGGCGCCCAGCCCTGCTCGAACGTGTTGGCGTAGAACGCCATCGCCCGGCGGAAACCGGGGCTCTGGAAGTTGCCGCGGGTATCGTCGTCGCGCAGCAGCGGATCGTCCTGCTGCAGGCCCAGCGACAGCAGCTGCTCGAACTCGTTGACCGGCATCAGGATCGCATAGCGGTCCGGGCCGACGTGGCGCTTCACCGCGGCCATCGCCTGTTCCCACTCGGCCCAGTCGCGCGGGTTCTCCGCCACGCCGGCCTCGCGCAGCAGGTCGCGGCGGTAGAACAGCAGGCGCGTGTCCACGTACCAGGGGATGCCGATCAGCTCCCCGTCGATCACGCTGGTTTCCCACACGCCGGGGAAGTAGTCGGCCTGCTCGACCACCGCCGAGGCGTCGACCGAGGCCTGCAGCGGTTCCAGCACGCCCAGCGCGGCGAACTCCGGCAGCCAGGTATTGCCGAGCTGGCACACGTCCGGCAGCGCCTCGGCGGCGAAGGCGGTCAGCAGCTTCTCGTGCGCCGCCGACCACGGCACCTGCTGGATCTCCACCTTGATGCCGCTCTCGCGCTCGAACTCGGGCAGCAGCGTCGCCACCACCTCGGCCTCGCGACCCATCGCCCAGAAACGCAGCGGCTCGTCCTGCTGGTGGCCGCAGCCGGCCAGCAGCAGCGATGCCAGCATCACCATCACGGCGACGCCCGGCAGTGCCCGCAACCGGCGCATGCGCCCGCTCACTCTGGCGGCTGCGCCCGGTTGCTGGCGGGCTGGTCGTGCTGCTTCTGCGCCTCGGCGGCCGCCGCGCGCGACTCGGCCACGCCCAGCGCGCGGGCAGCCGCGGAACCCGGCGCGGCATCGTCCACCGGCACGGCTTCCTCGTCCTCCGGGGCCAGCCAGCCGCCGCGGAAGCCGGCGCGCTCCAGGCCGCGACGGATGTACGGGTTCTTCTTCATCACCGACCAGACGAACTCGTTCCGGTAGTTGGCGATCATCGCCAGGATCGGGCCCTGGTCGATGCCGATGTAGTCGCTGGCGACCCAGCCCTTGCCCGGCACCAGGCGACCGGTCTTCAGCGGGATGTCGAACTCGAAGCTGGGATTGAACGAATCCAGGAAGCCGTAGCTGGAGTACAGGTAGTCGCCGTAGCGGCGGTGCATCTCCTCGGTGGCCGGGATCACCACCTCCGGCGCGAACACGATCGAGGAGATCGCCGCGGTCGGGACGATGGTGCCGTCGTCGAAGTTCTCGCGCAGGCCGGCGCCGCGCGAGGAATAGTGGCGGAACTCGCGCTCCTCGCCGCGGTAGATCTGGCGGGTGTTCTGCGGGCCGTCGCCGGCGGTCAGGCCCCACACGTTCTCGCCGTAGTCCTTCCACTTCATCGGGTTGGCGATGGCGTATTCGCGCTGGGCCAGGGCGGCGCGGCGGCTGTTGAGGAAGTAGTCGATCCCGCGCGCCCGCATGTACTGGTCCTGGATGTCGCGGAAGTCGATCCAGACGTGGCTGTACTGGTGGCCGAACAGCGGCCCGAACGACAGGTACTCCTGGCCGTAGTACACGCCCCAGTCGTGGTCGTAGGTGCGGGTCCACACCGTCCACGCGTCCGGGTCCACCGGGTGGGTGGGCGAGCCGAGCGCCAGCACGTACAGCAGCATGGCCTCGTTGTAGCCCATCCAGTCGTGCTCGATGAAGCCGCTCTCGGGGAACCAGCCCATCGAGATCAGCGGCTTGCGCTGCTGCAGCCAGGTCCACTCCACCTTGCGGTAGAGCTGGTCGGCCAGGCGCCGGATCTCGCGCTCGCGCGGGTCGTCGCCCTCGTAATACGACTGCGCGAACAGCACGCCCATCATCAGCAGCGCGGTGTCCACGCTCGACAGTTCCACCCAGCTGTCGTAGCGGTGGCCCTGCTGCATGTCCAGGAAGTGGTAGTAGAAGCCGTGGTAGCCGCCGCGCCCGGTGCGCTGCGGGCCCTGCGGGATGTCGCGCAGGAAGCGCAGCGTGGTAAGGGTGCGGTCGACTGCCTGGGTGCGGCTGATCCAGCCGTTCTCGATGCCGATCGGGTACGCGGTCAGGGCGAAGCCGATCGAGGCGATGCTGGCGAACGGCCGCGACGGGTAGCGGTCCGGGGTCAGGCCGTTCTGTTCGTTGGTGACGTCCCAGAAGAACTGGAAGGTGCGCTTCTCGATGTCGCGGAACAGCGGCGGCAGTTCCGGCCGCGGCGGGCGCTCGGGCAGCACCGGCTCGATCAGGATCACGTCGGGCTTCGGCGGCGGCGGCGCGGCGGGCGGCGGTGGCGGCTCACGGCCACAGGCGGCCAGCAGCCACATTGCCATGGCCAGTCCCGCCGCGATTCCCAGTTGCCGCCATTTCACCCTTGCGCCCTCGATGCCACGCCACTCCCCCGCCCTGCCAGGTTGTCCGCCACGCCGCGGACCGGCGGCGGCGGGAAACGCGACGACCGTCCCCGGCGGGAGAGGTGGCCGGGGGCGGCCGCCGCGCTTTTCGCGCTCACCAGTCGATGCCGATGCCCAGCTTGAACGTCCGGGTCGGGAAGGCGATGGCGTTCGGCGTGCCCCAGAGCGGATTCTGCGGCTCGCCGGCGCCACCGCGCCAGTCCTCGTACCCGGAGTAGTTCGACCAGTTGAACACGTTCAGCACGTCGAAGCGGATCCGCAGGGCGATATTGCTGCCGGTGTCGAACACCTTCTCCATCGCCAGGTCCAGCTGTTTGAAGTCCTCCTTCGGGGTGTAGGCGTCGAAGTGGCAGAACGCCCAGGCCGAGACGTTGCAGTTCTGGTAGTAGCGCGGGGTCGCGTCGGACCACACGCCCTTGCCGGAGAAGGTCAGGCCCCACGGGCCATCCCAGATGCCCGTCAGCACCACCCGGTTCTCCGGGACCTTGCCGGGGAACCAGCCGTAGTCCTCGATGAACTCGGCGTTGAACGCGCCCGGCCACCCGTCGATCGGGCTGTTCTGCTCCGAATCGGTCCAGGTGTAGGCCAGCGTCGCGCCCCAGCCGGAGTTGCGCGTGTACGGCTTCTCCAGCTTGACGTACACCGACCTGGTCCGGGTCTCCAGCGCGTTCTGCGCCAGGATCAGGTTGGAGAACGGGGCGAAGCCGATGCCCCACGGCGGCGGATCGCTGGCGCCCGGCGGATCCGGCGGGAAGAACAGCCCGTCGTCGCGGCGGTTGCCCAGCAGGAAGGCGATGCCGTCATGGCTGCGCACGTACGAGTACATCACCTCGGTGTTCCAGTCGTGCCCCCACACCTCGAACATGTTGCGCATGCCCAGGCTGTACTGGTCCGAGTACGGCACCTCGAGGTTGTTGTTGTTGAGGAAGATCTCGCGGCTGCCGGCCACCGAGGACGCGCGCAGGAACTCCGGGTCGAAGTAGCGCGGATCCCATTCGCGGCAGGTCGCGCTGGTGGCGGTGTCGCACGGGTGCAGCGGAGTGTTGAAGTCGTAGGTGTACTGGCCCCAGCTGCCCTTGGAGATCTCGTTCTGCAGGAAATCGAACAGGTTGCGGTCGTAGGAACGGCCGGCGCCGCCGAAGACCACGTGGCGCTGGTCGGCGTTGATGTCGTACGAGAAGCCGAAGCGCGGCGCCCAGTTGTTGCGGTCCGGGTCGCGGTTGCCGCCGGTGCTGATGTAGTCGTTGATGTCGATGCCCGAGTTGGGCAGGTTGGCGTTGGAGTTCTGCAGCGCGGTGACCACCTCGGCCGGGGTCACGTAGTCCTCGTAGCTGGGCGTGCTCTCCCCGTCCCAGCGCACGCCCAGGTTCAGGGTCAGGCGTTCGTTGACCTCCCAGTCGTCCTGGATGTACAGGCCCAGCTGCTTGTTGCCCGAGGTGACCGTGCCGTCGCCGTAGCCGGCCACCGGCGCGCCGAACTCGACGTGGGTCGGCACGCTCAGGCTCTCGTGGATGTCGTAATAGAACTGCGGGTTGTACTTGTTCTGCTCCAGCGTCTCCAGGTCGACCCGCTTGTACTTGATGCCCATCTTCACGGTATGGCCGGAGAAGCCGGTAAAGGTCAGGTCGTCCTGGAACGACCAGCCCTTCTGGCCCTTGTCCTGGTAGTTGTCGCCGCCGCCGCTGCGGACGATGGTGTCCCACCAGTTGCCGTCGCTGAGGAAGTAGCCGGGCTCGAACCGCGCCGGCTGCGGGCTCCAGAACGCGTCCTCCCAGGTGACGTGCGCGTCGTTGAGCCAGTCGCCGAAGGTCCACTGCCAGCGCAGGTCGACGCGGGTCTCCTCGTTGGTGTTGAGGGTCGCGGCCGGCGGCAGGCGCTGCCCTTCGACCTGGATGGTCTCGCTCTCGTCGCGGTACTTGCCGGTCAGCTCGAAGTAGTGGTTCTCGCCGATCGCCCAGTCGATCTTGGCGAAGTACAGGTCTTCCTTGAACGGCGAGGTGTAGGTACCGGTGCCGTACTGCGCCTGCAGGTCGGCCGGCAGGTCGCCGACGCCAAAGCCACGGCCCAGGTTGAAGGTGCGCGGGCTGCTGAACTCCTTGGCCTCGTAGGCGACGAAGAAGTGCGCCACGTCGGGGATGATCGGGCCGCCGAAGGAGACGCCGTACTGCTCCTGCTTGCTCACCGCCTTGGTCGCGCCCTCGCGCTCCTCGAAGCGGCTGCGCGAGCGCCAGCCGGTGTGGGTGCGGTCCCAGAAGAAGCTGCCCTCGAACTCGTTGCTGCCCGAGCGCGTCGCCGCGACCACCGCGGCGCTGCTGAGCTGGTCGTACTCGGCCTTGTAGTTCTGGGTGATGACCTTGTACTCGCCGATCGCCGACTGCGGGAACGGGTTGCCGCGGCTGGTGTCCTGGCCGCTGATGCCGCCGGTGGTGACGTAGTTCTTCTGGCCGACGCCGTCGATGAACACGTTGACCGCGTTGGCGTTCTGGGCGCCCGAGCGCAGCCGGGTGTTGCCGCTGGCGTCGGTGATGAACTGCACGCCCGGCACGGTGTCGGCGAAGGCGAGGAAGTTGCGGCTGTTCTGCGGCAGCGACTCGATCTGCTTGTTGCTGATGTAGGTGGCGACCTCGGAGGTGCGCGTCTCCACCGCGGTGCCGACGACCTGCACCGCATCCAGGGTGGTGGCTTCGCCCGGCGTGGCGGTCTCGGCCACGCCGCCCACGCCCAGGTCCAGGGTCGCGGTCTGGCCGACCTGGACGGTGATCTCGCGGCTGGTCGCCTGGCCGGCGGCCTGCACTTCGATGCGGTAGGTACCGGGCGGCAGGCCAGCGACGGCGTAGTTGCCGCCGGCGCCCACGCGCGCGGTGCGGCGCAGGCCGGTGGTGGTGTTGACCACGGTCACCACCGCGTCGGTGGCGGGCGCCGAATCGGCCATGACGTGGCCGCGGATGGTGGCGCCGGTGCTCTGGGCCATCGCCGGTGCCGCGCCCAGCGCGATGCAGGTGGCCAGCGCCACGGTAAGAAGGCTTCGAGCAGGTCTGCTCTCTCGCTTGCCATTCATGTTGCGTCCCTCCCAGGATGGTGCAGCGTCAGGATTTCTTCTTCTGTCTGCCGGGCGTCGTGGCGGCGGTTCGCGGACCACCGCTGGACTGGCGCACGACCAGTTCCGGCAGCAGCACGTGGCGTTCGTCGGTGGCCGCTTCGTCGCTCTCGATCTGGGCCAGCAACCGCTTCAATGCGTTGGCGCCAAGCTCGGTGATACTCACCCGCATCGTCGTCAATGACGGGTGAACGAAGCGCGCCAAAGGAATGTCGTCGAAGCCCGCGAGGGCGACGTCGCGCGGCACTTCCAGGCCGGCCTGCGCGAACGCGTAGAGACAGCCCAGCGCCATCATGTCGTTGGCCGCGAAAACCGCGTCCGGACGTTGCGCCGGATCGCCGGCGGCGATCGCGCTGCCGGCGCGGAAACCGGAGGCCTCGTCGAAGTCGCCGGCGAACTCGCTGCCGCGTGCGCCCGCATGCGCGGCGATCGCGTCGCGGAAGCCGCGCAGGCGTTCGCGTGCGTCGTGGTTGAGCTCCGGTCCGCCGATGAAGGCGATATGGCGATGGCCGAGCGACAGCAGGTGTCCGGTCATCGCCATCGCGCCGGCGTGGTTCTCGATCTCGAAGACCGGCCAGGCCGGCTCGGGCAGCTGGGTGCTGATCAGCACCACCGGCAGCGGCTGCGGCAGGTTCTCGGCGAGGAAGCCAGGCTGCTCGGCATACGGCGACATCACCAGCAGGCCGTCGACCCGCCCGCGCATCGCGCGCAGCGCCGCGGCCTGTTCTTCCGGGTCGCCGTGGTAGCTGGACAGCAGCAGGTGGCGGCCGGAGGCGCGGGCCACCGAGTCGATGCCGCGGATCAGTTCGGAGAAGAACTCGCCGTGCAGGTCCGGCAGGACCACGCCGATGGTCTGGGTGCTGCGGCTGCTGAGGCTGCGCGCCGCCGCGTGCGGGCTGTAGCGCAGCCGCCGCGCGACCTCGAACACCAGCTGGCGGACCGGCTCGGCCACGTTGGTGTGGCCGTTGAGCGCGCGCGACACGGTGGCCACCGAGACATTGGCCTCGCGCGCGACGTCGCGGATCGTGACCGCCTGGCGCCCCATCCGTTCCTCTCCGGTCGTACTTTCGGTCGACGGCCGCGAATGTAACCGCTTACAGGACACTTGCAAAGAGCTTGCGCGCACGGATTAGCCTAATGCCTACAGGCACATAGAACGTGAATCTGATATTGCAGCGCAGCAATGCCGCACGTGCAGCATACATATGTCTCCACGGAATGCCCGATGCCACCCGACCTGGCAGGTGGATTCGATGTACGGCGCCCGTCCGGGCCGCCACGCGGGCGTTCCGGCCTGCTGGACAGCACCCGGCCCGGCGCGTACCCTTGGCTCACACGTTGGCCGGAAGCAGCGGCCCGCCGGCAAGGGAACACCAGGGGACAGCCCGTCACATAGGGATATTCCGGGCACCTGCCACTCCCGGCGACCGATCGCTGCCCCTCCCCGCCACACGCAGACGACCTCCCCGGCTATCGGCCACCGCCCTCCTGCGGTGCCGGGCCTGACTTGATGTGCACGTATCGAAGGCGCCGTCCCCGGCTGTTCCCGGCGACGTCCGCCACCGCAGGCGCGGCACGCCCCGTATGGCGTCGCCCGTTTTCCGTTCCGGGCTGGCTTCCGAGCAGATGAGTTCCGAACCCGCGCAAGACGCGACCCCGACAACGCAGGCGCCCACCGCCCCGCAGCAGCAGGAGATGCCGCTGGCGGTCGTGCATGGGCAGCCGCTGCTGCAGATCCCGCAGGACCTGTACATCCCGCCGGACGCGCTGGAAGTCATCCTCGACGCCTTCGAAGGTCCGCTGGACCTGCTGCTGTACCTGATCCGCCGCCAGAACCTGGACATCCTGGACATCCCCGTCGCCGAGATCACCCGGCAGTACGTGGACTACATCAACGTGATGCAGGACCTGCGCTTCGAACTGGCCGCCGAGTACCTGGTCATGGCCGCGATCCTGGCCGAGATCAAGTCGCGCATGCTGCTGCCGCGGCCGCCGGCGGAGGAAGGCCAGGAGGAGGACCCGCGCGCCGAGCTGGTCCGCCGCCTGCAGGAGTACGAGCGCTTCAAGCAGGCCGCCGAGGACCTGGACGCCCTGCCCCGCCTCGACCGCGACACCACCCCGGTGCAGGCCTTCGTCCCGGACCGCGCCGTGGTCAAGCTGCCGCCGCCGGTCGACCTGCGCGAAATGCTGCTGGCCCTGCACGACGTGCTCAAGCGCGCCGAGCTGTTCAGCGGCCACCACATCAAGCGCGAGGCGCTGAGCGTCCGCCAGCGCATGGGCGAAGTGCTGCAGCGCTTGGACGACGGCCAGTTCCACCGCTTCGAGGCGCTGTTCAGCGCCGAGGAAGGCCGCCTCGGCGTGCTGGTCACCTTCCTCTCCCTGCTGGAGCTGGCCAAGGAACAGCTGCTGGACATCGTCCAGGACGCCCCGCTGGCGCCGATCTACGTGCGCTCGCTGGCGGTCGGCAACACCAACGAACCGCTGCAGTTCCACAGCGAGTTCGACGACGGCGACGCCGCCAACGAGCCGGCCGCGGGCTGAGCCCGCGAACCCTGCCATCCCCATCCACCAGAACCTGCGAGATCCATGGACCAGGCGCTGATCACCCGCATCGTCGAGGCCGCCCTGCTGGCCGCCAACCAGCCGCTGGCGCTGGCCCAGCTGCACGGGCTCTTCCCCGAGGACGACCCGGCCCCGCCGGGCAGCGTCGAGGCGGCGCTGGAGCACCTGCGCGAGGCCTGCGCCGACCGCGGCATCGAGCTGGTCGAGGTCGCCTCCGGCTTCCGCTTCCAGGTCAAGGCCGACGTGCACCCCTGGGTGGCGCGGCTGTGGACCGAACGCAAGACCCGCTACACCCGCGCCACCCTCGAGACCCTGGCGCTGATCGCCTACCGCCAGCCGATCACCCGCGGCGAGATCGAGCAGGTCCGCGGCGTGGCGGTCAGCAGCAACATCATCCAGGCGCTGGAAGAGCGCGAGTGGATCCGCGTCGTCGGCCACCGCGACGTGCCGGGCCGCCCGGCGCTGTACGGCACCACCAAGGCGTTCCTGGACTACTTCGGGCTCAAGCGCCTGGACGAACTGCCGCCGCTGTCGGAACTGAAGGACATCGGCGAACTGGAACCGCAGCTGCCGCTGGATCCGGACGCGGCCCCGGCCCCGGCTGGCGTCGCCAACGACGACGCGCCCGCCGGACCTGGCGAAGCGGCGAACGATGCACCGGCCGGCGAAGGCGCGGACGACGCGACTGCCGCCGGTGCCGGTGAAGCGGCCGGCGACACCGGCAGCGATGCCAGCGAAGACACGCAGGACGGCGACGAAGCCGTCTCCAACGAATCCACCGGCGACCGCGCCGGCGATGACGAACAGGAAGAGCCCGCGGACGCCGACGACGGCGATGCCGGCGAGCCCGCCTCCACACCGCCCGAAGCCGAGCAGGCCGAAGGTCCCGCAACACAGGCCGACGATGAAACGTCCGGCCGGAGCACCAACTGATGAACGCACCTACCCCCCGCAAGCCCCTCGGCAAGCTGTCGCTCAAGCGCGGCGAAGAAGCCGCCGCCGCGCCCGCCGCGAAGATCGAGGAGCGCCTGCACAAGGTCCTGGCCCAGGCCGGGCTCGGCTCGCGCCGCGCGCTCGAACAGCGCATCGCCGACGGCCTGGTCAAGGTCAACGGCGAGACCGCCCAGGTCGGCCAGAGCATCCGCAGCGGCGACCGCGTCGAACTGGACGGCAAGGCCTTCGTCGCCTCCGCCCTGACCGAGCCGGCGCGTGTGCTGGTCTACAACAAGCCCGAAGGCGAAGTGACCACCCGCGAGGATCCCGAAGGCCGCCCGACCATCTTCGAATCGCTGCCGCGCCTGAAGGGTGCGCGCTGGATCGCGATCGGCCGCCTCGACATCAACACCACCGGCCTGCTGCTGCTGACCACCGACGGCGAGATCGCCAACGCGATGATGCATCCGTCGCACGAGGTCGAGCGCGAGTACGTGGTGCGCGTGCGCGCCCCGGAAGGCCAGGAGAACGTGCCGGACAACATCGTCGACCGCCTCGCCCGCGGCGTCGCCCTGGAGGACGGCCCGGCCAGGTTCGAGCAGATCGAGCGCATCGGCGGCACCGACTCCCACGACTGGTTCAAGGTCGTGGTCAAGGAAGGCCGCAACCGCGAAGTGCGCCGCCTGTGGGAATCGCAGGGCTGCCAGGTCAGCCGCCTCAAGCGCACCCGCTACGGCGACATCAGCCTGCCGCGCGAACTGCTGCGCGGCCACTCGCAGGAGCTGCCGGCCGAGCAGGTCGAGGCGCTGCGCAAGTCGCTGCAGCTGGAAGACGCCGGCAGCTCGACCCTGACCCTGCTGCCGGTGATCGGCCAGCGTCGCGCCGCCAAGGCCACCGTGCACGTCGGCAGCGGCCGCGGCACCGGCCAGGCCTACGTCAACGGCCACAACACCGCCGATGAAGGCCGCGAGCTGCGCCGCTTCGACCACGTCCGCGAGGACCGCCGTGGCGGCCGCGGCGGCAAGAAGCCGCACGGCGGCCTGACCGTCAGCGGCGAGCAGGCGGCCAAGCAGTCGCAGAAGCCGTTCAAGCAGCGCAAGCAGAAGGGCGCGCTGAAGCCGCTGCCGGAAGGCAATCCGGCCGCGTTCCGTACCTGGTACGTGCCCGAAGGCGTCAGCACCGGCCCCAGCGGCCATCGCAACGCCGGCCCGGGCGGCGGCGGCAAGCGCTTCGGCAAGGGTGGTGGCGGCGGTGGCGGCCAGGGCCAAGGCCAGGGCCAGAACGCGCGCAAGGCCGCGCGTCCGTACGGCCATCCGGGCAATGCCCCGCACTTCCCGTCCGACCACGCCACCCCGGGCAGCCAGGCGCCCGGCGGCAACCGCGGCCCGCGCGGCGCGGCGCGGCCGGGCGGCAACCGCCCCGGCGGCCAGCGTCCGGGTGGCGGTGGCCCGCGTCCGGGCGGTCGCCCCGGCGGCGGCGCCCCGCGCGGCGGCAACCGCGGTCCGCGCGGCCAGGGTTGAGTTTCCGCCCAGGCACGAACGCAGAACGGCCCGACGCGAGTCGGGCCGTTCCTGTTCTGGCTTCCGGATTTACGGGCGAAAGGACCTGCGCCCGCAGGTCCGCATCAGCCTGCGCGGATCAGCGCGGCTCGATCACGAACTTGCCGAAGGCCACGCCGATGTCCCAGCCCTTGCCGGTACCGGCCAGCGCCAGCGACACCTCGCCCTTGGTCATCACCTGGGCCTTGCTCGACTTCACCGCGCCGGCGTGCGCCTCGGCCGCGGCGTAGGTACCCAGCGTCTCGCGGATGCTGTGCACCCCGGAGAACTCGCCCACGCCGTTCTCGATCCGCGACTTGCCGAAGGTGATGCCGCCGCCCTTGGCGCTGACCTTCACCGGCATGCTCGTGCCGTTGTCGCAGGTGACCGTGCCGCTGCCCTGCTGGGTCTTGTAGAACGCCGACCACCCGGACATCGTGAAGTGCAGCTTGCAGTCGACATCGCCAGCCGCCTGCGCGGCCGGCGCGATCGCCAGCGCCAGCAGGCCGGCAACCAGGACTCGGGGGAATCGCATCATGTGTGCTCTCCGTGACGTGCCGGCACCACACCGGCGGGATGGCCGGCCGAGCATATAGCACGCGCATGTCGTGGCCCCATGCAGAACGGCATGGCCAGGTCGGTGACGGTTCAGGCGCCGGATAGCCCCTCCTGCCGCCGTGGTGGAGGCGACGTTTTTGCGCGCCACTGGCACGCACGTCGCTGAATGCCCGCGTCCTATGACGGGCACCGGGGCGCGGAGCGGGGCCGGGAATGGGTAGGCATTCCGACGTCACCGGGATCCCGACCCTCACCCCTAACCCCTTTCCCGGCGGGAGAGGGGGACACAGAACGGAGCCACGACCCTAAAGCGCCGAAAAGACGCGGTAGTGCGGGGGTATGGCGCAGCAGCACATGGATGTGCTGCGTTCGCGAACGCGGTGCGAGCGGTGAGTCGGCTGGCGCGTGGCGACGCGCCAATCCTCGCCAGCGCGCCAGTTCATTCCCGGCGCGGATGGCGGAACCGCGCGATGCGGCATACCCCCGCGCTGCCGCGGCTCCGTCCGAAGCCAGCCAACGGAAAGACACTCTTCCACCTAGCGGGTCGCGGTGGTGCGGGAGGTGGCTGGCGCGTGGCGACGCGCCAGACGTCGCCAGCGCCCCAGTTCATTCCCAGCGCCCCGGCGCTACCGCGGCTCCGTCCGAAGCCGAGCACATCGACACTTCGGCTCACCAGGCGTTGCTGGCCCCCCTACCCTCACCCCTGCCCCTCTCCCGGCGGGAGAGGGGTTCACCCCCGCAGCTCGAACGCGTCGGCGTCCAGCATCGCCGGGAAATGCTCGCGGTGCGCCGCCAGGGCGGCCGCCGAGATCGTCGAAGTGGCCACCTGCTCGCGCCCGTGCAGCTCCACCTGCGGCTGGCCGAGGAAATCGATCACCGCGCTGTCGCCGTCGTAGGCCAGGCCGTTGCCGTCGGTCCCGATCCGGTTCACCGCCGCCACGTAGCACAGGTTCTCGATCGCCCGCGCCCGCAGCAGCGTCTTCCACGCATGCGCCCGCGGCGCCGGCCAGTTGGCCACGAAGATCTGCAGGTCGAAGTCCAGCGCCCCTTCCCGCTCCACGCCGTAGCGGTTGCGGCAGAACACCGGGAAACGCAGGTCGTAGCAGACCTGCGGATTGATCCGCCAGCCCTTCCATTCCAGCACGAGGCGCTCGCGCCCCGCCGCATAGCGCTTGTGCTCGCCCGCGTAACGGAACAGGTGGCGCTTGTCGTACCACTGCAGCCCGCCGTCCGGCGTAGCCCACAGCAGGCGGTTGAACACGCCCTCCGGCGTGCGCAACTGCACGCTGCCGGTCACCGCCGCATCCAGCGCCTTCGCCTGCGCGCGGATCCACTCCACCGTCGGCCCCTCCATGCCCTCGGCGCGATCGATGGCGTCGTTGGAGAAACCGCTGGTGAAGGTCTCCGGCAGGATCACCAGGTCGGTCGTGCCGGCCAGCGGCGCGAGCAGCGCACCGTAGTAGGCGCGGTTGGCCGCCGGGTCATGCCAGCGGGTGTCGCCCTGGACGAGGGAGATGCGAAGGTCGTTCATTCGTTGGTTGAACCTCTGGTGAGGGTGCTATGTGTTATCCGGCTTGCGGATGCCTTCGTCCCCGCCGGCTCGATCGCTGTCAGCCGTGCCTGCATCGGCGCCACCACCGGCACCCCGCTGGTTTCGGGTCCGCCGCCTCCGGAGGACCAGTTGCCATGTCGCCAGGCCCGCGGCGACTGCCACGATTGCAGCGGCGACCGGGCGCGGCAGCAGATGCAGGGTCAGGAACATCGTGTTGAGCGAGACAAGCAGCGGGACCGCCAGTGCCAGGAACATTTCCAGGCGCGACATCATGGACGGGAAGCCGAACAGCCGCCCCGACAACAGGCGCGGCGCGAACCGCATCACCACGAGCCCAAGCAGGCTCGCCAGGGCCACAAGGCCCATGGCCGCGGCAAAGACCTTGTCCGACAGACTGGGTTCCACCGTCGCCCTCTCCTCGCGATCAGAGTCCCTTCAACCGCTCGATCGCCGCGTCCAGCGTGGCCTGGTTCTTGGCGAAGCACAGCCGCGCCAGGCGCTGGCCCGGCGGCGGGTTCTCGTAGAACGGCGACAGCGGGATCGCCGCCACGCCCTTCTCCACGGTCAGCCACTTCACGAACTCGTGGTCCGGCAGGTCGCTGACTTCCGAGTAGTCGACCAGCTGGAAGTAGCCGCCCGGTACTGGCAGCGGCTTCAGCCGCGTGCCCAGCAGCTGCTCGCGGAAGTGGTCGCGCTTGGCCTGGTAGAACGCGCCCAGCTGCTCGTCGTGCCCGGGCTCGTCGCGGATCATCGCCGCGAACGCGTGCTGCGCCGGGGCGAAGGTGCAGAACACGTTGTACTGGTGGACCTTGCGGAACTCCGCGGTCAGCGCCGGCGGCGCGATCGCGTAGCCGACCTTCCAGCCGGTGCAGTGGTAGGTCTTGCCGAAGCTGGACACCACGAAAGCGCGCTCGCGCAGCTCGGGCCAGCGCAGCACCGATTCGTGGCGGCGGCCGTCGAACACGATGTGCTCGTAGACCTCGTCGGAGACCAGCAGGATCCCGGTGCCGCGCAGCAGCTCGGAGAGCGCCTGCATGTCGTCGGCCGAGAACATCGCCCCGGACGGGTTGTGCGGGCTGTTGATCATCAGCAGCCGGGTCTTCGGGGTGATCGCCGCGCGCACGCGCCCCCAGTCGACCGCGAAGGTCGCCGGATCCAGTGGCACGTGCACCGCGCGCGCGCCAGCCAGGTCGATCGCCGGTTCGTAGCAGTCGTAGGCCGGGTCGAGCACGATCACTTCCTCGCCCGGGCGCACCACCGCGTGGATCGCGTTGAAGATCGCCTCGGTGGCGCCGCTGGTGACGGTGACCTCGCTGTCCGCATCGACCTGCGCGCCGTAGCAGCGCAGCGCCTTGCCGGCGATGGCCTGGCGCAGCGCCGGGATGCCGGTCATCGGCGCGTACTGGTTGTGGCCTTCGCGCATGGCCCTGTCGAGCTCGTCGACCAGCCGCTGCGGCACCGCGAAGTCCGGGAAGCCCTGGCCGAGGTTGACCGCACCGTGCTCGGCCGCCAGCTGCGACATCACGGTGAAGATGGTGGTGCCCACCCGGGGCAGCTTGGTCGGCGGGGTCTGCAGCGGCATCGTGTTCGACGGAATACGTTGGGAGGGCCGAGTGTACGCAATGCCGCCGGGCGGGGATGATGAGGCATGGCGCACAAGTACATTCCAGGCATGAGACCGGGCGTCGGCACCCAACCTGCGACCGCCCCGCCGACGGGGACCGGGGCGCTGCTGGAGGCATACCTGGCGGCCCGCTACGAAGTGCGCGGACCTGCGGGTCCGTTAGTGCTGCGGATTGGCGAGGCGCCGCCGCCGGCGCTGGCCGAAGCGCTGCCGGCCCGCAGCTGGACGCTGGTCACGGCCTGGAATCCCGGCTCCCGGCCGCGCGACGACGCCTCGAACCGCCTGGCCGACGCCGCCCTGCAGGCGGACCTGGACGCCCTGGGCCTGCGCCGTCTGCCGGCCAGCAACAGCGACGGCGGCGGCCAATGGCACGAGCCCGGCTGGCTGGTCGCCGACCTGGGCACCGCCGGCGCCGATACCCTCGCCCGCCGCTACAGCCAGGCCGGGATCCTGCACTGGCCAGCCGGCGAGGCGGTGCGGCTGCGGATGTATATGGCGCGGCCCGCGGGTGTAGCCGGTTCGCCATGGGTGGATTGGGTGGAGTGACGTACCGCCCTCTCCCCACGGGGTGAGCGACGTGTTTGCGCGCCATTGGCGCGCACGTCGCCGAACGCCCGCGCCCCGTGGACGTGGCCGGGGCGCGGAGCGGGGATTGGGGAGAGGGTCGGCATGCCGACGGCGCGGGGAGTCCTGCCCTCTCCCCCTGCGCCTCTCCCGGTGGGAGAGGGGTGATGACGCCGCTACCCGACACCGCCGCTCCGGGCAATGCGCCCGGGCAAGCCTTCGCCGCGATGCCACCGCTACAATGCGCGGCGATGACCGACACCGCTTCCGTCCCGCTGCTGGCCGCCCATGGCCTGGCGTTCGCCCGCAACGAGGAGCCGGTGTTCGGCCCGCTGGACTTTGCCGTCGACGCCGGCGAGGCGCTGCTTGTCCAGGGCAGCAACGGCTCCGGCAAGACCACCTTGCTGCGCGTACTCGCCGGCCTGCTGCGGCCGGACGCCGGCCGCATCGAGATCGAAGGCCGCCCCGCCGATCCGGCCCGCCGCGCCCACGCCATCGCCTACCTCGGCCACCTGCCCGCGCTGAAGGGCGAGCTGACCGTGCTGGAGAACCTGCACTTCCTGTGCGGCCTGCACGGCAAGCGCCCGAACCAGCATCGGGAAGACGCCCTGGCCATCACCGGCATGGCCGGCTATGAGGACGCTCCGGCGCGGCAGCTGTCGGCCGGGCAGAAGAAGCGCGTCACCCTCGCCCGCATGTGGCTGTCGCCGGCGCCGCTGTGGCTGCTCGACGAGCCCTACGCCAACCTCGACCTGGACGGCATCAACCTGGTCAACCGCATGGTCTCCGCTCACCTGCGCGACGGCGGCGCCACCCTGCTCACCACCCACGGCGCCTACGCCGCCCCGCCGGTGCGCACCCGCATGCTCGAACTGGGAGGCGCCGCGTGAGCGCCACGCCCGGCCTGGTGCAGGCGGCCCGCGCCCTGCTCCTGCGCGACCTGCGCCTGGTCTGGCGCCGCCGCGGCGATGCCCTGCAGCCGGCGCTGTTCGCGCTGCTGGTGGTGGTGATGTTCGGCCTGGCCCTGGGCGGCGAGAAGAAGGTGCTGGAGGACTTCGTTGCCCCGCACGCGATCTGGGTGGCGGTGCTGCTGGCCGGCCTGCTTTCGCTGGACAGCCTGTTCCGCGGCGACGCCGAGGACGGTTCGCTCGAGCAGTGGATCCTCGCCCCGGTGCCGCTGGCCTGGCTGGTCGCGGTGCGCACCTTCGGCCACTGGCTGGCCACCGCGGTGCCGCTGCTGCTGGTGGTGCCGGTGCTGGGCGAGTTCCTTTACCTGCCGCGCGCGCAACTGCCGATGCTGATGCTGACCCTGCTGCTGGGCACGCCGGTGCTGAGCCTGCTCGGCGCGGTGGTCGCGGCGCTGACCGTGGGGCTGAAGCGTTCCGGCATCCTGGTCGCGCTGCTGGCCCTGCCGCTGTACGTGCCGGTGCTGGTGTTCGGCGCCGGCAGCGTGGCCGCCAGCGCCCAAGGGCTGGATGCCAGCGGTTCGCTGCTGCTGATGGCGGCGATGCTGGTCGCCTCCGCCGTGCTGGCCCCGCTGGCCGCCGCCGCCGCGATCCGCATCGCCCAGGGCTGACCCGCGATCCCCTGTAGAGCCGGACCTGGCCGGCTCCCACGCATGGCGACGCCGCCACCGCAGAAAGGCAGCGGGGCAAGCCCCGCTCTACAAGGGGCAGCAATGCCGATCCCGACGACGACGGCACCTCCGGTAGAGCCGGACCTGGCCGGCTCCCACGCATGGTGGTGCCGCCACGGTTGAAAGGCAGCCCCCCGCTCCACGACGACCGCGTGGCCTGACGCCGCTGGACCTTGCGCGCGATCAATACCCGCACCCGCCGGCAAGGCGATTATGGAGAACGTGGGATTATGCGATCCTCCCCCGCCCCGCAAGGGGTCGGACACTCTGACCCACCTGTTCCCTTGGCCCGGGGGTCCGAGTCTGGAAAAATGCCCCATTCGAGCCTGTCCGGTGGCCCCAGGGCCGCCGGTGCCCAACGCGAGCTGATGCGAACTTCCCCATGAACCCGGTGATCCGCTGGTTCCACCTCCTCGGCTCACCGCCGTACTTCGACCGCTTCGCGGCGCGCTGGGCCCCGTGGTGCTGGGGCGCGGCGCTGCTGACCCTGGCCGTCGGCGCCTGGCTGGCCCTGTTCCACGTCCCCGCCGACTACCAGCAGGGCGACAGCGCCCGCATCCTCTACATCCACGTGCCCTCGGCGTGGATGAGCATGTTCGTGTTCGGGCTGATGGCGCTGTACGCGGCCATCGGCCTGGTCTGGCGGATCAAGCTGTGCGAGATCCTGGCCATGTCCTGCGCGCCGATCGGCGCCGGCTTCACCGTGATCACCCTGGCCACCGGGTCGATCTGGGGCAAGCCGATGTGGGGCACCTGGTGGGACTGGGATCCGCGCCTGACCACCGAGCTGATCCTGCTGTTCCTGTACCTGGGCGTGATCGGCCTGTACCACGCCGGCGACGACCGCCGCGCCTCCGCGCGCGCCGCCGGCCTGCTGGCCATCGTCGGCGTCGCCCTGCTGCCGGTGATCCGCTACTCGGTCGAGTGGTGGGAGTCCCTGCACCAGGGCCAGACCATCCGCGTGTTCGGCCAGTCCAGCATGGACGCCAGCATGATGGCGCCGCTGTGGTGGATGGTGATCGGGACCAAGTTCTGGTTCGCCGGTTCGCTGCTCGCGCGCGCCCGCGCCGACAACCTGCGCCGCGAGGCCGGCAAGGACTGGGTGCGCAAGCTGGCCGGGGAAGGCGCATGAGCTACCTGCCCTACGTGATCGGCGCCTACGCGGTGTTCGCGCTGGTGTTCCTGTGGGATTTCCTGGCGCCGCGCCTGCAGGTGCGGCGCGAACTGCGTGCCGCGCGCCTGCGTGCGCGGCGCGAACGCAAGCCGGCCGCCAGCAGCGGTGCGGCCACGGAGTTGAATCGATGAATCCGGTCCGCCGCCGCCGGCTGCTGTTCGTGGCCGTGCTGGTGCTCGCCTCGGGCGTGGCCACCGCGCTGGTCGCCCTGGCCCTGCAGCGCAATGTCGCCTACCTGTACACCCCGGCCGAAGTGCTGCGCGGCGAGGCCGGCGACCACGCCCGCTTCCGCCTCGGCGGCATGGTCGAGAAGGGTTCGTTCGAGCGCGCGCCCGGCTCGATGGACGCCCGCTTCAAGGTCACCGACGGCGATGCGCAGCTGCCGGTGGTCTATACCGGCATCCTCCCCGACCTGTTCCGCGAAGGCCAGGCGGTGGTCGCCACCGGGCGCATGCAGGACGGCGTGTTCGTCGCCGAGAACGTGCTGGCCAAGCACGACGAGACCTACATGCCCAAGGAAGTGGCCGACAAGATGGGCGTCGCCCACCAGAAGCACGACGTGCAGGTGCCGGCGGCGGAGGCCACGCCTTGACCGCGCCGCGCGGTGGCGCGGACCGCCACGCGGGCGTGCATGGAGGCGACCATGCTTCCTGAACTCGGCCAGGTCCTGCTGGTCCTGGCGCTGCTGGTGGCCCTGCTGCAGGCAGTGCTGCCGATCGCCGGCGCCCAGCGCGGCAACGCCGCGTGGATGGCGGTGGCACGTCCGGCCAGCTTCGCCCAGCTGGCCCTGGTGGCCGGCGCCTTCGCGCTGCTGACGTACGCCTTCGTCAGCCAGGACTTCTCGGTCCGCTACGTGGCGACCAACTCCAACTCGCTGCTGCCACTGGTCTACCGCTACACCGCGGTGTGGGGCTCGCACGAGGGCTCGCTGCTGCTGTGGACCCTGGTGCTGGCCTGCTGGAACGGCGCGGTGGCGCTGTTCTCGCGGCGCCTGCCGGAGCCGGTGATGGCGCGCGTGCTCGGTGTGATGGGCATCGTCGCCTTCGGCTTCCTCGCCTTCCTGATCTTCACCTCCAACCCGTTCGAGCGGCTGATCCCCGCCGCGGCCGAGGGCCGCGACCTCAATCCGCTGCTGCAGGACCCGGGGATGATCATCCACCCGCCGATGCAGTACGTCGGCTGGGCCGGGTTCTCGGTGCCGTTCGCCTTCGCCATCGCCGCGCTGCTGGACGGACGCATCGATGCGCGCTGGCTGCGCTGGACCCGGCCGTGGACCAACATCGCCTGGGCCTTCCTCAGCGTGGGCATCGCCTTGGGCAGCTGGTGGGCGTACTACGAGCTGGGCTGGGGCGGCTGGTGGTTCTGGGACCCGGTGGAGAACGCGGCGTTCATGCCGTGGCTGGTCGGCGCGGCGCTGATCCACTCGCAGGCGGTGACCGAGAAGCGCGGCAGCTTCGCCGGCTGGACCCTGCTGCTGGCGATCGCCGCATTCTCGCTGTCGCTGATGGGTACCTTCCTAGTGCGCTCGGGCGTGCTGACCAGCGTGCACGCATTCGCCTCCGATCCGGCGCGCGGCCTGTTCATCCTGGTGTTCCTGGGCCTGGTGATCGGCGGCTCGCTGCTGCTGTACGCGCTGCGCGCCGGCCGCCTCGAAGCCGGCGCCGGGTTCCAGCCGGCCTCGCGCGAGACCCTGCTGCTGCTCAACAACCTGCTGCTGGCCAGCGCCTGCGCGATGATCCTGCTGGGCACGCTGTACCCGCTGCTGGCCGACGCGCTGGACCTGGGCAAGATCTCGGTCGGCCCGCCCTACTTCGGCCTGCTGTTCTTCGTGCTGATGGCGCCGCTGGTGGCGCTGGTGCCGTTCGGGCCGCTGGCGCGCTGGCAGCGCGACCAGGCCTCGCGGGTGGTGGCGATGCTGCTGCCGTGGCTGCTGGTGGCGCTGGCGGCGGGCGTGGTCGCCTTCTTCATGGCACCGCAGGGCGCGTGGAAGAGCGCGTTCGGCGTGGCCGGCGCGGCCTGGGTGATCCTCGGCACGGCACGCTTCGTGTGGAGCCGGCTGGGCAACGGCGGGCGCATGACCCCGGAGATGTGGGGCATGGTCCTGGCCCACGTCGGCATCGGCGTGTTCCTCGCCGGCGCGCTGCTGGTGGAAGCGCAGAACGTGCAGCGCGAGGTCGCGCTGCGCCCGGGCGAGTCGCTGCAGGTCGGCCGCCATGAATTCGTGTTCCAGGGCGTGGACCAGTTGCGCGGACCGAACTACCTGGCCGACCGCGGCCACGTGCTGGTCAGGCGCGGCGGCAGCGAGCTGACCCTGCTGCACCCGGAGAAGCGCGCCTACGCCAGCGGCGGCCAGGTGATGACCGAGGCCGGCATCCGCCCGGGCCTGTTCGGCGACGTCTACGTAGCCCTGGGCGAGTCGCTGGGTGACGGCGCCTGGGCGGTGCGCGTGCACATCAAACCTTTCGTGCGCTGGATCTGGGCCGGCGCGTTCCTGATGGCGCTGGGTGGCCTGGTCACCGCGACCGACCGCCGCTTCCGCCGCATTCCGCAGGAGAAATCCCCATGACCACCCCGAACCGCGAACCGGCCCCGCAGCAGGGCCTGCCCGTCGTCGCCGTGGTGATCGGCGCGCTGTTCTTCGTCGGCCTGGTCGGGCTGATGCTGTACGGCGTGATGCGCTCCGGCGACGCCGAGCGCGACGTGCTGCCCTCGGCGCTGATCGACCGGCCGGCGCCGGAGTTCACCCTGCCGATCCTGCACGACCCGTCGGTCCAAGTCGGCTCGGCCGAACTGCGCGGCGCGCCCTACCTGCTCAACGTCTGGGGCAGCTGGTGCGCGGCCTGCCGCGACGAGCACCCGGTGCTGACGAAGTTCGCCGAGACCCGCCGCGTGCGCGTGGTCGGCTACAACTGGAAGGACGAACCGGCCGACGCGCTGCGCTGGCTGGAGCAGTTCGGGAACCCGTTCTTCGTCGTCCTCGCCGACCAGGACGGCCGCTACGCGCTGGACTGGGGCGTGGCCGGTGCGCCGGAGACCTTCCTGGTCGACGGCAACGGCATCGTCCGCTGGAAGCACACCGGCCCGCTGACCGAGCAGATCGTGGCCGAGCGCCTGCTGCCGGCGCTGGAACAGGTGGAGCGCCAGCAATGACCCGCTTCGCGCGCGCCCTGCTGCTCGGGCTGGCGCTGGCCCTGCCGGTGGCGGGCGTGCATGCGCAGCCGGCCGGCAACCCGGCGCCGCTGCAGTTCGCCGACGCCGCCGAGGAAGCGCGCTTCCACGCGCTGACTTCCGAGTTGCGCTGCGTGATGTGCCAGAACCAGTCGCTGGCCGATTCCAACGCGCAGATCGCCCAGGACATGCGCCGCGAAGTGCTGGCGCTGATGCGACAGGGCCGCAGCGACGCGGAGATCAAGCAGTTCCTCGTCGACCGCTACGGCGAGTTCGTGCTGTACCGGCCCGAAGTGGGCGCGCACACCTGGCTGCTGTGGTTCGGCCCGGGCCTGGTGCTGATGCTGGGCGCCGGCGTGGTCTGGCACGTGGTCCGCCGCCGCGCGCGGCAGGCGCCGCCTCCGGCCGGCGGCGACGATGGAGAACAGGAATGGTGATTCCGCCGACCGCGCTGTTCGCGGCCGTGGCCACGCTGCTGACCTTCGGCGTGCTGGCGTGGGTGCTGCGCCCGCTGTGGCGCACGCGCCGCACCTGGATCGCCGGCGTGCTAGCCCTGGGCCTGGCGACGCTGGCGCTGTACCGCGTGGTCGGCACCCCGGCGGCGCTGGACGCCCCGGTCTTCGAGGCGCCGGAAAGCCTGGAGGAAGCGGTCAGGCAGCTGGAAGCCGAACTGCAGCGCAACCCCGCGCAGCCGGACGGCTGGGCCCTGCTGGCCCGCTCGCAGGCGGCGATGGGCAACCCGGTCGCGGCGCGCAACGCCTACGCCCGCGCGGTGGAGCTGGCGCCGGACGAGCCCGGCCTGCTGGTCGACGCCGCCGAGTCGCGTGCCCTTGCCGATCCGCAGCGCCACTTCGACGACCAGGCCGTGGCCTGGCTGCATCGGGCGCTGGAGCTCGAACCGGCGCACCAGCGCGCCACCTGGTTCCTGGGCGTGGCCCAGCGCCAGGCGCGGCAGCCGGCCGAAGCGGCGAAGACCTGGGAATCGCTGCTGGGCGTGGTCGACGCGGCCACCGCACGCAGCCTGCGCGTGCAGATCGACGAGGCCCGCGCCGAAGCCGGCCTGCCGCCGCTGCCGGCCAGTGCCGAAGGCGCCGCGGCCACGCCCGCCGGCGCGCATGCCCTGACGGTCAAGGTCGCGCTGGATCCGTCCTTTGCCGAGCGCGTGCGCCTGCGCGGCGACGCCACCGTGTTCGTGATCGCGCGCCTGCCCGACGGCCCGCCGATGCCGGTGGCGGTGGAACGCCATGCACTGCAGGACCTGCCGCTGGAAGTGGTGCTGGACGACGGCGATAGTCCGATGCCCACGCAGAAGCTTTCGGCGCTGCAGGAAGTGGAAGTGCTGGCGCGGATCTCCGCCAGCGGCAGCGCCGCCCGCGGCGAAGGCGACCTGGAATCGGCACCGGTGCGCGTGGCCCTGCCCGCCTCCGGTCCGGTCGAACTGGTCCTGGGCGCGCCCGCGCCCTGACCCTGGCCACGACCCGACGATGGGGCGTGGCGGCCGATGCCGGTAAACTCCGGCCCCTATGGTCGCCTTCCCCCACGAATTCATTCCGCCGGGCACGCAGTTCCACACCCTGCCCTCGCCCTTCCCGATGAAGCGCGGGGGCGTCCTGCACGGCGCCCGCGTGGCCTACGAGACCTGGGGCACGCTCGCCCCCGGCAAGGACAACGCGCTGCTGATCCTCACCGGCCTGTCGCCGGACGCGCACGCCGCCTCCAGCGCCGCCGACCCGACCCCGGGCTGGTGGGAGAACATGGTCGGTCCGGGCAAGCCGATCGACACCGACCGCTGGTTCGTGGTCTGCGTGAACTCGCTGGGCAGCTGCAAGGGCTCCACCGGCCCGGCCTCGGTGGATCCGTCCACCGGCCAGCCCTACCGCCTCGCCTTCCCGGAACTGTCGGTGGAGGACATCGGCGACGCCGCGGCCGAGGTCGTGCGCGGCCTCGGCATCGGGCAACTGGCCTGCGTGGTCGGCAACTCGATGGGTGGCATGGTCGCCCTGGCCCTGCTGCTGCGCCATCCGGGCATCGCCCGCGCGCACATCAACATCTCCGGCAGCGCCCGCGCCCTGCCGTTCTCGATCGCCGTGCGCTCGCTGCAGCGCGAGGCGATCCGCCTGGACCCGAACTGGAACAACGGCGAGTACGACGACGCCACCTACCCCGAATCGGGCATGCGCATCGCCCGCAAGCTGGGCGTGATCACCTACCGCTCGGCGCTGGAATGGGATGGCCGCTTCGGCCGCGTGCGCCTGGACGAGGCCATCCCGGTGGCCGGCGCCGGCGAAGAGGATCCGTTCGGGCTGGAGTTCCAGGTCGAGAGCTACCTGGAAGGCCACGCGCGCCGCTTCGTGCGCCGCTACGACCCCAACTGCTACCTCTACCTCAGCCGCTCGATGGACTGGTTCGACCTGGCCGAGTACGCCGGCGGCGACGTGCTGGCCGGGCTGGCGAAGATCAAGGTCGAGCGCGCCCTCGCCATCGGCGCCAGCACCGACATCCTGTTCCCGGTGCAGCAGCAGCAGGAGGTCGCCGAGGGCCTGGGCCGCGGCGGCGCGCAGACACAGTTCCTCGGCATGGACTCGCCGCAGGGGCACGACGCCTTCCTGGTCGACTTCGACCGCTTCGGGCCGGCCGTACGCGGCTTCCTCGACGGCCTGATGTGAGCGGTTTCACAAGAAACACTTTTCTAACGGCCGCGGGACTACCCTTGACGCCTATTCAGGAAGAGGCCGCCCGCGTGGAATTCCCCGGCAAGCCGAAGCTCGTCAGCACCCTGGACGCTGCCGTCCGGCTGCAGGACGAAGCCGCCATCACCGCCGCGCTGCGCGAAGCGCTGGTCGCGCTCTTCCACGACCCGGAAGTGCAGCTGCCGGCCGGCGTGCTGCAGCCGATCCACGACCACTACGCCCGCCGCGAGCTGTACGTCAGCCCGGAACTGGGCTACAGCGTGGTCGCCATGACCTGGGGTCCCGGCCAGGGCACGCAAGTGCACGACCACGACCATTCCTGGTGCGTGGAAAGCGTGTGGCAGGGTCGCCTGGCGATCACGCAGTTCGAACCGGCCGAGCGCGACGGCGACCGCTGGCGCTTCGACGCCATGGGTACGATCGAGGCCAGTCCCGGCACCGCCGGCAGCCTGATCCCGCCGCACGAGTACCACGCCCTCCGCAACGCCTGCGACGCGTCCGTCGCCGTATCGGTGCACGTCTACCAGCGCCCGCTGGCGCGCTGCCGGGTCTTCGTCCCCGAGGAACCGGGCGCCGCCGAAGGCTGGATGCGCCGCGAGGAACGCGTGCTGGCCACCGACGCAGCCTGATAGCCGGCCCCTGCCCCGGCGGCTATACTCCACGCCCTTGCCGAAGTGGCGGAATGGTAGACGCAGCGGACTCAAAATCCGCCGGCCTTAGAACCGTGTGGGTTCGAGTCCCACCTTCGGCACCAGAACACAGGCCCGCGCAAGCGGGCCTTCGTGTTTCACGCGACGACGTCCGCGGCTGTTCCATCCTGATCGCATCGCCCGACACGCGGAGCACAGGCATGAACGAACAACCCGACCGCCTACTGGTCGACGAAACCGACATCGCGCGGCTGACGCGGCTGGTCAAGGAACTGGACGACGAGGAACAGGTGCGGCTGACGCTGGACGACGGCACGGTCGTCGAGGGCGTGGTGGCGGTGCGGCCTACCGTGCAGCTGTTCCGCGACGACGCGGGCTCGGGCATGAACGCGCTGCTGCGGCTCGACACGCTCGAGGGCGATATGCCGCCGCGTTATCTGTGGCTGGACCGCGTGGTGGAAGTCTTCCGCCTGGGCAGCGACTGAGGCACCAGCGAAGACGCGCGGGAATCCCGCGCGTCGATCGCATGCGTTAAGAGGGTTGCGACCGCGTCGTCACGCGGCGGCGGGTTCGCCATCGAAGTGGCGGCTCACCAGGCCGGCGAGGATCTCCTCGCACAGCGATTCCAGCGCCATGATCCGCACCGTGCCGTAACAGGCCAGGCGGACGAAACGCTCGACGTAGATCTCGCAGCCATGCTCGACGGTTTCCAGCATGGTCTTGGTGAATCCATTGGGGACATGACCGCGGGTGCCATCCTTGCTGCCACCCACGTAAAGAACGATGCTCATTCGGCCGTTTCCTCTTGTTCTGTACTGCCCTTCGGTCGATGCCGTGCAGTGTGCGCGGCGCGCCGTTAGAAGGTCGTATAGAACGTGGCAACCAGGCGTTGCCGAGGCGCGTCGCGCAGGTTGCGATTGGCTGACCGGTGCAGCCTGGGTTCAGGCCAGCGGCGGCTTCGACCACGGCCACCAGCCGCGGCCGGACATCGCGTAACGGTCGGCCGCGCGTTCGAACGGATTGCGCACCGAGATGCCGCCGCAGAGGAAGTACAGCGGCACGAACAGCGGGCCCAGCAGCATGTACTGGTAGACGTGCGCGCGTTCGTGGTCGCCCAGCCGCACCGGCGGATGCGAGCAGCGGCCGGCGCGGTGTTCGTAGGTGATGCACGAGACGTCCAGGTCCTTGCCGGTGGCGAGGATCACGTTGCCCAGGGTCATCGCCCCGCCCGGCCCCCATGGCCAGCGCACGAATACCAGCGCGCGGTCGCGCCGACCCAGGCGCAGGCGCGCACCGGCCGGCATCGCGGCAAGGCCGGCGAGCAGCCCGGCGATGCTCCAGGGCAAGGCCCACAGGATGCCCAGCAGCATCCCGGTAGCGCGCAGCCAGGCCGGCAGCGCGTGGGTACACGTGTTCAATCGGCCTCGTCCGGGATCAGCAGCCACAGCAGCAGGTAGACGAGGATGCCGGGGAAGGCCGCCGACAGTACCGACACGACCACGTAGATGATCCGCAGCCAGGTGGAACTCCAGCCGTAGCGGTGGGCGATGCCGCCCATCACGCCTGCGATCATGCGGTCGCTGAGCGACCGGGAAAGGCCGGTGGTGGGATTGCTGGCATTCATGCGCTGGCTCCTTGTAGGGGGCTGGCGCGGCCAGTCTAGCGCGGCTGCGTTGCGGACTGGTGATCGGCCCGCAGGTCGCGCAGCTGTGCGCGGAACCACTCGCCGGCGTCGCGCTCCGGCTGCCCGGCGCAGGCGACCCTGTAGGGACGGCCGGTGAGACTGCTGCGGCTGGCGGCGCGCTCGATGAACGCCTCGGCGTCGCCGGACATGCCGCGGCGCCGCGCCCAGTCGTACTTGCGCTGCAGGTGGGCCTGCGCCTCGGCGGCGTCGTGCCAGCGGCCGTTGCGCTGGAAGCGGCAGGCCGACTCGCCCATGCGGGCGATCAGGGCCTGGATTTCGGCGGAAGCGTCGCCTGTGGGAGCCCCCTCCCCTGCACGCGCGCCGGGGGCATGCAGCGCCAGCAGGAGCACGGCCGGAAACCAGGCGCGGGCGTGGAAGCGTGGCATGGGAAGGTGCGTTCGCGGTCGATTCTGTTGGGCGCGCGCATGGCCGGCGGCGAGGCCCGGACAGGCGCAGGCTCAGCGCTCGGCGAGCCAGCGGTGGATGGTGGCCGGCACCTCGCGCTGGGCGCGGCTGGACACGTAGATGCCGATGTGGCCGCCCTTGAAGCCCAGCTCGGTGTAGTCGTCGCTGCCGACCAGGCTGGCCAGCGCGCGCGAGGCCGCCGGCGGCACCAGGTGGTCCTGCTCGGCGTAGATGTTCAGCACCGGCATGTCGACGAAACCCAGGTCCACCTTCTGCCCGCCGATGCTGGCGGTGCCGTTGACGAAGGCGTTGCCCTGGTAGAACTGCTTGATGAAGTCGCGGAACGCCTCGCCGGCCTGGTCGGGCGAGTCGAAGATCCACTTCTCCATGCGCAGGAAGTCCTCGAGCGCCTTCGGGTTCCCGAAGGTGTCGACCATGCCCACGTACTTCTGCAGGTTCAGCCGGAACGGCTTGAGCATCAGGTAGCTGGCGTTCATCAGGTCGGCCGGGACGTTGCCCAGCGCGTCGACGAACAGGTCCACGTCCAGGTCGCGTACCCAGCCGGACAGCATGTTGTCCGGGGTCTGGAAGTCGACCGGGGTGACCATGGTGACCAGGTTGCGCACCTTCTCCGGGTGCAGCGCCGAGTAGCACAGCGAGAACGAACCGCCCTGGCACACGCCGAGCAGGTTGATCGGGCCGCCGGAGACCTCGACCAGGTGGTCGACCGCGCCGTCGATGAAGCGGTTGATGTAGTCGTCCAGGGTCAGGTAGCGGTCGGAACGGTCCGGGTAGCCCCAGTCGATCACATACACGTCCTGGCCCAGCGCCAGCAGGCCTTTCACCAGCGAGCGGTCGTGCTGCAGGTCGACCATGTACGGGCGGTTGACCAGCGCGTAGACGATCAGCAGCGGCGGGCCTTTCGTCGCCGTCGTGCCCTCGCCCACGAAGCGGTACAGCACGGTCTTGCCGTCGCGCCAGACTTCCTCGCGTTCGGTGGCGCCGTAGTCCACGTCGGCCACCTCCCCGAGCACGCGCACGCCGTCGGCCAGGTGCTTCTGGAACTCCCAGGCTTCGCGCGCGAGGTCCAGCGGATCGAACTGCAACGGGCCGGGACTCATCGGCTACCTCCGCGCTTGCCGCTGGAGGTGGCTGCCAGGTTGCGGCTGACCCAGTCCTTGATCGAGACAACCTTGGCCGCGGGCGCGGCTTCGGCGGCCGCGCGCCGGGCCGGCCTGGCGGCGGTCTTGCCGGTGGCCGGCGCAGTTCCCGCGGGTTTGGCGCTTGCCTTGCCGCGCGTCGCAGCGGCCGCTGTGCGCTTGCTCGCGGACCTGGCAGCTGTCGCCTTGCCGGTTGCCGTCCTGGTGTCGGCTGCTTTGGCCGCAGCAGCAGGCTTCGCCGGGCGCGGCGGCGCCTTGCGTGCGGCCGGCTTCGCCACCGCCTGCCGGGTAGCGGCGCCCGCTTCGGCCGCGACGATGGCCTGCGCCTTCGGCCGGGCCTTTGCCGCCGCCGGCGACTTTGAAGCGGGCTTCGGCTGCGCAGCAGTCTTTGGCGCGGCCTTGGCAGGGGCCTTCAGCGAGGCGCCGCTGGCGACGGTCTCGGAAACGGCGCGCCTGGCAGTCGTCTTCTTCGCCACCGTCGCCGCCTTCCGCACCTTGCCCGGGGCTCGGGCCTTGCGCTTGCCCGCCTTTGCAGGCGCTGGCTTCGCGTCGGCGATGGCAGCCGTTGCTGGCTCCTTCGCCGCCGCCTTCGCCGGTGCTTGCTGACGTGCAGGCTTCGCAACCGGCACCTTGCCCTTCGCCTGCTCCGGCGCCTGCGAGGCCGGCTTCGCCGCCCCGCGCCGCGCCGCGTGCAGCGCGCGCTCCAGGTCGGCGACCTTGCGCGCCAGCGCATCCACTTCGGTGCGGCCGGGCAGGCCCAGCAGGCTGGCGAACTGCTCGGCCTCGCGTTGCAGGCCCAGGCGCAGCCGCATCAACGCATTGGTCATCTCGCCATAGGCGCGGCGGTACTCGTCCGACAGCGCCAGCTCGGCCCAGGCTTCCTCGGCCGCATCGATCCACAGGTCGAACAGCGCCCGCGCCGATTCCAGGCTGCGGCCGTTCCTCTCGCAGCCCTCGAGCATCCGCTCGAAGCGCGCGAACGCCTCCTGCCCCACCTTCGACAGCAGCGCGTTGAACGCGTCGTTGCGCTCTTCCCATTCCTGCCATGCGAGGGCCAGCGCCTGCAGGCGCTCCTGGTGCTCGCGCGCCGGGCCGAAGGTCGGCCGCTGCAACCATTCGGCGTTCTGCTGGCGCAGCGGCCGCAGCAGCGCTTCCAGCATCGGCCGCACCTGCTCGATCCATTGCCCGCCAGCCAGGCCGCCGTGCATCGCGCGCAGCGTGGCCACGAACGGCTCCGTGCCCTCGCCGCCCATCAGGTTGCGCCACGCCGCGGCCACGTCCGCGGCACTGCCGCCGCCGCTGAAGTCGGAGGCCAGGCGCTGCATGCGCTGGTACCAGTCGAAGGCGGTCGGATCCAGGTGGCCGAGGCCCGGCGGCATCGCCGCGCCCGGTCCCGCCAGTCCCCAGCCGTCGAAGGTGCCGCTGCGGCCAAGCAGCTCGTTCCAGGTGTTCCAGTACTGCCGGGCCAGCGAGTCGAAGTCGCCCTGGAAAGGTGGGAACGGTGCGTTGGCCATGGACCCTCCGGTATGCCCGGTCGATTCTAGCGCCGCCGGGCGGTACGCGGGGGCCGCGTCAGGGCTTCGGAATGCGCAGGGTCTTGCTGATCATCAGCGAACCGGACAGGGCGAACATCAGCACCAGCGGGTGCAGCTGCCATGGCCCGAGCTGCCAGCGCCCGCCCCACAGCTCCGCGCCGATGTTGCCGGTGGCCGCGGCGATGGCCAGCACCACCACCAGCAGCAGGCTGGTCGGGATCGGCGTGCCCTCGAAGAACCTGACCTTGTCGCCGCCGCCGGACAGCTGTTCGGCGGTGACGTTGTAGCGGGCCAGGCGGCTCACCCCGCAGCAGACGAAGTACGACAGCACCAGCCAGTCCCAGCCGCCCTGCATGCCGCAGGCGTAGGCCAGCGCGGCCGGGGCCACGCCGAAGGAGATCACGTCGGCCAGCGAGTCCAGCTCGCGGCCCAGGGTCGACGCGGACTTGCGCCAGCGCGCCACGCGTCCGTCCAGGGCGTCGAAGACGAAGGCCAGCGGGACCAGGGCCATGCCCAGCAGCAGGTCGCGCACGTGGCCGTCCTGCAGGAAGCGCATCGCCGCGAAGACCGCGCCGGTGCCGCAGAAGGCGTTGGCCAGGGTGAACCAGTCGGCGAGCTGGAACTCGCGCAGCATCGAGAAGTGACGGTTCATGCGGTCGGCCATGGTCGGGAGCCGACAGGATAACGGTCCGCGGGTGTACGCATGGTGGCGGGCCGGCTGTGCGTGGCGGGGCCCCAAGGGCGGATGCGGGAACGCCGGCCCCCAGCGGGCCGGCGTCCCGTGGCCAGTCAGCGCGGCAACGCCAGCTGGCCCTCATCCACCGCCCCGGCGCCACGGCCACGGGCTTCGATCACCGCGTCGGCAGGCAGCGCGGCCTTGCCGTCGAGGTAGGCATCGACGCGATCCAGCGCCGCGTACACGAACGGCAGCATCGGTGCGTAGCGCGCGCCGTAGGCCGGGAAGGCCAGGAAGGCGTCGAAGTGCTCGCCGTTGCGCACCTGCCAGTAGCGCACCTGGTCGCGGCCGGCGGCACGGGCGGCGGCGACGTACGGCGCGCTGGTGAAGGCCGGCGGCACCAGGCCGTCGTCGGTGCCGTGCACCACCAGCACCGGCAGGCCGGCGCGCGGCATCGCGGCGCGGGTTTCGGCGATGCCGGCGCGGACCCGGTCGGCGTCGGCGCCCTGCCCCGTGTAGAGGTCGCGCAGGCACTGCAGGCCCGGCAGGGTGAAGTCCGGCGGCGCCAGCTTCGTGTCGACGATGCCCACGCCATTGCCCGGCGGGATGCCGGCGGCGTCGGCCCACCACACGTTGCGCTCGTCGGCAGTCGCCGCGCGCGGGGTGAAGTCCGGGTTCTGCGCGGAGAACGCGTAGCCGCACGGATGCGCGCCGATGCCGTAGCGGCCGTAGGCCGAGGCGTAGGTCACCACCACCGAGCGCCACAGGTCGAAGCCGACCGACAGCGCGCCGGCCTGCAGCGCCTCGTCGGTCCAGCCCTTCGCCCGCATCTGCGCGTAGGCCGAGCGCGCCTGCGCGGCGACGTCGTCGCCCTCGACCAGGCCGGCCGCGCGCAGCGTGGCGCAGCGGCCCTGCCACAGCGGCTCGACCTGGGCGCGCAGCGGCGGCTGCGGCAGGGTCTCGGCCGGCAGCTGCAGCAGCGCGCACGGCATCAGCAGCGCCGCCTCGGTGGAGAAGTCGTACAGCGGGCGGCTGCCGTGGCCTTCGACGTAGACGTTCGGCTCGCCGGCTACCACCGCGTCCAGCCACTCGCCGTCCAGCTCGGCCGCACGCAGCACCGCGCCACCGCCGTTGGAGATGCCGGCGGCGATGATCCGGGTGTTGTCGAAGGTGAACGGCGCCGCCTGCGGGAAGGCCTGGCCCAGCGCCGACAGCGCGAACTCGGCGGCCTGCTTGACGTGGCGGCCCCAGTCGGCCTCCGGGTTGTCCTGCGAATGGGCATGCTTGAACGCCACGCCCTTCGCCCCCTCCGGGACTTCCGGGGCGAAGGCCAGGTCGGTGTCGTGGCCGAGCTGGCCGGTGGTGCCGTCCAGGCGCACGCCGGTGCCGGCGTCGAGGTCGACGTAATCGCTGCCGGCGCCCTTGTCGGTATAGGCCACCGCACAGCCGCGCGGCAGCGCCCACGGCGCGGCCACGGCGATGGCGCCATACACGCCGCGCGAGCCGGAGGCCGGGGCCACCACCACGCAGCGCTTCTGCTGGTCGAACGCGTCGGGCACCTGCACCAGCACGCGGTGCGGATGCTTCGCGCCCGGCAGCGTCGCCAGCGCCGAATACTCGCGGCCCGGCACGCTGGCCACGCTGCCGTACAACGAGCCGAAGCCGCCGCTCGGCGACAGGTCGGCGATGCCGCGCCAGCTGCTCCAGATGGCGCGGCGGCGCAGCTCGTCGGCGGTCGGGTTGGGAGCATCGGCGAAGGCCGGCGGCACCATCGCGCGCAGGCCGTCCAGACCCAGGCCGGCGGTGAGCAGGTCGTCGCTGCCACGGTGTTCGGTGACGCGCTGGGGTTCGATCATGGGGGCGGCGGCCTGGCGGGTCGGCGTGCCGGTGGTGCAGGCGGAAAGCAGGCAGGCGCCGAGGAAGGCGGTGAGAACGGAAGAACGGGGCATGTCGGGACCCGGCATGAGGGATGTTGCCACGCTACCGGCGACGGCCCCGCGACCGCATCGTACTTTGGTACCACGCCGGTGCCGGGAGGGCTTGCTAAGCTGCCCGGCGGCTTTCCAACGCTTCCCGGTAACCCCCATGCGCAGCATCCTCATCACCGGCGCCGCCAGCGGCATCGGCGCGGGCATCGCCCACGAACTGGCCGCCGCCGGCCACCACGTCATCGTCAGCGACCTGTCCCTCGACGGCGCCGAAGCGGTCGCCGCCGACATCCGCGGCAAGGGCGGCTCGGCCGAGGCCGTGGCGCTGGACGTCACCTCCGACGAGAGCGTGGCCGCGGCCCTGGCCTCCATCTCCCGCCCGGTCGAGGTGCTGGTCAACAACGCCGGCCTGCAGCACGTCTCGCCGCTTGAGGAGTTCCCGATCGCCAAGTGGGACTTCCTGGTGCAGGTGATGCTGACCGGCGTGGCCCGCCTGACCCGCGCCGTGCTGCCGGGAATGCGCGAGCGCGGCTTCGGTCGCATCGTCAACATCGGCAGCATCCACGCCCTGGTCGCCAGCCCGTACAAGAGCGCCTACGTGGCCGCCAAGCACGGCCTGGTCGGTTTCTCCAAGGTGATCGCGCTGGAGACGGCCGACACCGACATCACCATCAACACGGTCTGCCCCAGCTACGTGAAGACCCCGCTGGTCGACAAGCAGATCGCCGACCAGGCGCGTACCCGCGGCATCAGCGAGTCGGACGTGGTCATCCAGGTCATGCTCAAGCCGATGCCCAAGGGCGTGTTCATCGAGATGGACGAACTGGCCGGCACCACCGCGTTCCTGATCTCCCACGCCGCACGCAACATGACCGGGCAGACCCTGGTGCTCGACGGCGGCTGGACCGTCCAGTAACCCCGCATGCCTACCCTGCTGATCGCCGACGACCATCCGCTGTTCCGCGCCGCGCTGCGCGGGGCGGCGGCCGATGCCGTGGCCCAGCTGCAGGTGCTGGAGGCCGAATCGCTGGACGGCGTGCTGGCCACGCTGGAAGCGCACCCGGACGTGGACCTGGTCCTGCTGGACCTGCACATGCCCGGCAACCACGGCCTGGCCGGACTGGCGGCGATCCGCGCGCAGTTCCCGGCGGTGGCGGTGGTGGTGGTCTCGGCCAATGACGATCCGCGCGTGGTGCGCCGCGCGCTCGACCACGGCGCCGCCGGCTACCTGCCGAAGAGTTCGGGTCTGGACGAACTGCGCGAGGCGATCCGCAGCGTGCTGGCCTGCGAGCAGTGGCTGCCGCCGTCGCTGCGCGCGGCGGTGGCGCGCGCGCAGTCCTCGCACCAGGACACCGAACTGGCCGCGCGCCTGGCCAGCCTGTCGCCGCAGCAGTTCCGGGTGTTGACCCTGGTCGCCCAGGGCCTGCTCAACAAGCAGATCGCCGACCGCCTGGACGTGCAGGAGCGCACGGTCAAGGCGCACCTGTCCGCGATCTTCGAACGCCTTGGCGTGCGCAACCGCACCCAGGCCGGCGTGGTCCTGCGCGAGCTCGAGCTCAGCGACCCGAGCCGCCAGCTGGAAGGCTGAGCGCCGTCCGTGGAACCTCCGCGGCGCGCGACGCCGCCGCGGAGACCACTGGTGAAATTTTCGCCAAGCCTCTTGACGTCCATGCGCTGCAAGGCGTCGCGGCGGTTATCCACATCTTTGTGGGCAACTGATCCACACCCGGTGTGGAAAACCGCACGCCGCCCCTTTCCCATGCTGGCGAAATTTTCGCCACCCATCTTGACAGCCTTGCCCCGCAAGCCGCCCCGGCGGTTATCCACACGCTTTTCCATCCGCTTTCCACATGCAATGTGGACAAGCGCGCGGCGCGTGGAACCTCGCCGGTTCCGACGGATCCCGATCAGATCCTTGAATAGCTCCACGACTTCATGCTGCCGTTCTCGTACGGCATCACGCCGTGGAAGGCGCGCGGGTCGGCATCGAACACCAGCGGCAGGAAGTGGCGGTCGCCATCCCACAGCGGCAGCCCGGGGATGCGTGCGATCCCGACCCACTCCAGCTCGCCCTCGGCGTTGCTCTGGAAAGGCTCGCCCTCGAACGCGTCGATCAGGAACACGAAGCCCAGCCAGTCCTCGCCGTGCTTGCCGAAGCCAGGCCAGCTGATCGTGCCGCGCAGGCGCATGGCGGTGCACTCGATGCCGGCCTCCTCGCGGATCTCGCGGCGCATGCAGGCGACCACGTCCTCGTCGCGCTCGATCTTGCCGCCGAGGCCGTTGTACTTGCCCAGCTGGTGGTCGTCGGGGCGCGCGTTGCGGTGGACCATCAGCACCTTGCTGCGGTCGGGCGAGAGGACGTAGCCGAGGGTGGCGACGATCGGCGTATAGGGCATGGGCGCACCTGCGGTCGAGGGGAGTCGGCGATTCTAGCCGGCACCACCGGTGCGCCCGGCCGCCGACTCCCCGCCCTGCCCTCCGCTCAGACGCGGGTGGCGGCGAACATGCGGTCCAGCACCGACTTCAGCGCCAGCGGCCGCACCGGCTTGGGCAGCAGCCCCAGTTCGGCCTCCTGCACCGCGGCGCGGGTGGCGGCGCTGGCATCGGCCGAGAGGATCAGGCACGGCGCCGGCCCGTAGCGGCCGCGCAGGCGCCCGGCCAGCAGCACGCCGGTATCGCCGCGGTCGAGGTGGTAGTCGAACAGCCACAGGTCGGCGGGTCGCCGTGCCAGTTCCGCCGCGGCCGCCTCGCCGTCGGCGGCGGTGGCCACCTCGCAGCCCCAGCCGGACAGCAGCTGGGCGAGCGCGGACAGCGCGTCGGGATCATTGTCGACCAGCAGCAAGCGGCGCCCGGCCAGGCCGCGTGCGCCCTGCGTCACCGGACGCGCTGCCGCCAGCGGCGGCTGCGCGCGGCGCAGTTCGACCGAGAACACCGAGCCGCGGCCCTCGCCGCTGCGCAGGCCCAGCGGCGCGTCCAGCAGCCGGGCGATGCGGTCGGCGATGGACAGGCCCAGGCCCAGCCCCTGCCCCGGCGCGTCCTCGCCGCGACGGAACTCCTCGAAGATCGCCTGGCGCGCCGATTCAGGCACGCCGGGGCCGGTGTCGTGCACCTCGATCCGCACCCGCCCGTCGACCCGGCGCACGCCCAGCACTACCCGCCCGCGGCTGGTGTAGCGCACCGCGTTGCCGAGGAAGTTCTGCAGCACCCGCCGCAGCAGCTGCGGGTCGCTGTGCACCCACAGCGTGGTCGGACGGTAGGCGAAGGCCAGGCCACGTTCGCCGGCCATGGCGCGGAACTGCTCGGCCAGCGGCGCCAGCACCTCGTCCAGCGGGAAATCGCGCGGCGCCGGCACCAGGCCGCCGGCCTCCAGCCGCGACATGTCCAGCAGCCCGGTCAGCAGGTCGGTGGTCGAATCCAGCGCGCCGCCGAGCTGGCGCAGGGTTTCGCGCGAGGCGGCCAGGTTGGCTTCGGGCGTGGCGAACTGCCGCGCCAGCGAATCCACGAACAGCTGCGCCGCGTGCAGGGGCTGCAGCAGGTCGTGGCCGATCGCGGCGAGGAAGCGGCTCTTGGCGTCGTTGGCGTGCTCGGCTTCCTGCTTGGCCGTCTCCAGCAGCGCGGTGCGCTCGGCCACGCGCTGCTCGAGGGTCTCGTTGGCGCGGATCAGGCCGCGCTCCGCCTCGCGGAACGCGGTGACGTCGGTGAAGGTGGCGACGAAGCCGCCGCCGGGCATCGGGTTGCCGCGGATCTCGACGATGCTGCCATCGGGGAACACGCGCTCGGTGAGGTGCGGGCTGCCGTGGCGCATGAAGGCCAGGCGCCGCTCGACCATGCGCGTGATCTGGCGCGCGTCGGCGCCCGGCGGCGCCTGCCGCTTCAGCGACCACCCGGTGAGGTCGGCGATCGGCCGGCCCACCTGCAGCAGTTCCTCGGGGAAGCCGAACAGCTCGGCATAGCGCCGGTTCCAGGCGACCAGCCGCTGCTCGCGGTCGATCACGCTGATGCCCTGGCTCATGTTCTGCAGCGCCGCCTGCAGCACCTGCTGGTTGAAGCGCAGGTCCTGCGAGGCCTCGCCGACGATCGCCGCGACCGTGTCCAGGTCGCCGCTCTCGCGCCGCGCCGCGTCCAGCAGCAGGCGCGCCGAGGCCGAGCCCAGCACCGCCGACAGCTCGCGCTCCACCCGCGCCTCGATCAGCGCCGGCACCGGACCGCTGCGCGGCGCCTGCGCCAGCAGTTCGGCGACGCGCTCCTCCGGCAGGAAGCGCCGGCCGGCATCGCGCAGCGCCTCGGCGCCGAGGTTGCGGCTGGCCCGGTGCGGCGCCTCGCGGCGCCAGGCCATCGCCAGCACGGTGGCCAGGGTTCCGGTGAACAGGCTCGCGCCCACCGCGCGGCCCAGCGGACTCCAGCCGGTCAGCCCGAACAGCGCGTTCGGGGCCAGCCAGCGCTGCCCGAACGGGCCTTCGACGATCCAGCGCGCGTCCACCCCGGCCGCGGCGGCCAGGGTCGGCGCCAGCAGCACCCAGGCCCAGGTGAGGAAGGCGACGACCACGCCCAGCACCGCCGCGCGCGGCGAGGTCTGCGGGCGCCACACGGCGAAGGCCAGCACCGGCACCAAGGTGGCCAGCGCCGAGAACGACAGCGCGCCCACATCGGCCAGGCTCTCGTTTCCGGCCACCAGCCGGCTGTAGGCCCAGGCCAGCAGCATGATCGCGGCGATGCCGGCGCGGCGCATGCGGATCAGGCCGCCGCGGTAGTCCTCGCTGGCGCCGCGCGCCCAGGCGCCGCGCAGCAGGCCCGGCGCGAACCAGTGGTTGCCGATCATCAGGCTCAGGGTCAGCGTGCTGACCACGACCATGCCGGTAGCGGCGCTGAGCCCGCCGAGGAAGGCGAACAGCGCCACGCCGCGATGCCCCTGCGAGAACGGCAGGGCCAGCGCGTACATGTCGGAGGAGACCTGGTCGCCCAGCAGGGCCACGCCGGCGTGGGCCAGCGGCAGGGTCGGCGCGGCGATCAGCAGCAAGTACAGCGGGAACAGCCAGCGCGCGGTGCGCACGTCGCGCTCGTCGCGGCATTCGACCACGCCGACGTGGAACTGGTGCGGCAGCACGAACATCGCCAGCGCGCCCAGCAGCACCAGCGGGATGAACCCACCCGACGAGGCCGGCGGCGCCGGCGGCACCTCCGGCAGCGGCCCCAGGCCGAACCAGACGAACGCGCCCAGCACCAGCATCGCCAGCAGCTTGAACAGAGATTCGGCGGCCATTGCCAGCACCAGGCCGCGGTTGTGCTCGGCCGCGCTGGCGCGGCGGGTGCCGAACAGCATCGCGAACAGGGCCATGGCCAGGGCCACGTACAGCGCGCCATCGCGCCAGAACGGCCCTTCGTCCGCCGCGCTGCTGGTGAGCATGGCGAAGCTCATGGTCACCGCCTTCAGCTGCAGGGCGATGTACGGGACCAGGCCGAGCACGGCGACCGCGGTGACCGTGGCGGCCAGCCACGCGTCCTTGCCCAGGCGGGTGGCGATCAGGTCGGCCAGCGAGGTGGCATTGGTGTCGCGCGCCAGCCGCACCAGCCTGACCATGAAGGCCACGGCCAGGGCGTAGAACAGGATCGCGCCGATGAAGGTGGGCGGCAGCGGCCAGCCGTAGCGGGCGGCCTGGGTGACGGTGCCGTAGAAGGTCCAGCTGGTGCAGTGCACCGCCAGCGAGAGCGCGTAGACGTGGCGCCAGCTGCCGGCCAGCAGCGCCGGCCGGCGTTCGCCGAACAGCGCGGTGCCGAACATCAGCGCCAGCCACAGCAGGGCGGCGGGCACCACCACCCAGATGCTCAGCATCGCCCCTGCCCCGTCACGCCTTCCGCCCCGTGCTGCTCCACAAGGCGGACAGCATAACGCGGCGGCGGGCACCGGCCCGCCGCCGCGTCGTTACCTGCCAATGGGCCGGCCCGGTCAGAAGTTGTAGCGGACCGAGACGTACCAGTTGCGCGGCAGGCCGTAGTACGCGGTCTGGATGTTGCCGACCGAGGCGAACTCCTGGCCTTCGATCATGTAGACCTCGTCGGTCAGGTTGCGCACGCCGGCGCGCACCTGCCAGTCCATCGACGGCGAATCCCAGCTGCCGAACGCACCGACCACCGTGTACGCGCCCTGGCTGAGCACGTCGCGGTTGTCGACCGACAGCCAGGTGCGGCTGCGGTAGGAGGCGTCGGCGCCGATGGTCAGCGCGCCGGCGGTGTCCAGGTTGAAGGTGTGCTGCAGCGACAGGCGGGCGGTGTACTCCGGCGAGAACGGCACGTGGTCGTGGTTCACGTTCGGGTCGAAGCCCGGGTACGAAGGATCGAGGCGGAAGTCCTCGAACCGGTCGTAGTCCGCGTCCAGCCAGCCGAACTGCGCGGCGAGGACGGTGCCTTCGCCGAGGATCGCGCTGCCCTCGAACTCGATGCCCTGGATGTTGAGCTCGGCGGCGTTGAGCACCGGGAAGGTGCCGACGTCCTGCGACACGCGGGCCTGGAAGTCCTTGTAGTCGCTCTTGAACGCCGCCACGCTGCCGCGCAGGCGCTTGTCGTCCGAGGTCGCCTTCAGGCCCAGCTCGTAGGTCCAGACGTACTCGGGGTCGAACTTGGCGTGCTCGGTGTCGTACACGGTGTTGGCGCGGCCGTTGAAGCCGCCGGACTTGAAGCCGCGGTTGGCCGACACGTAGCCCATCACGTTGTCGCTGAAGGCCTTCTGCAGGCTCACCGACGGGGTGGTCGCGGTCCAGTCGGCCTTGGCCGAGAACGCGACGGTCTGGTTGAGGCTGGTGAACGGCGCGCCCCAGAAGGTGCTGGTGCTGCGGTCGTATTCCTTGGTGTCCTTGGTCCAGCGCACGCCGGCGGCCAGGGTCCAGGTCGGCGCGAACTCCCAGTTGAGGTGGGCGAAGGCGGCCTTGCTGGTGGTGCTCAGGTCGTCATCGATGGTGCGCAGGAACGGGATGCCGGCGCCGAGCATCGAGAACAGGTCGTCGGCGTAGGCTTCCTGGTACGACGGCACGTTCTCCTTCATGTAGTACGCGCCGAAGGTGGCGTGCAGGTTGCTGCCGTTGTCGTAGTGCAGCTGGAATTCCTGGCTCCGCTGGTCCTGGTCCAGGGCCACCAGCACGTCGCCGAGTTCGTACTCGGAGGCGTCGATGTCGATGAAGGAGTGGGTCTTCAGCTTGCGGAAGGCGCTGATGCTCTTCAGCTGCCACTGCTCGTTGAGGTCCCAGTCCAGCGCCAGCGAGGCGCCGGAGTGCTCCAGCTGCTGGCCCTGGTGGTCGGCGAAGGAGGTCTTGGCGGTGCGGTCCCACTTGCCGGTCTGGCCCGGCTGCAGGACGACCACGCCGGCCGGGGCCAGGCTGGTCTGCAGCAGCGGCGCCATCGGCCGGCCCATGGTCAGGGCGGCGTCCTGCTCGGTGTGGTCGACGGTCAGGGTGGCGCGGAAGTTGTCGGTCGGGGCCAGCGCCAGCTTGAAGCGCAGCGACTCGGTGTCGTCGTCGTTGAAGCGGCGGCCGGTGTCCGGATCCTTGACGTAGCCGTCGTTGGTGATCTTGGCGCCGGCCAGGCTCACCGCGACGGTGTCGCTCAGGCGGCCGGAGGCGTAGAAGCGGCCTTCCAGGCGGCCGTAGTCGCCGGCGGTCACTTCCACCGCGCCGCCTTCGTTGTCGAAGGGGTTCTTGGTGGTCAGCTTGATCGCGCCGCCGGTGGAGTTCTTGCCGTACAGGGTGCCCTGCGGGCCGCGCAGCACTTCGACCTGCTGCACGTCGAACAGCGAGAACAGCGAACCGTTGATGCGCGAGTAGTAGACGTCGTCGACGTACATGCCCACGCCCGGGTCGAAGGTCTGCAGCGCGTCCGGCTGGCCGATGCCGCGGATGAAGACGTTGACGCTGTTGGCCGAACCGCGGCCCTGGACGATGTTCATGTTGGGCACGGCGCCCTGCAGGCCGTCGATGTTGCTCGCCTGCAGGTCCTTCAGCTGTTCCTCGCCGAAGGCGCTGACCGCGACCGGCACGTCCAGGATGGACTCGGCGCGGCGGCGGGCGGTGACGGTGACTTCGTCCAGCGTGGTGGCGGTCGCCTGGGTGCCCTCGGCCTGCGCGGCCTCCTGCGACCAGGCCACCGGCGCGTTGGCGGCCAGCAGGCTGCCGATGACCAGGCTCAGATACGTTTGCTTCATTTCCCCTCCTCCCGGGTGCATAACTAGGGCGGCGGGCACATGCCGCCGATGCTGCGCACCTTAGGGGGCCGGCCGCGGGGCGGGCATCGTCCGTTGGTACAGTGGGCTGCCGATGGGGTGGTACCGATACTGCCGCGACCGCCATGGGAGGCGGGCGGAGTGTATTGATGTCGTTGCTGATCGTGCTGGCTGCGCTGGCGTTCCTGATGGTGGTCGCCTACCGCGGCTACAGCGTGATCCTGTTCGCGCCCGTCGCGGCCATGGGCGCGGTGCTGCTGGCCGATCCTTCGCTGGTCGCGCCGATGTTCACCGGCCTGTTCATGGAGAAGATGGTCGGCTTCCTGAAGCTGTACTTCCCGGTGTTCCTGCTGGGCGCGGTGTTCGGCAAGCTGATCGAGATCTCCGGCTTCTCCAAGGCGATCGTCGCCGCGGCCATCCGCGTGGTCGGGGCCAAGCGGGCGATGCTGTCGATCGTGCTGGTCTGCGCCCTGCTCACCTACGGCGGCGTGTCGCTGTTCGTGGTGGTGTTCGCGGTCTATCCGTTCGCCGCGGAGCTGTTCCGCCAGAACGACATCCCCAAGCGGCTGATCCCCGGCACCATCGCCCTGGGGGCGTTCACCTTCACCATGGACGCGCTGCCGGGCACGCCGCAGATCCAGAACATCATCCCCACCGCGTTCTTCGGCACCACCGCCTGGGCGGCGCCGGTGCTGGGCATCCTCGGCGGCGTGTTCATCCTCGTGCTGGGCATGGTCTACCTGGAGTGGCGCCGCCGCGTGGCCGCGCGCAACGGCGAGGGCTACGCCAGCGGCATCGAGCTGCGCAACGAACCGGAGCCGTTCCGCGGCGACCGCCTGGCCCATCCGCTGGTGGCGATCCTGCCGCTGGTGCTGGTCGGCGTGGCCAACTTCTTCCTCACCCGCTGGATCCCGCAGCTGTACGGCGCCAGCCACGAGTTCCTGCCCTCGGTGGTCGGTACGCCGGCGCCGGTGGTCCAGGACGTGGCCAAGGTCGCGGCGATCTGGGCGGTCCAGGGCGCGCTGCTGGCCGGCATCCTCTGCGTGCTGGCGTTCGCCTGGAAGCCGGTCGTGGCCAGCTTCGCCGAAGGCACGAAGAACGCGGTCGGCGGCGCCCTGCTGGCCTCGATGAACACCGCTTCGGAATACGGCTTCGGCGCGGTCATCGCCGCCTTGCCCGGCTTCCTCGTCGTCGCCCATGCGCTGGGCGCGATCCCCGACCCGCTGGTCAACCAGGCCGTGTCGGTCACCGCGCTGGCCGGCATCACCGGTTCGGCCTCCGGCGGACTGAGCATCGCCCTGGCGGCGATGGGCGACACCTTCATCGCCAACGCCCAGGCCTACGGCATCCCGATGGACGTGCTGCACCGCGTGGCGGCAATGGCTTCCGGCGGCATGGACACCCTGCCCCACAACGGCGCGGTGATCACCCTGCTGGCGGTCACCGGCCTGACCCATCGCCAGTCCTACAAGGACGTGTTCGCGATCACCCTGGTCAAGACCCTGGCGGTGTTCTTCATCATCGGCGTGTTCTACGCGACCGGCTGGGTCTGATTCCCCGACCCGCGGACGTGAAAACGCCGGCCGTGCCTTCGCGGGCACGGCCGGCGTCGTTTCCGCGCCGCGACTGTTGTCAGGAACCGATTTGCGGCCCCGCAGCCTTCGAGTGGGCGGCCACCGACGCCGCGCCACCGCAGTCGCCGCTGAGCAGGCGCGAGCGCTGCAGCCACTCCCTGTCGGGGTAGTAGGCGAACAGGAAGGTGCCATCGCGCAGGGTGTCGATCAGCTTGCGCGCCACCTGCGGGCGTACTGCCGGGCAGCCGAGGCTGCGGCCGAGCCGGCCCTGCAGCTTCGCCGCTGCCGGGTTCACGTAGGGGGCGCCGTGGATGACGATGGCACGCTCGCGGGCGCGGTCGTTGAAGCCGGGCTCCAGGCCGCGCAGGCGCAGCGAATAGCCATTCCCGCCCATGTAGGTCTCCTGCGCGGTGAACGCGCCGAGGCTGGTCATGTAGCTGCCTTCGGCGTTGGAGAACTTCTTCGCCAGGTTCTCGCCGGTGTTGCGGCCGTGCGCGACCCATTCCTCGAACAGCAGCTGGCTGCGGGCCAGGTCGAACACCCACATCCGCGGTTCGGTGGAGGGCCGCGAATAGTCGATCACGCCCAGCCGCCGTGGATCGACGCCCAGCGCCGGGTCGCGCAGCGCGCAGGACATCGCCCGCGCGGCCAGCTTGAGGACTTCGGGACTGGCGGCCGGCGCCACTTCGGCCAGGCGCGCGGCCAGCTCGGCCTCCGGCAGCCGGGCCGCCGACGAGGCGACCGGCTGCAGCGACGGGGCTGGATGGGATGCCGGAACCGCCGGCGCGGCCACGGCCAGCAGCGGGAGCAGGGCCAGCCGGCGGCCGGCGGATATCGGGAACGACTTCATCCGGTGCACTTCAGTGGGGGCGGGCCTGGCACTCCCCTGGCCCATGTTCCCAGCTTGGGGCCTCAGTCGCCGGATTCCAACAGCGGCTGCGGCGCCTGTTCATCGCCGAGCGGGCGGATCGCCGGCAGGTCGGTGACCAGGACCGTGGTGCCGGGCACCAGCACGTCGTAGAGCCTCCGGGCGAATTCCGGCGGCAGCCGCAGAGGCTGGCTGGGGCGCTGCAGCAGGTCATGCGGCTCCGGCGCCGCTGCCGGGGTCGAGGCGGTTCCGTCGCCCGCGGCCGGCGCCCGCACCGGATCGAGTATCGGATACGCGGTCCAGCGATGCGGGGGCCGCGTCGGGTCGAGCCGGCTGGCGCCCTCCTCGCTGCCCTCGCCCATCACGAACAGCGTGGTCCCGCGGAACGCGGTCTCCTCCGACAGCAGCTCCATCGCCGCCTCGCCGATCGGCACGCCATCGCGCAGTACGTAGACGCGCCGGTCGGCCAGGCTCACCACCACGCCGACCTGGCCTGCGGGCGAGGCCGAATCGTCCCAGCTGTAGCCAGGGCCGCCGGCTTCGGGCACCGCCAGCGGCATGCCCTTGGCCGATACCGGCGCCAGCACCGCCGGGTACACCAGGGTGGTCGGCGCGGCGCGCGCGTCGGACACCACCACGGTGTCGCCGTTGCGGGTGATCTCGAACAGCCTGGCTGCGAACGCGTTGGGCAGGCGCACGCAGCCATGCGAGGCCGGATAGCCCGGCAACGCGCCGCCGTGCAGGGCGATGCCGTCCCAGGTCAGCCGCTGCATGTAAGGCATCGGCGCGTTGTTGTAGAGGTTGGAGCGGTGGTCGCGGTTCTTCTGCAGGATGGTGAAGACGCCGGTCGGCGTCTCCTTGCCCGGCTTGCCGGAACTGATCGTCGACACGCCGATGGCGATGCCATTGCGGTAGACGTAGGCGCGCTGCTCGTCGAGGCTGACCACCAGCACCACCGGGCCTGCGGGCGCGATCTCCGGATGCCACAGGTACTCCCCCGGCTTCAGGTCGAGCGGTCCGCGTGGCGCGTCCGCGGCAAGGGCCATGCCGGTGGCGAGTGCCGTGGCCAGCAGCAGGCCGGCCACGCGCCGCATGCGCTGCGGCCAGGACGTGCGTTCGGTTGCAGGCATGGACACCCCGGATGCAGGAACGGCGCGCGCCGGCGGCGCGCAGGCCGGGGCAATGATAGCGGCGCCGCCGCCCGCATCGCCCTGCGTGGAGGCGATGCGGGGATGCGTGGCGGGTGCGGCTCAGCCCAGCAGGTGCGCGCGCAGGGCTTCGTAGTCCGGCGGTACCGGTTCGGCATGGGCCGGCCGCGCCAGCAGGGCCGCCAGCGCTGGCGGCACTTCCACTTCGTGCCCGACCAGCGGCTCGACCACCGATTCGAACTTGGCCGGATGCGCGGTCGCGGCCACCGCCCAGTCGCCTTCCGCGCCGTCGGCGCGCAGGTCCTCGAGCACGTGCACCGCGGTGGCCGTATGCGGGCAGAACACCTCGCCATGCTGCTCCCAGCGCCCGCGGATCGTGTCGCGGATGATCCCGTCGCCCACCGACACCGCAGTGAACGCCTCGCGCAGCGCCGCGTCGTCGCCGCCGTACAGCCAGCGCAGGCGCTCGAAGTTGCTCGGCGCGCCCACGTCCATGGCGTTGGCCAGCGTCGCCACGCTGGCGCGCGGCGCGTAGTCGTAGCCGGCGAAGAACTCCGGCAGCACGCGGTTGGCGTTGGTCGCCAGCACGATCCGGCCGATCGGCAGGCCCTGCACGCGGGCCAGGATCGCCGCCAGCGCGTTGCCGAGGTTGCCGGTGGGGACGACGAAATCGAGCTCGCGCCCGGTGCTGGCGAAGTGCACCAGCGAGGCATGCGCGTAGTAGCTCATCTGCGGCAGCAGCCGGCCCAGGCTGATGCTGTTGGCCGAGCTCAGCGGTACCCGTGCCTGCAGTTCAGCGTCGTTGAGCGCACGCTTGACCAGCGCCTGGCAGTCGTCGAACGAACCGTCCACGCGCAGCGCCGAAACGTTGCCGCCGAAGCAGCCCAGCTGGTGCGCCTGCCGCGGCGACACGCGCCCGTCCGGATACAGCACCACTACGCGCAGCCCCGGCTGGCCGTGGAAGGCGGCCGCCACCGCGGCGCCGGTGTCGCCGGAAGTGGCGACCAGGATGGTCAGCGGCCGGTCCTCGCTGCGGCGGATGCGCGCCAGGCAGGCGGCGAGGAAGCGCGCGCCGATGTCCTTGAACGCCGCGGTCGGGCCGTGGAACAGCTCCAGCACGTGGTCGCCGGGCGTGGCCAGCGGGCGCAGCGGCACCGGGAAGTCGAAGGCCTCGGCGCAGATCGTCGGCAGTTCCTGCGCCAGCGCATCGCCCTCGAAGAAAGGCGCCAGCAGCGTGGCGGTGGTCGCGGCCAGGCTGTCGCCGGGCTGCAGCTGCCGACCGACCGGGAGCTTCGCCGGCACGTACAGGCCGCCGTCGGGCGCCAGTCCGGCGGCGATGGCCTGGCTGAGGCTGGCGGCCGGCGCGCCGTTGCGGGTGGAGATGAAGTCCATGGGATCGGGTTCCGTGTGGGAGATGGCGCAGCCGCTCAGAGCAGCACCGCGCCGGGGCAGTCGACCGGCGAGACCCAGGCCTGGCTGTCGAAGCCGGCCGCGGCGAAGGCGGCCTGCACCAGCGGCGCAGCGGCCGCGGCGCGCTCGCGCGACTCGAACCAGGCGAACACGCTGGGACCGGCGCCGGAGATGCTGGCGCCCATCGCGCCGGCTTCCAGCGCCGCGGCCTTGGCCGCATCGAAGCCGCCGATCAGCGGCGCGCGGCGCGGTTCGACCAGCACGTCGCGCAGGCCGGCGCGCACCAGCGAGGCATCGCCGGCATGGCACCCGGCCAGCACCAGGGCCAGGTTGGCGCTCTGCGCGACGAACTCCTTCAGCTCGTAGCTGCCCGCCAGCGCCTCGCGCGCGCGCCGCGTTTCCAGCACCGCATCCGGATGCACCAGCAGGCTGTGCCATTCCTCCGGTACCGGGATCCGCACCAGCCGGTCGGCGGTGGCCAGCACCAGCCCGCCCAGCAGCATCGGCCCGAGGTTATCGCCGTGGCGTCCGCCGCTGGCCACGGCCTCGCCGGCCAGCGCGAACGGATACAGCGCATGCCGGGTCAGCGGCGTGTCCAGCAGCGCGTTGGCCGCCACGAGCGCGGCCACGCACGAGGCCGCCGAACCGCCCATGCCCGAACCGAGGGCGATGCCCTTGTCGATCTCGATCTCGAAGCCGAACGGCAGCGCCAGCGCCTCGCGCATCGCGACCAGTGCCGCGCCGGCGGTGTTGCGCTCCGCTTCCAGCGGCAGCGGGAACGGCGCGCCGCGGATCGCCGCGATGCGCACTTCCGCTTCGGGGATGCGCCGCGCGGTGACGGTGTCGCCGACCCCGGCCAGCGGATGGCCGAGGATGTCGAAGCCGACCGCGACGTTGCCCACCGAGGCCGGCGAGAACGCCGATGCCTGCCGCGTCGACTGCGTGGCCGCTGCCGTGGGACTGCCTGCCGTCGCCACGCTCACAGGCGCGCCCCCTGCCCGGCCGCGACCCGCAGCACGTCGGCGAACACGCCGGCGGCGGTCACCTCCGGGCCGGCGCCGGGGCCCTGCACGATCAGCGGATTGGCGCAGTAGCGGCGGGTGGTGAGCTGGACGATGTTGTCGGTCAGGCGCAGGTTGGCGAAGGCGTGCCCGGCCGGCAGTTCGACCAGCCCGACGCTGGCGCGGCCGTCGCCGTCCAGGCGCGCCACGTAGCGCAGCACCTTGCCGGCCTCGCGCGCCGCCTGCAGGCGCGCGGCGAAGGCCGCGTCGACCTCCGGCAGACGCGCCATGAAGTCCTCGACGCTGGACTGGCGCAGCGCTTCGGGCACCAGGCTTTCCACCCGTACGTCCTCCAGGCTCAGTTCGCAGCCGGCCTCGCGGGCCAGGATCACCAGTTTGCGCGCCACGTCGGTACCGGACAGGTCGTCGCGCGGGTCGGGTTCGGTATAGCCCAGCGCGCGCGCCTCGGCCACCAGCGCCGAGAACGGCACGCTGCCGTCGTAGCGGTTGAACAGCCAGGCCAGGGTGCCGGAGAGGATGCCCTCGATCGCGGTGACGCTGTCGCCGGTGTCGAGCAGGTCGCGCAGGGTCGAGATCACCGGCAGGCCGGCGCCGACCGTGGCCTCGTAGCGGAAGCGCGCGCCGCTGGCCGCGGCGGCGGCGCGGATCCCGCGGTAGCGCTGCAGCGGGCCGGCGCCGGCCTGCTTGTTCGGGGTGACCACGTGGATGCCGGCGGCCAGCCACTGCGCGTAGCGGTCGGCGACCTCCGGGCTGCCGCTGCAGTCGACGATGACCACGTGCGGCAGGTGCGAATCGAGCAGGTGCGCGGCGAAGCGGTCGAGGTCGACCGGGCCGCTGGCCTGGGCGAAACGCGCGCGCCAGTCTTCCTCGATGCCGCGCGGGTCCAGCAGCATGCGCCCGCGCGAGGCGACCGCGCGCAGGCGCAGGTCCAGGTGGGCGCGTTCGAGCAGGCCCTCGCGCGCGGCCAGCAGCTGGTCCAGCAGCGTGCCGCCGACGTTGCCCGGGCCGATCACGCCGACCGCGAAGGTCTGCGGCGACAGGTAGAAGCCGGCGTGCGCGGCGCGCAGCGCGCGGGTGGCGTGGTCGCTGTCGATCGCCACCGAGATGTTGCGTTCGGACGAGCCCTGGGCGATGGCGCGGATGTTGACCTGGGCGCGGCCCAGCGAGCCGAACAGGCGCGCGGCCACGCCCGGCTGCCCGGCCATGCCGTCGCCGACCGCCGCCAGCACGCTGATGTTCGGCACCAGCTGCACGCGCTGCACCTGCCCGACCGCAAGTTCGTGGGCGAAGGCGTTGACCAGCGCGGCCTGGGCGCGGCCGGCGTCCTCCTGCTTGACCACGCAGCAGATCGAATGCTCCGACGAGCCCTGCGAGATCATCACCACCGAGACCCTGGCGTTGCGCAGTGCGGCGAACACGCGTTCGGCGGTGCCCGGCACGCCGATCAGGCCGGTGCCTTCCAGGTTCACCAGCGACAGGCCGGGGCTCAGGGTCAGGCCCTTCACCGGGCCGGTGAACTCGCGCTCGGCGGTGATGCGGGTGCCGGGATGCTCGGGATGGAAGGTGTTGCGGATGATGATCGGCGTGCCCCGCTCCATCGCCGGGGCCATGGTCTGCGGATGCACGACCTTGGCGCCGAAGTAGGCCAGCTCGCAGGCCTCGTCGTAGCTGAGGCTGTCCAGCTGCACGGCCTCCGGCACCACCCGCGGGTCGGCCGAGAGCACGCCGTCCACGTCGGTCCAGATGTGCAGTTCGTCGGCCTCGAACAGGCGGGCGAAGATCGCGCCGGAATAGTCGCTGCCATTGCGGCCGAGGGTGGTGATGCGCCCCTGCGGATCGCGGGCGACGAAGCCGGTGACCACCACCCGCGGCTGCGGGTTGGCCGCGCGCCAGGCCGCCAGCTTCCGCCCGCTCAGTTCCCAGTCCACGTCCACGCCGAGGTCGCCGTGGCTGACCACCAGCACCTCGCGCGCGTCCAGCACCGCGCAGTCGGCGCCCAGCGCGCGCAGGTGTTCGCCGAGCAGGCGTGCTGAATACACCTCGCCAAGGCCCTGCACCCGCTGCAGCACTTCCTCCGGCAGGCCGCCGATCACCGACAGCGCGGCCAGCACTTGGGCCAGCTCGTCGAAGCGCTGGTCCAGCCATTCCACCGCCGGGCCGGCGAGCTCGCCGAGCAGGGACACGGCCACGCCGCGGTGGCGCGCGCGCAGTTCGTGCCAGCGCTCGCGCCATTCCGGGGTGATCTCGTCGGCGCGGGTGGCGGCCGCGGCGCGGGCCAGTTCGATCAGCGCGTCGGTAACGCCTTTCATCGCCGAGACGACGGTGACCTGCACCGGCTCGTCGCGGGCCAGCAGCAGCTGGGCGACGTGGCGGTAGCGGTCGGCATCGGCGACGGAGGTGCCGCCGAACTTGTGCGCGACGGTGCGCACGGCCAGTGGGTGCGAAGCGGATGCGGGACTTGCGGCTGCGGCAGGGGACGACATCTGAGACCTCGGTTGTGAGGCCCTGCGCGCGTATCCGGTGCGGGTCACCCCGCGCCTGATCCAGGTGCGGGGCCGTGGCTTTCGCGGGTTACACGAACACGACGGACCGCACCGGGCGGGTAATACCGGTGGTGGTAGTAATCGTGGTGCTGCCGGTGGCCGCACGGGCGCGCGCCTGCCGCGGGGGCAGGACGTTGCGGGCGCTGGCGCAGGTCATCGACATGGAGACCAAGAGGACACGATCGCCACGGCCCGTGTCAAGTGCTGCAGCGCCGCATGCGCGCAAAATTTTCCGTTGCGAAAGAAACAGTTAGCGGAACACCTTCGCCCCTGGCCGAAGCCCGCCTAGGACCGGTCCTCTTCGTACTGCTCCGCGCCCGGCACCGGAGCGAGCCAGGGCTCGCGGCGTTTCACCCACAGTTCGTACGAGGGCATGAGTCCCGATGGCGCCTCTTCCAGCGCGCCGAGCTTGATCTCGGCTTCCTGCGCGTCGACGGCGAACACCGGCGAGTTGCACGCCTGGCAGCAGTGTTGCCCGCCGAATACGGCGGTCGCGCCGGCATGTTCGAACCGGTCCACCGGCCAGACGCCGTACCAGGTGAACGCCGAGCCGCTTTCCCTGCGGCAGTTGGCGCAATGGCACAGGCCGACACGCAGCGGCTCGCCTTCGACGGAAAACCGGAGCTGGCCGCAGAGGCAGCGGCCCTCATGGCGCTTCATCGATGCAGCCTCCGTTCCGGAGCGGACGCGGCCGTCGCCGACGGCTTGCCCGCGCGCCGGCGCCGCGGTCGTCGGCGATGCCGGCGGCAAGCGCCACGCATCGCGAAGGATGGCGGCCCCGACACGATTCGAACGTGCGACCTTCCCCTTAGGAGGGGTAAAGGTCTTATCGAAAAGTGCTAGGGCTGTGGTAATTTTTCGATCTATTGGGACAAATTTGGGACAAGACCCGATGGGAGATGGCGACCCCGGCCCGATTCGAACGGGCGACCTACGCCTTAGGAGGGCGTCGCTCTATCCAGCTGAGCTACGGGGCCGTGCTTCCAGCGGGTCCAACCTGACAATGGTACCGGCACAATGACAAAATCTAAACCACAGAGCCGTATCCCAGGTGTTTACTACCGGGACGATGGCGTTCCACGCTGGGAAGTTAGGATTCGCTGGACGAGCAAGGGCAAGAAGCACCACCTGCCGACCGTGCGGTATCCAGTCAACCCGCACGCGAAGCCTGGCGATGTTGACCACATCAAAAGGGCGAAGGCGTACGCCGAGGCATACGCGAAGCGGGAAAGGGATTCGCTCATCCACCACGGCAAGCCCCATGCCATGCTTTCCGAGGCATGGACCTTGCGCGCGCTGCTTGAACGCTACCTCGAAGACCTCGAAAAGGGCCGCATTGAGCACAAGGCCAAGCGAACCGAACGCAGCACGATCCGCATGCTGCTCGGTCAGGGCAAGGGCCACAACGCCGCCGGGTTCCCCGATTTGGTAAACAAGTGGACGCGAGACCTCGAATACGCCGACTTCGTGGGCGACGGCGCACACTCCCTCCAATCGCTGCTCAAAGACCGCGACGGCAACCCAGCCGGAACCGGGTCGTTGAAGCGCGTGCTGGGCGTGGTGCGCGGCGTGTTCGTGCGCGCCGAACGCTCCTGGGGTATCGAGATCAAGAACCCACTCCAAGAGATCAAGGGCCTCTCGGTCAGCGACGCCCGCGAGCGGGTGGTATCCGCTGACGAGTGGACGAAGATCACGAAGGAACTCGAAAACCACGAACAGGGGACCCAGGACGCCATTGCGTTCGCCAGATTCACCGCCGCGCGCCGAGCCGAGGTCGTGAAACTGGACTGGCCCGACATCGACTTCAAGAACAAGACCGCGCGATTGCGCGAGACCAAGAGCCGCACGAACAAGGTGGTGGATCGAGTGATCCCACTGCCTGCCGCAGCCCTGGCCATCATTGTCCGTCGCGCCCAGCCAGCGGACGGCAAGCGTCCACTGACTGCGGAGCAGTTGGCCGGGCTGTCCCTCGCCGGCCCGGTCTTCACCACGGACAAGAACAAGCGTCTGCGCGCCGACACGATGACGCAGGCATGGACGCGCGCATGCGCGCGAGCAGGCGTCGAGGGTGCCCGTCTCCACGACCTGCGCCATACCCGTATCACCGAACTGGGACGGTTCCTGACGGCAGCGGAAGCGGCGCGCGTGTCCGGCCATACGGACCTGGCGACCTTCTTCCGCTACTTCAACCCGGACCCGGTGGAGACCGGAAGGAAGATCGACGCGATGGAGCGCGGCCACCAGGGCAACGCCGACGCCATCCGCAAGGCTGCGGATGACCTGGCCGCGCTGTCCAACGATGACTTTGCCGCCGCCATCGTTGCCGCAATCGCGACCCGTTCGCGAAACGCCGCCGGGAAGTAGATCGGCCCCTTGCTTCGCGGGCGACTCCACGCACAGTAGGAGTGGCCCAGCACATTGTCGGCACTGGCCGACAATGTGCCCTCTCGCAGTCCTGTTGCGTCAGCGGCAGGGCGTAGAGAGGCCGCCCGGCACCGTTGCCGCGTCCAGCGGCGACGGGGAAAGCGAGGAGCGACCGGGCGACGGCCAGCGCGCCAGCGATGGCCGAGGGACACAGGCGGGAGCCTGTGGCCTGCTCTTGATCGGCAGGGGGACGGATGAACCGCGACAGCACGCCAGCCACCGACCCACAGTCCGCCGATCCCGGCGCGGCGCTGCCGGTGGGCCTGCGGTCGCGATACGCCGACCGGCTGGCCGAAGCCCACCGACTCGCCCAGGCCGAGGGGCTGCGCCTGCGCCAGCCTGCCGGGGTGGCGATGGATCGCGTCGTGCGCGCCGCGCTGGACGAGGCCGCCGCCAGCGGGGCCAATCCCAGCGAGGCCAGCCGAGTCGCGTACAGGCGCGACCACGCCCGCCTGTGGGCGGCAGGCACGACACCAATGGAAGCGGCGAGCACCCGGGCGCATTTCGACCGGCTGCGGTCGGCCTGCCGCTGGGTGGAGGCCGAGGAAATCAGGCGGCTGCGCACCTTGGCCGAGGCCGCCAGGAAGGCCAAGGACACAGAACGCATGCGCGAGTTCACCCGGCAAGCGTTCGAGCGTGCCGTGGTGTTCCGCGCCCTGTATCTGGCCGCCGACCGTCCCACCTGGGCGGACAAGGCGGCGGCGCTGCGTGCCGCCGGGCAACGCCCGATCAGCCGGAGCAAGCGCCAGGCGGGGCGACACGCGCCGACGCCGGACCAGTTGCTGGTCGCGCTGGCTCGCCAGCCCGGGCGTTGCGCCCGCGTCGAACTGTTCGCCTGTGTGTTCGCCGTGTTCGGCATTCGGCCAGCAGAACTTGTTCGCGGCATCGTCCTGGAATCCACTGCGACGGGTCTGCGCGTGGCCGTAGCGGGCGCGAAGGTCGACGCAACGCGCGGTCAGCCCATGCGCGTGCTGGAAGTGGATACCACGCGTCGCGGCCAGTCCGCGCTGGCCGTGGCACTGCTCCGCGCGCATGTGGAAGAAACCGGCGGCGACCTGTCGGCGTCGGCAGCGGATGTTGTCGCAGTGCGCCGCGCCATGGGCAAGGTCCAGTCGGGGCTGTCGCCGTATGCCTATCGGCATGCCTGCGCGAGTGAAGCGAAAGCCACGCAGGGCCGCGCGGGTGTCGCCGCCTGGCTCGGCCACGCGAACGACAGGACGCAGCAGGTGTACGGCTCTGCGCGCAGCAGTAGCGGTGCGGTGGCTGTCAAGGCCGCCGCCGCGTCGCGCCCGGTACGGCAGTCGAAGACCCTGCCGCCGACGGCGGCGGAGCGGTTCGCGAAGATCGCGGCACGCTTGGCCGCGCGTAGTCCCGCCCCGGAACCGAAGACGGCACCCGTGCCGCGACGGGTGCCGCGCCCTCGGAGGTAATTAGCGTAGGCGACGCTTACCGCGTGGCTTCGGGGCTGTCTTGGACCTGGGGCGCAAGCCGATGAAGGCGTCCTCCTCGCCGCCGTCTTTCCACCATGACTCTCCCTCTTCCTGTCCGCGCTCGAACTCCTTGACGTTCACGCGCGTGCGGTATCCGGGGGGCGGTATAAACACATCGCCGTCGGCTGCTGGTTTCGGCTGGGCCAGTGATTTCTCCATTTCCTTCAATAACGCTCGCAGCAGCGCCTGTGTGGTCTTGCTCTCGTCGGTCATTGGAATGCGTTGCTTTGGGGTTATTCACTGATAACCGATCACGCCTGCGGCGCAAGTGCGGAACTCTAACCGCGAACCGGAGACGATGTGTGCGGTGGATCGGCTGCCCGCGCTCGCTGCGCCGGCGAAGCGGTGTTTATTCCTCGCAGGAATACTTTGCGGACTGCGAAGAAATAAATATCCCAGAACAGACAAAGGCTTACGGGCCGAGCGGCTTTTCCTGTCTCTCCATCTCTAATCTAAATCTCTCCATACCCAGATCAGCTCCATTGGACGGCGTTGGAATATCCGTTATCGGTTGTCCACCTCCACCTCCCCCCAATGCCATGCCCCTAGATACCGCTATTTCCGAGATCCGCGACGCCATCCAAACCGTACAAGAACGAGACGAACTCCCCGGCGAGATCAACGTTTACGTGTCCAAGAAGCGCAAGAAGATCGACCCCATCAGCCCCTTTGCGCTGTGTTTCACTGGCTCGCTGTCCACGATCATCCTGGACAAGAAGCTGTCGCCCACCGCGATTGCGCTGCTGCTCCTGCTGCTGGACCTGGCGAAGTTCGGGAACCTCGTTTCCGTCAACCAGAAAGGGCTGGCCGCGCGGCTGAAAGTCAAACAGCCTGCCGTCTCGAAGGCGCTGGCGAAACTGATCAACGCGGCCATCATCATCGAACTGCCGGAAGGGCAGTTCTTCAACCCTCAACTCGTCACGCGTCAGGGGTTGGATGTCGTTGCGCGAAATCATCCCGCTGCCGTTGCCGCCGGCATAGAAGCCTTGCGCAGTATCGGCATGAAGCCGAACTGGCACCCGCACGGCTCATGAGGCGGATACATTGTATCCGCAGTCTGAAAATCGCAGTAAAAACATATTTTATTTTCTTGATGGCGTGCGCCGCCCGTTAGAAAATAGCCAAGCCAAACAACGAAGGACAACCTAATGGAAACAACGACACACCATAAACTCGATGAAATCGCGCAACGCATTGCCGTCGCCCTCACCGACAAGCGCGGGGTGCCGACGCAGGTTCATCACCTCCACCACGCCAGCGCGTCCAGCCTCTGTCTGGGCAAGTTTGGAGCGAACATGCTGATAGAGGCCAGTTCGCCTGCTGAACTCCTTGCTCGGTGCGAGGGTTTTCTTCAAGGCTTGCTCCATCCAGAAACTCCCCCTGCCGCAACCACGCGCTGAAATGACCCGCAACCATTGCAACGGAGAGCAACATATGACTAAGAAAGCAGAACTTGAAAATATGGCCGCAAATATCGGTCGAGCGCTCGGCACGAGCGTCTACTACTGGAAGGAGAGTGGCGTTCACTCGTTCTATCCAGGCCTGCCGCATAGCGGCGCACGACAGAGCAAACTGATCGGCGAGGCCACCGCTTCGAAACTCTACGAGGCTGGCGCAAACTTCCTCGCAGGGATCTACAAGGGCAGGGCCTGCTTCGATCAGGAGCGCGAGCAGCACGCAGCGGACAGGCAAGCCTGGGCGGACGAGAAAGCAGAAATCCTGAACAGGATGGCTCTGCTGGAAGAGTCCATCAACCGGTTGAAGCGGCAAGTGGGCCACGCCGCCGCTACCGTTCCGCGCCTTTGACCGGCGCGTTATCGCTTGGCTGCGATCGCGTGCGCGATCTGCTGATCGATGTCGCGCCCTTCGTCGTCCTTGTCGCGCGGCATGAGGTAGATACCGTTCGGGTACTTGCGCGCCCACAGTTCGCCCACGGCGCGCTTGGCGACATTCTTCGGGTCGTCGTAGCGGTCGGCCCCCTTGTACTCGATGACGAAAATGCGGCCATCCTTCAACTTCGCGATGAAATCGGGATAGGTGGAGCCGGTTGCTGTCGGGAACCGGAACTGCGACGGATGGGCCAGGTTGCGTACCCATACCTCAACGTCGGGGTTACGCTCGATGGCGAGCGCGCAGCGGTATTCCTCGGCCAGTTCGCCATCCTTGCGGCGATATGGCAGGTCGCCTGGTACTTCGTAGTAGTGCTTCGGCCACTCCATCGGTGCCGGACACGGCGAGCGCATGGGATAGGCGAGGGTCGAGAACTTGAACACCACGGCGGGGTCGACCACCACCTCTTCCAGATCGAATAGGCGGCGGTGCGCCTGGTTGCCGCGCTTGGCCTTCGCGTCGTCCAGCAGGGCCAGCAGTCGGCGCGCGATGATGAACCGCCCGCGCACCAGTTGGCCCAGGCTGTACCCCTTGCGCTTCAACGGGGCGAGCGCCTGCGCGATCCACTCGATCATGGTCTCGTGTCGCACGTCGTTCTGGACGACCTTGCCTTCCAGCCACACCAGCAGGTCGGCTTCCTCCCAGTCGCCGGTCAGGCCGGACAGATACTCGGCCTGCGGCTCCTGGACCATGTTCATCTTGACGGCCTTCTCGCCGATGTCGATTTCCCAGGTCTGCGTGCGCGTGTCGAAGGTGAGCGTGTCCAGCGTGCCTGCTGTATCTGCCGGGTTCCAGAATCCGTCTTCCACCAGCAGGTCGTTCTCGACCGGCACCACGCGGTCGCCGAACTTGATCGACAACTGTGGCACCTCGAACTTCACGCCCTTCTGCGCGGGCGTCTCGCGCAACTTGGCGCGAGTGTTGTGCTGTTCCAGCGAGGTGCGCACCTGGTCCTTCACCTTGCCAGTAAACACCTTGGCGATGGCTTCGACGCTCTCCGGCTGGATCGCGCCCTTGACCTCCACCTCGAACTTGCCTTCTTCCTCGGCGGGCTTGATCGTGATGTTGCGCAGGTCGCCCGCCGGCACGTTGGCCAGGTCCGGCTTCTTCGTTGCCGTGAACCGCAGTGTCTCGACCTTCAACGCGGGGTGTTCGCCATCACCGGGAATCAGGGGCTGTTGCGTCGGCAGGTTCTGCGCGGCTTCCAGGCGCGAGAACCCCATGCCTTCCAGGTGGTCAGTGAACTCGACCGCTTTCGCGCCGAAGTAGGGCGACACGACGTGCGCGTATGCCTTGTTCAGGGCCGCCTGGCCGCGCGCGCGGGCGTTGGGCATGCGCAGCACGCGGCCCAGCAACTGCTCAATGGCGGTCGCGGATTTCGTGCCGGATACCGAGCACAGCACATAGGCGAACGAACAGTCCCAGCCTTCTTTCAGCGCCTCCATCGTGATGATGACGCGCACTGGGCAGTCCTCCGCGAACAGGTCGATCCCGTCCAGTTCGCGCTGGCCGCCGGTTGCAATCTTCACCCAGTCCTTGTCGATTCGCTCGCCGTCCTCACTGGTCAGGTGTTCGTAGATGGTTTCGACCGTGGCCTCGCCGCCCTTATGTTCAGCCTGGATCAGCAGGATCGGGCGGATGTAGTCTGGTTCCTTCTTCGCGATCTCTTCCAGTTCCTGCCGCCGCAGCAGCGCATGGCGCAGGGCCACGTCCCAGCCGTCCAGGTGTTCTTCCAGCAGCACCGGCAACTTGATCATTTCTTCCGCGAACAACTGCGAGGCCGACACGCGCACCAGCACATTGCTGGTGCTCATGTCTGGCGTGGCGGTCAGTTCGATGATGGCGCTGGGGGCCAGACGCTCGTACACGACGCCGGACAGGTCACTGGTCGCGTTGTGCGCCTCGTCGGTAATCACCAGCGGACGGTGGAGCCGCAGCAGGTTGGCGAACGAGAAACGCGGCCCCTTGCCGTCCTCTGTCTGTTCCAGGTCCGGGAGCGGTGCGTCCTTCGGCAGCGCGATGAAATGCGGTTCCAGCGCTTCCTTGTGCGCGTAGAAATCGCGAATGTCGATATCGTGGACGCGCGCCGCCGCCATCGTGGCGACGACGATACAGGTGCGCGTGGCCAGTTCCTGCGGCGTCAGTTGCTCAATGTCGTCGCTGTCCAGCACCGAGACCTGGCCGCCGAATGCGGCATCGAGTTCGAGGCGGTACGGGTGGCGGCGATTCTTGAACGCGTCCAGGGTCTGCTGCTTGATCGTGCGGCTGGGGACCAGCCACACCACAAGCGGGCGGTCGCGTTCCAGCCAGTTGTCCGCCGCGCAGCGGATGAAGTGTGCGCCCATCAGGGTCTTGCCGCCGCCGGTGGGAATGCGGATCGCCACATAGGGCACGTTGCGCAGGCTGGGCAGTTCCTGGCCGTCCTTGTCGCGCAGATTGCGGTACTCGGGCACCAGCATGGTCTTGGCGTCCGGGTGCGCGTGTGCGGCGAACGCCTCGGCAATGCCGTCCGTGCGCGCGGCGCGCAGGAAGGCGGCCAGCCGCGCGAGGGATTCTTCCTGGTAGTTCTTCAAGTCCATGCCGTCACCTCGCGCGAATGTCGTTGGGGGTCTTCTTGAACTTGATCCCCAGCGACCGCAGGCGGTCGTTGGTCATGTTCGTGCCTTCCCCGTAGATCACCTTCGGGCCGTCATGCTCCGGCAGGCCAGCCAGCACCTTCATGGTCAGCATGTTGCCGCCTGCCAACGTCTTGTCGCCCAGGATTCCGTTGTAGAGCAGGTAGTACGCCGTGCCATTGTGGACGCCCAGGAGTGGCGACTTCATGGCGCGCGTGCTGCGAGCGGTGCCGGTCTCTACGAACCAGATATGCGCAGCCAAGTGTTCGAACTTGATTTCGGGATTGATCCGGCCCTGGTCGTCGAACACCTTGGGGCCGAGTTGGTAGAAGCGGAAACCGCCGCCGCCTTGCCAGCCGACTGTCTTGGACACGCCGCCTTGTTCGCCGTCGATGACTTTCACCAAGCGTGGCTGGCAATGCGTTCGCGCATGGTCGCCCATTTCGATACCGATCCACCGCCGACCCATCTTGTGCGAAACCGCCGCCGTTGTTCCAGATCCAAGGTAACTATCCAGAACAAGGTCGCCGGGATTCGTCGCGATCTGTAGAACCCTTGAAATCAGTTTCTCTGGCTTCGGTGTAATAAACCCGCTGTCGCCAAATAGCGCGAGAACCTCGCGCTTAGCGTCTTGATTTCCACCCACTTCTTTGTAGGTCCACCACGATCTCGCGATGACGCCTTGCTTCGCGTCTTTTAGGTATACCTTCTTCGTAGGCATTGCGTCGCCATCTTTACCAAAGTAGATACGCCCCGCCTCACGCTCTTCTTGAAACCTCTCCTCAGGAAGGACCCAATGCCTACCCGCGGATGGCCGCACTTCACGTCCAGACGGAAGCACTACTTTATAGCGATACTTTTCTCTCTTCGCCCCATCCTCCGTGCGAACATCAAGCGGATAAGTCCTCCAAGGACCATCTGGATCATTGTCCGTGTTGGTGAATCGACCTTTCTGCTCGTCGCTCCGAGGAACCAGGTTCCAGCCAGATTCAAGCCACTTTGCGCTCTTCGAATAAACCAAAATGTGATCGTGATCGGAGCTAATGGCCCGGCCGTTGCTCTTTGGCGTGTAGACCTTTTCCCATACCACGTTGGCTATAAAGTTGGAGCGTCCAAATACCTCATCACACATGACTTTGAAGTAGTGCGCTTCGTTGTCATCCAGCGTGATCCAGATCGATCCGTCCTCGGCCAGCAATTCGCGCAACAGCACCATGCGCGGGTACATCATCGACAGCCATTGCGCATGTTCCACGTTGTCGTCGTAGTGCTCGAATGCGCTTTTCGTGTTGTACGGCGGGTCTATGAAAATACATTTCACCTGCCCGGCGTAGTACGGCAGCAGCGCCTTCAAGGCTTCCAGGTTGTCCCCCTGGATCAGCATGTTCGGCGCGTCTTCGTCGCCGTAGGACAGAGATTGGATTGGTTGGAGCAAGCGATATGGCGTCTTCGCCGTCGCTTTCAGGTCGTCACTGCGGTTGTGCCATTCCAGCCAAGGCATTCGGTATCCCCAGGGCGAAGGGCGGGCGCAAACTACGCCCGCAGAACATTCAAGTGGCGCAAGTCTGCTGCTGCGCCGTCGCACCCGATGATACCCGGCGGGGGTGGGTTAGACCCACCCCCGAGCGGCAAGGCTGACGCAGGTTTCACCGACCACGATGTGGTCCAGCACCCGGATTTCTACGAGTTTGAGGGCTTGGGCGAGTGCCGCTGTAATGCTGCGATCCGCCGCAGACGGTTCCGGGTTCCCGCTCGGGTGGTTGTGCGCCAGGATCACGGCGGCGGCGTTGTACGCCAGGGCGGCCTTGACGATCTCGCGCGGATGGACCTCGGCGCCGTCCACGGTGCCGCGAGCCATCGGATCCACCGCGATGATCCGGTGGCGGGTGTCGAGGTACATGACGTGGAACTCTTCGTGTTCCAGCGCGGCCAGCCGCATGCGGAAGAACTCGCTGGCTTGCGTCGGGTCGGTGATGGCGCCCAGCCGTTCCAGCCGGCGGCGCAGGATGGCTTCGGCCTGGACCAGGATGGCGCTGTCGTCAGCCTGATACTCGGCGCGGGTGTCTTGTGCTTCGCGTTGACGCATGGGTGTTCTCCCCGGCAGCACCATGCCGCCGTGGGCCACCCCGACGCCGAGCGACCAGCGCCCGGCGCACCCGCAGGGGCGCAACATCGTGGAGCAGCGAATGCTTGCGCCGGACGCAGCGCGGCGTCTCCTGGCCCACATCGGGCGGATGGAGTTGCCGGGGAGGGCGCTACCAAACGCAACAGGGCCGCGCCGAGTATCAGGTCGACGACAAAGCGGGCGGTCATGGACCGCCGAGAATCAGAGCCCGCCGCCCTCCGGGGGTGCATCCGGAATCACACGACCGCCAGCGTTCGCCAAGTCCGTGAGCCGTGCCCGGCGCTCGCGCGCCCGTTCCAGGGCACGCACCTGATTGCCTTCGTCGCGCATGGCCTGTGCCTGCTCGCCGAGTTCGCGCGCCTCGTCCACGAACCCCAGCGCCCGGAAGACCTGCGACCAGAACAGCGCCTCGTGGATGAAGCCCAGGCGCGGGCCGATCTCGGACCTGCGCCGTCCTGTCTTCGATGGTGCGACGACGCTTCCGCCGGCAGGCAGCACGGGCGTGGCGACCGGCGTGGGGTCGATGACTTCCGCTAGGTCCTCGAGGGGCAATTGCCAGGTGCCGTCGATCTTGCGCGCGCCGGGGTAGCGCCCGTTCGCCATCCTCTCGCGAACCCGTTGGACCGTGCCTCGCGTGTTCTTGCCGCGCAGGACCAGTGCGACTTCCTCGGCCCGTAGCGCATAGCGCCCGGGGTAGATTTCCCGCAGTTCTTTCAGCGCAATCGCACTCATTGATCGGGACAAATCTGGGACAAGAAAGTGGTGTGCGGGGGTGTTTGGTGGTGTCTGGCCCGTTCTTCAATCGGCTTGAAAATAGGCCTATCCACTTGTTTTTTCTTGACTTTCCGAGGTTGAGCGGGAGACGATTACCCTTAGGAGGGGGACGCTCTATCCAGCTGAGCTACGGGGCCAACGCGCCGGATTGCCGCACGCTGCCTGCGCGCGGCCAATGCCGCCCCGCCGGGATACGCGGGCGGAACCCTTGCGGCGCCTGCATCCGGCCTGCACGCGCGTGGCCGTTTCCGCCTCCCTGCCCGGCCCCGCTGTTGCAGCCCAGCGGGCCTGGGACGGCGCCGATTGCTAGAATCCATTCACGCATCCGGCGCCCCGCGGCGAACACCACCGCGGGGCGCCCGTTTCCACCTTCAGGAGATTCCATGTCCGCTTCGCTGCTCCAGGCCCTGGGCCTCGGCTCCACCAACTCCGGCACCTACCTCGGCGACGGCCGCTGGTCCGATGCCACGGGCGCCGGCGTGCTGCGCCCGGCCAACCCGACCACCGGCGAGGTGATCGCCGAAGTCCAGGCCACCACCGAAGCCGACTACGAGGCGGTCATCGCCCGCGCCCAGGAGGCCTTCAAGACCTGGCGCACCACCCCGGCGCCGCGCCGCGGCGAGGCCATCCGCCTGTGCGGCGAGGCCCTGCGCAGGCACAAGGACGCGCTTGGCTCGCTGGTCGCGCTGGAGATGGGCAAGAGCAAGGCCGAGGGCGACGGCGAAGTGCAGGAGATGATCGACATCGCCGACTTCGCCGTGGGCCAGAGCCGCATGCTCTACGGCTACACCATGCACTCGGAGCGCCCCGGCCACCGCATGTACGAGCAGTACCACCCGCTGGGCCTGGTCGGCATCATCTCGGCCTTCAACTTCCCGGTCGCGGTGTGGAGCTGGAACTCGTTCCTGGCCGCCATCTGCGGCGACGTCTGCATCTGGAAGCCGTCGAACAAGACCCCGCTGACCGCGATCGCCTCGATGAAGATCTGCAACGAGGCGCTGAAGGCCGGCGGCTTCCCGGACATCTTCTTCCTCGTCAACGACGCCGGCACCGCGCTGTCGGAGAAGCTGGTCGAGGACACCCGCGTCCCGCTGATCAGCTTCACCGGTTCGACCCAGGTCGGCCGCATCGTCAACGAGAAGGTCGCCCGCCGCCTGGGCCGTTGCCTGCTGGAGCTGGGCGGCAACAACGCCATCATCCTGGACGAGAGCGCGGACCTGAAGCTGGCCGTCCCGGGCATCGTTTTCGGCGCCGTCGGCACCGCCGGCCAGCGCTGCACCACCACCCGCCGCCTGATCGTGCACGAATCCATCTACGACACCGTGCTGGAGACCCTGGTCAAGGCCTACAAGCAGGTCGAGGGCAAGATCGGCGACCCGCTGGATACGGTCAACCTGATGGGTCCGCTCAACAGTGCCGAGGCCGTGCAGCAGTTCCTGGCCTCGGTCGAGAAGGCCAAGGCCTCCGGCGGCACCGTGGTCACCGGCGGCGAGAAGCTGGACCGCCCCGGCCACTTCGTCCTGCCGACCATCATCACCGGCCTGAAGAACAGCGACGAGGTCGTGCAGCACGAGACCTTCGCCCCGATCCTGTACGTGATGAAGTACAGCACCCTGGACGAGGCCATCGACATGCAGAACGGCGTGCCGCAGGGCCTGTCGTCGGCGATCTTCACCCAGAACCTGAAGGCCGCGGAGAAGTTCCTGTCCGCCGCCGGCAGCGACTGCGGCATCGCCAACGTCAACATCGGCACCTCCGGCGCGGAGATCGGCGGCGCCTTCGGCGGCGAGAAGGACACCGGCGGCGGCCGCGAGTCCGGCTCGGATGCGTGGAAGGTCTACATGCGCCGCCAGACCAACACCATCAACTATTCCGATTCGCTGCCGCTGGCACAGGGCATCAAGTTCGACCTTTGACACCTCCGGACGGGGCCGCGATGCGGCCCCGTCCTGCATCGGGGCGCCGCCGGCGTGGCGGTGGCTTGGCGGCCGCCGCGCCGCGGGCGATGATCGAGGCGCTGCCGCCCCACGAGCGAGGCCACCGATGAGCGACCTCTCCCCTACCTCGCGCTTCACCGATCGCGTCGCCGATTACGTCCGCTACCGGCCCGACTATCCCCCGGCCCTGCTGCGCTGGCTGCACAAGGTGCAGGGCGTGGCGCCGTCGTGGACCGTCGCCGACATCGGCGCCGGCACCGGCATTTCCTCGAAGATGTTCCTCGGCGCCGGCCACCCGGTGGTCGCGGTCGAACCCAATGCCGCCATGCGCCAGGCCGCGCAGGAATGGCTCGGCACCGATCCGCGCTTCCGCGCGGCCGATGGCAGCGCCGAGGCCACCGGCCTGCCTGACGCCAGCGTCGACCTGGTCAGCGCCGCCCAGGCCTTCCACTGGTTCGACCAGCAGGCGGTGAAGCCGGAATGGCGGCGGATCCTGCGCCCGGACGGGCTGGTCGCGGTGTACTGGAACACGCGCCGGCTCACCGGCACGCCGTTCCTCGAAGGCTACGAACAGCTGCTGCTGGACTTCGGCACCGACTACAGCAGCGTGGCCGAACGCTACGGCGACGACGCGCACATGCGCCGCTGGTTCGGCGCCGGCCTGCGCGGCGTGGCCAGCTTCCCGCATGCACAGCGGCTGGACTTCGACAGCCTCAAGGGCCGCCTGCTGTCCTCCTCCTACGCCCCGCGCGAAGGGCATCCGCGCCACGCGCCGATGCTGGAGGCGCTGCGCCGGCTGTTCGACGCCACCCAGGTCGATGGCACCGTCGACTTCGCCTACGACACCCGCGTCTTCGCCGGCGTGCCGGAGTAGACCCGATGCGCCTGGCCGCGATCTCCGACATCCACGGCAACCTGCCGGCGCTGGAGGCGGTGCTGGCCGACATCGCCCGCCGCGGCTGCGACCTCGTGGTGAACCTGGGCGACATCGTCTCCGGCCCGCTGTGGCCGCGCGAGACCCTCGAGCGCCTGCTGCCGCTGCAACTGCCGACCATCGCCGGCAACCACGAGCGCCAGCTGCTCGGCGAGCCGGCGACGCTGGGGCCGTCCGACGCGCACGCGCGCCAGGCCCTGTCGCCGGCGCAGCTCGAATGGATCGCCGCCCTGCCACCGCTGCTGCGCATCGAGGACGTGCTGCTTTGCCATGGCACGCCAGGCAGCGACCTCGAATACCTGCTGGAAGACCTGGACGGGCCGACCATCCGGCCCAGCGCTAGCACCGACGTGGCGATGCGGCTGCGTCACCCGCAGGCCGACGGCGCCGGCCTGGTGCTGTGCGGCCACTCGCACACCCCGCGCCTGCTGCACTTGGACGACGGACGCCTCGTCTGCAACCCCGGCAGCGTCGGCCTGCCGGCCTTCGCCACCCACTACCCGGTCCCGCACCAGGTCGGCACCGGCACGGCGCACGCGCGCTACGCGCTGCTGGAACGACGCGAGGCCCGCTGGGAAGGCCAGCTGCTGGCCGTGCCCTACGACCATGCCGCGGCGGCCACCCGCGCCGCCAGCCTGGGTCGCCCGGACTGGGACTTCGCCCTGCGCCACGGGCGGATGCCGTGATCTGCAGCACGCCCGCGCGGCGGCCATGGGCGACCCGGCCCGTCTTTCTGGAATAATCTGCGCGCATACCGCCCCCCCACGGTCGACTCCCCTGCAGGACACCCCCGTGTCCTGGCCTGCCCCGAGGCCTGCATGAACCAGATCCGCCGTACCAGCAACCTAGCCATCGTGAGCCTCGTCTGCGGGGTCCTTGGCTGGACGCTCGCCCCGTTCCTCGGCTCGATCATCGCCGTCATCACCGGGCACATGGCCCGCGCGGAGATCCGCCGCAGCGCCGGGACCCTCGACGGCGACGGCCTGGCGGTGGCCGGCCTGGTGCTGGGCTGGCTCGCGGTGGGGCTGACCCTGGTCGGCATCTTCATCGTGTTCGCGTTCCTGGGCGGGCTCGCCTGGCTGGCCGCCCTCAACTCCTGACCGCCGATGTATTCGATCGCCCGACCGTTCCTGTTCGGCCTGGACGCCGAATTCGCACACAAGACCGCGCTCAAATCCCTGGACCTGGCCTGGCGCACCGGCACCATCGGCCTGGTCGCCGAACGCCGTCCGCCCCTGCCCACGCGGGTGTTCGGCCTCAAGTTCCCCAACCCGGTCGGCCTGGCCGCCGGCCTGGACAAGAACGGCGAGCACATCGACGCGCTGCTGGCGCTGGGTTTCGGCTTCATCGAGATCGGCACGGTCACGCCGCGCCCGCAGCCGGGCAACCCGAAGCCGCGCCTGTTCCGGCTGGTCCGGGACCAGGCCCTGATCAACCGCATGGGTTTCAACAACGCCGGCGTGGACGCGCTGGTGCGCAACGTCGAGCGCGCCCAGCGCAAGGGCGGCCTGCTCGGCATCAACATCGGCAAGAACAAGGACACCCCCAACGAGGACGCGGCGGCCGACTACGTGCACTGCCTGGAGCGGGTCTACCCGCTGGCCGACTACGTCACCGTCAACATCTCCTCGCCGAACACCGCCGGCCTGCGCGAACTGCAGGAGGAACAGGCGCTGCGCCGCCTGGTCGGCTCCCTGCGCGAGGCGCAGGAGCGGCTGGCGGTGCGCCACGACCGGCGCGTGCCGGTGCTGGTCAAGATCGCCCCGGACCTCAGCGACAGCGACATCGACGCGGCCGCGCGCGTGCTCTCGGACCTGGAAGTGGACGGCGTGATCGCCACCAACACCACCACCGCGCGCACCGCGGTGCTGGGCCGCCGCCATGCCGACGAGGCCGGCGGCCTTTCCGGCGCCCCGCTGATGGGCCAGTCGACCCTGGTCCTGCGCCGGTTGCGCACGCGCCTGCCCGAGTCGATCCCGCTGGTAGGCGTGGGCGGGATCATGTCCGGCGCCGACGCGGTGGCGAAGATGGCCGCCGGTGCCAGCCTGGTGCAGTGCTACAGCGGCCTGATCTACCGCGGCCCGGCGCTGGTCGGCGAATGCGTGGAGGCGATGCGCCGGCGCAAGGAATCCCCGAGCGGCGGCACGGCATGACCGCGCTGTACCGACTGCAGCGCGAAGCCGACCTGACCAAGCGCAATACCTTCGGGGTGCCCGCCCGGGCGCCCTGGCTACTGGAAGTCAACGACCTGTCCACCCTCGGCGAGGCGCTGGACCTGCCGCAGCTGCGTGGCCTGCCGCTGCTGATGCTCGGCGGCGGCAGCAACCTGCTGTTCGCCGGCGACGCGCCGGGCGCGGTGCTGGCGCTGGGCGCCTCGGCGCTGGCGGTGGTGGCCGACGAGGGCGAACGCGTGCGCGTGCGCGCCGAGGCCGGGGCGAACTGGCATGCGCTGGTGATGTGGAGCCTGGACCAGGGCCTGTGCGGCCTGGAGAACCTGGCGCTGATCCCCGGCAGCGTCGGTGCCGCGCCGATCCAGAACATCGGCGCCTACGGCGTGGAAGTCGGCGACCGCATCGTCGCGGTCGAAGCCTGGGACCGCCAGGCCGGCAGCCGCGTGCGCCTGGACCGCGAGGCCTGCGCGTTCGGCTACCGCGACAGCGCGTTCAAGCGCGATCCGGAACGCTGGATCGTCACCGCGGTGGAATTCGAGCTGCTGCGCCCCCGCACGCCCACCGAGGCGCCGCTGCGCCTGGACTACGCCGGGATCGGCGAGGAACTGGCCGCCGCCGGCGTGCAGGCGCCGAGCGCGCGCGACGTGGCCGGGGCGGTGATCCGCATCCGCCAGCGCAAGCTTCCGGATCCGGCGCGGATCGGCAACGCCGGCAGCTTCTTCAAGAACCCGATCGTGACGGTGGAGCTGGCCGAAACCCTGCGCGCCGAACATCCGCGCCTGCCGGTGTTCCCCGGCGACGCCGAACCGAACCGCAAGCTTTCGGCCGCGTGGCTGATCGATGCCTGCGGCTGGAAGGGGGCGCGCCGCGGCGATGCCGGCGTGTCGGATGCGCACGCGCTGGTGCTGGTCAACCATGGCGCGGCCAGCGGCACGCAACTGCTGGAACTGGCCCGCGCGATCGCCGCTTCGGTGCACGAACGTTTCGGCGTGGCGCTGGAACCGGAACCGCGCGTGATCGGAGCGCGCTGGTAAGGCCATGGCCACCGCCGCGCCGCCCGCTTCCACGCACTGGCGCGCCGCCTGGCTGATGCTCGGCAGCACGGTGCTGTTCGGCATGATGGCGGTGGTGATACGCCTGGCCTCGGCCAGCCTGCACACCTTCGAGATCGCGTTCTTCCGCAACTTCTTCGGCCTGGCGGTGGCGCTGCCGCTGCTGCTGCGCCACCGCCCGGGGCTGCTGCGCACCAGCCAGTTCCCGCGCTACCTGTTCCGCTGCATGATCGGCATCGCCTCGATGCTGGCCGGCTTCTGGGCGATCGGCCACCTGCCGCTGGCGCAGGCGGTGTCGCTGTCGTATTCGACGCCGCTGTTCGTGACCATCGCCGCGGCGGCGCTGCTGGGCGAACAGGTGCGTGCGCGGCGCTGGATCGCGGTGGCGCTGGGCTTCGCCGGCGTGCTGCTGATCGTGCGCCCCGGCTCGACGGACTTCAGCATGGGCACGCTGGTGGCGCTGCTGGCCGCGTTGCTGTCGAGCATCGTCGCCATCCAGATCAAGCAGCTGTCGGCCACCGAACCGGCCGACCGCATCGTGCTGTGGACCACCCTGCTGTGGGTGCCGATGTCGCTGGTGCCGGCGCTGGGCGTGTGGACCTGGCCGCAGGGCATCACCTGGCTGTGGGTGGTCGCCGCTGGCCTGTTCGGCACCGGCGGGCACATGCTGTGGACGCGCGCGCTCAAGCTCGGCGAAGTCTCGGCGCTCACTCCGATCAGCTTCATGCAGCTGCCCATCGTCGGCGCGATGGGCTGGCTGCTGTTCGACGAGACCTTCGACCGCTGGAACCTGGCCGGCGCGCTGGTGATCCTCGGCGCGAACGCGTACATCGCCCATCGCGAGGCCACGCTGGCCCGCCGCGCCGCGTCCGGCGCGGCCTCTTCGGCGGCCAAGCCGGGCGAGTAGTTGCCGGGTGCGGGCGCGCCAGCCGCGGTCCATCCGCGCGGTTACCGCCGGGATGGCCGGAAGATGAAAAATTTTCTCCGGAAAGCTTGCCGACCCGATCTTCGACCAGTACAATTTGCGGCCTTGTCGGGGTGTAGCTCAGGCTGGTAGAGCGCTACGTTCGGGACGTAGAGGTCGCAGGTTCGAATCCTGTCTCCCCGACCAATTCAAAAGCGGTAAGCGGAACCGGCCTCGCGCCGGTTTTTTGCTGTCCGGGCCCCGCGCCCGCCGCGGTGCCGCTGCCCTTCCCTCCCGGAACCGATGAACAGCGCCACTCCTTCGCCGCGCGGCGACGCGGCCCACACCTCCGGCCGCCTGCTGGTCCTCGCGGGCATCCTGCTGTCGGCGTTCAACCTGCGTACCGCGGTGACGTCGTTGACGCCGCTGCTGGACGTGCTCGGCACGGAGTTCGGTTTCGGTCCGGCGATCGCCGGCGTGCTGGGGATGGTGCCGACCGCGGCCTTCGCGCTCGCCGGCGTCGGCACGCCGCGTCTGGCGCACCGGCTGGGCCTGGAACGCACCGCGGTGCTGTCGATGGCCCTGGCCGCCAGCGGCCTGCTGTGGCGCTCGCTCACCGGCGGCACCGGCGGCCTGCTCGCCGCATCGGCGGTAGCGCTTGCCGGCATGGGCATCGGCAACGTGATCCTGCCGCCGCTGGTGAAGCGCCATTTCCCCGAGCGCATCGGCCTGGTCAGCTCGCTGTACATCACCGTGCTGCAGGTCGGCACGATCCTGCCGGCGCTGCTGGCGGTGCCGATCGCGGAGGCCGCCGGCTGGCGCGTGTCGATGGGCGCATGGATGCTGATGGCCACGGTGGCGATGCTGCCGTGGCTGGGCGTGCTGCGCGCCGAACGGCGTCCCGACAGCGAGCTGGCGCGCGTGCATGACCAGGCGGTGGTGCCAGGCGACGAAGCACCGGAACTGGGTGCGGCGGCGCCGCGCGGGCGGGTCTGGCGCACGGCGCTGGGCTGGGGCATGGCGCTGATGTTCGGCATGACTTCGCTGGTGAGCTACGCGATGTTCACCTGGCTGCCGAAGCTGATGGTCGACGCGGGCGGGAGTGCGGCCTTCGGCGGGGTGATGGTGGCGCTGTTCTCGGGCCTGGGCCTGGTGGCGGCGCTGGGCGTGCCCGCGCTGGCCGCACGGCTGCGCAATCCGTTCCCGCTGGCACTGGCCGGCGGCATCCTCAACCTGGTCTCCTTCGCGGGCCTGCTGTGGGCGCCGATGGCGGCGCCGGTGCTGTGGGTGGTCCTGCTCGGGCTGGCGCCGCTCACCTTCCCGCTGTCGCTGACCCTGGTGAACCTGCGCACGCGCAGCCCGTCAGGTTCGGCGGCGCTGTCGGGCTTCATGCAGGGCGCCGGCTACGGCTTCAGCTGCCTGGGCCCGCTGCTGTTCGGCCTGCTGCACGAGCTCAGCGGCGGCTGGACGCTGCCGTTCGGCTTCCTGGCGCTGTGCGTGCTGGTGATGCTGGCCGGCGCGTGGCAGGCGTGCCGGCCTGGGGTGCTCGAGGAGCGCTGGTAACGCCTGCGATCCCCCTCCCGCCAGGAGAGGGCCAAGGGATCAGGGTCGGGAGCCGCACGGCGTTGGGAAACCTGCCCTCTCCCCAACCCCTCTCCCGGGGGAGAGGGGCTTGAGCGGCGAGCTACCGCATCACGGCTGCGCGAGCAGGTCCGGGTGCCTCACCTGGCCTTCGCCGCGCACGACGAAGCGCTCGACCGTGAGGGCTTCCAGGCCCATCGGGCCGTAGGAATGCAGGCGCGTGGTGGAGATGCCGATCTCGGCGCCCAGGCCAAGCTCGCCGCCGTCGGAGAAGCGCGAGGAGGCGTTGACCATGATCACCGCCGAGCGCAGCGCCTGGACGAAGCGTTCGGCGTGGGTGGCATCGGCGGTGACGATCACTTCGGTGTGGTCGGAGGTGTAGCGCTGGATGTGTTCGATGGCCTGTTCGAGGTCGTCGACCACCCGCACGGCGATGACCAGGTCGAGATATTCGGCGGCGTAGTCGTCCTCGGTGGCCTCGACCAGGTCCGGGACGATGGCGCGGCTGCGCTCGCATCCGCGCAGTTCGACGCCGCGCTCGCGCAGTTCGCGCGCGGCGCGCGGCAGGAACGAGGCGGCCACGTCGGCGTGGACCAGCAGGGTCTCCAGCGAGTTGCACGCGGCCGGGCGCGAGACCTTGCCGTCGACCAGCAGGTCCATGGCCAGGCCCAGGTCGGCGGGCGCGTCGACGTACTGGTGGCACACGCCCTTGTAGTGCTTGATCACCGGCACGCGCGCGTGTTCGGCGACGAAACGGATCAGGCCCTCGCCGCCGCGCGGGATCACCAGGTCGACGATGTCGTTGAGCTGGATCAGCTCGAGGATGGTCTCGCGGCGCAGGTCCTCGACCAGGGTGACCACGGCTTCCGGCAGGCCGGCTTCGCGCAGGGCGCGCTTGAGCGAAGCGGCAATGGCCGTGTTGGAATGGATCGCTTCCGAACCCCCACGCAGGATCACCGCGTTGCCGGCCTTCAGGCACAGTGCGGCCGCGTCGGCGGTCACGTTGGGACGGGCCTCGTAGATCATCGCGATCACGCCCAGCGGCACGCGCACGCGTTCGACGTGGATGCCGTTGGGACGCTCGTAGGCGCGGGTCACCTGGCCGACCGGGTCCGGCAGCGCGGCGACTTCGCGCAGGGCTTCGGCCACGCCCTTCAGGCGTTTTTCGTCCAGGCGCAGGCGGTCCTGCATGGCGCTGCCGACGCCCTTGGCCGCGGCGGCCTCGATGTCGCGCGCGTTGGCGGCGAGGATCGCCGCGGCGTCGGCCTCCAGCGCGTCGCCCATCGCGCGCAGCAGTGCGTTCTTCCGGTCCGTGCCCAGCGCGGCGATGGCCAGCGCCGCTTCGCGTGCCTGCAGGGCCTGGGTCCTGATGTCGGTCATGGTGGCGCCCGTTCCTGTGGGATGGGAACGCGACGGCCTAGAGCAGCACCAGGTCGTCGCGGTGGATCACGTTGCCGCCATAGTTGTAGCCGAGGATGGCCTCGATGTCGCGCGAGTGGCGGCCGGCGATGCGGCGCACGTCCACGGCCGAGTACTGGCTGAGGCCGCGGGCGATGCGGCGGTCGCCCCCGGCCTCGCGCAGCACCACCTCGACCATGTCGCCGCGGCGGAACTCGCCCTCGGCGCCGAGCACGCCGCCGGGCAGCAGCGAGGCGCCCTTCCCCGCCAGCGCGGCGGCGGCGCCGGCGTCGACCAGGATCGCGCCCGGCTCCACCGGGGCGTGGCGCAGCCAGTACTTGCGCGCGGCGATGCGGCTGCGCGCGGCGCGGATGCGGGTGCCGTGCAGGCGGTCGTGGGCCAGCTCGCGCACCACCTCGGCGCGGCGGCCGTTGAACAGCACGGTGTCGATGCCGGCCGCGCCGGCCTTGGCCGCCGCTTCCAGCTTGGTGCGCATGCCGCCGGTGCCGACCGCGCTGCCGCTGCCGCCGGCCATGGCGAAGACCTCGGCCGACAGTTCGGCGACCTCGGGGACAAGCTGCGCCTGTGGTTCGGTGCGCGGGTTGGCGTCGTACAGGCCGTCGATGTCGGTGGCGATGAACAGCACGTCGGCGTCGATCAGCGCGGCCACGATCGCGGCGAGGTTGTCGTTGTCGCCAAGCTTGAGCTCGTCCACCGAGACGGTGTCGTTCTCGTTGACCACCGGCAGTGTGCCCAATGCCAGCAGCTCGTTGAGGGTGGCGCGGGCGTTGAGGTAGCGGCGGCGGTTGCGCAGGTCGTCGTGGGTCAGCAGCACCTGCGCCACCGGGCGTTCGAAGAAACGTTGCCACAGCCCGATCAGCTGGGCCTGGCCAAGCGCGGCCAGGGCCTGGCGCGCGGCCATGGTGGCACCGGCCTCGGCCGCCTTCGGCAGGATCGCGCGGCCGGCGGCGACCGCACCGGAGGACACGATCACCACCTCGCGCCCGGCGAGGATGCTGGAGGAGACGAACTGGGCCAGGCCCAGGGCGAAGCGCGGCGACAGGCCGCCGCCATCGGCGGCGAGCAGGCTGCTGCCGACCTTGAGCACGGCGCGGCGCCAGGCCGGCAGGGATTGCAGGTTCTCGATCGGGGACGCGGTATTCATGCGCTCAGCGGCCGCTCCGGTCGGCGAGCTTCCATTCGTGCACGGCGAGGTCCGAGCTTCCGGTGAGCGCCAGCGGATCGGCGTCGACGATGGCCTGCGCCTCGGCCAGGCCGTCCACGCCCTGCAGCACGTAGGCGCCGCCCGTGCCGTCGGCGAAGCCGCCGGCGCTGGCCAGCAGCCCGCGCGCGTGCAGGTCGTCCAGGTACGCCAGGTGCGGCGCGACCACCGCCGGATCGAAGCCCGGACGGCGCATGGCGATGACGAGGTAGTGCTTCATGGTGCGTCCTTCCTGTCGGCGATCCCCTGGTGCACTGCCACGGGCAGCGTGCTGCCCGCGTTACCGCTGCGCCGGCCGGCAATGCATGCCGGCCGGCGGTTCGATCAGGCCAGCGCGGCCCAGCGCGACTCGAGTTCGGCCAGGCGCAGGTCGGCCGCCGCCCCCGGCGAGGTGCGTGCGGCCAGGCTGCCTTCCGGCGTCCTGCCCTGCCCGGCCGAATCGGCCGCAGCCGCAGCGGCCTTGTAGGCCTCGCGGAACGGCACGCCGGCGATGGCCGCTTCCACGGCGACATCGGTGGCGTACATGCCCGAGTCGATCGCCGCGCGCAGCTTGTCCTCGCGCCATTCCAGGTTGGCCAGCAGCGCCGGCAGCAGTTCCAGCGCGGCCAGGCCGCGGCCGAAGCCGTGCACGATCGCGCCCTTGGAGGACTGCAGGTCGCGCTGGTAGCCGGAAGGCAGCGACAGCAGCTGTTCGATCTCGGTGCGCGCGGCGGCCACGCTGGCGTGGGTGGCGCGCATCAGCTCGATCACGTCCGGGTTGCGCTTGTTCGGCATGATCGAGCTGCCGGTGGTGTACTGCGCCGGCAGCGAGACGAAGCCGAACTCGGCGGTGGTGTACAGCGACAGGTCCCAGGCCAGGCGGCGCAGGTCGAGGGTGGCGCTGCCGAGGGCTTCCAGCGCGGCCAGCTCGAACTTGCCGCGCGACAGTTGCGCGTAGACCGGGCTGACCTGCATGCGCGCGAAGCCCAGCGCGGCGGTGGTGTGCTCGCGGTCCAGCTCCAGGTTCACGCCGTAGCCGGCGGCGGTGCCCAGCGGGTTGCAGTCGACCAGCTTGAGGGTATCGGCGGCGCGGATGGCATCGTCGATGAAGGCCTCGGCCCAGCCGGCCCACCACATGCCCGCCGAGGACACCACGGCACGCTGGATGTGGGTGTAGCCCGGGATCGGCAGGTCCTTCTCGGCGGCGGCGCGGTCCAGCGCCACCCGCGCGACCTCGCGCGACAGCTGGGCGATACGCGCCAGCTTCTCCTTCAGCCACAGCCGGGTGGCGACCAGGATCTGGTCGTTGCGGCTGCGGCCGGTGTGGATCTTGCGGCCGGCATCGCCCAGGCGCTCGGTCAGGCGCGCCTCGATCGCCGAATGGCAGTCCTCGTACTGCTCGTCGAGGACGAAGGCGCCGGAGCGGAAATCGTCGGCGAGGATCGCCAGCTCGCGCTTCAGCCCTTCCAGCTCCCCGGCCGAAAGGATGCCGATGCGCTGCAGGCCTTCCGCATGCGCGGTGCTGGCGGCGATGTCATGGAGGAAGAACTCGCGGTCCAGGATCACGTCGTCGCCGGCGAGGAAACGCTGGATCTGCGCGTCCACCGCCACGCCGGGCTTCTGCCACAGCAGCTCAGCCATGGGCACTCTCCTTGAACGCCGGGATCGAGGCCAGCTCGGGCAGCCCCAGCGCGATGTTGATGTTCTGCATGGCCTGGGTGGCCGCGCCCTTGAGCAGGTTGTCGAGGGTGGCCACCACCACCAGGCGCTTGCCGCCCGGGGCCAGGGTGAAGCCGCCGATCTCCACGCCGTGGCGGCCGGCGATGCGGCTGACCCACGGCGCCTGCTCCAGCACGTCCACCAGCGGCTCGCCGGCGTAGCGCTGCTCGTAGCGCGCGCGCACCCAGTCGGCCTTCAGCGGCTCGCGCAGCCACATGTTCACGGTCATGGTGATGCCGCGGAAGTGCGGGGCCACGTGCGGCATGAACTCCACCGGCACGTGCAGCTGCGAAGACACCTCGCGCTCGTGGACGTGGTCGGCCAGCGCGTACGGCATCAGGTTGTCGCGCAGCAGCTCGGGGTTGTTGCGGTCCGACGGCGTGGTGCCGGCACCGGAATAGCCGGACACGCCGAAGCACTGCGGCGGGCCGGCCAGGTACTCGAGCATCGGCCAGATCGCCAGCTGCATCGCGGTGGCGTAGCAGCCGGGGTTGCTGATCCGCTTCTGCCCGGCGTACTTGCCGCGGGTGATCTCGGGCAGGCCGTAGTACCAGGCCGGGTCGAAGCGGTGGTCGGCCGACAGGTCGACCACGATGGTGTCCGGGGCGCTGGCGTCGATGCCGGCGACGATCGCGTCGGACTTGCCGTTGGGCAGCGCCAGCACCACCACGTCCGCGCCCTTGGCCGCGACCTGTTCGTGGGCCAGGTTCTCGAAGCGCAGCTCACCCTGGTAGACGTCGTTGTGTTCGGCCACGCGCTGGCCGTCCAGCTCGCGCGAGGACACGAACGCCAGCTCCAGCTGCGGGTGCGCCGCCACCAGGCGGATCAGCTCGGCGCCGGTATGCCCGCGCGCGCCGACGATGCCGATGGAATATTTCCTGCTCATGCGTGTGAATCCAGTCGGAAGCGGAGGTGGCTGCGCACCCCCGGCCATTCGGTGTCGAGGATGGAGAACACGACGGTATCGCGCAGCGTCCCGTCGGCGTGCCGCTTGTGGTTGCGCAGGACGCCGTCCTGCTTCGCGCCCAGCCGGGCGATGGCCTGGCGCGACTGCTGGTTGAACCAGCTGGTCTCGAAGCAGACCGAGGCGCAGCCCAGGGTCTCGAACGCATGCCGCAGCAGCATCAGCTTGCACTCGCTGTTGACCCCGGTGCGCTGCACGCGCGGCGCATACCAGGTGCAGCCGATGGACACCCGCGGCACTTCGGGCTCGAGCCCGTACAGGCGCGTGGTGCCGACCACCTCGCCACTGGCGTCGCGCACGGCGAAGGCCAGCACCTTGCCTTCGGCCTGCGCCTTCAGCGCGGCGTCGATGTAGGCCTCGACCCGCTCCGGCGCCGGCACGTTGGTGTACCAGAGCCGGTGCAACCCGCCCTGCTCCGAGACGACGCGCAGGGCCCCGGCATCGCTGGCGGCCAGCGGCTCGAGCACGGCGTGCCGCCCCTCCAGGGTGGGCACCTCGCGCCAGGGGTTCGCCGATGCGCCGTCCATGTCAGCCGACCAGGGTGGGCAGGCGGGTGCCGCAGTGGGCGACGCAGCGGCCGATGCGGTCCAGGCCGTCGATGCCGTACCAGAACACCTTCCACTTCTCCTGCTTGATGCAGCCGTCGGACTCGGCGTAGTAGAAGATGTTGACCTGGTTGTTGTGGCGCGAGCGCCAGAACAGCTCCGGCGTCTCCTCGCGCATCACGTTCCACACCGCGCGGCCGAGGCCTTCGCCCTGCGCCTCGTCCAGCACCGCGAACTTGTCCAGGTACACGCCCTCGGGAGTGCGCACCAGGATGACGGCCGCGCGGTAGTTCTCGCTGACGTAGGCGCGCAGCAGGTCGGTGCGCTGGAAGTAGTCCGGCACCAGCTCGCGGCCGAAGCTGGACTCGATCAGCCCCTTCATCCGGCCCAGGTCCAGTTCCGCCCACGAGGTCGCGCGCAGCACCCGCTCGCCGCGACGCACCAGGGTGCCCGAACCGCGGTGGGTGAACAGTTCCTTGGCCAGGTCCGCCGGGCGGGTGATCGACACCGACGACTCCAGCGGCAGCTTGTCCAGCAGGTCCTTGATCTGCTCGATCTTCACCTTCATGCCGCCGTGGATCCACGGCTGCTGCATCAGGTGCTCGTACTCGGTGGACAGGTTGATCGAGTCGATCACCTTGCCCTGTTCGTCCAGCAGGCCGCCGGTGCCGGTGAGGAAGATGATCTTGTATGGCTGCAGTTCGCGGACCAGCTCGTTGGCGGCGAAGTCGGCGTTGACGTTGAGGATCTGCCCGCCGGCGGTCTCGCCCAGGCTGGTGATCACCGGGATCGAGCCGGCGCGCAGGCTGGCCTCGATCGGCGCCAGGTTGACGCGCTTCACCTCGCCCACCAGGCCGTAGGTCGCCTGGTCCAGGTAGTCGGCTTCGAACACGCCACCGGTGATCGAGGTGGCCCGGGCGCCGTTGCGCTGCAGCGCCTCGACCAGCGCCAGGTTGGCCGACTGGAACACGCGGCGCACGATCGCCAGTGCTTCCGGGGTGGTCACGCGCAGGCCGTTGACCGTCTGCTTGCCGATGCCCGCGGCGGACAGCTCCGCATCGAGCTGCGGGCCGGCGCCGTGCAGCACGATCGGGGTCAGGCCCACTTCCTGCAGGAACGACAGCGAGGAGGTCAGGTCGTCCAGCTCGTCGCGCAGCACCGCGCCGCCGACCTTGACCACGGCGAAGCGCTTGGCGTCGACCTGGGAGAAGCGCTTGAGGTACTGGCTGATCTCCTTGGCGCTGGCCATGCTCGACAGCAGGCGCACGATGGTCTGGCGGGTCTGGATCTGGTTGGGGGTGGCGGCAACGTTCACGGGAAGGTTTCGGTTTCGGAGGGGCCGGCCTGCGCCGGCGGGTCGGAAAGGAGTTTCAGCGCGGGCCGTTGATGATGCGGTCGACGGAGGACGCGTAGCCCTGCAGCTGCTCCAGGGTCACGAACTCGTCGGCGGTATGCGCCTGGGCGATGTCGCCGGGCCCGTAAACCAGCGCGGTGTAGCCGCCGGCCGAGAACAGCGAGGCCTCGGTCCAGAAGTCCACGGCGTTGCCGATCGGCAGGCCCAGCGCGTCGGCGACGTCGCGCGCGGCCAGGCGGCGCTCCTCGGCGCGGGCGCCGCTCTCGTCGGAAGCGGGACCGGACGGCAGGCTCGGGCCGCGGAAGGTTTCCTCGAAGTGCGCGGCGGCCGGTTCGGCGAAGCCGGCGAAGGTCGCCAGCAGCTGGTCCACGTCCATCGATGGCAGCGGGCGGAAGCCGAAGCGCAGCTCGGCCTCCGGCGCGATCATGTTGGCCTTGATCCCGCCTTCGATGCGGCCGATGTTGAAGCGCAGCCCGGTCAGGCCGCCGAAGCGCGCGTGCGCCAGCGATTGCACGTGGTCCAGCGCGCGGTCGCCCCAGCGCACCGCCTGGTGCAGCGCGCTGGCGGCCGCGTCCTGCTGCCCGGAGGCATGCCCGGCACGACCCTTGAAACGCATCAGCACCGAGGAGATGCCGCGGTGCGCCAGCACCGCCTCGCCCATGGTCGGCTCGGCCACCAGCACCGCCTCGTAGGGCACCCCACGCTCGAGGAAGGCGGCGATGCAGCGCGGATCGTTGGCTTCTTCGTCGGAGGAGAACAGGAACGCCGCGTCGCCCTCGCCGGCATTGGCCGCGGCCACCAGCGCCGCGGCCGCGCCCTTGATGTCGCACACGCCCAGGCCGACCACCCGGTCGTCGAGGCGGCGCATCACGTGCGGATCGGCGGTCCAGTGCGGCGAATCGGGCACCGTGTCCAGGTGCACGTTGAACAGGTACTTCGGCGTGCCGCGCACCGCGTACAGGCTGACCGCGCCGGCGCCGTGGTCCACCACCTGCACCTCGAAGCCCGGCAGGTTCGCGCGCAGGTAGTCGAAGATCCCGCCCTCGGCGGCGATCGCACGCGGCGGATTGCGGGTGTCGAAGGACACCAGCTTTTCGAGGTGCGCGAGGGTGGATTGCAGCAGGTCGGTCATGTGCGTCGGTATCAGGAGTGGGAGGCCTGCGCCTGGTAGATGTCCGGGCGCAGGATTTCCATCAGGGTCTGCGGGCGGGCCGGCGCCCGGAAGCCGAACTGCGCGTACAGCCCGTGTGCGTCCGAGGTGGCCAGCATGAGCCGGCGCAGGCCCTGCAGCCGGGGGTGGGCCAGCACCGCGGCCACCAGCTGCTTGCTGTAGCCGCGGCCACGCCACGCCGGCAGGACGAACACGTCGGCCAGGTAGCCGAACGTGGCGCCGTCGGTGGTCACCCGGGCGAAGGCCACCTGGCCCTCGCCGTCGAGGTAACCGCCGAAGCACAGCGAGCCGGCGATCGCCCGTTCCACCGTTCCCCGCGGGATGCCGCGGCTCCAGTACGCCTCCTCCGAGAGGAAGCGGTGGATCATGTCCACGTCCAGCTCGTCGCGGTCGGTGCTGATGCGCAGGCGATCCATGCTCACGGAACCCTCCGGGAAACGGTGGCGGCAGCGCTGGCGGCGGCCGGCAGGTCAGCCCCGCCGGCGCCGGCCGTGCCCCGCCGTCAGTGGTTGACCTCGGCCCACAGGGTGCTGCTCATGCCGAACAGCTTGATGAAGCCTTCGGCCTCCTCCACGCCCCAGTCGGCCGACTGCGCGTAGGTGGCGCCCTTGGCGTTGAGGATGTGCGGCGAACGGATCGCCACCGCGTCCACGCGGCCGCCGCGGGTCTCCAGCACCACCTCGCCGTTGACCTTGGCCTGCGAGGACCTGAGGAAGGCCTCCAGGTCGGTCTTCAGCGGGTCGTGGTAGAAGCCTTCGTAGACCAGCTCCACCCACTTGCGCGCCACGTCCGGCTTGAAGCGGTTCTGCTGCTTGCTCAGCACCGCTTCTTCCAGCGCGCGGTGCGCGGCCAGCAGCGCGGTCAGGCCCGGCGCCTCGAACACGATGCGGCCCTTCAGGCCGATCACGGTGTCGCCGGTGTACATGCCGCGGCCGACGCCGTACTGGGCGAACATGGTGTTGAGGCGGGCGAGGATCTTCGCGCCTTCCATCGGCTTGCCGTCCAGCTCGACGGCCTCGCCATTGACGAACTTCAGGGTCACGCTCAGCGGCTCGGCCGGCCAGGCCGCGCGCGGCGCGCACCAGCCGCGGGCGCCCTCGCCCGGGGCTTCCCACTTGTCGATCTCGCCGCCGGACATGGTCACGCCCAGCAGGTTCTCGTTGATGGTGTAGTTCTTCTGCTTGGCGCGCACCTCGAAGCCGCGCTCCTCGAGGTACTTCTGCTCGTAGGCGCGGGTCTGGGTGTGTTCCTTCTGGATCTCGCGGATCGGGGCGACGATGCGGTAGTCGCCCTGCGCCTTGACCGCCAGGTCGAAGCGGACCTGGTCGTTGCCCATGCCGGTGCAGCCGTGGGCGATGGCGTTGGTGCCCAGGTCGGCGGCGCGCCTGAGCGCGGCGTCGACGATCAGGTAGCGGTCGGAGACCAGCAGCGGGTACTGGCCCTGGTAGCCCTCGCCGGCCCACACGAACGGCTTGACGAAGCCTTCCCAGATCGCCCCGCCACCATCGACGGTGACGTGGCTGGCCACGCCCAGCTCCGCGGCGCGCTGCTCGATGTAGGCGCGCTCCTCGGCGTCCACGCCGCCGGTGTCGGCGAACACGGTGTGCACGTTCCAGCCCTGCTCCTTCAGGTAGGGCACGCAGAAGCTGGTGTCCAGGCCGCCGGAGAAGGCCAGGACGATGTCGCGGCTGGCTGCCGCGGGATTCGGGCTTTGGGATTCGGGATTGGTGGAAGCAGCTTGTGACATGGGGGCGTCTCTCTCGGAAATCAGTAGTAGGCAATGGAGGGGGGGATCCGGTCCTGCTCTTTCGAATCACGAATCACGAATCACGAATCCCCAATCCCGGATCACCGGCCGCGCACAAGCGCGGCCATCACCGCCTTCTGCACGTGCAGGCGGTTCTCGGCCTCGTCGATGGCGATGCAGTTGGGCGAGTCCATGACCGCGTCGGTGGCCTTGACGTTGCGGCGCAGCGGCAGGCAGTGGCTGAAGACGCCGTTGTTGGTCAGCGCCATCTTCCGTTCGTCGACGATGAAGTGCTTGTACTGGTCGCGGATCGGCTTCTCCGGCTCCCAGTTGCCGAAGTACGGCAGCGCGCCCCAGCTCTTGGCGTAGACCACGTCGGCGCCGCTGTAGGCGCTGTCGATGTCGTGGCTGACCTGGAACGAGCCGCCGCTCTCGGCGACGTTCTGCTGCGCCCAGCCGATGTAGCGTTCGTCGAGGATGTACTCCGGCGTCGGGCACAGCAAGGTCACGTCCATGCCCAGGCGGGTGGCGATGGTCAGGGCCGAGTTGGCGACCGCGGTGTTCAGCGGCTTCGGGTGGTAGGTCCAGGTCAGCACGTACTTCTTCCCGCGCAGGTCGGAGGTGCCGAAGTGCTCCTGCAGGGCCAGCGCGTGGGCCAGCTCCTGGCACGGGTGGGTGATCGTCTCCATGTTGATCACCGGCACCGTGGAGTACTTCGCGAAGGCCTTGAGCACGCGGTCCTCGCGGTCGTAGCTCCAGTCCTTGAACTTCGGGAAGGCGCGCACGCCGATCAGGTCGACGTAGCGGGCCAGCACCCGCGCCACCTCGGCGATGTGCTCCTCGGTGTCGCCGTCCATCACCGTGCCCAGGTCGAATTCGATCGGCCATGCGTCCTTGCCCGGCTGCAGGACGATGGCGTGGCCGCCGAGCTGGAACGCGCCCAGCTCGAAGCTGGTGCGGGTGCGCATGGACGGGTTGAAGAACACCAGCGCGATCGAGCGGCCCTTGAGCTCGCTGCCCAGCTTGTTGCGCTTGAACAGCGCCGCCTGGGTCAGCAACGCATCCAGGTCCGGGCGGCTCCAGTCCTGGGTGTTGAGGAAGTGCTTGAGCGACATCGATCGTTCCTTGCGGTGGTGGCGGTCCGGCGGTGCCGGGGTGTTTTCTTGCGGTTGAAACTTTCCGCGGGGGCCGGAAACGAAAAAACCCAGCCTGGGGCTGGGTTTTCGCACGGACAGCACGACGCTCCGGTCACCCAGCGGAAGTGTGGGATTCCGGTCGGCGCGCACGCGAGGTCATCCCGGAGGCCATCCGGGCGGCGCTGGCGGCGTGCGGCTGCAGGTCGGTGTTCATGAGCACGCGATGTTCTCACGCACCCGCGGCGGGCGCAAGCGGCATCAGGGCGTCGGCGCGGCCGGCAGGGCCGGCTCTTCTTCCCACGGAGTCACCGAAACCCGCACCCGCAGGCGGTTGCCCGGGTCCTCGGCGAGGCGGGAACGGTACTTGGTGCCCTTGTAGACGTAGTCGACGTCGTAGGCGATGGGGCGCTGGAACTGGCGGTCGACCTGGACCAGGCGGCAGTTCTGCCGCGTCGCCGGGGCGTGCGCCGGGGCCGGCGCGGGCGTGGGCCGCTGTTCGCCGGAGAAGAAGTCCTTGACCGAGTCGACCATGCGGCTGAAGACGCCGGGTTCCTCGCGCTGGGCCGGGCGCTCCACCGGGGCCGGCACCGGGTCGCACTGCTCCTCGGTGCGGGTCGCGCGCAGGGTCTGGTAGACCGGCTCGACGCGCAGCACGTGGGCGTAATCGACCTTGACGTTCTCCACCGGCGAGACGCGGATGCGCTCGGGGGGCGGCTGGGCTGGCTCCTGGGCGGCCATCGCCTGTAGCGAGCAGCAGGCCATGCCCAGCAATGACAGTTCCAGCAGACGGCGCATCGGGTCCGGTGACGTCAGTACGGAGGCGTCAGTTTAGGCGGGGCGGCTTGCAGCCCGCTGAACCGCTCCCCTCCGGCGGGCCGGCCCGGCGACGCCCCGGCCGCGCCTGCACGCACCCGGCCGGCCGATGCCGCACTGCGGCACGCTAGAATTCGAAGCTTCCGTCCCCGCCGCCCCGTGCCGATGTCCCTGCGCCTGTACAACAGCCTCTCGCGCCAGGTCGAGCCGTTCCAGCCGCTCGATCCCGCCGCCCCGACCATGTACGTCTGCGGGCCCACGGTCTACAACTACGTGCACATAGGCAACGCCCGCGGGCCGGTGGTGTTCGGCGTGCTGGCCGCGCTGCTGCGGCGCCGCCATGGCGCGCTGAAGTACGCCCGCAACATCACCGACGTGGACGACAAGATCAACACCGCCGCCATCGAGCAGGGCGTGCCGATCTCGGCGATCACCGACCGCTTCGCCGCCGCCTACCGCGAGGACATGGCCGCGCTGGGCGTGGAAGGCGACTTCGCCCCGGACATCGAGCCCACCGCCACCGGCCACATCCCGCAGATGATCGGGATGATCCAGGGCCTGGTCGACAGCGGCCACGCCTACGCGGCCGAGGGCCACGTGCTGTTCTCGGTGGGCAGCTTCCCCGGCTACGGCAAGCTCTCCCGACGCGATACCGAGGAGATGCTGGCCGGCGCCCGCGTCGAGGTCGCCCCGTACAAGCGCGACCCGGGCGATTTCGTGCTGTGGAAGCCGTCCACCCCGGAACTGCCGGGCTGGGATTCGCCGTGGGGCCGCGGCCGCCCGGGCTGGCACATCGAATGCTCGGCGATGGCTGGCGCCCACCTGGGCCGGACCATCGACATCCACGCCGGCGGCATCGACCTGCAGTTCCCGCACCACGAGAACGAGATCGCGCAGAGCGAATGCGCCCACGGCGGTGCCACCTTCGCCCGCTACTGGCTGCACAACGGCATGCTCAACCTCGGCGGCGCCAAGATGAGCAAGTCGCTGGGCAACATCGAGAAGGTCCACGACCTGGTCCGCAGGCATCCGCCGGAGGCGCTGCGCTACGCCCTGCTCTCGGCCCACTACCGGCAGCCGCTGGACTGGACCGACGCGCTGATCGAGCAGTCCGTGCGCACCCTGGACCGGCTGTACGGGACCCTGCGCGACCTGGCCGCGATCGACGCCGCGCCGGCGATCCCGCAGGCGGTGGAGGACGCGCTGGACGACGACCTCAACACCCCGCTGGCGCTGGCCGAAGTCGCGCGCATCGCCGGCGAGGCGCGCAAGGCCACCGATCCTGCGGAGCAGGCGCGGCTGAAGGCCGGACTGCTCGGCGCCGGCCTGGCCCTGGGCCTGCTGCAGCAGGCGCCGGAAGCCTGGTTCAACCGCGGCGCCTCCAACGACGACGACGCCCGCATCCAGGCCCTGGTCGACGAGCGCGCCGCGGCCAAGAAGGCGCGCGATTTCGCCCGCGCCGACGCGATCCGCGACCAGCTCGCCGGCGAAGGCATCCTGCTGGAGGACACGCCGCAGGGCGTGAGGTGGAAGCGCGCCTGACCCAGGCCCCGCTTCCCCATACCTGTGCAGGAAAGCCGGGCCCGGCAGTGCGGAACCGCCCGTCCGCGCCAGGGATGGCCGCCAACCAACTCGAGAACCCCGTGACCGATACCCCCTTCCCCCTCGAACCCACCGCCGCCGAGGCCCAGGCCGCGATCCGCGAGGAGTTCGCCTTCTTCGGCGACTGGTCCGAGCGCTACCAGTACCTGATCGACCTCGGCCGCAAGCTGCCGCCCTTCCCCGAGGAGTGGAAGACCGAGGAGCACCGCCTGCACGGCTGCCAGTCGATGGTCTGGATCGTGCCGCAAGGCAACCGCCAGCGCCTGGACTTCCACGCCACCAGCGACTCGGCGATCGTCTCCGGGCTGATCTTCCTGGCCCTGCGCGTGTATTCGGGGCGTTCGGCCGAGGAGATCCTCGCCACCGATCCGTCCTACATCGCCGACATCGGCCTGGCCAGGCACCTGTCGCCGACCCGCAGCAACGGCCTGGCCTCGCTGCTGGCCTTCATCCGCGACACCGCGCAGGCCCAGGCCTGAGGTGGAAGCCGGCGCCGCGCCCAACGCGGTCCCTTCGCCGCTGCGCGAACCCGGCTACCGGGTCCTGCTCGGTTACCGGCTGTGCGCGATCCTGTCCTACCAGGTCGTCGCGGTCACCGTCGGCTGGCACGTCTACGAACTGACCCGCAATCCCTTCGCCCTGGGCCTGGTCGGCCTGGCCGAAGTGCTGCCGTACATCGGCATGGCGCTGTTCGCCGGCTACCTGGTCGACCACCTGCCGAAGCGCCGCCTCGGCGCGCTGGCCTGCACCGGCCTGGCCACCACTGCGCTGCTGCTGGTGCTGGTGGCGTCCGGGCATCTCGCCCCCGGCCAGACCTGGCCGATCTACGGCGCGATCGTGCTGACCGGCCTGGTGCGTTCGTTCCTGACCCCGGTCTACACCGCGCTGTTCGCCCAGGTGCTGCGCCGCGAACAGTTCGCGCGCGGCGCCAGCCTCGGCAGCATCGCCTTCCAGGCCGCGATGGTCTGCGGTCCGGCGCTGGGCGGCGTGCTGGTCGGCTGGGCCGGCAAGACCGCCGCCTACGCCACCGCCGCCGCGCTGGCGATCGCCGCCGGCGCGGTCCTGCTGGCGCTGCGCGTCGAGGAGCCGCGCAGCGACGGGCCGCGTGCACCGGTGTTCCGCAGCATCCGCGAAGGCCTCCACTTCGTGTTCAACACCCAGGTCATGCTCGCCGCGCAGGCGCTGGACCTGTTCGCGGTGCTGTTCGGCGGGGCGATCTCGCTGGCCCCGGCGTTCATCGCCGAGATCCTGCACTACGGCCCGGAGGGCCTGGGCATCCTGCGCGGCGCACCGGCGCTGGGCGCGGTGGTGGTCGGCTTCGTGCTGGCACGGCGCCCGCCGGGCCGACATGCCGGACGCCTGCTGTTGTGGGCGGTGGCCGGTTTCGGCCTGTGCATCATCGGTTTCGGCCTGTCCCGGCACTTCTGGCTGTCGGCGTTCTTCCTGCTGCTGTCGGGCGTGTGCGACGGCGTGTCGGTGGTCCTGCGCAGCACGATCATGCAGCTGGTCACCCCCGACGGCATGCGCGGCCGGGTGGCCTCGATCAACGGCATCTTCATCGGCTCGTCCAACGAGCTGGGCGCGTTCTACGCCGGCTCGATGGCGCGGCTGCTCGGCCTGGTGCCGGCGGTGGTGCTGGGCGGCTGCGTGACCCTCGGCGTGGTCGCCACCACCGCGGTCAAGGCGCCGAAGCTGAGGCGGCTGGACCTGCGGGAGCTGTGACCCGACCTCCCCTCTCCCACCGGGAGACGGACTTCGGAAAAAACAAAGCCCGCCGTGAGGCGGGCTTCGTCGTCATGCTGGCGGCGGGACTTACTCGCCCTGCTGCTTCTGCATGTGCTCCCAGCGTTCCTGCGCGTCGATGGTGCGCTCGGCGGTCAGGCGCGCCTCCAGGCGCTCCAGGCCGATTTCCTCGCCGGTGTCGACGCAGTAGCCGTAGTCGCCGGCTTCCAGGCGCTTGAGCGTGCTGTCGATCTTGCCGATCAGCTTGCGGTAGCGGTCGCGGGTGCGCAGTTCCAGCGAGTTCTCGGTCTCGCGGGTGGCACGCTCGGCCTCGTCGCCGATGTCGCGCACTTCGTCCTTGAGGTTCTCGATGGTCTGCTTCGATTCCTCGACCAGGTCCGCGCGCCACTGCAGCAGCCGCTGGCGGAAGTACTCCTGCTGCAGCGGGTTCATGTACTCCTCGTCCGGCGAGGGACGGTAGCCCTTGGGCAGCAGCGGACGGCCGGTGGCCTCGTCGATCTGGTATTCGACCACGCGGGTGGGAGCACGCGGCGCCGGCGCGTCGGGCTTCCTGGTAACGACGGCGACGGCGACCTTGCCCTTCGGCGGCGGGGCGGTCGTGGTGTTGCTGGACTTCACGGGGGATTTCTGGGGCACGGGGGGCTTGCTTGCTGCTGGAGCGGGCGTCGGCGCCGGCTTGGCGGGAGCGGGCTTCGGGGAAGCTTTTCCTGCGGGGGCCGGTTTGGCTGGCGTCTGCTTGATGGGGGCCTGTTTGGCTGGGGACGGCTTGGCGGCAACCTGCTTCGGTGCCGGCTTCGCCGCGGATTTGACTGGAACCTTCTTCGCCGGTGCCGCCTTCTTGGCGGGAGCGGCCTTCTTGGCTGGAGCAGCCTTCCGGGCCGGTGCCTTGGCGGGAGCCGCCTTCTTCGCCGCCGGCTTGGCGGCCTTGGCCGGGGCCTTGTTGGCCGGGGCCTTGGCGACCTTCCTGGCAGCGGGCTTGGCGGTCTTGGCCGGGGCGGGTTTCTTGGCTACCGCCTTCTTCGTCGCAGCCTTCTTGGCGACGACCGTCTTCCTGGCGGGAGCGGCGGGCTTCTTGGCCGGCTTGGCGGACTTCTTCACGGGTTTCTTGGCAGCCACGTACGAAGGTTCCTCTCTGGTTTTTCCCGTTGCCGGGAAAGCGCGCCTTTATAGCTCACCCCACCCGGGGGGGCAACCTTGTAATACGGACGGTATGATGGCCAGGTGATCGATCGCCTGCTCATCCTGGCACTGCGCGGCTACAAGCGTTTCGTGAGCCCGCTACTCGGCCCGCGTTGCCGCTTCGTGCCCAGCTGTTCCGAATACGCGATGCAGGCGATCCAGCGCCATGGCGCACTGCGCGGCAGCTGGCTCGCCGCGCGCCGCCTGGCGCGCTGCCATCCCCTCCATCCCGGCGGCTTCGACCCGGTCCCCGAACGCACCGGCGAACCGCCCTGCTCCTGCACAGGAAACCACAGATGAGCACCCTGATCGTCAACGCCCGCCTGGTCAACGAAGGACGCGAACAGGAAGGCGACCTGCGCATCGAGCATGGCCGCATCGCCGCGATCGGGCAGGGCCTGCAGGCACGCGCCGGCGAGGAAGTGGTCGATGCGCGCGGCCGCTGGCTGCTGCCGGGCATGATCGACGACCAGGTCCACTTCCGCGAGCCGGGCCTGACCCACAAGGGCGACATCGCCACCGAATCGGCCGCGGCCGTGGCCGGCGGGCTGACCAGCTTCATGGACATGCCCAACACCAACCCGCCGACCCTCGACGCGGCGGCGCTGGAAGCCAAGTACGCCGCGGCGAAGGGCCGCGCCTGGGGCAACCACGGCTTCTACCTGGGCGCCAGCAACGACAACCTCGAGGCGGTGCGTTCGCTCGACCCGAAGTCCGCGCCGGGCATCAAGGTGTTCATGGGCGCGTCCACCGGCAACATGCTGGTCGACGATCCGCAGACCCTCGACGGCATCTTCCGCGAGGCGCCCACCCCGATCATCACCCACTGCGAGGACACCCCGACCATCGACCGCACGCTCGCCGAATTCAAGGCGAAGTACGGCGCCGAGGGGCTGACCCCGGCGATGCATCCCGACATCCGTTCGCGCGAGGCCTGCATCAAGTCGACCCGCCTGGCCCTGGAGCTGGCGCGCCGCCACGGCACCCGCCTGCACGTGCTGCACATCTCCACCGCCGACGAGCTGGCCCTGTTCGAGCGCGGGCCGCTGGTCGGCGCCGACGGCAAGGTGCGCAAGAAGATCACCGCCGAGACCTGCATCCACTTCCTGCGCTTCGACCGCGCCGACTACGAACGGCTGGGCAACTTCATCAAGTGCAACCCGGCGATCAAGGACGCCTCCGACCGCACCGCGCTGGTGCAGGCCCTGGTCGACGACGTGATCGACGTGCTGGCCACCGACCACGCCCCGCACACCCTCGAGGAGAAGCAGAAGCCCTACCTGCAGGCGCCATCGGGCCTGCCGCTGGTGCAGTACGCGCTGCTGGCGGCGATCGAACTGGTGCACGAGGGCAAGCTGGACATCACCCGCGTGGTGCAGAAGGCCAGCCACGCCCCGGCGCAGCTGTTCGACGTGGCCGGACGCGGCTTCCTGCGCGAGGGCTACTGGGCCGACCTGGTGCTGGTCGACGACCAGCCGCTGACCGTGCGCCGCGAGGACGTGCTGAGCAAGTGCGGCTGGTCGCCGTTCGAGGGCACCACCTTCCGCTCGCGCATCGCCTCGACCTGGGTCAACGGCCAACAGGTGTGGAACGGCCGCGAACTGGTCGGCGCGCCTGCCGGGCAGCGCCTGGAGTTCTCGCGCTGATGCGTGGTGCCGGCGGCGCCGCGCGGCGCATGCTGTCGGTCGCGGGCCGCTCGCTGGCCAGGTTCACGGCTCGGCGGTTGGCGCTGGCGGCGTTGCTGGCGGCGGGGGTCGCTGCCCCAGCCGCCGCTGCCGACGAAGACCGCGTCGTATTCCCGTCCAGCGTGCAGCAGGGCGCGATGGTGATCGGCAAGGTGCCGCCGGGCAGCCGGGTCGAGTACGCCGGCCGCACCCTGCGCACCAGCGGCTACGGCACGGTGGTGTTCGGCGTCGGTCGCGACCAGGCCGAGCCGGTGCAGGTGACCGTGGCGCGCCCGGACGGGGAGCTGGTCGATGCGCGGATCGCGGTGACCGCGCGCGACTGGCCGGTGCAGCGCGTAAACGGGGTGCCGCCGAAGACGGTCGATCCGCCGCCCGAGATCGCGGAGCGGATCCGCCGCGAACAGGCCCTGGTCAGCGCCGCGCGCGAACGCGACGACGACCGCACCGACTTCGCCCGCCCGTTCGTCTGGCCGGTCGAGGGCCGGATCAGCGGCCGCTTCGGCAACCAGCGCGTCTACAACGGCAAGCCCGGTTCGCCGCACTCGGGCATGGACATCGCCGCGCCCACCGGCACCCCGGTCAAGGCCCCGGCCGCCGGCGTGGTCACCTTCGCCGCTCCCGACCTCTACCTCACCGGCGGCACCGTGCTGCTGGACCACGGCTTCGGGATCAGCTCCAACTTCCTGCACCTGTCGCGGATCGACGTGAAGGCCGGCGACCGCGTCGAACAGGGCCAGGTGATAGGCGCCGTCGGCGCCACCGGCCGCGCGACCGGGCCGCACCTGCACTGGGGGATGAGCTGGTTCGACACCCGCATCGACCCGCTGCTGGTGCTGGAGCGCAGGTAAGGCGATCGTTCGCGCGCGGCGGCGCGTTCCTCCACATCGCGGCCGTCATGACATCGGGGCGCGGCTCCGATGTGCATTGCGAGAAGGTAATCACGTAGCCCGGATAAGGCCGCAGGCCGCATCCGGGGATGACCTGCCGGCCACTTCGACCCGACGCCTGTCGCACTCCAAGCCCGGATGCGCTTCGCTTATCCTGCCTACCACGACGAATGGATGCCCGCGCCTTCAAGACCCTCTCCACCGGGAGAGGGGTTGGGGAGAGGGTCGGTGCTCCTGCGCCGCTGGCCGTCCGACCCTCACCCCTGCCCCTCTCCCGGAGGGAGAGGGGTGCAAAGACGAAGCCACGACCCGAAAGCGCCGAAAGACGCGGTGGCGCGGGGGTATGGCGCAAGCGGCACATGGATGTGCCGCGTTCGCGAGCGCAGTGCAAGCGGTGAGTCGNCTGGCGCGTGGCGACGCGCCAGACGTCGCCGGCGCCCTCGTTCATTCCCGGCGCCCCCCGCGCTGCCGCGGCTCCTTCCGAAGCCGGCCACGCCAATGCTTTCAAGCAGTGAACTGTGGATGCGGTGAGGCAGCTGGCGCGTGGCGACGCGCCAGAGACAACGGGCCGGCAGAAGCCGGCCCGTTGTGCGAACGATTGCAGGATCGGCGCGGCTCGCGCCCTGACGGTCAGGCCGCCGGGCCGGCGCCGGTGACGGTGGCGACGGCGTCGTGCGGGTGCAGGCTTTCGAAGTGCGAGACGGTGGCCTCGTAGCGCTCCACGCGCGGGTCGGAGGACAGCACCGAGGCCACGCGGCGGGCCGCGTCCTCGCAGAACATCAGGTTGGCGGCGTTGAGCTCGGCGAAGGCCTGCTCGTCCTCGCGCTTGACCGCGGTCTGCACCGGCGTGCCCAGCGAGGTTTCCAGCGCGTCGATCAGCGCCACCAGCGGCAGCTCGTCGAACTGCGGGCGCAGCTCCACGCGCACCCGCGCCTCGCTGCGCTGCGCGTGCGGCGTGGCGGCCATGCCGCGGTCCGAGGCCAGCCACGCGGCGACCTCGTCGACCGTCAGCGTCGGCACGCCGTCGAAATCGGCCAGCAGCCGCGCCGCGTTGGCCTGGCGCGACAGCGCCGCCGAGCACGGGCAGGTGCTGGAGTATTCCAGGCGGAAGCCGAGCACCAGCTTCAGGTGGCCGTCCGCCAGGATCGCCTCGATCTCCACCGGATAGCTCTTCCAGCCGGCGTTGTCGCTGCGCAGCGCGCCGCGCAGCAGCAACGCCTCGTAGCGCAGGCGCAGGCGCGCGCGGGTGGCGAGGCCGGACTGCGACTCGATGCTTTCCTGGAGGAAGCGGCGCAGCCCGCCCGGGGTGATCTCGTGGCGGGCCAGCTCCTGCTGCAGGCGCAGGTACAGCCGCGACATGTGGATGCCACGCTCGCCCTCGCGGGCCAGGTTCACCGAGATGTCGGCCTGGGCCGCGACCTGGACCTGCCCGCCCTGCCCGTCGGCGACCCGGATCGGCACGGCGATGCCGTCCATGCCCACCCAGTCCAGCGGGCGCGCGAGCGCCGGCGCCTGGAGGGCGACGTCGGGCAGGGAAGCGGAAACGGCAGCGGGAACGGACATGGCGGCGATCTGGGGGAGCGGGCGGCCCGGCTTCCTGGCGGAAGCGTCGGAGGGGCTGCCGGGAGGGGGAAGGTGGCGTGGGACCAGGCAGGTCCGGATGGGCGCCATTGTAGCCGCTGGGGTCGGCACTGCCGGCCGGATGGCTGCAACGGACTGTCGCGTGCCGTTCAGCCGCAACAGCACATCCCGCAGATGGCCCGACCGGGGTCAGTCCCCGGCCGCGGCCCGCCAGGCGTGCCAGAGCACGCGCAGCGGCTGCCGGCCCGGTTGCGGGACGCGCCCGGCGGCGACCGGCGCCAGGCGCTGCCGGGCCAGGCTGGCCCAGACCCGGCGCGGACGCGGGCCCGCCGCACGTGCCGGCCAGGCGCGCATCAGCTCGTTGGCCCAGGCACGCTGGGCCTGTTCGCTGGCGGCCGCCGGACCCGAGGCGGACTGCAGCGCCAGCGGCACCGCTTCCAGCCCCGCTTCGGCCAGGCGCTGGGCCAGGACCTGGGCGACCACCTGCCGTGGCGTAGCCGCCTGCCCTTCCAGCACCGCCACCTCGACCGCGGCCACGGCCGCGCCGAACCCGGCCAGCGCCGCGAACGCCGCCTCGCTGTCCTGCGGGCGCGCCCGCGCGGCGGTCAGTTCCGGCAGCGCCTCGGCCAGTTCGGCCCAGGGCGCGCGCACCGGTTCCAGCACCCGCCCCAGCGGGTGGCGCGAGCGCTGCGCCGACCAGTCGCGCAGTTCGGTGGCCCACCAGCCGAGCTTGGCGTCGGCCGGCAGCGGGTCGCCGCCGATGTTGAGGATGTCGTCGAATTCCTGCAGCAGCGCGAACCAGGCCAGCGTGCGCTGGCGCTGCGCCGGCGGCACGAAGACCTCGGCCACCGCCCATTCCGGCCAGCGGGTGCGCCACTTGTCGATGAAGCTGTCGTAAGCCTGCGACATGCCGACCTCAACCGCGACCGCGCGGCCAGGCCTGCGGCTGCAGCAGCTCGGCCGGCTGTTCGGCCAGCACGTCGGCGCGCCAGCTCCACGGATCCTCGTGGTCGAGGCGGTAACCCCAGGTCACCGCCACCGACGGCATGCCCGCCGCACGGGCCGCGGCGACGTCGCGCTCGTCGTCGCCGACATAGACGCACTGCTCCGGCGCCACGCCCAGCTGCCGCGCCGCTTCCAGCAACGGCATCGGGTGTGGCTTCTTCTCCGGACAGGTGTCGCCGCCGACCAGCACCGCGCAGCGCTGCTGCCAGCCCAGCCCGGCGACCACGTCGCGGGCCAGGTATTCGGGCTTGTTGGTGACGATGCCCCAGCGCGAACCGGAGGACTCCAGCGCCTGCAGCATCGCGTCGATGCCTTCGAACAGCACGCTGTGCCGGCCCAGCTCCTCGCGGTAGACGGCGAGGAACTCGGGGACCATGGCTTCGCGCTCGCCCGCGTCCAGGTCGGGGAAGCTGGCGGCGATCATCGCCCGCGCGCCCTTGGACACGTGCTGGCGCAGCGCGGCCAGGGCGATCGGCGCGCGGCCGCGCGCGGCGAGCATGCGGTTGGCGGTGGCCAGCATGTCCGGCGCGCTGTCCAGCAGGGTCCCGTCCAGGTCGAACAGGGCCACCGCCGGGAATCCGGCGCGGGCGTCGCTCATGCCATCCATGCTCAGGCGCCGGCCTTGACCGCGCAGGCCAGGTAGTTCACTTCGGTGCGGCGCGAGAGGCTGGCACGCTGGCGCAGCGGGTCGTAGAACAGGCCGCTCACGTCCTCCAGCTGCAGGTCGGCGGCGCGCAGCCACGCGGCCAGCTCGGACGGCTTGATGAAGTCCGCATAGCGGTGCGTGCCCTTGGGCAGCAGCCGCGCCACGTACTCGGCGCCGACGATGGCCAGCGCGAACGCGGCCGGGGTGCGGTTGAGCGTGGACAGGAACAGGCGCCCGCCCGGACGCAGCAGCTTCGCGCAGGCGGCGATGATCGACGCCGGATCCGGCACGTGCTCGAGCATTTCCATGCAGGTGATCGCGCCGAAGCTGCCCGGCCGCTCCCCGGCCAGTTCCTCGATCGCCTTGACCTGGTAGTCGACCTGCACGCCCGATTCCAGGCCGTGCAGGCGCGCGACCTTGACCAGCTCCGGGGCCAGGTCGATCGCCGTGACCTGCGCGCCGGCGCGGGCCAGCGCCTCGCTCAGCAGGCCGCCGCCGCAACCGACGTCCAGTACCGGCAGCCCGGCCAGCGCCACGCGCTGCCTCACGTAGTCCAGCCGCACCGGATTGAGCACGTGCAAGGCCTTCTGCGGACCGTCCGGGTCCCACCAGCGGTTGGCCAGGGCGGCGAACTTGTCCAGCTCGGCCTGGTGGTAGTTGTGCGGCGCCGTAGCGCCGGCGTGGATCTGTTCGCTCATGGGAACTCCTGTGGCCTCAACGGCCCAGTGCGGCGATGCGCGCGCGCCACTGGCGGGCGTTGGCGATCAGCGCCGCGGTGTCGATGTCGACCAGCTCGCGCTGGTCGAGCTTGCGCTGGCCGGCGATCCACACGTCGCTGACCTGCTGGCGCCCGCAGGCGTAGACCAGCTGCGACAGCACGTGGTGCAGCGGCTGGGTCTCCAGTTCGGACAGGTCCACGCATACCAGGTCGGCGTCCTTGCCCGGCTCGATCGAGCCGATGCGGTCGCCGAAGCCCAGCGCGCGCGCGCCGCCCAGGGTAGCCGCACGCAGCGTGGTGGCCGCGTCGAGCGCGGTGGCGTCGTTGGCCACGGCCTTGGCCAGCAGCGCGGCGGTGCGCAGCTCGCCGAACATGTCCAGGTCGTTGTTGCTGGCGCAGCCGTCGGTGCCGATGGCCAGGTTCACGCCGGCGCGCTGCAGGGCGCAGGCCGGGCAGAAACCGGAGGCCAGCTTCAGGTTGGACTCGGGGCAGTGCGCCACGTGCACGCCACGCGCGGCGCACAGGTGGATCTCGCCTTCCGTCAGCTGGGTCATGTGCACCGCGATCAGGCGGTCGTTGACCAGGCCCAGCCGGTCCAGCCGGGCCAGCGGGCGCTGGCCGAATTCCTTCAGCGAATCGGCGATTTCCTGCGCGGTCTCGTGGGTGTGCAGGTGGACCTGCATGTCCAGCTGGTCCGAGAGCATGCGCACGCGCTCGAAGTTCGCGTCGCTGACCGTGTACGGTGCGTGCGGGGCGAACGCGGTGGCGACCAGCGGATCGTCGCGCCACTGGTCGTGCACCTCGCCGGCCTTGTCGAAGTACTCGTCGTCGCTGCGCGCCCAGGCCGTCGGGAAGTTGATCACCGGCAGGCCGACCAGCGCGCGGAAGCCATGCTTCTTGTAGACCGCCGCCTGCACGTCCGGGAAGAAGTAATTCTCGTTGGCGCAGGTGGTGCCGCCGCGGAGCATCTCGGCGATCGCCAGGCGCATGCCGTCGGCGACGAAGTCCGGGCCGATCACCGCCGCTTCCACCGGCCAGATGTGCTGCTGCAGCCAGGTCATCAGCGGCAGGTCGTCGGCGATGCCGCGCAGCAGGGTCATCGGGTTGTGGGTATGGGCGTTGACCAGGCCCGGGATCAGCACCGCGTCCGGGCGCCGCACCACTTCGGCGGCGGCAAAGCGCGCGCGCGCCTCCGCCACCGGCAGCAGCGCGACGATGCGGCCGCCGGAAACGGCGACGGCGTGGTCCTCCAGGACCACGCCGTGCGGTTCGACCGGAACCACCCAGCCGGCTTCGATGAGCAGGTCGCAGGCCTGCGGCTGGCTGTTCTCGTACAGGCCGGCTTGGGTCATCGGCTTACTTCACGCGCGAGACGTACTCGCCCGAGCGGGTGTCGACGCGGATGACTTCGTCCTGGGCGACGAACAGCGGCACGCGGACCACGGCGCCGGTCTCCAGGGTGGCCGGCTTGCCGCCGGTGCCGGCGGTGTCGCCCTTCACGCCGGGGTCGGTCTCGACGATGCGGAGCTCGACGAAGTTCGGCGGGGTGACCTGGATCGGGTTGCCGTTCCACAGCGTGACCACGCAGTCCTCCTCGCCCTTGAGCCACTTGGCGGCGTCGCCGACGCCGGCCTTGTCGGCCTGGACCTGCTCGAAGGTCTCCTTCTGCATGAAGTGCCAGTACTCGCCGTCGCTGTACAGGTACTGCATGTCGGTATCGACGACGTCGGCGGCCTCGACCGAGTCGGTCGACTTCATGGTGATTTCCTGCACGCGGCCGGTGCGGATCTGGCGGTACTTCACCCGGGTGAAGGCCTGGCCCTTGCCCGGCTTGACGTACTCGGTATCGGTGATGATCGCGGGCTCGTTGTTGACCAGGATCTTCATCCCGTTCTTGACGTCGTTCATGCCGTAAGAGGCCATGGGAACTCCTTGGGTATGGCAGGGACCGCCGCGGAAGACGGCGGCCGGGGCAGTTAGAATGTGGGGAGCCCGCCGGAACCCGGCGGGCGCGTCTTCTCAGGCCCCACATGATACCTGCAGCCCCCCTGCCCCTGCAGCCGGCCCCCGCTCCGGCGCCCGCCCACGACCCTGCCGCCGCCACGCCGCGCTGGCAGCGGCTATGGCGCGAGGGCGTGCGCGACCCGCGGGAACTGCTGCGCCTGCTGGGCCTGGACGAGGCCGCCGCCGGCATTTCCGACGCCGCCGCGGCGCAGTTCCCGCTGCGGGTGCCGCGCGGCTTCATCGCCCGCATGCGCCCCGGCGACCTGCACGACCCGCTGCTGCGCCAGGTCCTGCCGGTGCCCGACGAGGCGCGGATCGTGCCCGGCTTCAGCCTGGACGCGGTCGGCGACGCCGCGGCGAAGAAGGCCGACGGCGTAATCCAGAAGTACCGCGGCCGCGCCCTGCTGGTGGCCACCGGCAGCTGCGCGATCAACTGCCGCTACTGCTTCCGCCGCCATTTCCCCTACGCCGACGAAACCGCCGCACGTGACGGCTGGGCCGGCGCGGTGGCCGCGATCGCCGCCGACACGGGAATCGACGAGGTCATCCTGTCCGGCGGCGACCCGCTGTCGCTGGCCACGCCCAAGCTGGCCGAGCTGACCGCCCGCCTGGCCGCGATCCCGCACATCAGGCGCCTGCGCATCCACAGCCGCCTGCCGGTGGTCCTGCCCGAGCGCGTCGACGATGCCTTCGTCGAGTGGCTGTCCGCCCTGCCCTGGCCGGTGGCCTTCGTGATCCACGCCAACCACGCCAAAGAGTTCGACGCCTCCGTGGACGCCTCCGTCGGCCGCCTGCGCCGCGCCGGCGCCCAGCTGCTCAACCAGGCCGTGCTCCTGCGCGGCGTGAACGACAGCGTCGAGGCGCTGGCCGACCTGTGCGAACGCGGCTACGCCGCCGGCGTCATGCCCTATTACCTGCACCAGCTCGACCGCGTGCAGGGCGTGGCCCATTTCGAGGTCGAAGACGAACGCGCGCGCGAACTGCATCGCCAGCTGGCGGGGCGGCTGTCCGGCTACCTCGTGCCGAAGCTGGTCCGCGAAGTCGCCGGCGATCCGGGCAAGCGCCCGCTGTAACGCCTCGCCTGCCCGCGGCAACAAGGCACGCGCACCCCGTAGAGTCGGGCTCGCCCGACTCCCACGCGTGATTCCCCGCGACGCATGGAAAGCAGCGGGGCAAGCCCCGCTCTACAGCGGCCTGCCCGACGCCCGCGGCAGCAAGGCAGACGTCCCGGTAGAGTCGGGCCTGCCCGACGCCCGCGGCCGAAGGCACCCGCCTCCCCGTAGAGTCGGGCTCGCCCGACTCCCACGCGTGATTCCCCGCGACGCATCGAAAGCAGCGGGGCAAGCCCCGCTCTACCGCGGGCGTGCCCGACGCCCGCGGCAGCAAGGCAGACGTCCCGGTAGAGTCGGGCTTGCCCGACTCCCACGCGCGATTCCCCACGCGCGATTCCCCGCGACGCAGGGAAAGCGGCGGGGCAAGCCCCGCTCTACAGCGGCCTGCCCGACGCCCGCGGCCGCAAGGCACACGCCCCCCGTAGAGTCGGGCTCGCCCGACTCCCCCGCCTGATTCCCCGCGACGCACGGACCCACGACGCATGGAAAGCAGCGGGGCAAGCCCCGCTCTACCGCGTCGCTGCCCGGACAAGGCCGCAGGCTGCATCCGGGAATATCCGCCCGCCACCGGAGATCGTGGCATGCCCATGCCACCCGGCAGATCGCGGGGTGATGCGGTGAGGTGGCTGGCGGGTGGCGACGCATCAAGCCTCGCCAGCGCCCTTGCTCAATCCCGGTGCCGCTCGAACAGCGCGATGCTCTCCACGTGCGCCGTGTGCGGGAACATGTCCATCACCCCGGCCTCCACCAGCCGGTAGCCGCGCTCGTGGACCAGGAAGCCGGCGTCGCGCGCCAGCGAACCGGGGTGGCAGCTCACGTAGACGATGCGGTCGATGCCCTGCAGCGGCAGCTGCTTGAGCACCTCGTCGGCGCCCGAGCGCGGCGGGTCGAGCAGCAGCTTGTCGAAGCCGCGGCGCATCCACGGCGTGCCGCGCTGGTCCTGGGTCAGGTCGGCGGCGAAGAATTCCGCGTTGGCCAGCCCGTTGCACTGCGCGTTCGCACGCGCCCGCGCCACCAGCCCCGCATCGCCTTCCACGCCCACCACCTCAGCCACCCCGCGCGCCAGCGGCAGGGTGAAATTGCCCAGCCCGCAGAACAGGTCGAGCACCCGCTCGCCCGGCTGCGCGTCCAGCAGCTCCAGCGCCCGCGCGATCATCTTCTCGTTGAGCCGCGCGTTCACCTGGATGAAGTCCAGCGGCTGGAAAGCCAGCTCCACGTCCCACTGCGGCAGCCGGAACGCCAGCTGCGGCGCATCGCCTTCCAGCGGATGCACGCTGTCGATGCCCTTCGGCTGCAGGAAGATCGCGAAACCGTGCTCGCGCCCGAACGCCGCCAGGCCCGCCTTGTCGGACTCCACCAGCGGCACCAGGTGGCGCACGGTCAGCGCGATGGCCCCGTCGCCGGCGATGAACTCGATCTGCGGGATCGAATCGCGCGCCTGCAGGCTGTCCACCAGCGCCGCCAGCGCCTGCACCTTCAGCCCGATCTCCGGGATCGTCGTGTAGCAGACCGACAGGTCGGCGACGAAGCGCGGATCCTGCTCGCGGAAGCCGACCAGGGTCTTGTCCTTCTTGTTGACCCGGCGCACCGAGAACCGGCCCTTGCGGCGGTAGCCCCAGCTTTCCGCGGTCAGCGGCTCCAGCACCCGCTCCGGCCTGACCTTGCCGATCCGCTCGAGGTTCTCCAGCAGCACCCGCTGCTTGGCCACGATCTGCTTCGTCTCGTCCAGGTGCTGCAGCACGCAGCCGCCGCAGGTGCCGAAATGCGGGCAGCGCGGCTGCACCCGGTCCGGCGAGGCCTGCAGCACCTCCAGCGTGCGCGCCTCGTCGAAGCTGCGGCTGCGCGCGGTCTGCTCGGCCATCACGACCTCGCCCGGCAGCGCGCCGGCGACGAACACGGCCTTGCCGTCCTCGCGGCGGGCGACGCCGCGGCCATCGTGGCTCAGATCAAGGATTTCAACGCGGAAGGGGGTGCGATCGAGTCGGGCCACGGAGACGGCTGGGGAAGCAACAAGGCCGGCCATTGTCCCAGATGACATCCTCCGCAGCCATGACTTGCCGCTCCGCAGCCATGACTTGCCGGGGATTGCCCCCCGCGGGGCGAGCGCTAACATGGCCGCAGCCGACAGGGAGTCAGCCCGCATGGAATCGCGTGACCCGCTTCCCCGCATCCTGCTGGTCGAGGACGACGCGATCAGCCAGGCTTATTTCACCGCGGTGCTGGAAGCGCTTCCCGCCACCATCGAAGTGGCCGCCACCCGCGCCGCCGCGCTGGACCGCGCCCGCGCCCTCCGCCACGACCTGTGGCTGATCGACCTCACCCTCCCCGACGGCTCCGGCAACGAGCTGCTGGACCAGCTGCAGCAGCAGTGGCCGCAATCGCCGCCGGCGCTGGCGCATACCGCCGACGCCGACCGCAGCGTGCGCAGCCAGGCCCTGCAGGCCGGCTTCCGCGAGGTGCTGGTCAAGCCGCTGGCTGCGCGCGAACTGGTCACCGCCGTGCGCGACGCACTGGCCGAGGGCATGGACCTGCCCGACTGGGACAACGACGCCGCCGCGCGCGCCCTCAACGGCGACCCGGCCAACGTCAAGGCGCTGCGCGAACTGTTCCTGGCCGAGCTGCCTGAGGCGCGCCGCGAGGTGGTGGAGGCCATGGACCGCGGCGACAGTGCCGCGGTGCGCGCGCGCCTGCACCGCCTGCAGGCCGGCTGCGGCCTGGTCGGCGCCAGCCGGCTGGGCGCGGCGGTGGAACAACTGCGCCGCAGCCCCGGTTCGCGCGACGCCCTGGAGCGCTTCGTCGAGACCGCCAGCGCCCTGCTCGGCTGAACCCGTCGGCCGCGCTGGCGGCGGCGCGCCTGTGTCCGCCCCGCCCTGCGCCTTACACTGGCGCGCATGAACTACCGCCACGCCTTCCATGCCGGCAACCACGCCGACGTGCTCAAGCACGTCGTCCTGCTGGCCGTGCTCGACGCCCTGCTGCGCAAGGACTCCCCGTTCTTCGTCCTCGATACCCACGCCGGCCGCGGCCGCTACCTGCTGCAGGGCGACGAGACCCACCGCACCAGCGAGGCCACCACCGGCATCCTGCAGCTGGCCGGGCGCAAGGGCCTGCCGCCGGCGCTGGAGCGCTACCTCCAGGCCGTGGCCGCCGACAACCCGGTCGACAGCCTGGTCGCCTATCCCGGCTCGCCGCTGTTCACTGCCCGTGCCATGCGCGCGCAGGACCGCCTGGCCGCCTGCGAACTGCAGGCGGAGGAAGCGGCCGCGCTGAAGGCGCTGTTCGCCGGCGACACGCGCGTGGCCGTGCACGCCCGCGACGGCTACGCCGCGGTGCGCGCCCTGCTGCCGCCGCGCGTGGACGGGGTGCGCTTCGCCCGCGGCCTGGTCCTGGTCGATCCGCCCTACGAGGCCCAGGAGGCCGAGTACCCGCGCGTGGTCGAGGCGGTCGGCGAGGCCCTGCAGCGCTGGCCGCAGGCGATCTGCGCGATCTGGTACCCGATCAAGCGCCGCCGCAGCCTGCAGCCGTTCTTCCGCAACCTGGCAAAGCTGCCCGGGGCGCGCTCGGTGCTGCTGGCCGAACTGCTCGTGCGCCCGGACGACTCGCCGTTGCGCCTCAACGGCAGCGGCATGGCCGTGCTCAACCCGCCGTGGAAGCTGGACGAGGCGCTGGCCCCGGTGCTGCCGGTGCTGCAGGACACCCTGGGCGAAGCCGGCGCCTCGACCCGGCTGGAGTGGATCAGGCGCGAGGACGGCTGACCCGCAGCCTCAGCCGTCGGCGTGGCCGCGCACCCGGTACGATCCGGCCACCGAACGCATCGCGATCGCCACCCGGTTCCAGGCATTGATCGCCGCCGCCGCCCAGGTGATGTCGACCAGTTCGCGCTCGCTGAAATGCGCGCGGACCGCTTCGAAGACCGCGTCCGGCACGTGGCCGTCGGTGATCCGGGTCAGCGCCTCGGTCCACTCCAGCGCCGCGCGCTCGCGCTCGTCGTAGTACGGCGCCTCGCGCCAGGCATCCAGCCCGTACAGCCGCTGCTCGCTTTCGCCGGCCGCGCGCGCCTCCTTCCAGTGCATGTCGATGCAGTAGGCGCAGCCGTTGATCTGCGAGGCGCGCAGCTTGACCAGTTCCAGCAGCTTCGCATCCAGGCCCGATCCGTGCAGGTAGCTGTCCAGCCCCAGCATCGCCTTGTAGGCGTCGGGCGCGATCTTCCAGAATTCCATGCGTGGCTTCATGTCACCTCCTCCGCTACGTCGGCGCGACCCGTCGACGCGACTCAGGTGCGCCGGATCACCTGCCAGTGCGCCAGCCGCTCGCCGATAAGCGCGGCGCGCCGCTGGTCGTCAGGACCGTCCATGACCGCCACCTCGTCCTCGTCGGCGCGCAGGTATACGCCGGAGGTGCGGGTATCGACGCCCTCGCCCCGCGTCGTGAACCAGCCCGAGGCCCGTCCGGGCGCCGGTTCCAGCCGGATCTCGGCCGTGCCTTCCAGCTGCGGCGCGTCCGGATGCAGCGGACGCTCGCCGCGCCAGTAATAGAAGACCGCCGAGCCGTCGTCCTTTTCGCGGATCGCCTCGCTCCAGTAGCGTGCCGACAGGCTGCCGTCCTCCTGCCAGGCGCGCCCGCCGATTTCCAGCGCGCCGGCGCGGTTGCGCGCGACCCGCAGCAGGCTCAGCGCCGACGGTTCCTGTTCGGTGCGCCGGGTCAGCGAGAACTGCCACCACGCGCCCTCCAGACGCGCCACCCGCCCCTCGGCGGCGATGGCCTCGCGCAGCTTGCGGCAGATCGTCTTCACTTCGGCGGCGGTGGCCGAGCCGTCGTAGCGCACGCAGGTCAGGCCGAGCAGGTCGGTCGGCAGCTTGGCGCCGCTGGCATGCAGGATGAAGGTGCGGCGCATGCCCAGCACGCCGCCGAACAGGCCGGCCTCGAACACCACGTTGTCGCGCGGCGAGGCCTGGCCGGCGGCACCCGTCGCGGCCGTCGCCGGATTGCTGGTCCAGTCGTCCTGGGCGAACACGAAGGCGGCGAAATCGACCTGCCGGGTCAGTTCCAGCAGGCGTTCGAGCGTGGTCGTGCCGGGATTGAACGAAGTCGTCCACGGCTCGACCCGTGCGACATCCTCCAGCCCGCGCGCCAGCGCCTGCAGCAGCTTTGCCTGCGCCCCGGACGAACCGAGGAAAATGCGTGGCTTGCCCATCGGGTCCTCCGCATCACGTCAATGCGGCGACCGGCGGGCCGGCGCGGCTCAGGCCGGCGCCGGGTCGTCGTCGCCTTCCGGTTCGAAGAAGCTCCAGCGCACCACCGGGAACTGCTGCTTGAGTGCGCGCTCGACCTGGTCGATGTCGCGCAGCATCGCCTCGCCATCGTGGACCCGGCGCATGCGCGCGTGCACCGACACCAGCACCTCGTTGCCCTGCTGGAGGGTGATCAGGTGCAGCACCTGGGCGATCTCCGGCCGCGCGGCGAGGAACTCGCTGATCCGGGTCTGCAGGAACGGATCGACGCTCTGGCCGATCAGCATCGCCTTCACTTCCACCGCCACCAGCACCGCGATCACGATCAGCAGCACGCCGATGCCGATGGTGCCGATCGCGTCCCACAGCGGGTTGCCGGTGGCCACCGCCAGGCCGATCGCAACCAGCGCGAACAGCAGGCCCAACAGCGCGGCCAGGTCCTCGCCGAAGATCACCACCAGCTCGGCCTGGCGGCTCTCGCGGAACCACTGCCACAGCGTGCGCGTCCCGCGTGCCTTGGCCACTTCCTGCAGGCAGGCGCGCATCGAGATGCCCTCGGCGACGATCGCGAACACCAAAACGCCCACCGCCCACCACCACTGCTGCAGCGGCTCGGGGTGGCGCAGCTTGTGCACGCCCTCGTACACCGAGAACATGCCGCCGACGCTGAACAGCATCACCGCCACCAGGAACGACCAGAAGTAGATCGCGCGGCCGTAGCCGAGCGGGTGTTCGGGGGTCACCGGGCGCCGGGCCTGGCGCAGGCCCAGCAGCAGGAGCAGCTGGTTGCCGCAGTCGGCCAGCGAGTGCACGGTCTCGGCCAGCATCGCCCCGGAGCCGGTGACGAAGGCGGCCACGCCCTTGGCCACGGCGATGGCGAAGTTGGCGCCGAGGGCGAAGAAGATCGCGCGTACCGAATCGCCGTTGCCTGCCATCCCGGGCTCCCTCGGGCCGATGTCCGGTCGAGTCTAGCAAGGGCCGCTACCGCCGGCGCCCGAATATGGGAAACTGCCGGCCATGCCCCGGAACCGCCTACCCCCCTGGCACGAAGAATTCGTCCTCCCCAACCGGCGGGCGATCCTGATCCGCCCGATCCGCCCGGAGGACGCACCGCCCCTGCAGGGCGTGTTCGGCCTGCTCGGCCCGGCCGAACTGCGCGCCCGCTTCGCGCAGGGCCAGGACGTGCTCGACGATACCGCCGCCGCGCGCCTGTGCCGGCCCGACCCGAAGACCGAACTGGTCCTCGTCGGCGCCGAGCCGCTGCCGCCTGGCGAGGCGATGATCGAGTCGCTGGCCCGCGCGCGGATCGTCCCGCATACCCGCGAGGCCGAGTACGCGATCCTGCTCGGCAGCCACGTCTCCGGGCTGGGCCTGGGCCGGCACATGATGCAGAAGCTGGTGAAGTGGTCGCGCGGCCGCTTCCTCGACCGGCTCTACGGCGACACCCCGTCCAACAACGCGCCGATGCTCGACCTGGCCGCGTCGATGGGCTTCCGCCGCAGCGACGAGCCCGGCATCGCCCCGGGCTTCACCCGCCTGGTGCTGGAGCTCTAGCCGCGCCGCGCTGAACAGGCCCTGCGCGCCGGCCCGCGGCTGCTGCGGGCCGCTCACGGCCGCGGGCTACAATGGAACCCCGATGTCTTCCGCTTCGCCTCCCCTGCCGCGGCGCGGCCAGGCCCGTGCCTGGTGGCGCGCACCCGCTTCCCCGTCGGCCCTGGCCTGGTACCTGGCCCAGGCCGCGCGCGCGCATGCCGGGCCGGTGCTGTTCGTGGCCCGCGACAACCAGTCCGCGCACCAGGTCGAGGCCGACCTGCTGACCCTGCTGGGCCCCGGCGGCGACCTGCCGGTGGTGCCGTTCCCGGACTGGGAAACGCTGCCCTACGACCGCTTCAGCCCGCACCCGGACATCGTCAGCCAGCGCCTGGCGGCGCTGCAGCGGCTGCCACGGCTGGAACGCGGCATCGTGGTGGTGCCGGTGCAGACCCTGCTGCAGCGCCTGCCGCCGCTGCGTTACATCGCCGGCGGCAGCTTCGACCTCACCACCGGGCAGCGCCTGGACCTGGACGCGGAGAAGCGCCGCCTCGAGTCGGCCGGCTACCGCAACGTGCCGCAGGTGCTGGACCCGGGCGACTTCGCCGTGCGCGGCGGCCTGCTCGACGTCTACCCGATGGGCGCCGAGGCGCCGTTGCGCATCGAGCTGCTGGACGACGAGATCGATTCGATCCGCCGCTTCGACCCGGAAAGCCAGCGCTCGCTGGAGCGGATCGACGCGGTGCACATGCTGCCCGGGCGCGAGCTGCCGATGGACGAGGCCAGCCTGGCGCGGGTGATGGACAGCCTGCGCGAGCGCTTCGACGTCGACACCCGGCGCAGCGCCCTGTACCAGGACCTCAAGGCCGGTATCGCCCCGGCCGGCATCGAGTACTACCTGCCGCTGTTCTTCCCGCCGGCCCGCGACGGCTCGCAGTCGACCGCGACCCTGTTCGACTACCTGCCGGTGTCGGCGCTGCCGGTGCTGGCCGACGGCAGCAACGCCGCCGCCGATGCGTTCTGGCAGCAGACCCGCAACCGCTACGAGCAGCGCCGCCACGACGTCGAGCACCCGGTGCTGGCGCCGGAGGAGCTGTACCTGCCGCCGGACGCGCTGCGCGAACGCCTGAACCAGGGCATCCGCATCGAGGTCTGCGGTGCCGGGCACGCGCGCTGCGAGGACGCGGCCGCGCTGGGCGACCAGCCGGCGCCGTCGCTGCCGGTGGCCAGCCGCGAACAGCACCTGGCCGGCGAGGCGCTGCGCTCGTTCCTGGGCAGCTACCCGGGCCGGGTGCTGGTCGCCGCCGATTCGCCAGGCCGCCGCGAGGCGCTGCTGGAAGTGCTGCAGGCGGCCAACCTGCAGCCGCAGCTGGTCGCCGACTTCCCCGCCTTCCTCGCCGGCAGCGAACGCTTCGCCCTGGCGGTCGCGCCGCTGGAGGACGGCTTCGCCCTCGACGCTCCGCAACTGGCGGTGCTCACCGAGCGCCAGCTGTTCCCGGAGCGCGCCACCCAGCCGCGCCGCGCGCGCCGCGCCGGCCGCGAGCCGGAAGCGATCATCCGTGACCTGGGCGAGCTGAGCGAGGGCGCCCCGATCGTCCACGAGGACCACGGCGTGGGCCGTTACCGGGGACTCGTCGCGATGGACATCGGCGGCATGCCCGGCGAGTTCCTCGACATCGAGTACGCCAAGGGCGACCGCCTGTACGTGCCGGTGGCGCAGCTGCACCTGGTCAGCCGCTACTCCGGCGCCTCGCCGGAAACCGCGCCGCTGCATTCGCTGGGTGGCGAGCAATGGACCAAGGCCAAGCGCAAGGCGCAGGAGAAGGTCCGCGACGTCGCCGCCGAGCTGCTGGAGATCCAGGCGCGCCGCCAGGCCCGCGCCGGCCTGGCGCTGGACATCGACCGGGCCATGTACGAGGCCTTCGCCGCCGGCTTCCCGTTCGAGGAAACCCCGGACCAGCACGCGGCGATCGAGGCGGTGCTGCGCGACCTGCAGTCGTCGCAGCCGATGGACCGGGTGGTCTGCGGCGACGTCGGCTTCGGCAAGACCGAGGTCGCCGTGCGCGCCGCCTTCGCCGCCGCCAGCGGCGGCCGCCAGGTGGCGGTGCTGGTGCCGACCACCCTGCTGGCCGAGCAGCACTACCGCAACTTCCGCGACCGCTTCGCCGACTGGCCGCTCAAGGTCGAGGTGCTGTCGCGCTTCAAGTCGAAGAAGGAAATCGAGGCGGAACTCGAGAAGGTCGCGCGCGGCGAGATCGACGTGATCGTCGGCACCCACCGCCTGCTGCAGCCGGACGTGAAGTTCAAGGACCTGGGCCTGGTCATCGTCGACGAGGAGCAGCGCTTCGGCGTGCGCCAGAAGGAGGCGCTGAAGGCGCTGCGCGCCAACGTGCACCTGCTCACCCTGACCGCCACCCCGATCCCGCGCACGCTCAACATGGCCATGGCCGGGCTGCGCGACCTCAGCATCATCGCCACCCCGCCGCCGAACCGGCTGGCGGTGCAGACCTTCGTCGTGCCCTGGGACGACAACCAGCTGCGCGAAGCGTTCCAGCGCGAGCTGGCGCGCGGCGGCCAGCTGTACTTCCTGCACAACGACGTGGAAAGCATGGGCCGGATGCAGAAGCAGCTGGCCGAGCTGGTGCCCGAAGCGCGTATTGGTGTAGCCCACGGACAGATGCCCGAGCGCGAGCTGGAACGGGTGATGCTCGACTTCCAGAAGCAGCGCTACAACGTGCTGCTGGCCTCGACCATCATCGAGTCGGGCATCGACATCCCCAACGCCAACACCATCATCATCAACCGCGCCGACCGCTTCGGCCTGGCCCAGCTGCACCAGCTGCGCGGCCGGGTCGGCCGTTCGCACCACCGCGCCTACGCCTACCTGCTGGTGCCGCCGGACCGCCGCGCGATGACCCCGGACGCGGAAAAGCGCCTGGAGGCGATCGCCTCGATGGACGAGCTCGGCGCCGGTTTCACCCTGGCCACCCACGACCTGGAGATCCGCGGCGCCGGCGAGCTGCTGGGCGAGGACCAGAGCGGGCAGATGGCCGAGGTCGGCTTCAGCCTCTATACCGAGCTGCTCGAACGTGCGGTGCGCAGCATCCGCCAGGGCAAGCTGCCGGACCTGGACGCCGGCGAGGAAGCGCGTGGCGCCGAGGTCGTGCTCAACGTGCCGGCGCTGATCCCGGACGACTACCTGCCCGACGTGCACACCCGCCTGACCCTGTACAAGCGCATCTCCAGCGCCCGCGACGGCGACGCGCTGCGCGAACTGCAGGTGGAGATGATCGACCGTTTCGGCCTGCTGCCGGACGCGGTCAGGAACCTGTTCGCCATCGCCGAGCTGAAGCTGCAGGCCCAGGCCCTGGGCATCCGCAAGCTGGAGCTGGGCGAAGGCGGCGGCCGCATCGTGTTCGAGGCCAGGCCCAGCGTCGACCCGATGGCGGTCATCCAGATGATCCAGAAGCAGCCGCGCCTGTACGCCATGGAAGGGCCGGACAAGCTGCGCATCAAGCACCCCCTCCCGGAAGCGGCCGACCGCTTCAACGCCGCGCGTGCCCTGCTGGCCACGCTGGCACCCCGCTGATCCCCCCACCTCTTCGATGTTCGATTCCGATCCCTCCCCCGAGTTCGATACGTTCGCCTGTTCGCTCGACGCCCTCGTTGCCAGCATCGACGCCCGCGACCCCTACACCTGCGGCCATTGCGACCGCACCGGCCGCATCTCGCGCGCCCTGGGCCTGCGCCTGGACATGCACGGCGACGGCCTCAGGCAGCTGGAACTGGCCGCGCACTTCCACGACATCGGCAAGATCGGCATCCCCGACCACATCCTGCACAACCCCGGCCGCCTCGAGCAGGAGGACTGGGAGGTGATGAAGACCCATTCGGCGCTGGGCGAGCGCATCTTCCTGGCCAGCCACCGGCCGGACGCGGTCGCGGTGGCGAAGATCATCCGCCACCACCACGAGGCGATCGACGGCAGCGGTTATCCCGACCGCCTGGCCGGCGATGCGATCCCGCTGGCGGCGCGGGTCCTGCGCGTGGCCGATACCTACGACGCCGTCACCTCGCGCCGCCCCTACCACCCCGGCTGCGAGCACGAGGAGGCCATGCGCATCCTCCACGCCGAGCAGGACTGGAAGATCGACGGCGACGTGTTCCGCGAGTTCGAGCGGCTGATGCGCGACCGCGCCCTGCAGGCGACCTGAGCCGCGCTCAGCCGGCCGGGTACAGCGGCCACAGCCACGGCACCAGCAGCACCGTCACCAGCAGCGCGATCAGTGCCAGCGGCGTGCCGATGCGCACGAAATCGCCGAACCGGTAGCCGCCCGGCCCGACCACCAGCGCGTTGACCGGCGAAGACACCGGGGTCATGAACGCCGCCGACGCGGCCAGCGCCACGGTCATCGCGAACGGATACGGCGACACCCCAGGTGCTGCGCCACCGCCAGCGCCACCGGCGCCATCAGCACGGCGATGGCGGTGTTGGAGATGAACATCCCGAACACTGCGGTGACCACGAAGATCGCCGCCAGCGCCACCCGCGGCCCGGCATCGCCGACCAGGTCCAGCAGCAGGTCCGCGGCCAGGTCCACGCCGCCGGTGCGCTGCAGCGCCAGCGAGAACGGCAGCATGCCCACGATCAGCACCAGGCTGGGCCAGTGGACGGCGCGGTAGGCGCTGCGCAGGTCGATGCAGCCGGCCAGGCCCATCAGCAGGCAGCCGAGCAGCGCCGCGTGCACGTTCGGCACCACGCCCGAGACCATCAGCATGATCGTCAGCGCCAGGCTGGCCAGCGCCGCCGGCGCGCGTTCGGCCGCCGGCGCCACCTCGTCCGCTTCCGACGGCATGCCCAGCAGGATCAGCCCGTCGGCGCCGGCGCCGAGCGCGCGGATCGCCGCCCACGGCCCGGCCACCAGCAGGGTATCGCCGGTCTCCAGCGGCTCGTCGGCCAGGTCGCGCACTTCGGCGGTGCGGCCCTTGCGCAGGCCGACCACGGCCAGGTCGTGGCGGTCGCGCAGCCGCGCGCGGTTGGCGCTGGTACCCGCCAGCGGCGAGTTCGCGCCGACCATCAGCTCGGCCAGGCCGATGTCGTTGGCGTAGCCGCAGAAGTAGGTGCCTTCCAGCGGCAGCACCTGCAGGCCCAGCGCGGCCAGGTGCGACGCGGCATCGATCCGCGGATCGGGCAGGTCCAGCCGCAGCACGTCGCCGGCATGCAGGCGGCGCGTGGGCGAACGCAGCCGGCGCTGTCCGCAGCGCCCGGACTGCTCGACCGCCAGCAGGTTCCAGCCCGCCAGTCCGGCCTCTTCCAGGCCGGTGCCGGCACGCCCGACCAGCGGCGACTCCGCGCCCACCCGTGCCCGGAACGCCCGTCCTTCCAGGCGGTACTGGCCGATCCAGTCCTGCAGCCGCGGCGCGCGATGCGAGGCCGGCGCGGTGCCGGTGCACAGCCAGCGCCGCGCCAGCAGCATCCAGCCGATCGCCAGCAGCAGCACCGGCAGGCCGAACGGCAGGAAGTCGAAGAAGGCGAAGCCGGCGTGGCCTTCGCGCAGCAGCTCGCCGTGCACCACCAGGTTGGGCGCGGTGGCCACCAGGGTCAGCATGCCGCTGCACAGCGCCGCCACGCTCAGCGGCATCATCAGCCGGCCCGGAGCGATACGGCTGGCGCGGGCGATGCGCAGCACGATCGGGATGAAGATCGCGACCACGCCGGTGGAACTCATCACCGAGCCGAGCGCGCGCCCACCGCCAGCATCAGCGCCACCACCAGCCCGGTCTCGCTGCTGCGGGCCACGCGCAGGATCAGCGGGCTCAACCGCTGGGCCACGCCGGTGCGCACCAGGCCCTGGCCAACCACGAACAGCAGCGCGATCAGCACCACGCTCGGATCGGCGAAGCCGGCGATGGCCTCGCCGATGCCGATCACGCCGGTGAACGGCAGCAGCGCCATCACCAGCAGCGCGACCACGTCGGCGCGCGGACGCCCGTGCGAGAACAGGAGGATGGCCAGGCCCAGCAGCCCCAGCACCAGGGCGAGTTCGACGCTCATCGGCGGCTCCCGGTCGCGGCCATGGCGGTAGCGTGCGCTAGAGCTGCGACTCCACCGGCAGCCAGCCGATCGCCCGCGCCGCGGCGCGCTGCCACAGGCTCGCCTCGGGTTCGCGGTCCCAGGTTTGCGGCGGCTCGGCCGCGTCGTCGTGCCAGCGCAGCCCGCCGTCGGCCAGCTCAAGGCGGTAGCTGGTCTGCGCCGAGGTCTTGGCCGCGTACAGTGTCTCCAGCTGTTTCGCCGCGTCGCGGTCTTCGAACAGCAGGCCCATCTCGGTGTTGAGGTTCATCGAGCGTGGGTCGAGGTTGAACGAGCCGATGAAGCCACGCCGGCCGTCGACCACGAAGGCCTTGGTGTGCAGGCTGGCGCCGCTGGAGCCGAACAGGCTGGCATTGGGGCTGCCGTGCGCCTTGAGCTCGTACAGGGCGATGCCGCGCTCCAGCAGCGGGATGCGGTAGCCGGCGTAGCCGCCGTGCACGGCCAGCACGTCGTTGGCCGCCAGCGAGTTGGTGAGGATGCCCACGTCCACCCCGCGCCGGCGCATGCCCGCGAACCACTCCACGCCCTCGTTGCCGGGCACGAAGTACGGCGAGATCACCTTGAGATCGCGCTCCACCGAGTTGATCTCCTGCACCAGCAGCGGGGTGATCCAGTCCGGCTGCGGCGTCGCGCCTTCGGCCTTCTCCGGCGGATCGGAGACCAGGGAGGCGGTGCGGGTCCAGTGCACCGGGCGCTTGCCCTGCAGCAGCTCGCGCACGCCCGGGGAGCCGCGCAGCCGCTTCGCGTAGGGACCGGCGCGGTCCGAGGTGAGCCCGGCGCCGAGGTTGCGGCGGGCGCGGTCCAGCGCGCCGGGTTCCGCTTCGGCCAGCGCTGCCAGCGGGATCGCCGAAACGCTGTTCCAGTACGCATCGAAGATCTCTTCGGCCTGGCGCACCGCCGGCCCGACCACCGCCACATCGGTGTCCATGAAGTTGATGTCGGCGGCGGCGTCGAAGTATTCGTCGCCGATGTTGCGGCCGCCGACCACCGCCACCCGCCCGTCGGCCAGCCAGATCTTGTTGTGCATGCGCCGGTTGATGCTGAGGAAGCGCAGCAGCAGTTCGACCCCGCGCGCGATCGTGCCCTCGCGCGCCCGGGTCGGGTTGAACAGGCGCACCTCGATGTTCGGATGGCTGTCCAGCGCCGCCAGCACCGAATGGCTGCCGTGCACGTTGAGGTCGTCCAGCAGCAGCCGCACGCGGACGCCGCGGTCGGCCGCGCGCAGGACCTCGTTGTGGATGATGTTGCCGGTGAAGTCAGCGTGCCAGATGTAGTACAGCAGGTCGAGGCTGCGGCCGGCGGCGCGCGCGGTCATCGCCCGCACCGCGAAAGCGTCCAGGTTGTCGCCCAGGATCAGCATCCCGGTCTGCCCCGGCCGCGCCGCGGTCAGCGGTTCGACGGCGCGGTCCAGGGCGGTGGCCGCCGGCTCCATCGGCAGCGCCATGCTCACCGGCCCGCGCGCGCGCTCGGCGAAGCGGCCGTAGGCGTACAGCGACAGCACCGAAGCCAGCACGAACACGGCCAGGCCGATGGCCAGCCACTTGAGCACCTTCTTCGCCTTTGCCTTCATCGCGCCTGCCAGCCGGGTGATGGGCGGATTCTAGGTGCTGGCCGCGAGAAGGCCGCGTGGCGCCGGCGGCGGCCCAAGCTCATCCGGCCATCAACCCGTGCAGCGGCGCGGCGGTTTCCTGCCGGGCCTCGTCGGCGATCCAGGCGGCCACCGCTTCCACTTCCGGGCGCAGCTCGGCCTCGGCCTGCAGCAGCCAGTAACCATGGCCTGACGCTTCCGGCGCGGGCAGGTCTTCCAGCACCACCAGGCGGCCTTCCTCCAGCAGCGGCCGTATCAGTTCGCGGCGCCCGAGGGCGATGCCCTGCCCGGCCAGCGCCGCCTGGATCACCAGGTCGTACTGGTTGAAATGCAGGATCGCGCGCGGACGCGCCTGGCCCCAGCCGACCGAGGCCAGCCACGGCAGCCACTGGATCCATGGATAGCCCGGCTTCTCGAACTCCAGAAGGGTCAGCTCCGCCAGCGACGCGGGTCCGTCGAGCGCGCCGGGCTTCAGCTCCGTGCTGGCCACCGGGACCACGGTCTCGTGGAACAGCAGGCGCGCCCCGGGCGGCGCGCGGCCGGCGCTGGTGTAGCGGATCGCAAGGTCGACGCCATCGTTGCGCAGGTCGACCACGCGGTTGTGCGCCGAAACGCGCACGTCCACGCCCGGGTGCCGCGCCTGGAAGCGGCTCAGCCGCGGCAGCAGCCACAGGCCGGTGAAACCGATCGTGGCGCTGACCGTGACCGGGCGCGTGCGGATGCGGTCGTGCAGCGCGCCCATGGCGTCCTGCAGCTGCTGCAGGGCGGCGTCGGCGCTGCGGAACAGGCGTTCGCCCTCGGCGGTGAACGCGAGCGAGCGGTGGCCGCGGCGGAACAGGCGCGCGCCGACCTGCTCTTCCAGCCCCTGCACCTGGCGGCTGACCGCCGACTGGGTGAGGCACAGCTCGCGCGCGGCTTCGGTAATGCTCATGTGCCGCCCGACCGCGACGAAACCGCGCAGCAGGTCCAGCGACGGCAACCGGTGCAGGTCCACTGGCATTCCTCCCACGAATGCGAACAGTCCGAAATGTCGTTTGAGCCGGGCGCGGCGACCGCGCTTAACTGCGGCCACGGCAGCTTACACGGATCGCGACGATGGCCAACGGCACTCCCGGGGATTCCACTGTTGCATGCAACCCGGCCCCGGAGCGGAGCCGGATCTGGGTGGTGGTGCTGGCCGCCGGCGCGGTGATGGGCCTGGCCCTGGGCATGCGCCACGTGCAGGGGCTGTTCCTGCTGCCAGTGACCGGGACGCGGGGCTGGTCGCGCGAACTGTTCGGCTTCGCCCTGGCGGTGCAGAACCTGGCCTGGGGCCTGGCCCAGCCACTGGCGGGGATGGTGGCCGACCGTTACGGCGCCGGCCGCGTGGTCGCCAGTGGCCTATGCCGCCACCAAGGCGGCCATCGAAACGCTCACCGTCGGACTGGCGCGCGAACTCGCCGCCGACCGCATCCACGTCAACGCGGTGGCGCCCGGCACCGTCGACACCACCATCCACGCGCGCGCCGGCGAACCGGGCCGCGCCGCACGCGTCGCGGCGCGGATCCCGCTGCAGCGTCCCGGCCAGCCGGAGGAGATCGCCGATGCGGTGGCGTGGCTGCTCTCCGACCGGGCCACCTACGTGACCGGCAGCGTGGTCGCGGTCACCGGCGGACTGTAGGACGGCGCGCTCTCCGGCAACCCGTTCCCGGAAAGAAGCGGCCCGCCCGGTGCATGACCGGACGGGCCGCGGATCCAACCCTTGCGGGGCGATCGGGGATTACCAGATCACCACGCGCTCCTCGCGCACCATCGGATCGCCGGCCTTGCAGCCGAACGCCTGCGCGAACGCCGGCATGTTCGACGGCGCGCCGTTGGCACGGAAGTTCGCCGGGGCGTGGGGATCGGTCTCCAGGCGCACACGCAGCTCGTTCTCGGTGAAGTTGCGGCGCCACACCGTGGCCCAGTTGGCAAAGAAGCGCTGGTCCTGGGTCATGCCATCGACCACCACGTCCGCGTCCGGATTGCGCGACAGCGCCATCCGCATCGCGTCGTAGGCCACGGTCAGGCCGCCGAGGTCGCCGATGTTCTCGCCCAGGGTCAGCCGGCCCTTCACGTGCCTGCCCGGCAGCGCCTCGTAGCCGTCGAACTGCGCCACCAGCCGGTCGGCGCGCTCCTCGAACAGCTTGCGGTCCTCCGGCGTCCACCACAGGTCGAAGTTGCCCTTTGCGTCGAACTGGCTGCCGGAGTCGTCGTAGCCGTGCATCATCTCGTGGCCGATGACCGCGCCGATGCCGCCGTAGTTGAGCGCCGGATCGGCCTTGGGATCGAAGAACGGCGGCTGCAGGATCGCCGCCGGGAACACGATCTCGTTCCTGGTCGAGTTGTAGTAGGCGTTGACCGTCTGCGGGGTCATGCCCCATTCGGTGCGGTCCACCGGCTTGCCGATCCTGTCGAGCATGTAGCGGTGGTTGAACGCGCGCGCCGCGCGGACGTTGGCCAGGTAGCCTTCGCCGCTGGTCTGCAGGCCGTCCCAGGAACGCCACTTGTCCGGGTAGCCGATCTTCGGGGTGAAGCTGGCCCACTTCTCCAGCGCGCGCTTCTTCGTCTCCTCGCCCATCCAGTCCAGGTTCTCCAGGCGCACCTTCAGCGCGGCCGAGAGGTTCTGCACCAGCTGCTGCATCTGCGCCTTGGACTCCGGCGGGAACGCGGCCTGCACGTACAGCTGGCCCAGCGCCTCGCCCATCGAGGCGTTGACCACGCCCAGCACGCGCTTCCAGCGCGGCAGCATCTCCTTCTGCCCGCGCAGCGCCTGGCTGTGGAAGGCGAAGTTCGCCTCCTCGAACGGCGTGGCCAGGTACGGCGCGGCGGCGTCGAGGGTGTGGAAACGCAGGTAGGCCTGCCAGGCCGCGACCGGGGTGTCGACCAGCATGCGGTCGAACTCGGCGAAGAACTCCGGCTGCGCCAGCGAGAACTTCGCCTTCGCCGGCACCTGCAGGGTGTCGAAGAACGCGTTCCAGTCGAAGTTCGGGGTGATCCGGTTGGCTTCGTCGGCGCTGACCGGGTTGTAGCGCTTTGCCGGATCGCGCAGCTCGATGCGCGACAGCGAGGCCCTGGCCAGGCGGGTCTCGAAGTCCAGCACCGCCCTGGCCTGCTTCGCCGCTTCGCCGCCATCGACGCCCGAAAGCGCCAGCAGCTTGCCGATGTACTCGAGGTAGGCCGCGCGGACCGGCGCCTTGTCCTCGTCGAAGTAGTAGCCCTTCTCCGGCAGGCCCAGCCCGCCCTGGCCGGCATAACCGATCACGGTGCCGGAATCCTTGTAGTCGGCGTTGGCGCCGAAGGAGAACACCGGACCCAGGCCGACGGCGTGGCGCTCGCGCAGCAGGCCGACGATCCCGGCGCTGTCCTTCAGCCCGGCGATCTCGTCCAGGGCCGGCTGCAGCGGCGCCAGGCCGACCGCGTCGATCGCCGCCTGGTCCATGCCGGTGCGCCACAGGTCGCCGAGCTTGGCCTCGATCGAACCGGCCGCCGGCTGCGTCGCGGCAACCTGCTCGACGATGGCGTGCTGGATCGCCAGCGAACGTTCGCCCAGCACCTCGAAGCTGCCCCAGCTGGTGCGGTCGCCCGGCACCGGGTTGGCCGCCAGCCACTTGCTGTTGACGTGGCCATTGAGGTCGGTGCACGCCGGGATCGAGGGATCCAGGTCGGCCACGTTGAAGGTGGTCACCGGCGCATCGATCCTGGACAGGTCGAAGCCGGCCGGCTTGCCGGCAGAGGCCGCGTCCGCGGGGGCGGACTGGCTGCAGCCCGCCAGCGCGGCGGCGACAGCCAGCGACAGGGCCAGGGGAACGAGGGTGGAACGCAGGGACATCGAGGACTCCGGAAGGGACGCGGCCGGCGGGTGTGGGGAAGGCCCCGCAGCCTAGGGGACGGCGCCGGTGCGGAGATAGGCCAGAAGTCATGGTCGCGCGGTGTGCGGGCACCCGCCGACGCTTTCCGGGACCCGGCTCCCCTCTGGCCTGGCCGCGTCGTCCGCCGCGTTGACCGGCAAGGCGGGCTTCCCGATCCAGCGCCGTTTTACGGCACACTCGCCGGCGGCGCCCCGGGGGAAAGGCACGGCGCCTGCCGCCGGTAGCTCACCACCGGCAGGACGGCTTCGCAGTGGCAGCACCGTCATGCCGGCCCGGCCCGAACCCGGTGCCCCGGCGATCACCGAGGGGAAAGGCATGGCCAGGACCGGAGCACTCGTGAAGCTGGTCGCCGCGACGCTGCTGGGCCTCGCTGCCCTCCCCGCGCCCGCGCAGGATGCCGAACCGGCATCGGAGTTCTGGGCCGCGCGCGAGGCCACGGTCGAAGGGCTCGAATCCGCGCCGAGGGTGAGGCTAGGCATCTGGGACAGCGGCGTGGAGCCTGCGCTGTTCCCCGGCCAGGTGGCGCTTGGCGCCGACGGTGCGCCCATCGTCCGCGGCTACGATGCCTTCAAGCAGCGCCAGGACACCGCGCTGGCGGTGCTGCCGGCCGCCCTCCTCGAACGCCGGGCGGAGCTCAACGACATCCTGCGCGCCCTGGACGACCGCGACAGCGGCGTCGACAGCCCGCAGGCGCGGGCAATCGCCGAGCGGCTCAGGCAGCAGACGCCGGCCGAGGCCGCCGGGTTCGACGACGCGCTGGGCCGCTGGAGCGGCTATGTGCACGGCACCGGCATCGCCGACATCGCCCTGGCCGGCAACCCGCACGCCGAGATCGTGATCGCGCGGATGGAATGGTGGCATGGCTCGCCACCGGAGCCGTGCTGGAGCCGCGAGCTGGCCGCGCGCGAGGCGGCCTCCATCGCCGACCTGCTCGGCTTCCTGGTCGACAACGGCGCGCGCGTGGTGAACATGTCCTGGGGTCGCGCCGAGCGCGCCTACCTGTCCAACCTCGAGGCCTGCGCGCCGGACATGCCCGAAGAGGAACGCCTTGCGCTGGCCCGGTACACGGTGGAAACGATTCGCGCCGCGCTCATCGAGGGCATGAAGGCGGCACCGCGCGTGCTTTTCGTCGGCGCAGCCGGCAATGCCGGCAGTGACATGAAGACCGCCAACCCGGCGACGCTGTTCGCGCTGCCCAACTTCCTCCTGGTCGGTGCGGTCGACCGCCACGGCAGGGCCACCGAATGGACCAACACCGGACCGGAGGTGACGCTGTACGCCAACGGCGACCGCGTGCCGGCACGCCTGCCCGATGGTGGGCCTTCGTACCCGTCGGGCACCTCGATGGCCGTGCCGCTGGTGGTCAACGCGGCGGCGAAGGTGCTGGCGGTGCAGCCGCAACTGGACGGCGCCGGACTGCGGACCCTGCTCGAACGGACCGCGACCCGCAACGGGACCGGCCAGCCGCTGCTGCACCCGCAAGGCGCGGTGGAGGCGGCCAGGCAGATACCGGCAAACTGAGCGCACGACAGGCACGCACGCATGCATACCCTGCGCTGGCTCCTCCTGCTCCCCGCCATCATCTGCGCCTGGTACCTGGTGCTGCTCCTGGGCGTGGGCGCCTACGCCTTCGTGAACGCGCAGCTGTGCCCACCGGACGAGCTCGTCTCGGGCCTGTGCGGCAACGCCACGATCCGCACGCTGCTGGGGTGGCTGCAGCGCGTGGCGGTCGCGGCATCCGCGCTGGCAGTGCTGGCCACGGCGGTCGCGATCGCCCCGGCCTGCAAGCAGGCCACGCTGTGGGTGACCCTGATGGTAGGGCTGGGTATCGCCACCGCACTGGCGTTCGTCACCGGGGAATGGGCGCTGTTCGCGGCAGCGGCGCTGGGCGGCGTCGCCGGGGCGGCGCTGATCGCCGCTAAACTTCGCCGCAGAGCAGACGCCTGAAGACCCCACATGAGCCTCGAGATCCGCCAGGACGATCTTTCCTCGACCGAGGTGCAGGCGCTGGTCGCCGAACACCTGCCGGCATGCACGGCAACTCGCCGCCCGGCCACGTGCATGCGCTGGCGATCGACAGCCTGCGTGCGCCCGGCCTCACCTTCTGGACGGCGTGGGCCGAGGGCGCGCTGTGCGGCTGCGGCGCGCTGAAGGAACTGGACGCGCGCAGCGGCGAGATCAAGTCGATGCGCACGCGCGCGGCCTTCCTGCGCCGCGGCGTCGGCCAGGCGCTGCTGGACCGGATCGTGGCCACCGCCCGCGAACGCGGCTACGCACGCCTGCTGCTGGAGACCGGCACCGGGCCGGCCTTCGAGCCGGCGCACGCGCTGTACCTGCGCAACGGCTTCGCCTGGTGCGGTCCGTTCGGCGACTACGCAGCCACCGACTTCAACGTGTTCATGGTGCGGGAACTGGACTGAGTGTTGCGCCAGCGCGGTTGGCGGCTGCGCCGGCCGGCGTATCCTGCCTGCCTGGCCGCGAACAGGAGAGCCCCGATGCCCCTCGTCACCGTCACCGTCCGCAAGCCGAAGACCGCGGCGTTCAAGGCCGGCGTGCTCGATGCCGTGCACGCCGCGCTGGTCGAGTCCGGCGTGCCGGCCACCGACCGCTTCCAGCGCGTGCTGGAACTGGACGCCGACGACTTCCGCTACGACCCCGGCTATCCCGATGCGGCCATGCCCCGCGGCGACGACTTCGTGCTGATCGAGATCCTGTGGTCGGTCGGCCGCAGCGTGAAGGTGAAGAAGCCGCTGCTGGCCGGACTGATGCAGCGGCTGTCCGCGCTCGGACTGGATCCGGAGCACGTGATGGTGTGCTTCAAGGAAACCGGCTGGGAGAACTGGTCCTTCGCCGGCGGGCGGTTGATCCACACCTGACGCGCGGCCCCGCGATCAGGCGGCGCGGCGTACCCACGGCGCCAGCGCGCGCAGCCAGCGTGCGCGCCAGGCCAGCAGCAGCGCCACCGCCAGCGCGCCCACCGCCAGCGCCATCACCCACACCAGCACCGCCATCGTCGGATGGTCGGCGAGCAGGCACAGCCACAGACCAGCGGCCAGCGCGAGCGCGCCCAGCACGCGCAGGCCTTTCGCCATGGCAGGCGCCAGCCCCCTGCCCCAGACCTGCCGCGCGTGCACATCCATCGCCAGCGCCAGCCAGGCCATGCCGGCGGCGCAGGCCAGCATCGCGCCCAGCAGCAGCCAGCCGTGTGCGATCTGCGGCTCAGGCATGGGCAGCCTCGCCGTGGGCGCCGATGCGTGCCGCGGCTTCTGCCCCGCGACCGAGGCGATGCCCGGCTGCCGCGGCGATCGCCGCCACCGCCAGCAACGCCAGGTCCAGGCCGGCCACCGGCCAGTAGCCGGCGGCGAGCGTGCGCAGCAGGTGGTCGCCGGTGGTGATCCAGTTCAGCACCGCCGCCGCCACCGCCAGCACCGCGATCGCCCGGCACTGCTCGCGCCAGGCCGGATTGGGCAGGCCGCGTGCGACCGGCGCGCTGCGCCAGCCGGCATGCACCAGGGCCAGCGCCCAGGTACCCCAGAACGCGTAGCGCTCCCAGTCGCCGCGACCCGGCAGCGCCTCGGGCAGCAGCCGGTTGGCGACGAGGATGCCCAGCGCCGCCAGGACCATGCCGGTGACCGTGGTCACCGCCAGCGCGTCGACGATGCGCACGCCCTGGCTGCCCACGCGCGCGTGCTGGCGCTTGCGCTTCTCGACGAAGAAGACGAAGCCGGTGGCGATGCACACCGCGCCCATCAGCCCCCCGAACACGTACAGCCAGCGCAGCAGCCAGTGGCGGAAATGCTGCAGGTGCAGGCCGGTAAGGAACTCGGCCACCCGCGCCACCGGGGTGGCCGGCGGATCCTCGCGCAGCAGCGCGCCGGTGTCGGCCTTGAAGTGGATGCCCTGCCCGACCAGCGCGATCCGGTCGGTGCCGGCACGGTACACGCTGACGTAACCATTGGCGTCGCCGACGTGCTGCAGCACCAGGAAGCCGACGTCGCCGGCCATGCCGCGCGCCTCCCAGCGCCGTTGCGCTTCGGCGACCATCGCATCGACGTTCGCCAGTCCCGCCGGCACGCCCGAGCGGCCGTGCGGCAGGCCCAGCGCGGCCGCCTCGTGCTGCTCGTGCAGTTCGTGGAGCTCGTGCAGCTGGGTATGGCCGAGGGGGAAGTAGTACGTGGCCGAGAAGATCACCAGTCCGGTGAAGGCGAAGAAGAAGTGGAACGGCAGCGCCACCACGCCGGTGAGGTTGTGCAGGTCCAGCGCGCTGCGCAGCCGCGCCTCGCCGGGGCGGAAGGTGAACAGCTCGCGGAACAGCTTGCGGTGCATGACCACGCCGCTGACCAGCGCCGCCAGCATCACCAGCGCGGAGAAGCCGACGATCCAGATGCCCAGGTTCTTCCAGTCCAGGGTCAGGCCGTAGTGCAGCGGGAAGAAGAAGCCGCTGCCGATCTTCAGGCGGTCGTCCGGCAGCGGCGTGCCGTCGCGCGGGTCGATCGTGCCCACCGCGTACAGCTGCTCGTCCGCGTTCTTCGCCCCCGGCACCTCCCAGCCGGCGTAGATCGCCAGCACCGGATCGCGGTGGGTGGTGTAGGCGCTCCAGTAGGCGATGCGGTCGAAGCGTTCCGGCATCGGCCCGTCCACCCGCGGGCGCATCGCCTCCACCATTTCCGGCGGCGGCTGCAGGCGCTCGAACGCCGGCCGCAGCACCTTCTCGAACGACGGCATCGGCTGCGGCTCGAAGCGCGTGGCCGGGATCGCCCAGCGGTCGATCTCGCGGTCGAACACCGACAGCGCGCCGAAGAAGAACGCCGCCATCAGCACGAAGCCCAGCACCAGGCCGAACCAGGTATGCAGCCAGGCCATGGCCTGGCGGAAGCTGTGGAACATCGCGTCGGCTCCGGTACGGCCCATGGCGGTCACGCGATGCTGGCCTGGAGCAGCGAGCCGGCCGCCGCCAGCAGCGCGCCGCCGCCCAGCAGTACGCCCCACAGCAGCAGCGCCCCGCGGCGGCTGGCGACGGTGCCGAGGAACACGGCCAGGAACAGCAGCAGGCCCAGCGCGCTGGCGAGGAACTCGGCGTCGTGGAAATCCATCCCCAGCTTCACCGCCAGCGCGGTGCACGCCGCGATGAAGCCCCAGGTGAAGGCGTAGCCGCCGAGTACGGCGGCGCCTGTCCGCGCGGCGATGCGCATGCGGGGATGGCTGGCGGGAACGGGCGTGGCGGACATGGCTGCGTGGTTCCGTGGGGAGCGTAGTCGATCAGAAGCGCCAGTCGAGGGTGACGCTGTAGCTGGCCGGCGCGCCGTAGTAGCCGCTGTAGCGCAGGGTGTTGATGTACTTCTCGTTGAACGCGTTGTTGACGTTCAGGCGCAGGCTGGCGTTGTCGAGGAAGTCCCAGGCCATGAACGCATTGACCACGGCGTAGCTGTCCTGGCGCACGCGCAGGCCGCTGCTTTCGACGTTGGAGACCTCGCTCTGCCAGCGCCCGCCGATGCCGTAGGACAGCGGCGCGTAGCCGGGTGCACGCGCACTCAGCACCAGGTTGGCCGAGCGCCGCGGCACCCACGGATAGGTGTCGTCGCCGTTGAGGCCGTCCAGCTTGAGCGCGGTATAGCCCAGCACCAGATCGACGTTGTCGCTCAGCCGGCCGACCGCTTCCAGCTCGATGCCGCGGGATTCCACGTCCACCGGCGCGTAGATGCTCTGGCCGTACTGGTTGTACTGGCCGGTCGGGGTGGCCAGGCCCTGCTGGTCGGCCTTGAACACCGCCACGGTGGTCAGCAGGCGCTGGTCCAGCCACTCGGCCTTGATGCCGGCCTCGTAGTTCACGCCCTTGCTGGGATCGAGGTAGCGGTCGTCGGCGTCGACCTGGTCCTGCGGCTGGTAGATGTCCGAATAGCTGAGGTAGCCCAGCACGTGGTCGCTGAAGTCGAAGGTCAGGCCGGCGTAGGGGCTGGTATGGCTGGTGGTCTGGTCGAACTCCAGCGCGTAGGACCAGCCATCGCGGCGGTAGCGCGCGTGGTTGGCACCGACGATGAGGTTGAGGCGGTCGCCCAGCGAGATGCGGGTGGCGCCGAATACGCGCGCCAGGCGCTGGTTGAGCAACGAGTACTGCGACCGTTCGCTCCAGGCCGGTTCCGGGATCGCGTCGGTCGGGTACGGGAACGGCGGCAGCGGGCCCCAGGCCGGCGAGGAGAAATCGGCGGTGCGCTCGTGGTTGATCGCTTCGCTGCGCGAAAGGGACACGCCGACCATCGCCTGCTGCTCGCGCCCGAACAGCTCGAACGTGCCATCCAGGCTGACCTGGCCCAGGTGCGCGGTCGATTCGTCGTCGCCGCCCCATGGATAGCCGATCAGGCCCAGGCCGGTGCCCGGCTCCAGCCCGGTGCCCTGCCCGTCATAGGCGTAGAACATGCGCTCGTCACCCGAGCCGCGGCGGTAGTTGTAGCTGGCCTTCAACTGCCAGTCCGCGCCCAGCTGGTGGGTGTACTCGACGAAGGCGGTCTGCTCGGTGGTGTTCCACCAGGTCCAGTCCTGGGTGGTGGTGGCATCGCGCGGCCATTCGTTCCGGATGCCGTCGCTGTCCATGAACACCAGCGCGCCCCACATGATCCCGTCCGACTTCGCCCGCTGGTACGAGTAGCCGATGGCCAGCGTGCCGTTCTCGCCGACCTGGCCGTCGACCACGGCGTAGGCGAAATCGCGGCTGTTGCTGTTGGCGCGCAACCAGGAGTCGCCCGATTCGTGCGCGGCGACGATGCGGCCGGCCCAGGTGCCGTCGTCGGTGAACGGCGTGGAGTAGTCCGCTTCGGCGCGCAGCGTGCTCCATGAGCCGTAGCTGAGGCCGAACATGCCCTGAGCCTCGTTGGTCGGGCGCTTGCGCACGTAGTTGATCGTGCCGGCGGCGTTGCCCACGCCTGTCAGCAGGCCGTTGGCACCACGGATCACCTCGACCTTCTCGTAACCGAAGGTGTCCATCGCGCCGGTCGCGATACCCCAGCTGTTGGGCATGCCGACGCCATCGATCTGGGTGTTGAGGATGTCGAAGCCGCGCGCGCTGTAGCTGGTGCGGTTGGTTTCCCATTCGTCCACGCGCACGCCGGTGGCCAGGCGCAGCGCATCGTTGACGCTGTTGGCGCCGAACTGGCGCATCAGCTCGCTGGACACCACGCTGATCGACTGCGGCGTGTCCTTGATCTCCAGGTCCAGGTTGGTCGCGCCGTTGCTGACGCGGCTGGCGCGCTGGGCGACGACCAGCACCGCGTCCAGGTCGGTCGCCTCCGGCGCCGCGGCGTCTTCAGCCAGCACGGCGGGCGCCGGAAGGGCCAGGACCAGGCTGGCAAGCGCCGCGCGCACGGCGAGGGTGCTGCGGCGCAGGGCCAGGCGGCGCATCGGGGACTGCAGGGAACGGCAGGAACTCACGGAAACTCCAGGAAGGTGGGAGAGGTAGCCGGCCGCCCGGTCCCTGTCCACCTGCCACGCAACGCCCGCGACCGGCGCAGATGCGCGGTAGAGCGGGAACGGGAACGTGGCGATGACGGTGGACATGGTTGCCGGCAGCGGGAGAGCACGTCCGGCCATCAGCGTCGCGGGGCGATGCGGATGCCGGATCCTGTGCAGTACGGCTGCCTGGGCGGGTCGGGGGCGGGAGAGGAGACCCCCTTCCGGGCCTGGCACGGGGTCGTGCGCGGCCTTCCTGGGTGGAACTGCCCGCGCATTAGATAAGAATTATTCGCATCTTTCAAGCAGGCGGGACGCGCGCGTCGCTCCACAAACAGAAAGGGCGCCCGCAGGCGCCCTTCCGGTCCGGCTGGCAGGGCGCCTCAGCGGACCTTGCCCTGGTTGGCCACCGCCTCGGCGGCGCGCTTCGCCGCTTCCTGGTCGCCCAGGTAACGGTGGGAGATGACCTTGAGCTCGTCGTCCAGCTCGAACAGCAGCGGGATGCCGGTGGGGATGTTGAGCTCGAGGATGTCCTCCTTGGAGACGTTGTTGAGGTACTTGTACAGCGCGCGCAGCGAATTGCCGTGGGCGGCAACCAGCACGGTCCTGCCGGACTTCAGCGACGGGGCGATCGCGTCGTGCCAGTACGGCAGCACGCGGTCCAAGGTGGTGGCCAGCGACTCGGTGGCCGGCAGCACGTTGCGGTCCAGCCCGGCGTAGCGCGGATCGTTGGCCGGGTGGCCCGGATCGCCCAGATCCATCGCCGGCGGCGGGATGTCGTAGGAACGGCGCCAGATCTTGACCTGCTCCTCGCCGTGCTTCGCCGCCGTCTCGGCCTTGTCCAGGCCCTGCAGGGCGCCGTAGTGGCGCTCGTTGAGGCGCCAGCTCTTGTGCACCGGGAGCCAGTCCTGGCCCAGCTCGCCCAGGGCGATGTTGAGGGTGCGGATCGCGCGCTTCAGGGTGGAGGTGTAGGCCACGTCGAACTGCAGGCCCTCCTCGCGCATCACCTTGCCGCCGGCGGCGGCTTCGGCACGGCCCTGCTCGGTGAGGTCGACGTCGACCCAGCCGGTGAAGCGGTTCTCGAGGTTCCACTGGCTCTGGCCGTGGCGCAGCAGGACGAGCTTGCGGGTCACTGTGGGAGTCTCCGGTGCGGGAAGTGAGGGACGGAGCGCGATTGTAGCGGCTCGGCCCGCCCAGGGACCCGGGCGGAACGGTTGCGTCGCGAGACCTTGCCATGCCGGCCACGCGAAAACGTCCGCCGGTGCAAGGATGCGTGCCAGCGGCGGGACTTCCGGCGCGCGCGTTCCATGCCATCCTGCGCCGCATCGCCGCCACGGAAAGAGCTCCATGACCACGATCATCGAACCACGCGTGCACGACCTGGGCGACGGTTTCATGGTGCGGCGCGCGGTGCCGACCCTGCAGGCGCGCAGCGTCGGCCCGTTCGTGTTCGTCGACCACATGGGCCCGGTGGTGTTCGAAGGCGGCCGCGGCCTGGACGTGCGCCCGCATCCGCACATCGGCCTGGCCACGGTCACCTTCCTCTGGGCCGGCGCGATCAACCACCGCGACACCCTCGGCTCCGAACAGGTGATCCGCCCCGGCGACGTCAACTGGATGACCGCCGGCCGCGGCATCGCCCATTCCGAACGCACGCCGGCGGCCGAACGCGCCACCGGCAGCGAAGCGCATGGCATGCAGACCTGGGTGGCGCTGCCGAAGGCCCACGAGGAAACCGAGCCGGCCTTCTACCACTTCCCCGCGTCCGCCCTGCCCCGGCAGCAGCGCGACGGCGCCCTGCTGCGGGTGATCGCCGGCCGCGCCTACGGCGAGGAATCGCCGGTGAAGGTATTCGCCGACACGCTCAACGTCGCCATCGACCTGCAGCCGGACGCCGAGATCGTGCTCGACGACGGCCACGTCGAGCGTGCGCTCTACATCCTTGAGGGCGAGGCCCAGCTGGACGGCGTCGACATCCCCGCGCGCTACCTGGTCGTGCCCGACCGCGGCACCCGCCCGAAGCTGCGCGCCCGCACCCCGGTCAAGGCGATGCTGCTGGGCGGCGAGCCGCTCGACGGCCACCGCCACCTGTGGTGGAACTTCGTGTCCAGCTCGAAGGAACGCATCGAGCAGGCCAAGCAGGACTGGCTCGAGGGTCGCTTCGGCAGGATCGAGGGCGACGACGAGTTCATCCCCCTGCCGCAGCGCTGAGCCCCGCCCGGTTTAACCGGAACGCAACGCCGCCGTCCCCGCGCGGGCGTACACTCGCCCCGCCCATCCCGGGCGTTGAAGGGGACGACCATGGCTCTTTCGAAACGCTGTGTGGCCGAGTTCCTCGGCACCTTGTGGCTGGTCCTGGGCGGTTGCGGCAGTGCGGTGCTGGCGGCGAAGTTCGGCGGCGAAGGCAATCCCCTGGGGATCGGGTTCGTCGGCGTGGCGCTGGCCTTCGGCCTGACCGTGCTGACCGGCGCCTACGCCTTCGGCCATGTCTCCGGTGGCCATTTCAATCCGGCGGTCAGCCTCGGCCTGTGGGCCGGCGGCCGCTTCCCCGCGCGCGACCTGCTGCCCTACTTCGTCGCCCAGGTGCTGGGCGCGATCGTCGCCGGTTTCATCCTGCTGCAGATCGCCCGTGGTGGTGGCGGCTTCGCCATCGACCCGGACGCCGCCGGCGCCTTCGCCAGCAACGGCTACGGCGTGCGCTCGCCGGGCGGCTACACCATCGGCGCCGCGTTCCTGTGCGAAGTGGTGCTGACCGCGTTCTTCCTGCTGGTGATCATGGGCGCCACCCATGGCCGCGCTGCCGCCGGCTTCGCCCCGATCGCGATCGGCCTGGCCCTGACCCTGATCCACCTGGTCAGCATCCCGGTCACCAACACCTCGGTGAATCCGGCGCGCTCCACCGGCGTGGCGCTGTTCGCCGGCCCGGGCGCGATCGGGCAGCTGTGGCTGTTCTGGCTGGCGCCACTGGCCGGCGGTGCGCTCGGCGGCATCCTGTACGCCTGGCTGCGTCCTGCGGACGAATGAATACGCGCGCCCGAGGGGGCATGCAGGGGCCGGGCAAGTCCCGGCCCCTATTCACTTTTGTCCCTCGGCGGGACACTGCGCCGTTGCTGATTCGCTCACCCGATTCCGGGTAGGATTGTGCGATGCAACACTCCAACCGGAAGCGTGGCCAATCCATGCTGTACCAGCTCCACGAACTCAACCGCGCGATGATGGCCCCCTGGGTGCACCTGGCCGAGGCCAACTCGCGCATCTTCTCCGACCGCTCCAGCTGGGTCGCGGCCCTGCCCGGCGCCGAGCGGATCGCCGCCGGCAACGAGCTGGTGCACCGGCTGGGCAAGGACTACGAGAAGCCGCCCTGGAACATCCACGAGGTGGAGATCGAGGGCCACAAGGTCCCGGTCCTGGAACAGGAAGTCGTGCGCAAGCCGTTCTGCCGGCTGGTGCGCTTCAAGCGCTACAGCGACGACGCGGCGACCATCGCAGCGCTCAAGGACGATCCGGTCGTGCTGGTGGTGGCGCCGCTGTCCGGCCACCACGCCACCCTGCTGCGCGACACCGTGCGCACCCTGCTGCGCGACCACAAGGTCTACGTCACCGACTGGATCGACGCGCGCATGGTTCCGGTGGAGGAAGGCGCGTTCGGCCTGGACGACTACATCGCCTACATCGAAGGCTTCATCCGCCACATCGGCGCGGCCGACCTCAACGTCATCAGCGTGTGCCAGCCGACCGTGCCGGTGATGGCGGCGGTGTCGCTGATGGCCGCGCGCGGCGAACCGGTGCCGCGTTCGCTGGTGATGATGGGCGGGCCGATCGACGCCCGCCGCAGCCCCACCGCGGTCAACAACCTGGCCACGCGCAACCCGCTGTCGTGGTTCGAGAACAACGTCATCCACACCGTGCCGCAGCCCTACCCGGGCCAGGGTCGCGACGTCTACCCGGGCTTCCTGCAGCACGCCGGTTTCATCTCGATGAACCCCAGCCGCCACTTCATGTCGCACTGGGATTTCTACTCGGACCTGGTCAAGGGCGACCTGCAGGACGCCGAGGCGCACCGCAAGTTCTACGACGAGTACAACGCGGTGCTGGACATGCCGGCCGAGTACTACCTGGACACCATCCGCACCGTGTTCCAGGAGTTCCTGCTGCCGCGCGGCGAATGGGTGGTCAACGGCGAACCCGTCAACCCGGCGGCGATCAAGGGCACCGCGCTGATGACCATCGAGGGCGAGCTGGACGACATCTCCGGCCTCGGCCAGACCGAGGCCGCGCACGACCTGTGCACCGGCATCCCGAAGGCGAAGCAGCGCCACCTCACCGTCGAGGGCGCCGGCCATTACGGCATCTTCAGCGGCCGCCGCTGGCGCGAGACCGTATACCCGCAGGTGCGCGAGTTCATCGCCACGTACGCGGGCTGACGGGTCGACGCCTCCTGCAAAAAGAAAAGCCCCGCTTCGCGCGGGGCTTTCCGTTCCTGCAGCCTTGTGCGGCGGCGTGGTGGCGTTGCTCAGACCACCGGGTCGCGGACCAGCAGGTTCTTGGCCAGCCAGCCGTGGAAATGGCCGACCAGGCGCGCCAGGTGCAGGGTGGCGAACAGCAGCAGGAACCCCACCAGGAACGCCACGATTGCGATCCTCCAGTCGTCGGCCAGCGAGAAGCTGATGCCGTCCAGGTAGATGCCCGCGCCGGCGTGGCCCAGCAGCGCCGCGAACGGGGCGGCCATCAGCCCGACGGACGTGGCCAGCAGGGTCACGACCGCGGAGAAGTAGGCGACGCCCAGCGGCAGCATCAGCAGCATGTAGCCCATCGCCGTCCACGTGCGCCAGTCGGTGAACAGCTCGCCCAAGCGCTTCAGCCAGGGCTTGTCGCGCTGCGTGTACAGCGGCCGCCGCGGCATGCGCACGCCCAGCAGGGTCTCGACGATGCGCCCTTCCACCAGCGACAGCAGCCGCACCGACATCAGGAACAGCAGCAGCAGCGGCACGCCGATGATCAGGATGAGCAGGCCGGCCGACAGGCTGGCGCCGGTGGTCACCCAGGTGAAGTAGAAGACGCCGGTGGCCAGCGACAGCAGCATGTAGAACAGCGCGCCGTAGGTGTACGGATCGGCGACCACGCCGAAGAAGCGGCCGGGCAGCGAGCGCCGTTTCGGCGGCCGCGGCTGGCGCAGCGCGCGGTTCACCGTCACCTCGGTCTCGCGGTAGATCTCGGCCACTTCCTCCGGCGCGCCGTAGCTGCCGGCGACCGCGGCGATCACCTCGGCCTCGCTCTTCCCGCTCTGCTCGGCCAGTTCCGAACGCAGGTACTCCTCGGCGTCGTAGAGCGCGTCCTGGACCATGGCCGAGTCGGCGCCCTTCAGCGCCTCGCGCAGCTGCGCCAGGTATTCGGGGATGGTGGTGGGCAGGGGCCGCGGGTCGGACGGCGGCGGGGATGCGGTGGCGTTCATGCGGATACTCCCTCCAGCACGGAATCGACGGAATCTCGGGTGGCGCGCCAGGCGGCGGCCCATTGCGCGAGGGCCTCGCGGCCCTCGCCGGTGATGCGGTAGTAGCGGCGCGGCGGACCGGCCACCGAGGGCTCGACGTGGCTTTCCAGCAGCCCCGCGCCCTCGAGGTTGCGCAGCACCGGGTACAGCGCGCTCTGCTTGCCGCTGAGCACGCCCTCGCCGACCTGCTCCAGGCGCTTGGCGATCAGGTAGCCGTACAGCGGCTCGCGCGCCTGCGCCAGCACCGCCAGCAGCGCCAGCGACACGGTGCCGGCGCTGAGCTCCTTCTGGAACTTCTTCAGTTGCGCTTCGATCTCGCCCATCGCGGCGGCTCCCCTGGCGTCGGGTTCGCTAGGCTGGAGTCCAATCTATTATCAACTTCGGTATAGCGTATGTGCCGGTAGTCATGCGACCCAGCCCCCGGCAGCCGCATCCGCCGGCGCTTGGCGGCTGAGCACACCGCGGCGAGAATCGGCCGACCTTCGCCGCCTGCCCATGCCATGACCCTGCGCCTCGCCCTGCCCGCCTGCCTGCTCGCGCTGTGCGCGGCGTGCGTCCGCTCCCCGGACCCGGCGCCTGCCGCCACCGCGGCTGCAAACCCGCCCTACCGCAGCATGCAGGAAATCCTCGATGCCTCCCCCCCGGCGGACTGGCGCACGCCCGACCCCGCCAGCACCCTCTATCTGGAGCTGGAGGCGGGCCGGGTGGTGATCGAGCTGGCGCCGGGTTTCGCCCCGGCGCACGTGGCCAACATCCGCACCCTGGCCCGCGAGGGTTTCTGGAACGGGACCAGCATCTATCGAGTGCAGGACAACTTCGTGGTCCAGTTCGGCGACGCCGAGGCCGACGATCCGGCCAAGGCCCGGGACCTGGGCTCGGCCGAGCGCAAGCTGCCGGCCGAGTTCGAGCGCGACGCCGCCGGCCTGGCCTTCGAGGTGCTGGCGGACGCGGACGGCTGGGCGCCGCAGGTCGGCTTCGCCGACGGCTTCGCCGCCGGGCGCGACCCGGCTTCGGGCAGGGCCTGGATGGCGCACTGCTACGGCGTGGTCGGCGCCGGCCGCAACCTGGAGGCCGACAGCAGCCTCGGCGCCGAGCTGTACGTGGTGATCGGCCAGTCGCCGCGCCAGCTGGACCGCAACATCACCCAGGTCGGCCGCGTGATCCAGGGCATCGAGCTGCTCAGCGCCCTGCCGCGCGGTCCCGAACCGATGGGCTTCTACCCGGACCCGGCGCAGCGCACCCCGATCCGCGCGATCCGCCTGGCCAGCGAAGTGCCCGAGGCCGAGCGCACCCGCCTGCAACTGCTGCGCACCGACACGCAGAGTTTCCGCGACGTGGTCGAGGCCCGCCGCAACCGCCGCGACGATTTCTACAAGCGCCCGGCCGGCCACATCGACCTGTGCAACGTGCCGCTGCCGGTGCGCGTGGCGAAGGACTGACCCGGCTCAGTTCGCGCGCTGGCTGATCGCCACGCTGCCCAGGATCAGCCCGCCCGCCAGCAGCATCTTCACCGTCACCGGCTCGTCCAGCAGCAGCCAGGCGAACAGCGCGCCGAACAGCGGGATCAGGTAAGTCACCGTGGAGGTGCGGGCCGCGCCGATACGGTGGATCAGCCGGTAGAAGTAGATGAAGGCCAGCCCGGTGCACAGCACGCCCAGGGCCACCGTAAGCTCCCCCTGATCCCGGACACCCCGGAAGTAGAACTTTCTGGCATCTTTTCAGCCAGGAGGTTCCATGAAGAAGTCGAAGTTCAGCGAGGCTCAGATCGTCTCGATCCTCAAGCAGGGTGATGCCGGGATTCCGGTGAAGGATCTCTGCCGGCAGGCGGGGATCAGCACGGCGACGTACTACCAGTGGAAGTCGAAGTGACCTGAGTATGGAACTTGTAGCCAATCAGGCAGTGAGTCCGGGGTGGATGGTATCGGGTTCGGACCAGTTCCGGCGAACGGTTGCCGGCGGTTTGTAGCCATGGGCGCTGTGCGGCCGCTGTTCGTTGTAGAACTGCCGCCAGCGTTCGATCAGCACCTTGGCCTCGGCGCGGCTGCGGAACCATTCCCGGTTCAGCAGCTCGTCCCGCAGTTTGCCGTTGAAGCTTTCGACGAAGCCGTTCTGCCACGGGCTGCCCGGCGCGATGAACGCCGGGCCGATCGCCGCGTCGCGCAGCCAGCGCATCACCTTGGCTGCGGTGAACTCGGCGCCGTTGTCGGAGCGGACAAAGGCCGGCTTGCCGTAGAGCCGCATCAACCGCGACAGGGTCAGGATCACGTCCTGCGCCCGCAGGCTGGCCCCGACCTCGATGGCCAGGCACTCCCGGGTGTATTCGTCGATCACGCACAGCATCTTCAAGGCGCGCCCGTCGACCATCTGGTCGTGGACGAAGTCGTAGCTCCAGACGGCATTCGGGCGAACCGCGCCCGGAAGGCGGATATCGTTGCCGGATCGGCGGCGACGCGGCCGGCGGCGGGGAATGTTCAAGCCCAGCCGACGCCACAGGCGCCGCACCCGGGCCTCGCCCAGGTCCAGCCAGGCCGCCATCCGGCGATACCCGAACCGCGGCACCTTCGGCGACGCGGCCAGCAAGCGCTCGGCCACCGCCTGGTCCTTGGCGGCCTGGCGCGGAGCGTAGCTGGCGATGCGGCGGCTCAGGCCCAGGTAACGAAGGGCCTTGCGCTGCGAGAGTCCCCGACGGACCAGCACCTGGACCGTGTCGCGTCGTTCCGACGGGGTCGTCATTTTTTTCGGACGATCTCCTTCATCCCGTCGATGACCAGCATCTGCTCGGCCACCAGCCGCTTGAGCCGGGCGTTCTCGGACTCGAGGTCCTTGAGCCG
>NZ_AZUZ01000036.1 GCF_000513955.1 Pseudoxanthomonas suwonensis J47
ATGTCCTGGCGTCCACACAGGCAGCGATACAGGCCACCCGCTTCCGAGAAACCGTCGTCTGCGGATGCGTGGAGCGGGGCAAGCCCCGCTCTACAACGGCGATACAGCCCCTCCCGGGGGGAGCAGCGGGCTGGCACCCCGTAGAGTCGGGCTTGCCCGACTCCCACGCTGGATGTCGCAAGGTGCGTGAAGAGCAGCGGGGCGAGCCCCGCTCTACAGAAGCGCGTCCCTTGTAGAGTCGGGCTTGCCCGACTCCCGCGCTGGATGTCCCGGGGTGCGTGAAGAGCAGCGGGGCAAGCCCCGCTCTACAGAAGCGCGTCCCTTGTAGAGTCGGGCTTGCCCGACTCCCACGCTGGATGTCGCAAGGTGCGTGAAGAGCAGCGGGGCAAGCCCCGCTCTACGGGAAGCGCGTCCCTTGTAGAGTCGGGCTTGCCCGACTCCCACGCTGGATGTCCCAAGGCGCGTGAAGAGCAGCGGGGCGAGCCCCGCTCTACAGAAGCGCGTCCCTTGTAGAGTCGGGCTCGCCCGACTCCCACGTCGGATGTCCCAAGGCGCGTGAAGAGCAGCGGGGCAAGCCCCGCTCTACGGGGGCGCCGCGCGCGCTACAGGGCGTAATGGACCGCGATGCCGGCGAACACCGCCAGCCCCACCCAGTTGTTGTGCAGGAAGGCGCGGAAGCAGGGCCCGCGCTCGCGTCGGCGCGCGATCCAGAACTCGTAACCCACCAACAGCAGCGCCACGCCCAGGCCGGCCCAGTAGGCCACGCCCAGCTGCGCCTGCTGCCCGACGAAGGCCAGCGCAAGGAGGGTCAGCGCGTAGAGGATGCCCTGCACGACCAGGTCCAGGTCGCCGAACAGGATCGCGGTGGACTTCGACCCGGCGCGGATGTCGTCGTCGCGGTCGACCATCGCGTACCAGGTGTCGTACGCGGTCGACCACAGGATGTTGGCGCAATACAGCAGCCAGCCCAGCGCCGGCACCTCGCCCTGCACCGCGGCGAAAGCCATCGGGATGCCCCAGCCGAAGGCCATGCCCAGGTACACCTGCGGCAGGTACGTGTGGCGCTTCAAGTACGGATAGGTCGCCGCCAGGAACAGCCCGGCGAAACTCAGCCACACCGTCAACCGGTTGAGCGTCAGCACCAGCGCGAACGCCACCAGCATCAGCACCGCGAACACCGCCAGCGCCTCGCGCCCGGACACCGCACCGGTGGCCAGCGGCCGTTCCTTCGTACGCTCGACCTGCGGGTCCAGCCAGCGGTCGGCGTAGTCGTTGATCACGCAGCCGGCCGAGCGGGTCAGCCACACGCCGGCGGTGAACACGAACAGCGTCCACAGGTCCGGCAGGCCTTTCGCGGCCAGCCACAGCGCCCACCATGTCGGCCACAGCAGCAGCAACACGCCGATCGGGCGGTCGCCGCGGACCAGTTTCCAGTACTGCCCCAGCCGTTCACGCCAGCGCGGGACCGGCGGCAGGATGGGTGTTTCGTAGCGCTCGTATGCCATGGCGCAAGGATACAACCACGCCGCCGCGCCACCCGCAGGCGGCGCGGCAGGTCACGGCCTCAGCCGGCGCGCTCAGGTGCGCGCGTCGGACGGCCGGTAATCGTAGTAGCCGTAGCTGTAGTAACCGGTGGCGCGCTTCTGCACCGCGTTGAAGATCGCGCCCTTCACCGGCACGCCGTTCTGCTCGAAGCGCTGCACGGTCAGCGCGATCTCGCGCGCCTGGTTGACGCCGAAGCGGGTCACCAGCAGGTTCGAACCGGCATGCGACGCGACCAGCGCCGCGTCGGTCACCGCCAGGATCGGCGGGGTGTCGACGATGACCAGGTCGTACTGGTCGGCCACCACCTTCAGCAGCTGGGCGAAGCGCGGATGCATCAGCAACTCGGACGGATTCGGCGGGATATCGCCGCGCGGCAGGTAGCTCAGGCCCTGCATGCCGCCCACCGGCTTGACTACCGCCGCCAGGTCCGCCTTCCCGCCCAGCAGGTCGGACAGGCCCGGGCCGGCCTGCACGCCGAGCACCTTGTGCAGTGAGCCCTTGCGCATGTCGGCGTCGATCACCAGCACCTTCTGCCCGGCCTGGGCGACCACCGCGGCCAGGTTGGCCGAGACGAAGGTCTTGCCCACGTCCGGGCGCGAACCGGAGATGGTGAGGATCCGGTTCTTCGCCTCGAGCATGGCGAAGTGCAGGCTGGTGCGCAGGCTGCGCAGCGCCTCCACCGCCAGGTCGGCCGGCTCGGCCACCGCCAGCAGGTGGTGGCGGCCATCGGCGACGATGCGCGCGCCCTTGCGGCCGTGGTGGACCTTCGGCAGCGCCTTGGATTCGCTCAGCGGGATAGCCGCGTACACCGGCAGGCCCAGCTCCTCGATCTGGGCGGGGTCCTCGATGCCCGGGTTGAGCATGCGGTGCAGGAACACGCCGGCCACCGACAGGAAACCGCCGAGCAGGGTCGCCACCAGCACCACCAGCGCCTTGCGCGGCTTGACCGGGTTGGCGGTGTCCACCACCGCGTCGTCGACGATGCGCACGTTGCCCACCGTGCCGGCGCGGGCCACGTCCAGCTGCTGGGCCTGGTTGAGCAGGGCGGTGTACAGCTCGTTGCTGACCTGCAGGTCGCGGGTCAGGCGCAGCAGTTCCTGCTGGGTGTCGGGCAGTTCGCCGACCTGCTTGCGGAAGCCGGCCTTGCGCGCTTCCAGCTCGCCGATCTGGTTGAGCAGGGCGCGATAGGCCGGGTGCTCGCGGGTGAAGCTGCGGTCCATCTCCGCCTGCTTCAGGCGCAGCTGCTGGATCGCGGTCTCGACCGCGACCTCCTGCTCCAGCAGGCCCTTGGTCTGCATCGAGATGTCGACCGAGTTGGCCTTGGACTGGTAGGCGCTCATCGCCGCCTGCGCCTGCTCCACCTGGCGGCGCACGTCCGGCAGCTGGTCCTTGACGAACTGCAGCTGCGAGGCGGCCTCGGCGGAGCTCCGTTCGACGTTCTGGCGCACGTAGGCCTCGGCCACCTTCTGCACCAGCGCCTGGGCGCGCATCGGGTCGGTGTCCTCGTAGGTCACCTGCAGGATGCCGGATTCCTTGCCCTGCTCGGCGGCCTTGATGTCCTCCTGCACGCCGGCGACCACGTCGAGGCGGCGCTGCTTCACCACGTCGAAGCGGGTACCCGCGTTGGCGCGGAGCTGCGCGACCTCGGCGATCGCGCCGTTGCGTTCCGCGGTCTCGCCGGCGGTGCCACGCAGCAGTTCCTCGCCATCCGGCGAGCGCAGGACGAAGCCACCGTCGCCGAGGGCTTCCAGTTCGAGTGTCTCGCCCACCAGCGCCGCCGGCACTTCAAGACGCTGGATCTCCAGGACCTCGCCGCCCCAGGCATAGCTGGACAGGCCCAGCTTCGGCGGGGCGACCTGGTCCGGCGTCTCCGGCTTGAAGCGGCGGGCGAGGAAGTTGCCCACCAGCGGGAAGCGGCGCGGCTCGACCTCGATATCCAGATGCAGCTGGTCCACCGCAGTGCCGACCACCGAGCGCGAGGTCAGCAGCGCCACTTCGGTGGTCGAAGCGGTGCTGCCACCGCCGGTCAGCGAGCTGAGGTCCGACAGGCCGGGGATGCTCGGCATCTTCGACTCGACCTGGACCATCGCCTGGGCGCGGTACACCGGCGACGCCAGCAGCGCATAGGCCACGCCCAGCACGAAGAACACCGCGGTCACCCCGATGATCCACCACTTGCGGTCGATCAGGATGCCCGCCAGTTCGCGGAGGTCGATCTCGTCCTCGTTGCGCGCCAGGCGCGTGCCGGTCGGGTTGGTCATCGGGGGTTTCCGTCTTGTTCCAGCCGCTTCTAGGCGCGACTCATCGAATATAGGGGGCCCAAGCGTCGACGCAGTCGTCGATCAGGCGGTACACGTGCTCGAAGGCTTCGCGGTGCTGCCGGTAGGGGTCCGGCACCTCGCGCCCTCCTCGCCACTTGCCGAGCAGGAAGGTCTTGCCACTGACCTGGGGCACCTCGCGCGCGATGCGCGTCAGGTGCGCCTGCTCCATCACCAGGACCAGGTCGGCCGCGGCCAGCACGGAGGGGGTTGCCTGCCGGGCCCGATGCCCGTCAGGGTCATGCCCGGCCTCGCGCAGCAGCTGGGCGGCGGTCGGGTCGATCGGGCGGCCGACCAGCGCCTGCAGGCCCGCCGACGCGACCTCCACGCCCGGGCGGTCGCCGAGGCGGGCACGCATCAGGATCTCGGCGGTGGGGCTACGGCAGATGTTGCCGACGCACACGAACAACAACTTGCTGAACACTTGACCGAAGCCCTTCCATGACTTCCGACCGGCGGCCCCGGCGCGCGAAGCTTACCGGAATCCCCTGCCCGCGTCTGTATGTTGCAATGCAGCAGGGCTTTGATGGAAGATGCAAGTGATTGATCCGGTTTGACAAACCCGCATTGGTCCACCTAACGTTTGTGATAGTCGTCATCAAACCGAATCCCACGGGGAACCGAATGAACATGAAGCTGCCGCTGCTCTGCTTGACCGTCCTGGCCAGCGTGAACTGGCATCCATACGCGTTTGCCGCGGGGCAGCAGCCGCCGCAGGAAACCGGTGCCGGCCAAAGTGGTGCGGGCGCCGGCGAGGGTGCCGCAGGCCAGGGTAGTGCAGGCGCCGGCCAGGGCGCTGGCGCTGGCGCCGGGGCCGGTCAGGCTGGTGCTGGTGCTGGTGCTGGTGCTGGTGCTGGTGCTGGTGCTGGTGCTGGTGCCGCGGGTGCCGGTGCCGCTGCGGGTGCAGGTGCTGCAGGCGCTGCCGCTGCCGGCCTGAGCGTGACCACGATCGCTGCGATCGGTGCTGCGGCGGCCGCGGCCGCCGTCGCCGTCTCCCGCGACAGCACCGACCGCGACACCCCCCAAACCCCCCCGCCGTCGGGTGGCGGCGGTGGCACCACCGGCACCACCGGCACCACGCCCTGACGCATCCGCCCGTACATACGCGGTAGCCGCCGGCGGGTCCGGCGGTGTCTTCTGGTGGGCGGCCGACAGGCCGCCCCTGCCTTTTCCATCGGAACAGAAATGAAGCTCAGCCCCTTCGCCATCGCGCTGCTGGCGGCGACTGGCCTGTCCGGCTGCCTGTGGGCGCCGGGCCAGCACCTGGAGCGGACCACCCCGGGCCCGGCGCAGATCCACACCACCGGCAACGACCAGCTCGACCTGGTCGCGATCACGCCCCGGCTGATCGCCATGGACCGCGCCGCCGCGGCCGCGAACGACGCGATTCCCGCCGCGCTGGCCAGCTACCAGCCCGGGCCGTACCGGATCGGCGCCGGCGACGTCCTCTACATCACCGTGTGGGACCATCCGGAGCTCACCGTTCCGGCGGGCGCGCAGCAACAGCTCAACGCCGCCGGCCGCCTCGTCCAGGGTGACGGCACGCTGTTCTACCCCTACGTGGGCAAGATCAACGCCGCCGGCATGACCCCGACCGAGTTGCGCGATGAACTGGCCCAGCGCCTGGCGCGCTACATCGAAGCGCCGCAGGTCGATGTCTCGATCCTCACCTACGCCAGCCAGCGCGCGTGGGTCACCGGCGCGGCCGCGCGCCCGGGCGTGGTGCCGATGACCGTGGTGCCGATGACCCTCAACGACGCCATCGGCAGCGCCGGCTTCAACCCGCAGGAAGCCGACCTGTCCGGCGTGCGCCTGACCCGCGACGGCGTGACCTACACGCTGGACCTGTCGCGTCCGGAGGCCGGCTCGCTCCTGCTCAAGGCCGACGACCACGTCTACATCCCGTTCCTGGATGCCAAGGAAGTGTTCGTGGTCGGCGAGGTCAACCTGCCCGGCGCGCAGAACTTCAAGACCGGCAGCATCAGCCTCAGCCAGGCGCTGGGCCGGGCCCGCGGCCTCTCGCAGGCGACCTCCAACGGCAACGCGGTCTACGTGATCCGCGGCAGCAGCGACCTGCAGGCCAAGCCGTCGGTCGTCTACCAGCTCGAGGCGCGCTCGCCCGCGGCGTTCGCCGTGGCCAGCCAGTTCGAGCTGCTGCCCGGCGACGTGGTGTTCGTCGGCGCCGCCGGCATCACCCGCTGGAGCCGCTTCGTGAGCCAGCTGCTGCCATTCTCCGGGATCATCAGCAACGCCGCCAGCGCGAGCTCCGACCTGTCGAACTGACGCCTTGCTGCACGACCGCGCGACGCATGCCGAGCATCGATCCGCCCGCGCCACGTCACGTGGCGTGGGCATGGTCGCGCGCATGGCGCTGGTGGCAGCGTTGCTGGCCACCAGCGCCTGCTCGAGCAGCAGCCGCACCGCGCTGGACACGATGAAGCTGGTCGGCAACCGCTGGAAGTCGCCGGTGCTGGTGGAGAAGCTCGAAGGCGTCACCCACGCGGTGATGCAGGTCGAGGGCCCCGGCTACCGAGGCGCCATGGTCATGGGCCTCGTCGATGGCGACCGCCAGGCCTGGTATGGCGGCCAGGGCGAGTTGATGCTCCTGCGCCATGGCCTCGTCGTGGGCACCCATGGCATGGCCGGGGCCAATGTCGACGAGATCCGCATCGAGGGCGACAACCCCTTCCTGCACCTGGCCGCACTGGGCGACCGGCAGGCGACCGTCACGCGCAGGTACGACTGGCGCGATGGCTACCGCTACGGAGTGGTGGTTGAAGGCCACCTGCAACGTCGCGGCAGCGAGCGCGTGGACATCCTCGGCAACGCGCGCGAACTGGTCCATTACGAGGAATCGCTCTCCGGTCCGGGCGTGCGCGGCAGCAACCACTACTGGGCCGACCCGAATACCGGCTTCGTCTGGAAGAGCCGCCAGCTGGTCGCGCCGGGCACCTGGGTGGAACTGGTGCACCTGAAGCTGCAGGGGAACCCGGGATGAAGCGGACTTTGCTGTCCGCGGCGTGCGGGCTGCTGCTTTCGTTCTCCATGGCCGCCCCGGCGCGGCAGGCCTGGGTGGAGGGCGCCGTGCGCCAGCCCGGAGCCATCGCCCTGGGCGCCGGCGCGCGCTTCGCGGACGTGCTGCTCGTGGCGGGCCCGACCGGCGAGGCCTACCCGCTTGGGGCCGCCGTGCTGCGCCCCTCGGAGCTGGCTGCCCAGCGCCGGATGAAGGCTGGTCTGGAATACGACCTTGATGCGCTGGCGGCCGCGCAGCTTCCTGGCGGAGTCGCATCGCAGGTCGCGCCACTGCGCACCTGGCTGGAGACGCTGCCGGTGACCGGCCGCGTCCGCACCGACATGGATCCGCGCCGCCTGGAGCTGGACCGCTTCTCCAACCGGCCGGCGGCCGACGGCGACCGCTTCGTGTACCCGCGCCGCCCGCACACCATCCGTGTCGTCGGCGCCGTGGCCGGCCACTGCGAACTGGTGCACGTACCGCTGCGCGAAGCTGCCGATTACCTGCGCGACTGCGCGCCCGCCGACAGCGCCGACCGCGACTGGATCTACGCGATCCAGCCCGATGGCGAGGTCCAGCGACTGGGCATTGGCGCCTGGAACCGCAGCGAGGGGCATTCGCTGGCACCGGGCGCGCTGCTCTACGTGCCCCTCGACGAACGCGCCATCGGCGACGTGGCGCCGGGTTTCAACGCCGACATGGCCGCATTCCTGGCCACCCAGCACCTGCCGGCGGGGGCACCGTGATGCCGCGTTCCCCGGTCCACCGCCTGGCGCCGGCCGCCAGCCTGCTGGCCCTGGCCATCAGCGGCAGCCTGCACGCCGAAGTGCCGGTGACCCAGAGCGTCTGGGGCGGCGCCGGCCTGCTGCAGAACCCGACCGCGCGCATGGCCCCGGAGGGTGAGCTGAGCTTCGTCGCCAGCCATACTTCGCCCTACAGCCGCTACAACTTCTCGCTGCAGCCGTTCCCGTGGCTGGAGGCGTCGTTCCGCTACATCAACGTGGCGGGCGTGCGTTACGGCCCGGACGACCTGAGTGGCGACCAGAACTACAAGGACAAGTCGGTCGATTTCAAGCTGCGGTTGTGGGAGGAGAGCCGATGGCTGCCGCAGGTGGCTTTCGGCATGCGCGACATCGGCGGTACCGGCCTGTTCTCCAGCGAATACGTGGTGGCGAGCAAGCGCTTCGGCCAGTTCGATGCGAGCCTGGGCCTGGCGACCGGTTATCTGGGCAGCAATGGCGACTTCGCCAATCCGCTGCGCTGGATCGACGACCGCTTCAGCACCCGCCCACCCGCGACCAGTTCCGTCGATAACGCAGGCCGGTTCGGTACGCGCTACCTGTTCCGCGGACCGGTGGGTGTGTTCGGCGGCGTCAGCTGGCAAACCCCGCATGATCCGCTGCTGCTGAAGCTCGAGTACGACGGCCACGATTACGACCAGGAGCCCAGGCTCAAGTCGCTGCCGCAGGATTCCCGCATCAATCTCGGCCTGCACTACCGTATCCGTCCGGGCGTACAGGTGATGCTCGGCTGGGAACGCGGCAATGAGCTGTCGGCCGCCCTGGTCCTGCGCGGCAACCCCGGCCATGGCACCGTCGCGGCGCACCCGCTGGATCCGAAGCGGGAGCCCCTGGTGGAACGTGCTGCTTCGGTCGAGCGGGCGATGGAGGCGGCGACTGCCCCCTCGACGGCGGACACGACGGCTACGGTGCTGCTGCCCGGCGAAAGCTGGCCCGGTATTTCCTCGCGCCTGGGTCGCAACGCCGGGATCGACGTACACGACATCAGCGTGGCCGGCCGCGAACTGATCGTGCGCGGCAACCAGACCCGCTACCGTCGCACCTCGGAAGGCCTGGACCGGGCGGCACGGATCGTCGCCAACTCCACCGACGACATCGACTGGGTCACGGTGGAGTTCGAAAGGCGCGGACTTCCGGTTGCCCAGTCCAGCGTTTCCCTCGATGCGCTGCGCGCCTATGACCGCGGCGACATTGATCTGGCCACGCTGTCGCGCAGCGTCGAACTGAACCCGCCGGGCAGTTCGCGCCTGGGCACTGTGGTGCACGATGAGCCGCTGGATCGCTTCAGCTTCCAGATGTCCCCCGGCTTCCGCCACATCATGGGCGGCCCGGACGGCTTCCTGCTCTACCAGCTCAGCGCCAACACCTCGGCGGAGTGGCGTTTCTCGCGCAACACCTGGGTGGCCGGCACGGTCAGCGCCAACCTGTTCGACAACTTCGACAAGTTCAAGTACGACGCGCCCAGCAAGCTGCCGCGCGTGCGCACCGACATGCGCAAGTACGTGACCACCTCCGAGGTCACCGTGCCGCTGCTGCAGCTGACCCACGCACGCTCGATGGGGCGTGACCTTTACGGCATGGCCTACGCCGGCCTGTTCGAATCCATGTTCGGCGGCGTCGGCGGCGAGATGCTGTACCGGCCGTTCGGCGAGCCTTGGGCGGTCAGCGTGGACGTCAACTGGGTGAAGCAGCGCGACTTCGACCAGCACTTCAGCTTCCGCGACTACGAAACCGGTACCGGACACGCCACGTTCTACTACTCGTTCGACCGGGAGCGGCGGGTGCATGCCTCGCTGGCCGCCGGGCGCTACTTGGCCGGCGACTGGGGCGCAACCCTGACCCTGGCCAGGGTCTTCGACAACGGCGTGACCATGGGCGCCTGGGCGACCAGGACGAACGTCTCGTCCGAGGAGTTCGGGGAGGGCAGCTTCGACAAGGGCATCTTCGTCACCATCCCGTTCGATCACGTACTGCCCCGCTCCGTACCCGGACGCTTCAACCTGGTCTGGAACCCGCTGGTGCGCGACGGTGGTGCCCGCCTCAGCCGACCCTACAGCCTGTACGGCATGACCGGCGAGCGCGACTGGCGTTCGTTCTTCAACGAACCCGGTTTCTGAGCATGGAGTCGGGTCAGCCTCGCCGCACTAATTGGGACAGTGAGCCACGGCTCCCTATTCTGCTATCCTCGTCACATCCTCTGCTGCAGTGCAGCAGGCAGGCTAGGGCCCCGAGCGGATCACTCCCCCCGGCGCCCGGCAAGACCTACAGGGGAAAACCGCGATGCTTTTGAGTCCACTTCGGCCTGCAACCGAGATCAGGCCAGATTCGGCCAACAATTTTACGGCCGCTTTCGGCGCCATCCTCCGGTTCGGCGACCCGATCCTGTTGATCGCCGGCACGCTACTCGCCCATCTGCTGCGGTTCGGAACCCTCGCGCATACCCGGGACGAAATCGGGGTTGTCGTGGTGGCCGTCCTGACGGCGCTGATCGTGTTCAACACGTCGCCGCTGTATCGAAGCTGGCGCGGGCGAGGCCTGACCGCGGAGACCTTCCAGGTCGGGCTGCAATGGTCGGTCGTATTCACCGGGGTCCTAGTGTACACCACCGCCCTGCAGCTCAGCGACGATCTCTCGCGGCTGTGGTTGGCCTCATGGTTCGCGTTGAGCCTGACGGCCGCCATCGGCCTGCGCATCTTCGTGCGCGGCGGGGCAGCCTGGGTGCGCTCGCGCGGCATGGACCAGCGCACTGCCGTGATCGTGGGCGCCAACCCGGATGCACAGCGGATCGTCGACGCCCTGCAGAGCAGCCCTTGGGCAGGTATCCGGGTTGCTGGCTGGTTCGCCACCCATGCCGACCGCAGCACGATCAATGGCGTGCCTCTGTTGGGGCGCTTGGATGCGCTGGAAGGCTACGTGGCTTCCCGCCAGGTCGACCAGGTGTGGATCGCACTGCCAATGAAGGAGCAGTCCAAGATCTCCTTCGCGCTGAACCAGCTCCAGCACTCGACGGCAGACATCAAGTTCGTGCCCGACCTGTTCGGCATGCATCTCCTCAACCATTCGGTGGAACAGATCGCCGGCCTGCCGGTGATCAACCTGCAGCAGACCCCCTTGCAGGGCCCTGCGCGGATTCTGAAGGCGATCGAGGACCGGGTGCTGGCCGCCGCGATCCTGCTGGCCATCTCCCCGCTCATGATCGCGATCGCCGTTGCGGTGAAGCTGAGTTCGCCCGGCCCGGTGTTCTACCGGCAGGAACGCATGAGCTGGAACAACAAGACCTTCTGGATGCTGAAATTCCGCTCGATGCCGGTTGACGCTGAGACCTCAACCGGCGCCGTTTGGGCGAAGGCAGGCGAGAACCGCGCCACGCGCGTTGGCTCCTTCCTGCGCAAGACAAGCCTGGACGAACTTCCGCAGTTCATCAACGTGCTCAAGGGCGACATGTCCATCGTTGGCCCACGACCGGAGCGGCCGGTGTTCGTGGACAAGTTCAAGCATGAGATCCCGGCCTACATGAAGAAGCACATGGTCAAGGCTGGCATCACCGGTTGGGCGCAGGTCAATGGTTGGCGGGGATCTACCGACCTCAACAAGCGCATTGAGTGCGACTTGTATTACATCGAGAACTGGTCGTTGGCGTTAGACCTCAAGATCATTTTCATGACCCTGTTCAAAGGGTTCGTGCACAAGAACGCCTATTGACAGGGACGTTATGAAGATCGCAGTAGCTGGCACCGGATATGTCGGCCTTTCCAACGCCATCCTGCTAGCCCAGCATCACAAGGTCGTCGCCCTGGACATCAATCCAGGCCGGGTCGAAGCCATCAACGCGCGGCGCTCGCCCATCGAGGACCCCGAGATCGAGGGTTACCTGGCCAACCGGCCGCTGGACCTGGCGGCCACGCTCGATCCGCGGGAAGCCTACGAAGGTGCCGACTTCGTGGTCATCGCCACGCCTACCGATTACGACCCGCAGACCAACTACTTCAACACCAGCTCGGTCGAGTCGGTGGTCCGTGACGTGATGGCGGTCAATCCGACCGCGACCATGGTGATCAAGTCCACCGTGCCGGTCGGTTACACGCAGCGCCTGCGCGAGGAGCTTGGTACCGACAAGCTGATCTTCTCGCCGGAGTTCCTGCGCGAAGGCCGCGCCCTGTACGACAACCTGCACCCAAGCCGGATCGTGGTGGGCGAGCGCTCCGAGCGCGCCGCCACCTTCGCCGCGCTGCTGCAGGAGGGCGCGATCAGCCGCGACGTGCCGGTGCTGTTCACTGATCCCACCGAGGCCGAGGCGATCAAGCTGTTCGCCAACACGTACCTGGCCATGCGCGTGGCCTACTTCAATGAGTTGGACACCTACGCGGCCACCCATGGCCTGGACACCCGCCAGATCATCGACGGCGTGTGCCTAGACGCGCGCATCGGCAGCCACTACAACAACCCCTCGTTCGGCTATGGCGGCTACTGCCTGCCCAAGGACACCAAGCAGCTGCTGGCCAACTACCAAGACGTGCCTCAGCACCTGATCCAGGCCATCGTCGACTCCAATACGACGCGCAAGGACTTCATCGCCAACGAGATCGTGCGTCGCAACCCGAAGGTCGTGGGCATCCACCGGCTGATCATGAAGGCGGGTTCGGACAACTTCCGTGCCTCTAGCATCCAGGGCGTGATGAAGCGCATCAAGGCCAAGGGCATCGAGGTGATCGTTTACGAACCCGTACTGCAGGAGGCGGAGTTCTTCCGCTCGCGGGTCGTCAATGACCTGCAGGCCTTCAAACGCGAGGCGGATGTCATCGTAGCCAACCGGCTTACGGGTGAGCTTAAAGACGTCGCCGAAAAGGTATACAGCCGGGATCTTTTCGGCGCCGATTAACAGGAAAGAAAATGAAGATTCTCGTCACCGGGGCCGCCGGTTTCATCGGCTTTCACAGTTCGGTTCGACTGCTCGAAGCGGGGCATGAGGTGGTCGGCATCGACAACCTCAATGATTACTATGACATTAGGCTAAAAGAGGCACGGCTGGCAATTCTCGAGCGTACCGACGGCTTCTCTTTCAAACGACTAGATCTTGCCGACCGGGCGGGGATGTCTGACCTGTTTCGGTCTAATGATTTCGAGGTTGTTCTCCATCTTGGCGCGCAAGCTGGCGTGCGTCACTCCCTGGAAAATCCATTTGCTTACGTCGATAGCAATGTCACGGGTACCTTGACGGTACTCGAGGGGTGCAGGAACAGCAGCGTCAATCACCTCGTTTACGCATCGTCTTCTTCGGTCTATGGCTCCAATACCAAGCAGCCGTACTCGGTAGAGGACAGGGTCGATTCGCCGGTCTCGCTGTATGCGGCAACGAAGAGGGCTGACGAACTGATGTGTCAGGCGTACGCACATCTGTACGGATTCCCCATCACAGGCCTGCGATTCTTCACCGTTTATGGCCCTTGGGGAAGGCCCGACATGGCCTATTTCAAGTTCGCCGACGCAATCATGGCTGGAAAGCCTATAGACGTTTACAACAACGGGGACATGGAGCGCGACTTCACATATATCGATGATATCGTCGACGGAATTGAAGCTATCGTGCAAAGAGCACCAACTACCAGTGATGCCCCAGCACACCGCATTTATAATCTCGGAAACAATCGTCCGGTACGCCTCCTGGAGATGATCTCCATTCTGGAACGCGAGCTCGGCCGCGCGGCCACAAAGAACCTGCTCCCAATGCAGGCGGGTGATGTCTACTCTACGTATGCTGACGTTAGCTCTGCTAAGCGAGATTTGGGCTTCACACCTCGAACTTCACTTGAAGAGGGGCTGGGGAAGTTTGCTGCTTGGTACATGGCACGCCAGTGGTAAGCAGTTCGCGCTCTTTCGCTCATAGCGTTGCCTGGAACCTGGCTGGCGCCGGGATTCCATTGGTGTTCGCCCTCTTTGCCATTCCACTCCTATTGAAAGGCTATGGCGACGAACGCTTCGGCTTCCTCGCCATCGCTTGGTCGCTCATCGGCTACTTCAGCATCTTTGATCTCGGCATGGGCCGAGCACTCACGAAACTCGTATCTGAAAGACTAGCTGTTGGCTGCGAAGCCGACATCCCGGATATCGCAAGGACTGCGCTCTCCACGATGCTCGTCTTTGGAGGTTTAGCTTTTGCGCTATTGTTTGCTCTAGCACCACTGCTGGCGCAACTTCTTAAGTTTGAGCATGGCCTCTATCACGAAAGCGTAGCCAGCATGCGCTGGCTGGCACTGGGCGTTCCTTTCGTCATCTTGTCTGCCGGACTAGTTGGTCTTCTTGAGGCCCATTCCAAGTTCCAATCAATCAATACAATTCGGCTACTAATGGGGTTGATGAACTTCGCAGCCCCTTTGGTTGTACTAAGCTGGTCGCGCAGCTTAGTACCTGCGACCCTTTCTCTGACCATTACTAGGGCTCTCACCACGATCTTGTACTGCGTCGCTGTCGGCCGACTTCAGAAGGCCGATTTCTCTAAAGGAAGCTTCAAGACTAATCAGCTACGTCGTCTGCTGGGGTTCGGCGGGTGGATTACCTTGAGCAACCTTGTGAGTCCAATAATGGCTCAGTTAGATAAGCTATTGATCGGGAGTGTCGTTGCACTATCCCTCCTGCCGCTTTACTCAATTCCGGGCGACCTAATTAATCGTCTGAGCTTTGTTCCAATTGCAGTAGTCGGGGTCTTCTTTCCCGCATTCGCAGCTTACTGGGCCTCGCGGGATCACGACCGTATTTCCACTCTCTACAGCCACGCAGGCAGAGCACTGCTCGCCGCAGTCTTTCCGGTATCGCTATCACTATTTACTCTTGCACCAGAAGGACTGTCCATTTGGGTGGGAGAAGATTTTTCGAGGCAGTCCACACCAATACTGCGCTGCTTATGCGTTGGGCTGCTAGTCAACACTGCGGCACGCGTTCCCCACGCATTCCTTCAAGCCATAGGAAAACCAAGCGTTACGGCCAAGATTCATTTGATCGAACTGCCGGTATACGGACTCGGCCTTTGGTGGATGCTGGGCAGATTCGGCATCCTAGGAGCTGCCAGCGCTTGGACAGCAAGAATGATACTGGACCTAGGACTATTGGCCTTCTTTGCTAGTGGCGAGGCCTCCTACGTACGCCGCGAAGTAAGCCTCTCATTAGTGGCGGTCGCGCTTGGCGTTGCCGCCATGTATATGACCTCTCTCTTGGCAGAAGTCTGGTTGCGACTGGCGATATGTGCCTGCGTTGCGCTAATGGGCTTTGCCACAACACTCCGTGTTCTCCTGGTTACTCGCCACCATGTTTGACCCCCCCCTCTTGGGATCTTGCTCGGCGTCCACCACCTTGGTCACTGTTACCTATGCAGATCGGATCGCATATCTCAGCGAGCTATTGCGCAGAGCCTTTGACTGTGAACATGTTGCCGACGCAGTGGTCGTTAGTAACGGATCGACATCTGATCTCACGGTCCTAGAGCACACCTGGGGAACGCGACTGCAGGTAATTCGCCTTGATAATAATACTGGCTCTGCAAACGCGTATGGAATAGGCATCAAAGCCGCCTTAGATAATGGCTCGCCGTACCTATGGTTGATGGATGACGACAACGCGCCTAAAGCGGGAGCTTTGTCAATTCTCCTCCAGAGACTGGAGCACCTCTCCAAGCATCATGGCTCTACTAAAGCCGCAGTCCTAGGTCTACGCCCAACCCATCAGGCAGACGTAGCGCAAGGTATTAGTGAGTCGCGTGCATATCCGCCTCGATCGAGCTTCTTTGGCTTTCACTACCGCCAGATCCCTTTCAAGATTTGGCGCAGAATTGCTCGTGGACGAGGGGAGGCCCACTCGGCACCGCGGTTCGTACGCGTCCCCTACGCCCCGTACGGCGGTTTGCTAGCCGCGCGCGCTCTGTTTGAGAGCATTGGCTTACCCATGCACGAGCTTGTGCTTTATGCCGACGATACCGAGTACACGCATCGTATTACCTCTGCAGGAGGCGTGATCGAGCTCGTAACTGAGGCCGAGCTGGAGGACCTTGAAGGGTCATGGAATCTAAAGGAAAGCTACCCCAATGCCTTCGTCGGGTGGCTTCAAGGCAATTCCGATTTACGCGCATTCTATGCCGCACGTAACCAGGCCTTCTTCGACACTAATGTGTGGATGAAGAGCAAAATGGAGTACTTTATAAATGAGGTTATATATATCCTATTGTTGAGGTACTTCTCTTCCCGTCTTGCTAGAGGCAATCGGTATCAGCTCCTTATCGACGCCATTCGCCAAGGCCAACGATCGGAACTCGGCATTTCGTCAGACCACCACCTCTAAGTTCGCCCGATGAATATTCTTTTTATAAACACGTATGACGATCCGTCGGACGGCGGCGGCGCCGAGGTTACCATTTGGACTCTTATGCGAGCGCTGGCGTCTCAAGGCCACAATTGCTCGATTCTCGCCACACACGGAGGCAAAGGCTTGCAACGCTCTGAGCGCGACGGCATTGGCATCTGGCGCGCTGGAATCAAGAACGTTTATTGGCCAACCCGAGAAAAGCAGTCGTCGCCATTGTCGAAGCTGATATGGCACGCGTTCGACAGCTACAACCCGTTGATGCAGGCCACACTTCGAGAGGTAATCCAAACCGAACGGCCTGACGTCGTTTCGGTGCACAACCTTCCTGGCTGGTCGGCCTCGACTTGGACCACGCTCAAAGAATATGGCGTTCCTTTCGTTCAGGTGCTGCACGATCAGTACGCAATATGCGCGAAGGGCACCATGTTTCGTGAAGGTAATTGTGTCCGCCAATGCACAAGTTGCGCCCTGTTGCGCCTTCCGCACCGAGGTGTGAGTAACAAGCCGTCAGCGGTCGTCGGCGTTAGTCGCTTCATCTTGGAACATCACGAGAAGCACGGATACTTCTTAAACGTGCCAAAGAAGCGCGTTATCAACAACACACGGAACGGAGCTCTATTGAATGTGAACGCCCCGTCCGAGCAGCATACCGGAGTTCGCTTCGGATTTATAGGTCGACTTGATCCCAGCAAGGGTGTGGAAATGTTGCTGGATTGCTTCGCTCGAATTGATCGCCCCACTGCGGAGCTATGGATCGCCGGAAGCGGGAGTTCGGGCTACGTGAACAAGCTGAAGGAACGTTCGCGTGATCTGCGGGTTTCATTTCTCGGCCAGGTAAAGCAGAGCGATTTCTTCCCGAAGGTGGACGTTGTGGTTGTTCCTTCGATTTGGAACGACACGTTGCCAGGTGTGGTTTTCGAGGGTCTTGCATACGGCAAGCCCGTCATCGCCTCACGCCGTGGCGGCATACCTGAGATGATCGAGCATGGGAAGAATGGCTTACTTTTCGACCCCGATAGGCCGGACGAGTTGACTGGGCTCCTCCAAAGCTTCACCACGGATCTTGAGCAAAGAGCCGCCATTGGCCAAGCCGCTCGGATATCCGCTCAAAAGTATCTCGACACGGAGTCTTGGGTCAGGCAGTACTTGGACCTCTATCGAGAACTCACTCAGAATCGCCCAGAGTGGCAGCCGGCATGACTTCCCCACCGCCCTTGGCGCGCTCTTCAAAACTGGACTCTGTCCAAGTCCTCAGAGCGCTCGCGGCATTCGCCGTTGTGTTTCACCATGTTGGGCTCATGCTGCAGACCTACCACTCTCCTGCGATGAGCAACTTTTCCAGCGCGCTGGTCTCGGTGGGCGCAGCAGGTGTCGATATTTTCTTCGTAATTAGTGGATTCATCATATTTCTAACCACCACAAAACTCCCCCTTGGTGGGCGAGTAGCGAGGCAGTTCCTCTTGCGGCGGGCACTTCGAATCTACCCGGCCTACTGGATATGGACATCCGTCCTCTTAGTCATTTGGCTGAGTGGACTCGCGCTCAAATCTCACAACTACTCCATTGAGTATATTGTCGGGTCGTACTTCCTAGTGCCTGTCACGCGAGAGGACGGATCGATTCATCCGTTACTTGACCAAGGGTGGACTCTTTCATTTGAGATGTATTTTTACTTGGTCGTTTCCGTGACCTTGGCGCTTGGGTGGCGTCGAGGAAGTCCCGTGGCGATTGTGCTTCTGTTCCTGCTCCTTGCCCTCGCATCGCAAACTCCGGTCGTTCCAGAGAGCCTCAGAAGTATTCTTTCGTCGCCGTTGGTGGGCGAGTTCGTCCTGGGAATGGTTCTCGGAGGATTGTTCGTGAGCGGGAAGCTCTCGGCCGCTCGGCCGCGAGCGTTGCGGATGTGCTTGGGTTTAGGCGCGGTTTTGCTATGGATCCTAGCAGGACTCCAAGATGAGGTGCGCGGCACTGGGATGGACCGCTTCTTGGCGTATGGGCTGCCCGCAGCATTGCTGGTCGCATTTGCCTTGGTAAGTCAGCCGCCGGCTTGGCGCCTGCTACCCTGGCTTGGCGACGCGTCCTATTCGATCTACCTGGTGCACGGCTTCTTTACCCTGGGTTTCGGTGTGGCCTTGAAGATGAGATTATTTTCTGGCGCAGTCCCGGCCGAGCTGCTTCTCGTTGGGGTATCGATTGCGATTTTCTTCCTCTCATCCCTAGCATACCGATTCGTTGAGCAGCCAGTAACGCGCGCGGTCAACTCTTTCAATCTTGCCACCGCACCAGGAAGGTCCCTGTCGTAGCGCCTCCTCCGGTCGTCTTGGGAAGGCCGGTTTGCTCCCCGGACCTTCTTCCCGTCCCTTTTTCTCTGCCCCCCCCCGGCATGATCTATATGTACGACGCTAAAGGAAACGCCCCTGCCCCGGGCCCGCTGATGAGATCTACGCTGCCAGCAGTCCGACCAACGGGGCGCTGGGGCGTGGCGCCGCCTTCGGTCTGGCTGGCCATAACTTCGCTCTTTCTCATTTCAACGGTACTCGACGGGCCAATTCGCTACTTCCTTGCGTCGAAGTCCCTTGCGCCTATCGCGTACCTCCCTAAGGTGATGATGGTTGTGGCGCTCCTGCTGCTGGTCCCCCGAAGGGCCAGCTTGGCTGGTGCAGCGTTGGTAACAATGGCTGCTGCCCTGTGTACCCTGTGGGGTTCATTAAACCTTTCCAGCGTCTCACAGGCTGTGTTCGGTCTCTGGGTGTTGGTGCCGTTCCTTTATGGGTTGGGTGCGGGACGATATGTACTGGAAGAGTACGGCTCGTACAGCGGCGTGCTTCTTGCTGCATTCCTTGTTGCCTCGGCCGGAATTTTTCTGTCGCCGTTCGTATCTTTTCCTTGGAGTGGCTCGGAGATCACTCTAGGTGGCAAGTCAATTCAGGTCTCCCGTCAATGGACCTCGATGGGCATTGATCGGTATGCCGGCTTCTCTCGCGCTTCCTACAGCGCCGCCTCTCAGATTCTCACTCTCTCTGTGCTGATCTTCGTCGGGATCAAGTCCCGTTTCCTCGCCACCGCCATATGGCTATCAGCCGGAGCGGCGATTCTTATGACGACAGCAAAGGGGTTGGTGGCCGCCTGGCTCGTGACGACCCTCTTTTTCTTGAGCGGTAAGGCGACAAGGCAGTCGAGGGATTGGCGCCTTGTATGGGCCAGTTTTCTTCTTCTCGCCACGTTTCTTGTTGTAGCCGTGCCAGTGAGCACGCTCCTCTTACAGTACGGCGCCTCCAATGAAGGCGACAGCTTTCTGTTTGGAAGTTTCATTGAGCGCATCGTCTGGATGTGGCCAGATTCGTTTCGACTCCTATCTACTCCCGCCGAGTGGCTGTTTGGGCGCGGAGCAGGCGGCATTGGCACCGCACAGCAATACTTTGACCCCGACGGGTATCGGCCCGCTGACAACATTTTTGTCTATTCCGCGGTCATGCTGGGACCCTTCGCCGCCTTCATTCTTCTAGCACTACTGGGAAAGCGCTGCTCGTCGAGGTTAGTCCGTGGAATTACACCGGACGGCACGTTCCCTTTGGTTATCTGCATCATGCTCTACGGGCTCGTGGCGAACGTGGTTGAAGACTCTTTTCTTGCATTCTTCCTCGGTGCGTGCATTTCTACATTGTTTTCCTTGCATCCGCGGGCGAAGTGAAAGATGTCTAAGATTGTCATCAATGGCCGATTTCTTTGCCGCAATCCAACGGGGGTCGACCGGTTCGGAACGGAGTTACTCAAGGTGCTGGACGAGTGGACGCTCGCGCGCCTTCCCCAAGTCTCGGGACTTCAGTTTGAGGTCGCGACGCCTGATCGCGACCTCAATTGGACCCCGCTGAACATTCCGGTCAGGAAGCTAGGCGGTTTGGATGGGCATGCGTGGGAGCAGGTCACGTTGCCAAGGCATGCACGCGGAGAGGTTATTCTCAGCCTTTGCAACACAGGCCCATTGCTTGCAGGGAGGCAGATAGTTGCGATCCACGACGCCGCTCCGGTCAGCGTGCCAGCCTCGTATTCATGGCAGTTCAGGACCTTTTACCGGGTCGCCATGCCGCTACTTGGCAAGACGGCCCGCATGATATTGACCGTCTCGGATTTCTCGAAACGAGAGATTGTTCGTCATTACGGCATTGACGAGGGCAAGATCCGTGTTGTTCCGAACAGTGGTGAGCAAGTCATAAGAGTTTCGCCCGATCATTCGATAGTTGACAAGTTGGGACTGGCGGGCCGCCCTTATGTGTTGGCCGTTTCGACGCAGGCAAAACACAAGAATGTCGAGCTTATTTTGCGTGTGGCCGCACGCATGTCCGGCAGGGACGTTAAATTTGTATTGGTGGGAGGAGGAAACACACGAGTTTTTGGGAATGAATCGACGAGTTTCGCAGAGAATGTCGTTTATACGGGGTTCGTAAGCGATAGCGAGTTGAGGGCTCTCTATGAGAGGGCGGCCTGTTTTGTGTTTCCCTCCCTTTACGAGGGATTTGGGATTCCACCACTGGAGGCCATGGAGCTGGGCTGCCCCGTGCTTAGCTCTGACGCCGCATGCATGCCAGAGGTCTTGGGTGAAGCCGCGGCCTATTTTTCCCCAGAGGATGAAACTTCCTTACAGCGGGTCCTGGAGAATGTGCTGGAAGACTCTCAGTCGGCCGATACTCTCCGCGCACGTGGACTTGAGCACGTGAAGAAATACTCTTGGGCTAATAGCGCTCGTCTACTGGTTCTTGCATGTCGAGAAGTGCTCAGCGCATGAGGAATGACGATCTGTTAGGCCAGAAAAGTCATGTATAACGGCATTCTTTCGCAAGCCAGCGACCCCCTTTTGCGGCTTGCATCTTCTCTTTTGACACCATGAAAGTTGCAATTGTCCACTACTGGTTTGTTACTTGGCGCGGCGGCGAGAAGGTGATCGAAGAGCTCCTGCGGCTCTATCCGCAGGCAGACGTCTATGCCCATGTCGTGGCGGGAGAGGTAGAACGCGAACATCTGGGAGGACATCGCGTCCTGCGCACCTTCATCAGCAGGCTACCGGGCGCGCAGCGGCTCTACCAGAAGTACTTGCCGCTCATGCCTGTCGCCTTGGAACAACTGGATCTCATCGATTACGACCTGGTCATTTCCAGTGAATCAGGCCCTGCGAAGAACGTCGTCACCCATCCGGATGCGTTGCACGTTTGCTATTGCCACAGTCCCATGCGTTACGTCTGGGACATGTACCGCCTCTATCTGGACGGCGCGGGGTGGCTTACCCGGTTGTTGATGCGGCCGCTGATGCACTATATGCGCCTCGTGGACTCGATGTCCGCGTCCCGCGTGGACCACTTCATAGCCAACTCTGCGTTCATCGCCCGCCGGATCGAAAAGTGTTACCGGAGACCTGCGACGGTTATCCATCCGCCGGTGCAGGTTGATGCTTTCGAGTGCTGCGCTGATAAGCAGGATTACTACCTGCTTCTGGGCCAGCTTACTCCGTACAAGAAGGCCGACTTGGTGGTTGATGCATTCCTGCGCAGCGGAAGGAAGCTGGTGGTCATCGGGGAGGGCGAGCAGCTCAAGGAACTGAAGACCAAGGAGACTGACAAGGTCCGGATTCTCGGCAGGCAACCGTTCCATGTACTCAAGGAGCACCTGGCCAATGCGAGAGCGCTTGTCTTTCCTGGTGTAGAGGATTTCGGAATCGTGCCTCTGGAGGCCATGGCTTCCGGAACGCCCGTGATTGCCTTCGGCAAGGGTGGCGCTTTGGAGACTGTGATCGAGAGTTCCGATCCTTCTGTTGCGACAGGCTTGTTCTTTCATGAACAGTCGGTAGCAGCCATCGAAGAAGCTGTCGCCCGTTTCGAGTCCCTGCCTGTCGCCGTCTCGGCGGAGGCTTGCCGCCGGCAGGCGGAACGGTTCGCGCCAGCCCGGTTCAGGGAACAGATCTCGTCCTTCATCGACGCGAAGTTGCTCGAGAGAAGGTCTTCCGCACCATTGTAATGAGCCTCACATCTCGCGGGAGCGATGACTCGTGGTACGTGGGCAACAACTTTCACCTGGTTTAAGGCAGACGCACTAATGCAGACTTGGCTCGTCACCGGCGGCGCCGGTTTCATCGGCGGCAATTTCGTACTCGATGCAGTGGCCCGCGGGATCCGGGTGGTCAACCTGGACGCGCTGACCTACGCCGGCAACCTGGACACCCTGGCCTCGCTGGAAGGCAACCCGGACCACGTCTTCGTCCACGGCGACATCGGCGACCGCGCGCTGGTGACGCAGCTGCTGGCCGAGCACCGCCCCGACGCGGTGCTCAACTTCGCCGCCGAGAGCCACGTGGACCGCTCGATCGACGGCCCGGCTGCGTTCGTGCAGACCAACGTGGTCGGCACCCTGGCCCTGCTGGAGGCCGTGCGCGATTACTGGAAGGGCCTGGAGGGCGAGGCGAAGTCGGCGTTCCGCTTCCTGCACGTGTCCACCGACGAGGTCTACGGCACCCTCGGCGAGACCGGCAAGTTCACCGAGACCACCCCGTACGCGCCCAACTCCCCGTACTCGGCGTCGAAGGCCGCCTCCGACCACCTGGTCCGCGCCTTCCACCACACCTACGGGCTGCCGGTGCTGACCACCAACTGTTCCAACAACTACGGCCCGTACCACTTCCCCGAGAAGCTCATTCCGCTGGTGATCGCCAAGGCCCTGGCCGGCGAGCCGCTGCCGGTGTACGGCGACGGCAAACAGGTGCGCGACTGGCTGTACGTGGCCGACCACTGCGAGGCGATCCGCACCGTGCTGGCCAAGGGCCGGGTCGGCGAGACCTACAACGTCGGTGGCAACTCCGAGAAGCAGAACATCGAGGTGGTGCGCACGATCTGCCGCCTGCTGGACCAGCGCCGCCCGCGCGCCGACGGCCAGCCGCGCGAGACCCAGATCACCCACGTCGCCGACCGCCCCGGCCACGACCGCCGTTACGCGATCGACGCTTCCAAGCTGAAGAACGAGCTGGGCTGGGAGCCGAAGTACACCTTCGAGCAGGGNATCGCCGCCACGGTGGACTGGTACCTGGCCCACCAGGACTGGGTGCGGCGGGTGACCGACGGCAGCTACCGCCTCGAACGCATCGGCACGGCTGCGTAAACGACATCAAGGACGAACCCACGATGGCACGCAAAGGCATCATCCTGGCCGGCGGTTCCGGCACCCGGCTGTATCCGATCACCAAGGGCGTCAGCAAGCAGCTGCTGCCGGTGTACGACAAGCCGATGATCTACTACCCGCTCAGCGTGCTGATGCTGGCGGGCATCCGCGAGGTGCTG
>NZ_AZUZ01000037.1 GCF_000513955.1 Pseudoxanthomonas suwonensis J47
CCCCCGCGCTGCCGCGGCTCTCGGCGCGTTGGGGTCGCTTCGTTTTCTCTTCCTCTCGCCCTCCGGGGGAGGGGCCAAGAAAAAAGCGCCGGCCCCTTGCGGGACCGGCGCCTTGGACTGCTTGCGGACGGCGCTTACTTGGAGATGTCGTCGTCCTTGGTCTCGCGCAGGAACAGGCCGCCGACCACGACGGTCATGATCGCCACGCCGATCGGGTACCACAGGCCGAAGTACATGTTGCCGGTGGCCGCCACCAGGGCGAAGGAGATGGTCGGCAGGAAGCCGCCGAACCAGCCGTTGCCGATGTGGTACGGCAGCGACATCGAGGTGTAGCGGATGCGGGTCGGGAACAGCTCGACCAGGTAGGCGGCGATCGGGCCGTAGACCATGGTCACGTAGATCACCAGCACCCACAGCAGGAACAGCGTCGCCGGGATGTTGATGCGCTCCAGATCGGCCTTCTCCGGATAGCCGGCCGAGGTGAGGGTGGTCTTCAGCAGCTTGGTGAAGGCGTCGGCGCGGGACTTGACCTCTTCCTTGCTCAGGCCGGCCGCGTCATAGGCCTCCACGTCGGTGCCGCCGATGCTGATGCGGGCGATGCTGCCCGGAGCGGCGGGGACGATCTCGTACGGGATACCGGCCTTGGCCAGCGCGGCCGCGGCGATGTCGCACGAGTTGGTGAACACCTTCTTGCCGATCGGGTCGAACTGGAAGGAGCAGGTGGCCGGGTCGGCGTGCACGACGGCCGGCGAGTTCTGGCGAGCTTCCTCGATCGCCGGGTTGGCGAAGTGGGTCAGGCCCTTGAAGATCGGGAAGTAGGTCACCGCGGCCAGGAAGCAGCCGGCCAGGATGATCTTCTTGCGGCCGATCTTGTCGGACAGCCAGCCGAACACGATGAAGAACGGGGTGGCCAGGGCCAGCGCCGCGGCGATCAGCAGGTTGGCGGTGGTGCCGTCGACCTTCAGCGCCTGGGTCAGGAAGAACAGCGAGTAGAACTGGCCGCCGTACCACACCACGGCCTGGCCGGCGGTGGCGCCGAGCAGGACCAGCAGCATCAGGCCCAGGTTGCCGCCCTTCATCGAGTCACGGAACGGCTTCTTGGAACCCTTGCCCTCGGCCTTCATCTGCTGGAACAGCGGGGATTCGCTCAGCTGCAGGCGGATCCACACCGAAATGCCCAGCAGGACGATGGACACCAGGAACGGGATGCGCCAGCCCCAGTCCTCGAAGGTTTCGTTGCCCAGCGCCATGCGGCAGCCGAGGATCACCAGCAGCGACAGGAACAGGCCCAGCGTGGCGGTGGTCTGGATGAAGCTGGTGTACAGGCCGCGCTTGCCGTGCGGGGCATGCTCGGCCACGTAGGTGGCCGCGCCGCCGTACTCGCCGCCCAGCGCGAGGCCCTGTGCCAGGCGCAGGATGATCAGGATCACCGGCGCCGCCAGGCCGATGCTGGCGTACGTCGGCAGGATGCCGACGATGAACGTCGACAGGCCCATGATCACGATGGTGACGAGGAACGTGTACTTGCGGCCGATCCGGTCGCCGAGGCTGCCGAAGAAGGCCGCGCCGAACGGACGCACCGCGAAGCCGGCGGCGAAGGCCAGCAGCGCGAAGATGAAGCCGGTGGTCTCGTTGACGCCGCTGAAGAACTGCTTGGCGATGATCGCCGCGAGCGAGCCGTACAGGTAGAAGTCGTACCACTCGAACACGGTGCCCAGGCTCGAAGCGAAGATGACTCGCTTGTGGCCCTTGGTGAGCTCGCCTTGCGGCGGGTGGTTTGCGGTTGTTGCGTTCATGCGGGGTCCCCTCCTCAGAAGCTGTACTTGACGTGGGTCTGGAAGCGCCTCAGGTCACCCTCGCGGTTGTCCTCGAGGGAGCGCTGGCCCCAGCCGATCTCCGCACCGATGTCCAGCTTCGGGAACGGCGAATAGATCAGGTTGGCGTGGAACGACTGCGAGCGCTCGGTCACGCCCCAGCCGACGAGCGAAGCATCGTTGTCGAAGTGGGCGGCCGAATACATCAGGTTGCCGCGCAGCCTGGGGCTGAACACGTGGCGCCAGGCGACGAAGCCGCCGTAGCCGTCGAGCGCCTCGATGTCGCCGCCGGCGTTGGTCTGGACCACGTCGCTGCCCAGGCCGAAGGCCATGTAACGGCCGATGCCGGCGCCGGCATTGGCCATCCAGCGGATGTCGTCGCTGGCGCCGAGGTTGAACTTGCCCGACAGGCTGACCGCGCCGCCGGTGTCGCTGTTGTTGCCCGACTGGAACCTGCGCAGCAGGCCGGCGATGGAGAAGTGGCCCCAGTCGCCCTTGATGTTGTAGCGGGCGGTCAGGTCCGGGATGCTGTTGTCGCCGGTGGTGGTGCGCGCGCCGGCGGCCGCCGCGTACGGCGCGTAGGCCTGCACGGTGGTGTTCGGGTTCTCCAGGGCGACCGACCACGGGCCCTTGGTGTAGCGGATCTGCGACTGGCGCACGAACACGGTGCCGTCGGTCACGCCGACGAAGTCCACCGCATCGGGCAGCGCGGCCACGTCCTGGAAGTTCGACCAGGTCTGGCCGGCCAGCCAGTTGTTCCAGCTGACGTAGGCCTGGCGCAGGGTGACGGCGTAGGTGTTGGTGGCGACCTCGTTGCCGGCCAGCGCGTTGCTGCCGCCGCCGAAGAAGTCCATCTCCACGTAGGCCTTGAACTTGTCGCCGCTGTCGGTGGCGTGGTCGGCGCTCAGCCAGAAGCGCGAGAACTGCGCGTGGAAGTCGGTGTAGGGGTCGCCGCCGTCGGCGCCGGCGCCGCCCACCGGGATGGTGCTGGGCACGTAGAACAGGCGGCCGGACGAACCGTCGGCGATGCGCCCGTCGCTGGTATCGGTGACCATCGCGTCCATCTTGATGAAGCCGCCGTACGAGAACGTCGTGCCGGCGTTGGCCGCGGTGTTGATCGTGGTGCGCTGGATCGGCTGCTTGCCTGCCGGCAGCGGCTCCGGCTGCGCGGCCTTGACCTCGGTGATCTGCGTCTGCGTCTCGGCGATCTGGGTCTGCGTGGTCTGCTGCGCCTCGAGCAGCGCCTGGACCTGGCGTTCCAGCTCGGCCACGCGGGCCTCCAGCGCCTTCTCCTTGGCGGTCTCGGCCATCGCCAGTCCCGGCGCCACCAGCGCGACGAACAGCGCCGCCGCCAGCGGCCGTCGTACCAGCCTGTTCTTGTTCGTACTCATCAAGCTCCCCTCCCTCTATGCGGATGACTGTTGTGTCCGGATGACAACGGCCGCGCTGCCACGCACGGCTGGCCGCATCGGGAGACTGCGCATCGGCCCCGTGAAGTGCCTATTCGCCATTAGTCGAAGGGCGCGGCGCGGGCGCTGGCGGAGCCCGCAACGGCGGGCATGCGCGGCTCGTCCCCCGTTCCGGGGGGCGCCGCGCTTCGACCAAGGTCTTAAGCCGGCTGCTGCAATGCGTCACGGTGTATGCGTCAAACTGGGGCGCAACAGGCCGCGCCGACGCGGCCGCCAGTCGAGGCATCCAAGAGGAGGGAGCAGCCATGGCCGACCTTTACCCCGTCAAGCCGGAGTTCGCCGCGCGCGCGCGCATCGGCAAGGACGACTACCAGCGCCTGTACCGCGAGTCCGTCGAGGACCCGGAGGGCTTCTGGCGCAAGGCGGCCGACCGGCTGGACTGGTTCCGCAAGCCGACCAGGATCAAGGACGTCAGCTACAGGCTCGAGGACTTCCACATCCGCTGGTTCGAGGACGGCGAGCTCAACGCCTCGGTCAACTGCCTCGACCGCCAGCTGGAGAAGCGCGGCGACAAGGTCGCCCTGCTGTTCGAGCCCGACAGCCCCGACGCGCCGGTGCAGAAGGTCACCTACCGCGAGCTCTACGAGCGCGTCTGCCGCCTGGGCAACGCCCTGCGCAACCTCGGCGTGGCCAAGGGCGACCGCGTCACCATCTACCTGCCGATGATCCCCGACGCGGTGGTCGCGATGCTGGCCTGCGCGCGCATCGGCGCGATCCACTCGGTGGTGTTCGGCGGCTTCGCCCCGAACTCGATCGCCGACCGCGTCGGCGACTGCGGCAGCAAGCTGATCATCACCGCCGACGAGGGCCTGCGCGGCAGCAAGAAGATCCCGCTCAAGGCCAACGTCGACGCCGCGCTGAAGCTGCCGGGCACCAACTCGGTCGAAACCGTGCTGGTGGTGCGCCACACCGGCGGCGCGGTGGACATGCAAGCCCCGCGCGACCGCTGGTTCCACGACGTGGTCGACGGCCAGCCCGCCGAGTGCGAGCCGGAGCGGATGAACGCCGAGGATCCGCTGTTCATCCTCTACACCTCCGGTTCCACCGGCAAGCCCAAGGGCGTGCTGCACACCACCGGCGGCTACCTGCTGTACGCCTCGTACACGCACGAGGCGATCTTCGACCTGCGCGAGGACGACATCTACTGGTGCACCGCCGACGTGGGCTGGGTCACCGGCCACAGCTACATCGTCTACGGCCCGCTGGCCAACGGCGCCACCTCGGTGGTGTTCGAGGGCGTGCCGAACTACCCGAGCGTGTCGCGCTTCTGGGAAGTGATCGACAAGCACCAGGTCACCATCTTCTACACCGCCCCGACCGCGATCCGCGCGCTGATGCGCGAGGGCGAGGCGCCGGTGAAGAAGACCAGCCGTTCCAGCCTGCGCCTGCTCGGCAGCGTCGGCGAACCGATCAACCCGGAGGCCTGGCGCTGGTACTACGACGTGGTCGGCGACGGCCGCTGCCCGGTGGTGGACACCTGGTGGCAGACCGAGACCGGCGGCATCCTGATCTCGCCGCTGCCCGGCGCCACCGATCTCAAGCCCGGCTCGGCGACCCTGCCGTTCTTCGGCGTGCGCCCGGCCCTGGTAGACGCCGGCGGCGAACTGCTGGAGGGCGCGGCCGAGGGCAACCTGGTCCTGCTGGATTCCTGGCCGGGGCAGATGCGCACCGTCTACGGCGACCACCAGCGCTTCATCGATACCTATTTCCGCACCTACCCGGGGACCTACTTCACCGGCGACGGCTGCCGCCGCGACGAGGACGGCTACTACTGGATCACCGGCCGCGTCGACGACGTGATCAACGTCTCCGGCCACCGCATCGGCACCGCCGAGGTGGAAAGCGCCCTGGTCGCGCACCCGAAGGTGGCCGAGGCCGCCGTGGTCGGCTTCCCGCACGACATCAAGGGCCAGGGCATCTACGCCTACGTCACCCTCAAGGCCGGCGAGCAGCCCAGCGACGAGCTGCAGAAGGAACTGGTGGCCTGGGTGCGCAAGGAGATCGGCCCGATCGCCACGCCGGACCACCTGCAGTGGGCGCCCGGCCTGCCCAAGACCCGCTCGGGCAAGATCATGCGCCGCATCCTGCGCAAGATCGCCGAGAACGCGCCGGACCAGCTGGGCGACACCTCGACCCTGGCCGATCCGTCCGTGGTCGAGTCGCTGGTCAACGAGCGCAAGGTGAAGTAGGAGCCGGGATTACCAGACATCCGTCTGTGCCAGCGGGATTCGGGATTCGTGATTCGGAAGAGCGGACCGCCGCCTCTTTCCGTCACACTGGGGCGGCGGCCACGCAGCCGCCCTGCTTTTGCGAATCCCGAATCACCAATCCCCAATCACGGCCTTTGAATGTCCACCATCCTGATCGCCGACGACCATCCGCTGTTCCGCGAGGCCCTGCGCGGCGCGGTGCAGCGGATCCTGCCCGAAGCGACCCTGCACGAGGCCGACAGCGTCGATGCGCTGTACGCGCTGGTCGAGGCGAACGCGGACGCCGACCTGCTGCTGATGGACCTCAACATGCCCGGCGCGCACGGCTTCAGCGCGCTGGTGCACCTGCGCTCGCTGCATCCGCAGCTGCCGGTGGTGGTGGTGTCCGCGCGCGAGGAGCCGGCGGTGATGCGGCGCGCGCTGGACCACGGCGCGCTCGGCTTCATCCCCAAGTCGGCCGATTCGGAGACCATCGCCACCGCGGTCGGGACGGTGCTGGACGGCGAGCGCTGGGCCCCGGCGGCGGCGGCCGCGGCGCCGGCGATGGACCGCGACGAGCAGGCGGTGGCGCAGCGCCTGCGCGAACTGACCCCGCAGCAGTTCCGGGTCCTGCAGATGCTCGGCGAGGGCCGGCTCAACAAGCAGATCGCGTGGGACCTGGGCGTGTCCGAGGCCACGATCAAGGCCCACGTGACCGCGGTGCTGCGCAAGCTCGGGGTCAACAACCGTACCCAGGCGGTGCTGATGGCCGGCCGCCTGGCAGTGGATCCGGACCGGGTGGTGGTGCCGCCGGACGAGGCGGACTGAGACGCCGGTCACTGTCCAAGGCCGCGTAAACGGTTTCATTGAACGAGGCTGAACCGGGGCGCCGGCAGGGCGGTTCCGCCGGTGGTGATGCGCTGCACAATACCGGCTTGCCTTGCGCACCCCCCCCTCCGGCGCAAGGCGTACCCGGAGAGTGCACGTGCTCCCAGTGTCCGGTTCCCTCGCCGCCCCCGTTTCCCTGGCCGAATCCCCCGCCGCCCCGGCGACGGACGCCGGCCGCGCCTGGCTGCCGGCCAGCGAAGCGCCGTTGCCGATGCCCGTGCAGTCGCTGCGCGAAGGCAGGCTGGCCGCGCGCGTCCTGCCGACCACCTCGCCGGGCCTGGCCCGCCGCCGCGTGTTCGTGGTCGGCGCCACCGCCGCCCTGACCGCCGCCGCCAGCATGGGCATGCTGCAGGTCCTGCGCATCGGCGGGCTGGGCGTGCTCGACCTGGTCCTGCTGGTGCTGTTCGTGTTCCTGTTCGCCTGGATCGCGCTGTCCAGCATCGGCGCCGTCTGCGGCTTCCTGCTGCTGATGGCCAGGCGCCACAACCTGCTGGGCATCGAGGTGGACGGGCCGCTGCCGCGGCTGTCCACCCGCACCGCGCTGCTGGTGCCGACCTACCACGAGGACCCGGCGCGGCTGATGGCCGGCCTGCAGGCGATCTACGAATCGGTGCAGGCGACCGGGCAGCTGGAGGCGTTCGACTTCTTCGTGCTCAGCGACAGCCGCAAGCCGGAGTTCACCGCAACCGAGGCACGCCAGTTCGCCGCGCTGCTGCAGCGCATCGGCGGGGAAGGGCGCGTGTTCTACCGCCGCCGCACCGACAACCGCGGGCGCAAGGCCGGCAACATCGCCGACTGGGTCCAGCGCTACGGCGCGGCCTATCCGCAGTTCCTGATCCTCGATGCCGACAGCGTGATGAGCGGCGAGACCCTGGTGCGCCTGGCCGCGGCCATGGAGCGCAACCCGCGCGTGGGCCTGGTCCAGACCCTGCCGCGGGTGGTGAACGGGCAGACCCTGTTCGCGCGCATGCAGCAGTTCGGCGGGCACATGTACGGGCCGATCATCGCCCGCGGCATCACCTGGTGGCACAGCAGCGAGGGCAACTACTGGGGCCACAACGCGATGGTGCGCACCCGTGCCTTCGCCGCCCACGCCGGCCTGCCCGAGCTGCAGGGTCGGCACCCGTTCGGTGGCCACATCCTCAGCCACGACTTCGTCGAGGCGGCGCTGATGCGCCGCGCCGGCTGGGCCGTGCACCTGGTGCCGGAGCTGGACGGCAGCTACGAGGAAGGCCCGCCCTCGCTGACCGACCTGCTGGTGCGCGACCGCCGCTGGTGCCAGGGCAACCTGCAGCACATGAAGGTGGTCGGCAGCGCCGGCCTGCACTGGGTCAGCCGCACCCACATGATGGTCGGCATCGGCCATTACTTCACCGCGCCGATGTGGGCGATGCTGATGCTGATCGGCCTGGCCATCCCGCTGAACCACAGCGAACTGGCCTGGGACGGCTTCCGCCTGCCGGGCTTCTCGCCGCTGGCCTACTGGCGCGCCTCGGACATGGAGCGGATCGAATGGCTGTTCGTCGCGACCATGGGCGTGCTGTTCGTGCCGAAGATCCTCGGTTTCCTCTCCACCCTCATCGATCCCGTTGCGCGGCGTGGAGCCGGCGGCGCCTTCAACGCCTTCCTCGGCCTGCTGATCGAAACCGTGCTGGCCGCGCTGATGGCGCCGATCGTGATGTACCGGCAGTCGCGCGGCGTGGCCGAGGTCCTGGCCGGCCACGACTCCGGCTGGGAGGCGCAGCGCCGCGACGACGGCAGCGTGCCGCTGTCGGGCCTGGTACGCAGTTATGGCGGGATGACCCTGTTCGGCGCGTTCATGGGCGGGCTGTCGTGGATGGTCTCGCCGGGCCTGGCGCTGTGGATGTCGCCGGTGCTGGTCGGCATGGTCCTGTCGATCCCGACGGTGTGGCTCACCTCCGGGCGGACGCCGGGCCGCTGGCTGCGAGAGCGCCGGATCCTGTGCATCCCCGAGGAGCTCGATCCGCCGCCGGTGCTGCGCCGGGCCACCGAACTGCGCGCGGGCGCGGCGCAGGCGCAGGCATAATTGCCGCCGGTTCCCGGGGAAAGAAGAGGACGCATGCTGCTGGAATGCGTGGAGCAGGAGACCGGCCCCGCGCCGGAGTGGACGGTGCTGTGGCTGCACGGACTGGGTGCGGACGGCCATGACTTCGCGCCGATCGTGCCGGAGCTGGTGCGCCGCCACTGGCCGGCGCTGCGTTTCGTGTTCCCGCATGCGCCGGTGCGCCCGGTGACGATCAACAACGGCATGCGCATGCGCGCCTGGTACGACATCACGGGGATGGACTTTGCCACCCGTGCCGACGCCGAGGGCGTGGAGCAGTCGGTGGAGCAGGTCGAGGCGCTGGTCGCGCGCGAGGTCGAACGCGGCATCGCGCCGTCGAGGCTCCTCCTGGCCGGCTTCTCCCAGGGCGGCGCCATCACCCTGGCCGCGGGCCTGCGCCGGCGCCAGCCGCTGGCCGGCCTGATCGCCCTGTCGACCTACCTGCCCGGCGGCGAGGCGGCCGCCTCGCGGCGCGACCCGAACGCGGTGGCGCAGCCGGTGTTCTTCGCCCATGGCGACGGCGACCCGGTGATCCCGGTGCAGTACGGCCTGGCCAGCGCGCAGGCGCTGGAACGGGTCGGCTTCGAGGTGGAGTGGCATCGCTACCCGATGGCCCACCAGGTCTGCGCGCAGGAAATCGCCGACCTGGGCGACTGGCTGGAACGGCGCCTGCTCGGCTGACCTCAGCGCCTGCCGCCCGGGAGACTCACCCGGCGGCGGCCGGATCCCTGCTGACGGGGTCATGGTCCGGCCCGGCCCGGATGACGGCCAGCCGGAGCGACCGCTACTATCGACGCGACGTCATCCTGCCCATTGCCTGATGCGCAGCCTCAAGCTGGTGATCGCCGACGATGAGCCCATGGCGCGCGAGCGCCTGCGCGTGCTGCTTGCCGAGCAGCCGGGCGTCGAGGTGGTGGCCGAGACCGGCGACGGCCAGCAGGTCCTGGAAGCCTGTACTGCCCTGCATCCGCACGCGGTGCTGCTGGACATCGCCATGCCCGGCATCGATGGCCTCGAAACGGCGCGCCGCCTGGCCGAGGCCAGCCCCGGCACCGCCGTGGTGTTCTGCACCGCCTACGACGCCCACGCCCTGTCCGCGTTCGAGGCCGCTGCGCTCGATTACCTGGTCAAGCCGGTGCGGCCGGAACGCCTGGCTGCCGCACTGGAGCGCGTGCGCACCTTCCACGCCGGCCGCCCCGCCACCAGCGGCCGCCGCACCCAGCTGTGCGCGCGCCTGCGCGGCAGCCTGCGCCTGATCCCGCTGGACGAGGTCCGCTACCTGCAGGCCGAGGAGAAGTACGTGGTCGTGCACCACGCCCGCGGCGAGGACCTGATCGAGGAATCGCTGCGCTCGCTGGAAGAGGAGTTCCCCGACCGCTTCATCCGCATCCACCGCAACTGCCTGGTGGCGCGCGAGGAGCTGGTGGAACTGCGCCGCGGCGCCGACGGCCACGTGCGCGCGGTGCTGCGCAGCGGCAGCGAGCCGCTGGAAGTGAGCCGCCGCTGCGTGCCGCAGCTGCGGCAGACGCTGCGCCAGCTCTGACCGCGCCCGCCGCGCCCTGCCGCGATGGCGGATAATGCGCCGATGGACAAGACCCTGCGCATCGCCACCCGCAAGAGCCCGCTCGCCCTGTGGCAGAGCGAACACGTCGCCGCCCGCCTGCGCGCGGCCCATCCCGGCCTGGAGGTGGTGCTGGTGCCGATGAGCACCCGCGGCGACGAGCAGCTGGACCGCTCGCTGGCGGCGATCGGTGGCAAGGGCCTGTTCCTCAAGGAACTGGAGCTGGCGATGCAGCGCGGCGAAGCCGACTGCGCGGTGCATTCGCTCAAGGACGTGCCGATGGAGCTGGAGCCGGGCTTCGTCCTGCCGGCGGTGCTCGAGCGCGCCGATCCGGCCGACGCCTTCGTCAGCAACCGTTATGCCAGCCTGGACGCGCTGCCGCAGGGCGCGGTGGTCGGCACCTCCTCGCTGCGCCGCCAGGCGCAGCTGCGCGCGCGCCGCCCGGACCTGCAGCTGCGCGACCTGCGCGGCAACGTGAACACCCGCCTGGCCAAGCTCGATGCCGGCGAGTACGACGCCATCGTGCTGGCCTGCGCCGGCCTGCAGCGGCTGGGCCTGGACGCGCGCATCCGCGCGCGCCTGGTCGCGCCTGGCTGGCTGCCGGCGCCCGCGCAGGCGGTGGTGGCGGTGGAGACGCGCGAAGGCGACGCACGCACCGCGACGCTGGTATCGGTGCTGGAGGACGCCCCGACCCGCACCCGGATCGAGGCCGAGCGCGCGCTCAACCTGGCCCTGCACGGCAGCTGCCACGTGCCGGTGGCCGCCTACGCGGAACTGGACGGGAACCGCCTGCGCCTGGAGGCCTGGGTGGGCTCGGCCAGCGACGGCAGCGGCGTGCGCGCCGAAGGCGAGGGCAGCGCCGAGGATCCGCGCGCGCTGGGCCGTGCCGTGGCCGCGGACCTGCTTGCGCAGGGGGCGGCGCGCTTCCTCGGCTGAGCCGGTCCATCGCCTCGGCGGGCCGGGGCAGATGCTCACGCGCGAAGAGGGTCAGCGCTGGCGCCAGTGCAGGGCAATGATGGTGGCTGCGAGGCGCCGAAGCGCCGCGCTCCCCCCTCTCCCTCCGGGAGAGGGGCAGGGGTGAGGGCCGGCACCCCTCGCCACGCCGGAACACCCTTTCCCCAACCCCCGCTCCGCGCCCCGGCCGCGTCCATGGACGGGGCGTTAGCCGACATGCGCCAGTGGCGCGCATGCATGCCCCCTCACCCGGGGGAGGGGCCAGGCCGCGGTCATCGACCGGCGCCGTGCGGACGGGTGGCTCCGGCCCGGTGACGGCGTTCATGGTTTCCACGCGCTGCCCGGTCGCCGCAGCCGGCGCCGGCACGCCATAATCCGGCGCATGGACCGCTACGAACGCATCAACGCGCTGCACCGCATCCTCAAGGCCGCCCGCTACCCGGTGACGGTGCCGCGGTTGCAGGAGGAACTGGGCTGTTCGCGCGCCACGGTCTATCGCGACCTGGCGTTCCTGCGCGACGCGCTGATGGCGCCGGTCGAGGGCGACGGTGAAGCGGGCTTCCGCTACGCGGCCAACGAGAGCGACCGCTTCGAGCTGCCGGGACTGTGGCTCAGCTCGGAGGAGCTGCACGCGCTGCTGGCCTCGCAGCAGCTGCTGCGCCGCACCGGTGGCGGTGGCGTGCTGTCGAGCATGCTGGCGCCGCTGCAGCAACGCATCGAGGGCCTGCTCGCGGCGCAGGCCGGCAGCAACCGCTGGCCGGTCGAGCGGGTGCGGGTGATCCCGCATCGCGGCCGCCGCCTGGACGAGGCCAGCTTCCGCATCGTCGCCTCGGCGGTGCTGGAGCGCCGCCAGCTGGCCTTCGAATACCGCGCGCGCTCCACCGATGAGGCGACGCGCCGGCGGGTGTCGCCGCAGCGCATCACCCACTACCGCGACAACTGGTACCTGGACGCGTGGGACCACGACCGCGAGGCGCTGCGCAGCTTCGCGGTGGACCGGATCAGCCATGCGCGCCTGCTCGACGAGCCGGCCACCGACCTGGAGGAGGGCGTGCTCGACCAGCAGCTGGCTTCCAGCTACGGCATCTTCTCCGGCGAGCCGAAGGGCTGGGCGACGATCGTGTTCAGCCCGAAGGTCGCGCGCTGGGTCGCCGACGAGCACTGGCATTCGAAGCAGCAGGGCCGTTTCCTGCCCGACGGCCGCTACGAGCTGAAGCTGCCCTACAGCGTGCCGCGCGAGCTGCTGATGGACGTGCTGCACTACGGCGCCGACGCCGAGATCGTCGAACCGCCGATGCTGCGCGAACAGGCCAAGACCCTGCTCGCTCTGGCCCTCTCCCAGTACGACCGCTGAGGCCCGCAAAACCCCTCTCCCTCCGGGAGAGGGGCAGGGGAGAGGGTCGGGATCCGACAAGCGCTCCCGTTCGCGATGGCGCCTGCCTCCCGACGTTCCCGGTTGATCTGATCCGCTTGATCGGACAGCAACAGCAACAGCAACGGCGTTGGGTTGCGCGGGCTTCGGATGGAGCCGCGCCAGCACGGGGGTATGCCGCATCGCGCGGTTCCGCGTCCTGCTCCAACGCGCGAGCACGGCACATCCATGTGCTGCTTGCGGCATACCCCCGTGCTACCGCGTCTTCGGGAGTGTTGAGGTCGTGGCTTCGCTCTTTGCACCCCCTCTCCCTCCGGGAGAGGGGCCGGGGGTGAGGGTCGGGTGACCAGCGGCGTCGCAATACCAACCCTCTCCCCAACCCCCGCTTCGCGCCGGCCCGCGTCCATGGGACGCGGTGGTTCGACGGCCCGCGCGCCAGTGGCGCGCATACGTCTCACCCCGGTGGAGAGGGCTTCGCGCGACCACGTCTTAACCCGTGAGATGCCCCCCCGGCACGCTGCGCCTCCCAACCCAGGAGCTGCAGCCATGTCGAACTGGTCGCCCACCCCCGCCGCCGCCGCCCGCCATGCCGAGCTGGCCGATGCGCCGGAGTCGGCGCTGCAACGGGCGCTGCGCTACGGGTTCGCCGCCGGGCTGCTGGGGGTGTGCCTGGTTCCCCAGCTGCGCGGCAGCTCCGAGTGGATCGGCTGGCTGCCGCTGTGGCTGGTCGGCATGCCGGCCGCGGCCTGGTGGGCGCTGCACCGCTTCCGCCTGCCGCGGGTGGTGGGGCGCCTGGCCTCCACGGCCCGCCGCCGTCGTGCCGGCAGCCAGGCCCGGCGCCGCCCGGCCCAGGGCCTGCGGGCGGCCCGGCGCCAGGCCACCCAGGTGCTGCGGGCTGGCTGATGGCGTGTGTGGGCCGGTTCATTGCTGGACACCGTCCGTAGACCACCTTGGCGCACGATTCCGGCTGGCGAGCGCCGGCGACCGGCCGGATCCAGCCGGGCGCCGGACTTCGACGGGTCCGGCCGGATCCGCCGCGGGGCCTGTCCCGCCCGCAACCGGCTGACCTGACGGGTATTGCGGTGCGCCGGGCAGGCTCGTGGCCCGCGTCTGCGGGCGGCCTGGAGACCCGCGGCGGGCCAATGGCTGGACGCGGCCGGGGCCGGGCCGACGGCCCCGAAGACCGTCCCGGCCGGCCTGACCATTGGCACAAGGGCCCGATCCGGGCCTGTGCTAGCTTCCGGGGTTTGCCCGAATCCCGGAGTTTCTGGATGTCCCGTATCGCCCAGGCCTGCCTCGCCGCCGGCCTCATCGCCGCCGGCGCGGCCCATGCCCAGGAGGCCAAGATGGCCGACGACCCCTACCAGTGGCTCGAAGAGGTCACCGGCGAGAAGCCGCTGGCCTGGGTCCGCGCCCGCAATGCCGAGTCCGACGCCGCGCTGGCCTCCACCCCGGAGTTCAAGCGCATGGAGGCTGGCATCCGCGAGGTCCTCGATTCGGACGCCAGGATCCCGTTCGTGCAGAAGATGGGCGGGTACTACTACAACTTCTGGAAGGACCGTAACCACGAGCGCGGCGTCTGGCGCCGCACCACGCTCGAGGAATACCGCAAGCCGAACCCGGCCTGGGAAACCATCATCGACCTGGACGCGCTGAACAAGGCCGAGGGCGAGAATTGGGTCTGGCACGGCGCCGACTGCCTGCGCCCGACCTACGAGCGCTGCCTGGTCGCGCTGTCGCGCGGCGGCGCCGACGCCGACGTGACCCGCGAGTTCGACCTGTCGAAGAAGAGCTGGGTCGAGGACGGCTTCTTGCGTCCCGAGGCCAAGGGCGGCATGGGCTGGATCGACCGCGACAACGTCTACGTCTACACCGACTTCGGCCCCGGCTCGATGACCGAGTCCGGCTACCCGCGCGTGGTCAAGCGCTGGAAGCGCGGCACTCCGCTGGAATCGGCGCAGGTGGTGTACGAAGGCAAGCCGCAGGACATGTACATCGCGGCGATGCGCGACGACACGCCCGGCTACGAGCGCGATTTCGTCTCCCGCACCCTGGCGTTCTACAACGACGAGCTGTACCTGGTCGGCAAGGACGGTTCGCTGACCCGGATCGACGTGCCGAACTCGGCGCAGAAGTCGGTGCACCGCCAGTGGCTGGCGCTGGAACTGCGCGAGCCGTGGACCGTCGGCGGCCGCACCTACAAGGCCGGCTCGTTCATCGTCGCCGACTTCGACGGGTTCATGGCCGGCAAGCGCGAGTTCGACGTGCTGTTCGAGCCGGACGAACACACCTCGCTGGCCAGCGCCACGCTGACCCGCAACCACGTCGTGCTCAACGTGTTCGAGGACGTCAAGAACCGGATCAGCGTGCTGGGCCACGGGCCGCAGGGGTGGACCGCGCAGCCGCTGCAGGTCGGCGACGGCGCCATCGGCACCACCAGTGTCGGCGCGGTCGACGCGGACGAGGGCGACCTGCTGTGGGTCACCACCACCAGCTACCTGACCCCGACCACCCTGCTGCTGGCCGACGCCTCGCGTCCGGCGGAGGCGCCGCAGCCGCTGAAGTCGATGCCGGAGTTCTTCGACGGCAGCCGCAACGTGGTCGAGCAGCACTTCGCCACCTCCAGGGACGGCACCCGCGTGCCGTACTTCATCGTGCGCCCGAAGGACCTGAAGGCCGACGGCAGCAACCCGACCCTGCTGTACGGCTACGGCGGCTTCGAGATCCCGATGGTGCCGGGCTACTCCGGCGGCCTCGGCCGCGCCTGGCTGGAGAAGGGCGGCGTGTACGTGGTCGCCAACATCCGCGGCGGCGGCGAGTACGGCCCGCGCTGGCACCAGGCGGCGCTGAAGGCCAACCGCCACAAGGCCTACGAGGACTTCGCCGCGGTCGCGCAGGACCTGTTCAAGCGCGGGATCACCTCGCCGAAGCACCTCGGCGCGCAGGGCGGCAGCAACGGCGGCCTGCTGATGGGCAACATGCTGACCCAGTACCCGGAACTGTTCGGCGCGATCGTCGTGCAGGTGCCGCTGCTGGACATGAAGCGCTACAACAAGCTGCTGGCCGGCGCCTCGTGGATGGCCGAGTACGGCGATCCGGACACCGCCGACTGGGAGTTCATCCAGCGCTTCTCGCCGTACCACCTGTTCGATGCGGCGAAGCAGTACCCGCCGGTGCTGTTCACCACCTCCACGCGCGACGACCGCGTCCATCCGGGCCACGCCCGCAAGATGGCGGCGAAGATGATCGACGCCGGCAAGGACGTGACCTACTACGAGAACATCGAAGGCGGCCACGGCGGCGCGGCGAACAACGCCCAGGCCGCGCACATGGCGGCGCTGGCGTACAGCTTCCTGTGGAGCCGGCTGGCCGGCGACGCTTCGAAGTGACCCCGGAACCCCGGCCTCGGCCGGGGTTTCTCCTTTCGTGGGCCGTGGCCGGCGTCCATGCCGTGCCCCGGCCGTGTTGATGGCTTGGAATCCAACCCGGCGAACCCCATCGATGAAGTCTTCCCTCCTGCTGCTTGCCACGCTCATGACCCTGCCCACGCCCCACGCCGACGCCGCCCCGACCCCGCCCGACGTGGAGCGCCGCCCGCACGTGGTCGAGGCGCCGTTCGGCGCGAAGCGCACCGACGACTACTACTGGCTGCGCGACGACGACCGCAAGGACGAGGCCATGGTGGCCTACCTGCAGGCCGAGAACGCCTACGCCGACGCGCAGATGGCGCGGCTGAAGCCGCTGCAGGACCGGCTCTACGAGGAGATCGTCGGCCGCATCAAGCAGGACGACAGCTCGGTGCCGTTCCGCGACCACGGCTGGTGGTACTACTCGCGCTACGAGGCCGGCAAGGACTATCCGGTGTACGCGCGGCGCAAGGACGGCCCGGGCGTGGACGCGATCGCCATCCAGGCCGCGAACGAGGCCGGCGACTTCGCCGCCGAGCAGGTGCTGCTGGACGTCAACGTGCTGGCCGCCGGCAAGGACTACTTCAGCGTCGGCGAGTACGAGGTCAGCCCCGACAACACCCTGCTGGCCTGGGCCGAGGACGACGTCGGCCGCCGCCAGTACACGATCCGCTTCCGCAACCTGGCCACCGGCGAGGTCTATCCGGACACGATCCCCGGCGTGTCGCCCAACGTGGTCTGGGCGGACGACAACCGTACCCTGTTCTACGTCGAGAACGATCCGGAAACGCTGCTGACCGTGCGGGTGAAGAAGCACGTGCTCGGCACGCCGGTCGGGCAGGACGTGCTGGTGTACGAGGAGGAGGACGACAGCTTCTACATGGGCATCGGCCGTACCCGCGACGAGAAGTTCATCACCATCGGCGTGGAGAGCACGGTGTCGTCGGAGCTGCGCTACGCGCCGGCCAGCGACCCGCGCGAGTTCACCGTGCTGGCGCCGCGCCAGCGCGACGTCGAGTACGACGCCGACCACCACGGCGGCCGCTGGGTGATCCGCACCAATGCCGACGGCGCCACCAACTTCAAGCTGGTCACCGCGCCCAGCGACGCCACCTCGCGCAGGCAGTGGCAGGACTGGCTGCCGCACGACCCGGAAGTGTTCCTCGAGGAATACGAGCTGTTCGATGGCTTCACCGCCGTGGGCGAGCGTTCCGGCGGTCTGGAGCGGGTACGCGTCCTGCGCGCCGACGGCAGCCAGCAGTACGTCTCCGCCGACGAACCGGCGTACTCGATGGGGCTGTCGGTGAACGCCGAGCCGGCCACGCAGTGGCTGCGCTACGGCTACACCTCGCTGACCACGCCGGCCACCACCTACGAACTCAACGTGCTCACCGGCGAGCGCCGCCAGCTCAAGCAGCAGCCGGTGCCCGGCTACGACCCGTCGCAGTACGTGACCGAGCGGGTGTGGGTGGAGGCGCGCGACGGCGTGCGCATCCCCGTGTCGCTGGTCTACCGCAAGGGGTTCACGAAGGACGGCACCGCCGCGCTGTTCCAGTACGCCTACGGCAGCTACGGCATTTCCATGGACCCGGGGTTCAACGGGCCGGTGGTGAGCCTGCTCGACCGCGGCGTGGTCTACGCCATCGCCCACATCCGCGGCGGCCAGGAGATGGGCCGCAAGTGGTACGAGGACGGCAAGCTGCTGAAGAAGCAGAACACCTTCAACGACTTCGTCGACGTGACCCGCGCGCTGGTCGCGCAGGGCTACGCCGCGCCGGGCCGCGTCGCGGCGATGGGCGGCAGCGCCGGCGGCCTGCTGATGGGTGCGGTCGCCAACCAGGCGCCGCAGGATTACAAGGTGATGGTGGCGCAGGTGCCGTTCGTTGACGTGGTCACCACCATGCTCGACCCGTCGATCCCGCTGACCACCAACGAGTACGACGAGTGGGGCAACCCGGAGCAGCAGGAGTACTACGAGTACATGCTGAAGTACTCGCCGTACGACAACGTCGCAGCGCAGGCGTATCCGGCCATGTTCGTCGGCACCGGCCTGTGGGACTCGCAGGTGCAGTACTGGGAGCCGGCCAAGTGGGTGGCGAAGCTGCGCGACCTCGACACCGGCGGCGCGCCGATCCTGTTCCGCACCAACATGGATGCCGGCCATGGTGGCAAGTCCGGCCGTTTCCGCCGCTTCCGCGAGCAGGCGGAGTACTACGCCTTCGTCCTCGACCAGCTGGGCGTGGCCGACGCGCCCTGAAGCCCGTCGCCGCCTATGATGGGCGGCGATGGACGAACGCAGACGCTTCCGCTGGCTATGGTGGCTGCTGGCCTACACCAGCCTGGCGGTGGGCATCGCCGGGGTCTTCATCCCCGGCCTGCCCACGACGGTATTCGTGCTGGTCGCGGCCTGGGCGGCCGCGCGCGGTTCGCAGAGCCTCGAGCAGCGCCTGCTCGCCCATCCGCATTTCGGCCCGGTGATCCGCAGCTGGCGCGAGCACCGGGCGGTGCCGCGCCACGCCAAGTGGGCGGCGACCTGGACGATGCTGGCCTGTGCGGTGGTGCTGCTGGCGGTGATGGTCGCCGTGCCCTCGCACCGGGCGTGGATGGTGGCGCTGCCGATCGGCTGCATGGCCATCGTCGGGACCTGGCTGTGGCGGCGCCCGGAACCGCCGGCCGATGCGGCCCCCGCCGTGCCCCGGGAATAGCCCCCGCCCGCTGGACACTGCGTGCCGCCCGGCGTGGACGCGACCCTGCGGCGGCGCTGGCTATACTGCGGCCATGAACGCCCGAACCGTCTTTTCCGTGCTCGCCGCCGCCGCGCTGCTGTCCGCCTGCGGCAACAAGGGCCCGCTGGTGATGCCGCAGCAGCCCGTCCCCGTCGAACAGCAGCAGGTGCCGACCCCGGCCGAACCGGCCCCGGCGGACGAGCCGGCCGCGGACGACGCCGACGCTGCCGATACCGGCGCGGACGACACCGACGCGGACGACAGCGGAACGGATGCGGACGACACCGACACGGACGATCCCGCCGACCCGCCGGGCGCCGGCCGTGGCTGAGGCGCTGCGCTTCAGCAAGATGCACGGCGCCGGCAACGACTTCGTCGTCATCGACCTGCGCGACGGCAGCCCGCCGCCCGATCCCGCCCTCGCCGCGAAGCTGGCCGACCGCCACCGCGGCGTCGGCTGCGACCAGATCCTGACCATCGGCCCGCCGCGCAGCGCCGGGGCGGTGGCTTCGTACGCGATCTGGAATTCCGACGGCAGTCCGTCGGGGCAGTGCGGCAACGGCGCGCGCTGCATCGCCGCCTGGCTGGAGCGCGACGGCACCGCCGCCGGTCCGCGCTTCGTCGTCGACAGCCCTGCCGGCACCCATGCGGTCGAGTCGCTGGGCAATGGCCAGTACGCCATCGCCATGGGCGTGCCGCGTTTCGCGCCGGCGGAGATCCCGCTGGCCGGGTTCGACGAGGCCCGGGGCGAGTACGCGCTGGAGCTGCCGGAGGGCAGGGTGGTGTTCGGTGCGGTGTCGATGGGCAATCCGCACGCGGTGATCGAGGTCGATGACGCGGCGGCCGCGGATGTGGCCGGCCTCGGCCCGGCGTTGCAGCGTTCGGCGGCGTTCCCGCAGTCGTGCAACGTGGGCTTCGCCCAGGTGCTGGCGCCGGACCACGTGCGCCTGCGCGTGTACGAGCGCGGCGTGGGCGAGACCCTGGCCTGCGGCAGCGGCGCCTGCGCGGCGGTGGCGTCGCTGGTGCGGCGCGGGCGCCTGGCGCGCGAGGCGACGGTATCGCTGCCCGGCGGCGAGCTGCGCATCCGCTGGCCGGACGATGGCGCCGAGGTCATCATGTCGGGACCGACGGCTTTCGTTTTCGAGGGGGAATGGCGGGCATGAGCGACACGCAGGAAATGCAGGGGGCACACGAGGTCGCGGCGTGGCTGCGGCGCCATCCGGGCTTCCTCAAGCAGTTCCCGGACCTGGCGCTGAGCCTGGTGGTCCCGCGCGACGACGGCCGCACGGCCTCGCTGGCCAGCTACCAGCTGGAAGTGCTGCGCGACAAGAACCGCGAGCTGTCGCGGCGGCTGGCGGAGCTGTCGGCCAATGCGCAGGTCAACGAGCGGCTGGCGGTGCGCACGCACCAGCTGACGCTGTCGCTGATGCGGCAGACCAGCTATGCGGACACGCTGCGGGCGATGGCGGCGTCGCTGGCCGAGGATTTCGCCGGCGACCTGGTGCGGATCGTGTCGTTCCGCCCGGTGCCGGGCATGGAGGACGCGGACTGGCTGCAGGTGCGCGGGGAGGGCGAGCCGGAGCTGCAGCCGTTCCGCGATGCGCTGCGCGAGGGCGAGCCGCTGTGCGGGCGCCTGCAGGCGGAGAAGAACGCGGTGCTGTACGGGCCGCGCCGGGAGGAGGTGCAGTCGAGCGCGCTGCTGCCGCTCACCGGGGTGGGCCTGGTCGCGGTCGGCAGCCACGATCCGAACCGGTTCTACCCGGGCATGGGCACGCTGTTCCTGCGCATGATGGGCGAGTCGCTGGTGGTGGCGCTGGAGCGGTTCGAGGCGCCGTAAGAGCGGGGTGCCTTCGCCTGCGTCTGTGGCGTGGGCGATTGCAACAGCAACAGCAACAGCAACAGCAACAGCAACAGCAACAGCAACAGCAACAGCAACAGCAACAGCAATGGATGGTGCTGGCTCCGGACGGAGCCGCGGCAGCGCGGGGGTATGGCGCATCGCGCGGTTCCGCGTCCTGCTCCAACGCGCGAGCGCGGCACATCCATGTGCCGCTTGCGCCATACCCCCGCGCTACCGCGTCTTTCGGCGCGTCTGGCTCGTGGCTTCGCTCTTTGTCCCCCTCTCCCATCGGGAGAGGGGTCGGGGGTGA
>NZ_AZUZ01000038.1 GCF_000513955.1 Pseudoxanthomonas suwonensis J47
ATCCCGAAGACGCGGTAGTGCGGGGGTATGCCGCAAGCAGCACATGGATGTGCTGCGCTCGCGCGTTGGAGCAGGACGCGGAACCGCGCGATGCGCCATACCCCCGCGCTGCCGCAGCTCCGTCCGAAGCTCGCGCAAGTCGACGCTGTTGCCGCTGCTGTTGCTGTTCTGTCCGATCAAGCGGACCAGAGTCGAATTGGAGAACAACGGAAAGCTCTCGCCACCGCGAACGGGGCGCTTGCCGGCGCCCGACCCTCACCCCCGGCCCCTCTCCCGGTGGGAGAGGGGAGCAAGATCCCTAGAGCCCGTCCCAGAAATCGGGGAGGCCGGCCATCTGCCACCAGCGCTTGGCTTCCGGGTCCCAGCGCCAGCGCTCCTCGTAGCGGATCACCCGCTCGGACTGGGTGTGGCGGTTGATCACCCCGACCTCGACCGCGCGCACCACCGTGCCGTCGTCGAGCACCCCGCTGCCACCTTCGCGATAGCTGGAGACCTGCAGCTGCCGGTAACGCTCCAGCTCCAGCCCGGTCAGCGGCCGCTGCGCCCGCACCTCCGGGTCGACCAGCTGCCAGGCGGATTCGTAATCGCTCCAGCGCAGCGCCGAAGCATAGGCCGCCTGGATCTCGTCCAGCTTGGCCCGCTGCCGCGCGCCGGCGGCACTGGCCGGGGCCGCGACGGCCACCAGCAGGAGGAACAGCGACACGAGCCATGGGATGCGCATGGCCCGCATGCTAGCAGGCCCTCAGCCCTTGGCCAGCGCGACGAAGCGCCCGCTGAAGGTGGCCGCCTCCCCACCCTCGGGCAGGCGGATGCAGGCCGCGATACGGCAGCGCGCGCGGCCACGCTGGCGGAACGTGTCGACAAACGTCTCCCAGTCGCCCTCCTCCAGCCACGCCTCCGCCTGCAGGTCGCCATACAGCGGCGCCACGTAGCGGATCTGGCTGTCGGCCACGTAGACCTCCGCGTCCAGGCCCGCCTGTTCCAGCCGCCGCGTCGCCAGGCTCCAGCCGGCCAGGGTCATCAGCGAGGCCAGGCTGCCGCCGAAGGCGTTGCCCTTGTCGTTGACGTTCGGCGCCAGCGGCGCGGCCATGCGCATGCGCCCTTCTTCGTCGGCGACCAGGTCAGCCTGCATGGACCGCACCTGCGGGATCAGGTGCAGGCGCGCGCGCAGCGCGGCCAGGGAATCGTCGGAGCTCATCGAAGTGCGGTTCGGGGGAGACGCGGGGCCCCGCATAATGCCGCAATGAACGCATCGCGTCCGCCCGCCTGGTACCTGGTCTCGCTGCGCGCACAGGGCGACCACCGCGCCCTGCGCCGCGCCGCCGCGCGCCATGGTGGCGGCCTGGTGGCGCTGTCGCCGTGGCGGCTGCAACCCCGCACCGACGAGTCCAGTCGCCAGGTCCTCGCCTCCGCCCTGCGCGCGCCCGTCGTCCTGTTCACCAGTCCGGCCGCGGTCCGCGCCGCGGCCGGCCTGCAGCCCCTGCAGGCCCGAGCCGGCCAGCACTGGCTGGCGGTGGGCGCCGGCACTGCGGCGGCGCTGCGCCGCGCCGGCATCGCCAACGCCATCGCGCCGGCGCGGATGGACAGCGAAGGCCTGCTCGCCTTGGACGCATTGGCCGCACCGGAACGCGTCGGCCTGGTCACCGCCCCCGGTGGCCGCGGCCTGCTGGCGCCGACCCTGGTCGAGCGCGGCGCCGTGGTCGAGCGCGCCGACGTCTACGAACGCGTCCCGCTGGCCCTGCCCGCCGCCGCCATCGCCCGCCTCGAATCCCTCGATGCGCCCGCCTCGATCGCCCTGAGCAGCGAGGAAGCCCTGCGCCTGGTGCTGGCCCAGCTGCCGACGTCGGCGCGGGCGGCGCTGCAGCGCATGCCGGTGGCCGCCGCCAGCCAGCGCCTGGCCGACCGCGCCCGCGAGCTGGGCTGGCGCCGGACCGTCGTCGCCGGCAGCCCGCGCCCTGCCGCGCTGGCCGCCGCGGCCGCGCAGGCGCTGCAGGGCTGAACGGCCGCCGCTTGCGGGCGTGAAGGCGCCAAGCGATCCTTTCGCACAGGATCGCCGGTGCGACGCGCGTCACGTCCGACGGCGCGACAGGCGTTCCCAGGACAAGGACGCTCCCGTGGACGAAGTTTCCCCCGTCGCCGCGCGCGTACGCTGGCGCGCGCTGCTTCCGTTGCTGCTGGTGCTGCTGCTGGGCGGAGCCGCCTGGTATGGCTGGCACGACTGGCAGGCGCGCCGGCAGCAGGCGCAGGAACGCGCGATCGAGGACGCCCGCCAGATCGACGCGCTGGGCCAGCGCCTGGACACCCTGCGTGCCGACCTGCGCGCCCAGGGCCGCCTGCTGCAGGACGCCGCCGCATCCAACCGCGTGCTGCGCGACGAGGTGCTCGGCCTTGGCCAGCGCAACGCCCTGCTCGAGGAAAGCGTGGCGCGGCTCGATGCGCGCGCCCGCCAGGGCCACCAGGCGCTGCGCCTGGACGAGGCCGAACTGCTGCTGGTGCTCGGCGCGCAGCGCCTGCACGTGGCCGGCGACGTCGATGGCGCGCGCCGCGCCTACGCGCTCGCGTCGACCATGCTCGAAGGCCTCGAGGACCCGGGCCTGCTCAACCTGCGCCAGACCCTGGCCGCCGAACGCGCCGCGCTCGACGCGCTCGGCCCCGGCCCGCGGGTCGCACTGGCCAGGCGCCTGGATGCGGTCGCCGAAGCGCTGCCGTCGCTGCCCCTGGATGTCGTGCCCAGCGGCGATGGCCGTCGCCCGCTGTGGCAGCGCCTGCTCGCCCCGCTGCTGGAAGTGCGCCCTGCCGGCAGCCACGCGCTGATGGGCGAGGCCGAACGCCGCCAGGGCGAGGATGCGCTGCAGGTCGAACTGACCCTCGCCCGCGCCGCGCTCGAGCGCGGCGACGTTGACGGCTTCCACACGGCGCTGAACCGCAGCGCGATGTGGATCGCGCGGTTGTGGCCGGATTCACCGGAATCGCGGAAAGTGCGGCAGGAACTCGACGATATGCGCGAGGCCCCGCTGCAGCCGCAGTCGCCCCTGGTCGACAGCACCCTGCTGCAGCTGCGTGCCCTGCGCGAAGGCAAGGAGGCGCGATGAAACCCTACCGCTGGCTGGTCGCGATGCTGGTCGTCGCCGTGATCGGCGTGATCGGCGCGCAGTGGCTGGCGCAGCACGATCCGTCGCGCTTCGGCGCGGTGATCGTGCGTGCCGGCGGCTACGACTACAGCACCACCCTGCCGCGCGCGGTGCTGCTGCTGGTGCTGGCGTGGCTGGTGCTCGGATTCGTCTGGTCGCTGCTGCGCCTGCCGTTCCGCGCCTGGACCCGGCACCGCAAGCGCCAGGGCCGCGCGCGCCTGATCGAAGGGCTGCGCGCGCTGCAGGGCGGCCACTGGCAGCGTGCAGAACGCCTGCTCGGCGCCGCCGGCGAGGATCCGGAAGCCGGCAGCGTGGCTCTTGCCGCCGCAGTGCGGGCCGCCGACGGCCGTGGCGACGCGGCCGCCGCCGATGCGTGGCTGGCGAAGCTGGCCGAACGCGACCCGGCCGCGCACGCGATGCTGCAGGCCGAGCGCCTGCTCGATCGCGCCCTGCCGGTCGACGCGATCAACGCGCTGGACGTGGCCGCCGCGCAGCCCCTGCCGCCGCGCGGCCTGCTGCTGCGCGCCCGCGCCCTGGCGATGGTCGGCCGTGCCGGCGAGGCCTACGGCCTGCTCGGCGCGCTGCGCCAGCAGGAAGCGCTGCCGGCCGACGAGCTGGCGCGGCTGGAAATGGACCTGGCCACGCGTTCGCTGCACGAGGCCGCCGACGCCAACCTGCTGGCCGAACGCTGGGAAGCGATGCCGCGCGCGCTGCGCGTGGAGCCGGCGGTGGTGGCCGCCTATGCCGAACGCGCCGCGGCGCTGCGCTGGGACGAAGCCGCGCTGCGCCACCTGGAACAGGCGATCGACACGCGCTGGGACGAGCGCCTGGTCGACCTCTACGGGCGCCTGCCGATCAACCACGTCGACTCGCGCCGCGCCAGCGCGCAGCTGTGGCTGCAGCAGCATCCGGCCAGCCCGTCGCTGCTGGTGACGCTGGGCCGCCTAGCCCGACGCCAGGGCCAATGGCTGCAGGCCCAGGAATTCCTGCACCGCGCGATCGCGCAGGGCGCCGGCGCCGAGGCCTGGGAAGAGCTCGGCGCGGGTTTCGCCGCCGCCGGCGACGAGACCCTGGCGCGCCGCGCCTACGCCAATGCCGTGCGCACCGCGCGTGGCGAGGCGGCCGAGGAACTGCCCGGCCGCGACCTGCGCGAGAAGATCCAGGACCTGGCGGTGCCGGAGGAACGCGACGAGCACGGCCTGCCGCGACTCAGGGACTGACACCCCGCATCCGGAAACGAAGAAGGGCGGCCAATGGCCGCCCTTCCTTTTCCACAGCGATGTCGCCGACGCGGATCAGCGCTCGACGATCGCCACCACGCCCATGCCGCCGGCGGTGCAGATCGAGACCAGCGCGCGGCCGCCGCCGCGTTCGGCCAGCTGCTTGGCCGCGGTGGCCACGATGCGCGCGCCGGTGGCCGCGAACGGATGGCCGGTGGCCAGCGAGGAACCGACCGGGTTGATCTTCTCCGGATCGATCCTGCCCAGCGGCGCGTCCAGGCCCAGGCGGTTGCGGCAGTAGTCCTCGCTCTCCCACGCGCGCAGCGTGCACAGCACCTGGGCGGCGAAGGCCTCGTGGATCTCGTAGATGTCGAAGTCCTGCAGGCTCAGGCCATGGCGCTTGAGCATCTCCGGCACGGCCACCGTCGGCGCCATCAGCAGGCCTTCGCCGTGCACGAAGTCCACCGCCGCCACCTGTGCGTCCTTGAGGTAGGCCAGCGGCTCGTGGCCGTGCGCGCGCGCCCATTCCTCCGTGGACAGCAGCACCGCGGCGGCGCCGTCGGTGAGCGGGGTGGAGTTGGCGGCGGTCAGGGTGCCGCGGCCGGAGGTCTTGTCGAAGGCCGGCTTGAGCGTGGCCAGCTTCTCCAGCGAGGTGTCCGGACGCAGGATGTTGTCGCGCTCGACGCCGCGGAACGGCGCGATCAGGTCGGAGAAGAAGCCGCGCTCATAGGCCGCGGCCAGCTTCCTGTGCGACGACACCGCCCACTCGTCCTGCGAGTCGCGGGAGATGTTCCACTCCTTGGCCATGTCCTCGCAGTGGTCGCCCATGCTCTTGCCGGTGCGCGGCTCGGCCACGCCCGGGAACTCGGGCTTCAGCTCGGACAGCTTGAAGCCCTTGAACGCGGCGAGCTTGTCCTTGGTGGTCTTGGCGCGGTTGGCGGCCAGCAGGCGCGCGCGCAGCTTCTTGCCGTAGACGATCGGCACGTCGGAGGTGGTGTCCGAACCGCCGCCGATGCCCGACTCGATCTGGCCGACGGCGATCTTGTTGGCGATGGTGATGATCGAATCCAGCGAGGTTCCGCAGGCGCGCTGCAGGGTGATGCCCGGGGTCAGCGGCGACAGGCCCGACGACAGCGCCGCCTCGCGGCCCAGGTTCCAGTCCGAGGAATGCTTGATGACCGCGCCCATGGCCACTTCGCCCAGCTGCTGGCCGTGCAGGCCGAAGCGTTCGACCAGCGCGCCGAGGGTCCGGACCGACATCCCGAGGTTGCCCACGTCCGAGTAGGCGGTGTTCTGGCGGCAGAACGGAATGCGGACGCCGCCGAGGATGGCGACGGGGCGGGGTGCGGGCATGGGGTGACCTCGGGTGGATTCCATTCGGTGGATACGGCTTGCATACGCAAGCGAATGCATAATGCCGCAGTGTAGCCTCGACCCGACACACGGCCAATGATCCTCAGCCTTACAGCCATGAAAGAATCCTGCCTTCGTACCGCTTCCACGGACCCGGCCCATGGCTGAGGCCGTGTTCAGGGGAGTGTTCGCGCTGGAGCTGGCCGGCGGCCAGGCTCCGGGCAAGGCCGCGCTGTCGCAGGAGGCGGCCGGCGAGCTGGCGGTGGGGATCGGCCGCGACCTGGCCCGCCTGGTCGACGGCGTCGCCGGGCTGGACCTGGTATTGGGCGCGGCCCATTTCGATCCGGCCGAGGCGCTGCGCCCGGGCTGGTCGCTGCACCACCGCCTGGAAGAACTGCACGCGCGTGCGCCCGGCCGCAACAGCGGGCCGCGGATGGTCGCCTTCGGCGCGGCCGCCGACGGCGGGATCCCGATGCCGCTGCAGGCCGATCCGGCCCTGGTCGGCGGCGGCCTGCGCGTGCTGCCCTTCATCCTGGCCGGCACGGCCGAGGCACTGGGGCCTGTGGCCGAGGCGCTGGAAGAGAAGCTGCTGGCGCTGGGCATGGCCCAGCCGGAGACGGCGCTGCTGGCGCAGGACGGTTTCGAGGCGCGGATCGAGCACGCGCGCTACTTCAGCGTGCACGACCTGGCCGCGATGATGGCCATGCAGTACGACAACCAGGGTCTGTCGGCGCTGTGGAACCTGGTCGAGGCGGCGCTGCTGGCGCCGCAGGCGGTGGAGTGGCTGGACGCCGGTCCGGAACCGCTGCTGCGCCTGGNTCGCCGCGGCTTACAGCGGATTCGCGTCGAGGAACGCGCGGATCCTGGGCACCAGCACTTCGTGTCTGTCTTCCAGCACGTAGTGGCCGGCGTCCTCGAAGGCGTGCACTTCGGCGCGCGGCAGGTCGGCGCGGAAGCGTTCGAGGAAGTGGCGGTCGAAGACGAAGTCCTTCAGGCCCCAGCCGATGAAGGCCGGGCGGTCGGCGAAGGACGGCAGCGCCTTGCCCGCCGCTTCCAGCAACGGCCACGCCTGGTCCTTGGGCGACAGCGGGATGTCCTGCATGAAACGGATCGTGGAGATGCGGTTCTTCCACGAGTCGTACGGCGCCACGTAGGCGCGGCGCACGTCGGCGGGCATCCTGCGCTCGACGCCGAAGTACGAGGCGCCGGCGGAGAAGGCGTTGAACGCACGGATCACCACCTCGCCGATGAAGTAGTCGCGGCCCAGCGCGATCTGCCACGGCATCTGCTTGGCCGCCGGCATCGGGAACGCGGCGGTGTTGAGGATCACCAGCCGCTTCACCTGCGCGGCGTGCTCCAGCGCCCAGCCGAAGCCGATCATCCCGCCCCAGTCGTGCACGGCCAGGGTCACCGGGGTGGCGTCGTCGACGCCGGCGTGGCGCAGCAGCGCCTCCAGGTCGTCCACGCGCGACTGCAGGGTGTAGTCGTAGCGCGGCTTCGAGGCGAGGTAGTCGTCGGGCTTGTCCGACAGGCCCATGCCGACGTGGTCCGGCACGATGCAGCGGTAGCGATCCGAGAGCCCGGCCACCAGGGTGCGCCAGTAATAGCTCCACGACGGGTTGCCGTGCAGCATCACCACCACCTCGCCGTCGCGCGGGCCCTCGTCCAGGTAGGACATGTGGATGCCGGGACGGACTTCGAAGCGGCGGGGATGCTCGGGGTAGCCGGGGAACTGGGACACGGGCGGCGGGTTCGCGCGGAAACCGCGCATTGTAGGGCAGTGCGGCCCACCGTCGGCCGGCGCGCGGGGCGACGCAGGCGCGCCTTCGCCGCCGCCAGGGACTACCATGCACACCCCATCCGATCCCCGCACGACCATGGCCACGCCCCCGCCCTACCTCGACGACGCGCAGATCGAACGGCTCTCCAGCCTGCTCGAACAGCGCGCCGTGCCCTTCCGCGGCTTCAACCTGGAGGCGCTGGACGGCTTCCTCTCGGCCCTGGTCGTGGCGCCCTCGCCGGTCCCGCCGGAGGAGTGGCAGCCGGTGGTCTGGGGCGGCAAGGCCCCGAAGTGGGGCAGCCCGGAGGAAGCCGGGGAGATCCAGACGCTGCTGCAGGGCCACTGGAACATGTGCGCGGCCCGCGCGCGCGCCGGCGAGGACGGCCTGCCCGACCACCTGATGCCGCTGATGTGGCTGCCGGAGGATCCGGAGGAAGGCGAGGAAGCGCTGCCGGAGGACGAGCTGGACGTCGGCCGCGAATGGGCGCTGGGCTTCTTCGAGGGCGTGGCCCTGCGCGAGGACGGCTGGGACCGGTGGCTGGAAGAGCACGACTGGATCGCCGACATCTTCGACCTGCTCGAGCGCCTGGCCACCGGCGAGATCGTCGACCCGGAAAACCCCGACAGGGCGCCTACGCCGTTGCCCTACCGCGAGCGCCTGGACATCGTGATGGACCTGCCGGCGATGCTGGCCGACCTCAACCACCACCACTTCGAGGAACTGACCCCGCGCACGCCGATCCGCCGCGAGGACGGCCCCGGCCGCAACGAGCCCTGCCCCTGCGGCAGCGGGAAGAAGTACAAGAAGTGCTGCGGGGCCGGCTGAGCGCGCCACTGGAACCGACCTGGCGCGGCGGTCGCGATCCTGGGAATTCCGGCGAGGCGACCGGGGTGGGGTCACGTGCCCACGGGGTCGCCGCGGCGTAGCAGATCGAATAGCGATCGGTTCACGTAGTAGTTGTTGCGACCCACGCGGATCTTCTGGAGCACGCCATCGCCCGCCAAGGTGTCGAGGTAGCGGGTGGCAGTGACGCGCGTCACTCCCAGCTCGCGCTGCACGAACTCGACCCGCGTATACGGGTGGTTGAACAGGTTGTTGATCAGGTCCTGGCTATAGAACTTGTAGCCGTCGCGGATGCGCTGCTTGGTCTCCTGCAGCAGCTCCTTTATCGCATGAACCGTCGAAACGGTTTCGGCAGCCCTAGTGGCGACCGCATCCAGCATGTAAGCCACCCAGTCCTCCCATGCATCATCGTCCCGAACGGCTTGCAGCAGGCGGTAGTAGTCAGGCTTGGTGCGCACGATATGCCTGCTCAGGTAGAGCACGGGAATATCAAGCAAGCCCTCCTTCACCAGGTAGAGCACGTTGAGGATCCGCCCGGTGCGCCCGTTGCCGTCGTAGAACGGATGGATGCTCTCGAACTGGTGATGGATGAGCGCCATCTTCACCAAGGGATCGGCCGCGAATGGCGGCTCGTCGTGGATGAAGCGTTCGAGCTCGCCCATCAGTCGGCGGACTTCGTTGGCGTCTTGCGGTGGCTCGTAGACCATCCTCCCATCGCCATCCCTTGGTGCCGTACCCGGCAACCGACGCAGGCCTGCGCGGTTGCATTCGAGTTGCTCCTGGATTTGGACGATGGTGTTGAGGGTCAGAAGGCCGGTAGTGCGGACCTGATCGTAGCCGGCCCTCAGGGCCTGACGGTAACGCAGAACCTCCTTGGTCGCCGTGCCGACGGCGCTGGCCGAGTCCTCTCCACGATATAGATCGTCCTGGGTGGTGACGATGTTCTCGATGGCCGAGCTGTCGCGCGCCTCTTGGAGGGTGAGGGTGTTGATGAGGATGTTCTGGTTCGGAATGCTCGCCGCCAGGCCCTTGAGCTCCGCCAAGGCGCGGCTGGCCGTGGCCAGCCGCTTGAGGATGCCGACCGTCTCGAACCGGTGCGGGATCAGTGAGTGCAGCGGAGACAAGGACACGCGGCACACCATCATGTATAGAAAACTTAATTTTTTATACATGAGAAAGCCGACATGTTCAATTCGGCCAACTTTTTGAACATATGTGGCCACCGGGTGGCCACATAACAAAAAGGGCCGGACAAGCCGGCCCTTTTCCTCAAGCTGCGACGGAGCGGCTTACCACTCCACCTCGGCCATCGAGCAGTTCAGGCCCGAACCGATGCCCAGCAGGGCGATGCGGTCGCCCTTCTTCAGGCGGCCCAGCTCCTTGAGCTTGCTCAGCACGATCGGCACCGAGGCCGGGCCGATGTTGCCGTGCTCGCCGAAGATGGTCATGACCTTCTTCGGGTCCACGCCCAGCGACTTGATGAAGGCCTTGGTGTGCGGGCGGCTGACCTGGTGGATCACGAACTGGTCCAGCTCCTCCACCGCCCAGCCCAGCGCGATCTTGGCCGCGGCGAAGGTCTTGGTCGCCAGCTTGATGCCTTCGATCAGCAGCAGGCGGGTATCGGTGACCATGCGGTCCAGGTTGCCCCGGCACAGCTGGTTGAACTCGGTGGCCGAACGGGTCACGCCGCCCTTGTAGCGCGGCGCGTCCGGAACCAGCTCGCGGCGGGCCAGGACCATGGCGGCGGCGCCGCAGCCCAGGGTCAGGGCCGCCATCTCGTCGCGGAACTCCTGCTCGGTCACGTCCGGGGCACTCATGCGCTCCAGGGTCTTCTCGTAGACCAGGTTGGCGGTCTCGCCGTCCACCACCAGGGCGTAGTCGATCTCGCCGCGCTCGAGCATGCGGGCGGCGATGTCCATGCCGTTGATGAAGGCCAGGCAGGCGTTGGCGACGTCGAAGGTCATGCACTCGTCGGACACGCCCAGGTTGCCCGAGACGATCGAAGCGGTGGACGGCTCCAGGTAGTCGCGGCTGACCGAGGTGTTGACCAGCAGGCCGATCTTGTCGACGCCGATGCCGGCGTCGGCCAGGGCCTTGCGCGCGGCCAGGGTGGCCACGTCGGACGCCTGCATGCCCTCGTCCCACAGGCGGCGCGCATGGATGCCGGCGATGTCGCCGAGCACGTCCACGCGGATGCCGAGGCGGTCAAGCGTGGGCTTGAGCCGTTCGTTGATTTCCTGCGAGGTCAGGGTGTGCGGCGCATCGACATGCGCCAGTCCCGCGATGGAGACGTTCTTGAAAAGCATGGCTGGACGCGCCGGTCGGGCGAAAGGACCTCATTCTACCGGCTGGGCGCCTTCACCGCACCTTTACGGATGGTGGGCCGCCTGCGCCGTTCAGGAGCGGCAGCGCCAGGCGGCGAAGCGCTGGCTGCCCCCGGAGGGCTCGCCCAGCGGCTGGATGGTGTCGGCCGGGACGCCCGGGGCCTCGTTGCGGGCCAGGGTTTCCAGCTCGTCGCGAACCTTCACCTGGTTGCGCTCGTAGAAGCCCACGGCGTGCTTCACCGAGACCTCGATCTCGCCCTGGCGGGTGCAGCCGGCCGGCGCGGCCCCGGCCGGGACCACCCGGACCTGCTTGGCCTCGGGCTGCAGCGGCACCCATGTGCAGGCGGCCAGGGGCAGGACCAGGAGCAGCAGGGACAGGGGACGGATCATGGGGCGTGGATTCCTCTCGGACCGGCGCTTGCAGCGTGCCGGCGGTTGCATGAACGCCGGGCGAGCGGGCCCGCCCGGCGGTGGTGCGGCCCCCGCGGAGCGGGGGCCAGGGGTCTTACTTCTTCGCGACCGGCTTGCCGTCGGCGTCGACGATGTGGACCTCGCCCAGGTTGAGCGCGCGCACCGGCGCCTCGACCTTGGAGACGTCGCCCACCACCACCCAGACCAGCTTGTCCGGGTCGATGGTCGAGGCCGCCTGCTTCACCTGGTCCACGGTCAGCGCCTCGATCTCGGCCTTGCGCTTGAACACGTAGTCGTCCGGACGGTCGTAGCGGACGATGCCGCCGATCGTGCCCAGCACCGAACGGCCGGTCTCGTAGGCGCCCGGCAGGCTGCGGATCTCGGTGGCCTGGATCTTGGCGACCTCCTTCTCCGTCGGCGGGTTCTTGCCGGAGGTGTACTCGCGGATCTCGCGGTCCAGCTCCTGCAGCGACTCGGCGGTCTTGTCGATCTGCACCGGGGCGAAGGCGATCCACGGGCGCTGGCCCAGCGCCGAGGAGCTGAAGCTGTAGGCGCCGTAGGCCCAGTGCTTGTCCTCGCGCAGGTTCATGTTCAGGCGCGAGGAGAACTCGCCGCCGAGCACCGAGTTGGCGAAGTCGAACCGGATCGCACCCGGGTCCCTGGTCGAGGGCACGACCTGGCCGGCCAGGATCGTGGCCTGCACCGCGCCGGGCTGGTCGATCAGGTACACGGTCGGCTTGGCCGGACGGGCGACGTCGGCCGGCTTGGCAGTGGCCGCCGGGGCCGGGCCTTCGCCCTTCCAGTCGCCGAAGTGCTTCTCCAGCAGCGGCACGACCTCGTCCAGGGTGGTGTCGCCGACCACGATCAGCGTGGCGTTCTCCGGGCGCACCCACTGGCGGTGGAAGGCGACCAGGTCGTCGCGGGTCAGTGAGGCGATCGACTGCTCGGTGCCGCTGCCGCTGAACGGGATCGCGTACGGATGGCCGGCGCCGTACAGCAGCGGCGGCAGCACGCGCAGCGCGGCGCCGTTCGGGCGCGCCTTCTCCTGGGCAATGCCGGCGATCCAGGTGGCGCGGACGCGGTCGATTTCCTTCTGCTCGAAGCGCGGGCGGCGCAGCATGTCCGCGTACAGCGCCAGCGACTCGTCCAGGTTCTCCTTCAGCGCCGACAGGTACGCGTTGCCGCCGTCCAGCGAGGCACCGGCGCTCAGCGACGCGCCCAGCGATTCGGCGCGGTTGGCGAAGCCCAGCGCGTCGAGGTCGCCGGCGCCTTCGTCGAGCATGCCCATGGTGAAGCTGGAGGTGCCCAGCTTGCGGCCGTGGTCGGCGGCGAAGCCGCCCTTGAACTCGTAGCTGAACTGCACCACCGGCACCGCGTCGCGGCGCGCGAGGATGACCTTGGTGCCGTTGCTCAGCGTGGCCCGCTCCAGGGCCGGGAATTTCAGGTCCGGGAAGCTGTCGGGCATCGGCACGCCCTTGCTGCGGTCGACCGAGGTCTTCGTCGTCCTGTACTTCGCGTCCGGCTTCGGCAGCACGAACGGTTCCGGCGACGGCGACGGCTCCTCGGCGATCGGGGTGCGCTCGCCCGGCAGCACCACCAGGGTGTGCGAGCCTTCGCCCAGCCAGCGCTGGCCGGTGGCCTGGATGTCGGTAACGGTGGCCGCGGCGATGTTGTCCAGCTGGCGGCGGAAGCAGCCCGGGTCGCCGGTGTACACCGTGCACTCGGCCAGCGCGTCGGCCTTGCCGCCGAAGCCGCCGATGCGTTCGACGCCGCGCACGAAGCCGGCGCGGATCACCGCCTGCGCCTGTTCCAGTTCCTGCGCAGTCGGGCCTTCGGCCAGCAGCTTGCGCAGTTCTTCATCGATGATCTTCTCGACCTTCTCCGGGTCCACGCCCTGCTTCACGTCGGCGGTGATGTAGAAGGTCGAGGCCAGCTCGAACGGCAGCACGTAGGTGCTGACGCGGTCGGCCAGCTTGTCCTCGTGGACCAGGCGGCGGTCCAGGCGCGAGCTCTTGCTGCCGCCCAGCACCTGCGACAGCAGCTGCAGGCGCTCGACATCGGCATCGGCGTAGCCGGCCACGCTCCAGGCGCGGTAGATGCGCGCCTGCGGGACCTTGTCGCTCATCGTCGCGCGCGAGGTCTTGCGGTCCTTCACCGGGCCGGCCTTGATCCGGTCCAGGCTCGGGCCGGCGGGGATGTCGCCGAAATAGCGGCTGACCTTTTCCTTGGCCGTGGCCACGTCGATGTCGCCGGCCAGCACCAGCACCGCGTTGTTCGGGCCGTACCAGGCGCGGAACCACTGCTTGACGTCCTCGAGCGAAGCCGCGTCGAGGTCGTTCATCGAGCCAATGGTGCTGTGGTGGTACGGGTGGCCCTTCGGATACAGCGCGCGGTAGATCTCGTCGTCGGCCTGGCCGTAGGGCTCGTTCTCGCCCTGGCGCTTCTCGTTCTGGACCACGCCGCGCTGCTCGTCGAGCACCTTCTGGTCGATCGCGCCGAGCAGATGGCCCATGCGGTCGGACTCCATCCACAGCGCCAGGTCCAGCGCGGTGGTGGGCACGTTCTGGAAGTAGTTGGTGCGGTCGAGCCAGGTGGTGCCGTTCATGTCGGTGGCGCCGACCAGCTCGAACGGTTCGAAGTACTCGCCGCGGTGGTTCTCCGAGCCGTTGAACATCAGGTGCTCGAACAGGTGGGCGAAGCCGCTGCGACCGGCCGGCTCGTCCTTGCTGCCGACGTGGTACCAGATGTTCACCGCCACCACCGGCGCCTTGCGGTCGGTGTGCACGACCACACGCAGGCCGTTGGGCAGGGTGAACTCCTCGTACGGAACCAGCGCCTGGCCGGCCGGCGCGGCCTGCTTCGCCAGCAGCGGCGAGGGCGCGAGCGCCGCGACGCCAAGCGACGCGGTGATGGCCAGGACGAGGGCGGCCGTACGTGGCCTGCGGGCAACCGTCATGTGACGCTCCTTCGGATGGGATCGGGCGATCCTACCCAGCGCCTGCCGCCTTTACACTAGGCCATACGACATGCCGGACCCGGATCCCGTGCGCGACTACGCCCAAGCCGACCGCCACTGCCTGGTGACCGGGGCCAACCGCGGCCTCGGCCTGGAGTTCGTGCGCCAGCTGCTGGCCCGCCGCGCCCATGTCGTCGCCGCCTGCCGCCATCCGGGCCGGGCCACGGCCCTCAACGCCCTCGCCGGCGAACATCCCGGCCGCCTGCACGTGCTGCCGCTGGACGTGGCCAACGCGCGCAGCCGCGCGGAACTGCTGAGGGAACTGCCGCTGGTCCTCGATGGCGCGCGCATCGGCCTGCTGGTCAACAACGCCGGCGTGCTCCACGGCGGCGAGCGCTTCGGCCAGGTCGCCGAGGCCGACCTGGAAACCAGCCTGCGCACCAACGCCATCGGCCCGTTCCTGCTGACCCAGGCGCTGGCGCCGCTGCTGGCCGATGCCGAAGGCGCCCGGCCCGGCGCAGTGGTGGCGAACATGTCCTCGGAGATCGGCTCGATCGCCGGCCGCCGCGAGTTCCGCACGCCCAGCTACGCCATGGGCAAGGCCGCGCAGAACATGGGCACGGCCCTGCTGGCGAAGGCACTGGAGCCCCGCGGCATCGCCGTGGTCGCGCTGCACCCGGGCTGGGTCAGCACCGACATGGGCGGGCCGAAGGCCCCGCTGTCCCCCGCCGATGCGGTCTCCGCGCTGCTGCAGGTGCTCGACGGCGTGCGGCCGGAGCATAGCGGCCGCTTCCTCGACGGCCAGGGCCGCCAGTTGCCCTGGTGACGGGCCGGCGCCGACGGCGCCGTACTTCCTGCAGATAGAGCCTGGCAGGCGATCGGGAACCGCATCGCCTCCTTCGCGTGCCGATTCGAGGCCGACCAGTACACCTCCCACGCGCTTTTCCAGCCGCTGTCCGTCCCCCGTCCGCTTCCTGCGGACGTCCGCCACCTCGCGCGGACACTGGGGACACTCCATCAATTCCTTTCAGATCAATCGCTTGTGGTTGGCACGGCTTGTGCATTGCTTTGCGGTGCGCAAGCGAGTCACCGACGAATGCTGAACCATCGGTGAACAGAGAAGGAAAAGCTTCAGATTTTCCTTGCACAGGCTGATTAGGTGTATTACATTACTACCACACCACAGCTACACAACACCGGAGCACGCCATGAACGCCAAGAACGCCAAGTCCCTGTCGGCCGCCCTGATCCTGTCGCTGGCTGCCGTCGCCAACGTCCAGGCCGTCGAGGCCCCGCGCGTCGACCGCATCGTCGACCTCCCGGCCGTCACCGTCCGCCCGGATGCCGACCTTCGCGCCGAGCTGGCCAGCGCCCGCGTCGACCGCATCGTCGACCTGCCGGCCGTGACCGTCCGCCCCGACGCCGCCCTGCGCACCGAGCTGGCCGCCCAGGCCATGGTCGCCCGCATCGTCGACCTGCCGGCGATCTACGTCCGCCCGACCGCGCAGCAGGCCGCCGAGCGCGCCGCCATCGTCGCCGCCGAGCGCACCGAGGCCCTGACCGCGCAGCTGGCCGCCAGCCTGCTGAACGAGACGGTGTCGGCCTCCGCCGCTCGCTGAAGACCCGACCGGCGCACGGGCGCCGGCGGGTTGGCGGCCCGTACAATCGCCGCGATGCAAGCTCCTGTCTTCGACGTACTGCTTTACCAGCCCGAGATCCCGCCCAACACGGGCAACGTGATCCGGCTCTGCGCCAACACCGGCGCGCGCCTGCACCTCATCGAGCCGCTCGGCTTCGCGATGGAGGACAAGCAGCTGCGGCGCGCCGGGCTGGACTACCACGAATTCGCAAGCGTGCAGGTGCACCGCAGCCTGGCAGCCGCGCTCGACGCGCTCCGCCCGCCGCGCCTGTTCGCCCTCAGTACCCGCGGCCAGGTCCGCCACGACCAGCCGCGCTTCGCCGACCGGGATGCCTTCCTGTTCGGCCCGGAAACCCGCGGCCTGCCTGCCGACGTGCTGGAGGCGGTGCCGGAAAGCCAGCGCCTGCGCCTGCCGATGCGCCCGGACAACCGCAGCCTCAACCTGTCCAACAGCGTGGCGGTGGTGGTGTTCGAAGCCTGGCGCCAGCACGGGTTCGCCGGCGGCAACTGATCCAGTCCGGAAGTTCCCGCTCTGGCCGCCCAATTTATGTACCGGTCAGTTTGATATTCAGGGTCGATTCCGGGGCGGCGCGAATAATTGCGCTCACCGGCCGCCACAAAGGGCCGGACTGATAACCGACATAGAGGTCGATAGAACAATGAAGAAGTCCCTGCTTGCCCTGACCCTGCTGGTTGCCTCCCCCTTCGCCGCCTCCGCCGCCGAGGGCGTGTCCTACAACTACGTCGAGGGTGGCTACGCGGCCACCAACACCGATGGTGCGGACGCCGACGGCTGGGGCCTGAACGGCTCGGTTGCCATCGCCCCGAACTTCCACCTGTTCGGCGGCTACAGCAACCAGGAGATCGACCACACCTCGATCGATTTCGACCAGTACCGCTTCGGCGTCGGCTACAACCGCGAGATCGCCCCGCGCGCCGACCTGGTCACCCGCGTCGCCTACGAGAAGTTCGACGCCGGCCGCGGCTTCGACTACGACGGCTGGAGCGCCGAGGTCGGCGTGCGCGGTTCGCTGCACCCGAACTTCGAAGGCTACGTGATGGCCGGCTACGAGGACGGCGACGAGTACGACGGCGAGTTCTACGGCCGCGTCGGCGCGCTCGGCAAGTTCAACGCCAACTGGGCCATCAGCGGCGACGTGAAGTTCGTCGACGGCGACACCCAGTGGTTCGTCGGCCCGCGCTACACCTGGTAAGACCCGAGCAGCAAGGCCGGGGGCGGTACCTCTCTCCCCTGCTCCCGGCTGCCTCACGCTGGCGTGAGCCCCTCCCCCCACGCCAGCCAAGGCCCGGCGCAAGCCGGGCCTTTTCTTTGCCTGACGAAAAGCGGGGCAGGCCGCGCGCGAACGCGCGGCGGCTCAGCGGAACAGGGTGTCCGGGTATTCCGGCTTGCGTTCGCGCGCCAGCAGCTGGCGCAACCCGTCGACCGGGGTGATCTCGCCGTGCAGGACCGCCTGCACGCCGGCGGAGATCGGCAGGTCGATGCCGTGGCGGTTGGCCAGGCGCATGACCTCGTCGGCGGTCTGCACCGATTCGACCACCTGGCCGATCTGGCGCACCGCTTCCTCCAGCTCCTGTCCCCGGCCCAGGGCCAGGCCCAGGCGGCGGTTGCGGGACAGGTCGCCGGTGCAGGTCAGCACCAGGTCGCCGAGGCCGGCCAGGCCCATCAAAGTCTCCGGCCGCGCGCCGATCGCCGCGGCCAGGCGCAGCATTTCGTTGAGGCCGCGGGTGATCAGGCCGGCGCGGGCGTTGAGGCCCAGCTCCATGCCGTCGGACACGCCGGTGGCCACCGCCAGCACGTTCTTCATGGCGCCCCCCAGCTCGGCGCCGACCATGTCGTTGCCGGTATAGGCGCGGAAGGCCGGACCGTGCAGCGCATCGGCCACGACCTGGGCGAAGTCCGGGTCGGCGCCGTGCACGGTCACCGCGGTCGGCAGGCCGAGCGCGACTTCCTTGGCGAAGGACGGACCGGTGACCACCGCCAGCGGCACGCCGGGGCCGAGCACGTCGGCAGCCACTTCATGCAGGAAGCGGCCGGACCCGGGCTCGAAGCCCTTGGTCGCCCAGGCCACGCCCGCACCGGCCGGCAGCACCGGCTTGAGCGCGTGCAGGGTCTCGGTGAAGGCATGCGAGGGCACCACCACCAGCACCCAGTCGCAGCCGGACACGGCCGCGGCCAGGTCGGTGGTGGCACGCAGGCTGCCCGGCAGTTCGATGCCGGGCAGGTAGCGCGGGTTCTGGTGGTCGCGGTCGATCGCCTCGATGATCGCGGCGTCCCGGCCCCACAACGTGGTGGCCAGGCCATTGCGCGCGACCAGGGTGGCCAGCGCCGTGCCCCAGGACCCGGCGCCGAGTACCGCTACGGAGGCGGGGCGTGTCACGGCGCCGCGGGAACCGTCGCGGCTCAGGCGTTGCCGGCCGGCTCGGCCGAGGCCAGTTCGGCCTGGCCGCCCGCCTGCTGCTGGCGCTGGCGCAGGGTCTCGGCGTACAGCGCGTCGAAGTTGATCGGCTGCAGCAGGAACGGCGGGAAGCCGCCGGCCTGGATCAGGTCGCTGACCAGCTGGCGCACGTACGGGAACAGGATGTTCGGGCACTGGGTGCCGAGCAGCACGTCGATGCCCTGCGGCGGCAGGCCCACCAGCGCGAACACGCCGGCCTGCTGCACTTCGGCCACGTAAGCGGTCTTGTCGCCGACCTTGCAGGTCAGGGTCACGCCCAGCACGACCTCGAACAGCGCCTCGTTCAGGCGCTGCACGCGCTGGTTGAGGTTGAGCTGCAGGTCCGGCTGGCCCTGCTCGTTGAAGACCCCCGGGGCGCCCGGAGCCTCGAACGAAACGTCCTTGACGTAGATCTTCTCGACGCTGAAGGCGGGGCCAGCGGCAGCGGCATCCTGCGGGGCGGGGGCGGCGGCGCCGTTGGTGGTTTCGTCGGACATTTCGGGAACTCCAGGACTGGCTTGTATGGAAACGATCGTCTAGATCGGTAGTGAACGCCGGATTATGGCACGCCCGCCCGGGCGTGGCCGGAGGCTCAGTTGCGGCCCTTGACCAGTGGCAGGCCCGCGGCCTCCCAGCCGGCGGTGCCGCCCTCGAGCCAGTAGACGCGCTCGAAACCGGCCTTCTTCAGCTTCTTCGCGGCCGCGTCCGAGGCCATGCCATTGCGGCAGACCAGGACGACCGGCGACTGCTTCGCGCCGGCGAGCAGCTTGGACTGCGGGTCGAACTGGCTGGGAATGACGTTCCTGCTGCCGGCGATGTGGCCCTTCTCGAAGTCGGCGATGGCCGACAGGTCGATGACCAGCGCCCCTTCCTGGTTGACCAGCTCGGTCAGCCCGGCCGGCTTGAGCGCCTTGTAGCCGCGGAAGAGCCGGGCGATCTCGGTGTAGACGATGGCCACGGTCAGGCCCGCCAGCGCCAGCGACAGCATCGGGTGGCGGCCGAAGAAGGCCATCAGGGTCTCGAAATTCACGGCAGTCGGATCGGCAATCGGGAAAGGGCGGGGATTGTCGCACAGGCACGCCCCCGGGCCGCCAGCCCGCCTATGGCCCCTCTCCCGGGTGCGGCGGCATGTTTGCGCGCAACTGGCGCCGATGCCGCCAAACGCCCGCGCCCCATGGCCGCGGGCCGGGGGGGCGGGGATGGGGAGAGGGTAGGCAGGCCAGCGCGGCGAGAGATCCCGACCCTCACCCCCTGCCCCTCTCCCGGTGGGAGAGGGGGGAAAGGAACGAAGCCATGTCCCAGGAGCATCCCGAAGACGCGGTAGTGCGGGGGTATGCCGCAAGCAGCACATGGATGTGCTGCGCTCGCGCGTTGGAGCAGGACGCGGAACCGCGCGATGCG
>NZ_AZUZ01000039.1 GCF_000513955.1 Pseudoxanthomonas suwonensis J47
CGGGGGTATGGCGCATCGCGCGGTTCCGCCATCCATGGCTCCAACGCGCGAACGCAGGCCATCCATGGCCTGCTTGCGCCATACCCCCGCGCTACCGCGTCTTCGGGCGCTTCCAGGTCGTGGCTTCGCTCTTGTTCCCCTCTCCCTCCGGGAGAGGGGCAGGGGTGAGGGTCGGGTGGCCAGCGGCGCAGGGGCACCGACCCTCTCCCCAACCCCTCTCCCGATGGGAGAGGGGCTTCCGGGCGGGAACCCGGTTGCAATCAGGCACTTGGCCCTGCATAATGCACGGCTCGCTGCGTCCGTGACCCGGACCGGCGGCCCGGGAACGCGATCCGGGGCCGCCACCGCAGTCGAACCCCCTCCCGCATCGCGTGCGCCTTTCCCTTGAGGGAACGGTCGCGGGGCCGCCGTCTCCCGGGCTATGGGCGACACCAGACCTTTCGAGGTGCGTATGTCCCGCGTTTGCCAAGTCACCGGCAAGAGCGTGCAGACCGGCAACAACGTCTCGCACGCAAACAACAAGACCCGCCGCCGTTTCCTCCCCAACCTGCACGAGCGCCGCTTCTGGGTGGCCTCCGAGAACCGTTGGGTGAAGCTGCGTGTTTCCACCGCTGCCCTGCGCACCATCGACAAGAACGGCATCGACTCCGTTCTGGCCGAGCTGCGCGCGCGTGGCGAGAAGATCTGAGGAGTAATCGACCATGGCATCCAAGCGCGACAAGATCCGCCTGATCTCCTCGGCCGGCACCGGCCACTTCTACACCACCGACAAGAACAAGAAGAACACGCCGAACAAGATGGAGATCAAGAAGTACGATCCGACCATCCGCAAGCACGTGATCTACAAGGAAGGCAAGATCAAGTAACTGGTCGCCTCCGCTTGTTCCGGGAAAGCCCGCCTCACGGCGGGCTTTTCTTTTGCCCGCCCGCCGGCCCGGGAAGGGCTTTGCCGGGGCAGGCGACAGCCCGCAGAATCGACCGGTCCCGGCCATGCAGGCGCCCCGATGAGCGACTGGTCCTTCGGCACACTCCTGCTGGCGCTGGACTGGCTGGTCCGCCTGGCCGCGCTGTGGTGGATCCCCAGCCGCTCGACCCCGGCGGCCGCGCGCAGCTGGCTGCTGCTCGCGTTCTTCCTGCCCCTGGTGGGCCTGCCCCTGTACCTGCTGCTCGGCCAGCCGTGGCTGTCGCGGCAGCGCCGCCAGCGCCAGGACCAGGCTTCGCAGGCGATCCGCGAGGGCCAGCGGCCGCAGCGCGCGCTGCGCTGGCAGCCACCGCCGACCGGGCCGGCGGCCGAGACCGCGCCGCTGGTCGAGCGCCTGGGCGACTTCATGCCGGTGCGCGGCAACGGGATCGACCTGCTCGACGACTACGACGCCTCGATCGCCCGGCTCATCGCCGACATCGATGCGGCGAAGGTGCGCGTGCACCTGCTGTACTACCTGATGTTCGACGACGCGGTCGGCCAGGCGGTGGCCGATGCGCTGGCGCGCGCGGCCGGGCGCGGGGTGCGCTGCCGGCTGCTGCTGGACGCGGTCGGGGCCAAGCGTGGTTACCGGCGCTTTGCCGCCGGCCTGCGCGCCGCCGGCGTGGAGGTCGAACGGATGATGCCCGGCGGCCTGCGCTGGCGCCGCAGCAGCCGCATGGACCTGCGCAACCACCGCAAGGTCGCGGTGATCGACGACCATGTCGGCTACGTCGGTTCGCAGAACCTCGCCGACGCGGTCTTCGTGCCCGGTCATCCGAACCGCGAACTGGTGGCGCGCTGCCGCGGCCCGATCGTCTCGCACCTGGAGGCGGTGTTCGCCAGCGACTGGTACCTGGAGACCGGGCAGATGCTGGAAGTCTCGCCGGTGCGCCCGGTCCACGAGGAGGACGTGGCCGCGCAGCTGCTGCCCAGCGGGCCGGCCTACCCGTTCGGCAACGCCGGCGAAACGGTGACCTCGCTGATCCACCTCGCCCAGCACCGGCTGGTGCTGACGACGCCGTACTTCGTGCCCGACGACGCCACCCTGAGCGCGCTGCGCATCGCCGCGCTGTCCGGGGTGGACGTGCAGCTGGTGCTGTCGGCCACCAACAACCAGCGCCTGCTGCTGCTCGCCCAGCAGTCCTACTACGAGGAACTGCTCCGGTCCGGGGTGAAGATCGCGCTGTACCAGCCGCACTTCCTGCACGCCAAGCACCTGAGCGTGGACGATGCCGTGGCGCTGGTCAGCTCGATCAACCTGGACATCCGCTCCTTCGACCTGAACGCCGAGATCGGCCTGCTGTGCTACGACCGCGAGGTGGTGCGGCGGATGCACCGGATCGAGGAGGACTACCTGCTGCATTCGGAGCAGCTGTCGCTGGAGCAGTGGCAGCGCCGGCCGGCCTGGAAACGCAGCCTGGAGGGCCTGGCGCGGCTGGCCGACTCGTTCATGTAGGCCGCCGCCTGGCGGGGCCAGCCGGTAGAATCGGCCCATGCAAGCCCGCTTCGACATCGCGATCGTCGGTGGCGCCGCCGCCGGAACGCTGGCCGCGATCCAGCACCTGCGCCAGGCCACCGCCCCCCTGCGGATCGCGGTGTTCGAGCCCTCGCCGGACCTGGCCGAGGGCATCGCCTACTCCACGCACCGCCCCGAGCACCTGCTCAACGTGCCCACCGGGCGGATGAGCGCGCTGCCGGACCGCCCGTCCGACTTCCTGGACTGGTTCGCCGCCCGTCCGGAGCACGCCGGCGCCTCGCGCGAAGCGCTGGCGCACGGTTACGCGCCGCGCCGCGACTACGCCCGCTACCTGGCCGACCGGCTGGAGGAGGCGCGCCAGGCCAGCCCGGCTTCGCTGGACGTCCTGCCCTGGCGCATCGAGTCGCTGGGCCGCGAGGCCGAGGGCTGGTGCCTGTCCGCGGCGCAGGGCACGGCCGTGGCCGAACGCGTGGTCCTCGCCGTGGGCAACGCACAGCGCCCGCTGCCGGTGCGCGGTTCCGGCGCGCTGGCGCGGCCGCGCCTGGTCGACGCCTGGGACTACGCCGGGATCGCCGGAATCGATCCGGCCGCCGACGTGTGCATCGTCGGCACCGGCCTGAGCATGGTCGACGTGCTGCTCACCCTGGAGGCGAACGACCACCGCGGGCGCATCCACCTGCTCTCGCGCCACGCGATGCTGCCGCGCGCGCATTCGACCAGCCACGCGGTGGACGAAGCCTTCGACGTCGATGCCCTGCACCCGCTGGGCGTGCGCGAACGCCTGCGCCGCCTGCGCCAGGGCATGCGCGACGCCGCCGCCCGCGGCCTGCCCTGGCAGGCGGTGATGGAGCGGCTGCGCCCGCATGGCCAGGCGCTGTGGCGTTCGCTCGGAGAGACCGAGCAGCGCCGCTTCCTGCGCCATGCCGTGCGCTACTGGGACATCCACCGCCACCGCATCGCCCCGGAAGTCGGCGCGATCCTGGCCGACTGGTACGCGGACGGGCGCCTGGTCCTGCACCGCGGCCGCCTGGACATGGCCGTGGCCGGCCAGCGCTGCGTGCAGCTGACCGCGCGCACCCGCGACGGGCGCAGCCTGGTGCTGGACGTGGACCACGTGATCAACGCCACCGGCCTGGAACTGCGCGTGCAGGCCATGCGCAACCCGCTGCTGGAACAGCTGCTGGGCGAAGGCCACGCGCGTCCCGGTCCGCACGGCATCGGCCTGGACGTCGATGCCGAGGGCCGGCTGCTCGACGCCAACGGGCGCCCGCACGAGGACCTGCGCGTGATCGGCAGCCTGCGCATCGGCGAAGCCTGGGAAACCATCGCCGTGCCCGAGCTGCGCGTGCAGGCCGAGACCATCGCCCGCGCGTTCATCGCGACGCAGGCCGCCGTCGCCTGATCGGTTCCGGCGCGTCGACGCGCCGGCCGAGTCAATCCGATGCGTCGAGCGCGGCCAGCGCCAGGCGCAGCTGTTCGGCCGTCGGCAGCCCGACGGGAATCGCCACCACGTCGTCCTCGTCCAGCGGCGGCTCCAGCGTGGCGAACTGGCTGTCCAGCAACGACACCGGCATGTAGTGGCCCCTCCGTGCCGACATGCGCGCGGCGATCAGCGGCGCGTCGCCCTGCAGGAACAGGAAGCGCAGCGGCAGGCCGGTGGCGCGCAGCCGGTCGCGATGGCGCCGGCGCAGGCCGGAGAAGGCCAGCGCCACCCGCTCGCCGGCATCCACGCGTCGTCCCAGGTCCGCGGCGATGCGCGCCACCCATGGCGCGCGCATGCGGTCAGTCAGCGGCTGCCCGGAGGCCATGCGCGCCCTCGCGCGCGCGCTGTGGAAATCGTCGGCATCGAGGAAGGTGGCCGGCCATGCCGCGGCGACGGCCTGGGCCAGCGTGGTCTTGCCGCTGCCCGACACCCCCATCACGATCGCCACCTCCGGCGTCGTCATGCCGGCAGATCCACCCGGACCGCGTAGCGGCGACCGGCTTCCACCGTGCGCAGCAGCCCATCCTCCAGCAGCTGGCCATCCACCGTGACGCGGGGCGCGGCCACGCCGGCGACGCGCTCGATCTCCACTTCCAGCTCCGCGCCGCGGAAGCGCCGCAGCGCCTGCGCGCGTGGCCAGTGCGAAGGCAGCTGCGGCGCGATGCGCAGGCCGTCGCCTTCGCCGCGCAACCCGAACAGGCCTTCGACCAGGCAGCGGTACAGCCACGCCGCGGTGCCGGTGTTGAACAGCTGGCTGGAACGGCCGGCGGTGCGCGGATGCAGGCGCCAGGCGCCGCGGTAGTAGTTGGGCACGAACACGGGCAGCTGGCCGCGCTGCACGCAGTCCTGCGCATCCGGGCCGGCCAGCATCGCGCGCAGCGTGCGCCAGGCGCGGTCGGCCTCGCCGACGTGGTAGAGGCTGTGCAGGTAGAACGCGGCAGCGTGGTTGTACACCGCGCCGTTCTCGGCCGAGCCCGGGAACTTCTGGGTCAGCCGGCCGACGTCCTCGCGCATGCCGGTGTAGGGCGGATCCAGCATCGCCACGCCCCAGCGCGAGACCAGCTGTGCGTCCACCGCTGCGAGCAGGCGCGTTCGCTTCGCCTCGTCGGCGGCGCCGCTGAGCATCGCCCAGCTCTGCGGGTTGAGGTAGATGCGCCCTTCGCCGTCGACGTGCACCCCGAAGGCCACGCCATCGTCGGTGATGCCCCGGCCGTACCAGTCGCCGTCCCACAGGTGCCGGTTCATCGCCGCGTTGAAGGCCTGCGCGCCAGCCTCGAACTCCGCCGCCTCGGCCTCGCGGCCATGGCGCGCGCAGATGCCGGCCCACAGCCGCAGCGCATGCGCGCTGGCCAGCGACAGCCAGCCGGAGACGCCGCGCCCCTTCCAGCCGACCATGTTCATCGGGTCGCACCAGTCGCCCTGGGCGATCCAGCTCAGGCCGCGTCCGTCGCGCTGCGCCAGCAGCCAGCGCATCGCACGGTCCAGGCGCGTGGCCACGTCGGCGTCCTCGCCGGTGCGGTCGCGCACGACCTCGCGCAGCAGCGAGGCATCGCCGGTCTCGTCCAGGTAGGCCTGCAGGAATACCGGCAGCCATACGCAGTGGTCGGTGTGCGGCACCTGGTTGATGTACTTCAGCTCGGCGCCTTCCACCAGCAGGATGCCGTCGGGCATCGCCCCGCCCGGCTCCTGCTGCGCCAGCGCGTGCAGGAACGCCGCCCGCGCCGTAGCCGGGCGCAGGTAGGCCATGCCCATGTGGTCCTGCAGGAAGTTGCGGGTCTGCGGATCGGTGGTCAGGCGGTTGGAATCGCCGTGGTAGAAGACCTGGCGCGGCAGCCAGTGGTTGGCGAAGGCGTCCAGCCACGGATCGGGCGTGGTGATGCGCAGGCAACCGCGCGCGTCCTGCAGGTATTCGTCGTAGGCCTCGGCCGCGGCGGCGAATGCCTGCGCGGACAGGTGCCGCGCGCGCAGTGCCGCGACCTCGGCCTCGTCATGCGCCGGTGCGAACAGGAAGCGGAACTCCTCCACGCCATCGGGCTCGAGGAACACGCGGTACTGCAGGATCGCCGCCGGCGTCTCGTACAGCGCATCGCCACCGGCCAGGGTCTCGCGCAGGACGATGGCATCCGGCGCGTGCAGCCCGCCTGCGCCCTCGAACGCGGACTGCTGGGCTTCCCAGGCGTCGGGCACGCGCTCGTGCAGCAGCACGGTCAGGTCCTTGAACTCGCGCTGGCGGAACCAGTCGGCGACCTTCTGGTACGGGGTGACGCTGCTGCACACGATCCCGCCCAGGTCCGGCCGGTAGGCGCCGGACTGGTTCATCCACGACATGTAGCCGACCGGGAAATACGGATACAGGCTCAGCCGGCGCCGGCGCCCGGAGACGTTGCGCACGCGCAGCGTCCACAGCTCGGCCACCTCGTCCGGCGGCAGCGACACGCCCAGTTCCACTTCGATGCCGTCGCAGCGCACCGTCCAGCGCGCGTCCGCCAGGCCGACGGAGAAGGCGAAGGATTCGGGCGTGCGGTTCACCGGCGCGTACGGCGCGGAGAACAGCGCGCCGTTCTCCTCGTCGCGCACGTAGCAGAAGCGGCCGGGATGGTGCGCGTAGTACGGCTGCTCCGGCTGCATGAAGGTCTTCGCCTCCAGCACCGGCGCGTGCGCGTACTTGGCCGGCTCCGGCTGCATGAACTGCGCGGTGGCGTAGCCGCGGCAGTTGAGCTGCAGCAGCATGCGCCGGTTCCACAGGAAGGTGGACGCGTTCGGCATGGCGGTGGGACTGTCCAGCACCAGCCGGCGGCCGCCTTCCTCGAAGCGGCAGGGACCTGGCATCGTCACCGCTGCGCTCATGCCGCCGCCTCCCGCCGCGCGTCCAGCTCGTGCTGGATCCGCGCCAGCGCGCGGCCGTCCAGCGGATAGGCCAGCATCACCGCCGCCGCCAGCAGCGCGACCACGCCGGGAATCACGGTCAGCAGCAGGGCGATGCCCAGCCGCGAGGCGTCGGTCTGCGCCTGGTTGGCGACGTAGCCCATGCCCGCGAGCACCCACGCGATGACCGCCGAGGCCAGCGCGCCGCCGAGCTTCTGCGAGAACGTCGCCGCGGCGAAGGTCATCGCGGTGGCGCGGCGCCCGGTCTTCCATTCGGTGTAGTCGGCGCAGTCGGCGTACATCGAAAAGGCCAGCGGCGACTTCGGCCCCAGCAGCAGGCCGATGGCGATGTTCATCCCCAGCATCGTCCACACCGACGAGGGCGGCACCAGGTACATCGCGCAGCTGAGCACGCCGACCCCGGCCATCAATCCCATCAGCAGGTGCTTCTTGTCGACGAAGCGGGTCATCAGCGGCGTCGACGCCGCACCCACCGCCAGCGCCACCGAATACGTGCCGAGGAACAGCCCGGTCAGTTCCGGCCGCTCGACGTGGTACTTGAGGTAGTACACCAGGGTGCCGCTGCGCATGACGATGGTGACCATGATGACCAGCGCCAGCACGAACAGCACCAGCCACGGCCGGTTGCGCAGCAGGTCGGCGATGTCCTGGCGCACGGCGTGGCTGGCGACCGTCATCGGCTGGATGCGTTCGCGGGTGGTGCCGAACACGGTGGCGAAGCAGGCCACCGCGACCACGCCGTACAGGCCCAGGGTGAGCTGCCAGCCCAGCGCGTCGTCGCCGCCACCAAGCCAGCGCACCAGGTCCGGGGTCAGCCAGTTGACCACGGTGGTGCCGGCGAACGCGGCGATGAAGCGGAAGCTGACCAGGGTGGTGCGCTGCTGGCTGTCGCCGGTCATCACCCCGGACAGCGCCGAATACGGCATCGCCAGCACGGTGTAGGCCAGCATCATCAGGGTGAAGGTCGCGTACGCCCAGGCCAGGCGCCCGCCGGGACCGAAATCGGGGACGGTCCAGGTGAGCATGCCGGCGCAGGCCAGCGGCAGCGCGCCGAACAGCAGCCAGGGGCGGAACCGGCCCCAGCGGCTGCGCGTGCGGTCGGCGATCGCGCCCATCAGCGGGTCGGTGACCGCGTCGACCACCTTGGTCACCAGCATCATCGTGCCGACCGCGGCGGCGGCCAGGCCCATCACGTCGGTATAGAAGATCAGCAGGAAGGCCGAGATGTTGGCCCAGTACAGGTTGAAGCCGAAGTCGCCGATGCCGTAGCCGACCTTCTCGCGCAGCGGCAGGCGCACATCGGTGCCGCCCGCGTCCGTCCCGGTCCGTTCGTGGCCCATGGTCCCTCGCCCTGGAATGGCAATGGCCGGCCGCGGCGACCATCGCCTGCCCGTACCCTCGCCTGCCTGACAGCGTTGTCGAGATTGCCGGCCCGGGGGCCCGCAGGCAAGGGCGTGCGCCGCACTCCGGCCATGCGCCGCAGTACACTCGGGCGTCCAAGGGAGGAGGTACCCGTTGGTTCCGAGCTGGACCCTGCTGCTGGTGTCGGTCGGGTACGCCGCGCTGCTGTTCACGGTGGCGTGGTGGGGCGACCGTCGACCGATGTACCCCGACCGGCCGTGGCTGCGGCCGGTGGTCTACAGCCTCGCACTGGCCGTGTACTGCTCCTCGTGGACCTTCTACGGCGCGGTCGGCAGCGCGGTGCGCAACGGCATCGGCTACCTGCCGATCTACCTGGGCCCGGTGCTGCTGCTCCTGTTCGGCTGGCGGATCATCGAGCGCCTGGCGCTGATCGCCCGCAGCCAGAACACCGTCTCCATCGCCGACTTCATCTCCGCCCGCTACGGCCGTTCGCGGCGGCTGGCCGCGCTGGTCACGGTGATCGCGCTGGTCGGCGTGATCCCGTACGTGGCCCTGCAGTTCAAGGCCGTGGCGATGAGCCTCACCGTGCTGTCGGGCAGGGACGCCGAGCAGGTCGACATCGCCGCCGACCCGGCGCTGTACGTGGCCCTGCTGATGGCGCTGTTCGCCGCTCTGTTCGGCACCCGCCAGGTCGACGCCACCGAGCACCACCACGGCATGATGCTGGCCATCGCCCTGGAGTCGCTGGTCAAGCTGGTGGCGATGGTCGCCGTGGGCGTGTTCGCCTGGAGCTGGATGGGCGGCAACCGCCTGCACATCGCCGACTCGGCGCGAACGCTGTTCCAGGAGGCGCCGCCGGTGGGCTTCGTCGGGCAGACGCTGCTGAGCTTCCTGGCCATCGTCTGCCTGCCGCGCCAGTTCCAGGTAGCGGTAGTCGAGTGCGGCGACGTGGCCGACATCCGCAAGGCGCGCTGGATGTTCAGCGGCTACCTGCTGGTGATCTCGGTGATGGTGGTGCCGATCGCCGCCGCCGGCGTGGTGCTGTTCGGCCCCGCCGGGCACGTGTCGAGCGACACCTTCGTGCTGGCCCTGCCGCTGGCCGAAGGCCGCGATGCGCTGGCGCTGGCCGCCTACGTCGGCGGGTTCTCGGCGGCCACCGGCATGGTGATCGTGGCCAGCATCGCGCTGGCGACGATGGTCAGCAACGACCTGGTCATGCCGCTGCTGCTGCGTCGCGGCTGGGGCGAACGCCATGCCGCCGCGGACGTGGCCTCGCTGGTGCTGTGGGTGCGCCGCCTGGCGATCCTGCTGCTGGCGCTGTGCGCCTACGGCTACTACCGCTGGGTCGGTGGCGACACCACTCTGGCCGCCTACGGCCTGATGGCCTTCGCCGCGGTGGCCCAGTTCGCGCCGGGCCTGATCGGCGGCCTGTACTGGCGCGGCGCCAGCCGCCGTGGCGTGGAGTTCGGCCTGCTCGCCGGCTTCGCCACCTGGATCTACACCCTGCTGCTGCCGGCACTGTCCAACTCCGGCCACCTGGATCCTTCGTGGATCGAGGCCGGTCCGTTCGGCCTGCAGTGGTTGCGGCCGCAGCAGCTGTTCGGACTCAGCGGCTGGGATCCGCTGACCCACGGCACGTTCTGGTCGCTGCTGCTCAACAGCGGCGTGATGATGGTGGTCTCGGCGCGCTGGCGCCCCGGCGTGGACGAGCGCCTGCGCATCGCCCCGTTCCTGGATCCGTACGCCGAACGCCAGACCCTTGCGCCGGTGGAGTGGCCGGGCACGGTCAGCATCGGCGACCTGCAGGCGCTGGCCATCCGCATCGTCGGCGAACGCCATGCCCGCCGTGCCTTCGCCGACCAGGCCGTGACCCTCGGCCGCGAGCTGCAGCCCACCGCGGCCGCCGACCGCGCCTGGATCCAGTTCACCGAGCGCCTGCTGGCTGCATCGATCGGCGCCGCCTCGGCGCGCCTGGTGCTGACCAGCGTGCTGCGCGGCTCCGGCATGCACCTGAGCGAGGTGATGGCGCTGCTGGACGAGGCCGGCCAGGAGCTGCGCTTCAACCGCGAGATCCTCTCCACCACGCTTGAGAACATCAGCGCCGGCGTCAGCGTGGTCGACCCGGACATGCGCCTGGTCGCGTGGAACGGCCGCTACCAGTCGATGTTCGGCTACCCGCCGGGCATGCTCTACGTCGGCCGCCCGGTCGCCGACCTGATCCGCTACAACGCCGAGCGCGGCGAACTGGGCGAAGGCAACATCGAACAGCACATCCGCAAGCGCATCGAGCACATGCGCGCCGGCACCCCGCACGTGTTCGAGCGCGTGCGCAGCGACGGCACGGTGATCGAGATGCGCGGCCAGGCCCTGCCCGGCGGCGGCTACGTCACCAGCTACAACGACATCACCGCCTACAAGCACGCCGAACAGGCGCTGCGCGAGGCCAACGAAACCCTGGAACAGCGCGTGGCCGAGCGCACCCGCGAAGCGGAGCATGCGCAGCAGTCGCGCACCCGCTTCCTGGCCGCGATCAGCCATGACGTGCTGCAGCCGCTCAATGCCGCGCGCCTGTTCGCCTCGGCGCTGCGCGACGGGCGCCAGGACCCGGAGGAACAGCGCCACCTCGCCGAACGCGTCGACGCTTCGCTGCGCGCGGCCGAGGAGCTGCTCGACGGCCTGCTCGACGTCTCGCGCCTGGACACCGGCGCGCTGCAGGCCGAGATCACCGTGTTCGACGCCGCCGAACTACTGCGCGACCTGGCCGCGCAGTACGCCCCGGTCGCCGCCGGCCGCGGCCTGGACCTGCGCGTGCACGCGCGCAGCTGCCCGGTGCGCAGCGACCGCCGCCTGCTGCGCCGCGTGCTGCAGAACTTCCTCGCCAACGCCCTGCGCTACACCCGCCAGGGGCGGATCGTGATGGGCATGCGCGCGCGCGGCAGCGCCGCGGTGCTGCAGGTCTGGGACACCGGCCCGGGCATCCCCGAGCAGCACATGCGCCAGATCTACGACGAGTTCCACCGCTACCAGCAGCCGTTCGACTGGGGCGAGCGCGGCCTCGGCCTGGGCCTGTCGATCTGCCAGCGCATCTCGCGCCTGCTCGAGCACGGCCTGGACGCACACAGCGAGGTCGGGCGCGGCAGCATGTTCTCGATCACCGTGCCGCGCGTCGACGCCCTGCCGGCCGCGTCGGTGCGGCCGCTCGCGGGCCTGCCCACGTCCGGCTCGCTGGCCGGGCTGCGCGTGCTGTGCGTGGACAACGACAGCGAGATCCTCGACGGCATGCGCGTGCTGCTGTCGCGCTGGCAGGCGGTGGCGATCACGGCCAGCACGGTGGACGAGGCGCTGGCGCGCATGGCCGACAGCGCGCCGCAGGCGATGCTGGTCGACTACCACCTGCACGACCGCCTCGACGGCCTCGACACGCTGGATGCCCTGCGCGCGGCCGGCGGGCGCATCCCCGGTGCGCTGCTGACCGCCGACGGCCGCGACGAGCTCAAGCGGCAGGCACGCCAGCGCGGCTACCGCCTGCTCACCAAGCCGGTGAAGCCGGCGTCGCTGCGCGCGTGGCTGGCCGCGCAGGTCGGCACCTCCGAACGGGCGGACGCCGGCGCCTGAACCGGCGCGCTTGACCCTGGGGTCGCTTCAGGGTTTGCAATGGGCCCCCGCGCCTGTCGCGCCGCCTGGCGGTGGCTGTTCGCTGGCGCCGCCCCGCTCCGTCACCCATCCTGTCCGGCATGACCCGTCCCCTGCGTCCGTCCATCCCATCCGTTTCCGGGCCTGCTTCGCCGGGTCGGCGCCGCTTCGTGCAGGGCATGGCTTTCGCCGGCCTGGCCAGCAGCGGCCTGCTGCGACTGCCAGCGCATGCCGCGAATGCGGCCGCACCGGTCGAGCTGCGCGGTAGCGCGTTCGACCTGGCCATCGGCGCCAGCCCGGTGAACATCACCGGGCGCGAGCGCCAGGCAATCACCGTCAACGGCAGCCTGCCGGCGCCGATCCTGCGCTGGCGCGAAGGCGACACAGTCAGCGTGCGCGTGGCCAACCGGCTGGCCGGGGTACCGACCTCGGTGCACTGGCACGGCATCCTGCTGCCGGCGAACATGGACGGCGTGCCGGGCATGAGCTTCGACGGCATCGCTCCGGGCGAGTCGTGGCTGTACCGGTTCACCCTGAAGCAGTCTGGCACCTACTGGTACCACAGCCATTCGCTGTTCCAGGAGCAGGCCGGCCTGTACGGCGCGATCATCGTCGACCCGCTGCAGCCCCCGCCCTACCACTACGACCGCGAGCACGTGCTGCTGCTGTCGGACTGGACCGACCTGGAACCGGCCGCGCTGTTCCGCCGCCTGAAGAAGGCGCCGTCGTTCGACAACCACTACAAGCGCACCGCCGGCGATTTCCTGCGCGACGTGCGCGAGGACGGCTGGCGCGCGACCCTCGCCGACCGCGGCATGTGGGGCCGGATGCGGATGACGCCCAGCGACCTGTCCGACGTCAACGGCCACACCTACACCTACCTGCTCAACGGCCTGCCGCCGGCAGGCAACTGGACCGGTCTGTTCCGCCCCGGCGAGAAGGTCCTGCTGCGCCTCATCAACGCCGGCGCGATGACCTATTTCGACGTGCGCATCCCCGGGCTGAAGATGACAGTGGTCGCCGCCGACGGCCAGTACGTGCATCCGGTGACGGTGGACGAGCTGCGCATCGGCGCAGCGGAGACCTACGACGTGATCGTCGAACCGGCCGGGCAGGACGCCTACACGATCTTCGCCCAGGACATGGGCCGCACCGGCTTCGCCCGCGGCACGCTCGCCGTGCAGCCGGGGCTGGCGGCACCGGTACCGGCGCCCGATCCGCGGCCGCTGCTGACGATGCAGGACATGGCGCATGGCGACCATGGCAGCCACGATGCCGGCAAGGGCATGGAAGGCGGCTGCGGCGCGATGATGGCCGAGGGCGGATGTGGCGCGGCGATGCATGGCGCGCACGCCGGACATGGTGCCGCGAAGCCGGTGGTGCATCCGGCCAGCGAGGCCGGCAATCCGCTGGTGGACATGCAGTCCTCGCCGACCGGACCGCGCCTGGACGATCCGGGCGTGGGCCTGCGCGGGAACGGCCGCCGCGTACTCACCTACGCCGACCTGCGCAGCCTGTTCGACGATCCCGACGGCCGCGAGCCGGGGCGCGAGGTCGAGCTGCACCTGACCGGGCACATGGAGAAGTTCGCCTGGTCGTTCAACGGCATTCCGTTCGCCTCGGCCGAGCCGCTGCGCCTCAACTACGGCGAGCGCCTGCGCGTGGTGCTGGTCAACGACACGATGATGCACCACCCCATCCATCTGCACGGACTGTGGAGCGATCTGGAGGATGGCGACGGCGCGTTCCAGGTGCGCAAGCACACCATCGACATGCCGCCGGGCACGCGCCGCAGCTACCGCGTGCGCGCCGACGCGCTCGGCCGCTGGGCCTACCACTGCCACCTGCTCTACCACATGGAGGGCGGAATGATGCGCGAGGTGCGCGTGGAGGAGCGGGCATGAGCCGCGCCGCCAACACGCTCGCGCTGTGCATCGCGTTGGCGCTCGCGCCGTCGGCTGCGCTGGCGCAGGAGTCGCATGCACACCACCCGCATGTCGGCCATGCGGGAGCGGAAAGCACATCGAATCCGCGTCCGGCCAAGGCGCCGCACGCGGGTCACGATGCGCATGCAGCGCACGACATGCATGATTCGCATGCGGGCCATGCCGCGGAAAACGCGCATGACCAGCACGCCGCGAGCTCCGCGCACGACGGGCATGCCGGGCACGAACCGCATGACGCGCACGCGGCGCGCAACTCCCACGCTGGTCACGCAGGCCACGCCGGCCACGACATGCCTGCGCCCGCCGGCGCCGCCGCGACAGATCCGCACGCCGGACATGCCATGGCGCCGGGTGCGCCCGTCGAGCCCATCCCCGTGCCGACCGACGCCGATCGCGCCGCCGCGTTCCCGCCGCTGGCGCACGCGCATGTCCATGGCGGCGGCATCCATAGCCTGGTCCGCTTCAACCGTTTCGAAGCCTGGGACGCGGATCCCGGGCGCGGCCAGGCCTGGGAAGGCAAGGCCTGGATCGGCGGCGACGTGCACCGGCTGTGGCTGCGCAGCGAAGGCGAGCGCGAGCATGGCCACACCGCCTCGGCCGACCTGGAGGTGCTGTACGGGCGCGGCCTCAGCGCCTGGTGGGACCTGCTGGCCGGCGTGCGCCACGACTTCAAGCCCGGGCCGTCGCAGAGCTGGGCGGCGATCGGCGTTCAGGGCATGGCGCCGTACAAGTTCGAATTGAGCGCCACCGCCTACCTCGGCGAGCACGGCCACAGCGCGCTGCGGGCGGAGGTGGAGTACGAGCTGCCACTCACCAGCCGCCTGGTGCTGCAGCCGCTGGTCGAGGTGGAACTGCATGGCCGCAACGATGCCCGGCGCGGCACCGGTTCCGGCCTCTCCACGGCGGAGGCGGGCCTGCGCCTGCGCTACGAGCTCGACCGGCGCTTCGCGCCCTACATCGGCCTGGTCCACGAACGCAGCTTCGGCAACACCGCCGACTACCGCCGCAGCGAAGGCGAACCGGTGAGCGACACGCGCTGGGTGGTCGGCGTGCGCTGGTGGTTCTGAGACCAGCCGCAACAACGATTCCTGCTCTCCATCTCCCGCCGGTTACGTCTGCGCCACCACCGGCGCCGGAGCGCTGCAGGCCGCCCGCAGCCTGGGCGCCGGACCAGATGTCAGACTTTTCTTACCCCAGCGCGCGCACTGATCCGATAGGCTCGGCCGGCGTTCCGGCCGATACTGTGTCGCCAGCAACGCGCGGCGCCGGCCTATGGCCCAGGCAGTACTTCCCGACGCGTGTCCCGCAAGGATGCGGGGCAGCTGGCCTCACAGGTAAGGCTCCTCCCCCGGAGGCCCGTCATGGCCGAGCCCGTCATTTCCCTGCGTGAATGCGCCCAAGGCTGGCGCGTGTTCCAGGGCGAGAATCCCCTGTTCTGGTTCCCCAGCTACGACCAGGCCATGCGCACCGCGCGCCTGATCGCCTCCGTACAGGCGGACATCCACGACGCCGACACCTCGATCGAGATGCGCCTGCTCGGCGAACGCCCGGTGCTGGTGGCGACCTGCACGCCGGGCCACTAGGCAGCGTCGTCCGAAGGACGGCCGGCACCCGGGATTTTCCGGTACAGCTCCCCACGCCTCGACCAGCTGCGCCAAGCGGGTCCACGCATGGTGCGTCTGGAAGCTTGCCGGATGGCTGTCCCAACCGGTCCGCCCGTCTCCTGCCAGCGCGATGCTTGCTCTGGATCAATGCCCGTCACGCAGGGCAGGGCCAGACTGGTGGTGTGGGAATCGCCCGGCGTGCATGATCGCCATCGGCAGGCCACTGCACCGGACGGTGACCGCATGCGGCCGGTCGTGGCGGTCCCGCACACGGTTGAATCGGCGCATGTTCGATCGCGCTTCCCGGCGCACCTGCAGTACCGGTTCGTCGCCCGCACCGCGGGCATCGTTTCCGATCACGGAGCATGCAGGGATGAAGAGGATCGCGTGGACTTTCTGGGTCTTCCTGCTGGTGTTGAGCGTGTTGTGGCTGCTGGCCGACACGCTCTGGCCTGCGCAGCGGGACTACTTCGCTTTCCGCACCGTCTGGGTCCAGTACAGCGGCGTGCTGGCCATCGGCGTGATGTCGCTGGCGATGGTGCTGGCGACACGTCCCATGTGGCTGGAACCGCGCCTCGGCGGCCTGGACAAGCTCTACCGCCTGCACAAGTGGCTGGGCATCGCCGCGCTGGCCACCGCCACGGTGCACTGGTTGTGGGCGCAGGGCACCAAGTGGGCCGTGGGCTGGGGCTGGCTGGTGCGTCCGCCGCGCAAGCCGCGGGCGCCGGACGATTCGCTGGGGATCGTCGAGTCGACGCTGCGCGGCTGGCGCGGGCTCGCCGAGGACCTCGGCGAATGGGCCTTCTACATCTCTGTCGCGCTGCTGGTGCTGGCGCTGCTCAAGCGCTTTCCCTACCGCTGGTTCGCGAAGACGCACCGCTGGATGGCGGTGGTCTACCTGGTACTGGTCTTCCATGCGCTTGTGTTGGCGAAGTTCGCCTACTGGACGCAGCCGGTGGGGTGGGCACTGGCCGCACTGCTCGCCAGCGGCACGGTGTCCGCGCTGTGGATCCTGCTGGGACGCACGGGTGCAAGGCGCACCGCACATGGCGTGGTCGAATCGCTGCAGCGCTATCCCGCGCTGGGCGTGCTCGAGACCACGCTGCGGATGGAGGAAGGGTGGCGGGGCCACAAGCCCGGGCAGTTCGCGTTCGCCACGTCCAATCCCGAGGAAGGCGCACATCCGTACACGCTGGCCTCGGCCTGGCATGCGGCGGACGGACACATCACCTTCATCACCAAGGCCCTCGGCGACCACACCCGCGAACTGCCGCAGCGCCTGCGTGTCGGCGACCGGGTCAAGGTGGAAGGTCCGTACGGGTGCTTCACTTTCGACGACGCGCGTCCGCGCCAGCTCTGGATCGGCGCGGGCATCGGCATTACCCCGTTCATCGCACGCCTGAAGTTCCTTTCCCGGAACCGGCAGCACGACCCGCGGCCGATCGACCTGTTCCACCCGAGCAGCGTCCTCGACCCGGTGGCCATCGGCAAGCTGCGCGCCGACTGCGAGGCGGCGGGCGTCACCCTGCACCTGTTCTGCGGCCCCGACAGCGAACGCCTGACCGGCGAACGCCTGCGCCAGCGGGTGCCCGGCTGGAAGGAAACCAGCGTGTGGTTCTGCGGGCCGGCCGACTTCGGCCACTCCCTGCGCGCCGACCTGGTCGCCCACGGCCTGCCGCAGGAAGCGTTCCATCAGGAGATGTTCGAGATGCGCTGAACCGGCGACCGTGGCGAAGGCTCCCAGGCCCCACCAGCCCCACACAAGCGTGCTAACCCATTGAATTAACTTCAGCTAGTCAATGTGGTCTTCTACAAGGACTCACAATCTGACTCACATGCAATCTGGATCTCCAGCGTACGCTGGTGGACTGTGCTGGAAACACAAGCATACAGGCCAGCCGGGCCGTCAGCGGACTCGCCAACAACACGGATGCGATGGGGCAAGAAGACATCAAGTCACTCCATGCAGCCCACGAAGATACGCCTGCACCCGGACAGTAGCGGTCATAGGCCACTAGCGCCAGCTAGTCTCCCGAACCGACAAGTGACAAGTGACCACGTCGCTGGGCTGTTCGCACAGGATTGGGGTTGTCTGTACCTAGAGCTACAGAAGTGAGGCCGAATAACAGCTTGTGCAGCTCTCAATTGGAACGCGCAATTCTCGGGCGATCTCCCGAAGCCCCCGTCCTTGATGGCGCATGACGTCAAAAACCTTCCTGATGACCAAAGAACCCTCGCGCTCAGCGCTGTCTTGTTCTTGCGTGCGAAGTCCCTTACGACTGAGCTCAATGCACATCGACCGATACAGCCAGTCGGTGAGCACACCTACTCGGTGCAAGCGGTAGACCAGTGCCATGGCCGATACATTCCAGCACTTCTTGATCTTCATTATGTCGGCCACCGTGCGGCAGCGTCCGGCCAACGCCAGCATCTCCAGACGAGGGAGCAGGAATGCACCAGCGAACTCATTGGCCTGCTGTTCGACTTCTTTGCCTTTTGGATCACCATGGCGATGCAAGACCAGATGACCCAACTCATGGGCTGCGTCAAAGCGGCTGGACTCGGATGACTTCACGGTGTTGAGAAAAACGTATGGAATCGCGCCGCCCTGCCAAGACGAGAAAGCATTGACCTCGCGCGAATCCTCCACCAATGAAAACACGCGCACGCCCCGCGACTCGAGCAGGTGCACGACGTTCTTGACTGGCAGCACGCCCAAGCCCCACTGCGCACGCACCAGGTCGGCTGCGGCCTCGGGCTCAACGCCCTCCAAGTCCGGCACATCAACCGGAGGCAAATTGAACCTCGATGCCAACCAGTCGCCCAATGCAAAAGCAATGGCCCCTGACGCCAGCGCGGCGTCACGCTGGGCGGAAGTCATTCGCGAGAACGAACGAAAGCTCGCATTCTCCGGGCTCGGCACTTCGAAGTCGTTCCCGTAGAAGAAATCCACCGCAAAGCCAGTTGCGCTACCCAGATGGGCCACGACTTCTGGTGGCGGCACGCGTGCGCCGTCCTCGTAGTTGCCGAGCGAGCTCAACGCAATCTGTGCGCGCTTGGCCAGCTCCTTCTTGCTCAGCTTCGCGCGCTGGCGCGCGAGCGTGAGCCGCGAGGGGTTGAAAGACGCGTCCATCGGCTCACAGCTGCTTTGGCGTGATGTCAAAGTCGACGTCCGGCCCTTCATCGCCTGCGCGATCGTCCTGACCTGAGACGGATCGTGTAGCCAGTTGGCTGGTGAGTTCTCTACCCTTAACAGGCAAGGAGAGCTCCATGAAGAAGCGATTTACCGACGAGCAGATCATTTCGATCCTGCGCGAGGCCGAAACCGGCGCGATGCCGATCAAGGCGCTGTGCAAGAAGCACAACCTGACCGAGCAGACTTTTTTCCGCTGGCGCAACAAGTTCGGCGGCATGGACGTGCCCGATGCCCGCCGGCTCAAGGACCTCGAGTCCGAGAACGCCCGGCTCAAGCGGCTGGTGGCCGAGCAGATGCTGGTCATCGACGGGATGAAGGAGATCGTCCGAAAAAAATG
>NZ_AZUZ01000040.1 GCF_000513955.1 Pseudoxanthomonas suwonensis J47
CCTTCCAGCGCCTTCAGCGCCGAACCCTTGATGATCGGGGTGTCGTCGCCCGGGAAGTCGTACTTGCTCAGCAGCTCGCGGACTTCCATCTCCACCAGCTCCAGCAGCTCGGCGTCGTCCACCATGTCCGCCTTGTTCAGGAAGACCACGATGTACGGCACGCCCACCTGGCGGGCCAGCAGGATGTGCTCGCGGGTCTGCGGCATCGGGCCGTCGGCCGCCGANNNCACCAGGATCGCNCCGTCCATCTGCGCCGCACCGGTGATCATGTTCTTGACGTAGTCGGCGTGGCCGGGGCAGTCAACGTGCGCGTAGTGGCGGGTCGGCGATTCGTACTCGACGTGCGCGGTCGAGATCGTGATGCCGCGAGCCTTCTCTTCCGGAGCGGCGTCGATCGCGTCGTACGCCTTGAACTCGCCACCGAAACGCTCCGCACCGATCTTCGTCAGCGCCGCCGTCAGCGTCGTCTTGCCGTGGTCAACGTGACCGATGGTGCCCACGTTCACGTGGGGCTTGGTGCGCTCGAACTTACCCTTGGCCATTGTCTTCTGTCCTGTATATCAGCTTGTCTTCTGGTCGATCCGGGCTGGGCCCGGATCAGTTCTTCTTGATCACGGTCTCGGCGATGTTGGCCGGAGCTTCTTCGTAATGGTCGAATTCCATCGAGAAGGTGGCGCGGCCCTGGCTCATCGAGCGCAGCGCGGTGGCGTAGCCGAACATCTCGCCCAGCGGGATCATCGCCTTGATGATCTTGCCCGACGGGCTGTCGTCCTGGCCCTGCAGCACGCCGCGGCGGCGGCTCACGTCGCCCATCACGTCGCCCAGGTAGTCCTCGGGGGTGACGATCTCGACCTTCATGATCGGCTCGAGCAGCACCGGGCGCGCCTTGGCGAAGCCCTGCTTGAACGCCATCGAGGCGGCCAGCTTGAACGCCATTTCCGACGAGTCGACGTCGTGGTACGAACCGAACACCAGCTTCACCTTCACGCCCACGACCGGGAAGCCGGCCAGCGGACCGCTGGTGATGGTCTCGCGGATGCCCTTCTCGACCGACGGGATGAATTCCTTCGGGATCACGCCACCGGTGATCTCGTTGAGGAACAGGAAGTCGTCCTTGATCAGGTCGGCGTACTTCTCGCGGTCCTCGGCGGTGATCGGCGACATCTCGATGACCACGTGGCCGTACTGGCCCTTGCCGCCCGACTGCTTGGCGTGCTTGTAGTCAGACTTGACGTCGCTGGCGCGGATGGTCTCGCGGTAGGCGACCTGCGGCTTGCCGACGTTGGCCTCGACGTTGAACTCGCGCTTCATGCGGTCAACGATGATGTCCAGGTGCAGTTCGCCCATGCCCGAGATGATGGTCTGGCCGGATTCCTCGTCGGTACGGACGCGGAACGACGGGTCTTCCTGGGCCAGGCGGCTCAGGGCGTTGCCCATCTTCTCCTGGTCGGACTTGGTCTTCGGCTCGACCGCCATCGAGATCACCGGCTCCGGGAACGCCATGCGCTCGAGCACGATCGGCGCGTCCTGGGCGCACAGGGTGTCACCGGTGGTGACGTCCTTCAGGCCCACGGCCGCGGCGATGTCGCCGGCCAGCACTTCCTTGATCTCGTCGCGGTTGTTGGAGTGCATCTGCAGCAGGCGGCCGATGCGCTCCTTCTTGTTCTTGACCGAGTTCAGCACCTGGTCGCCGGCGTTCAGGGTGCCGGAGTAGACGCGGAAGAAGGTCAGCGAACCGACGAACGGGTCGGTCATGATCTTGAACGCCAGGGCCGAGAACGGAGCCTTGTCGGAGGACTCGCGGGTCATCTCCTTGGTCTCGTCGTCCATGTCGACGCCCTTCACCGCCGGCACGTCGACCGGCGACGGCAGCAGCTTGACCACGCCGTCCAGCATGGCCTGCACGCCCTTGTTCTTGAACGCCGAGCCGCAGAACATCGGCACGATCTCGGTCGCCAGCGTACGGGCACGCAGCGCGCTGTAGATCTCGTCCTCGGTCAGCTCCTCGCCGCCCAGGTACTTGTCCATCAGCTCTTCGTTGGCCTCGGCCGCGGACTCGACCATGTAGGAACGGGCCTCTTCGGCCTGCGCCTTCAGTTCTTCCGGGATGTCGCGGTACTCGAAGGTCATGCCCTGGGTCTTCTCGTCCCAGTGGATGGCCTTCATCTTGACCAGGTCGACCACGCCGACGAAGTTGTCCTCGGCGCCGATCGGGATCTGCATCGGCACCGGAACGGCGCCCAGGCGGCTCTTCAGCTGGTCACGGACCTTGAAGAAGTTCGCGCCGGTGCGGTCCATCTTGTTGACGAACGCGATGCGCGGCACGTGGTACTTGTTGGCCTGGCGCCACACGGTCTCCGACTGCGGCTGCACGCCGCCGACGGCGCACAGCACGAACACCGCGCCGTCCAGCACGCGCAGCGAACGCTCGACTTCGATGGTGAAGTCGACGTGCCCGGGGGTGTCGATGATGTTGAAGCGGTGCTCCGGCATGGACTTGTCCATGCCCTTCCAGAACGCGGTGGTCGCCGCGGACTGGATCGTGATGCCACGCTCCTGCTCCTGCTCCATCCAGTCCATGGTCGCGGCGCCATCATGCACCTCACCGATCTTGTGGCTCTTGCCGGTGTAGAACAGGATGCGCTCGGAGGTCGTGGTCTTGCCGGCATCGATGTGGGCCATGATGCCGAAGTTGCGGTAACGCTCGATGGGAGTGGTGCGAGCCACGGGAGTCTCTCGTTTGCTTGGGGCTTCGGATGGCGGAGCGGCGCGTTGCGCCGGCTTCCGTACGACGGGGGCGCGGAGCCTGCCGCGCCGCCCGGGCTGGTCGCGCGGGCCCGATGGAGGGCCCGGCGGCTGTTACCAGCGGTAGTGGGCGAAGGCCTTGTTGGCCTCGGCCATGCGGTGCGTCTCTTCGCGCTTCTTGATGGCGCCGCCGCGGTTCTCCGAGGCGTCGATCAGTTCGGCGGCCAGCTTGCGGGCCATGGTGTTCTCGCCGCGCTTGCGGGCGGAGTCGATCACCCAGCGCATGGCCAGGGCCAGGCGGCGGGAAGCACGCACTTCGACCGGCACCTGGTAGGTGGCGCCGCCGACGCGACGGGACTTCACCTCGACGGCCGGGGCGACGTTGTCCAGGGCCTTCTGAACCAGCTCGATCGAGTTCGGGTTCTTCTGGCCGATGACGTCCATCGCGTCGTACACGATGTTCTCGGCGATCGACTTCTTGCCGCTCTTCATCACCATGTTGATGAAGCGGGCGATGGTCTCGCTGCCGTGCTTCGGGTCGGGAAGGACGGCGCGCTGGGGGGTGGAACCTTTACGGGACATGTCGGGCTTCCTCGATTAGCTCTTCGGGCGCTTGGCGCCGTACTTCGAACGGCCCTGGCGACGCTTGGTCACGCCGGCGGCGTCGAGCGAGCCGCGGACGGTGTGGTAACGGACACCCGGGAGGTCCTTGACGCGGCCGCCGCGGATCAGGACGACGGAGTGCTCCTGCAGGTTGTGGCCTTCGCCGCCGATGTACGAGATGACCTCGTAGCCATTGGTCAGGCGGACCTTGGCAACCTTGCGCAGGGCCGAGTTCGGCTTCTTCGGGGTGGTGGTGTAGACGCGGGTGCAGACACCGCGGCGCTGCGGGCACTTCTCGAGTGCCGGCGAGGCGCTCTTGTACGTTTCCGCCTGCCGCGGCTTGCGGACCAGCTGGTTGATCGTCGCCATTGGTAAGGTTCTTCTGCTTGGGGCCGCGCAGGCTTCCGCGTGGCCGGATACGTGAAAACGACGGCAGGCCGAAGGTCGGCCTGCCGAGACAGGAGAGTATAGCGGGCGGCCGGAAATCGCGTCAACCGCACGCCCCCGTCCCTGGTTGTCCGGCCCCGGGGCGGTTACCCGCCGCCGGGACGCGGGAAGGCGGGGCGTCCTGCCCCTGCCCCGCCGCCGGGCCCGAAGGCCCGGCGGACATGGCTCACTCGGCCGCCGGGGCCTCGTCGCCGCCGGCCTCGGCCGGGGCCGCCTCGGCGGTCGCGGCCTCGGCCGGACCACCGGCCAGCGCCTCCATCTCGGCCTCGGTGAGACCGGTGGCGGTGCGGCGGCGGCGACTGTGGTAGGCCAGGCCGGTACCGGCCGGGATCAGGCGGCCGACGATGACGTTCTCCTTCAGGCCGCGCAGGCTGTCGCGGGTGCCGCGGACGGCCGCCTCGGTCAGCACGCGGGTGGTCTCCTGGAAGGAGGCCGCGGAGATGAACGACTCGGTCGCCAGCGACGCCTTGGTGATGCCCAGCAGGACCGGCTCGAACTTGGCCGGGACCTCGCCACGGCCGACCAGGCGGGCGTTCTCCTCGATCACGCGCTGGCGCTCGACCTGCTCGCCATTGAGGAACCTGGAGTCGCCCTGGTCGGTGATCTCGACCTTGCGCAGCATCTGGCGGGTGATCACCTCGATGTGCTTGTCGTTGATCTTCACGCCCTGCAGGCGGTACACGTCCTGGATTTCCTTGACCAGGTAGGCCGCCAGCGGCTCGATGCCCAGCAGGCGCAGGATGTCCTGCGGGCTCGGCTCGCCGTCCACGATGGTCTCGCCCTTGGTCACGTGCTCGCCTTCGAACACGATGATCTGGCGGTACTTCGGGATCAGCTCCTCGTGCTCGCCACCCTCGGCGTCCTTGATGATCAGGCGCTGCTTGCCCTTGGTGTCCTTGCCGAAGCTGACCACGCCCGAACGCTCGGCCAGGATCGCCGGATCCTTCGGCTTGCGCGCCTCGAACAGGTCGGCCACGCGCGGCAGACCACCGGTGATGTCGCGGGTCTTCGAGGCTTCCTGCGGGATCTTGGCGACCACGTCGCCCACGCCCACCGGCGCGCCGTCCTGCAGGTTCACCAGCGAGCGCGGCGGCAGCAGGTACTGCGCCGGCAGGTCGGTGCCCGGGATGGTCAGGTCGTTGCCGTCCTTGTCGACGATGCGGACCAGCGGACGCAGGTCCTTGCCCTGCGAGCCGCGACGCTTCGGATCGGTGATCTCGCGCGAAGCCAGGCCGGTCAGTTCGTCGGTCTTCTCGATGACGGTGACGCCGTCGACGAAGTCCACGAAGCGGACGAAGCCCGCCACTTCCGACACGATCGGGTGGTTATGCGGATCCCAGTTGGCGACCGACTGGCCGGCCTTGACCTCGGCGCCGTCCTTGACGTTGATGGTGGCGCCGTACGGCAGCTTGTAGCGCTCGCGCTCGCGGCCGTGCGGGTCGAGCACCGAGATTTCGCCCGAGCGCGACACCGCGACCAGGTGGCCGCCGGCGTGCTCGACCGACTTGAGGTTGTTGAACTTCACCGAACCGGTCGTCTTGACCGTGATGTTGTCCACCGCCGCCGCACGCGACGCCGCGCCACCGATGTGGAACGTACGCATGGTCAGCTGGGTACCCGGCTCGCCGATCGACTGCGCGGCGATGACGCCGACCGCTTCGCCGATGTTGACCAGGTGGCCACGGGCCAGGTCGCGGCCATAGCACTGCGAGCACACGCCGAAGGCGGATTCGCAGGTGATGGTCGAACGGACCTTGATCGACTGGACGCCGGCGTCCTCCAGGCGCGCCACCCACTGCTCGTCGAGCAGGGTGTTGCGGGTGACGATCGGATCCTCGTCGTTGCCCGGCAGGAACACGTCCTCGGCCACGACGCGGCCCAGCACGCGGTCCTTCAGCGGCTCGACCACGTCGCCGCCTTCCACGATCGGGGTCATGGTCAGGCCGTTGAGGGTGCCGCAATCCTGCTCGGTGATCACCACGTCCTGGGCCACGTCGACCAGTCGACGGGTCAGGTAACCGGAGTTGGCGGTCTTCAGCGCGGTGTCGGCCAGGCCCTTGCGGGCACCGTGGGTGGAGTTGAAGTACTCCTGCACGTTCAGGCCTTCGCGGAAGTTCGCCTTGATCGGCGTCTCGATGATCGAGCCGTCCGGGCGGGCCATCAGGCCGCGCATGCCCGCCAGCTGGCGGATCTGCGCCTGCGAACCACGCGCGCCCGAGTCGGCCATGATGTACAGCGAGTTCATCGACTTCTGGGCGATCTCCTCGCCCTTGGCGTTGACCACCTTGTCGGTGCCGATGGTGTCCATCATCGCCTTGGCGATGCGCTCGTTGGTGCGCGACCAGATGTCGACCACCTTGTTGTAGCGCTCGCCGGCGGTGACCAGGCCGCTCTGGTACTGCTCCTGGATCTCCAGCACCTCGGCCTCGGCCTCGGCCAGGATCCCCTTCTTCTCTTCCGGGATCAGCATGTCGTCGATGCCGATCGACACGCCGGCACGGGTGGCGAAGGAGAAGCCGGTGTACATCAGCTGGTCGGCGAACACCACGGTGTCCTTCAGGCCCAGCCGGCGGTAGCAGCTGTTGATCAGGCGGCTGATGTTCTTCTTGGTCAGCTCGGTGTTGGCCAGCGCGAACGGCAGGCCTTCCGGCAGGATCTCGGCCAGCAGGGCGCGACCGACCGTGGTATCCACGATCGAGGTCTTCTTCTGCCGGTTGCCTTCCTCGTCGATCACCACCTCGGTCATGCGGACCTTGACCTTGGCGTGCAGCTCGACGGTGCGGTTGTCGTAGGCGCGCTTGACCTCGGCCACGTTGGCGAACGCCATGCCCTCGCCCTTCTTGTTCTCGAGGGCGCGGGTCATGTAGTACAGGCCGAGCACGACGTCCTGCGACGGCACGATGATCGGCTCGCCGTTCGCCGGCGACAGGATGTTGTTGGTCGACATCATCAGGGCGCGCGCTTCCAGCTGGGCCTCGAGGCTCAGCGGGACGTGCACGGCCATCTGGTCACCGTCGAAGTCGGCGTTGAACGCGGTGCAGACCAGCGGGTGCAGCTGGATCGCCTTGCCTTCGATCAGCACCGGCTCGAACGCCTGGATGCCGAGGCGGTGCAGGGTCGGGGCGCGGTTCAGCAGCACCGGGTGCTCGCGGATCACCTCTTCGAGGATGTCCCACACCTCGGCCTCTTCGCGCTCGACCAGCTTCTTGGCGGCCTTGATCGTGGTGGCCAGGCCGCGACGCTGCAGCTTGGCGAACACGAACGGCTTGAACAGCTCCAGCGCCATCTTCTTCGGCAGGCCGCACTGGTGCAGCTTCAGGTACGGGCCGACCACGATGACCGAACGGCCGGAGTAGTCGACGCGCTTGCCGAGCAGGTTCTGGCGGAAGCGGCCCTGCTTGCCCTTGATCATGTCGGCCAGCGACTTGAGCGGGCGCTTGTTGGTGCCGGTGATGGCGCGTCCGCGGCGGCCGTTGTCCATCAGCGCGTCGACCGACTCCTGCAGCATGCGCTTCTCGTTGCGCACGATGATGTCGGGCGCGTTGAGCTCCAGCAGGCGGCGCAGGCGGTTGTTGCGGTTGATGACGCGGCGGTACAGGTCGTTCAGGTCGGAGGTCGCGAAGCGGCCGCCGTCCAGCGGGACCAGCGGGCGCAGGTCCGGCGGCAGCACCGGCAGCACGGTCATGACCATCCACTCCGGACGGTTGCCGGACTCGATGAACGCCTCGATCAGCTTGATGCGCTTGGTCAGGCGCTTGAGCTTGGTCTCCGAACCGGTGGCGGCGATCTCCTCGCGCAGGCGGGCCATCTCGGCCTGCAGGTCGATGGTGCGCAGCAGTTCGTAGATCGCCTCGGCGCCCATGGCGGCGTCGAAGTCGTCGCCGTGCTCCTGGCGCGCGGTCAGGTACTGCTCTTCGGTCAGCAGCTGGCGGCGCTCGAGCGGGGTCAGGCCCGGCTCGGTGACCACGTAGGCCTCGAAGTACAGGATGCGCTCGATGTCGCGCAGGGTCATGTCCAGCATCAGGCCGATGCGGGACGGCAGCGACTTCAGGAACCAGATGTGCGCGACCGGCGAGGCCAGGTCGATGTGGCCCATGCGCTCGCGGCGGACCTTGGCCAGGGTGACCTCGGTGCCGCACTTCTCGCAGACCACGCCGCGGTGCTTCATGCGCTTGTACTTGCCGCACAGGCACTCGTAGTCCTTGATCGGTCCGAAGATGGCCGCGCAGAACAGGCCGTCACGCTCCGGCTTGAAGGTGCGGTAGTTGATCGTCTCGGGCTTCTTCACCTCGCCGAAGGACCACGAGCGGATCAGGTCCGGCGAAGCCAGGGCGATCTTGATCGCGTCGAAGTCCAGCGTCTGGCGCTGCTGGTTGAAGAGGTTGAGCAGGTCTTTCATTTCTTGTCTCCGTCAGGAGTAAAGGCGGTCGATCGGGCGATTCGGGGGGAAGCGCGGCCGGCGGTTCATCGCTGGCCGCGCCGCGCGCCTTACTCGTCCTCCAACTCCATGTTGATGGCCAGCGAGCGGATTTCCTTCACGAGCACGTTGAAGGATTCCGGCATGCCCGCGACCATCTCGTGGTTGCCGTCGACGATGTTCTTGTACATCTGGTTGCGGCCCTGCACGTCGTCGGACTTCACCGTCAGCATTTCCTGCAGGGTGTAGGCCGCGCCGTAGGCTTCCAGCGCCCAGACTTCCATCTCGCCGAAGCGCTGGCCGCCGAACTGCGCCTTGCCGCCCAGCGGCTGCTGGGTGACGAGCGAGTACGGGCCGGTGGAACGGGCGTGCATCTTGTCGTCCACCAGGTGGTTCAGCTTCAGGTAGTGCATGTAGCCGACCGTGGTCTTGCGGTCGAACGCCTCGCCGGTGCGGCCGTCGTGCAGCTGCATCTGCGTCTTGCTGGCGTTGAAGCCCAGGCGGATGGTCTCCGGGTCGTCGCTCGGGTAGGCCAGCTCCAGCATCTGCCGGATCTCCTCCTCGTGCGCGCCGTCGAACACCGGGGTGGCCATCGGCACGCCGCCGGTCAGGTTGCGCGCCAGGGTCAGCAGCTCCTCGTCGCTGAACTGGGACAGGTCCACGCGCTCGCCGACGTTGGTGGCGTCGTGGTTGTAGATCTGGCCCAGGAACTCGCGCAGCTCGGACACCGCACGCTGCTCGTCCAGCATCTTCTGGATGCGCTTGCCCAGGCCCTTGGCGGCCCAGCCCAGGTGCACCTCGAGGATCTGGCCGATGTTCATGCGCGACGGCACGCCCAGCGGGTTGAGGCAGATGTCGACCGGGGTACCGTCGGCCATGTACGGCATGTCCTCGACCGGGACCACGTTCGACACGACGCCCTTGTTGCCGTGGCGGCCGGCCATCTTGTCGCCCGGCTGGATGCGGCGCTTCACGGCCAGGAACACCTTGACCATCTTCAGCACGCCCGGGGCCAGGTCGTCGCCCTGGGTGATCTTGCCGCGCTTGTCGTCGAAGCGGCGCTCGAACTCCTTCTCGTGCGCCTGGATCTGCTTCTGCGCGCGCTCGATGGCCTCGGAGGCTTCCTCGTCCTTCATGCGCAGCAGGAACCAGTCGGACTTCTTCAGGCCGTCCAGGTAGGCGTCGGTGATGGTGTCGCCCTTCTTCAGGCCCGGGCCGCCATTGGCGACCTTGCCCACGATCTGCGAGCGCAGGCGCGCGTAGATCGCCGCTTCCAGGATGCGGAACTGGTCGTCGAAGTCCTTCTTGACGCGCTTGATCTCGTTCTCTTCGATCTGCTTGGCGCGCTTGTCCTTCTCGATGCCGTCGCGGGTGAAGACCTGCACGTCGATGACGGTGCCGTCCATGCCCGGCGGGACGCGCAGCGAGCTGTCCTTAACGTCAGAGGCCTTCTCGCCGAAGATCGCGCGCAGCAGCTTCTCTTCCGGGGTCAGCTGGCTCTCGCCCTTCGGCGTGACCTTGCCGACCAGGATGTCGCCGGCGCGGACCTCGGCGCCGATGTACACCACGCCCGACTCGTCGAGGCGATTCAGCGCCTGCTCGGAGACGTTCGGGATGTCGGCGGTGATTTCCTCCGGGCCCAGCTTGGTGTCGCGGGCCGCGCAGGTCAGCTCCTCGATGTGGATCGTGGTGTAGCGGTCTTCCTGGACGACGCGTTCGGACAGGAGGATCGAGTCCTCGAAGTTGTAGCCGTTCCACGGCATGAACGCGATCAGCATGTTCTGGCCCAGGGCCAGCTCGCCGATGTCGGTGGACGGACCGTCGGCCAGCACGTCGCCGCGCGCGACCACGTCACCCACGTGCACCAGCGGACGCTGGTTGATGCAGGTGTTCTGGTTCGAGCGGGTGTACTTGGTCAGGGTGTAGATGTCCACGCCGGCGTCATGCTCGCCGGAGATCTCCGACTCGTTGACCTTGACCACGATGCGGCCGGCGTCGACCTGCACCACCTCGCCGCCGCGGCGGGCGTTCACGGTCACGCCCGAGTCGCGCGCCACCGCGCGCTCGATGCCGGTGCCCACCAGCGGGGTCTGTGCCCGCAGCGTCGGCACCGCCTGGCGCTGCATGTTGGCGCCCATCAGCGCGCGGTTGGCGTCGTCGTGCTCCAGGAACGGCACCAGCGCCGCGGCCACCGACACGGTCTGCATCGGCGAGACGTCCATGTAGTGGATCTCGCTCGGCGGCTTGAGCAACGATTCGCCTTGGTAGCGGCACGGCACGAACTGCTCGGTGAGACGGCCCTCGGCGTCGTGCGCGGCGTTGACCTGGGCGATGACGTACTCGTTCTCCTCGATCGCCGACAGGTAGTCGACCTCGTCGGTGATGCGGCCGTCCACGACCTTGCGGTACGGCGTTTCCAGGAAGCCGTACTGGTTGGTGCGGGCGAACACCGCCAGCGAGTTGATCAGGCCGATGTTCGGGCCTTCCGGGGTCTCGATGGTGCAGACGCGGCCGTAGTGGGTCGGATGCACGTCGCGGACCTCGAAGCCGGCGCGCTCGCGGGTCAGGCCGCCCGGGCCCAGCGCCGAGACGCGGCGCTTGTGGGTGACCTCGGACAGCGGGTTGTTCTGGTCCATGAACTGCGACAGCTGCGAGGAGCCGAAGAACTCCTTGATCGCGGCGGCCACCGGCTTGGCGTTGATCAGTTCCTGCGGGGTCAGGCCCTCGGACTCGGCCATGGACAGCCTTTCCTTGACCGCGCGCTCGACGCGGACCAGGCCGACGCGGAACACGTTCTCGGCCATCTCGCCGACCGAACGCACGCGGCGGTTGCCCAGGTGGTCGATGTCGTCGACCACGCCGCGACCGTTGCGGATCTCGGTCAGCACGCGCAGCACGTCGAGGATGTCGGAGGTCTCGCCCTGGGCGGCGACCAGGCGCTTGGATTCCTCGTCGTTGCGCTCGCCGAAGTACTTGTAGTCGTACAGCACGGCCTCGCCGGTGGTTTCCTTGCGGCCCACGCGGCGGTTGAACTTCATCCGGCCCACGGCCGACAGGTCGTAGCGCTCGAAGGTGAAGAACAGGTTGTGGAACAGGTTCTGCGCGGCTTCCTTGGTCGGCGGCTCGCCCGGACGCATCATCCGGTAGATCTCGACCAGCGCCTCGAGCTGGGTGCGGCTCGGGTCGATGCGCAGGGTGTTGGACAGGTACGGACCGCGGTCGAGGTCGTTCACCCACAGGGTGCCGACGGTGGTCACGCCCGCCTTGCGGAAGTTGGCCAGCTGCTCGTCGCTGATCTCGTCGTTGGCCGAAGCCAGCAGTTCGCCGGTGTTCGCGTCGACCACGTCATGGGCCAGGATGCGGCCGAGCAGGTACTCGTCCGGCACGGCCAGCGCGGTGATGCCCGACTGCTCCAGCTGGCGCACGTGGCGCGCGGTGATGCGCTTGCCGGCCTCGACGATGACCTTCTCGCCGTCGGACAGGTCGAAGTTCAGGGTCTCGCCGCGCAGGCGCTCGGGCACCAGCTCCAGCTGGACGCCTTCGTCCGGGTTGATGTGGAAGGTGTTGATCTCGAAGAACGCGCGCAGCATTTCCTCGTTGTTGTAGCCGAGGGCGCGCAGCAGGATCGTCACCGGCAGCTTGCGGCGACGGTCGATGCGGGTGTACAGCGCGTCCTTCGGGTCGAACTCGAAGTCCAGCCAGGAGCCGCGGTACGGGATGATGCGGGCGCTGTACAGCAGCTTGCCCGAGCTGTGGGTCTTGCCGCGGTCGTGGTCGAAGAACACGCCCGGCGAACGGTGCAGCTGCGAGACGATGACGCGCTCGGTGCCGTTCACGATGAACGTGCCGTGCTCGGTCATCAGCGGGATCTCGCCGAGGTAGACCTCCTGCTCCTTCACGTACTTGATCGCCTTGGTCGACGACTCGCGGTCGTAGATGACCAGGCGCACGGTCACGCGCAGCGGCGCGCCGTAGGAGAGGCCGCGGTTGCGGCACTCGCGCTCGTCGAACACGGGCTCGCCGAGCTTGTAGCCGACGTACTCGAGGGCGGCGTTGCCGCTGTAGCTGGTGATCGGGAACACCGACTTGAGGGCCGCATGCAGGCCGATGTCGCGGCGCCTGGAGGGCTCGATGTCGGCCTGCAGGAATTCGCGGTACGAATCGACCTGGATGGCCAGCAGGAACGGCACCTCGAGGATCGAGCGCTGCTTGCCGAAATCCTTGCGGATGCGCTTCTTCTCGGTGAACGAGTACGTCGTCATGGGTCTACCACCTTTGGCAGTGCGGGCCACGCGTCCGCGGCCCGGTGAACATGATGCGAAGCTGTCAGTCGGTAGTCGCTGGTATTGCCGGCACCAGCACGCCATCTCCCGCTACTTCCGACTACCAGCTCCCCTTAGTGGAACTGGGTTTTCCGGGTGTTACGCGCCCCTTCCCGGGGCGTCCGGGGCACGGTGGCCCCGGAACGACCAAAGGCCGGGGGCTTTCGCCCCCAGCCTTGGCGCATCACCGAGCAATCCGGCGATGCAAGGTACTGCTTACTTGAGCTCGACGGTCGCGCCGGCGGCTTCCAGGTCCTTCTTGAACTTCTCGGCGTCTTCCTTGGACACGCCTTCCTTGACGTCCTTCGGGGCGCCTTCGACCAGGTCCTTGGCTTCCTTCAGGCCCAGGCCGGTGATGGCGCGGACGGCCTTGATGACTTCGACCTTCTTGTCGCCGGCGGCCTTCAGGACGACGGTGAACTCGGTCTGCTCCTCGGCGGCCGGACCAGCGGCGACCGGGCCGGCGGCCACGGCGACCGGGGCGGCGGCGGAGACGCCGAACTTCTCTTCGATGGCCTTGACCAGCTCCATCACTTCCATCAGGGTCTTGCCGGCGATGGCTTCGACGATCTGCTCGTTGGAAAGGGACATTGTGATTACCTTCTGGATGTTGATCTTGAAAGGGAAATAGGAATCGTCGACGCGGGCTTAGGCCGTCTCGGCCTCGGCCGGAGCCGCTTCGCCGCCACCCTGCTTCTCGCCGACGGCCTTGACCGCGCGGGCGAACATGGTGACCGGCTCGGCCAGGACGCGGGCCAGCATGGCCAGGGCCTGTTCGCGGGTCGGCAGCGACGCCAGGACGTCGACATGGCTGGCCGGGTACAGCTGGCCGCCGACGGCGACCACCTTCGGCTTGAGCTTGTCGTTGGTCTTGGCGAACTCCTTGATCAGGCGACCGGCGGCGCCGGGCTCCTCGGTCGAGAACGCGTACAGCAGCGGACCCACGAGCGCATCCTTGGCGCACTCGTATTCCGTGCCTTCGACGGCGCGCGCGGCCAGCGTGTTCTTGACAACCTTCAGGAACACGCCGGTTTCGCGGGCCTTCTTGCGCATCGCGGTCATCTGTTCGACCGTGGTGCCAGCGTACTCGGCGGCGATCAGGGAGTGCGCGTTGGCGGCGACGTCGGCCAGTTCGGCGACGACTTCCTTCTTCTGGGACAGATTGAGAGCCATAACACTCCTCCGTATGAACTCCGCTCGCGGCTCCTGCCGCTTGCGGTCCTGGGCGGCGCCCTTCCCTGCGCGCCGGGGATGCCTCGGGCATCCCGGTGCTGGCCTTTCTGATCCGGTGTCCCGACGAATCGGTCTTGCCGGTGGAACTTCCAGAAGGCGGCACCATCTACGCAGGCCCGGGTCCCGGGGGACCTTGGATTAAGCGATCCCGCTGCATCGACGGCGATTCCCTGCCAGTGCGAGCATCCATGCCCGTCGTCGATGTGCGCCGACCGCGCCTGCGGTCTTTGACGGCTGTCCCCGGCGGACCGGGGACTGCCCTCAAAACGTGCACCCGGGCCGCCTTGCGGGCGGCCCGGGGTATTGCATTACTTCAGGGACAGCGAAGCCTGGTCGACGGTCACGCCCGGGCCCATGGTCGAGCTCAGCGAGATCTTCTGCAGGTACTGGCCCTTCGAGGTCGCCGGCTTGGCCTTGATCAGGTCCAGCAGCAGCGCCTGCAGGTTCGACTTCAGGGCGTCATCGCCGAAATCGGCCTTGCCGATGGTGGCGTGGATGATGCCGGCCTTGTCGGTGCGGTAGCGGACCTGGCCCGACTTGGCGTTCTTCACCGCCTCGGCCGGGTTCGGCGACACGGTGCCGACCTTCGGGTTCGGCATCAGGCCGCGCGGGCCCAGCACCTGGCCCAGCTTGCCCACGACGCGCATGGCGTCCGGGGTCGCGATGACCACGTCGTAGTTCAGGTCGCCGGCCAGCATCTTCTCGGCCAGGTCGTCCATGCCCACGGCCTCGGCGCCGGCGGCCAGGGCCTCGTCGGCCTTGGCGCCCGCCGGGGCGAACACGGCCACGCGCACGCTCTTGCCGGTACCGGCCGGCAGCACGGTGGAGCCGCGGACCTGCTGGTCCGACTTCTTCGCGTCCACGCCCAGGCGCACGGCCACGTCGACGGACTCGACGAACTTCGCCTTGGTGAAGCCCTTGATGATCTTCAGCGCCTCATCGATGGAGTAAGCCTTGCCCGGCTCGACCGCCGCCTTGATCGCCTTCTGTCGCTTGTTCAGTGCCATGTGCTCAGCCCTCCACCACCAGACCCATCGAACGGGCGGAGCCCGCGATGGTACGAACCGCCGCATCCAGGTCGGCCGCGGTCAGGTCGGGTTCCTTCGCCTTGGCGATCTCCTCGAGCTGCTTGCGGGTGACCTTGCCCACCTTGTCGGTGTTCGGGCGCTTGGAGCCGGAGGTGATGCCGGCCGCCTTCTTGAGCAGCACGGTCGCCGGGGTGCTCTTGGTGACGAAGGTGAAGGTACGGTCCGAGTAGGCCGTGATGATGACCGGGGTCGGCAGGCCCGGCTCGAGCTTGGAGGTCGCCGCGTTGAACGCCTTGCAGAACTCCATGATGTTCAGGCCGCGCTGACCCAGCGCGGGACCGACCGGCGGCGAGGGGTTGGCCTGGCCGGCCTTCACCTGCAGCTTGATGTAACCGACGACTTTCTTTGCCATTTCAATGCTCTCCGGGTGCTAGCGCCTGCCAGGCAGGCTCCCCATCGTTCCGGGAAAATCACGCGTCCCGGCGTCGCGTTGACGCTTGAAGCCCATTCGCGCGAAAGGCCGCCTCGGCGGCGGCCATTGCGGTTGCCCGGGCGAACCGGACAGGAAGCCGCGCAGTATAGCAGGGTTGCGGGCCCCGTGGGGAATGCCCCGGGGCCCCGCCCGGTCAGGCCTTCTCGACCTGGCCGAACTCCAGCTCCACCGGGGTGGAGCGGCCGAAAATGAGGACTGCCACGCGCAGGCGGCTCTTCTCGTAGTTGACTTCCTCGACCACGCCGTTGAAGTCGTTGAACGGGCCGTCGATGACGCGGACCATCTGGCCCGGCTCGAACAGCACCTTCGGGCGCGGCTTCTCGACGCCTTCCTGGACGCGCTGCAGGATCGCGTCGGCCTCGTCGTCGCGGATCGGCAGCGGGCGGTCGGCGGTGCCGCCGATGAAGCCCATCACCTTGGAAGTCTCCTTCACCAGGTGCCAGCTCTCGCTGTCGATGCGCGGGATGCCGTTCTCGTCGTGGGTCTCGATCTGGACCAGGACGTAGCCCGGGAAGAACTTGCGCTCGGAGCGGCGCTTCTGGCCGGAGCGCATCTCCACGACCTCTTCGGTCGGGACCAGGACTTCGCCGAAGCGGTCTTCCATGCCTGCGCGGACGATGCGGTCCCGCAGCGCCTGGGCGACGCTCTTCTCGAAACCGGAATAGGCATGGACCACGTACCAACGCTTCACTGCGGCATTCTCCTCAGCGGCCGAAGTTCAGGAACAGCTCGATCGCCCACTTCACGAAGAAATCGAAGCCAGCCAGGATCAGGCTCAGGATGATCACGACGGCGATCACGACCCAGGTCATGCGGGTGGTTTCCTGGCGCGTCGGCCAGACCACCTTGCGCAGCTCGAATCGCGACTCGGACAGGAACTCGCGCAGGTCGCGGCCCTTGCTGCTGAGCAGGAACACGGCGGCGCCGGCGACCAGGCCGGCGGCCACGGCCAGCCCGCGCAGCTGCGGAGCCCAATCGCCCAGCTGCCCGGCGCGGGCGGGGGCGGCAAACCAGAACCAGACGAACAGGCCGGCCAGCACCAGCAGTGCGGCAATGGCGTATTTGACGATGTCCCCGCCGGAAGCGGCGGTATTGGTCTGGCTGATCTTGCTGTTCAAGTCGCTGTCGCTCTTTGCCGTTTGCGGCCCGGAGGCCTGCCCTGCGGGCTCGCGGAAGTGGCACGCCAGGAGGGACTCGAACCCCCAACCTGCGGTTTTGGAGACCGCTGCTCTGCCAATTGAGCTACTGGCGTACGTTTGAACCGTCGCTTCCCTTAGACGGCGAAGGCGGACCGGGGTTCCGGGCCGCCTCCTTCGCCTGCCGGGTTACCGGCTGCCGGCGCGGCCGGAGCGGAAACCCGAAGCCGGGCGGACCCGAGGCCCGCCCGGACTGGGCGTTACTTGATGATCTTGGCGACCACGCCGGCGCCGACGGTACGGCCGCCTTCGCGGATCGCGAAGCGCAGGCCTTCGTCCATCGCCACCGGGTTGATCAGCGACACGACCATCTTCACGTTGTCGCCCGGCATCACCATCTCCACGCCCTCCGGCAGCTGGACGGCGCCAGTGATGTCGGTGGTGCGGAAGTAGAACTGCGGACGGTAACCCTTGAAGAACGGGGTGTGGCGGCCGCCTTCGTCCTTCGACAGCACGTACACCTCGGCCTCGAAGTCGGTGTGCGGGGTGATCGTGCCCGGCTTGGCCAGCACCTGGCCACGCTCGACNTCGTCACGCTTGGTGCCGCGCAGCAGCAGGCCCGCGTTGTCGCCCGCCTGGCCCTGGTCCAGCAGCTTGCGGAACATCTCCACGCCGGTCACGGTGGTCTTGGTGGTCGGACGGATGCCGACGATCTCCACTTCGTCGCCCACCTTGATCACGCCGCGCTCGATACGGCCGGTCACCACGGTGCCGCGGCCGGAGATCGAGAACACGTCTTCCACCGGCATCAGGA
>NZ_AZUZ01000041.1 GCF_000513955.1 Pseudoxanthomonas suwonensis J47
ACCACCGACGACTGCTGGGGTCGATCGGCAACATACCCCCGGCGGAAGCCGAGGCGGCGTTCTACGCCGGCAACCCGGGTCACGCCATGGCGGCGTGACTCAAACGAAATGGCCTCCGGAGAAGCCGCGGCGATTCAGTCCACTGTCCGAAGAACCGGGGTCGCTCCAACCTGACCCCGTTTCGCCGCAAGGAGATCCTGGATGAAGTCGATCGCATGCGTCGCGCTCCTTTCCGCCACCGTGCTTTCCGCGCCAGTGCTGGCGGAAGTGCCGCAGCAGACGCCCGACACGTACGCCGCCGCAGGCGAGCGCGTCACTATCGCGCCGGGCCGTGCCTTGAACCTGCGCTGCAGCGGCGAAGGCCCACGGACCGTGCTGCTGGAAGCCGGTGGCAATGCCGATTCGGCGACCTGGTTCCGGGTGCAATCGCTGCTGGGGCCACAGGCGCGCGTGTGCGCCTATGACCGTGCCGGCTATGGCTTCAGCGATGAAGGGCCGCTTCCGCGCAACCTCGAGGCCGATGTCGCCGACCTCGCCGCGCTTGTCGAGGCGGCCGAACTGCCGAAGCCGCTGGTGCTGGTCGGGCATTCGCTGGGCAGCAATATCGTGCGCGCCTACGCGCAGCAGCATCCGCAGGACGTGGCAGCGCTGGTGCTGGTCGATCCGCCCGAGCAGGGGGCCGAGGCGCAGCTGCCCGCGGACTGGAAGCAGCAGGCCGAGGCAGGGCGCGCGCAGCGCAACGCCTTCCTGGATGCCTGCCTGGCCGCAGCCGAGGCGGGCACGCTGGATGCCGGCGAAGGCCCGCTGGCGTCCTGCCTGCGCGCCGCACCGCCGTGGCAGAGCGCGGCGGTCGCCGCGGCCACGCGTGCCTACAAGCTCAAGCCTGCCTACTGGCGCACGCTGCGCTCGGAACTGGACGCCAACACCACCATCTTCGCCTCGCCGGTGCCGGAGACAGAGTCCTATGGCGACCTGCCGCTGGTGGTCGTCGCGGCCCCGGCCGCCGAGATGCCGGGCGTACCGCCCGAAGTCGCCAAAGTACTGCAGGCCACCCGCGAACAGACCCAGGCCCGCTTGGCCGCGGCTTCCCGCAACGGGCGACGTGTGGAGGTCCCGGACAGCTCGCACGACGTGCAGCTGGACGCGCCGGAAGCGGTGGCCGAGGCGGTGGCCAGCGTGCTCGTGTCGGAACCGAGGGCGAGAACGGGGTCGGGTTCACTTCCGTGAGGCCCTGGCCTGTTGCCTGCGCGACGATCCTGGCCGCCGGCCTCCTCGGATGCTGCGACGACGCGCAGGAGTCCCCGCCTCGCGTCGACCTCTCCGGTCTGGAGGAGATCCGTATCGACTACATACACGCGGGCTGGGGCCTGAGCAGTTCGCCCGTAAGTAAACCTGACCCCGTCCCCGACTCCGTTCCCGGAGCGGCGCGCCACACCCAGGCGCGCCGCCCGGTCCGGCCTCACGCCTTGGCGAGGGCCTCCAGCAGTTTGGACAAGGCGGAGGCCGCCGCGGACGAGGAGCGGACGATCTTCGCGATGCCCTCGGCCTTCTCGCGTGCTTCCTTGATCGCGTCGTTGGCAGCCTTGGCCTCGTCGAAGATCGCCTGGATCTTCTCGTTGTTCGCTTCCAGCGCGGCGGTGGCGGCCATCGACCAGTTGGCCTGGTGCCGCCACCAGTTGGCTTCGATCTTCTGCAGCAGCGGCGCATTGCCTTCGGCGGCGGCGACATCGGCCGAGTAGTTGCGGTCGGCGTCCACCCACGCGCGTGCGAACTCATCCAGCTTCTTCTGGCGGCTGGTCATGGCTGCTTCTCCTCGCCCTGGTCATCCAGTTCCTTCAGCAGTTCGGCCCACAACCGGATCTCGCCGAGGGCCTGGGCGATGCCGTCCAGCGATACCGGCTGGCCGGCCTGGAAGGCATCGTGCTGCTCGATGAGTTCCTCGAAGGCCTTGATGTTCGACGCGTAGGCGGCGCGTGTCGCGGCGGCCGAGCGGCGGGCCTGGTGCGCGTGGATCGTCCGCGCCGCGGCGACGACGCTGGGATCGTTGGCCTTGATGTCGGCCAGCGCGCCCATCCGGTTGCGGGCGGCGAAGTCGGTCACCAGCGGCCTTGGATCGAGGATGCCGGCTGCCAGCAGCGCATCGGCCACCTGCAGGCGGTTGCTGAGCAGCGTCTCGCTGATGTTCCCGTAGACCGCCGATTCCTCGCGCAGCAGTTCCAGCAGTTTCCGGTCGATGGCCTGCAGCGCCCGGCTGGCTTCCAGCAGGCGGCGCTTCTGTGCGGCCTTGGCCGATTCGCCGGCCGCCTTCTGCGCGATCTTCATGACGGGGATCACCGCCGCCGTGCTTCCGCCGGTCAGCGTCGCCATCGCGCCGGCGAGTGCGTTGACGCTGTCGGTGAGCTTTCCCAGCGATTCGTCGATGTCGCCCTGGGCGTCGTACTTCGCCTCATCGGCGAAGGCGCCGTAAGCCGAATGCAGCTGCATGAGCGCACGGGCCCGCAGCGAGATCACCCCGGCCAGCTTTTCGTTCTGCGTGACCGATTCGTCCGGCGCCGTGCTGATCTCGCAAGGCGTGGAGGGGCTCTTCTGCGCCTTGCACTTCACCACCGAGAAACGCACCAGGTTGCGCTCGGTGACTCCACCGACTTCATTGGCCAGGTCGACCAGCGAGGCCTGGCTGGCTTCGGCCGCCTTCTGTCCAGCGGTACTGAGCTTCAATGCTTCCTCGCGGGGCACCGAAGTACACCCCGAAAGGAAGACCAGCAGAACGACGATCAGCGTGCGTGACATCCTTTCACCCCCTCTGTCGCGGAACGTGCCCGGTTGGGCTGGAAGTCCGCCTGGCATGGGGCTGGCAAGTCCGGTGCGCCCGATGCCAAGGTGCGGACGGATGGCGCAGCAGGCACGGGTGTCCAACGATGCCGGGGTCCCGGCCGGACCCGCCTGCTGCGATTGAAGCGACCGCCGGCGAATCCTAGCCGGCCCGTGCGCCTGTGCGGGGCCGGACCAGTCTCAATTGGCGGCGCGGGGCGCGAGGCCGACGAGCGGACAGGCCTCGGGCCGCACCATGTCCACCGCTCGCCAACGTCCGGCACATGGGCATCACGGCGGGGCGGGCTATGGTTGCGACAAGGCCGACCGGGTCCGGCGCCATCCGCCGAAGTTTCCGGTGCAACCACCCCGGAGTCCCGCGGGTGCGCATCCAGGCCCGCCCGCACTGCACACCCCCGTCTTGTCCGACCCGCGTGCGGTGCGGGAAGATGCTTCGTCCCTGCGGGGACTTCAGGAGAGGTTGGTCCACGGAGGAACCATGCGTCTGCTACTGGTTGTTGCTGTCCTGTCGTTGTCCGCCTGCAGTGGCGGAAACCTGGCATCCCCCGCCGATGCCATCGCGAAAGCAGACGCATCCCCCGCAAATGCACCTGCCGCCCGCCAGGGTGGATGGGGCCACGCGCATTACTCGGTTGGCAACACCACGGTCACTTTCAGGCACGCCCTGCGGCTGCCCGACTTCGACGGCAAGATCCGCCTGCTGCTGACGCCGGACGTGCTGGATCCGGAAGAGCAGGAGCGGATCCGCAACCATCCGATGCCCGAGCTGCTGCTGCTTACCCGCACCGCGGCCGGTTTCGGCGAGCGCTATCCGCACGTGATCATCGACATCCTGCCCGACGGCAGCTTCCGCTCCGGCGGGGTCAGCTACCTGTCGGTGACCGCTTCATGCATCGTCGGTCCCACCCATACCGACAACATCAGCCGCACCGGTTCCACCCACGGCGTGGAGCTGCTGGAAGTGGACGACGACAGGGTGCGCCTGCGCGCGCGCGGCCATGCCGTGATCGACGGCGTCCGCCGCGACTGGGTGTTCGACGTCACGACCTGAGAGACAGTCCGCAGGGGGGGGCGGATGCTGGATTACCCGATCGACATGGCTACCGCGGCGGCGGCAGGCGACCGCCAGGGCTGGCTGTTCTGGATCTGCCTGTACGCCTTTTTCACCTGCGGTTTCGGCGCCGTGCGCCTCATGCGCATCCGCCGCTGGCCCGAGGTGCCCGGCGAGCTGTATACGAGGCTGGCCAGGTGCCGTTCGGGACGGCAATGGTCGCCAGCGAGCAGACCTGGCGGTATGAGGTCGGGTATGGCTATGTCGTCGACGGCACGCATTACCGCGGGCACCGGCTGTCGGCGTGGCCGATGATCGCGTCGGGCATCGGCCGCGGCGTGCTCGACCTGCAGGCCTGCGGCATCCGCCGCATGGGCGACAAGGTCCGGGTCATCCATCACCCCCGCAAACCCCACCGCTCGTACCTGGTGCGGCCTGGGTGGGGTGGAATCGCCGTCCTGCTCGCCCTGGCGCTGGTGCCGCCGGCGCTCTACTTCCTCCACTTCGGCATCTGAGGCCCCACGGCGGGATGTCGATCCGCGCAGTCGTCGCGCGTCGCCTCCACGAATCCACCCTGGAGAGCCGCCATGGCCAGCGTCGAGAAAGTGAAAGGTCCCGCCTCCTATTTCCCGTCGATCGAGAAGACCTACGGCAAGCCGGTCGCGCACTGGTTCGCGCTGCTCGATGGCGTGGCCGGCCGGAAGCATGGCGAACAGGTCGCCTTCCTCAAGTCCGAACACGCGCTGGGCCATGGCCACCCGAACGCGCTCGTGGCCTACCACCGCAACCATGGCGGCGCGCCTGCCTGAGGCGCGCCGCGTGGCACGGCCGCCGCGAGGGCGGCTCTGGCGTCAGCGCTCGAACGCCACCCGCTGCAGGCCGGTGGCTTCGGCGGCGGCCAGGATTTTCACCAGGCCTTCGTACTCGGCGCCTTCGTCGGTGGCGATGCGCAGCTCCGGCAGGTTGCCGGCGTGTTCGCTCGCCTGTTCCTGCATGCGCGGCAGCAGTTCGGCCATCGCGATCGGCGTGCCGTTCCAGCTGAGCTGGTTGGACGCGTCCAGGCGCAGCGCGATCGACGGGGGTGGCTCCGGCTGCACGAGCGGCCTGTCGGTCGGCTGCTTCAACTGCAGCGGGATCGGCCGCGTCACGATCGGCGCGGTGACGATGAAGATGATCAGCAGGACGAGCATCACGTCGACCAGCGGAGTGACGTTGATATCGGCCAGCGGTCCGGTTCTTCCTGCGGTACTGAACGCCATGGTCCGCTCCAGCAGCGGGGCCGGTTGCCCCGTGGTCGACGTTACGCCTGGCGGGGTGGGGCGGGAAGAGCCCGGCATCGACTCCCCTCCCCCCCCCGGGGGAGGGGTTGGGGGAGAGGGCCGTAATCCGAGGCGCCCGAAGGGTCCGATATCTCTCCTCTCTCCGAAGAGGGGCTGGGGCGTGTTGATCCGGTAAGGCGCAGGTCTGCCGACCCTCTCCCCCCAACCCCTCTCCCGGAGGGAGAGGGGGGTAGGGCTGTAGCCCGGATAAGGCCGGAGGCCCCATCCGGGGGAGGGCTGCGCATACCTGTCATGCGCCTGCCGCCTTTCGTCCCGGATGCGCTTCGCTTATCCGGGCTACGTGAGCCCTCTCACGTGGGGAGAGGGGGTGTTGGAGGGATGCGACCGGGTGGGGCGAAGGTGCTCCGGCCCTCTCCCCCGGCCCCTCTCCCGGAGGAGAGGGGGGCCAGTTGGCCGGGCGGTTGCGGTCGTTGACCGACTCTTCGATCAGGGTGGCGACGCCGCGCGGGTCTTCCTGCTGGGCGACGTGGCCGCCGGGGAAGGTGCGGATGGTCCAGCCGCGCTTTTCGGCGTTCTGCCAGCTCCTGTCGGTCTTCGCGCGCTCTTGGGCGTCCTGGCCTTCCGGCACGAAGGCCACATAGGTCACCGGCAGCGCCAGCGCGGCCGGGTTCCGGTACGACACCGGCTGCTCGAAGCACTTGATCGAGTGCTTGACGCTGTACGGAGGCTTGTCGCCGGGCTTCACCCACGGCACCTGCATGAAGCCGTCCTTGAAGCGGTCGGCCGGCAGTGGGCCGCGGCTGCCGAACAGGTCCCACAGCGACTGCCCGTCATCAGGCACGGCCGCGTCGAGGAACACCACGTGGCGGATGCGCTCGGGGATGCGGTCCATCACCCCGGTGACGACCATGCCGCCGTAGCTGTGCCCGGTAAGCACGACGTCGTGCAGGTCCTCGAACAGGATCAGGTTGACCACGTCGTTGATGTGGGTCTGCAGGTCGATGTCGGGACTGTTGAGGTGTTCGCGCTCGCCCAGGCCGGTAAGGGTCGCGCGATAGACGATGTGCCCGTCGTCGCTGAGGAACTGGCCGGTGCGCTTCCATTCCCAGGCGCCGGCAGTGGCGCCGTGGACGAGGACGAAGGTCTGCTTCGACGTGGCCGGCGCGGCGTGCGCGGCGCTCGCCAGCAGGAACAGCAGCCCCAGGAGCAGGGTGATCGGACGGAACGGGCGGAAGCTCATCATGGACATCCATCTGGCCGGGATCGGAGCCTGCAAGCGTGCCATCGCGGCGCGCGCGAACCCATGGACAAACACGGTGGCCGCGATAACAGTTCCGGTATCGGACGCCGGGGCACGCCGGACCACGGCACCGCCTGCAGCTGCCGGCCAGTGCATGGATCGTCATGCCTGGGCAGCCCGCGGCGCATGACCTGCTGCGGTCAGGGCGGCGATCCGTTCCAGCAGGGCTCGCTCCGCGCGCCGGCCGCATCCGCCCGGCCGCAGCACGTGCCACTGGTGGTTGCGAGGGCGAAGGACTACGGCATTCGGCGGCGGCACCGCCTGGTGCCGGAAGGCGCGCACGCGCGCCCCCAGTCACGGCTCGGCGTTACGCCGTAGCAGGTTCGAGTACGACTTGGTGAGCAGGGCCACCGCGCGCTCGGTGCCTTCCAGCCCCGAGATCAGTTCGCGCGCCTCGGAGATGTCGTGCAGCAGTTCGCGCACCGCCGGTTCGCGCACCAGGCTCTGCACCCAGCCGACCACTGCCAGCCGTTCGCCGCGTTCGACCGGGCGCACCCGGTGCAGCTGGCCGGTCGGGTAGCAGATCGCGGAGCCGGCGGGCAGCTTGAACGCCTGTTCGCCGCTGCCGTTGTCGAAGGCCAGCTCGCCGCCCTCGTAGCTGTCCGGATCGCTGAGGAACAGGGTGAACGACACGTCGCTGCGCACATGGTTGGGCTCGCCCATGATCGGCGCGTCCACGTGCAGGCCGTAGGTCATGCCCGGCTCGTAGCGGCTGACCAGCATCGCCGCCAGTCGCCGCGGCTGGGCGATGCTCATGAACGGGTCGCAGCGGCCCAGCGCCTGCATCACCACCTGGGTGATGTCCTTCATCACCGGATGCCCGGGCGGGATCTGCTGGTTGTTCTTGACCTTGTGCAGCATCTCCCCGGCGGTCACGCGACCATCGGTGAACGGCACGGCGGCGACCTTCTGGCGGATGAGCGCCAGTTCCTTGGGCGTGACCAGGTTCGGAAGTGTCAGGATCATCAGGCATACCCCTATGCCGCGTACTGCTTTCCCCGCGGACAAGTGTAGGCGGTGCGGCCACCGGAACAAACCGCGGGGTGACGAAGGCGGGCGCCGCCGGTCATCGTGACGCCAGGGGCTCGGCCGCGCGCCGCCGACCCGCTAGACTCGGGCGCATGACCATCGAACATCCTTCCGACATCGAGGCCCTGCAGCGCGTCGGCGGCCTCGTCGCGCGAGTGCGCGAAACGATGCTGGCCACCGCCAGGCCCGGCATGACTACCGCCGAACTGGATGCCATCGGCGAACGCATGCTGGCCGAGGCCGGCGCGCGTTCGGCGCCGCGCCTGGTCTACAACTTCCCCGGTGCGACCTGCATCAGCATCAACGAGGAAGCCGCGCACGGCATCCCCGGCAGCCGCGTACTGAAACCGGGCGACGTGATCAACGTCGACGTGTCCGCCGAGCTGGACGGCTATTACGCCGACACCGGCGGCACCCGCGTGCTGCCAAAGGCGGCGCCGCGCGACGTGCGCCTGTGCCACGCCGCGCGCACCGCGCTGGCCGAGGCGATGAAGGTGGCGCGTGCCGGCCAGCCTCTGAACGGCATCGGCGCGGCGATCGAGTCCACCGCCCGCCGCTTCGGGTTCCGCGTGATCGAGAACCTGGGCAGCCACGGCGTGGGCCGCGGCCTGCACGAGGATCCGGGCCACATCGCCGGCTACTACGACCCCACCGATACCCGCGTCCTGCACGAGGGCATGGTCATCACCATCGAGCCCTTCATCTCGACCCGCAGCCGCATGGTCGAGGAGGGCGCCGACGGCTGGACCCTGCTGGCCGGCACCGGCAACCGCTCGGCGCAGTTCGAGCACACCATGGTCATCACCCGCGACGCGCCGATCGTGGTGACGCTGCACTGAGCCGTGCTCTGGCCCCTCTCCCGTCGGGAGAGGGGTTGGGGAGAGGGTCGGTGTACCGGCGTGGCGAGGGATCCCGACCCTCACCCCCAGCCCCTCTCCCGGTGGGAGAGGGGGACAGCGGCAGCCCTCACGGCGCGCCGATCCGCCTCTTCGTATGTTCGACGCATGCCGCCGTCATGGCGGGGCGCGATGTCGAGGCGACGAGGAACGCATGGACGACCTGGTCGGATGGGCCGCTTCGCTGATCCTGCTGGCCACGCTGGTGCGGCAGATCGTCAAGCAGGCGAAGGACGCCAACAGCGAAGGCGTGTCGACCTGGCTGTTCATCGGCCAGGCGACGGCGTCGGTGCTGTTCGTGGTCTATTCGGTGATGGTCGGCAACACGGTGTTCGTGGTCACCAACAGCTGCATCCTGGTGACCGCGCTGGTCGGCCAGTGGATCCACTGGCGCAAGCGGCGGAAGACGGCGGCAAAGGAAACCCGCTAGGTCTCGCGGGGGTGCGCGTGGCCGGTAGCCACGCACCCCGGTCCCCCGCTCGCGGCCGAAGCGCGACCGCGAAGCGCCGCGCCTCACTCCTCCTGCAGCGGCCGCCCCCGCGCCTGCGCGCGCACCCGCGCCGGCGTCTCGCCCATCTGCCGCTTGAACGCGCGCTGGAACGCGGCGGTCGATTCGTAGCCCACCGACTCGGCCACGCGGGCGATGCTGTCGCCGCTTTCGCGCAGGCGGCGCGCGGCCAGGTACATGCGCCAGCGCGTCAGGTACTGCATCGGCGGCTCGCCCAGCACGCGGCGGAAGCGCTCGCCCAGCTGGGTGCGCGAGGAGGCGGTCTCGCGGGCCAGCGTCTCCACGTCCCAGTCGCGTTCCGGCGCGCTGTGCATCAGCGCCAGGGCGCGGCCGACCAGCGGATCGCGCAGCCCGGCAAGCCAGCCGGTTTCATCCTCCGGCAGGGCATTCATGTAGCGACGCAGCGCCTCGACGAAGATCAGCTCGGCCATGCGCAGGCGCAGTTCGCCGCCGCCCACGCGCGGCGCCACGATCTCGTGTTCGGCGTAGGCCAGCAGAGGGTCCAGCGCCGGCTCGTCCTCGTGCGCACCCATGTGCACGCGGAACATCGGCGGCAGCGTCGCGAACAGCGGAGCGAACGCCTCGCGCTGGCACACCAGGAAGCCGCACAGCAGGCGCGCGCGCTCGCCGTCGGCCACCCAGGCCACGTCGCGCAGCTCGTTGGCCGGCAGGTCGCCCCACAGTACTTCGTGCGGAATCGGCGAGAGGCCCGGCTCGTCGCCGAGCACGTGCGCCGCGCCATGCGGCAGCACCAATGCCTGGCCGGCCTCGACCCACACGCCCTCCGTGCCGGCGGTCTGCGCCCACACCCGGCCCTGGGTCACGACATGGAAGTACACCCCCTGCAGGTGCGGATGGCCGAGCGACGCGGCGATCTCCGCGCCTGCGCGCGTGGCGATGCACCAGGGCGCGTGGAAGGTGGCGCGGAACAGCACCGCGCCGTCGAGCCTGACTTGCTGCAACACGTCGGAGAGGACATCGACGCTCATCTAATACGGGTCATCTAATACGGGTCATCCGGCGAGTTACCGCAGTGGGGGCTTCCTGGAAACGCGGGCTGCAGCGGCCATCGGACACGCCGCGCACGGGCAAGGGCGCAGGCTGCAGTCGCGGCATCGCAGGCAACGATCGGGGCGTTCCGGAGATGGGCGCGTGCGCAACGTCTCATGACACTGGCGTCCCCTCCGGAGTGGATGGATCGGCAATGTTGCGTTTGTAGGTGCGCGCCTATGGTGCCCTGTGTAGCCTCGTTTTCCCTATAACTTTCCTGTACGCGGTCGGTTTTGTGATGGGCTTCGCCGTACCGGAAGTGATCGATGCCGGCATTTCGCGACCGATAGTCTCGCCACTGCTCGTGAATCCCCGTTTGCTGAGGGCGTGCGCCGTTCAGCACAGCGTCATGCCTGCCCTGTCTCCGGGCGGCGGTGCACCAGGCTGGTGCCGCCGTCGATCGAACGCAGCACCCTGTCCTGCTGTCTGGCAGTGCCGGTCGATGCCGCAGGTGCGGGAAGTGGCGCAGCGAGGTTCCTCGAGGAGCGCGTGCTGGCGATGCGGCGAAGACTGACGGCGCTGCCCGCGCGAGATACCGATGCTGTTGCCGCAGCCACTCGCGCGCTGACGAAAGCTTCAGGCTGGTGAACCGGGCCCTTCCGGCCGCGCGGTTTTTCACGGGTGCTTGTCCGCCGATGCGGAAGCCTGCGGACCTGTCCACGAGAACGGAGACCCGCATGAACATCTCCCGCCGCATGTCGATCCTCGTCGCTGCGCCGCTGCTGCTCGGCGTCGCCGCCGCAAACGCGCAGACGCGCTACGGACCGGAGGACGAAGGCCGCCGCTTCAGCGACGGCAGCCGCGTGGTCTGCGAGAAGGTCGAGGTCGAGCGTTCTTCCGGCGACCCGAACCGGATCGCCGGTACCGCCACCGGCGCGGTGATCGGCGGCCTGCTCGGCAACCAGGTCGGTGGCGGCAAGGGCAAGAAGCTGGCCACGGTCGGCGGCGCGGTCGCCGGCGGCGCGATCGGCCGCAAGGTCCAGGGCGACCGCCAGGAAGCGCGCGGCGATCGCGTGGTAGAGACCCGCTGCGAGCGGGTCTGGCGCTGACCCTGCAGGTCAGACGCAGAAGCGGGCGTCGCCCTCGCGCACTTCCAGCGCGAGGGTCGGCGCCTCGCCCGGCCGCCACAGCGGGGTGCGGTGGCGGACCCGGTAGTGGATCGGCCCGCCGTCGGCGCTCTCCGCCCGCTCCATCGGCCGGGCGATGCCGACGAACTCCAGCCTGGCGCCCGCGGGCATGTGCCGGAAGCGCCGTCGTGCGCCAGCAGCGGCGAACGGGCGGTCTGCTTCCACGGCCGGTTCATCGGCAACGCGGCAGGCTGGGCTCCCCCCGCAACCGGACCGCCCGATGCCCGTGATCCGCCCGGCACCGCGGTCGCCCGCCTGACGTGGCGTCCGCCGCCGCTTCCCCCGCCAGGTCCACGCCGTCCGCGGACAGTGCCGCGCCGCCGCTGCCGGGCGTCGCCGTGCTGACCGCCAACATCCACATGGGCTTCGACATGCTGCAGCGGCGCTTCGTACTGCCGCAGCTGCGCGAGGCGATCCGCACGGTGGGCGCCGACATCGTGTTCCTGCAGGAAGTGATCGGCGGCCACGCCCACCACGCCAGGCGCTGGCAGGACTGGCCCGCGGCCCCGCACTACGAATACCTCGCCGACTCGCTGTGGCCGCAGTTCGCCTACGGCCGCAACGCGGTCTATCCGCACGGCCACCACGGCAACGCGCTGCTGTCGCGGCTGCCGATCGTCCGTTACCAGAACCACGACGTGTCGGTGGCGGGCCATGAGAACCGCGGCCTGCTGCATTGCGAGCTGGAACTGCCCGGGAACCCGCAGCACCTGCACGCGATCTGCGTGCACCTGGGCCTGCGCGAAGGCCACCGCCGGCGGCAGATGGACCTGTTGTGCGCCGAGCTGGAGCAGCGGGTGCCGACCGACGCGCCGGTGGTGGTGGCCGGCGACTTCAACGACTGGCGGGCCGCCGGCCATGCGCGGATGCGTCGCTGCGGCCTGGTCGAGGCCTTCGAGCAGCACCGCGGCCGGCTGGCGCGCAGCTTCCCGGCGCGCTGGCCGCTGCTGCCGCTGGACCGGGTCTACGTGCGCGGCCTGCGCATCCACGAGGTGGCGATGCCGCGCGGGGCGCCCTGGTCGCGGCTGTCCGACCACCTGCCGCTGTACGCGCGCCTGTCCGGGGAGGGCGCGGCATGAGCGCCGCGGCGCAATGGCTGCCCGGGCACCGCCTGCGCCTGCTGGAGAACGGCGAGGCGTTCTACGCGCGCGCCTTCGCGGCGATCGAGGCGGCACGGGAGGAAGTCCTGCTGGAGACCTTCATCCTGTTCGAGGACGAGGTCGGCATGGCCCTGCACGCACGCCTGGTCGCGGCGGCGCGACGCGGGGTGAGGGTACAGGTGCTGGTGGACGGGTATGGTTCGCCGGCGTTCTCCGAAGGTTTCCTGCGCGGGCTGGCCGACGCCGGCGTGGTGCTGCGCACCTTCGACCCGCACCGGCCCCTGCTGGGCGTGCGCCTGCACGTGTTCCGGCGCATGCACCGCAAGCTGCTGGTGGTGGACGGGCGCGTCGCCTTCGTCGGCGGGATCAACTACTCGGTCGACCACCTGCGCCGCTCCGGGCCGGAGTCCAAGCAGGACTATGCGGTGGAGGTGGAAGGTCCGGTGGTGGCGCGCATCCACCGCTTCGTGCGCGACGGCGTCGATGCGCCGCTGCGCGGTGCCGGCGGGCTGCCGCACGCGGGGACGGCGCAGGTTGCGTTCCTGCTGCGCGACAACCAGCGCCACAGCACCGACATCGAACAGGCGTACCGCGCCGCGATCCGCGCCGCGCGCGAGGAGATCGTGATCGCCAACGCCTACTTCTTCCCGGGCTACGGCTTCCTGCGCGACCTGCGCCACGCCGCCCGGCGCGGGGTGAAGGTGCGGCTGGTCCTGCAGGGCGAGCCGGACACGAAAATGGCGATGATCGCCGCGCGCACCTTGTACCGGCACCTGGTCGCCGACGGCGTGGAGATCCACGAGTACTGCACGCGTCCGTTCCACGGCAAGGTCGCGGTCATTGATGGCGAGTGGGCCACGGTCGGTTCGAGCAACCTCGATCCGCTGAGCCTGTCGCTCAACCTGGAAGCCAACCTGCTGGTGCGCGACCGCGCGTTCGCCGCCGAACTGCGTTCGCGGCTGGAACGGCTGTGGCGCGACCACTGCCGACCGGTCACCGCCGGAACGCCGGTGGCGCGGGCGCGCTGGCCGATCCCGAACGCGCTGCTGTACCACGTGCTGCGCCGCTTCCCGGCCTGGGCCGGCCTGCTGCCGGCGCACACGCCGCGGGTGGTGACCCTGGTCGCGCCGGAGCAGGCGGAACCGCGGCCGGCCCAGGACGCGCGCGGATGAGCCGGCATCCGCATCGCTGGCAGAAGCGCGCCGGCCGCGTGCTGGTGCTGGCGGTGCTGGTCGTGGTGGCGGTGCTGCTGGTGCGACAGGCGCGCGGCACGGACTGGGCCGCGGTGGCGGAGGCGCTGCGTGGCTACGGCCCGGCGAAGCTGGCCGCGGCGCTCGGCCTGGTCGCCACCAGCTACGCGCTCTACGCCGGCTACGAACTGCTTTCGCGCCGCCAGGTCGCGCATGGCGTGCCGGTGCCGCGCACCGTCGCGATCGGCCTGGTCAGCTATGCCTTCGCGCTCAACCTCGGCGCGCTGGTCGGGGGCGGCGGCATGCGCCTGCGCCTGTACCGGCGCGTCGGACTGGGTGCAGCGAAGGTCGCGCGCCTGGCGCTGTTCGCGGTGGTGACCAACTGGCTGGGCTACTGCGTGCTGGCTGGCACCGCGCTGCTGCTGGGGCAGGTGCCGCTGCCGGGCGCCGCCGGCGCGGAACCGGCGTGGCGCGCGCTGGGCGTGGCGATGCTTGCGGCGGCGCTGGCCTACCTGCTGGCCTGCGCACGCTGGCCAGGGAGGCGGTTCCAGCTGCGTGGACAAGGTTTCACCATGCCGCGGGCGCGCATGGCGCTGATGCAGCTGCTGCTGTCCTCGCTCAACTGGGCCAGCCTCGCCGCACTGGCGTGGCTGCTGCTGCCCGGCGAGGTCGCCTATGCGCGGGTGCTGGTGGTGGTGCTGGTGGCGGCGATGGCGGGCATCCTCCTGCATACGCCGGCAGGCCTGGGCGCCTGGGAATGGGTGTTCCTGCACGCCTTCGCCGCCACCCTGGGGCGCGAGCCAGTGATCGCCGCGCTGCTGGCGCTGCGCGGCCTGTATTACCTGCTGCCGCTGGGTTGGGCGGTGCTGGGTTACCTGCTGCTGGAGGCGCGGAAGGCGCCGGGGCAGGCTGCGACGTATCCCTGAACGGCCGCGGGTGACTTCCCGCACTGCGGGGCTGCGCCAAGGGGGCGGATGATCCGGAAACCCCGAGCCCGAGGACTCCCCGTGATCCGTGCCGCCCTGTGCCTGCTCGCCGTCGCCTGCCTGTCGTCCCTGCCGCTGCAAGCAGCCACGCCGCGCGAGGTGGCCACGCAGGTGGCCGAAACGATCGAACGCGAATACTTCGACGCCGCGCGCGGCAGCGCGATCGCCGACGGCCTGCGCCAGGCCGCTGGCCGCGGCGAGTTCGACCGCCACCAGGCACCGTTGGACCTGGCCACCGCGCTGACCTCGCGGCTGAAGGCCCAGGACCGCCACTTCAACGTGCGCTGGACCGACCCGGCCACCCGCGGCGGCGAATCCGGCCCGCCGCGCGCGCTGCCGGATCCGGCGGCCACCGGCTTCGGCATCCGCCGCGTGGAACTGCTGCCGGGCAACGTCGGCTACCTGGACCTGCGCTACTTCGCCGACTTCGACTGGGACGAGGCGGACGCGCCGGCGCGCAAGGCCATCGACGCGGCGCTGCAGGTGCTCGGCTCGGTCGACGCGCTGCTGGTGGACGTGCGCGACAACGGCGGCGGCTCGCCGGCGATGGTCGGCTACCTGTCCAGCGCCTTCGTCGCGCCTGGTGCGGACATCTACAACACCTTCCGCTGGCGCGAGGGCGGCGCCTCGGAAGCGCCGGAGCTGAACCATCCGGCGCCGCGCCTGGACCTGCCGCTGTACATCCTCACCAGCGGGCGCACCGGCTCGGCGGCCGAGGCCTTCAGCTACACGCTCAAGAACGCCAGGCGCGCCACGATCGTTGGCGAGCGCACCGGCGGCGCGGCCAACCCCGGCCGCCCGTTCGGCCTGGACGATGGCTTCAGCGTGTTTGTTTCCACCGGCTCGCCGGTCAGCCCGATCACGGGGAAGAACTGGGAAGGCGAGGGTGTGCTGCCGGACGTGGCGGTGGGCGCAGCAGCGGCGCTGCCGGCCGCGCATGCGCTGGCGCTGGAAGCCCTGGTCGCGAAGGGTGCCGGCACGCCGGCGAAATGGGCGCTGGAGGCACTGCGGGCCGATGCGCCCGACCCGGACGCGGCCACGCTGGCGGCGCTGTCCGGCGAATACGGCGTGGTCCGGATCGATGCGAACGGCGGCGCCCTGGAACTGCGCCAGGCCCGTCGCCCGCCGCTGCGCCTGCGGCCGCTGGGCGGCGACCTGTTCTTCGTCGAAGGCGACCCGAGCCGCCGCGTGCGCTTCGAACGCGATGGCGCGACGGCGGTGGCGGTGAACATGCTGTTCGCCGACGGCCAGCAGTCGCGCTACCAGCGCGGGGCGGCCGGGGCGCCCTGAGGCGCCCGGCCGGCACCGCCGGCGTCAGGCCTCGCCGAGGCCGCGGCTGGACTGCGCGCCGGCGTGGGCCGGTTCGCCCAGCTCCGGCCCCGTCAGGTCGGGCGCGGCGCGCGGGAAGGTCGGGTCGCCATGCGGCGCGGTGGTGGTGCCGGTGTCCTCGCGGGCGCGGCCGGTGGCGAACGTGGCGCCGGTGTTGCGGCGCTGCCAGGCGCGCCATGCGTACCAGGCCAGGGCGCCAACCGCGGCGGTCTTCAGCAGTCTCATCGTGCGTTCCTCGTTGGGGGAGTGCGGATGCGCAGCGTGGAGCGGCGGCGGTGAGGCGGACGTGACCCGGCGGTCAATGCAGTGTTCAAGGCCGCATGGGGTTGCGCACGGGCAGGCGAGGAGACGGTGTCGAAACCTGGCCCGCACGGCCGTCGCCGAGTCGAGTCGATGCCCCTGGAGTCCGCCATGAAGCTGCTCTTCAGCCGCAACCCCAATCCCCGCCTGGCGGTGGCCACCGCGCGCCATGTAGGCGCCGCGGTGGAGTTCGAGTTCGCCGCGCCGTTCGCACCCGGCCAGGCCGAACGCTACCGCCCGCTCAACCCGAGCCTGCGCCTGCCGATCCTGGTCTATCCCGGCGGCAGCCTGTGGGAGGCCGACGCCATCGCCTGCCGGCTGTCGCGCCAGACCGACGCCGGCTTCTGGCGCAGCGGCGCGGCCGAGCCGCGGATGATCCAGTGGATCAGCTGGGGCAAGCA
>NZ_AZUZ01000042.1 GCF_000513955.1 Pseudoxanthomonas suwonensis J47
CGGCATTTCCGGATGGGTGTAGTTCTCGTTCATCAGGGTGACGTAGTAGTACTCGTCGATCTGGTCTTCCAGCATGGCCTTCATGCCGTGCTGCACGATGTAACATCCTGCCCTAAGGAGACCGTCATACGCAGACAAGGAGTTTTGCGATGAATGCGATCCACTCCAAGAGCGCGCTGCTGTACGGGCAGATCAGGCGCGCCCTGCAGTCGGGGCGTTACCTGCCCGGGCAGCGGATCGATCCGGCCATGCTCGCGGCCGAGTTCAAGACCAGCCCTACGCCCGTGCGGTTCGCCCTTTACCGCCTGGTCGGCGAGGGCCAGGTCGCCGACCATGGCCGCAGCGGGCTGCACGTCCCGCTGCCCACCGAGATCGCCCTGCGCGACCTGTACGACTGGATGCAGCGCCTGATGCTGATGGCCTGCGATCTCGGCTTCGCCGCGGCGGGGTGGGCCACCGGCAAGGCGGAGCCCGCATCCGCCGACGACGACCTGGTGAAGCACACCTGGCAACTGTTCGACGCGATCGCCCGCGCCACCGGCCACCGGTCCCTGCACCATGCCGTGAGGCAGGCCAACGACCGGCTGGCACCGATCCGCCGGGCCAAGCAGGAATTGATCGATCACGCCTGCGAGGAATTGTCGGAGCTGCAGCGGCACTGGCAGGAAAGGAACATCCCGGCACTGCGAGGCGCGCTGCGCGACTACCACGAACGGCGCAAGGAACGGGTGCCCTGCATCGTGGCCCGGCTGAACGAGAGCCGCGACCGGCTCCACTGACGGCGGCCCGTCCTGTCGAATCCACGAAGACGAGTCAGAATTCTCCTGCCCCACGAAGAGAAAAAATCCGACAGCGCGACGCGCCCTGCCGGGCTGCCGTTCCCGGCCGATGCCGTCCACAGCTCCTGATTCCCACGAGGAAGACACCATGAGCCAACCGAGACGGCTACTGACGGCGATCGCAGCCGCCATCCTCTTGCCGGCATGATCGGCCGATCCGCCTCCGCCCGCTCCTGCCGCGGCCGGTAGCCATGCCGAGCCGCACGCGGTCCGCCGCGGCGACCGCCCCGGCGAATTCGTCTCCAACCTGATGCTGGGCGGCCTGCAGTTGGACGACGACCGATGCCTGCAGGCGCGGCCGCCATGTCTTCGGCGGCCCCGTCGTCACCCAGGACGAAATGAAGCAGCCGCCGACGCCATCGCCGCCTGGCCAGTAGCGCAAACCTGCCTCCGTCCCGCATGACCGCGGTCACACCTGGAAATAATCGTCGGATTGCAACGCAATAATCATTTGAAAATCAAAAATCCTGCCTCCTACGCTGCATCCGCCATGAGGTCCATGGCGCAAACGTAGGAGACAGCGATGAACGCGAACGAGAACACCCGTACCAACCCGCCGGAAGACGTCGTCGTGCTCGGCACGGCCAGCGTGGAAACCAAGGGCGCCGGCGAGCCTGGCAACGAGATCCTCGGGTTCGTGACCGGGGTCGGAATTGCCGAATGACCGGCAGCGAGGCGCACCGCAAGGTGCGCCTCGACTTTCCGTCCGGAGACAACGCATATGCGCCCTTACCGCTTGCGCGACGGCCTGTCGTATTGCCTCATCGATGGCCATCCGCTGTTCCTCGATACCGCGGCCGACCGGTACTTCCGGCTTTCGGGCGATACGGAACGCGCCTTCATCTCATACATCGAACGCCCCACTCCTGATGCCGCCAAGCGCCTGGTGGATCGCAACATCCTGGCGGAGGGTTCGCCGGATCCGGTCTCGACCGGCGCCGTGGTCCCGTCTGCCGAAGCCAGCGCACTGGAGCAGCCCTTCCCCTCCGCATCCTGCGGACCGCGCATGGCCGTCGAGGTGCTCGCCACGGTCTTCAGGACCAGGCACCGCCTGGGAACCCAGCGGCTGCAATCGATCCTGGACGACTTGGCCGCATTCCGGCGCCACGCAGCCACGCGCACCACTACGACCGACGACGATGCCTTGGTGCGGCATGCCCAAGCATTTCTGCAGGTACGCAGGCTGGTCCCCATCGAGACCTGCTGCCTCCCGGATTCGATCGCCATGGTGACCTTCCTCGCGCGCAGGCACCTGCAAGCCCACATCGTCTTCGGCGTCACCCGCGACCCGTTCTCCGCTCATTGCTGGGCTCAATCCGGCGGCCTGGTCCTGAACGACACCTTGGGGAACACGCGGTCCTACGCCGTCATCCGGGTGGTCTGATGGCCCGCGCCTACCTCGTCATGGTGGACGCAGACCGCCTATCCGGCGGACCCGACCCGATGGAGCTAAACACTGTCCTGCAAGGCGCCGACATGCAGCTGCGCTCCACCTCCGCGACCTTCGCGGTATACACATCGGGCGAAACTCCCACGCTTCACCTGCCGGGTGGCGGTATCGTCGTCGGCGATCTCCACACCCGCAGCGGCACCGCCATTCGGCATGCGAGCCAGCTACCCGCCGCTTCTTCTGCTGCCGCGCTCCGCCGCCACATCCTGAAGAACTGCTGGGGCGACTACATCCTGATCCTTCCTGAGGCGAATGATCCCCGGTCCGTCGGCATCACCCGCAGCCCGTCGCCCGCCTGCGACCTGCAGTGCGTCTACTCGCTGGAAGAAGGCACGGGATTCCTGACGTCGCATATCACGCTTGCGGAGCGGCTCGGTCTCTGCCGGAGACGCGTCGATTTCGAGCAAGTCGCTCACCAGCTGGCGTACCCCGGCCTGAAAACCGCCCGCACGTGCCTGGCGGGCATCAGGGAACTGCTTCCCGGGTGCACGATCCACCTGCACGACGGCACCGCCCGCGCCAGCCTGGACTGGAACCCGTGGGAGTTCGTCGACGCGGGCAGCCGTCCCGCGGACCCGCACGAAGCGGCATCGTCCGTCCGCGATGCGATCGAGACCGTCGTCCATGCCTGGGCCGAGCAGGACGGATCCGTCCTGCTCGAACTGTCCGGAGGGCTGGATTCGTCGATCGTCGGCGCCTGCCTCCGGGAATCCCGCGCACGTGTGACCTGCCTGACGCTCACCACGCCCGTCCCAGGCGCGGACGAACGGGAGTATGCCGGCTTGGTCGCCGGCATGCTCGGCGTCGGACTGCAGGCGCAGGAGCTTCGCTACGGCGATGCGCCATACCGGTTCCCGCTCCCGCCGGATATCGTCACGCCGGTGATCGGGCCGCTCCAGTACGCGGTCGACCGCACCATGCAGGCTATCGCGGACCGCGAGAGCGTCGACAGCCACTTCACGGGCGGCGGAGGCGACACCGTCTTCGGCTATCTCATGAACGCCGCACCCGCCGCCGATGCCTTCCTGGGTGCGGGGTTGGTGGCCGGCATCCGGGCCGTCCGGGACATCTCGGCATTCCACCAGTGCACCTACTGGAAGGCCGCTCGCCTGACCTTGCGGAAACTCCGGACCCAGGGCGAGCCCCATGGCATCGACCGCAGCTTCTTGCCTCCGCGCACGCGCGTTCCGGAGCCCGAACCTCATCCTTGGCTGTCTCCACCGGCGAGGTTCCTTCCCGGCGACCGGCAACGCATCCTCGAACTCAGCGCCACCCAATTCTTCCGCGACAGTTGCCCCCGTGCGCTGGTGCGGCGGCTGAGGATGCCGTTGCTGTCACAGCCCGTCGTCGAAGCGTGCCTGAGGGTACCCAGCTGGATGTGGTTCCATGGCGGACAGAACCGCGCCGTCGCCAGGCTCGGCTTCGCGCACGCCCTTCCGCCCAGGATTCTCGCCAGGAAGAGCAAGGGCACCTTCACCGCCTATCTCGGCGCCTTGTACCGGCGGGAGCTTGCGGGGATGCTCGCGTTTCTCCTCCACGGCCAACTGGAAGCACATGGCCTCCTGGATGGCGACAAGCTGCGCGCGCTCGCCAAGGGCGAGATGCCGCGGGGCGACAATGCGTTCATGCGGATATTCCAGCTGTGCGCCCTCGAGAACTGGGTCCGCCAGCAGTCGCCGCCTGGCGGGCCGGTGCATCGCTAGTCCGCGCCAGGCGCGTGCTGCCGCATTTCCCGCCAGCGGGCGTACTGCCCGGCCTTGGCGGGATCGTCGTCCTCGGCACCGAGCAGCCAGAACCGGAACCAGTCCAGGTTGCGCTGGTATACCGCCAGCTTGTGCCGGGGCTGGTACTTCTGGTGCGGCTCGTGGGGAAAGGCGTAGACGTCGGCCCGTCGCATCCCGATCAACGGAATCGTGTAGTCGAAAGAGCCCCTGTATTCCTGCTCCGACATCTGCATCAGCACGGGTACCCGTACGCGCTCGACATCGAAGGCCGGCGACAGGGTCCGCCAGCGCTCCGGCGTTTCGTCCACCGCGCCAAGCTGCCAATGGCGGCGGAGCCTCGAGAAGTGCACCTGCTCCCACGGGCTCAACAACAGCCGCATCTGCGGAGAGACCACCGGGGTACCGATCGATATCGCGCGTGCCACACACGAGTTCATCGCGGTCCACAGGGCGACTTCGGCCCCCATGCTCAGCCCGCCGATCCCGACGCGTGCCGGGTCGACCTCGCCGCGCGAGGCCAGGTACGCCACCGCCCCCTCGATGGCGGCCCGTCCCTGCTCGTAGCGCTCGACCGCATCCTCCGCCGGCGGGGCGGCGTTGATGCACAGCGCGGCGATGCCGGCCCTGGCCAAGGTGGCAAGCGGCCACTCGTCGCCCATGCCACCGCGGACGAAGCCCGCGCACCGGTAGTACACGACGAACAACGGGGGAGGCACGGTGCCATCCGCCGCCGCAGGATAGAACTGGCCCGAGTACCTGCGGCCCTGCGCATCCGCCCACTCGACCGGACGCACGGTTGCGGACGTGGCCATGTCGTGGGCCAGTGCCGCATTCGGGTCGAACAGCACCCTGCGCTCTCCCGATTCCAGGCCGATGCGTTCCAGCCTGGGCGGGCGATCGGCCTCCGCGGCCACGCAGACCAACGCCTCGGAGGAAACAGCGCACGGCCCCGGGTCCCAACGCCCTCCCCCGCCCAGGTGACCACGCGAGGCGACCACCGGCTGGACGTTGCCGCTGACGACGTTCCAGCGGAAGAGCGACTGGCCCAGGGCGTCGTCGGTCACCGCAAAGACGACCTCGTCGCTTCCAGGCCGCCACGCAATGGCCGTGATCTTCCCGCCAACGCACGGCGCCGCGGCACATATCACCGGCCGCCGAGTCCCCCGCCCCGGCAGCATCGCCAGCCTGATCTGCCCGACGGCGCCGTCCGGTCCATCCGCGCGCGCCAGGAACGCGATGCGCCCGCTACTGCCCTCTTCCGCCACCTGCAGGACACGGCCAAGGTCCTGCGGAACATCGGCAGGGGCCACCGCACCCGCTGGGACACGGCCGGCGGCAAGCTCGATCGTCTCGCCCGTCGCCAGGTCGACCGACTTCCAGCGGTCCGGCACCTGCGACAGCAACGGGAAGCGCACCAGTTCGTTGTCCACGAGGCGCTGCGTCGCCAGCCGCCCCTCGTGATGGCCGGACCGGAACAGGGGGTCCCCGAGGGGAACGTTCCGGTCGATATGCACGCCGCGGTCGTACTCCTCCAGTTCCGCCTCCACCACAGCCTCGCGTGTCGCGCCCACGCCGTAGAGCAGCGCAGCCCCGCCGTCGTCCAGCGAGAACCTGCGCACATTCGCCGGATCGCGCGTGACGCGCCCGGTGCGCGACCCGTCCACGGCCGCCCGCCAGATGTCCACCCGCCCGTCCAGCACCGCGCGGTAGAAGATCCACTTTCCGTCCGGCGACCACAGCGCGGGCTCGTTCCGGCTCATTGCGCCGCCATCCCGCAGGGGCGCGCCCGCCTCTCCAAGACGCCGCGGCGGCGACGAGCCGTCGACCGGCTGCACATACCAGACGGTGTCGTAAGTGTTCCGGTCGACGGACGCCTGCTCCGTGCGGAACGCCACCAGGCGCCCGTCCGGCGAGACGGAAAGCCCGGTGAAGTCGACCACCTCCACCAGCTGGCGCAAGGTGGCCGAGCGCGCGTCCGGCACGTGGACGAGCAAGGCCAGCGCGCCGGCCCACACGGCAGGCCAGGGGCTTGCGCGCATTGTCACCATTGCTTGGTCACCGCCAGGCTGAGGAATCGCCCGATCGCCGAGTAGTTGGTGGAGTCGTAGGGCGGTCGGTCGAGCGTGGTCGCCGCGTAGAGCGGCGGATGGCGGTCGAGGAGGTTCTGCGCCGAAAGCGCGATCTCCACCCCGGACAGGAAGCCCCGGCCCTCAGTGGCGTAGCGCACCGTGGCATCGAACGTGGTGAACGACGCCGTCTTCTCGCGGGCGACAGGATCCTCGACGCCGCTGGTGTAGTTGGAAAACAGCGACGCCGACCACCCGTTCACGTCCCACACCACGCCGAGCCGGCCGTTCACCCGCGCCGGATTGAAGATGGTGCCCGCCACGTCGTAGGCGGGCTGCGCGGCGGAGTTCTGCTGCGTGCTGTCCAGCCAGCTTGCCGCACCCCTTACCGTCATGCGCCCGGGACCGGCGTCGAACCGGTACGACGCCGACAGGTCCACGCCCCTGATGCGCTGCCGCGCCGCGTTCACGTACTGCGCGTACAGGATGGCCGCCACGTTGCGGGGATCGAACCCGCCCACGTAGTCGTAGAAGGCATCGGCCGAAGCGACGACCTCCTCCACGCGCTGCGCGGTCGGCGCGTAGTCGAAGAACTCCGCGTATCCGGGAATGAGCAAGGCGCGCCCATAATCCGTGATCGGCTGCACGACACGGTCCGTGTAGTCGATGTCGAACCACGTCACCTCGCCCTCCAGGCCAGGCAGCGACCTGGGGTGGAACGCCAGCGACACGGTCCGTGTAGAGGCCCGTTCCGCCTTGAGGTCCGGATTCCCGCCCGCACGGTGCAGTACCGTGGCGCCGGGGTCGTACCCTTGGCCGCCATAGAAGGCCACGGGGCGCACCGCCGCGGACCGGGGCAGATGCAGCTGAAGCAGGGTCGGCGCCTTGAACGACTTGCCCCAGGAATACCTGAACGTGACGTCGCCATTGGGCCCGTAGACCAGGCCGAGCTTGGGCGTGGTGACGCGCCCGAAATCGTCGTCGTCCTCGCCGCGCACCGCGGCGGTCAGTTCCAGGCGGCGGTTGCCCTGACCCGGATCCATCAGCGGAAGACTCAACTCCGCATACGCGAACTGGCTCTGCTGGCTGCCGCGGAACGCCTGCTGCTGATTGGTTCCGAGCAGATCCCGGCGGACAAGCTCGTTCCTGCGGCCACCCACACCGGCAGCCAGGCGTGCAAGGCCGCCTGGCGTCTCGAACAGCGGCCCCTCGACCCCCGCCTCATAGGAAGTGGCTTCGTTGCAGTAGCACTCCATCAGCAACGCCGTGCGTGCCCCGGTGGCGACAGCCACCTGGTACTGATCCTGGAGGTGCTCGTCCCTGCCCCAGCTCCCGCCTACGGACAGCGTCCATTCCCCCGGCAGCGAGAACTCCAGGCCGGGTGCCACGAAGGACGTCTTCGTCTCCGGGGTCAGCGTGTTGTAGACGGGCCGGAGACCGGTGTTCCATTGATAGATCTCCTGCTTGCGCCTGGCATGGAGCGCATCGATCCGGAACTCGACCGAATCGGCGACCGCATGGTGCAGGCTGAGCAGCGCGCTGCGGAAGTCGCTCCCCGGGTACAGCGTATTGGGGTCGAACATGTGGTCCGTATAGCTGCGCTGGCGCGCGTAGACCGGATCGGTGGACACGTCCTTGTAGGCGGCGATCGCGCCGCCGCCCGGCCAGGTCGTGCCCGCCGTCAGGCTGTACTCCCGCGTCGCCAGCCCGCCCTCGGTCGCGCCGCCGTACCGCAGGCCCACGGCCACGCCCTGGTAGTCGCGCTTCAGGACGACGTTGCCCACGCCGCCCACCGCGTCCGAACCGTAGATGGCCGAGGCGCCGTCCGGGACGATCTCCACCCGGTCGACGGCCTCCACCGGTATGGCGCCGATGTCGACCGCATGCACCACCCCGCCGTAGGCCAGGCGCCTGCCGTTGAGCAGCGTCAGGGTCGCGTCCGGGCCCAGGCCGCGCAGGTTCAGCGACGAGCCGCCGGTGAAGTTCTGGTTGGCGAGCCCGCCCACGCCCAACGTGGCGCCCACGGCCACGCCGGGGTTCTGCCCCCCGCTGAAGTTCTGCGGCAGGCTGCGGACGACCTCGCCCAGGTCGGCAAAGCCCTCCTCCCGGATGCGCTCGCTGCCGATGGTGACCACCGGCGACGGCGTCGTGCCGCCGCGGATGCGGGTGCCGGTGACCGTGATCGCGCCCAGCTCCGTCGGCGCCGGCTCTGCCGCCGACGTGGTCGTCGGCGGATGTGCAGGAACAGTGCGGTCTTCTGGCTTGGCGCTTTCCCTCGGCTCGGTGTCCGATGCGGCTTCCTGGGCCGAGGTCAGACCGGCTGTGCCGGTGGCCACAGCAACAAGAGCAATGGATACGGCGTTACGTAGAGTGCTTGTCTTCATGCAATGTCCCCTGTTTCCCCTCAATTTCGTTCTGTCTGTCCCCAACCCCAGAAGTTGGGTGCCAACCTCCACTTGCCGCGCCCCCACCGCCGTTTCCGCTGTCTCTGCGTGCTGTCATCGCGATCCTGATCTACATGCCGAGCACGCTTGCTACATTTAATGTAGCATTCAAGGTTAGGACTACTGCTCCGCTTTACCGGCCAGCAATCCTCACTCGATTGAGCCCTCCCTAGCGCGATAGGCAGATTACGGTCGCGCAGTTGCTACATTTAATGTAGCATACATGCGAATGCCGGAGAAGCCATCCTGTACGAAGTACAGGAATGGCTCTCCGCGGCTCATGTCGTCTCCCGCTCCCCAAAGCATGTTCGCCAAGCGCCTGAAGGAGGCCCGATTGGCTTTGGGCATCTCCCAGAGGGAGCTTGGCAGGAGAATTGGACTCTCGGAGGACGTAGTGTCCAGTAGAGTTACAAGATACGAACGTGGAACGTCCGAACCAGACTTCGCTACGGCGGGCAAGCTTGCCAAGGAGCTTGGCGTCCCGTTGGCCTATCTTCTTGCGGACAACGATGCTCTGGCAGATATCATTCTGGCGGTCGCGCACATGTCGCTAGCAGAACAACGGAAGATAGCCACTGAACTGAAGGCGAGAGGCAAACGCTGAACTGCTCCCGCGCGTATGCATTCGGCTCAGGAGACTGTACTACCTAGCGGCATCAGATACGCAAGGCATAGATGCCTATACCCTTCACAGTGCAGCGTGAAGTTACCGCTGTCTACGGCATGCCGGCACGAGAACTACGAAGTAGGCTGCGGGCGCTTCTGTTCGAGCTTCTCTTTCAGGCAGGTAGCCAGTTCGCTTCGCTCTTTCGCCGAAAGCTCAGAGAGCAACAAGAGAATGTCAGCCGTCGGCTCGTCTTCGGCGACTAAGTACGCCATGGGGACGCGCAAGGTTTCGGCTAACTCCGCCAGTCCATCCAGGTCGATCCCACTGGTCTCCCTCTCGTAGCGGTTGATTCGACTGCTGCCACGATCCTTAGTCAGCCCCATCAAGGCCCCCAGTGCTCGCTGGCTTTTGATACCACGGAGCTTTCGAGCCTGCTTGATACGAGCAGAAAAGATGGCGCGAGGAGAAGCCTTCGACACGTGGGTGAATACTTGCAACTGGGTGCTTCAGCATGCCCTTCTCCCTTTATGCGTGGCAGACTCTTCATGAAATGTAGCACCACTCGACCATAGACAGGCATAGGGAACCTTGTGACCCGACTATGAGTAGGAAAGCCCTGATATGACCCTGCGGAAAACGCTGATAGTTGGCGGCGATTGAAGCGGGCATCCTCGTGCCCGCCAGCAATGCGCGATCCCCCCCATCAGGCGGGTCGCCAGACGCGCGGGCCGGGGAACGGAGCACCCCGGCTGCTGGTCTCGAGACGTTAAACTGTTAATCAGGGGGTCGTTGGTTCGAGTCCAACTTCGGGCGCCATATGATTCAAGTACTTAGGCCGCGCATCGTCGCGGCCTTCGTCTTTTGTGGGGCGCTGAAAACACGAAAGCACCACAGAAGCGTCACCCTCGCTGCTTAGACCCCTTTCGCGTCTTCGGTGACGTCGCACGTCCACGCTGCCCCAGGTACTCGCCCAGCAGCTCCTGCGGGGCGATGCCCATGGCCTCGGCGAACTCCACCAGCTCAACGGCGTCGATGCGCCGCTCCCCACGCTCGCACTTGGATACGAAGGTCTGCGTGTTGCCCAGGCGCTCGGCCAGCTCGATCTGCGTCACGCCCACCCGCTTACGGGCCGCCTTCAGGACGGCCAGCAAGAGTTGGTAATCGCGGTTGTGGGTCGATTGGGCCATCGCGCGGTGACATGCAGGTCACCGCACGCTAGAGTCTGTGTTGGATTAGTCCAAAATAGACTATTTACTGACATTGGCTCAGGGGGAGTGTATGAAGCGAATCGGGATTCTTCTGGTTGTTCTGGTGGCCGTGGCCTGGATCGGGTCCAAGGTGGTACCGCGCAGCGAGCCCGCAGCTGCCAAGGCGTCCACGGCAGTGGCCGAGACGCCGCAGAAGCAGGCCCAGCAGCCTGAAACACCGGAGCCCGAGCCAGAGCGCCCCATGACGGCCGCGGAGAAGAAAGCGACGCATGAGAAATGGTTCGGCGCCGAGACGATCGTGGCGGCAGAGCGCGCAGTGAGGGGCGAATTGAAAGACCCGGACGCCGCGCAGTTCCGAGACGTGCGCGCCAACTACACCGAGGAGTTCGGCGTGGTCGCCTGTGGTCGGGTCAACGCCAAGAACGAGTTAGGCGGATACACAGGCTTCCGGCGCTTCGTGTCCAGTGGCAAGAGCGTCATCCTTGAGGGGCGGGATAACGTCGCCGACGCTTGGGCAGGTGCCTGCCTTTAGTACGACTGCCGAAATTTGAAAGGGCCGTCGCGTGGACGGCCTCTTCCCGCCCATTGTGGGAACACGCCCTAATACCCTTCACCCCTATTCAACGTGGGTTGAGTGGGTTTTAGAGAGCTCCGTACTTCTTCAGGAGCGCTAGTTGCTTTTCGAGCTTTTCGGTGTCGAGACTCGCATCTAGCTGGACGTTTACCGTAAACACCGCGCGTGGCGGGGATCCTTTGGGCGCCTTCCGAGCCGACGCACTTTCTTCGTCCTCTTCGAGAACCTCTTCGTCATCAGTCGATTCTTGCTCAGCGAGAGCATCCACGTCTTCCGGCTCGGATTCTTCCGCGCCTTCGTTATCTTCTGCGCTTGGCGCCCCAACGGAACCCAATTCTTGGGCAGTCAGATGCCGGAATAAATCGCCCTCTGGACGAACAAGCTCAGCAGTCTGCATCGTGGACAAATACACGGCAACGCATGCTTCAGTTTCATCTGGGTGAACTTTCAGTTCCGCTGCACGCTGCTTCAACTTGGCGCGGCTTACGGAATCTCCGTGAAACGTCTCCGAAAGCTTCTTGAAGATGTTGGGCTTCAACGCACTGTCGCGGTAAAGATCGACCACTTCATCAGATGGAGCGGACGCGATCTTTTTCGCCAGTGAACTAGCAGAGAAATCCTTCTTGTTGTCACCCTCCATAAGCCCGTACTGCTTCAGTGCAGACGCGCGCACCGCACCAGTACCGCCTTTTGCTCCGACAACACCTGAATAAACAACGTCCTGAGGGATTCTTGCTACGTGAGTTTTGGTGACGAGCTTCTTGGAATACTTCAGCGCATCAGCGAGGCTAACTCGAGGAAAAATTGATCCACCCTTGCGCCCGCCTTTAGGCATGACCCTCTTTTTGGGTTCGTTCATACGTCCTTCCTGAGAGCCGCGAGAAGTTTGTCAATCCCAGCTTTGTAGGAGTGAGAGAAGTCGGCGTAGTGCTTGTCCGAAATGATCTGCGGCATCTCAGTGTCATCTAGTTTCAACGGCAAGATGTGAACATTGCGACGCTGAACCTCAGTGACGAGTGCGTTGTTCAATTCTTTCTGCACCCACGGCGAGTTAATAGAGTTGTGACTGATCGCGATTAGGAAATAGTCCGACTCCGCTAGGCCCTGCGCGATCGCTTCTGGAATGGAATCCCCAACACGTATGCGCTGCTCATCAAGCCAGACGTCTACACCTGCTGCCGTGAGGTCTGCGGCAAGCTGCCGAATGAAGGGCTTGTCTGCGGAGCTATGCGAAAGGAATGCGATGCGTTTGCCCTTCTCTGACTGATGTCGCTCTTCTTTTTTTGCCTCCGCGTCATCGAGCAAGTCTTCCGCGAGCAAGTTTGGCTTCAAGGCACCGAGCGACTGCGCCCACTCCAGCAATGGATTAAGGTCAGTGGCATTGAACGGAACGATTCCTGCGAGGGTTGCTGCCTTCCTAAGTGCTACCTCTACCTTGTCGCCGAGCAACATGAATTGCCGAACGCTGGTAAGAAGCGGCAGACGCACCAGCGCCTCCTTCACAACGGCCTGCTTTTGTTCCGGGGATCCCTTATAGGGGTAAGGGAGTTGGAGCGCGTAGCCTTTGCCAACTGAATCGACTAGACCAAGCTGGGCAGCATTCTTCAGTAGCTTCCCTGCAGTCCTTGGGTCGACGCTAGCGAACTGCGCAATCTCCGCAGCCGTGGGTGAATCCATCCAAGCGATTGCATCGAGTACCACGAACAGTGGGTCGAGCTTTGCCGCTTCAAAGCGCTGAGAGGAACGAGCGCGGGACGCGGACTTCTTGACTTTGGAAGTGGCCTTCTTGGCCGGGATCTTGGTCGCCATTTAACCTATTTATCACACCCGTGAACGGACTCCAACCCTCAGCCGCCGCACCACGATGCCATCTAGGAAAACTAGGAGGATAGGCCACTGCCACAGTGGCCGATCCTCTCGCACAGCGGGAGAACCGCGTCAGTCGTCGGACGGCGCGCGCTCGACCACCCGCACGGTGCGCAGTGCCTCGACCGACTGCTCCTCGTCCATGTCGGCGGGGTGATGCTTCTGTCGGGGCGGAACCTCAACGCCCTTCTTGCGCATGTCGTTCGCGTACCAGCGCACCGACTTGGCTGTCGCCGCCGCGCCCTCGATCTGCGCGTTGACCATCTCGGCCACCAGCACGTGCGGGAAGCCCATGGGGTCCATCAGGATCGCGCGTGCTAGCGCGCCGATGCCCTTGCCGCGGGGCTTCTTCTCGGTCGCCTCGGGCGTCTCGGTGGTCTTGGCGTGAGGCTGTGCGCGCACCTTGGGCACCTTGGGCCTCTTCGGCTGCCCGAACGAGGCCAGGTCGATGTTCTTGTCGGCCGCGACCTGCTCGATCCGCGCCACGAGCTTCGCCCGGGTCGCGAAGGTCTTGGGTCCGGCCGGCTTGTCGGCGACGCGGTTGTGCAGGGCCAGCAACTCCTTCATGCTCATTTTGTCCAGCATCACGTCCACTCCTACGTTGGGGTTGTAGGCGCATTAGGTCGCGATTCGCTGGGTTCGGGAGCCCCTCCCTACAACAATTCGGTGCCCTGCATGGCAGAAAAGATATACAACGTCTTTCTATTTTTCGACGCCAAGGACGTATGTTCCGTGGTCGGCTACACCGCCCATGCCCACGAGGGATCGGATCAAGAAGGTATCGACCTCTTACGAGCACGAGTGGACGCGGACCTTGCGATCGCCAGGAAGATGCGTCTGTCGAAGCCGTTCACCAGGTCCAAATACAACGCAAGGTGTCGGCTTGGAGAAGGGCATTACCTTTACGACGAGTTGTTCGTACATGTGGGTGCCGGTGCCTCGCCCCTTTTTGTGTCAACGCCCGTTCTAAATGGGAAGGCTCGCTTCAATTACAGCTCCGAGCATGGAGATCTGGATGTGAACGATGTTTCGGAAAAGTTGGGGGAACCCGGCACCATGGTGGATTGGCTGCGGAAGTACGCCAGTGACGAGGGAATCAATTTCTCCCAGCTCATCCACGATGACTACTTCTTGGCGATCAAGTTGACCTTCAACGCAGGCCTCTATGTCTCCGCAATGAAACTTCTTGTCTGCTGCATCGACAGCCTCGCGTACATCGAGTACGGAGACGACCGGGGAGCTTTCGTGAAGTGGATGGAGGAGTATTGCGAGCTAGCACCACTCGGTATAACCGCTGCGGAATTGTGGGAACTGCGGAACGGCCTGCTTCATATGACGAATCTCAGCTCATCGAAGGTGCGAAAGGAACAGGTTCGCCGGATATCGTTCAGAGTTGGAGATGCGCCGGAAATCCCGCGCGATGTTGGAGGCGTCTACTACTTTGACTTCCTTGGGCTCGTGCAGGCTTTCGCTCAGGCGCAGGCTCGCTGGATAGAGAGCTATAACAACGATCGAGGCAAGTTCGCCACGTTCGTGGAGCGGTACGACGAGACGATCTCTGATAGCAGGGTGGCAGTCGCGCGTCTGGGTAGCGGCGGGTTCGCAACAGCCCCCTAACTGGCTGTCTGGGTGCGAAGGTCCCTAAGCGCATGAAAAAGAAGGGGATGCCCTCAGGACATCCCCCTCGAAACACGGCCGAGGCACCCGTCGCCCCTCTGCGCACCCAACCAGCCCGGCCGCGTTTGCCCGGTCAGCAGAGCGCCAGGTGCGCCTGCCCGTATCCCAGCCGGTCGGCCCGGCGCTTGGTGTCGCGGTCCACGTACAGGTCCAGCGCACGGCAGTACGGCAAGCCCGCCAAGCGCGCCGCGTCGTCGAAGTAGTCGGAGTAGGGGCGGACACCCGCGGCCTCGGCCCTCTCGGCCAGGGGCGCGAGGAAGTCGCCACCCGTGCGCAGGGCGCCGACCATGCCGGCGAGTGCGATCGACACCGGGTGGTCGGTCGAGTAGTGGGCCAGCTTACGCATCGTCGCCCCCGATCAGGTCATGGTCGATGTCCCGCTCGCGCATGGCGAGCTGCACCGAGCTGAGCGGGTTGGTCTTCCCGGCGTACCAGGCGCGGATGGCGACCAGGATGCCCTGGAGGCGCGCGTCGCCCAGCTTGATGTACTCCTGGACCTTGAGGAAGTCGTCCTGCTTCATCGCCGACGCCAGCTCGGCCGGGCCGACCGGGCGGTCCTTGGAGGGCATGCGATCGATCAAGGACAGCACGGCCGAGGCCAAGGCCACGTTCCGGGTGCCGACCGCGACCTGGGCCATGTGCCCGAGCTCGGCCGGGCCGGCGTGCTGGAGCTGCTGGAGGTACTCGGTGCACTTGGGGTCGCCCAGGGCCGCGCGGGCCAGGACCTTCGCCGGGGAGTCGTAGAACTCGCGCTGGCCGATGAGCTGCGCGTGCGGGGCTCCCGCCTCCTTGAGGATCTTGTCGAGCTCGGCCTTCGAGTTGTCCTGGATCTCGCGGACGCTGGCGAGCGTCTCGTTCCGGGCGAAGCGCGTCACGTCGCCCGCGCCGATGCCGGCCGCGCTCTTCCAGCGCGAAGCGATCTGCTGCTTGCGGGTCGCGACGTCCTTCTGGAGTCGCTCGATCGCGGATATAGGCAGCCACCTCCCAGCATTGCAGGGAGCCAGTCCTCCAGGATTAGTGCTGCACGCTTCTGGATATCTTTCATCGTCCCCCTCCGAACCAGCTTAAAAAAAACCCCGGGGAAACCCGGGGTCATTCGTATAACGACTCTGCGAAATACAGCCGATTCAAACCCCAACCGGATTAGCCTTCTCAGGATCGATCTTGTACTGCTTGATCGCCCGGGCCACGTCCTTGCCGGTCATCTTGCCTTCCTTCGCCAGGGCCGCGATCGCCGCGTGGGCGATGTAGTAGCGGTCCACCTCGAAGAAGCGGCGCAGGTTGGCGCGGGTGTCGGAACGGCCGAAGCCGTCGGTGCCCAGCACGGTGTAGTGCATCGGCACGAAGGCGCGGATCTGGTCGGCGAAGGTGCGCACGTAGTCGGTGGCGGCGATCGCCGGGCCCTGGCGGCCTTCCAGCAGCTCGGTCACGTA
>NZ_AZUZ01000043.1 GCF_000513955.1 Pseudoxanthomonas suwonensis J47
GAGAGCGAGCGCGAGGCCGCGTTCCGGATCAATGCCGAAGCGCCCGGCGCGCTGGCGAAGGCCTGCGCCGAGGCCGACATCCCGTTCGTGCACTACTCCACCGACTACGTGTTCGACGGGCAGGGCACCCGGCCGTACCGGGTCGACGACCCGACCGCGCCGCTGGGCGTGTATGGGGCCAGCAAGCTGGCCGGCGAGGAGGCGGTGCGTGCGGCCGGCGGCCAACCTCTGCTGTTCCGCACCGCGTGGGTCTATGCCGCGCACGGTCACAACTTTCTGCGCACCATGCTGCGCGTGGGCGCCGAGCGCGACGAGTTGCGGGTGGTGGCCGACCAGGTCGGCACCCCGACCCCGGCGGCGCTGATCGCCGACGTCACCGCGGTGGCCCTGCGCCGGGCGCTGGGTGACGCCACGGTCTCGGGCACCTGGCACCTGGTCGCGGACGGCCAGACCAGCTGGCACGGCTTCGCCGAGGCGATCTTCGCCGAAGCGGTCGGTACCGGCCTGCTGCCGCGCGCGCCGCGGGTGCAGGCGATCGCCACCGCCGACTACCCGACGCCGGCCAAGCGGCCGGCGTACTCGTGCCTGGATACCGGCACGCTCAAGCGCGACTTCGGCGTCGAACTGCCGGACTGGCGCCAGGGCCTGCAGCGGGTGATCGCCGGACTGGCGGCCTGACCCCGCAGCGTGGCGATCCGCATCGCGGATCGCCACGGAAGTGCTGCAATCAGCCGAGCAGCTTCGAGATCTCTTCGGTACGCGCGCGCATCAGTTCCGCGTCGCCGCGGGCCTCGACGTTCAGGCGCAGCAGCGGCTCGGTGTTGGAGCTGCGCAGGTTGAAGCGCCAGTCGCCGAAGTCGGCGCTGATGCCGTCGGTGTGGTCCAGCGCCGGCGACTGCGAGGCGAAGTGCTCCATCACCCGCGCCACCGCCGCCCTGGCGTCGGCCACGCGGAAGTTGATCTCGCCGCTGCACGGGAACTTGCGCACGCGCGATTCGACCAGGTCGCCCAGGCTGCGGCCGCTGCTGGAGACCAGCCCGCCGATCAGCAACCACGGGATCATCCCGGAGTCGGCGTAGGCGAACTCGCGGAAGTAGTGGTGCGCGCTCATCTCGCCGCCGTACACCGCGTCCTCGGCGCGCATCTTCTCCTTGATGAAGGCGTGGCCGCTCTTGCACAGCACCGGCACGCCGCCGGCTTCCTCGACCTGCTCGACCGTGTTCCAGACCAGGCGCGGGTCGTGCACGACCTTGCCGCCCGGCTTCTTGGCCAGGATCGCCTGCGCCAGCAGGCCGACCAGGTAGTAGCCCTCGATGAAGTCGCCCTTCTCGTCGAAGAAGAAGCAGCGGTCGAAGTCGCCGTCCCAGGCGATGCCGAAGTCGGCGCCGTGGGCGCGCACCGCGTCGATGGTGGCCTGGCGGTTGCCAGGCAGCAGCGGGTTGGGGATGCCGTTGGGGAAGCTGCCGTCCGGCTCGTGGTTGATGCGGATGAACTCGAAGGGCAGGTGCGGGGCGAGCAGGTCGACGATCGCGCCGGCGCCGCCGTTGCCGGCGTTGACCACCAGCTTCAGCGGCTTCAGCGAGGGCACGTCGACGTAGGACAGCAGGTGGCCGATGTAGGCCGACTTGTCCAGGTGCGCGCGCTCGCCGGCGACCGGCGGCGCCGGCGGGGCGGTATCGGCCTCGGCGGCGTCGGAGATGGCGAACAGGCCGGTGTCCGAGGAGATCGGCCGGGCCTGTTCCTTCACCAGCTTCATGCCGTTGTAGTCCATCGGGTTGTGGCTGGCGGTGACCATCACGCCGCCGGCCGCGCCGAGGTGGTCGACCTGGAAGTACACCTCCTCGGTGCCGCACAGGCCGATGTCGATCACTTCCCGGCCCTGGCTGCGCAGGCCGGCCGACAGCGCCGCCTGCAGGCCCGGGCTGCTCAGGCGCACGTCGTGGCCCAGGACCACCGGCCCTTCGCCCAGCTGCGCGGCGAGGGCGACGCCGATGCGGCGGGCCAGGTCTTCGTCGAGTTCGTCCGGAACCCGGCCACGGATGTCGTAGGCCTTGAAAGCGGGAAGCGTCATCGGGAGTTCACGTGTGGGTGGGAAACCCCCGATTCTACCTCCGGGCCCCATCGCGCCGGCGCGAACAGTGCCCGAAAGTCCAAGCCCGCCGGGGCCGGCGGCCCCTAGAATACGGGCGGTACCGCTATCTGGAGGTCGCGAGATGGGCAACGAAGCAGCACGCGCGGGCAAGGTCCGGCCGGATGCACGGACGGCACTGGCTGACCTGGTCGCCGACGGGCAGACCCTGGCGGTCGGCGGGTTCGGCCTGTGCGGCATTCCCGAGGCGCTGATCGCCGCGCTGCGCGATTCGGGGGTGAAGAACCTCACCGTGATCTCGAACAACGCCGGCGTCGACGGCTTCGGCCTCGGCCAGCTGCTGGAGACCCGGCAGATCCGCAAGATGATTTCGTCCTACGTGGGCGAGAACAAGGAATTCGAACGCCAGTTCCTGGCCGGCGAGCTGGAGCTGGAGTTCAACCCGCAGGGCACCCTGGCCGAGCGCCTGCGCGCCGGCGGCGCGGGCATCCCCGCGTTCTTCACCGCCACCGGCTACGGCACGGTGGTGGCCGAGGGCAAGGAGACCCGCGAGTTCGACGGCAAGCACTACGTGCTGGAAACCGCGCTGGTGGCCGACGTGTCGCTGGTCAAGGCGTGGAAGGCCGACGCCGCCGGCAACCTGGTGTTCCGCAAGACCGCCCGCAACTTCAACCCGGCCTGCGCCATGGCCGGCAAGGTCTGCGTGGCCGAGGTCGAGGAAATCGTCGAGGTCGGCGCGATCGACCCGGACCAGGTGCACCTGCCGGGCATCTACGTCGACCGCATCGTGCTCAATCCGAACCCCGAGAAGCGCATCGAGCAGCGCACCGTGCGTCAGGAGAACAAGTAATGGCCTGGACCCGCGACGAGATGGCGCAGCGCGCCGCCCGCGAACTCACCGACGGCGCCTACGTGAACCTGGGCATCGGCCTGCCGACCCTGGTCGCCAACCACATCCCCGAGGGCGTGGACGTGTGGCTGCAGTCGGAGAACGGCCTGCTCGGCATCGGCCCGTTCCCGACCGAGGACGAGGTCGACGCCGACCTGATCAATGCCGGCAAGCAGACCGTCACCGCGCGCCCGGGCGCCAGCTACTTCGGCAGCCACGATTCCTTCGCCATGATCCGCGGCGGCCACATCGACCTGGCCATCCTCGGCGCCATGCAGGTCACCGACAAGGGCGACCTGGCCAACTGGATGGTGCCGGGCAAGATGGTCAAGGGCATGGGCGGCGCCATGGACCTGGTCGCCGGCGTCAAGCGCGTGGTCGTGCTGATGGAGCACACCGCGAAGAACGGCGAGCACAAGATCCTGCCGCAATGCACCCTGCCGCTGACCGGCGTGGGCGTGGTCGACCGCATCATCACCGACCTGGCCGTGTTCGACGTCACCCCGGAAGGCCTCAAGCTGGTCGAGACCGCGCCGGGCGTGGGCGTCGACGAACTGAAGGAGAAGACCGGGGTCGCGTTCCTGCAGTAAGCGGCAACCGCGCGGGCCGCCCCGTGGCGGCTCAGCGGATCGCCAGCAGGGTCCACATCCCGTAGGGGATCGCCTGCTCGAGCGAGTAGGGCATGACCATATGCGCGCGGGCGAAGCCGGCCTCGCGGAAGCGGGCCAGCACGTCCCAGCCGAAGTGGTAGAAGCAGAGGATGCCGCCGCTGATCGGATCGCCGTGATATTCCGGCGGCTCGATGTGCTCGATTTCGCCATCCGGCCCTACGCGCGCGCGCACCAGGGTGTCCGGCAGGTCGTTGAACGGGAAGGTGGCCACGCAGGCGCCGCCGGGCTTGAGCACGCGCGCCATCTCGCCGATCGCGGCGCGGTAGTCCGGCACGTGCTCGAGCACGTCGAAGCTGGCTACCGCGTCGAGCGAGGCGTCGGCGAAATCCAGCGCGGTCAGGTCGCGGAACACGACTTCGCCGGTGCCGCCGAGGCTGTGCAGCGACTCGGTGAGCGCGTGGCGCTTGCCGGGGTCCGGTTCGTACTCGCTGCCGTGCAGGTGGGCGCCGAGGTGCTTCTGCATCCAGACGAAGGTCGGCGTGGCCTGCTCGGTTACGTACACCTCCGGCGGCTTTGGTGGGCCGCCCAGGCCCAGGCGCGCGAGCAGGCGACGCAGCGGCGGTTGCGACAGGGATGCGGAGGCGGCGAGCTGCCCGCGCAGCAGCTGCAGCGCGGCGCGCAACCGGGTGTTGAGGCCGCAGTGGCCGCAGACCAGGCCTTCGCGCAGGTCCGGCGCGGCCGGATTGCCGCGCAGTTGCAGGGTGGTGCGCATGCCGCACAGGACGCAGTCGGCTTCCAGGCCGTCGAGCTGGCCTGCGGCGAAATCCTGCGAGGCCAGCCAGGCGTCGCGCAGGCCCTCATGCTCGCGGCGGCTTTCCCAGTCCGGAAAACTGAACCCCAAAGGCCTTTCCCCCGCATCGGGCAGAACCCCGATCCTAACGGGTTTGGCCGGCCTCCGCGCGTGGAGCCTTCAAAGGTTCTGGTAGTTCGGTCCGGAGCCGCCTTCCGGCGTCACCCAGGTGATGATCTCGTACGGGTCCTTGATGTCGCAGGTCTTGCAGTGCACGCAGTTGGCCGCGTTGATCTGCAGGCGGCGGCCGGCGGCGTCCTCGACCATCTCGTAGACCCCGGCCGGGCAGAAGCGGGTGCAGGGGTTGGCGTACTCGACCGTGCAGCGCTCCACGCAGATCGAGGTGTCGGCCACCTTCAGGTGCACCGGCTGGTCCTCGTCGTGCTCGGTGGCGGCGTAGTACACGCCCTGCAGGCGGTCGCGCGGGGCCAGGGTGCGCTCGACGTAGTCGCGCTTCGGCGATTCGTGCTCGCCGACCTTGTCGAGCGTGCACCAGTCCGGCTTGCCGCGCAGCGTCCACGGCGAGGCGCCGCCGAGCGCGGTTTCCCAGGCGGCATTGGCCAGGCCGAACCACAGGCCCTTCTTGAAGCCGGGCTTGATGTTGCGCACCTTCTTCAGTTCGGCCATCGCCTCCGAATCGCGCAGCTTCGCGTCGAAGCCGGCCGGCTGCAGGCCGCTGGCGGCCAGGTGTTCGGCGGCGAGCATGCCGCTGCGGATCGCCTGGTGGGTGCCCTTGATCTTCGGCACGTTGAGCAGGCCGGCGGTGTCGCCGATCAGCAGGGCACCGGGCATCTCCACCTTCGGCAGCGCCTGCCAGCCGCCGGTGACGATCGCGCGCGCGCCGGCGGAGAGGATGCTGCCGCCTTCCAGCAGCGGCTTCACCTTGGGGTGGTTCTTCCACTGCTGGAAGGCCTCCCACGGCCTGTACTGCGGGTCGCTGTAGTCCAGGCCGCTGACGTAGCCCAGCGCGACCTGGTTGTTCTCCAGGTGGTAGAGGAAGCCGCCGCCGTAGGTGCGGTTGTCGGCCGGCCAGCCCAGCGAGTGCCAGATCTTCCCCGGCGTGACGCGGCCTTCCGGCACCTGCCACAGCTCCTTGATGCCGATCGAGTAGCTCTGCGGGTCGCTGTTGGCGTCCAGGTCGAAGCGCTTGATGAGGCGCTTGGTCAGGTGGCCGCGCGCGCCCTCGGCCAGCACCGTCACCTTGGCGCGGATGTCGATGCCGGCGGTGTAGCCGGGCTTGTGCGAACCGTCGCGGGCCACGCCCATGTCGCCGATGCGCACGCCCAGCACGGTGCCGTCGTCGGCGTGCAGGGTCTCGGCCGCGGCGAAGCCCGGGTAGATCTCCACGCCCAGCGCCTCGGCCTGCGGCGCCAGCCAGGCGCACATCGCGCCGAGGCTGACGATGAAGTTGCCGCGGTTGTGCATGCCCGGCGGGATCACCGGCGACCTGATGCCGCCGTCCCTGGTCAGGAACCAGAATTCGTCCTCGCCCGCCGGCACGCACACCGGCGGCGGGTTGTCGCGCCAGCCGGGCAGCAGCGCATCCAGCGGGCCCGGTTCGATCACCGCGCCGGAGAGGATGTGCGCGCCCACGGTGCTGGCCTTCTCGATCACGCAGACCGAGATGTCCGGGTTGAGCTGCTTGAGCCGGATGGCGAAGGCCAGGCCCGACGGACCGGCGCCGACGGTGACGACGTCGTACTCCATCACGTCGCGCTCGATGGCGTCGGCGGCGATGGCCCCGTTGGCTGCGTGGTCGGACATCCGGGCTCCGTGGCGGTTCTTGGCTGCCCGTATTCTCGGGGTTCGTCAGGAGCCGGGCAAATCCGCGCCGGATCCGAGGCCCGCAGGCGGCGCGCGACCGCTGCTGCGCGGCTACGGCGCGGCCTGCTACGGTCGGCCCATGGAATGGATCGATCCCGCACCCGGCGCGCCCGGCGCCACGCTGCGGCTGGCCCGCGACTGGCTGGATGCGCGCGCCGCCGCGGCGCTGATGGAGACCCTGCGCGGAGGGCTGCCCTGGGAGGTGCACCACGTGCGCCTGTTTGGCCGCGAGCTGCCGTCGCCGCGGCTCAGCTGCTGGATCGGCGACGCCGACGTGGTGTACCGCTATTCCGGCAGCCGCTTCGTCCCGCATCCGTGGACGCCGGCGCTGGCCGGCCTGCGCGCGCGCCTGCAGGAGGAACTGGGGGCGCCGTTCAACAGCGTGCTGGCCAACCTCTACCGCAGCGGCGCCGATTCGATGGGCTGGCACAGCGACGACGAGCCGGAGCTGGGCCCGCGCCCGCTGATCGCCTCGCTGAGCCTGGGCGCGACCCGGCGTTTCCTGCTGCGCCGTCGCGACGATGCCTCAAGGCGCATCGTCCTGGAGCTGGAGCCGGGCAGCCTGCTGCTGATGGAGGGCGGGACCCAGCGCCACTGGAAGCACGCGCTGCCGCGCACCGCGCGGCCGCTGGGGCCGCGCATCAACCTGACCTTCCGCCAGGTGGACCCGCGCCTGCGCGGGTGAGGGCGCTCAGGGACGCGGGCGCGCCTGGGTGTCGGCCTGGCCCTGCACCAGGGTCCAGCCGGCGATCTCGCTGGCGATCGAGGCCAGGGCCTGGTCGAAGGCGCTGGCCACGCTGGCGACCTCGGTGGCGCTGGCCGGCTGTTCGCGCAGGAAGGTGTGGCGGCCGACGATGCGCTGGTCGCGGCTGTCGATCAGCGAGGCGCTGATCTCGATGGTGGCCACCGGCAGGTCGCCGCCGCGGTAGTCGGCCTCGAAGCGGCGCAGGTCCATCAGCAGCCGGTAGTCCGAGCGCATGCCGCTGGACAGGCGGCCGACGCCGGTGATCTTCCCGGACTCCTCCAGCACCCGCAGCACGCTGCCTTCGATCATGTCGGTGGCCGGCTGCGCCCAGGCCGAGCCGCGGTAGACCTGCAGCTCGCCGGGCACCGGACGCACCGCCATGCGCGGGCTGTCGACCAGGCGCGAGGCGATCGGGCGGGCGATGGCCAGCTGCCACTGCACCTGCGGCCACGACGGATCGGGCTGGGCCTGCAGCCGCGGCGCGTGGATGGTCACCGGGTCGCGCTGGGCGCCGCCGCCGAGGAGCGAGCAGCCGGCCAGCAGGCCCAGCGCAGCCAGCGCCGCGGTCCTGCGCAGGAGGACGGGGAAGGGAAGGCGCTTCATTGCGGTTCGAACTCCTTCGGGGCGTCGCGGCCGAGCAGGAAGCGGCTCGGGTTGCTTTCCAGGCGGTCGCTGATCTGGCGCAGGTCGCGGATCAGGCCGCGCAGTTCGGTCAGGGTCGGGCCGAGCTGGGCCAGGCCCTCGTTGGCGAAGTTGTTGATCGCGGCGCGGTTCTCGCCAAGGATCGCGTCTGCATTGCCGGCGGCCGAATCCAGCCGCGCCAGGGTCGAGTCGAGCCGCTCGATCAGCCCGGGCAGCTCGCGTACCAGGTTCTGGTCCACGCGCTGCACGGTGGCGTTGGTGGTCTGCAGGGTGGCGTCGAGGCTGCGCGCGGCGTCGCGCGCGCTGACCAGCAGCGCCTCCATGCCCTGGTCCTGCGCGGCCATGCTGCCGCTGATCCGGTCCAGGTTCTCCAGGGTGGAGGCGATGTGGGCGACGTTGTCGTCGCTGAGCACCTGGTCCAGGCGTTCGACGATCCGGTTGGCGGTGTCGGTGATGTTCTGCAGCGCCGACGGCGAGGTCGCGATCACCGGCGGGTCGCGCTTGTCGACGGTGGCCAGCAGCGGCGCGCCGGGGGTGCCGCCGATCAGCTGGATGATCGCCGGGCCGGTGAGGCTGGTGATGGCCAGCTTGGCGCGGGTGTCGGTCTTCACCGGCGCGGTCGCGTCGGCGCGGATGATCGCCACCACCCGCCGCGGGTCGTCCGGGTCCAGCGACAGGCGTTCGATCGAGCCCACGGCAATACCGTTGAACTGCACCGGGCTGCCCACCGACAGGCCGGTCACCGCCTCGTCGAACACGATCATGTAGCGCTGCCAGCTGCGTTCGGACGAATACTTCGCCGCCCACAGCCCGAACAGCAGCAGGGCCACCGCCACCACCAGGGTGAAGGCGCCGATCAGCACGTAGTTGGCGCGGGTTTCCATGCTCAGCCTGCCTCGTTCGTGGTGGCGCCGCGGTCGCCCGCGCGCGCGCGGCGGGCGGCGCGGGCGCGCGGCCCGTGGAAGTACTCCTGCACCCAGGGGTGGTCGAACTGTTCGACCTCCTCCAGCGGGGCGTTGACCACCACCTTGCGGTCCGCCAGCACCGCCACGCGGTCGCAGATAGCGTACAGGGTGTCCAGGTCGTGGGTGATGAGGAACACGGTCAGCCCCAGCGCCTGCTGCAGGGTCGCCAGGAGGTTGTCGAAGGCGGCCGCGCCGATCGGGTCCAGGCCGGCGGTGGGTTCGTCGAGGAACAGCAGCGGCGGGTCCAGCGCCAGCGCCCGCGCCAGGCCGGCGCGCTTGCGCATGCCGCCGGACAGCTGCGAGGGCAGCTTGTCGATCGCGTCGGCCGGGAGGCCGGCCAGCTTCACCTTGAGCAGGGCCAGCTCGTAGCGCCAGCTTTCCGGCAGCTGCGGATGGTGCTCCTTGAGCGGGACCTCGACGTTCTCGCCCACGGTCAGCGAGGAGAACAGCGCGCCGTCCTGGAACAGCACCCCGGTATTGCGCTCCACGTGCAGGCGCGCGGCCGGATCGTCGGACAGCGCGTCCGTGCCGAGCACGCGCACGCTGCCGCCGGCCGGGCGCAGCAGCCCGAGGATGCTGCGCATCAGCACCGACTTGCCGCTGCCGGAGCCGCCGACCACGCCGAGGATCTCGCCGCGGCGCACATCCAGGTCCAGCCCCTCGTGCACGGTCTGCCTGCCGAAGCGGTTGACCAGCCCGCGGACACGGATGGCGGGTTCGCCGCCATCCGCGTCCGCGGGCTCGTGATTGGTGATTGGTGATTGGTGATTCGTAACAGCAACAGCATCCCCTCCGGTTGCCCGGCCGCCCGCTTCCCGCTTTTTCGAATCACCAATCACGAATCACCAATCCCGGCTTTCCGATCACCAATCCCGGCTTTCCAATCACCAGCCAACATGCATGAACCACAACGCCGCCAGCGCGTCGATGATGATCACCAGCGAGATCGTCTGCACCACGCTGGAAGTCGTACGTTCGCCGACCGACTGGGCGGTGCCGGTCACCCGCAGGCCCTCCAGGCAGCCGATCAGGCCGATGACCAGCGCGAATACCGGCGCCTTCGACAGGCCGACCAGGAAATGCCGCACCTCCATGGTTTCGTGCATGCGCGCCAGGTACATCTGCGGCGGGATGTCCAGGTCGAACGCGCCCACGGTGATGCCGCCGGCGAGGCCGGCCATCATCGCCAGGAAGGTGAGCAGCGGCAGCATCACCAGCAGCGCCAGCAGGCGCGGGATCACCAGCAGGTCGATCGGGTCCAGGCCGAGGGTGCGGATCGCGTCGATCTCCTCGCGCGCCTTCATCGTGCCGATCTGCGCGGTGAAGGCCGAGGCGGTGCGGCCGGCCAGCACGATCGCGGTCAGCAGCACCGCGAACTCGCGCAGGAAGGCGATGGATACCAGCTCGACCACGAAGATCTCCGCGCCGAAGTCGCGCAGGATGGTCGAGCCGAGGAACGCGATCACCGCGCCGACCAGGTAGGACAGCAGGGCCACCAGCGGCACCGCGTCCAGGCCGACCTGCTCCATGTGCGAAACGGTGGCGGTGAAGCGGAAGCGGCGCGGCTGGCGCACGGTGCGCGCCAGCTTGGCGAGGTTCTCGCCGGTGAAGCCGACCAGCTGGACGATGTCGCGCGCGGCCGCATGCACGGCCCGGCCCATGCGTTCCAGCGCCGCGGCGACGCCGTAGTCGCGACCGCGCGGCGGGCGGTCGTCGGAGACGTCGTCGATCGCCTGGACCAGGCGCGCGTGTTCGTCGCGGAAGCGCAGCCGGCTGTCGTCGAGGCCGCGACGGTGGGCGAAGCGGGCCAGCTGCATCACTCCCGCCGAATCCAGCCGGCCGATGCCGGTGGCGTCGACCTCGGCGGTTTCCTCGGGCAATCCGCGCAGCTGCCCCGCCATGTCCAGCGCGTGGTCCAGCGTCCAGTCCCCGGACAGGACGATGCAGCCGGGGTCGGCTGCGGCCTGCTGCCAGCGCGGTGGGGATCCGGTCGGTTCGGTCATGTGCGTTTCCGTGCGCGAGCATACCCGGAAGCCGGGTGCGCGCGGCGTCATCGGAACGGCTGGGCCCGGAGGAGCGCGCGGCGTTCCCCGGAAGCCGGGTGCGCGCGGCGTCATCGCTTCGGGGCAGTGGCGACCGGGGCCGGCCGTCGGGGTTCCGGGCGATACTAGTGCGATGGACACTCCTGCCCGCCCCGTGGCCAGCTACGCACAGCGCATCGCCTTCGTTTCGGAGATGGCCGCGCGCCTGCACCGCTACGGCACCACCGCGCAGCGCCTGGAAGCGGCGATCACCGCGCTGTCGCAGCGGCTGGACCTGGAGTGCGAGCCCTGGTCGAACCCGACCGGCCTGATCCTCAGCTTCAGCGACCCCGGCAAGCCGCTGGGCAGCACCGACACCACCCGGGTGATCCGCCTGGCGCCGGGCGAGAACGACCTGCAGAAGCTGTGCGAGGCCGATCGCATCGCCGAGGCCGTGGCCAGCGGCCAGATGAGCATCGCCCAGGGCCACACCGCGCTGCGCAGCCTGGACCGCGCAGTGTCGACCCGCACGCGGGTCATGCAGGTGCTGGCCTTCGGCCTGGCCGCGGCAGCCGTGGCCGGGCTGTGGCGCCTGCCGTGGCTGGACATCGGCACCGCCGGCGTCGCCGGGGTGCTGATCGGCGTGCTCGACCAGTACACCAGCGCGCGGCCGGGGCTGAAGGAAGCCGCCGAGGCGCTGGCCGGCCTGCTCGCCGGCGTGCTGGCCACCCTGGTCGCGGTGCTGGTCGCGCCTTTGAACCTCAACACCGTGGTGATCGCCTCGCTGGTCGCGCTGCTGCCGGGTATGGCGATCACCAACGCGATGAACGAGTTGAGCAGCCAGCACTGGGTGTCCGGCACGGTGCGCTTCGCCGGCGCCCTGACCACGGTGATGAAGCTGACCGTCGGCGCGATGATCGCGGTGCAGCTGCTGGGCGTCCTCGGCCTGCAGCCGGAAGTGCGCGCCTCGCGGCCGCAGCCGGACTGGGTGGAATGGGCGGCGATCCTGCTGGCCGCGTTCTCCTTCGCCGTGCTGTTCAAGGCGCGGCGCCGCGACTATCCGTGGGTGATGGGCGCGGCGATCGCCGGTTACCTCATCGCCCGCTACGCGGGCCAGGCCTGGGGCAGCCCGGCGGGCATCTTCCTGTCGGCGCTGGCGTTGACCGCGGCGGGCAACGGTTTCGGCCGCTGGATCCAGCGGCCCGGCGCGCTGATCCGGCTGCCGGGCATCATCATGCTGGTCCCGGGAAGCGCGAGCCTGCGCGGGTTGCTGACCCTGGTGCAGCAGCAGGACGTGGATGCGGGGCAGAGCGCGCTGCTGGTGGTCACCAACATCGTGCTGGCCCTGGTGGCGGGCCTGCTGTTCGGCAACCTGCTGATCCCGGCGCGCAAGAACCTGTAGCGGAGCGCGTTGCTGGCGGCCGGATCAAGCCCGTCGGAGGAGCTGCCGCACGCCGGCCAGCGGGCCGGCGCCTGGATCGATTACTTCTTCTTGACCACGCGCTTGCGGCCGC
>NZ_AZUZ01000044.1 GCF_000513955.1 Pseudoxanthomonas suwonensis J47
CAGGCGTGGGAGTCGGGCAAGCCCGACTCTACACAGAGCGCGGCGCCTCCTGTAGAGCGGGCCTTGGCCCGCTGCTCCCGCACCGGCGTCCTATCCGCCCAGGCCGAGGTAGCGGTCCTTCAACCGCACGTAGTGGCCGGCGGAGTAGTGCAGGCTCTCGATTTCCCTGTCGCCGAGCTTGCGCACGAAACGCGCCGGGTTGCCCAGCCACAGCTCCGCCTCGCCCACCACCTTGCCCGGGCCGACCACCGCGCCGGCGCCGACGAAGCCGTACTTCTTCACCGTGGCGCCGTCGAGGATGCACGCACCCATGCCGATCAGGCACAGGTCCTCGATGGTGCAGGCGTGGATGATGGTGCCATGGCCGACGGTCACGTCCGCGCCGATCAGGGTCGGGTAGCCGGCCTTGTTGAACGGGCTGTGGTGGCTGACGTGGACGATGGTGCCGTCCTGGATGTTGGTGCGCGCGCCGACACGGATGAAGTTGACGTCGCCGCGCAGGACGCAACCGGGCCACACCGAGACGTCCTCGGCCAGTTCGACGTCGCCGATGACCGTGGCGGTCGGATCGACGTACACGCGCTCGCCCAGCACGGGGCGCTTGTCCAGGTAGGGACGCAGGGAAGTCTCGTTCATCCGGGCATTGTAGGCCGCCGCCGGACTGGCACTACACTGCGCCCATGTCGACCAACGCCAATCCCGCCGTCATCGCCGCGACCATCGCCAATACCGCCGCCGTCGCGGCGGCGCTCGCGGCCAGCGGTGCGCGCAAGGAAGGCAACACGCCCGCCCGGGAAGCGCCCGCCGGTGCGCTTGACCTGGCCGCGCAGCTCGACGCGCTGCGCCATGCCTGGCAGACGTCGATCCCGGGCTACGCGCAGCGGCGCGACGACCTTCAACGCCTGCGCGCCGCGCTCAAGCGGCGCCTGCCGGAGATGGCCGACACCATCGCCGCCGACTTCGGCCACCGCTCGCGCCACGAATCGCTGCTGGCCGACGGCATGACCGTGATGGCCGCGATCGACCACCTGCTGCGCCACCTGCGCCGCTGGATGAAGCCGCAACGCGTGGCGGTAGGCTGGCGCCTGTGGCCGGCGCTCGCGCAGCTGCGCCACCAGCCGCTGGGCGTGGTCGGGGTGATCTCGCCGTGGAACTACCCGGTGAACCTGGCGCTGGTGCCGCTGGCCACCGCGATCGCCGCCGGCAACCACGTGTTCCTCAAGCCTTCCGAACTCACGCCACGCACCTCGCGTTTCCTGCGCGAGCTGCTGGCCGAAGTATTCCCGGCCGACCGCGTGGCGGTGGCCGAAGGCGACGCCAGCGTCGGCGCGGCCTTCGCCGCGCTGCCGTTCGACCACCTGGTGTTCACCGGCTCCACCGCGGTCGGCCGCAAGGTGATGGCCGCCGCCGCGCCCAACCTGACCCCGCTGACGCTGGAACTGGGCGGCAAGTCGCCGGCCATCGTCTGCGCGGACTACCCCATCGAACGCGCCGCCGCGCGCCTGGCCAGCGGCAAGTGGTTCAACGGTGGCCAGACCTGCATCGCCCCGGACTACGTGCTGCTGGTCGGCCGCCAGCGCCGCGACGCCTTCGTCCAGGCGCTGCGCGAACAGGTCGCCGCGCGCTACGGCGACATGCGCGATGGCGCGCAGGACTACACCCGGGTCATCGACGGACGCCACTTCGCCCGCCTGCAAGGCTATGTCGACGAGGCACGCGAGCGCGGCTGCGAAGTGATCGTGCTGGCCGAAGGCCACGACCCGGCCACGCGCCTGTTCGCCCCGACCCTGGTGCTGGAGCCGGGCGAGGACCTGGCGGTGATGCAGGAGGAGATCTTCGGCCCGGTGCTGCCGGTGCGCTGCGTGGACACTCTTGAACAGGCGATCGCCGCGGTGCAGGCGCGGCCGCGGCCGCTGGCGCTGTACCCGTTCAGCCACGACCGCGACGAGGTCGAACGCATCCTGCACGCCACCCGCGCCGGCGGCGTCACCGTCAACGACGCGTTGCTGCACTTCGCCGCCGAAGGCCTGCCGTTCGGCGGCGTCGGCGCCAGCGGGATGGGCGCCTACCACGGCCGTGCCGGTTTCGACGCACTGGGCAAGTGGCTGCCGGTGCTGTGGCAGCCGCGCCTCAGCGCCAGCGACCTGCTGCGGCCGCCCTACCGGCGCATCCAGCGCTTCCTCGACCTGCTGGTGCGCTGACGGCGGCGTCGCAGCAGGGTCCAGATCGCTGCGACGGCATCACCTGGCCTTGGCCTGGCGTTAACCGCCGCGCCGCACCCGCTTTACATGCGCGCGCCTACGGTGGACTGCCCAGCCGTGGAGCGCGCCATGAAACACCAACCCCTCGACCAGCAGGTCATCGTCATCACCGGCGCCAGCAGCGGCATCGGCTTGGCCACGGCACTCAAGGCCGCCGAGCGCGGGGCGAGCCTGGTACTGGTGGCACGCAGCAGCGGCACGCTGCAGGACACGGTGGACAAGATCAACAGTGCAGGCGGCCAGGCCACGATGGTGGTGGCCGACGTGGCGGACCGCAACGCGGTGGAAGCGGCCGCAGCGCTGGCGATCGAGCGCTTCGGTCGCATCGACACCTGGATCAACAATGCGGGCGTGGCCATCTACGGCAGGCTCGAGGAAGTCAGCGAGGAAGACAGCCGCCGCCTGTTCGACACCAACTTCTGGGGCGTGGTCAACGGCAGCCTCGCCGCGTTGCCGCACCTGCGCCGCAGCCAGGGCGCACTGGTCAACGTCGGCAGCGAGGTCTCCGACGCGGTCGTGCCCCTGCAGGGCATGTATTCGGCGAGCAAGCACGCGGTCAAGGGTTTCACCGACGCGCTCCGGGTGGAGGTGGAGGAAGTGGAGGACAGCCCGGTCAGCGTGACCCTGATCCAGCCGACCGCGGTCAACACCCCGTATCCGCACCGCGCGCGCAACTACCTGCCGCAGGAACCGAAGCTGCCGGACCCGCAGATCGATCCCTTCCAGGTCGCCGAGGCCATCCTCACCGCCGCCGAGCGTGGTGGACGCGACTACAAGGTCGGCGCCATGTCCAAGATGAACTCCTTCATGGCCCGTATGCTGCCGAAGCTGGCCGACCGCATGGCGGCCAAGTACGCGGACCGGCAGCAGGAAGACCGGCCGCCGCAGGCGCCCGAGGGCACGCTCTACCACCCGGGTGAGGCCGGGCACGTGTACGGCGACGGACGGCGCCTCTCCGCGCAGTAGAGCCCGCCCACCGCATCTTCCTGCGGTGCACCCTGCGGACGCGCCGACCCGGTCCCGCCGGGCCCGGTGCGCAGCCGATGCGCCTGTGCCCGGCGGAATGTCACGCAAGGGCATGTCAATCGGAGTCCGGACCGGTCGAGAATCACGCTTCCCATCCGTCTGACCGGATGACGCGTGTATTCCGGCTGCCCATGACCAACGCTCCCGCACCCGCCAAGGCCACCCGCCGCGAATGGATCGGCCTGGCGATCATCGCCCTGCCCTGCCTGGTCTACGCGATGGACCTGACCGTGCTGAACCTGGCGCTGCCGGCGATCAGCGCGCAGCTGCAGCCCACCGCCAGCCAGCTGCTGTGGATCGTCGATGTGTACGGCTTCCTGGTCGCCGGTTTCCTGATCACCATGGGCACGCTGGGCGACCGCATCGGCCGCCGCAGGCTGCTGCTGGTCGGTGCGGCGGCGTTCGCGGCCGCCTCGCTGGTGGCGGCGTTCTCGCGCACGGCCGAAACGCTGATCGCGATGCGTGCCCTGCTCGGCGTGGCCGGCGCGACGCTGGCGCCGTCGACGCTGTCGCTGATCCGCAACATGTTCCATGACGAGCAGGAGCGGCAGTTCGCGATCGGCGTGTGGATCGCCGCGTTCTCGGTGGGCGGCGCGATCGGGCCGCTGGTCGGTGGCGTGCTGCTGCAGTGGTCCTGGTGGGGCGCGGTGTTCCTGGCAGCGGTGCCGGTGATGGTGCTGCTGCTGGTGCTGGGGCCGAAGCTGCTGCCCGAGTACCGGGATCCCGACGCCGGCAGGCTCGATCTGGCGAGCATGGTGCAGTCGCTGCTGGCGGTGCTGGCCCTGGTCTACGGGCTCAAGCGCATCGCCGAGTACGGCTTGGATGGCCGCGGGATCGCGGTGCTGCTCGCGGGCGCCGTGCTGGGCGTGCTGTTCGTGCGCCGGCAGCGGCACCTGCCGTACCCGTTCCTCGACGTGACCCTGTTCCGCCGCCGCGCGTTCACCGCCTCGATCATCGCCTACTCGCTGACCGGCCTGTCGATGATGGGCGTGTACATCTTCATGACCCAGTACCTGCAGCTGGTGCTGGGCCTGACCCCGCTGCAGGCCGGCGTGGCGACGATCCCGTGGTCGGTGTGCTTCACCGTCGGCTCGCTGCTCGCGCCGCGCCTGGCGCGCCACTGGGGCGCGCGGCAGGTGATGGTCCGCGGCCTGCTGCTGGCGGCACTGGGCTTCGGCATCACCGCGATGGTGGTGCCGCCGTACGGTCTGTGGATCCTGATCGGCGGGATGCTGGCGATGAGCATCGGCCTGGCGCCGGTGATGACCGTCGGCAACGAGCTGATCATCACCACCGCCCCGCCCGAACGCGCCGGCGCCGCCTCGGCACTGTCGGAAACCAGCGCGGAACTGAGCGGCGCCCTCGGCATCGCCATCCTCGGCAGCGCCGGCATGGTCCTGTTCCGGCTGTGGCTGGGCCCGGCGGTACCGGCGGAGCTGGACGCGGCAGCCAGCGCGCGCAGCCTGGCCACCCTGGGCGGGGCGATGGGCGTGGCCGGCGAACTCGGCGGCGCGTCCGGCGCGGCCTTCGGCGACAGCGCGCGCACCGCCTTCACCGACGCCATGCGCGCGGTCGGCGTGTTCGGCGCCGCGGCCATGCTGCTGGCCGCGTGGATGGCGGCGAAGCTGATGCGCGAGGGCAAGGACGAAACGGACGCGGCGGAGGCGGCGCTGGACGAGGCCTCCGACGCCTGAGGACGCCCCGGGCGCCGCCGTGTGCTGAAATAGGCCGCCCCATGCGCCGCCGCCTTGCCGCGGCGCCACCGAACAACCGCACAGGTCGCCGTCCCCCGTGAAGATCGCCAGCTGGAACGTCAACTCCCTCAACGTGCGCATGCCGCACCTGGAACAGTGGCTGCGCGCCTTCAACCCGGACGTGGTCGGACTGCAGGAAACCAAGCTGGAGGACCACAAGTTCCCGGACACCGCGCTGGCGGCGATGGGCTACCGCAGCGTGTTCTCCGGGCAGAAGACCTACAACGGCGTGGCGATCCTCTCGCGCGAGGAACCGCGCGACGTGGTCGTCGGCGTGCCGGGCTTCGACCACGAGCAGAAGCGCGCGATCAGCGCCACCGTCGGCGACATGCGCATCGTCAACCTGTACGTGGTCAACGGCCAGGACATCGGCACTCCCAAGTACGAGTTCAAGCTCGAATGGCTGGCCGCGGTACGCGCCTGGCTGGAACAGGAAATCTGCACCCATCCGAACCTGGTGGTGCTGGGCGACTTCAACATCGCCCCGGACGAGCGCGACGTGCACGACCCGGCGGTGTGGAACGACAGCCACATCCTCACCTCGGCGCCGGAACGCGCCGCGCTGCAGGACCTCCTGCGCGTCGGCCTGCACGACGGCTTCCGCGTGCTGCACGGCGACGGCGGCATCTTCAGCTGGTGGGACTACCGCCAGGCCGCGTTCCGCCGCAACCTCGGCCTGCGCATCGACCTGACCCTGGTCTCCGATGCGCTGCGCCCGCGCGTGGGCGCCGCCGGCATCGACCGCGAACCGCGCACCTGGGAGCGCCCCAGCGACCATGCCCCAGCCTGGATCGAACTGGCCGGCTGAGCTTGCGGAGCGGCTCCGCCGCCCCCACAACGACGAAGGCCCGGCCAAAGCCGGGCCTCCGCCGCCTCGTCGCAGGCGTGGCGCCAGTCAGCGCACCCGGCCGCGGGTGAACAGGTTGACGATGGCCAGCAGGATCACCGCGCCGACGATCGAGAACAGGAAGGTGCGGATGGTGATGGCCTCGTTGATGCCGCCACCGAAGATCCAGCCTGCCAGCACCGCGCCGACGATGCCGACGATGATGTTGAGCAGGATGCCCTGCTGCGCGTCGCGCCGCATGATGAGGCTGGCCAGCCAGCCGACGATGCCGCCCACGATCAACCAGATGATGATGCCCATGCTGTCCGTCTCCTTGGTTCCGCGAAGTTCACCCCGGCTGGCGGGGTGTGCGCGGCCATCAGACGCGCCATGGCGTGAAGCGGCCGTATATCGTTATTCCGCAGGTGCAGCAAAAGGAACATGACCGAGTGAGTACGCCGCTAGCGCAATGGCGATTCGGTCCGGTGCAGGTGCACGCGCTGCCGCACGTGCAGGGCCTGCGCGGCGAGCCGCAGGTGCGCGACCTGCTCGCGCAGTGGCTGGGCGCGCCCGGCATGCCCCCACCCCTGCAGCGCGACGCGCATGGCCGTCCACGCCTGCTCGCGCCGCATGCGCAACGCGATGCCGGCTGGAGCCACAGCGGCGAACGCCTGCTGCTGGCCGTGGGCGAAGGCGTCACCCTGGGCGTGGACCTGGAACGCCAGCGTCCGCGTCCTCGTGCGCTGGAACTGGCGCGGCGCTACTTCACCGAGCGCGAGGCGCGGCGCCTGCAGTCGTTCGACGAGCCATGGCGCGAACTGGCCTTCCTGCGGCTGTGGTGCGCGAAGGAGGCGGTGCTCAAGGCGCATGGCCGCGGACTGGCCTTCGGCCTGCACCGGCTGGAATTCGGCAGCGAGGACGACGCGCCCGACGCCCCGCTCCTCCTGCTGGCCAGCGACCCGGAGCTGGGCCACGCCTCGGAATGGCACCTGCACGAATGGAACCCCGAGCCGGGCTACCTGGCCGCCCTGGCCTGGCGCCCGCGCTGAGGCCGCCCGCGGGCGCGCCGCCCCATCGGCGATAATCCGCCCATGGAAACCCCCTTCTCCCCCGCCCTGCGCCAGCGCCTGGACGACGGCCTGGCCGTGCTGGGCCTGGACCGTGGCCTGGCCGCGCCGCTGCTGGATTACCTCGCCCTGCTGCTGCGCTGGAACCGCACCTACAACCTCACCGCGATCCGCGACCCGGACGAGATGGTGACCCGCCACCTGCTCGACTCGCTGGCCATGCACCGGTTCGTGCAGCCCGGCGCGCTGGCCGACCTGGGCACCGGCCCCGGCCTGCCCGGCATCCCGCTGGCGATCGTGCGTCCGGACCTGCAGGTCACCCTGGTGGAGAGCAACGGCAAGAAGGCGCGGTTCCTGCGCGAAGCAGTGCGCCAGCTCAGGCTGGGCAATGCCCGCGTGGCGGAATCGCGCGCCGAGGCGGTGGCCGAACCGGGCGCCTACGCCCAGATCACCGCCCGCGCCCTGGATACCCTGGCCGGCATCCTCGAGGTCGGCGGCCACCTGCTGGCCCCCGACGGCCGGCTGCTGGCGATGAAGGGCGTCTACCCGGCCGAGGAGATCGCCGCGCTGCCGGCCGGATGGGCCGCGCTGGCGGTGCATCCGCTGGTCGTCCCGGGGCTGGAGGCGGAGCGCCACCTGGTCGAGGTGGGCCGGGCGGCGTGAAATCCGCATAATGGCCCGCTCCGGACCCTGCGCGTCCGTCGTCCCCGAGGCAGAGCACCCATGGCCCGCATCATCGCCATCGCCAACCAGAAGGGCGGCGTAGGCAAGACCACCACGGCGGTCAACCTTGCCGCCGCGCTGGCGCGCGCGCCCAAGCGCGTGCTGCTGGTCGACCTCGACGCCCAGGGCAACGCGACCATGGGCAGCGGCGTGGACAAGCGCGAGGTGGAGTCCTCCACCTGCGACCTGCTGCTGGGCGAGAGCGACGCCCGTTCGATCCGGGTGGCCACGGCCGAAGGCTTCGACCTGCTGCCGGGCAACATCGACCTGACCGCGGCGGAGATCCAGCTGATGGCGCTGGACGACCGCGAGCAGAAGCTCAAGGCCGCGCTGGAACCGCTGCGCGGCGAATACGACTTCATCATCATCGACTGCCCGCCGGCGCTGTCGCTGCTGACCCTCAACGCGCTGACCGCCGCCGACTCGGTGATCGTGCCGATGCAGTGCGAGTACTACGCGCTGGAGGGCCTGAGCGCGCTGATGGAGACCATCGAGGCGCTGCGCCAGCGGCTCAACCCGGGCCTGGAGATCGAAGGCGTGCTGCGCACCATGTTCGACGTCCGCAACAACCTGGCCAACGCGGTGTCGGCCGAGCTGATCGAGCACTTCGGCGACCGCGTGTTCCGCACCATCGTGCCGCGCAACGTGCGCCTGGCCGAGGCGCCCAGCCATGGCCAGAGCATCGTCGGCTACGACAGCGCCTCGCGCGGCGGCGTGGCCTACCTGGGCCTGGCCGGCGAGGTGATCCGGCGCCAGACCGAGCGCGAGCGTGCCGCCCGCGCCACCGCCACCGTCCCGGCGGAGGCGCTCTGATGAGTGCAGCGAAGAAGCGCGGCCTGGGCCGCGGACTGGAAGCCCTGCTCGGCCCCAAGGGCGCCGCGGCCGCCGTCGCATCGCCGGCCGCTACCCTGCCGGAACAGATCGAACAGCCGCAGCCGGGCGACGTCCTGCGCGCCCTGCCGGTGGGCCAGCTGCAGCCGGGCAAGTACCAGCCGCGCCGCGACATGGACCCGGAAAAGCTCGAGGAGCTGTCGGCCTCGATCAAGGCCCAGGGCGTGATCCAGCCGATCGTGGTCCGCGAGCTGGCCCCGGACCAGTACGAGATCGTCGCCGGCGAACGCCGCTGGCGCGCCTCGCAGCTGGCCGGCCTGGCCGAGGTGCCGGTGGTCCTGCGCGAACTGGACGACCGCACGGTCATCGCCATGGCGCTGATCGAGAACATCCAGCGCGAGGACCTCAACCCGCTGGAAGAGGCCCAGGCCCTGCAGCGGCTGATCGACGAGTTCTCGCTGACCCACGCCGAGGCCGCCGCCGCGGTCGGCCGTTCGCGCGCGGCGGTGTCCAACCTACTGCGCCTGCTCGACCTGCCGCCGGCGATCCGCGCCCTGGTCGAGGCCCGCCGCCTGGAGATGGGCCACGCCCGCGCCCTGCTGACCCTGTCGCCGGAACTGGCCAGCAAGCTGGCCTACGAAGCGGCCGAGAACGGCTGGTCGGTGCGCGAAGTCGAGCACCGCGCCCAGCAGTTCGCCGCCGGCAAGGTGCCGGTGACCGGCAAGGCCGCGCGCAAGTCGGCCGCCCGCACCCAGCAGCCGGACATCGCCGCGCTGGAAACCGAGCTGTCCGAGACCCTCGGCGCGAAGGTGGCGATCGCCCACGGCCGCGCCGGCAAGGGCAAGCTGGTGATCCACTACACGGACCTGGACACGCTCGACGGCGTGCTCGAGCGCCTGCGCAACCGCCAGGCCTGAGCCCGGGCAACCGGCCACGCCCGGTCCCGGGCGTGTGCATTCCACGTTCATCCGGTGCTTGCGACAATGCCGCGCCGTGACGGGCCCGCCCGCGGGACCGGCGGCGGCGCGCCGGTCGCGCCCGGCATGCACCCTCTCCTGCAAGCGACGCCATGACCCCACCCGAGCTCTCCGTCGTCGTTCCGGTCTTCAACGAACGCGACAACATCGCCCCGCTGGTGGGGGAGATCGTCGCCGCGCTGCGCGGACGCATCGCCTTCGAGATCGTCTACGTCGACGACCATTCGCGCGACGATTCGCTGGCGGTGCTGGAGTCGCTCAAGCCCACGGTGCCGGAGCTGCGCGTGCTGCACCACGTGGTGCAGAGCGGGCAGAGCACGGCGGTGCGCAACGGGGTCAAGGCGGCGCGCGGGGCGTGGATCGCCACCCTCGACGGCGACGGCCAGAACGATCCGGCCGACATCCCGAAGCTGCTGGCCGCGCGCGACGCGGCGCCGGCGGAGGTGAAGCTGTTCGCGGGCTGGCGGGTGGACCGCAAGGATTCCGGCTCCAAGCGCTGGGCCAGCCGTTGGGCCAACCGGATCCGCGCGCGCATGCTGCGCGACGACACGCCGGACACCGGCTGCGGGATCAAGCTGTTCGAGCGCGCGGTGTTCCTCGATCTGCCCTATTTCGACCACATGCACCGCTACCTGCCGGCGCTGGTCCAGCGCGCGGGCTGGAAGACGGTGAGCGTGCCGGTGGCGCACCGGCCGCGCACCGCCGGGGTGTCCAAGTACAACAACCTGGGCCGGGCGCTGGTCGGCATCCGCGACCTGCGCGGGGTGGCCTGGCTGATCGCGCGCAGCCGCCGCACGGCGGTGGAGGAGCGTTGAGATGGAACTGCACCTGCTCGACCGGCAGCTGGAGTGGCTGGCCTGGAGCGGCCTGCACGTCACCGGCTGGAAGCTGATCGGTTACACCGGCGCGCTGATGTTCGGCGCGCGCTGGCTGGTCCAGTTCGTCGCCACCCGTCGCGCGGGCAAGCCGGTGATCCCGCGCCTTTTCTGGTACATGAGCGTGGCGGGCAGCCTGATGACCCTCAGCTACTTCCTGTTCTCGGCCAAGCAGGACTCGGTAGGGGTGCTGCAGAACCTGTTCCCCTGCTTCGTGGCCCTCTACAACCTCGTCCTGGACATCCGCCTGCGGGGCTGGCGGCGGCAGCGGGACTGAACAAAGGCAGGAACCAAGCCGCGAGGCGTCGGGATGCGCGGGCTTCGGACGGAGCCGCGGCAGCGCGGGGGGCGCCGGGAATGAACGGGGGCGCTGGCGACGTCTGGCGCGTCGCCACGTGCCAGCTGCGTCACCGCATGCGCAGCGCTGCTTGAAAGCATTGGCGTGGCGGGCTTCGGACGGAGCCGCGGCAGCACGGGGGTATGGCGCATCGCGCGGTTCCGCCATCCATGGCTCCAACGCGCGAACGCAGGCCATCCATGGCCTGCTTGCGCCATACCCCCGCGCTACCGCGTCTTCGGGCG
>NZ_AZUZ01000045.1 GCF_000513955.1 Pseudoxanthomonas suwonensis J47
CAGACGCACAAGGGGCGCTCCCTGTAGAGCGGGGCTTGCCCCGCTGCCACGCACCGGGGCCGATGCCCGTCAACAGCAGCAGGGCAGGCCCTGCTCTACGGGAAGCACGGCCCTGCTGGGCGCGATTTTTCCGGACGGAGCCGCCAACCCGATGCGCACTACCCCCGCGCTGCCGCGGCTCCACTCGAACCGCCGCGCCCGAACGGATGATCCCCGCGGCCGCGCAGGTGACCGCGGGAACATCCCGCCAGTCCAGCCCGGCTCAGCGCTTCACCTGCTCCGACTCCACCACCATGTCCAGCACGTAGGCGTAACGCGAGGCGTCGGCGGGGACGTCCTGGCGGGTGTAGCGGTCGATGCGCAGCACGTTGCGCACGCCGGGCTGGTGGGTGTAGCCCTCGATCTCGTCGTAGAAGTTCTGCCACTCGCCCGGCTCGCCCACGCGGATGCCGTTGTCGTCGAAGCGGATCTCGCGCACCTGCAGGCACTGCTTGTCCGGGATCAGCGGGTGGTCGCAGGGCTTCGTCTCCGGGCCGACCTCCAGGAAGATCCGCTCGCCCGGCCCGCCGAAGCGGGTGGCCGCGGTCGGCGCGCCCTGGAACACCAGGCGCGAACCATCGGCAGCGGTGAGCATCAGCTCCGGCGTATCGCCGGCCGAGGCCGCCACGCCAAGTTCACCGGACAGGCGCGCGCCGGCCTCCGCATCGAGCGCGGACAGCTTCGGATCGGTGCAGGCCATCATCGTCGAAGCCATCCGGCCCAGCGTCAGCCGGTCGCCGGCCAGGGTGTAACTACCGTTCATGCGATTGCAGGTGTTGGACACCGATACGCGCCCGTCGGCGAAATCCAGCTGCAGCGGCAGGTCCGGGCGCGCGAACAGTGCCTCGATGCGCTGGCCCTGCGCGTCGGTGGCCTCGGTGAGGCGCCAGTGGTGCGCAGGCAGCAGGGTGGCCGGATCGGCTGCGGCCAGCGGCGGCGGCGCGGCCGGATCGGCGGCCATTTCGCCGGGTGCCGGCGTGCCGGGTTCGGCAGGACGGTTGCAACCGGCCAGGGCCAGCGGCAGCAGCAGGATCAGCAGGTACGGGGACTTCATGGGGAAACCTCCGGGCAGGGCCGGCCTCCGTGGCCGGCAGGCGGGTGTTCGACTGCGACGGACGACAGAACGGCTGGATGCGCCCGGCGGGATTCAGTCCGCGTGAAGGCGCTTCAGCTTCCGGCCGGCATGAACGCCAGCAGGCCCAGGCCCAGGGCGATGCGGTAGATCGCGAAGCCGGTGAAGCGGTGGCGCTTGATGTAGCCCATCAGCCAGCGCACCACCACGAAGCCGGTGACCGCCGCGGCGACGAAGGCTACCGCCACGTCGCCCCACGGCTCGCTGCCCAGGCCACCGTCCTTGACCAGTTCCAGGAAGGCGTAGCCGCTGGCGGCGAACATGGTCGGGATCGCCAGCAGGAACACGAACTCCGCCGCCGCCGAACGCCGGCTGGTACCGGCCAGCATCGCCAGGAAGATCGCCGCCGCCGAACGCGAGGTGCCCGGGAAAATCCCCGCCACCACCTGCGCCAGCCCGACCAGCACCGCGACCTTCCAGGTGATCGTGGCCACGTCGCCACGCTTCTCGGCCACACGCTCGGCCACCAGCATCCAGATGCCGCCCAGGACCAGCGCGGTGGCCACCGGCGTCACCGTTTCCGGCAGCTCCCAGCCGGCCAGCCGCACCGGCAGGCCGACCAGCGCGGTCACCAGGAAGGCGGCGCCCAGCTTGAGCACGTAGTCGCGGTTGGCCGGATCGCGCAGGTTGCTGGCCAGTTCCCACAGGCGGCCGCGGAAGGCCAGGACCACGGCGAGGATCGCGCCGGCCTGGATCACGATGTTGAAGAAGTCCGAACGCGCGCCGAGCCAGTGCTGGGCGATGAGCAGGTGTCCGGTACTGGAGATCGGCAGGAACTCGGTCAGGCCTTCGAGGATGCCCAGCAGGAGGGCGGAAAACAGGTCGGACACGTGCGCTGCCGGAGTGTGAAAGGCGCACGAGGATACCGAAGAGACGCGGCCCCTGCTCGTTGCACCATTATGGTTCAAAGCCTGCACCGGAATGATGCACTGTTGTGATGCAATCCGCCCCGAACCCGGGCGTCGGTTCAGTGGAATCAATGACTTGTGAGTGCGCAAAAGTTGGCACGCGGCCTGCTTGGTAGCCGGTACCCATCAACCCGAGGTTGCAAGCGATGTCCGTGGAAAACGTTGAGAAGCTGATCAAGGACAACCAGGTCGAGTTCGTCGACCTGCGGTTCGTCGACATGCGGGGTGTGCAGCAGCACGTGACCTTCCCGGTCAGCATCGTCGAGGACTCGCTGTTCGAGGACGGCAAGATGTTCGACGGCAGCTCGATCTCCGGCTGGAAGGGCATCAACGAATCCGACATGGTCCTGCTGCCCGACGCCAGCACCGCGGTGCTGGATCCGTTCACCGCCGATCCGACCCTGATCCTCACCTGCGACATCCTCGACCCGGCCACCATGCAGGCCTACTCGCGCTGCCCGCGCGGCGTGGCCAAGCGCGCCGAGGCCTACCTGAAGTCGCTGGGCCTCGCCGACGCCGCCTTCTTCGGCCCGGAGCCGGAGTTCTTCATCTTCGACGCGGTCCGCTACGCCAACGACATGGGCCACACCTTCTTCGAGATCGAGTCCGAGGAAGCGGCGTGGAACAGCGGTACCAAGTACGAATCCGGCAACACCGGCTACCGCCCGGGCATCAAGGGCGGCTACTTCCCGGTCGGCCCGGCCGACTCGCTGCACGACCTGCGCGCCGAGATGTGCAAGACCCTGGAAGAGGCCGGCATCGAGGTCGAGGTCCACCACCACGAAGTGGCGACCGCCGGCCAGTGCGAGATCGGCACCAAGTTCAACACCCTGGTGAAGAAGGCCGACGAGCTGCTGACGCTGAAGTACATCGTCAAGAACGTCGCCCACCGCAACGGCAAGACCGCCACCTTCATGCCGAAGCCGATCGTCGGCGACAACGGCAGCGGCATGCACGTGCACCAGTCGCTGTCGAAGGAAGGCAAGAACCTGTTCTCCGGCGACGGCTACGGCGGCCTGTCGCAGCTGGCGCTGTGGTACATCGGCGGCATCTTCAAGCACGCCAAGGCGATCAACGCCTTCGCCAACTCCGGCACCAACAGCTACAAGCGCCTGGTCCCGGGCTTCGAGGCGCCGGTGATGCTGGCCTACTCGGCGCGCAACCGCTCCGCTTCGTGCCGCATCCCGTGGGTGTCGAGCCCGAAGGCCCGCCGCATCGAGATCCGCTTCCCCGATCCGCTGCAGTCCGGCTACCTGACCTTCACCGCGCTGATGATGGCCGGCCTGGACGGCATCAAGAACCAGATCGACCCGGGCGCGCCGAGCGACAAGGACCTGTACGACCTGCCGCCGGAAGAAGAGAAGAACATCCCGAAGGTGTGCTCGAGCCTGGACCAGGCCCTCGAGGCGCTGGACGCGGACCGCGAGTTCCTCAAGGCCGGCGGGGTGATGAGCGACGACTTCATCGACGGCTACATCGCGCTGAAGATGCAGGAAGTCACCAAGTTCCGCGCCGCGACGCACCCGCTGGAATACCAGCTGTACTACGGCAACTGAGCAACATGGCGCGCGCGGCGGGGAGCCGCGCGCGCTGCGGTTTCCGGCGGGGCCGGAAGCCGTCGGCAGACAGGGAAAGGAAAGAAACAGCAGCACTGCTCCAGGGGAACGAAGGGATTCACGGGCCTGCATGACCTCCCCCAAGAAGTCGGATGCAAGCCCTGAATCGGTGTGCCGCGGCCGGCACGGCGCGGCCATGTCGTGCGGGGGCGCCGGGTCCATGGGGACCCGGCGTGATCCCCGGGTTCCGAACGCCGGCCTTTGCGCCGGACCCTCCACCATCGGGATGCGAACATGAAACTGATTACCGCGATCATCCGGCCGTTCAAGCTTGACGAGGTGCGCGAAGCCCTCGCCCAGGCGGGCGTGTCCGGTATCACCGTGACCGAAGTGAAAGGCTTCGGTCGCCAGAAGGGCCACACCGAGCTGTACCGCGGCGCCGAGTACGTCGTCGACTTCCTGCCGAAGATCAAGATCGAGACCGTCGTGACCGACGACCGCGTCGACGCGGTGCTGGAAGCCATCCAGCAGTCCGCCGGCACCGGCAAGATCGGCGACGGCAAGATCTTCGTCACCGCGGTCGAACAGGTCATCCGCATCCGCACCGGCGAGCTCGGCGCGGACGCGCTCTAACCCACCACTCGGAGAAGCCCATGAACATGCGATTCCTGGCCGGGTGGAAGTCCCGGTTCTATGCCGTGTGCCTGACGATGCTCGTTTCGGCCATGGCAACCACCTCCTTCGCCGCGCAGGCGCAGGAAGAAACCGCCGCGCCGGCCGTCGAGGAAGTGGCCACCGAGGTCGTCGAAGCGGCCGATGCCGCCGGCGATGCGGTGGCCGAGGCGGTCGCCGTCGAGGAAGCCGCGCCGGCCGAGGAGGAGGCCTCGCTGGATTCCGGCGACACCGCCTGGATGCTGACCTCGACCATGTTGGTCCTGCTGATGATCGTGCCCGGCCTGGCCCTGTTCTACGGCGGCCTGGTGCGCAGCAAAAACGTGCTTTCGGTGCTGAGCCAGGTGATGGTCGTCGCCTCGGTGGTGATCGTGCTGTGGGCCTTCTATGGCTACAGCGCGGTGTTCTCCGAGGGCAACGCGTTCTTCGGCTCGTTCAAGGAGAAGGCGTTCCTGGCCGGCATCACCACCGCCAGCCTCAGCGGCACGATCCCGGAGCTGCTGTTCGTCGCCTTCCAGTCGACCTTCGCCGCCATCACCACCGCGCTCATCGTCGGTGCCTTCGCCGAGCGCATCAAGTTCAAGGCGGTGCTGCTGTTCTCGGTGCTGTGGTTCACCTTCAGCTACATCCCGATGGCGCACATCGTCTGGGGCGGCGGCTACCTGGCCGAGCTGGGCGCGATCGACTTCGCCGGCGGCACCGTCGTGCACATCAACGCGGGCGTGGCCGGCCTGGTGGGCGCGTACTTCGTCGGCAAGCGCCTGGGCTTCGGCCAGGTCGCGCTGAAGCCGCACAACGTGCCGTTCACCTTCATCGGCGCCTCGCTGCTGTGGATCGGCTGGTTCGGCTTCAACGCCGGTTCGGCCGCCGCCGCCAACGACACCGCCGCGCTGGCCTTCATCAACACCATCCTCGCCACCTCGGCGGCGATCGTCGGCTGGACCCTGGTCGAAGCGCTGACCAAGGGCAAGCCGTCCGCCCTGGGTGCGGCTTCCGGCGCGGTCGCCGGCCTGGTCGGCATCACCCCGGCCTGCGGCACCGTCGGTCCGCTGGGCGCGATCGTGGTCGGCTTCGCCGCCGGCGTGATCTGCGTGTGGGGCGTCACCGGCCTGAAGAAGCTGCTGAAGGTCGACGACACCGCCGACGTGTTCGGCGTGCACGGCGTCGGCGGCATCGTCGGCGCGATCCTCACCGGCGTGTTCACCGCCCCGTCGCTGGGCGGCACCGGCGACGCCGACTTCGACATCGGCCACCAGGTGTGGGTGCAGGTGGTCAGCGTCGGCTTCACCATCGTCTGGTGCGCCGTGGTCACCGTCGTCGCCCTGCTCATCGCCAAGGTGCTGTTCGGCCTGCGCGTCAACGAAGAGGCCGAGCGTGTCGGCCTGGACATCAGCTCGCACGGCGAATCCGCCTACGAGGCCTGATCGACGCAGCAACCGGTCCGCGGCGCGACGCCGCGGACCGGGGTTTTCCACCGGGGCGGCCGCTTCCCGCGGCCGCCGCCGGAGACGCGCACGGCCGGGGGGCGCAGCGCAACAGCCACTGCCGAGGTGATCCCGTGTTCGCGGCTTCCTTCCGCATCCGCAGCAGCCGTTCCCGCATCCTGGCGGACGACGGCGGTCGCGGACCGCGCGTGTGGTCCTTGCCTTCCGCGGCGCATGCCGTTGCAATTAGGCATGGCCAACTTTTTCCGTCACACATCCATCGTCGCGCTCGCCCTGCTGCTGGGCGCCTGCGCGCAGGCGCCGGTACGCAACCCCATCGCGCAGTGGGAAGCCTCGCCGAACCACGACGAGCGCCGCGCCACCATCATCGTGCTGCATGCGACCGAGCAGGAATCGGTCGCGCAGAGCCTGGTCACCCTGCGCACCCGCAACAGCGGCGGGCCGGTGAGCTCGCACTACCTGGTCGGCGCCGATGGCGACCTGTACCAGCTGGTCGAGGACTCGCGCCGCGCCTGGCACGCCGGCGGCGGCAACTGGGGCACGATCACCGACCTCAACTCCGCCTCCATCGGCATCGAGCTGGACAACGATGGTGGTGAACCGTTCCCGCCCGCGCAGATCGAAGCGCTGCTGCGCCTGCTCGAGGACCTGTGCACGCGCCTGGGCATCCCGCGCCATGCGGTCATCGCCCATGCCGATCTGGCCCCGACCCGCAAGCGCGATCCCGGCGCCCAGTTCCCGTGGGCCGAGCTGGCCCGCGCCGGCTTCGGCCTGTGGCCGGACCCGGCCGACGGCGATCCGCCGCCGGGCTTCGACCCGTGGCTGGCAATGCAGGCCATCGGCTGGCCGCTGGACGACCGCGCCGCGGCCGTGCGCGCCTACCGCCGCCACTATCGCGGCGACGAGGCCGACACCCTCGACGCCGAGGACCTCCGCATCCTGCATTCGCTGGTCGAGCAGGCCCGCAAGCGGCGCTGAACCCCGGCGCGGCGCGGGATCGCGCCGGACCGCGTCTTGCACTAAATTGGTGCAATGGACGTGAGCACGCCGACCGCCGCCCCGACCCTGGAGCAGCTGACCACCCCGGTGGCCTGGACCGACGCGCAGGCGCGCATCGTCGGAATGAACCCGGCGTTCCCGCGCTGGATGGGCATCGGCCCGCGCCGCCTGCTCGGCCAGCCGCTGGCCGCGCTGGAGGTGGAGGGCGAGGCCCTGGCCCGCTTCCTCGAACAGGAGGAGCGCGAGGTCCTGCGCCTGCACCGGATCGCGCTGGGCGTGCCCGGCGAGGCGCCGCGCTACGCCGACGGCTGGGTGACCCGCACCGCCGACGGCTGGCTGCTGGAAGCGCACCCGGCCGATGCCTTCCCCGCGCCGGACCCGGCCCAGGCCCTGCCCGGCGCCCTGCAGGCCGCGCTCAAGGGCCTGGCCCACGAGCTGCGCAACCCGCTGGCCGGGCTCAAGGGCGCGGCCCAGCTGCTGGCGCGCCGCGCCGCCGCGCGCCCGGACGACAGCGGCGAACGCGAACTGCTCGACCTGATCGGCGCGGAGATCGACCGCCTCAGCCAGCTGGTCGACCAGCTGATGTCGCCGGCACCGCAGCGCCCGCACGCGCCTCTCAACATCCACGCCGTGCTCGAGCGCGTGCTGCGCCTGGTCGAGGCCGAAGGCGGCTGGAGCGTACGCGTGCAGCGCGACTACGACCCCAGCATCCCCGAATTCCCCGGCGACGCCGACCGCCTCACCCAGGCGGTGTGGAACCTGGTGCGCAACGCGCTGGAAGCCGGCGCCTCCACCATCATCCTGCGCACCCGCGTCGAGAACGGCCTGCATATCCGCGAACACCTGCACCCGCGCGCGCTGCGCGTGGAGATCGTCGACGACGGCCGCGGCGTGCCCGACGAACTGGCCGAGCACCTGTTCCTGCCGCTGGTCAGCGGCCGCGCCGATGGCACCGGCCTGGGCCTCGCCCTGGCCCACCAGGTCGCGCGCGAACACCGCGGCTCGCTGACCTTCCGTTCGCGCCCCGGCCATACCGTCTTCACCCTGCTGCTGCCGCAGAACGACACCGAAGGAGCACCGCCTGCATGAATCCGGCCGCCGCCAGCGCCGAGAACCGCCGCGTCTGGGTCGTCGACGACGACCGCTCGGTGCGCTTCGTCCTCGCCACCGCCCTGCGCGACGCGGGCTACGAGGTCGACGGCTTCGAGAACGCCGCCAGCGCGCTGGCCGCGCTGCGCGTGCGCGGCGCGCCGGACCTGCTGTTCACCGACGTGCGGATGCCCGGCGAGGACGGCCTCCAGCTGCTGGACCGCCTGAAGGCCGCGCATCCGCAGCTGCCGGTGATCGTGATGTCGGCGTACACCGACGTTGCCAGTACCGCCTCCGCGTTCCGCGGCGGCGCGCACGAGTTCCTGTCCAAGCCCTTCGACCTCGACGACGCGGTCGCGCTCGCGGCGCGCGCGCTGCCGGTCGGCACGGTGCAGGCGCCGGCACCGGCGGCCGAGCCCGAGCCCGAAGAGCCGCCTGCGTCCGAGCTGGTCGGCGACACCCCGGCGATGCGCGCGCTGTTCCGCGCGATCGGCCGCCTCGCCCAGGCGCCGCTGTCGGTGCTGATCACCGGCGAGACCGGCACCGGCAAGGAACTGGTGGCCAGCGCGCTGCACCGTGAATCGCCGCGCGCCAACGGCCCGTTCGTCGCGCTCAACACCGCCGCGATCCCCGCCGAACTGCTGGAGAGCGAGCTGTTCGGCCACGAGGCCGGCGCCTTCACTGGCGCGCAGAAGCGCCACATCGGCCGCTTCGAGCAGGCCGACGGCGGCACCCTGTTCCTCGACGAGATCGGCGACATGCCAGCCTCGCTGCAGACGCGCCTGCTGCGCGTGCTGGCCGAGGGCGAGTTCTTCCGCGTCGGCGGCCGCGAGCTGATCCGCGTCGACGTGCGCGTGATCGCCGCCACCCACCAGGACCTCGAAGCGCTGGTCCAGCAGGGCCGCTTCCGCGCCGACCTGCTGCACCGGCTGAACGTCGTGCGCCTGCAGATCCCGCCGCTGCGCGAGCGCCGCGCCGACATCCCGCTGCTGGCCGACACCTTCCTGCACCGCGCCGCGCGCAAGCTCGGCGCCGGCGCCAAGCGTTTCGACCCGGCCGCGCTGGCCGCGCTGCAGGCGATGGACTGGCCCGGCAACGTGCGCGAACTGCAGAACCTGTGCTGGCGCTTGGCCGCGCTGGCGCCCGGCGAGACCATCACCGTCGAGGACCTCGGCGACACGCGCGCGCCGCAGGCGCAGGTGCCGCTGCCCGCGGTGGCCTCGGCGCCCGCCGAATGGGACCGCCAGCTCGGCCAGTGGGCCCTGGCCTGCCTGCAGGCCGGCGCGCGCGACCTGCACGCCGAAGCGCGCCAGCGCTTCGACCAGGCCCTGCTCAACGCCGCCCTGCAGCACACCGGCGGCCGCCGCGTCGAAGCCGCCGCGCTGCTGGGCGTAGGCCGCAACACCGTGACCCGCAAACTCGGCCCAGGCCGCAAACGCCGCTGAGTATTTCCCCTCTCCCCCCGGGAGAGGGGCCAGGGGTGAGGGCCGGGCGCCCAGCAACATCGGAGATCGCGGCAGACACCAGTCCGTCGACCCGGAAAACCGACTGCCCGCGCCTCGCCTGGCCGCCGGCTCGGCGCGGGCGACGGCGCGGCTGGAACGGCAGCTGGTGCGCACCGGCACGCCGGTCGTGCGCGACCTGTATCCGGCGCTGGATCCGCCCGAGGGCATGGGCAACGAGGACAAGGTCGAGCTGCTGCGCTCGCTGGACCGCCTGCTGCGAGCGGTCCGCGCGGCAGTCCGCCACAGAGGCACGCCAGATCACAGCTACCGCAGCCGATGCGTCTGCACTACAAGCACGCACCTGGCACCACGCCTGGCGTGGACCGCGGTGCCACGTGTGCACCGCGCCCACAATCCCGTTGCTTCATTCCCTCTGCACCCGCGCCGCCCTTATCCTGCGCGTCTTCCAACGGGAGACCGCACATGCACAAGCACAGGATCCTCGCGCCGCTCGGACTGCTCGCCCTGGCCGCATGCAGCACCACGCCGCCGCCGGCCCCGGAACCGGCACCGCCCGCGCCGGTCAGCACCGCGCAGCAGGCCGAGGCCGTGCTCGCCTCGGCGTCCGGCAGCCGGGTCAGTGGCAAGCTCACCCTGGCGCCGATGGGCGATGGCGTACACATCAGCGGCGAAGTCGGCGGCCTCGCCCCGCAGGGCCAGTTCGGCTTCCACGTGCACGAGAAGGGCGACTGCAGCGCGGTCGACGCCACCAGCGCCGGCGGCCACTTCAATCCCGCCGCCACCGCGCACGGCCGCGCAGGCACCGCGACCCACCACGCCGGTGACATGGACAACATCACCAGCAATGCCGAGGGCGTGGCCACGGTCAACGTGCACCTGCGCGGCGTGACCCTGGGCGGCGGCGCGGCCAACGACATCGCCGGCCGGGCGGTGATCGTCCACGCGTCCGCGGACGACTACCAGAGCCAGCCCGCCGGCAACGCCGGCGCCCGCGTGGCCTGCGGCATCATCAAGGTCGTGCGCTAAGCGACGTTGAAGCCCCTCTCCCTCCGGGAGAGGGGTTGGGGAGAGGGCAGGTGCGCCAGCGCGGCGACGGATCCCGGACCTTACCCGTAACCCGCTCCGCGCCCCGGTCACGTCCAGGGGGCGTGGGATTCGACGGGATGCGCGCCAGTGGCCCGCAGACGTCCCGCCTCACCCCGGGGAGAGAGGGAAACCGGAGCGGACCGTAGCCCGGACAAGGTCGCAGGCCGCCTTCGGGGCGGGGCGCCGGCTCCCAGACAGTGCCTGCCGGCCCGTGCCCCGGATGCGCT
>NZ_KI911332.1:0-66598 GCF_000513955.1 Pseudoxanthomonas suwonensis J47
CGCTCGGCCCGTAGGCATAGCCCGTGGCCGTCGCATCCGACCCCCGGTCCTTGCGCACCCGCTGGCCCAGCGCGTTGATCCGGTAGTAGGTCGTGATGCCGCCCTGGGTCACCTGGCCGAGCCGGTCGAACGCGTCGTAGCCGTAGCTGTTGCCCCCGCCGCTGGTCGTGTTGCCGCGGATGTTGTAGACGAAGCTCTTGGCCCGCGGGCCGGTGATCGAGCTCAGCCGGTTGTTGGCGCTGGCCGTCACGTACACGTCGGTCGCCCCGCCCTGTAATCGAAAGGGGTCGGGTTCATTTTCCCTGATGCCTAAAATGTACCTGACCCCTTTTCCTGAAGATTTTCTTGAAGAACATGTAGCTGAGGTACAGGGCTACGAGACCAATTGGAACCGCAACCCAATCGAACGGTTCCAACCCGCCCGTCACATAGATTTTGCTTCCTATGTAGAACACCGCTCGCAAAAAGATTGAGAGACATACCAGCGCGCCAACCCATCTCATAAATTTGCTCTGCATATTCACCTCAATTGCACCCGCATGGGTCATTGGCAGCCTCGTTTATACCCTTCATCGCTTCCATGGTGTCCTTATCCGTCGCTGCTCGGCGCATCAGATTTCGGAAGCCTCTAAGCGCTCCACTGAAGGTCATCGCATTGGACGCCACTTCGCCGATCGCTGCGCCTTGTGCTCCAAGGAGCATCCCTCCGACCTGACTAAATGCAGACGGCCTCTCCTTCCCGTCAAGAGCAGTCTGAATACCAGACATTCCATCGTACATAGTGGCCATTCCAACGCCAGCCACAAGAGCACCAGGCGCTGCAATTTCCGGTTGTCCAGCGGAAACACCTATTAAGAACGATGCAGTTCCACTAATTGCCTCATAGCCACCCATTCCGATGTCCGCAACGCCGAACGCTATGCCCAAGTAATCGGGCGGGCAAGGTCTTAGGCCAAACGGATCAACGAAGCTGACCGGATTCCCCCCGACATAGGCATAGGTATTCAACCCGCCCGCCAGCCCAATCGGATCGCTTTCGACATAGCGCCCCGTACTCGGATCGTAGCTCCGGAACCGGTTGTACCAGAGCCCACTCTCCTGGTCCCAGTACTGCCCCGGGAACCCCAGGTTCAATCCCCCGATACTGTCCAGGGTGACGGTGCGGTCGAACGCATAGTTGCTCGCCCGCCAGACAATCGCCCGGCTGCTGTTGCTCGCCACCTCCGGCCGCCCCAGGTGGTCGGTGTGGATCGCATAGAGTTGCCCGCCGCGCACCAGCGCCACCGGCTCCCCGCCCGGCAGCCGCAGGTAGTGGCTCCAGCTGCCCGCGCCCCAGCTGTACTCGGCCTCCACCTGCCCGCTCGGCCCGTAGGCATAGCCCGTGGCCGTCGCATCCGACCCCCGGTCCTTGCGCACCCGCTGGCCCAGCGCGTTGATCCGGTAGTAGGTCGTGNTGCCGCCCTGGGTCACCTGGCTGAGCCGGTCGAACGCGTCGTAGCCGTATGTGTTGCCGCCGCCGAGGGTGGTGTTGCCCCGCGCGTTGTAGCTGAACCCCTTGGCCCGCGGGCCGGTGATCGCACTGAGCTGGTTGTTGGCGCCGGCGATCACGTAGCTGTCCGTCAATCCGCCCCAGGTGTGGCTGGTCCGGTTGCCGTTGGCGTCGTAGCCGAACCCCTGGTTGGCGCCGCTGGCCGTCACCCCGGTCAGCCGGCCCAGGGCATCGTACCCGTAGGCCTGGGTCAGGGCGCTGTTGACGCCGTTGGTGATCTGGGTGATCTCCTCGGCGGCGTTGTAGCCGTAGGTCAGCCGCTGCAGGTCGGTGCCGCCGTTCTTCGCGTTCAGCTCGGTCAGCCGCCCCACCCCGTTGCGCACCACGGCCCGGGTGGCCCCGTTGCCGTAGGTCCATCCGCTCGCCGCGCCGAACGGACGGTAGCCGATCCCGGTGGCCACGTGGTGGGTCACACCGCCGACCATCGCCGTCATCGCCGTCATCCGTCCGCCGCTGTAGCCGTAGCCTACGCTCACCCCGCCCGGATAGCCGATCCCGGTCAGGCGCCCGGCTGCATCGTAGGCGTATGTCTGCCCGAACGCCACGCCACTGCCGGCCACGGTCTGCGACTGCGCCGTGGCCTCGCCGGCGCTGTTGTAGGTCCAGCCCAGCGTTCCGCTCGGGTCGCCGACCGCGCACAGCCGGCCCTTGCCATTAGTGCAACTGTCCCAGGTGAAGGCCTGGGTCTGGCCGCCGGAGGCCGCCGAGGTCACCCGGCCCAGGCCGTCGTAGCCATACGTGGTGGTCAGGCTGCCGGCCCGGGTCATCGAACTGCGCTGGCCGTAGGCGTTGTAGGCGTAGGTCGTGGTGCCCGTGTCCGGGCTGACCTGCTGGGTCAGGTCGCCGAAGCCGTTGTAGGTGTAGCTGGTGACCTTGCCGCGCGGGTCGGTCACGCTGGACAGCCGGCCCAGCACGTCATAACCGAACTGCGCCGGCTGCAGCAGCGGGTCGATGACCGTCTTCCTGCGGCCATGGCTGTCGTACAGGTACGCCGTGGTCCGGCCCAGCGGATCGGAAACGCCCGCCAGCCGGCCGTTGGCGTCGTACTGGTACAGCGTCTCCTGGCCCGAGACCTGCCACGACCGCTCCAGGAACCCGGCACTGTCGTAGGCGTACTGCGCGTTGCTGGTCTGCGTGAACGAGACGCCATCGGCCTGGTAACCCGTGCGGCGCTGGGTGACGTTGCTGAGCGCGTCGTAGCTGATCAGCAGCCGGTCCAGCGAGTTGGCGCCGTAGAGGCTGCCGCGCGACTCGCGCACCTCGGTCAGGCGGCCGATGCCGTCGTACAGGTAGCCCAGCGAGATCCCGCCGGGACTGGTCGTGGCCGACGGCTGGTCGTCGGACCGCCAGGTCGTGGTCCAGTCGCGATTGCCGCCGGGACCGAGCACGCGCTGCTGGGTCAGGCGCCCCTTGAGGTCCCAGGTGTACTGGGTGACCAGCCCGTTGGCGTCGGTCATGCTGCCCGGCAGGCCCAGGGCGTTGTAGCCGGCGTAGGTGACCGCATGGCCGAGGCCGTTGGTCACCGAAGTGAGGTTGCCGGCCGTGTCGTACTGGTAGGTCACCGCGTCGCCGTTGCCGTCCAGCGGGCCATCGACGACCAGGGTCTGGATCATGCGGTTGCCGTATACGGCATAGGCGTAGGTGGTGGTGCGCTTCTGGCCAGACGTGCAGTCCGGCGCGCACTGTTCCACTTTTTCCAGCAGCCGCGCGCGGGGCGCGTCGCTGTCCGGGTAGTAGGTGTAGACGGTTTCGGCCTGGATGTTGCCGCCGTTGCCGTAGTGCGACTCGCGGACCAGCAGGTTGCGCGCGGTATCCCAGCCATAGGTGGTGCGCTGCTGGTTGGCCGTGCTGTTGCCCGGCGCCGGGCCGACGCCGCTGCGCCGCTCCAGCAGTTCGCCGCGGTCGTTGTAGGTGAGGAAGGTCTGGTTGCCCTCGAAGTCCACGTTGCGGGTGGGATAGCCACGGGTGTCGTAGTCGGTGGCTGCGACTCCCGCCGGACAGGCCGTGCTGGCCGGACGGCTCACCGAGGCCACCCGCTTGATGCCCTTGACGGTCACGAAGTTGTAGCGCGTGGTGTGCCCCAGCGCATTGGTCACGTCGGTGTAGTTGCCGCCATACGCGAATGTGTCGCGCTCGACCGCGCCTTCGCGCCCGGACCAGGCGACCTTCCCGTCGGCCTGGTACGAGTAGCGTGTCTTGCGCACGCCATCGATCGAATACCCGGTCAGCGCCATGTAGGAGACGGGGTCCTCGTAGTGATAGGTCCTCGTACCCAACCCACCGGGATACGTAACCGAGGACAAGACCCCATTGGCGTTGTAGCCGTAGCTGTAAACCTGGTTGTTGGGCGCAGTAATGGACGAGATCAATCCACTGGTCCAGGCAATCGTGATGGATCGCCCGGACGTGTGGGTGACCTTGGTCATCCGGTTGCTGGTGTAGGTGAAGGTGTATCCGACGTTGCGGTTGTCCCGGATGAACAGCGGCAGGCCGTTGCTGTTGTACCGCTCCGTGCCCACCCCTTCTGTCCTGAGGGTGAAGGTGTCCTGAGACTGGTTGCTCCAGAAGTTCGCGTTGATCCAGCTGCGCGATTCGGCGCGCGGGTCCTCATAGCGCCCGCTCGATGCGTTCCATGTGTATTCGTAGGCACGCCCATCCGGACGGTAGACCGTGATCGCGCTGTAGCGGGCGCCCTGCAACGGGCAAGGGACGCCTGGCTCCTGCGTCCCGGGCTGGCATACCGGGGTGAAGCCAGGATTGGGGGTGAAATTCAGCCGGTAATCGAACGCCCATGTCCAACCGGGGCCGAAACTGGGAGCGCCGCGGGCCCTGGAATACCAGCGGTTGAGGACAAAATCTCCGGCGGACGTAGCAAAATCCAATTCTTCGAGAATCTTGTTGCCCGACGGGATCACCACCGGTTGGCCTGAAAGATCAGACGGGGCTTCTTCTTGACCGTCGCAGCGCTGCTCAGGCTGCATCGGCTGGGTATTGTCCACAGTCGTAGCAGGGGCAGTAATATCGCCTCCACTTCCGCCCTCCATACGAATGCTCGAGAATCTACGATAAGCCAGGCGATCGACAAAGCCACGCACCCCTCGCACTTCAATAGGATCCTCTTCCTTGTCTGGCGCTCTTGTCTCAGCCGGGGCCTCATTTGAAGCGGCTATCAAACCGAACAGCAGTATGAAATTAAGAACTACCTGGCCTACAGGTACGGCCTGCTTATCTCGGTTGATCAAGATATCCCCCATCTAGATATTAGTTGCTGGCGTCGCGGGCCAAACCCCATTGACGCACCCCCAATCTTCTAGCGCTGAGCGAGCGCTAGACTTCCCCAAGAATCACTCTGCTCGCGCCCCTCTGCACGAGCCATACGACTTCTGCAATTCCAACGTTAGCCCAAGCCTGTTTGACATTCTGTGATCGGACTCGCACACCTGCGCAAGTGAAATATTTACGCCTATGGCCTGCGAAGCGGCTCGAGTGCTCGAAACGACCTCCCATATTCGTCGGTGAGGTTCGCCGCTTCCTGCGGATTGCGGATTACCGTCGGCGTCAACAGCACGATCACCTCCTCGCGACTGTCGTTCACGACTTGGCGCCCGAATAGACCGCCCAGGACCGGCAGCCGGCTCAGACCAGGCACTCCGGACGAACCCGTGTCCTGTCCTTGGCTGATCAGACCGGCGAGCATGATCGTGTCGCCAGCGCGGATCGCCGCCTCGGTCTTCAACCGGCGGGTATCGATGCGCACGTTGCCGTTCTCGTCGGCGTCGGTCTGCGAGCCTGGCGTGCTGACTTCCTGGACGATGTCCAGGAACACCATGCCGTCGCGGGTCACCCGGGGACGGACCTTGAGGATGATGCCGGTATCCAGGTACTGCACCTGGGTATAGCGGCTCTCGCCCGTTCCCGGCATCACCGACACCGAGGTCACCGGAATCTGGCTGCCGACGATGAAGGTGGCCTCGGCATTGTTGCGGACCACCACCGAGGGCGTCTGCAGCAGCTGCACGTCGGTGACCCTGTCCAGCGCACTGATGACCGCGGCCGCGTTGCGGCCGAGGAAGGTCCAGCCCAGGCCGTTGCCGGTGACGCTGCCGGCGATGCCGCCCCATATGTCGCGGCCCAGCGCGCTGGGCAGGCCGGGACCCGCAGGCGGAGCGGCGGTCACCGCGTTCTCGAAATACCAGTTCACCCCGTAGCTCAGTTCGCCGGTGAGCTTGACCTCGGCGACCTGCGCCTCGATGTGCACCTGCAGCGGCATCACGTCGAGCTTGTCGATCACTTCCCGGATCGAACGCCAGGCGGAGGGACGCGCGCGGACCAGCAGCGAATTTGTTTCCTCCACCGCCGACACGCCGACCCGGTCGCCGTCCACCTCCAGGCTGAGGCTGGCGTTGCCGCTGGCCGCCGGGCTCAGCTGCAGCATGCCTTCGTTGGCTCCACCACCCTGGCCGCCGAAGCCGACCGTTCCGCCACGGCTGTCCAGCCCGCCGCTGTCCAGCTGCATGGGCGTGGCGCCGGGGGCCAGCGTGGGCCCGGCGGTGACACTTCGGGCGCCGGTGCCGACGCCGTAGACTTCGGCCAGGCGTTCGGCCAGATCGCGCGCCTTGATGTACTTGAGTTCGTAGGAATACAGGCGCGCCCCCACACCGGCGCTGTCGATCCGATCCAGCCACTGCTGGACCTGGTCCAGGTAGGCGGCCTGCGGGGTGATCACCAGCACCGCGTTGGCGGCTTCCAGCGGCAGGAAGCGGAACATGCCGGCGCTGGGCGTCTTGCCACTGTCGCCGAACACCTTCTCCAGGTCCGCCGCCACCTGTCCGGCGCGGCCCGACTGCAGCGGGAAAACCCCGACCGACATGCCCGACAGCCAGTCGACATCGAACACCTGTACCGTGCGCAGGTAGTTCTCCAACTCGGCTGCGGTCCCGCCCAAGGTGATGAGGTTGCGGGTCGGGTCGACCGCGACGACCGCGTTGGTGCGTGCGTACGGCTCCAGCACTTTCTTCATTTCCTCCGCGCCGATGTAGCGCAGCGGCACCACGCGCACCTCGTAGCCTCGGGCTCGCGCGGCCGATCCCGCACGCGGTGCCACGCTGCCGTTCATGCCCTGGTCGGCCGGGACCACGTTGTAGCGTCCGCCGCTGTAGATCAGGCGTGCGTTGTTCTGGCCCAGGACCATGTCCAGCAGCCGCATCGCTTCGCCCGGCGATACCGGGTTGGGCGTGGCCAGGGTGACGGTGCCTTGGACGTCGGGCGCGATGACGTAGTTCTGGCCGAGCATCTCGCCCAGGATCGCCTTGACCACCGCGTGCAGCGATTCGCCCTCGAAGTTGAAGGTGGCCAGGCCCGAGCCCGCGTCGCTGGGCGACGGCGGCGCGAGGGCGGCCTCGTTGATGACCTGGCCGCTGCCGCGACGGATCAGCGGCTGGGGACGCGCGGCAACATCCTCCGCACCTGGCGCATCAGGGACGGCTGTAGTCCGTGGATCGCTGTTGCGACGGATATCGGCGGTGGGAACGCTGCTGCAGGCCGCGAGCAGGAACATGAGAAGAAGGGTGGCGATCGTGCGCAAGGTCATGCCGGTGCTCTTGGAGTGTGTCGTTGAGGCCATGCGGGTCCCAGGCCTCATTGTTTGAGTCGCTGGCGGCGTTCTTCGATCCGCCGCCGGATGTCTTCGATCTGTTGCTGCGTGCCGGCAGCGGGAACTGGCGACGCAGGCTGCGCCAGGGTCACGCTGGCGCCCGTGGCCGGTGGTGGCACCGGGGGCGTGGCCGCCGACGCAGGCGCGGGGAAACCGGGAGCCCCCCCCCGCCCTGAGCGGCCGCCTTCGTAGGTCTGCAGCGCCAACGAACGGGTGCCGCCGGGCCCGGCCACCGCCGCCGCGCGGGGTTGCAACGAAAGCAGCCGCCAACCCGCCACCTCGGGACCGTCCAGGCGCAGCCGCAGCGAGGCGCCGTTCGGCGTCTGCAGGGTCGCCAGTTGCAGGCCCGGCGTGATCAGCACGCCGGTCAGGCGGACGTCTTCGGCCGCGGCCGGCTCGGCGTCGGGAACGAGCTGGAAGGCCTTGGGCAGGCGGTCCGCGGAGAACAGCGGCTGTGCGGCGATGCCGGAGTAGCGATCGAAATCCCGCAACCGCTCCGGCGCCTGCTCGGGCAACGCCGGTATGGCCAGCGCCGCCGCGCCGGCCTCCTTCCCGGCCGCCGGCGCAATCCGCCCGCCCAGGCCGGTCATGGCCAACAGCCATACCGATACCGCCCAGCCGGCCACCACCACCAGCAGCCAGGTGCGGGCATTCAATGCTTCAAGGCGCATCGCCGACCTCCACCGGGACGCCGGTGGCCCCTTCCTGGTCGAGATAGCCGCTGAGGTCGAAGCTGGCTTCCACCCCGCCGCTGTTGTCCCGGCCGTCCGCAGTCCGCTGGGCCAGCAGGCTCACCTTGTCGACGAACAGCCGTGGCTGCCCGCTCTCCAGCGCATGCAGCACTGCGGCCAGTGCCGGCACGCCGCAGCGCAGGTGCGCACGGAGCGACACGCGGATGAAGCGGCCTTCTTCGGTCTCCGCCGGCAACGGGGAGCGGTTGTGGATCGCACAGGTGCGGCCGTCGGGACTGGCGGCCAGCACTGCCGTTTCCAGGCGCTGCGCCAGGCCCGCGCTGGCGAGTTCGGCGCTGCGCTCGGGCAGGAAGCCGGGACGTCCGGCCAGCGCGCCGGCGACTTCCTGCAGCTGTCTTTCGACCTGCGCTGCCTGCCGTAGCTGCGCCTGGATGCGCTGGTCGCGTTCCTGCAGGTCCCGGATCCGCTGGTCGGCCTCGCGCATCGGCCCTGTCCAGGCCGGATGCACGATCAGTGCGTAGGCCGCCGCCAGGACGGCGAGGAGCAAGGCCAGCGCCATCCAGCGCTCGCGCCTACTCGGTGCCGGGGTCGCCATCGGCGGTCTCCGTTGCTGAAGAGGCACCGCCCGCCAACTGGGCGGTCACGGTGAAGCGGTTGCGGCCGGACGCCGGGTCGGACTGGAGCGTGCCGGCCAGCGCCGGCTTGCGCCACAGTGGCGCGCCCTCCATGCGTTCGATCAGGGACGGCGCATCGCCGCTGGACCCGACCAGCAGCAGTTGGTCGCCCTCGATCGAGAACTTCTCGAGCCAGGTGCCCTCGGGCAGGCGATGCGTCGCCTCGTCCCATACTTCCACCACGGTGGGCCGCGCGGCACGGACCCGGTCGAGGAATGCGGCACCTTCGACCAGTGCCGAGAGCCGGCCGCGCTGCGCCGCGACCTGCCTGGCCTGCGCGGACTCGGCTTCGACCCGGCGCTGCAATGCGTCGGCGGCGTCACTCCGGTTCTTCAGGACCTGGTGGCCGGCACCGCCGATGGCGAGCAACGCGACCGCGGCCAGGAGCAGGTTCCAGCGCCGCAGCGGATCGGTCCGGCGGCGCCGCTGCGCCGGCGGCAGCAGGTTGAACCCCAGTGGCCGGCCCTGCGCATCGGCCAGGTCGATGCCGGCCAGCGCTGCCGGGGTTTCCCCCTGCCCGCCCAGTTCCCGATCCAGCACGCGCCGCGGCACGACGACGATCTCCACATCGATCTGTCCGTCGTCGCTATGGCCGATCGTGCGGGCGTCGTAGTGGACTTCGCCGGCCGCGAACGGTGTCTGCCGGTCGATCTCGAATCCGACGACCTGCCGCAGGTGCCGCGATGCGGACGCCGGCAGGCGAAGGCGCCGACGCAATCCCGATGCGGTCGGCAGCAGCCACCAGCGCGGCAGGGCGGCCGCACGCGCAGCCAGCAGTCGGTCAAGATCGAGCGAGTCGCCCACGACGGGGATGCGCGCCAGTTCGCGCAATCGTCCGTCCCCCTCCCAGAGGACGAGCAGCTCATCGGCCTGCCTGCACAGCAGCAGGCGGTCGTGGGCCCAACCCAGCAGGTCGCGCCAATCGCGGGGAAGCCACGCCGCCAGGCAGCCTCGCCACCAGTCCCAGAAATCAACCAGGCCCGGAAGCCGGCGCACGCCGACGCCTCCGGGACCAACGCCCGCCGTGTTCATCGTGTCGATGTCCCCCTTTCCCAACGCAAGACCGCATAGGTCGCACCCGGCACCGTGCCACTGCTCCGCACCGTCGCCCGCAGCACTGCTTCGCGGCCATCGACCAACGTAGCGCGGCTGTCGATGCTGTAGGTCCCGGTACCGGCTATCGGCTGTGCATCCCGATGTTCGTGGCCGATGCGCGCGACATCGGGCCCCAGCGCGGCAAGCACCGGCGCGGGAGCGAACTCGGCATTCGGGCGCGGCATGCCGCTGAACACCGTCAAGTGCGGCGCCAGGGCGGCGAACAGTTCCGGTGTCATGCCCAGCACCCGGTGCAACTCGGCCACGCTCTGGAACGGTGCATTCTTGGCGCCGTAGGCCCGGCCGGCGGCGGCGTACGCCGGATCCTCGGCGCCGCCACCGGGCTGGACCAGCGAATCCGGGTCGCGCCAGTCCGCGATCGCGCCGGCCAGCTGCTGGGCCGCCGCCGGCTCCGTGCCCACGGCGCGCAGCAACGCCGCCAGCAGTACCGGATCGGCCTGGTTGATGTCGACCTTGCCCGACTCGTCGACGATCCGCAGTTCGACGGAGGCGCCCGCGAAGGACCAGGCGTAGGGCCGGCCGTCGGCTGCCCATCGGCGCTGGGGATGCGGATCGGCCAGGCGCGCCATCGCGTACTCGATGCCGGCGCGCGCGACCTCCTGGGCCTGTGCACCGTCGGCCTGCACTTTCCCCTGCAGCATCTCCACGCGCGAGGCCAGTGCGAAAGCGCCGATCGTCGCCACCATCACCACGATCAGCCACAGTACGAGCGGAAGCGCTGCGCCGCGCTGCACGCCTGCGCCATGACCGCCTGGCCGGCCGCCGACCTGCCGGCTGAGCCAGCTGAGCCGGCCCGGCAGGGATGCACCCGTCCGCCTCATGGCGTGGCTCCGGCACCGCCGTTGGGCAGCGACACCACCATCGGTGGCCACGCCTCCCCCTCGTCCGGCTCGATCACGACCTCGACCTGCAACGGCATCCGCTCCGGCCAGGGCCAATGCGCCTGCCAGTCGCCAAGGCCGCCTTGCGGGTCGATCCCGCGATAGCGGAAGCGCACCGCCAGCAACCGATCGGCCAGCATCTCCGGTGGACGCGCGGCCGTCCCGGCGACCACCCTGCCCGCCTGGACCATCGACAAGTCCAGCAGCAGCTGTCGCCGGTTGCCGTTGCCGTCCACCTGCAGTTCGTGCAGATACGGCCCTCCCTGGCCCAGGTACGGCGGCAGATCGGCGACGAAGCGCATCCGCTCCGGTTCGCCGACGAAGCGCAGCGGACGTGCGCCGTCGCTGCTGTCGAACGCGATCGGCAAGGCGCCGGCCAGGCGCCAGCGCAGGAAGCCCTCGACCGCGCGCATGCGCTCGCTGCGCGCGGCGATGGCTTCGCCACGTGCAGTGACGGTCTGGGCGGACCGGATCACCGCGAAGGCCAGCGCCAGTCCGGCCGCCAGCAACACCATGGCCAACAGCACTTCGATCAGGCTGAAGCCTCGCGCGCGCACGGCGACCGGACCGGCAGCGATGGATGGACCGGGCATCAGCGGACACCTTCCGCGGGAACCAGCCGCAGGGTGTGCCAGCGCATTGCCTGGGCGGGCCCGTCTCCCCAGCGGACCTCCAGGGTCAGCTGCCGCAGTTGCGGCGAGGCGGACCGCTCCGGCATCGCCTGGACAAGCGCAGGGTCGGCGTAGGGTGCGATCTCCAGTGTCCAGCGGTAGCGATCCCGGTCGAAGGTGCCCTCCCTCCGTCCGGGCTCCAGCGCCTCGCCGACGCCGGCCTGGGCCAGCAGCGATTGCGCGTGCAGGCTGGCGCGGCTGAGCTCCTCCGAATGACGCACCTGCCGCGCGGCGCCCGACAGTGCGCCCAGCAGCATCGTCAGGGCCAGCGCCAGCAGGGCGAAAGCGACGATCACCTCCAACAGGGTGAAGCCGGCGCAACGCGCGGCACCGGCTCGGCCTGCGCGGCGAAGCCGCCGCCTCACCGCACGCCCTCCACCGACAGGCGGCTGAGCGTCACCTCGCCGGTGAGCCAGGCCACGTCGACCTGCCAGACGGCGCCTCCCGACGCCAGGCGCACGCGTCCGCCGGTGGAGCCGCCGTCCTCGAAGAACACGATCGCGCCGGTGCCGGGACCTGGCTGCACTTCACGCGCGCCGATGAAACCGATCTCCACGGCATCCGGAACCCGGCCCTGGCGCGCGCCGGCCGCCCGCCAACGCCGCTGCTGCGGATCGATCTCGAACCGCTGCATCTGTCCGCTGGCGATCGCCTGCGCCCGGGTGTAACGCAGTTGCGCGGCGATCTCCTTGGCGCTGCCGCGCATCCGCACGCCGTCCAGGCCACCGCTGTACGCCGCCACGGCAAGCGTGCCGGCCAGCGCAACCAGCGCCATCACCAGCAGCAGTTCGAGCAGCGACATGCCGTTCGCACGCCGGCGGCAGACCCGCATGCTCACGCTGACGTCCCGTTGCGCACCGGCGGCACCGCTCCAGTCATTCGTAGCGGACCTCCGCGTCGTAACTGTCGCCGCCAGGCTTGCCGTCCTTGCCCAGACTGAACAGGTCGAAGGGCTGTGACTCGCCCGGCACCCGGTACTGGATCGGATGGCCCCAAGGGTCGTTCAGTTCGGCCGCCTTGGCGTAGGGTCCGAGCCAGCCGCCGGCATTGCCGGGCGACGTCACCAGATCCTCCAGCTTCCCTGGCAGCCGCCCGGTATCCAGCTGGTAGTTCTCCACCTTCCCCGCCAGGGTCTGGATCTGCGACCGTGCCAGGTTGGCCTTGCCGCGGTCCGCGCCGCCGAGCACCCGGCTGCCGACCAGGGTCAGCACCCCGCCGATCAGCACCAGCACGATGATCATTTCCAGCAGGCTCATGCCCGCCTGCCGGAAACCCCTGCGTACGGGGCGCGGCCGGGCGATGGTTCGCATTGCGGTCTTCTCCATGGATTGCATTCTTCGGTGGCGCGTCGCACTCATCCCAAGGCACCGGTCAGGTCGTACAGCGGCACCAGCACCGCGACGATCACCAGGCCCACCACGGACGCCAGCACCAGCGTCACCGCAGGCACCAGCGCCGCGAGCAGGCGGTCGATGGCGCGCTGGGTCTCCTGCTCGAAGACCTCGGCGGCCTTGAGCAGCATCCTGTCGAGCGCACCCGATTCCTCGCCTACCTGGATCATCTGCAGGGCCAGCCGCGGAAAGCGCCCGCCCTCGGCCAGCGCCGCGGACAGGCCGAGGCCATCGCGCACGCGGTCGCAGGCCATGCCCACGTCCGCGGCCAGTGCCCGGTTGCCGAGCACGTTGCGGGCGATGCCCAGCGCGCCCAGCAGCGGCACCCCGTTCTTCAGCAGCGTGCCCGCGGTGCGCGCCAGGCGCGCGGTCTCCAGCCGGACCAGCAACGGCCCGAGCGACCGGCGGCGCAACAGCCAGGCGTCCAGGCGCAGGCGGGCCTGGGGATCGCGTCGCTGGCGGTCGAGCCACCACGCCGCCACGGCCAGCGCCACCGGCAGTACCGGCCAGCCCGTACGCACGACCAGCCCCAGCCACAGCACCAGGAGGGTGAACCATGGCAGCGGCACCTCCAGGCTCTCGTACATCAGCGCGAACTGCGGCACGACGTAGCCGAGCAGGAACAGCAGCGCCAGTCCCACCACCACCAGCAGGATCGCCGGGTAGATCAGGGCATTGACCACGCGCGTCTTCAAGGCCTGGCTGCGCTCCAGGTACTCGGCCAGGCGCTGCAGGCTCTCGTGCAGGTTTCCGCCGGCCTCGCCGGCGCGGACCATGTTCAGGTACAGCCGTGAGAACACGCCATGCTGCCGTTCCAGCGCCGACGACAGCGACGCGCCGCCACGCAACGCCTCACGCACATCGGCGATCAGCCGCCGCGTCCGGTCGTCGTCCGGCACTTCGAGCAGGATCGATAGCGCCCGGTCCAGCGGCTGCCCGGCGCCGAGCAGGGTCGCCAGCTGCTGGGTGAACTGCGGCAGTGCATCGCCCGCCAGCGGCCTGCGGCGCGCCAGGGTCCGCAACCACGCGCCGCCACCAGCCGCGCCGGCAGGCCAGGCCTCCACCGGGAGATGGCCCTGCTCCTGCAGCCGCGCGATTACCTCGGCATCGCTGGCCGCCTCCATGCGCCCTTCCAGCATCCCGCCGCGCGAATCGATCGCCTTGTAGTCGAAGAAGGCCATGCGCCTAGCCTTCCTCCGTCACGCGCAGCACTTCCTCGAGGGTCGTCTCGCCACGCAACGCCTTGGCCACGCCGTCCTCGTACATGGTCCGCATGCCGCCTTCGCGGGCGATGCGCTCGATCTCGTCGGCGCCGGCCCGGCGCATGGTCGCGGCGCGCAGGGCGTCGTCCATGACCAGCAGCTCCATGATGGTGGTCCGCCCCAGGTAGCCAGTGGGTGTCAGCGTCGACGGCCGCGGCCGGTGCAGCCGGATCTCGCCCTGCGGCTGGAAGCGGCGCAGACCGAAGCGTTCGATCTCCTCCGGCGAGGCCGGATAAGGCTCGGCGTGGGTCGGCTCCAGGCGCCGGACCAGGCGCTGGGCCAGGATGGCATTGACGGTGGACGTCAGCAGGTAGTCCTCCACGCCCATGTCCAGCAGCCGCGCCACCCCGCCGGCGGCGCTGTTGGTATGCAGCGTGCTCAGCACCAGGTGACCGGTCAGCGCCGACTGGATCGCGATGCGCGCCGTTTCCAGGTCCCGCATCTCGCCGATCATGACGATGTCCGGGTCCTGGCGGACGATGCCGCGCAGGGCGCTGGCGAAGTCCAGCCCGATCGTCGGCTTGACCTGGATCTGGTTGATGCCCTCGATCTGGTATTCGACCGGGTCCTCGACCGTGATGATCTTGACGCCCGGGGTGTTGAGTCGCGACAGCGCGGCGTAGAGCGTGGTGGTCTTGCCCGAGCCGGTCGGGCCGGTCACCAGCAGGATCCCGTGCGGATGTGCCAGGGCACGCTGGAACTGCGACAGCAGTGCGTCGGTGAAGCCCAGCTGCCGGAAATCGAACACCACCGTCTCGCGGTCGAGCAGGCGCATCACCGCGCTTTCGCCATGCGCGGTCGGCATCGTGCTCACGCGCAGGTCCAGCTCCTTGCCCTGCACCCGCAGCATGATCCGCCCGTCCTGCGGCAGCCGGCGTTCGGCGATGTTGAGCTTGGCCATGATCTTGACCCGGCTGAGCACCGCGGCGGTGAGTTGGGCTGGCGGGCTTTCGCCCTCGGACAGCACGCCGTCGATGCGGTAGCGCACCTTCAGCCGGCTCTCGAACGGTTCGATGTGGATGTCCGAGGCGCGCAGCTCCACTGCACGCTGGATGATCAGGTTCACGAGGCGGATGACCGGCGCCTCGGAGGCCAGGTCGCGCAGGTGCTCGATGTCGTCGACACTGCTTCCGTCGTTGCCATCGGCCGTGTCGACGATCACACCCATGGTGGTGCGCCCTTGACCGAAGAAGCGCTCGATCAATGCGTCCACCTCTGTCCCTATGCCGACCTTGGGCGCGACTTGCAGGCCGGTCGCAAGGGCAATCGCGTCCACGGGGTATGGGTCATGGGGATCGGCCAATACCACTTCGACGACGCCATGGCGTGAAGCGATGGGACATATCCGGAACTGGCGCAGGAATCGCAGCGAGATGCCCAGGCTTTCAAGACTCAGGCCATCACCCGGCTCCAGCGAACCGAGCACCGCGCCATCGATCAGCGGGAGGCCGAGGATATCGGCACAGGCTGCCGCCTTGTCCTGCTCCGACAACAACCCGAGCCGGGCCAGCAGCCCGAGGCGACCGGCCTCCGCCCCGGAACCCAGACTTTGGATTCGCTGCAGGTCGCCAGCTTTCAGCCGACCGGACGCGACCAAGGCATCGATGATCGACGCCTCGGCGTTCAGGACACTCCCAGTCGCTATCGCACCTTCTCGAGCAAGCGAGCCGGCTTCTAGTTCTTTCATGGACCCGCTTGACCCCATCCCCTAGGCCAAGCGCCGCATGCGCTTGCCCGGCACCCAAGCTAGCCGGAGGCAGGCCAAATTTTTGTGATATGCGCCTCGATTCGGCCAGCGCGCACGCCAGGCGGGAATCGAACCGGGCCGGGGCAGCGGGCCAATGGGCCGCCAGGCCATCCCGCTGCCACGAAGATCGAAAACGGACGGCGGGCCGGTATAGCGCGGGCACCGACACCATCACCCGGCCTTGATGGGAACGGCGGCAGGCTGGCCACATCCCGCACGGAACCCATGCCATGCCCCAACTCCGCATCCGCATCACCGGCAGCGACGACGACCTGCGCGCGGTGGCCGACCTGCTGCAGAGCGTGGAAGGCATCGAGCACGTGGAGGAGGTGGCCGACCTGATGCCGCGCATGGACGACGACGATTCCAGCTCGGCCGGGCTGTCGGACGACATCGGCCCGGGCACCCACGAACTGGAGGTGGACGCTCCCAACGAGTACACCGCCGGTCGCGTGCGCGAGGCGGTGGAGGAGCTGGCGATCCGCCTGGGCCTGGCGGTGGAGTTCGAGACCGACGGGGAGTGACCCCGCTTCGACCGGCGCCTCAGAAGCTGGCGCCGTCCACCGGCACGATCTTCAGCGTCGCCAGGTCCACGTCCGGCAGGCAGCGCACGTTGACCGCGACCGTCTTCGCCCCGCTCTGCGGATCGACGCCCTCGCTGAACGGCGCGATGCCGCAGGCCGTGCAGTGGTGGTGGTCGATGTGGTGGCGGTTGAAGCGGTAGGTGGCGACGTCCTCCGGCAGCGAGACCAGGTTCAGCGCCTCGCGCGTGCCGAACCAGAGCAGGCCGCCGCGGCGCCGGCACATCGAGCAGTTGCAGTCGTAGGCCTCGGCGATCGGTTCGCCGGTTTCCAGTTCGAAGGCGATGCGGCCGCAATGGCAGCTTCCCGCGTACTTCATGGCTGTGCTCCGTGGCCGGGCGCACAGGGTAACCGCTTGGCGCCCGCGCACCAGTCCCCTCCTCCGGCACGTGCGCCGGGCCGCCGCCGCGGCCTATGCTTGGCGCTTTCCGCCCGCTGGAACCCTCCCATGCGCCACACCCTGCTCGCCGCCGCCCTCCTCGCCGGCCTGGCCGCCTGCCAGAAGGCCGAATCGCCCACCCCGCCCGCCGGCACCCGCAGCACCGTGGCCGCCGCCGACAGCGCGGCCGACGCCGCCTTCGCCGACCTGTCGCAACGCGCGCTCGACGGCTGGCTGCGCTCCTCGCCGGTCCGCGCCACCCGGATCGGCGAGCACCGCTACGACGGCGAGCTGGACGACCTGGGCGAAGAGGCCCGGCGCGGGCGCCTGGAGTTCGCCCGCGCGATCCTCGCCGAACTGGAGGCGATGGACATCGCCGCGCTGGCGCGCGAGAACCAGGTCGACGCCGCGATCCTGCGCAACCAGCTGCGCTACGAACTATGGATCGGCGAGACCCTGCAGAGCTGGGCCACCGACCCGCAGATCTACAACAGCCTGGCCGGCGGCGCGATCTACGGCCTGATGGCGCGCGAGTTCGCGCCGCTGCCCGAGCGGTTGCGGTCGGCCACCGCGCGCATGGAGAAGATCCCCGCGCTGCTGGCGCAGGCGCGCGCCAACCTCGACCCGGCGCGGGTGCCGAAGGTCCATGCCGAGACCGTGGCCAGGCAGAACGCCGGCATCCTGCGCATCGTCGAGAACTACATCGCCCCGAACCTGGACCAGCTGGACGGCGCCGACCGGCAGCGGGCCGATGCGGCGATCGCAGGCCTGGAGCGGGCGGTGGCCGAGCACCAGCAATGGCTGGACGGAACCCTGGTGCCCAATGCGAAGGGCGAGTTCCGCATCGGCGCCGAACTGTACGACCAGAAGCTGCAGTTCGCCCTGCTGTCCTCGCTGTCGCGCGCGGAGATCAAGCAGCGCGCCGAGGCCGAACTGGCGCGCGTGCGCGGCGAGATGTACGTCATCGCCCGCGAGGTGCTGGCCGGCAAGCCGGGCGCGCCGGAACTGCCGGAAAACCCCACGCCCGCGCAGCAGCAGGCGGCGATCGAGGCGGCGCTGGAGCTGGCCTACGCCGAGCGCCCGGCGCGCGACCGGGTCGTGGCCGACGCCCAGGCCGCGCTGGACCGCGCCACCGAGTTCGTCCGCGCCAGGGACCTGGTGACCCTGCCCGACGCGCCGGTGGAGATCATCGAGATGCCCGAGTTCCAGCGCGGCGTGGCGGTGGCCTACGCCGACTCGCCGGGGCCGCTGGACAAGCACCTGAAGACCTTCTACGCGGTCTCGCCGATCCCGGAGGACTGGAGCCAGGCGCAGGTCGACTCGTTCCTGCGCGAATACAACTCGCGCATGATCGAACTGCTGAGCATCCACGAGGGCACCCCGGGCCACTACCTGGAGGGCTGGCACTCGGCCAAGCACCCCTCGACCCTGCGCGCGGTGCTGCGCTCGGGCATGTTCGCCGAGGGCTGGGCGGTGTACACCGAGAAAATGATGGCCGACGCCGGCTACCTGGACGACGATCCGCTGTTCCGCCTGGTGCAGCTGAAGTTCTACCTGCGCACGATCGCCAACGCGATCCTCGACCAGGGCGTGCACGTGGACGGCTGGACGCGCGAGCAGGCGATGGACCTGATGGTCAACCAGACCTTCCAGCAGGAGCGCGAGGCCGCGGGCAAGTGGGTGCGCGCGCAGCTGACCTCGGCGCAGCTGCCTACCTACTTCGTCGGCGTGCAGGAGCACTTCGACACGCGCAAGGCGGTGGAGGCGAAGCTGGGCGATGGCTTCAAGCTGAAGGCCTACCACGACCAGGTCCTGTCCTACGGCGCCCCGCCGGTCCGCTTCGTCCGCCAGCTGATGCTGGACGAGCCGATCCAGTAAGACTGAAGGGCGCCGTGAGAACGGCGCCCTTCTTCTGTTGGGCGCTGGGAAACTGCGAAGGCAGAGCAACAACAGCAACAACAACAGCAACAACGTTAGGCGGGCAGGCTTCGGAGGGAGCCGCGGCAGCGCGGGGGTATGCCGCATCGCGCGGTTCCGCCATCCCTGGCTCCAACGCGCGAACGCAGCACATCCATGTGCTGCTTGCGGCATACCCCCGCGCTACCACGTCTTTCGGCCCGTTGAGGTCGTAGCTTCGTTCCTGTCCCCTCTCCCACCGGGAGAGGGGCCGGGGGAGAGGGTCGGGAGCTCAAGCCACGCTGGCACACCGACCCTCTCCCCTCCCCCTCCCCCGGAGGAGGAGGGGTTCAGGTGGATCACTCCACCGGCTTCAGCACCAGGTCCTGGAAGTCGAAGCTGAAGTCGGTCAGGTCGGAGGCGGCTTCCATGCGCGCTTCGCGCGGCTTGCCATCGGCGTCGAGGGCGAAGGTCACGAAGGCGTCGCCGTTGAGGGTGCGCTCGTCCCACTTCACCAGGAAGGTGTCGTGCTGCCAGTGCTCCAGGGTGCCGGTGAGCAGCGGGCTGCGCGGGAAACGCATGCGCAGGCGGCCGTTCTTCTGTTCGATCACCACGTCGCCGTACCAGGCGTCGCGCCAGGTGCCGGTCCAGGCCGAATCGGGCAGCGAGGGCTTCGAGCGCCTGTCGCGCGCGGCGACGCGCTTCGCCCATGCCTCCTCAGCCCTGGCGCGCGATTTCCGCGCCGCGGCGGCATAGGCGGCGATCCAGTCGTTCTTCTCCGCCGGCTGCAGGAAGGCGTCGAGGATCTGCAAGGTCAACGCATTGAACGCGCCGCCGGATTCCTGGTTGGTCAGCACCACCACGCCGAGGTTGCGGCCCGGCACCAGGGTGACGCGCGAGACCATGCCCGGCCAACCGCCGGTGTGCCATACCAGCCGCTCGCCACGGTACGAGGACGTCATCCAGCCCAGGCCGTAGCCGAGGAAGTCCGGCTTCGACGCGGCCAGCCCCGGCACCGCCGGTTCGGCGATCGGGATCGGCGAGATGAGCGACCACATCTCCTTCTGCCTTGCCGGGGTGAACAGCTGGTGTTCCCTGCCCTGCTCGTCGGTGAAGGTGCCGCCGGCCAGCTGCGCGCGCATCCAGCGGCCCATGTCGTGGACGCTGGAATAGATGCCGCCGGCGCCGGCGGCGTTGTGCCAGGTCAGCGGGAAGGTCGGCCGCAAGGTGGTGAAGTCGGCCTTGGCATGGCCGGTGGCGGCCGGGTCGCCGGGGCGCAGCGCGTCGGCGTTGAAGCGGGTGCCGGACATGCCCAGCGGTTCGAAGAAGCGCTGCTGCAGGAAGTCGGCGTAGGACTGGCCGGAGACCTGCTCGATCACCAGGGTCGCGGTGGCGTAGAGGATGTTGTCGTAGGCGTAGCGCTCGCGGAAGCCGGTCTTCAGCGGCACGCGGGCCAGGCGCTGCACGACTTCGGTGGTGCTGTAGTCGCTGCCCGGCCAGAACAGCAGGTCGCCGGCGCCCAGGCCCAGGCCGCTGCGGTGGGTGAGCAGGTCGCGGATGCGCATGTCGGCGGTGACGTAGGGGTCTGACATGCGGAACCACGGCAGGTGGTCGGTAACGCGGTCGTCCCAGGACAGCTTCTTCCCGTCCACCAGCATCGCCAGCGAGGCGGCGGTGAAGGCCTTGGTGTTGGACGCGATCGCGAACAGGGTCTGCGCGTCGACCTTCTCCGGCTTGCCCAGCTCGCGCACGCCCCAGCCGCCTTCGAACACGACCTGCCCATCCTTGACCACGCCGACGGCGATGCCCGGGACCTCGAAGCGCTCGCGCACCTCCTCGACCCAGGCATCGAGCGCCCTGGCGTCGAAGCCGGCGTCGGCCTGCGCGGCGCTGGCGGGTCCGGTGGCGGCTTCCTGCGCCAGCGCCGGCCACGGCGCGAGCAGCGACAGGCCGAGGGCGAACAGGCAACGGAGGCGGAGCGTCTGGAGGCGTGGCGGCATGCGGGTTGTCCGGGGCGGAAAGCGTCGATTCTAGACATTGCCGGCCGTCGCCGGAGTGGCGGAAGTCCCGTCCGCCGCACGCCACCTCACCGGTGCTTTACGCTGGACTGGCCACGCTGCCCCCGCCGCACCGCACCGGTCCCCTGGAGATCGCCATGCCCCGCCCGCCCCAGACCACCAGCACCATCATCCCCTGCCTGCGCTATCGCGACGCCGAGGCGGCGATCGAATGGCTGTGCCAGGCCTTTGGTTTCAAGAAGAACGCCGTGTATGCCGAAGGCGGCGTCGTGCTGCATGCGCAGCTGACCTGGGGCAACGGCATGATCATGCTCGGTTCGACCGACAACGCCAGCGAATGGGGCAAGCTGATCGCCCAGCCCGACGAGACCGGCATGCGCGAGACGCAGAGTCCCTGCGTCATCGTCGAGGACGTCGACGCCCACTACCAGCGCGCGAAGGCGGCCGGGGCGACCATCGTCCAGGACATCGCCGACCAGGGCTATGGTGGACGCGGCTATTCCTGCCGCGACATCGAGGGCCACCTGTGGTGGTTCGGAAGCTACGACCCGTGGAAGGCATGAAGCGGATGCAGGCAATGGCGATCAACACAACGGAAGTGCAACCCGGATGAACGACCTGTTCTCGACCCCACCCGCGCGCCATCCGCGCATCCACGTCGGCATCGGCGGCTGGACCTTCGCGCCCTGGCGCGGCGGCGTGTTCTATCCGCAGGGGCTGGTGCAGCGGCGCGAGCTGGAATATGCCAGCCGCCAGCTCACCGCCATCGAGATCAACGGCACCTACTATGGCGCGCAGAAGCCGGAGACCTACGCGAAGTGGCGCGACGAGACGCCGCCGGGCTTCGTGTTCACCGCCAAGGCGCCGAAGCGGATCATGGGCAGCCGCAAGCTGTCCTCCACCGGCGCGCAGGTCGAGGATTTCGTCGGCGGCATCGCCACCCTCGGCGACCGCCTCGGCGCGCTGCTGTGGCAGTTCGACCGCGGCCAGAGCCCGGTGCCGGAGGAACTGGCCGCCTTCCTCGACCTGCTGCCGGCCAAGGCCGGCGGCCAGCGCCTGCGCCATGCGCTGGAGATCCGCGACCGCGCACTGTTCACCCCGGAGCTGCTGGGCCTGCTGCGTGCGCGCAACATCGCCCTGGTGTTCGCCGGTTCGGACGAGCACCCCTCCTACGCCGACATCACCGCCGACTTCACCTACGCACGGCTGATGCTCGCCCGCAGCGGACTGGCCCAGGGCTACCCCGACGCGGAGCTGGACGCCTGGGCGCGCCGCGCCCGCGAATGGGCCGACGGCGGCGACCCGGCCGACCTGCCGCACGTGGAAGCGCCCGTCGCCAGCGGCACTCCGCGCGAGGCCTTCGTGTTCTTCATCGCCAGCGCCAAGGAGCGCAACCCGGCGGCGGCGCAGGCGCTGCTGCAGCGGCTCGGCTAGCCCGGCGCGGCCGCCACGCCGGCCGGCATTCGTGCGAGGATGCGGCGCCATGACCGACGCCGCCCTCCGCACGCCTGCCTCGCCGCGCCTGGCAAAGACCTTGCTGGCCCTGTTCGTCGCGATCTGGATCGCGCTGGCGGTCTCGCCCTGGTACCGCCAGGACTGGGCGCTGGAGAACGTGCTGGTGCTGGTGGCCGTGCCGGCGCTGGCCTGGGGCTGGCGGCGGATGCCGCTGACCGGGCTGAGCTACATCTGCCTGTTCGTGTTCGGCGTGCTGCACGAGATCGGCGCGCACTACACCTATGCGGAAGTGCCCTACGACGCCTGGTTCCAGCGCCACCTCGGCTTCTCCCTGGACCAGGCGCTGGGCCTGGAGCGCAATTCCTTCGACCGGCTGGTGCACTTCCTCTACGGGCTGCTGGTCACCCCGGCCTGCATCGAGCTGCTGGACCGGGTGGCGCCGCCGCGCGGGATCTGGCGCTACGTGATGCCGGTGAGCTTCATCATGTCGCACTCGCTGCTGTTCGAGATGTTCGAATGGCTGGCCGCCAGCGTGTTCGGCGGCGACCTGGGCCAGGCCTACCTTGGCACCCAGGGCGATGTCTGGGACGCGCAGAAGGACATGCTGATGGCGACCCTGGGCTCGCTGCTGGCGGTGGCCGTGCTTGGCCCGCTGGGCTGGCTGTCGCCGCGGCGCTGATCCGGGCGCGGCGTAACCGAAAGATCGCCCGCCAGGCCAGCGTCGCCGGCCCGTCGCCGGGCGATAATGCGCGCATGCCGATGACCGACACCGCCCGCGCCCAGCTGCAGATCCACTTCTGCGTCCTGCTCTGGGGCTTCACCGCGATCCTCGGCAAGCTGATCAGCCTGCCCGCGCTGCCGCTGGTGTGGTGGCGAATGCTGCTGGTGGTGGCCGCGCTGGCCCTGGTGCCACGGGTGTGGCGCGGCCTTCGCGCCCTGCCGCCGCGGCTGTTCCTGGGCTATGCCGGCATCGGCGTGGTGGTCTCGCTGCACTGGCTGACCTTCTACGGCGCGATCAAGCTGGCCAACGCCTCGGTGGCGGCGACCTGTATCGCCCTGGCCCCGGCGTTCACCGCGGTGATCGAACCGTGGGTGGCGAAGCGGCCGTTCCGTCCGCGCGAACTGGCGCTGGGCGTGGCGGTGCTACCGGGCGTGGCTATGGTGGTCGGCGGCGTGCCCGACGGCATGCGCGTGGGCGTGGCGGTCGGCGCGCTGTCGGCGCTGCTGGTGGCGGTGTTCGGCTCGTTCAACAAACGCCTGGTCGAGCACGCCGATCCACTCACCGTCACCGGCATCGAGCTGGGTGCGGGCACCCTCGCCCTCACCGCGCTGGCGCCGCTGCTGCCGCTGCTGATGCCGGCCTTCGATGGCGACCTGCTGGCGGTACCCGGACTGTACGACGGCACCCTGCTGCTGGTGCTGGCGCTGGGCTGTACCCTGCTGCCCTTCGCGCTGTCGCTGGTCGCGCTGCGCCACCTCAGCGCCTACAGCGTGCAGCTGGTGACCAACCTCGAACCGGTCTACGCCATCGTCCTGGCCGCGCTGCTGCTGGGCGAACAGCGCGAGCTCACCCCGCTGTTCTACCTGGGCGTGGCGGTGATCCTCGGCGCGGTGTTCCTGGATCCGCTGCTGGCGCGGCGCACGGCGGCACGGCAGCCGGCGCCGGGCGACGTGCAGCATCCGGAGGTGCTGGGCACCTCGGAAGCGCGACAGGTGGTGGACTAGCCGGCGCCCGCGCAGCGGGCGGCGGTCAGGCCTTGGACTCGACGCGGTTGCGGCCGTCGCGCTTGGCCCGGTACAGGGCTTCGTCGGCGCGTTCGAGCAAGGCCGCGTAGGTCTCGCCCGGGCGGTAGGCGGTCACGCCGATGCTGGCGCTGACCACCGCGCCCAGTGGCAGCGCGCCGACGGCCTGGCGCAGCAGCTCGCACTGCGCGCGTGCCGTATCCAGCGTGGTGTCCGGCAGCAGCAGGGCGAACTCCTCGCCGCCGTAGCGCGCGGCTACGCCCGCCGCGGCGAAGTGCGCCTGCAGCACCTTGCCCACCTCGGCCAGCACCCGGTCGCCTTCAGCGTGGCCGTGCACGTCGTTGATGCTCTTGAAATGGTCCAGGTCCAGCAGGGCCACGCATAGCGGGCTGCCGGCGACGTTCGCCCGCTCGATCTCCAACGCCAGCGCCGTCGAGAAGGCGCGGCGGTTGCTCAGGCCGGTCAGCGGATCGGTGCGGGCCTGCTCGGCCAGCTGCGCGTTCTGCCGTTCCAGCAGCTCGGCGTAGCGGGCCAGCTCGCGTTCGAACCAGGTCGACTCGCGCACCTGCTGGTCCAGCGCGCGGGTGACGCGGCGCAGCTCGATCACGTGCCCGGCCTGGCGCGCCAGCGCGCGCAGCGCGGCGGCCTGCGAGGCCTCCAGGGTGCCGGGAACGCTGTCGAACACGCACAGGCTGCCCAGGGCCATGCCCTCGCCGTCCAGCAGCGGCACGCCGGCGTAGAAACGGATGCTCTTCCCGCCGATCACCGGCAGCCGGCCGGCGAAGCGCTCGTCCTGTTCGGCGTCCTCGACCAGCATCAGCCGGTGCGGCTCGAGGATCGCGTACTGGCAGAAGGAGCGGTCGCGCGGGGTCTCGCAGGTGTCGAAGCCATGGCGGGCCTTGAACCACTGCCGGTCCTCGTCCACCAGCGATACCGCCGCCATGGACTTGCCGGCCACGGCGACGGCCAGGTTGACCAGCCCCGACGCTGGCTGAGCGGCGGCCTGGCACGGCCGCCGCGTGCAGGTTCAGTGGCAGACCAGGACCGGGACCGGGCTCAGCGCCACGACCTTCTGGGCGACCGAGCCCAGCAGCAGGGTCTGCAGCGCGTTCCTGCCGTGGCTGCCGATGGCCACCAGGCCGGCCTTCTTCGCCCTGGCCGCTTCCAGCACGGTCGGCACGACCTCGCCGATCGCCTTCTGCTCGGTGACCTTCAGGCCGGTCCGGCGCAGCAGCGGGCGCAGCGGCGCCAGCGCGCGCTCGGCCTCGCGCTCGTAGTAGGCGTCCGGGCCGGCGGCGCCGAACTCCTTCTCCGCGGCCTTGGACAGGCGCGGGACCACGGTCAGCACGTGCAGCTGCGGCGGGGTAGCCATGCCCTTGGCCAGTTTCGCGACCTGGCGCACCACGGCCGCGGCCACCGGGCTGTCGTCCACCGCAAGCAGGATCTTCATCGTTCGTCTCCGAGGGATGTACAAGGCGTGCGGCGGAATTCTAGCGGGACGCCATGCCGGGGCGCTGATCGCGCTCAAGCGGGCCGGCTTACCAGTCGGTGTGCTGCGGCAGCAGGCCGCGCAGTTCGGCGTCGGTGAGGTTGCGCCACTGCCCCGGCTTGAGCGCGCCCAGCTTGATGTTGTCGATGCGCACGCGGCGCAGCTGGGTGACCCGGTAGTCGAAGGCCGCCGCCATCAGCCGGATCTGCCGGTTGAGGCCCTGCTCCAGGACGATGCGGAAGCCGAATTTGGCGAGGCGGCTGGTCCGGCACGGCAGGGTCATCTGCCCGTGGATGCGCACGCCGCGCGACATGCCGCGCAGGAACTCGTCGGTCACCGGCTTGTTCACCGCCACCAGGTATTCCTTCTGGTGCCGGTTCTCGGCGCGCAGGATCTGGTTGACGATGTCGCCGTTGCTGGTCAGCAGGATCAGCCCTTCGGAATCCTTGTCCAGGCGGCCGATCGGGAAGATCCGCTGCTCGTGGCCGACGAAGTCGACGATATTGCCCTTCACCGAGCTCTCGGTGGTGCAGGTGATGCCGACCGGCTTGTTCAGGGCGATGTAGACATGCCGGCGTTTGCCGGCCTTCGTCGTGCGCGCCTTCAGCGGCTGGCCGTCGACCAGCACCGTGTCGCCCTCGCCCACCACCGCGCCGACGCCGGCCGGCTGGCCGTTGACGGTGACGCGGCGTTCGGCGATCAGGCGGTCGGCCTCGCGGCGCGAACAGAAGCCGGTCTCGGCGATGTGCTTGTTGAGGCGGACGGTCATGCCGGCATTATCGGGGATCGGCGTGCGGGTTCGCGCGCGGCGCCGGCCGCGGGCCGGCGCGACGTGGCGCCATCACATGGAAGGAGGTGCGGGACAGGTCCCGCGCCGCGGTTCAGCGCGGCGCGGACGGGCCCTTGCGGTGCGGGCGGGCCGGCGGCTTGCCGGGACGACCGGGGCGTGCGCCGGGCGGGCGGAAGCGGCCCTTCGGCTGGTTTTCCGACGGGGCGTGGCTGCCGTCCCACTTGCTGATCTTCAGCTGCTGGCCGACCACCCAGGTCTTCTGCAGGTGCTGCAGGATCTCCGGCGGCATGCCTTCGGGCAGGTCGAGGACCGAGTGGTCCTCGTGGATGTCGATGCGACCGATGTAACGCGCTTCCAGCCCGGCCTCGTTGGCGATGGCGCCGACGATGTTGCCCGGCTTGACCCCGTGGACGTGGCCGACCTCGACCCGGTAGGCCTCCATGCCCGGCTGCGGCGCTTCGCGCGGCGGCTTGGGCGCGCGCGGGGCGCGCTGCCCGAACGGTTCCTCGTCGCGGCCGCGGTGCTCGCGCGGGGCGCGGGCTTCGCGCGGTTCGCGCTCGAAGCGCGCACGCGGCGCCGGCTCCTCGCGCGCTTCCAGCAGCAGCGGGGTGTCGCCGTGCAGCAGCTTGGCCAGCGCGGCGGCGACTTCGGTGACGGTGACGTCGTGCTCGCCGGCGTAGCGCTCGACCAGCTCGCGGTAGTCGTCCAGGTCGCCGGCTTCCAGCGCGCCGGAAATGCGCTCGAAGAAGCGCGCGACACGGCGGTCGTTGACCGCCTCGACGGTCGGCAGGCGCATTTCCTCGATCGGCTGGCGGGTGGCGCGCTCGATCGCGCGCAGCATGCCCTTCTCGCGCGGGGTGACGAACAGGATCGCCTCGCCGCTGCGCCCGGCGCGGCCGGTACGGCCGATGCGGTGGACGTAGCTCTCGGTGTCGTACGGGATGTCGTAGTTCAACACGTGGCTGATGCGCTCCACGTCCAGGCCGCGCGCGGCCACGTCGGTGGCCACCAGCACGTCCAGCTTGCCGTCCTTGAGCTGCTGGATGATGCGTTCGCGCTGCTGCTGCTGCAGGTCGCCATTGATCGCGGCGGCGGCCTGGCCGCGCGCCTGCAGCTTCTCGGCCAGCTCCTCGGTGCCGGCCTTGGTGCGCGCGAACACGATCATCGCGTCGAACGGCTCGGCCTCGATGATCCGGGTCAGCGCGTCGAGCTTGTGCATGCCACTGACGAACCAGTAGCGCTGGCGGATGTTGGCCGAGGTGGTGGTCCTGGAGGCGATGGTGACTTCGGCCGGATCGCGCAGGTAGGTCTGGGCGATGCGCCGGATCGGCGCCGGCATGGTCGCCGAGAACAGCGCCACCTGGCGTTGCGGCGGAGTCTTCTGCAGCACGGCCTCGACGTCGTCGATGAAGCCCATGCGCAGCATCTCGTCGGCCTCGTCCAGGACCAGGCACTTGAGCTCGGACAGGTCCAGGGTGCCGCGGTTGAGATGGTCGATCACCCGGCCCGGGGTACCGACGACGACGTGCACGCCGCGACGCAGCGCGTGCAGCTGCGGGCCGTAGCCCTGGCCGCCGTAGATCGGCAGCACCTGGAAGCCGGGCAGCTTCACCGCGTAGCGCTGGAAGGCCTCGGCGACCTGGATGGCCAGCTCGCGGGTCGGCGCCAGCACCAGCACCTGCGGCTTGCCCTTCGACAGGTCGAGTCGCGCCAGCGCCGGCAGGGCGAAGGCGGCGGTCTTGCCGGTGCCGGTCTGGGCGGTGCCCAGCACGTCGCGGCCGGCCAGCAGCGCGGGGATGGTGGCGGCCTGGATCGGCGAAGGCGATTCGTAGCCGACCGCGGTCAGCGCGGCCAGCAACGGCTCGGGGAGGCCGAGGTCGCCGAAATTCGGCGCGGCGGGGGATTCTTGGTCGGGGGCGGACATCCGGAGCTCCGGCGGCGCGCGCCGGGACGGCGCGGCGAAGGCAATAAGAGCCGTTATTGTGCGCCCGCGGCCGGCCCTTGTCGCGTCGCAGCTGAATAGGAGGCCCGCATCGGTTCAGCCGGCGGGCCCGCCGCCGTACGGTCCGGCCTCAGCCGCCGCCCTGCTCCGCCGAAGGAGCCGCCGCGGGAGCGCCCTCGCCGGCCGTCGTCCCGACCGTCGGCAGCGGCTCGTCGTCGGCCTTGGCCGCTTCCGGCTGCGGGACCTCGCCCAGCGCGTCGGGCAGCTCGTTGAACTCGGCCAGCGGGCTCTCCGCCGGGCAGTCGTCGTCGGGGAAGCCGAAGTCGCGGCGCAGTTCCAGGCCGCAGGCGTTGAGCGCGTAGACCCGGTCCTGGGCGCGGCAGCGCTCGTCGAAGGCGCGCACCCAGGCGTCGCGGCGGCGCATGAAGTCGTCGCCGCACTTGTCCAGCAGGCGCACGCGGTCGAGGTCGTCCTGCGCGGCGTTGTTGCCGTCCAGGCCGTACATGCGCAGCTCGTCGCCGGTGAGCAGGCGCAGGCTGCGGTTGGGCACGGTCTTCATCACGTCGGCCAACAGCGGCGAGGCGCCGTTGCGTTCGAGGTACTCGCGCACGGTGGCGTAGACGGCCTGCAGTTCGGCGTTGAGCTCGGTGCGGCTGGTGGCGGTGGAACTGAGGCGGATGATGCGGTGGATGCCCACCCGCCCGGCCAGGCGCCGGCTGTCGCCGCCGGCGAGCACGAACACGCAGGCGCTGTGGCAGACCGAGTCCTCGCGCACCCAGATGGTCCAGCGGTTGCCACCGATCCAGTCGCCGGCGCGGATCGCGTCCTCGACCTGGCCGCCGGTGGAATCCAGGTCCAGCACGCGGCTGCCGACGCCCAGGCTGTCGGCGACACGGGTGACCCGCTCGACCAGGGTGGTGAAGTCGGCAGCGATCCGGCCGCGGTAGCGCAGGCGCACCACGTCGCCCTCGCGGCACGGTTCGAGCAGCTGGCGCAGGGTCTCGCGGTCCGGAGCCGATACCGGCTCGCCGTCGCCCTGGCGGTAGTCGAGGCCGCAGTCGATCCAGGCCTGGCCGGAGGCCAGTTCCAGCGGCGACCAGTCCGGCGCCTTCTTCGCCGGCGGCACCGCGACCGGCGCGGCGGGCGTCGCCGGCGGCGGCGTAGCCACCGGGTCGCGGCTGACCGCGCCGCCTTCCTCGGGCGAGGCCACGGTCTGGGTCTGGATCGGCTGCTCCGCCTCCGGCGCAGGCTTGCGGCAGCCGGCCAGCAGCAACAGGCTCAAGGCCAGCAGGAACAGCGGACGCAGGCGCGGGATCACGGCAGACGGCAACCACGGTGACGAAGGCAGCACCCAGTCTAGGCGGTGCCCGCCACCGAGGGACAACCGGCGCTAAACGCGCCTTGCGCGTTCAGCGCAGCAGCGGCCAGAGCACCATCAGCAGGCCCAGCATCGAGACCGCCCACACCGCCGAGCGCAGGTACGGGATGCCGGCCAGGTACAGCGGCACGTACAGCAGCCGCGCCCACAGGTACAGCTGCACGCCCAGCGCCGTGCCGTGGCCGGTGCGCCCGGCGGCGACCACGCCCAGCACCGCGGCGGCGAAGAACGGGAAAGTCTCCAGCAGGTTGCGGAACGCGCGCTCGGCGCGGCCGGCGGCGCCCTCCAGCGGCGGCGGCGTGCCGTCGCGCGCGCTCGCGTTCCATTTCAGGCCGCGCCGCGCGGTCGCCAGCGTCGCCGCCAGCAGCAGCTGCGCGATGCCCAGCACCACCGCCCACGCCAGGAACTTCAGTTCGATCGCCATCGCCCACCCTCCTTGCCGATGCGCCGCAGCCTGGCAGAAGCGCGGTGAAACCCGCGCATTGCGGTCCGCGTCATCCGGCCACCGGCGCGGCGGCGCTACGATATGCGCATGAGCCTGCCGCCCCCGCCCGCCCCGCCGCCGCGGCCCAGCGTGCGCCAGATGCTCCGGGAGATGCGGCAGGTGCGCCCGCTGCCGCCGCAGCGCTGGGCCTTCGCGGTGCGCGCCGGCCTGGCGATGGGCGTGCCGATCCTGGCCGGCTGGCTGGCCGGCGATCCGGCCGCGGGCATGATGGCGACGATCGGCGGATTCACCTCGCTGTACGGCAGCGGCCGCCCTTATGGGGCCCGCGCGCTGATGCTGGCGGTGGTGGCCGGCGTGTTCGCCACTGCGGTGGCGTTCGGACTGTGGCTGGAACACCTGCCCTGGCTGGTGGTCGTGCCGGTGCTGTCGCTGCTGGCGATGCTGGCGGCCTGGCTGTGCAACGCCACCCGCACCGGTCCGCCGGGCGCCTACCTGTTCGTGCTCGCCTGCGCCGCCGGCACGGCGATACCGGCCGACCACCTCTCGCCGCTGCAGGCCGGTGCCCTGGTGTCCGGCGGCGGCGCCTTCGCCTGGCTGCTGCACATGGCCGGCATGCTGTGGCAGCCGCGCGGACCGGAACGCAAGGCGGTGGCGACGGCCGCCGCGGCGGTGGCGCGCTGGGTCGGCCATGCCGGCGAGGCCGGCGCGCGCCTGGCGCGTCGCCAGGCGGCGCTGGCGCTCCATGACAGCTGGCAGATGCTGGTCGGCTTCCAGCCGGTGCCGGCACGCGCGCACGGCGAACTGGCCCGGCTGCGCGCGCTCAACCACGAGCTGCACCTGCTGTTCGCCTCGACCCTGGCCACCGCGCCGCCGCCGGAACACCGCGCCGCGCTGCAGGCGCGCGCCTCGCGGCTGGCCGAGGAAGCGCGGCAGCCGCCGATCTTGCGCCCGCCTTCACTGCCGGCCGACGCGGTGCCGCACGGCTATCCGCGTTCGTGGGTCCGGCTGCGCGAAGGGCTGGCGCCGGGTTCGAACGCGCTGCGGATGGTGCTGCGGATCGGCATCGCCACGCTGCTGGCCGGCATCGTCGCCGGCGCGCTGGACCTGGAGCGCGCCTACTGGGCGATCGCCGCGGCGCTGCTCATGCTCTACCAGGGCTTCGACTGGCCGCGCACGGTGCTGCGCAGCCTCGAACGCACCCTGGGGACCTGGCTGGGCCTGCTGCTGGCCGGCGCGGTCCTGTGGATCCACCCGACCGGCCCGTGGCTGGCACTGATGGTGATGGTGCTGCAGTTCACCATCGAGATCACGGTGGTGCGCAACTACGCGATCGCCGTGGTGTTCATCACCGGCGTGGCCCTGACCATCGCCAGCGGCGGACAGCCGGTGGACGACATCGGCGCCATGCTGCTGGCCCGCGGCGTCGACACCGTGCTCGGCTGCGCCTGCGCCCTGCTGGCCTTCCGCCTGCTGCCGCCGCGTGCCGACCACCGCACCCTCGCCAACGGCATCGGCCAGTGCCTGCTGGCGCTGCGCGAGGTCTGCCGGCACCTGGCCGCCGGCGACGCGACCACGGTCGCCGCGCGCGCCGCACGTCGCGACCTGCAGCACCGCATCTTCGTGCTCGAACAGGCGGTGGATGAGGCCCTGGCCGGCAGCGAGGCCGACCGCCGCACCGCCACGGCCTGGTGGCCGGCGGTGGCGACCTGCCAGCGCCTGGCCTACCGGGTGCTGGCGGCGTGCTGGGACACCGAACGCCACCCGGTCGCCGCGCCGCTGCCGGCCACCGATACGGGGCACGCCGACGAAGCGCTGGGCACGCTGGCCCGCGCCTGGCTGCAACTGCGCCCGCCCGCGCCGCTGCCCTCCGTGCCCCCGCTGCTGGCGCAGGAACTGGGCGACCTGCATGGCTTCCTGCAGCGGCAGCTGCGGCCGGGAGATGCCGCTGCCGCCTCTTCCGGGAACTGAGCCGGCGTCGGTTCCGCCCTGCCTGTCGCCACGGGTCCCTCTGCGGCGGCCAGCGCCTTGCGGACCGGCATGTCGATCCGCCGCGCCGCGAACCGTCGCACTCACAGGCACCCCCGCCGCAGACCCGAGGAGGCATCCCATGTCCTACGTCGATGGTTTCGTCATGGCCGTCCCCACCGCCAGCCGCGAGGCGTTCATCGCCCACGCCGGCAAGTTCGACCCGATGTTCAAGGAATGCGGCGCGCTGCGCGTGATCGAATGCTGGGCCGACGACGTGCCCCACGGCCAGGTCACCGACTTCTTCCGCGCGGTGCAGGCACGCGAGGACGAATCGGTGGTGTTCTCCTGGGTCGAATGGCCGGACAAGGCCACCCGCGACGCGGGAATGAAGAAGCTGATGGAGAGCGACGCGATGGATCCGGCGACCAATCCGCCGCCGTTCGACGGCAAGCGGATGATCTTCGGCGGCTTCGCTCCGGTGCTCGAGCTGTAGGCGCGGCTGTCGCGCGCCTGCTCAGCGCGCCTTCGCGAACGGCAGGCCACGCATCAGCACCCCCGCTCCCCCTTCTCGAATGCGGGCGATCTTGCGGGTGCAGCCAGGTCCGCACAAGCCCGCGCGCCGCGCGGCGTGCCCGCGCTCACGGAACCGCGGGCCGGTCTGGCGCCTCCGGTCGTGCGACGCACGCGCCTGCGCTGCCGCGACCGCAACGGCCGTTTACAGTGGCCGCTTTCCCATGGGAGGACTCCGATGGCCCGTAGCGGCGGATGCAGATGCGGCGCGGTGCGCTACACCCTGTCGGCCGAACCGGTCGCCACCCGGCTGTGCTGGTGCCGCGACTGCCAGTACTGGGCGCTGGGCAATGCCGCGGTGAACATCATGGTGCCGCGCGCGGCCGTCGAGGTGACCGGCACGCCGCGCCGCTTCGAGAGCGTGGCGGACAGCGGCAACCGCATGACCCGCAGTTTCTGCGGCGAATGCGGCACGCAGCTGTTCAGCGCCTCCAGCGGCAACCTCGAATACATGGTGGTCCGCGTCGGCACCCTGGACGACGCCAGCGGCATCCGCCCGACCATGGCCATCTGGACCGGTTCGGCGCCACCGTGGGCGCATATCGATCCGGCGCTGCAGGCCTTCCCACGCCAGCCGGGCTGATGCGCCTGGCGCGTGGCGCTACGGCCGCGCCTCAGCCGTGGCCTGGCGGGCGCCGGTCCTGGCCGATCCACAGCCGGTTGCCATTCGGATCCTCGATGCGGAACTCGGTCATGCCGTAGAACGTGGTCTCCAGGTCCGGCGCATCGAGTCCGTTCGCGCGGGCCTGGCGGTGGAACTCGACGATGTCTTCCGGATACAGGTACAGCACCGCGGTCCGCGGGATGCCCGGATGCAGGCTGATCGAGCGATCCAGCATCAGTTCGTGCCGGCCGCAGCGCAGGCGCGCCCAGCCCAGCCCGTCGTCGCGCTGTTCGACGCGAAAGCCGAGCTTGCCGTCGAAGGCCACGGCCGCTTCCAGGTCGCTGACCGGTTGCATCGGCACCAGGCGTTCGAGGTTCATGGTGATTCCTCCGTGTTGGAACAGGCGAACGGTGGCGCGCTTCAGCGCGCGCACCACAGCACGATGCCGCCGATGGCGAACATCACCAGCCAGGACAGGTGCCGGCCGCGGGTGCAGGCCAGCGGCAGGATGCCGGAGGCGATGAAGGTCAGCCCGACAATGCGGAGCACGCGCGAATCCGCCGGCCCCTCTCCGCCGGCCCCTCTCCGCCGGCCCGCAGGAGCAGCGCGGCGAAGCCGAACCAGGCGATCGAGGTGACGTGCCAGGCGAAGCGCAGCGTGCGCGCGGTGAACTCCGTGCCGCCGAACAGCTTCGGCAGGTCGGCGCGCCGGAACAGGCGCATGAGGATGTCGCGCTCGCCCAGTACCGAATGCGCCAGTCCCATGGCGATGGCGAGGAACGCTGCGAACGCAAGCAGGAACGACATGGGCAGGGACCTCGGCCTTGCACCGACCGTCGCACTCTAGCGCCGAACGGGCCCGGCCGCGCGCCAACGCGCGAACCGGAAACACGTTGCCCCTCAGCTCTGCACGCGTTCCCGCGCGATGCCGGTGTACTCCTCCCAGCCAGGCAACCAGTGCTTGCGGGCGATACGCGCGCAATAGAGCGCCATGAACGCGCCAAACAGCAGTCCGGCCGCCAGCGCCGGCGCCGCCATCCGCGCCAGGGGCATGCCCTGCATCCACCACATGACCAGCCACATCAGCAGGCCCCAGCCGACCCCGAAGAAACCGCCCATCAGCAGCGCGTTCCAGGCGAAGGGCTGGAACGGCGGCGGCGCCAGCTCCAGGCCGCAGAGCCGCAACAGCCGCCACAGCGGCGGATCCGCGCTCAACGGCGACACCCCGACCGCCTGCATGTGCTGGTGGAACGCCTGGACCTTTTCCCTGTGCGTCATTGCAGTCTCCTTCCATGTGCGCCATCGGCGCCGTTGATCCTCGGGAACATTCCCTACCCCGCCTGGTATCAGCCTCCGGCCTGATGCCGTACCACGGCCCGGAAACCCTGCACCATCCGGCCGGTGAAGAACAGCACGACGCCGCCGAGGAATCCGGCGCGCACGCACCACGACAGCCACATGCGGAGCGGCTCCGCGGGCGCGATCGCCCACAGTGCCCCGGCGCAGGCCAGCGCGAGCAGGAGCATCGCCACGCCGGCCTTGAGGTGGATGTTGGGCAACTTGAAGCTCAGGCGCATTCCAGTCTCCTTCGGCTTTACCGGCTTTCCGGCGCGCCTGGTGCGGCACGCCGGACTGGAGCAGTGGGGCGAGCCCCACTCTACGGGGTCAGGGGAGCATGGGGAGCTTGAGGCCCTGCTCCCGGGCGCACTGCCTGGCGATGTCGTAGCCGGCGTCGGCGTGGCGCATCACCCCGGTACCCGGGTCGTTCCACAGCACGCGGGCGATGCGGCGGTCGGCGGCCTCGCTGCCGTCGCAGACGATGACCACGCCGCTGTGCTGGCTGTAGCCCATACCCACGCCGCCACCGTGGTGCAGCGACACCCAGGTCGCGCCGCCGGCGACGTTGAGCATGGCGTTGAGCAGCGGCCAGTCGGAGACCGCATCCGATCCGTCCTTCATCGCCTCGGTCTCGCGGTTGGGCGAGGCCACGCTGCCGCTGTCGAGGTGGTCGCGGCCGATCACGATCGGCGCCTTCAGCTCGCCATTGCGGACCATCTCGTTGAACGCCAGGCCCAGGCGGTGGCGCTGGCCCAGGCCAACCCAGCAGATGCGCGCCGGCAGGCCCTGGAAGGCGATGCGTTCGGAGGCCATGTCCAGCCAGCGGTGCAGGTGCGGATCGTCGGGAATCAGCTCCTTGACCTTGGCGTCGGTCTTCGCGATGTCCTCCGGATCGCCGCTCAGGGCGACCCAGCGGAACGGGCCGACGCCGCGGCAGAACAGCGGACGCACGTAGGCCGGCACGAAGCCGGGGAAGTCGAACGCGTTCCGGAGGCCTTCGTCGAACGCCATCTGCCGGATGTTGTTGCCGTAGTCGACGGTGGGGATGCCCTGCGCGTGGAACGCCAGCATCGCCTCGACGTGGGTGCGCATCGACTTCTTGGCCGCGTCGCGCACCTTCTCCGGATCGGCCTTCTGGCCGGCCAGCCACTGCTCCACCGTCCAGCCCGCCGGCAGGTAGCCGTGCACCGGATCGTGCGCGCTGGTCTGGTCGGTGACGCAGTCCGGGCGCACGCCGCGGCGCACCAGCTCCGGCAGCACCTCGGCGGCATTGCCCAGCAACGCGATCGACCTGGCCTCGCCGGCGGCGGTGTACTTGGCGATGCGCGCCAGCGCGTCGTCCAGGTCGGTGGCCTGCTCGTCGACGTAGCGCGTGCGCAGGCGGAAATCGATGCGGCTCTGCTGGCACTCGATGGTCAGCGAGCAGGCCCCGGCCAGCGAGGCGGCCAGCGGCTGGGCGCCGCCCATGCCGCCGAGGCCGGCGGTGAGGATCCACTTGCCGGTGAGGTCGCCGCCGTAGTGCTGGCGGCCCATCTCGACGAAGGTCTCGTAGGTGCCCTGGACGATGCCCTGCGAGCCGATGTAGATCCACGAGCCGGCGGTCATCTGCCCGTACATCATCAGGCCCTTGCGGTCGAGCTCGTTGAAGTGCTCCCAGGTGGCCCAGTGCGGCACCAGGTTGGAGTTGGCGATCAGCACGCGCGGCGCGTCCGGGTGGGTCGGGAACACGCCGACCGGCTTGCCCGACTGCACCAGCAGGGTCTCGTCGTCGCCGAGGGTCTTCAGCGTGGCCAGGATCGCGTCGAAGCTGGCCCAGTCACGCGCGGCGCGGCCGATGCCGCCGTACACCACCAGGTCCTCGGGACGTTCGGCCACATCCGGGTCGAGGTTGTTCTGGAGCATGCGGAACGGGGCTTCGGTGAGCCAGCTGCGGCAGCTCAGCTCGGTGCCGCGCGGGGCGCGGACGACGCGGGACGGATCGTGACGCGGATCGGACATGCCGGGGGCCTCGGATTTCGAAACCGGCATTATCGCAGGTGGTGCGGGCGCGGCTGCCCTCGCCGGTCACGCGCGCGATGCTGCGCCGCGGCGTGCAAACCCGCGCCGTGCGTGCCGCGGACGCCGGAACTCAGCGCGGGGGCTTCGGCGGATCCGTCGCCTGCGTCGCCTGGGCGCGCTGGCGCTCAAGCTCCTCGCGTTCGCGCTCGTAGGCCTGGCGGCGCATCTCGTAATCCTGGCGCAGGCGCTCGGACTCGGCCGGAGTGGCCGCTGCGGCGCGCTGCCGCTCGGTGCGGGCGCGGTCGGCTTCCAGGCGCCGGCGGTTGGCGTCGATGGCCACGCCGATACGGTCCTGTTCGCCGCGGCGCACCGCATCCTGCTGTTGCCGGCGGGCGTCTTCGGTGGCCTGCTGCTGGCGCTGGTACGAGGTGTCGGTCGAGGGCCTGGGCTGCGGCGGAGTGCCGTAGCGGTTCGGCTGCACCGACTGCGCCAGCGCCGGGATGGCCGCCAGCGCGATAAGCAGGGCCGGCACGCCGGCCCGGGCGATCCACGAACGTCGGAAACAGGTAGCCATGCGGCCATGGTGCCACGCGCCGGCGCGGCTGCACGTGCGCCGGCCGCGGGCTTCAGCACCGCGTCAGCCCGGTGGACAGTCCGTGACCCGTCCGGCGTGGAAGGCCTGCACCTGCGCCTCGTCCGCCGGCTGCGCCTCCTGGCCGTCGTCGAACACGATGCGCCACACGCCGTCGTCGCCACGCTGCCAGATCGAATTGAAGCGGCCGATGGCGTAGGCGCCGGTCGCAGGATCCTGGTAGAGCGAGGGACCGCTGGAGGAGACCACCGTGCCGTCGCCGCCAGGGTGCACCCGGTCCGGATACCACCACAGCTTCGCGGCGGTGCCGTCGATCAGGCCCGTCCAGGCCCTGAGGATCTCGTCGCGGCCGCGCTGCGGCCGTGCCCGGGTGACGCCGAACACGGCCTGCGGATGCAGGTGTCCGGCGAACGCGGCGCCGTCGTTGTCGGCAACCGACTGCGCGAACGACAGCTCGCGCGCCCACACCTCGCAGCGCGCCTGTTCGAACGCCGTCGTCGCGGGCGCGGCAAGGGCCGGCGCCGCGGCAAGCGCCAGCATCGACACGGATGCGCGCCAGCGCTGCATGGGGAGTCAGCGCTCGGGAATGAAGACCTGGCCGCCGCCGATCGTGCACGCGCCCTTGCCGCTCTCCTCGCGTCTGGTGCGGGTGCCGGTGTACTTGAGGCAATTGTCCTTCCGCGACATGTCCGGCTCGCTCACCTGGTAGAACGCCGAGAGCTTCAGCGCCGGGCGGGCGTCCGGCTCGGGATCGGCCAGGCGGCTGCGGCGGGCGCGCTGCGGCGTTTCGGGAGCGGCGGCCTCATCGGTGGCGGCGTTCACCGCGGGCAGCGGCGCGGAGGCCTGCTTCTGGTCGGCGATCGCGGCATGCGCCGGCGCGGACAGCGCCAGCGCCAGGCCAAGACTGAGGGACAGCGTGCTGGCCATCTTCATCTTCATCGGTCCTGCTGGCGGCGGTTGGCCGAGCATGGGCAGACCGGGAGGCTGCCGTCAAGCGCGCGCCAATGAGATCCGCGCATGCGGGCACGCGCCGGTTCTGCCAAGCTTTACGGGTCTTCCCTCCCCCGCCGCGCAATGTCCTTCCGCCGTATCGTCGCCCTGTTCCTGCTGTTGTCGCTGTCCGCCTGTGCGGCCTCGCCCCGTCCCGAAACCCCATCTCCTTCCGCCACCGGCGCGCCGGTACCGCTGCTGCTGGTATCGGTCGACGGGCTGCGTGCCGACGCTCTCGGCCGCGGCGACACGCCGACCCTGGACAGCCTCGCCGCCGGCGGCGTGCGCGCGCAGTGGATGCGCCCCTCGTTCCCGGTGCTGACCTTCCCCAACCACTACACGCTGGCCACGGGCATGCGCCCGGACCACCACGGCATCGTCCACAACTCGATGAACGACCCGGAGCTGGGCCGTTTCGTCGTCGGCGACGCCGACGAGGCGGCCGTGCCGGGCTGGTGGCAGGCCGAACCGCTGTGGACCACCGCCGAGCGCGCCGGCCTCGTCACCGGCGTGTGGGCCTGGCCGGGCGCTTCGGCGCCGCGTGACGGCGTGATGCCGCGCCACAACCAGATCTTCGTCAACGAGATCCCGCTCGCCGATCGCGTCGAGGCGGTGGCCGGCTGGCTCACCGCGCCCGGCGCCGGGCGCGCCCGCTTCGTGGCGGTGTACTTCGAACAGGTCGACCAGGCCGCCCACGACCACGGGCCGTCGTCGGAGCAGGCCCGGGCGGCGATACGTGCGGTCGACGCGGCCATCGGCGAGCTGCTGGCGAAGGTGCAGGCCGCAGGCCTCGCGCTCGACGTCGTGGTGGTCTCCGACCATGGCATGGCGCTGGTGCCGCCGAGCCACTTCATCGCGGTGGAGGACATGGCCTCGATCGAGGAAGCCCGGGTGGTGAGCATCGGCCAGGTGATCGGACTGGCGCCGAATCCGGGCTTCGAGGCCGCGGTCGAGGCGCGCCTGCTCGGACGCCACGACCACTACCAGTGCTGGCGCAAGAGCGAGCTGCCGGAACGCCTGCACTACGGCACCCACCCGCGCATCCCGCCACTGGTCTGCCAGATGGACGAAAGCTGGAACGCGCTGCCGCGGGCGATGCTGGAGCGCCGCGCCGCCGCCGGGCCGCACGACCGCGGCGCGCACGGCTACGATCCGGACCTGCCGTCGATGCGCGCGGTGTTCGTGGCGCATGGCCCCTCGTTCCGCGAAGGCGCGCAACTGCCGCCGTTCGACAACGTCGACGTGTACCCGCTGCTCTCCTCGCTGCTGGGCCTGCCGGCGCGTCAGGTGGACGGCGACCCGGCCACGCTGCGACCGGCACTGCGCGCTCCCTGAACCCCCGCGGGGCTCCGGGCAGTCATGTCCGGAAACGGCGAGTCCGGGGGCATCGGCGGTGCTAGCCTGCGTCCATGTCCTCCCCCGCCCCCAACACCAGCCGCCTGCCCGATCCGCAGATCTGCGAACGGGCGCGGCTGAGCCGCGATCCGCGCTTCGACGGCCTGTTCTTCACCGCCGTGCGCAGCACCGGCATCTATTGCCGGCCGGTGTGCCCGGCGCCGGCGCCGAAGCGCGCGAACGTGGATTACTACCCCAGCGCGGCGGCCGCCGAGGCGGCGGGCTTCCGCCCGTGCCTGCGCTGCCGCCCGGAACTGTCGCCCGGTGACGGCGCCTGGCGGCGCGGCGACGAGGCGGTGGCGCGGGCGCTGAAACTGATCGACCAGGGGTTCCTGGCCGAGCGCCCGCTGGCCGAGCTGGCCGCCCGCGTGCACCTGGGCGAACGCCAGCTGCGCCGCCTGTTCGTGCAGCGTCTGGGCGCGGCCCCGGCTGGCGTGCACGGCACCCGCCGCCTGCTGTTCGCCAAGCAGCTGCTCACCGAGACCTCGCTGCCGATCACCGAGGTGGCGCTGGCCGCCGGCTTCGGCAGCCTGCGCCGCTTCAACGCCGCCTTCCAGGAGGCGTACCGGATGGCGCCGCGCGACCTGCGCAGGCATGCCGCCGATGACGCGCCGGCCGCCGACCCTGCGCAGCCGCTGGTGCTGCGGCTCGCATACCGGCCGCCGTACGACTTCGCCGCGATGCTCGATTTCCTGCGCACGCGCGCCCTGCCCGGCATCGAGCAGGTCGACGCGCGCAGCTATGCGCGCACGTTCGGCACCGCGGAAGCGCCGGGCTGGCTCCGGGTCAGTGCCTGGCCCGCCGGCCGCGACGGCCGCACCCATGCGCTGAAGCTGGAACTGCAGGGCGCGGCGCCGGCGCAGCTGGCGGCGATCGTCGGCCGGGTGCGGCGCATGTTCGACCTGGATGCCGATCCGGATGCGATCGCCGCGGTGCTGTCCGCCGACCCGCGCCTGCGCCCGCTGCTGCGCAAGCGGCCGGGCCTGCGCCTGCCCGGCGGCTGGGACGGCTTCGAGGTCGCAGTGCGCGCGGTGGCCGGGCAGCAGGTCAGCGTCGCAGCGGCGCGCACGCTGTGCGCGCGCATCGCGCAGCGCCATGGCCACGCGCTGGCGGCGCCGCTGGCGCCGGGCCTGACCCATCTGTTCCCGACGCCCGGGGCGCTGCTCGAGGGCGATCTCGAAGGCGCCGGGCTGACGCCGACCCGTGTGCTCACGATGCGCGGCATCGCCCGCGCCCTGCTCGACGGGCGCGTCGGCTTCGCGCCGGAACAGACGCTGGAGCAGTTCGTCAACAGCTGGAGCGCGCTGCCGGGCATCGGCCCGTGGACGGCGCAATACCTGGCACTGCGCGCGCTCGGCCATCCGGATGCGTTTCCGGCCGGCGACCTGGTGCTGCGCAAGACCGTTCCGGCCGACGGCAGCCGCATGGCGACGCGCGAACTGGAAGCACGCGCCGAGGCCTGGCGGCCCTGGCGTGGCTACGCAGTCATCCACCTGTGGCGCGACGTCGCGGCGTCGCCGCCCGCTTCCGCGGAGGACACCGAATGAACACGATCCATTTCCGCCGTATTCCCAGCCCGCTCGGCCTGCTGACGATCGCCGCCAGCGACGCCGGCCTGCACGCGATCGAGTTCCCCAGCAACCGCCACCCGCAGCGCCGCAGCGACTGGCGCGAGGACGACCATCCGCTGCTGGACCACGCGCAGGCGCAGCTGGACGAGTACTTCGCCGGCACCCGCCGCAGCTTCGACCTGCCGCTGGCACCGCAGGGCACGGCGTTCCAGCGCGAGGTGTGGTTCGCGCTGGCCACGATTCCCTACGGCGCCACGGCCAGCTATGCGCAGCAGGCGGCGAAGGTGGGACGGCCGACCGCCACGCGCGCGGTCGGCGCCGCCAACGGCCGCAACCCGCTGCCGATCGTGCTGCCCTGCCACCGCGTGATCGGCGCCGACGGCTCGCTCACCGGCTTCGGCGGCGGCCTGCCGGCCAAGCGCTTCCTGCTGCAGCTGGAAGGCGCGATCCCGACGGAGGAGGTCGCGCGGGACCTGTTCGCACCTCCACCAGGCGCGCCCTCGGAGTTTGCAGCGAAGGTGTAGCAAGATGCATGAAGCCCCCTCTCCCCTCGGGAGAGGGGTTGGGGAGAGGGTCGGTGTGCCAACGCGGTCGGAAGCCTNCCCTCTCCCCCTGCCCCTCTCCCGGAGGGAGAGGGGGGAATCCGTCAGCCGTCGATGGCCTGGCGCAGCGGCGCCAGGAATGCACGCGCACGCTTGGCGGCATCGTCCGCATCACCGGCTTCCGCCAGTACCGAGACGAGCGCCGAGCCGACCACCACGCCATCCGCATCGACCGCCATGGCCTTGGCGCTCGCCGCGTCCTTGATGCCGAAGCCGGCCACCACCGGCACCTTCGCGCCAGCGCGCAGTTCCTGCAGGCGCCGCCCGGCCGCGCCGGTGTCGAGGCGGTCGGCGCCGGTCACGCCGGCGTAGCTGACGTAGTAGAGGTAGCCCTGCGCGTGGGCGCACAGCATCGCCGCGCGCTCGGCGGTGGTCGTCGGCGAGGCCAGCATCACCAGCGCCAGGCCGGCGGCGTCGAACGGCTGCTGGAAGTCTTCGGCTTCCTCCGGCGGCAGGTCGACCAGCAGCACGCCGTCGACGCCGGCAGCCACCGCTTCGCTGGCGAAGCGCGCCGCACCGCGGATCTCCACCGGGTTGAGGTAGCCCATCAGCACCACCGGCGTGTCGCCATCGCGCTCGCGGAAGCGGCGCACGCAGTCGAACACGTAGTCGGTGCCGGCACCGCGCGCCAGCGCGCGCTCGGAGCTGCGCTGGATCACCGGGCCATCGGCCATCGGGTCGGAGAAGGCCACGCCCAGTTCGATGCAGTCGGCACCGGCTTCGACGAGGGCGTGCATCACCGGCACCGTGGCCTCCAGCGAAGGATCGCCGGCGGTGACGAAGGGAATCAGCGCCTTGCGGCCTTCGGCGGCGAGGCGGGAGAACTTGCGTTCGAAGCGGCTCATGGGAGGAGGCTCTTCTGGATCTGGAAGGAGGAAGCGGAGGCGCTGCCGGCGCACGACCAACGCCGGCGGAACGCACCAGCGTGGGCGTCGGCGGCCGTGCGCGCGAAACGGCCGGCGCGGACTGCCACGCCGCTGGCAACGCGCGCCACGGCACCGCGCATCACAGGGTGATGCCCTCGCGCGCGGCGATGGTGTGCACGTCCTTGTCGCCGCGGCCGGAGAGGTTGCACAGCACCAGCCTGTCCTTCGGCAGTTCGCGCGCCAGCTTGATCGCCTGGGCGACGGCATGGCTGGATTCCAGCGCCGGCAGGATGCCTTCGGTGCGGGTGAGCCGGTGGAAGGCTTCCAGCGCTTCCTCGTCGGTGACGCCGACGTACTCGGCGCGGCCGCTGTCCTTGAGGAACGCGTGCTCCGGGCCGACGCCGGGGTAGTCCAGACCGGCGGAGATCGAATGCGTTTCGATGATCTGCCCGTCGTCGTCGCAGATCACGTAGGTGCGGTTGCCGTGCAGCACGCCGACCCGGCCGGCCGCCAGCGACGAGGCATGGCGCCCGGTCTCGATGCCGTCGCCGGCCGCCTCGGCGCCGACGATGCGCACCGAGGCATCGTTGAGGAAGGCATGGAACAGGCCGATCGCGTTGCTGCCGCCGCCGACACAGGCGGTAATCGCATCCGGCAGGCGGCCGTATTCGGCCAGCATCTGCGCCCTCGCCTCGCGCCCCACCACGGCGTTGAAATCGCGCACCATGCGCGGATACGGGTCCGGGCCGGCGACGGTACCGATGATGTAGAAGGTGTCCTGGACGTTGGTCACCCAGTCGCGCATCGCCTCGTTGAGCGCGTCCTTGAGCGTGGCCGAGCCGGAGGTCACCGGAACGACCGTGGCGCCCAGCAGCTTCATCCGGTAGACGTTGATCTTCTGCCGCTCGATGTCGGTGGCGCCCATGTAGACCACGCACTCCAGGCCCAGGCGCGTGGCCACCGTCGCGCTGGCCACGCCGTGCTGGCCGGCGCCGGTCTCGGCGATGATCCGCTTCTTGCCCATCCGCGCGGCGAGCAGCGCCTGGCCGATGGTGTTGTTGATCTTGTGCGCGCCGGTGTGGTTCAGGTCCTCGCGCTTGAGCAGGATCTGCGCGCCACCGACTTCGCGGCTCAGCCGCTCGGCGTGGTAGATCGGGCTGGGCCGGCCGACGTAGTGCTTGAGGTCCTTCTCGAAGGCGGCGATGAAGTCCGGATCGACGCGGGCGGCGTCGTAGGCCGCGGCCAGCTCCTGCAGCGGCCCGATCAGGGTCTCGGCAACGAAGCGGCCGCCGTGCCGGCCGAAGTGGCCCTGGGCGTCGGGGAAGGCGTGGAAGTCCGTAGGGGCAGTCATGGGGTGCGTCGGTAAGCTGGCGATGCCTCAGCCTAGCGCACAGGTCATGCCCGGATAAATCGACAAATTCGAACCAACCTGTGAGATAAACTCACGGCCATGTCGCGGCCCCTGCCCCCGCTCAACGCCCTGCGGGCCTTCGAGGCCGCCGCCCGCCTGGGCAGCGTCAGCCGTGCCGCCGAAGAGCTGCACGTGACCCACGGCGCGGTCAGCCGGCAGATCCGCAGCCTCGAGCAGGCACTGGGCGCGCCGCTGTTCCAGCGCGACGGTCGTGGCCTGGCCCTGACCCCCAGCGGCCTGCGCCTGCGCGATGCCGCCGGCGACGCCTTCAACGCCCTGCAGGCGGCCTGGACCCGCCTGCAGCGCGGACAGCGCCCGGCCGCCCTCGTGCTGGGCTGCCCGGGCAGCCTGATGGCGCGCTGGGTGATCCCGCGGCTGGAACGGCTGGGCGCCGACCTGCCCGGCCTGAAGCTGCACCTGTCGGCGCAGGAGTCCGGATTCGACGCCCTGCTGTCAGGGCTGGATGCGGCACTGCTGCTGGGCGAGGCGCCCTGGCCGCCGGAATGGGATGTGCAGCTGCTGGCCCCCGAGCGCATCGGACCGGTGCTGAGCCCGCGCCACGCCCGCTTCGAGGCCTTGCGCGGCGTGGCCAGCGAAGCGCTGCTGGACGAACCGCTGCTGCACACCACTTCGCGCCCGCAGGCGTGGCCGCGCTGGTTCGAGACGCAGGGACTGGACGGCAACCGCTGGCACCCCGGCACCGGCTTCGACCACCTCACCTATCTCCTGGAAGCCGCGGCCGCCGGCCTGGGCGTGGCGATCGCGCCGCAGGAACTGGTGCAGGCCGACCTGGACAGCGGGCGCCTGGTCGCGCCATGGGGTTTCATCGAAACCGGGGGCCACTGGGCACTGTGCACCCGACGCGGCGAAGGCGGCTCGCTGGCCATTGCACTGGCCGAATGGCTCCGGCGCGAGCTGCGGCCCTGATCCGTCGGCGCTTACGGACCGGAACGATCCCGTGCGTGAGAAAGCGCTGGTAGAGGTCACCGCAGCCGACCGCCAGCAGGCCGACCACCATCGAACGAAGCACCGCGCTGGCCAGCCCGAACCTGTCCGGCAACGAAGCGCACACGGCTGCGGCCAGCATGACCATGACCGCAGCCACCACGCTCCAGCGCCGCCTCCTGATCGCTGGCGCCAGTACGACGACGCCCACGAGCGGCGTCACGAACGAGGAAAGAAAGAAGGTCCAGGAACCCCATCTCGGGCTCCCGCCGACAGCCATCGGGACCCATGCGCCCGGCCTGGCGGCGGGCAAGCCTGCGGGCGCGCCCGCGAGCATCGCCAGGCCGTCGCCTGCATACCGCCGGCCGCTCGTCACCTCAGGCCAGCATCGCCCGGGCTTCAGCCCGCTCGCGATCGCCGGCGGCTTCGCCTATGCGTCCTCCATCCAGCACCAGCACGCGGTCGGCACTGGCGATGGTTTCCGGGCGGTGGGCCACGATCACCTTGGTCAGCTTCAGCGCCTTCACCGCCTCGTTCACCAGGCGCTCGTTGGCGACATCCAGATGGCTGGTCGCCTCGTCGAGGAACAGCAGCCTCGGCTGGCGGTACAACGCGCGCGCCAGGATCAGGCGCTGCTTCTGCCCGCCGGACAGCGAGCTGCCCATGTCGCCGATCAGGCCGTGGTAGCCCATCGGCATGGCCGCGATCTCGTCATGGAGGGCCGCCATCCGTGCCGCCGCCTCGACCCGCGCCATGTCGCAGCCGGTATCGAAGAAGCTGATATTGTCGGCGATGCTGCCGGCGAACAGCTGGTCGTCCTGCATCACCGCGCCGACGATGGAGCGCACGTTGCGCGCCCCGACCTTCGCCAGGTCGTAACCGCCGATGCAGATGCGTCCCTCAGTTGGCTTGAGCAGGCCGAGCAGCAGCTTGACCAGCGTCGTCTTGCCGCAGCCGGAGGCGCCCACGATGGCGACCGACTCGCCGGGCTTGATGGTGAAGCTGCAGTCCCTCAGCACCCACGGTTCGCCTTCGCCGTAACGGAAGGACAGGCCCTCGACCGCGATGCGCGTGTCCGGCGGAGGCGGCAGTTCCGCATCCGCGCCGTCGTCCTCCGGCGCCGTCAGGACGATGTCCGCCAGGCGCTCGCCGTGCAGGCGCAGCATGCGGAACTCGATCCAGCGGTCGACCAGCGCCGCCATCCGCGAGGCGAACTGGTCCTTGTAGGCCAGGTAGGCGATCAGCATGCCGACCGAGAACACGTTCTGCAGGGCCAGCACCGCGCCGATCCAGATCACCGCGATCCGCTCGGCACCGAACACCAGCTGGCTGGCGCCGCTGAAGCCCAGGCCCATGCGCGCCAGCCGCACCTCGTGGTTGACCGTCTCCACCATCAGGTTCTCGTAGGTGGCGCGCCTTTGCGGCTCCTCGCCGGCGACCTTGAGGCTCTGCATGCCGCGCAACGACTCCAGCAGGTGGGTCTGCTGGCGGGCCGCCGCCACCAGCTGCTGCTCGGTCCGGTCGCGCACCGGACGGTAGGCGATCGCGCGGATGCCCATGTACAGCGCCACCGCCAGCAGGGTCACCAGCGCCAGCTTCCAGCTGTAGACCAGCATCAGCACCAGGGTCACCAGCGCCATCAGGCCGTCGATGATCGCCTCGACGAAACTGGTCGTCAGCGTACGCTGGATCGCCTGCACCGAGCCCATGCGCGAGGTGATGTCGCCCAGGTGGCGCTTCTCGAAGAAATCCAGCGGCAGCCGCAGCGCGTGGGCGAAGACATTGCCCATCCATTGCAGGCCCAGCCGCGACGACAGGTACACCACCGACCAGCCGCGCAGCACGCCGATGCCGATCTGCAGCAGCAGGGCGAGGCCGAAGCCCAGACCCAGCACGGTCAGCAGGTCGCGGTCCGCGGATACCAGCACCTGGTCCACGACCCACTGCATGAGGAATGGCGACAGCACCACGAAGACCTGCAGCGCCACCGACAGCGCCAGGATCTGCGCCAGTGCGCCCCACAGCCCGCGCACGGGCCCGGTCAGCTGCCGCGTCGTGATCGCAGGCTTCGGCTTCTGCGGCTGGAACCCGGCCGCCGGCGCAAGCTCCAGCGCGATCCCGGTGAAATGGTCCGACACCTCGCCCAGGCGCATCCGCCGCTCGCCGAACGCGGGATCGAGGATGGTCGCGGTCCTGCGATCCACCCGCGACAGGACCACGAAGTGGTTGAGATCCCAGTGCAGGATGCACGGCAGGCGCAGCCTGGACAGGTCCTCCATCTCCAGCCGCAGTGGCCGGGTCGAGAAGCCCAGCGCCTGCGCCATGCGCATCAGCTGGTCCAGGCGTGCGCCCTTGAGCGAAAGCGGGAATCGGCGCCGCAGCTCGGCAATCCCCAGGTGCAGGCCATGCGCACTGGCGACCATGGCCAGCGCGGCCAGCCCGCACTCGGCGGCCTCGCCCTGGATGAGCGGCTTCAACGATCCCGTGCCCACCTGCTTCGCCTCCTTGCGAATACAAGCTCCGGTGTGTCGCTCCTGCTACTCTATTCTGTCGCGGAGAGCGACTTTCCTCCGCCGCTCTCCGGCAGCACCTCACCGACTGATACGGTGGCCCTGATGCATGTCATGGTTTTCCCGTCGCCGTAACGGACCTCCCCGGTCTTCGGATCGGCCACATACGCGCGGACGCGTATGACATCGCCAGGAGTCGCCGGGAAACGGACCGCGAAGAGGCCGTTGTCCCCCGATTGCACCCGCATGAAGGGCATGCGCGAACCGCCTTTTCGATACAGGGCAAGCCAGGCATGGGGCACAAGTTGCGGAGGGTCACTTGTCCCGCGGCGCTTTGCGCCAGAGATGATTTCGCAGGTCGTCTCATCGACCATGCGGGCCATTGGCAGGTCCGACATGTCCATGCCTTCTGGTAAAGACACAAGCTGCACAGGCTCCATCGCCTGTGCAACCTGAGTGGCTGCCAGTAGCAGTCCCCACCAACCGAGTCTGGCGAGCTCAGCCATGCCGCGGACCGTTGCGTCGCAACTGGTCTTCAAGAAACTCGATCAATTGCCGCATCTGTTGCTCGACCTCTCCGTAGTCGTGCTCAGGAACCTCATCGAAATTGTCAAACCCACCAGCTACCAGCTCCATCTCAGCAACATCGACGTTACGCATGGTGTCCTCCTTGATCTGCGACACATTCCCTGTGTCCATCAGGTGCCGGCCCGCCCGGCAACTCCTACCGACGAGGCGGATCGAAGAAATCGATCCGCTTAACTCGTACCGAAATCCCCTCCCCTTCAATATCCGCGCACCCGCCCGCGCGCATGAATACATCTATGGCATTCCTGCCCGAAGCGATCTCCCATTGCCACGACCGGTCAGCTGATCGCTGGTGGACGTAGAGCATCGCAGTGGATCCGGATGTGTAAACCCGGTTATCTCCCCGAATCATCGCTCGAGCTTCTGGATACGCGCCCCCAGTCCCGTAACCGAATGCCCGGACTCTGGCGTAGAACTCGGCTGGCCACTCCCAGAATGCTCGATGGAGGACGTGAACCTTGTCTACTTCATCCAGCGCGTCGAAAGCACTACGGATCCGCCCGCAATCAATCTCACCAGGTCCCGCCAGGGCACCAGATGCCTGAGATTCAATCTCTTCCCAGAAGGCTGATACGGCGTCTTTGTCCGAAACGACGGGCATGTCAACCAGCTTGTCGGTCCGGATCCTGGCGCCGTAGTACTGAGCCGCAAGGTGGAATGCCTCGTGCGCCGACGCAAAATCAATGACGTGCTCGGATTGGAGTTCACCCGTTGGCAGCAGAACAACGAGATCATTCTCAAGCTGGCCGAGGCGCATCTGCGCGGGCTCCTGGACGCGCGTTTCCGCGATACCGTAATCCGCAGCAAGCTTGTCGACGGCGTAGTAGACCCGAACACCGACACGATCCCCAGGCCATCGTACTTCGGTGCCAGGAGCCCATATTTCTGTATCGATGCGATAAATGCGATCGTCCGAAGCAGAGGCCACCTGGATGACCCCGGTACGCAATCCGCAGGCAGTTACTGCCATAAGCAGTGCAATAACCGAGCCGCGTGCGAGGCAACCTCGCACGCGGCGACCCCGGCCGGATATCCAGGCGTCAAGTTGAGCCCTTGGCTGCCTCACGAAGCTCCCCACAGGTCAGCGTGAAACTGATGGTCTCGACGACGCCACCACTCGTGCTGCCCAAACCTCCACTGGTGTTGTTCTCCAGCGTGATGGTGATGCTCTTGTCGTCGGGAAGGCCCTTGCAGAGCTCGAGCCCCCTGCTGACGATATCGGCCTGACCGCCGTTACTGGACCCGGCCCCACCAGTAACCATGCAAAGTGCGGAATCGTCAAGAACGTTCATCAGCCCACTCCTTTGGCAGTTGTCCAGAAGAACGCTCACGTCCCACCTCCCGACTTTTCCCGAAGCTCTCCACAGGTCGTCTCGATCGTCACCGTGGCGTTCTGCGAAATCTTGAACTCGGAGATACCAACGCTTCCTTTGTTGTTGACCGAGATCTCAATCCGGGTACTGTCGGGGAAGTTGTTGTCGTTGCAGACGTTCAAGGCGCGCTCTGTTGCGGACTTCTCCCCGGTACCGCCTGCCGCCAGGGGGAGCGCATCATTGGCGAGAATCCTCATTGGTTCCTCCTAGATTCCAGTATGCGGCGGGTTGCCAGACTGGTCGTCAACCGGAGGCGGAAACGTCCCGCCAGACCGACGAGGATCTGGCCCTTCCGGGTTGTACGGCGGCGGGTCGACGTTGAACGTTATCTCGATTGCAGGCACCTCTTCTGTGCCCTTTGCCTGTCCACCGCCCACCAGAATCGACCTTTCAGATTCGAGTGAGATCATTGCCTACTCCTCCTTGAGATGGCGCTCTCCGGTGCCGAAACCGGGAGCACCCGGATATTTCTTCCCCTTTGCTCCATCGTCCCCCGCTCAACCCACGCCCTTGAGCGAGTACAGCGGCTCCAGCAGCCATTCGACCAGCCGCCGCCGTTCGCCGAGGATGTCGGCGTCCAGCAGCATTCCCGGCCTCAGCGGCTCCTCCCTGCCATAGGCGACCACGGCCTGCCGGGCCAGGGCCACGGTGACGCGGTAGTACGGCTCGGCGGCCTGCACGTTGCCCAGTTCGCCCGGCCCCAGCGCGCTGCGGCTGATGCGTTCGACCCGGCCCTGCTGGTGGCCGAACTTCTGGTACGGATACGCCTGGTAGCGCAGCATCACCCTGTCGCCAGGCTCGATGAAGCCGATCGCGCGGCTGGGCACCAGCAGTTCGGCCTCCAGGACGCCATCGCCTGGAAGCACGCTCAGCAGCGGTTGCCCGGCCTGCACCGCCTGGCCGGGCTTGGCCAGCAGTGCGGTCACGATGCCGTCTACGGCGGCGGTCAGCACCAGCTCGCCACGGGCGCGCGTTTCCACCTGTTCCTGCTCCAGCGCCGCCAGCTCCCCCTCGTAGCCGGCATCGGTGCTGCCGCGCTGCGCCGGCAGCTCGGCCAGGGCCTGCTCGAGCTGGGCGATCAGCCGCCGGGTCGCGGTGGCCTGCCGTTCCAGCACCTGCATCTCGCCGACCTGGGCCAGCGCCACCGATTCCTGCTGCTTGATCTGCAGCAGGCTTACGTAGCGCACGTCCTCCAGCTGGCGCAGCCGGTCCAGCGTCTCGTGGGCGATGCGTACTTGCTCGCGCCGCGTGGCGATCCCGGCTTCGACCTCCGCAAGCTCCCGGCGCGCGGTAGCCAGCTGCGAACGCAGCCCGACCTCCTGCACACGCAGCTGCTGCAGCTGCGCGGCCTTGCTGGCGACCAGCCCCTCCTGCCGGCGCTGCAGGCGTTCCTCCAGCGCGGCGAGCGTGTCGCCATTGCCGAGGGTGGCGCGCGGCACGGTGACCACCGCCAGACGCTGCCCTGCACGCACGCGATCGCCTTCCTGCACGTCGACGCGGCCGACCACCCCGCCCGCCGGCGCCACGATCGTCGACAGCCCGCGCGTCGGCACCAGCTGGCCGGTCACGGTCGAACGTCGGGTATAGCTGCCCAGCACCAGGAAGGCGACCACCGCCGAGGCCGCGAGCGCGGCGCCCAGAGTCAGCAGCCACAGCCGCAACGGCTGCGCCAGCTGGATGCCCCCCAGCCAGCTGCTGCGGCGCGCGTCCAGCGCTTCCCTTCGGAACAGTCCATCGGACATGCGGCACTCCTTGCTCGCATCCGGCGCGATCCTTCGCACCGTCATGCCATCGGCGGACTTGCCGCCACGGATGGCGGGACGATCCTCACGCCGCTCCGCCGGCGAGTGCAAGCAGGCAAGGCGCCGTCGGCACGGCAGTTCCGCTTGCATGGCGAAGCGGCCGCCCGCTATCGCTTTCGCACGCCCGAACCTGCAAGCGGAATTGCACAGGATTCGCCAGTATCGCTTGCACCGTGGCCGCCGCTTGCGAGGCCCGCTCCGCCGGGTCTAGGCTGAACTGACTGCACGGACGGGCAGGCGGTGGCATATGGACCTTGCAATGCGGATCCGCATCGCGCGCCAGAGGGCGCGGCTGTCGCAGGAAATGCTGGCCACGCAGCTGGGCGTGACGCGCGGCGCGGTGGCCAACTGGGAAAGCGCGGTCGGCGTGATGCCGGCCACCGCGCGCCTCGAACGCCTGGCCTGCGTGACCGGCGTGCGCTTCGAATGGCTGGCCACCGGCCGCGGTCCGCTGGCCTACGACGAATCCCCTGCCGCGGAACCGCCCATCGACGCGGAGCTGGTCGACGACCCGCTCGAGCGCCGCCTGCTGCTGGCCTACCGCACCGCCGGGCGCGAAACGCGACGCATGCTGCTGGGCCTGGCCGAAGCGCAGCTGGCCACGGCCCGCGTGCGCAGGAGCAGTTGATCGGTATCAGGCAAATCCGACGCCGCCGGCGCCGCGTCAGCCGAAACTGCAGTCCGCCCGCCGCACCTCGGCGACGAAGCGGCGCATCCTGTCGCCGTCCTTGATCCCCGGCGACATCTCGATGCCGCTGGCCACGTCCACCGCCCACGGCTGGGTGGCGAGGATCGCGTCGTAGACGTTGTCGGCGGTGATGCCGCCGGCCAGCACGAACGGCCGGTGCAGGCCGGTCGGGATCCTCTTCCAGTCGAAGGCGTGGCCGGTGCCACCGGAACCGCCGGCGCCGTGGCTGTCGAACAGGAAGCCGTCGGCATGCGGCCAGCGCTGCTGCAGCGCCCGCGCATCCCAGGTCTCGCCACCACCCATCGGCACCGCCTTCAGGAAGGGCACGCGGAAGGTGCGGCAGAACGCGTCCTCTTCCTCGCCATGGAACTGCAGCAGCGAGGGCCGCACCTGGCGCACCACGTCGCGCACTTCTGCGGCGGTGTTGTTGCGGAACAGGGCCACGCTGCTGACCATCGGCGCCAGCGCCGTGCGCAGCTGCCGCGCCTCGCCGGCGGTGATCCGCCGCGGGCTGCCTTCGGCGAACACGAAGCCCACCGCGTCCACGCCCAGCTCGCTGGCCAGGCGCACGTCGCCCGGACGGGTCATCCCGCAGAACTTGATCCGGGTGCGATAGAGGATGCGGCTCACAGCGTCACCTCCGCGGGCAGGCCCCATTCGGACGGATACAGCGGACGCAGGAACACCAGTCCCTGCGGCGGTGCGGTGGGCCCGGCGAGGGTGCGGTCGCGCCCGGCCAGCAACTCGGCGATCCACGCTTCGGGCTTCGCGCCGGCGCCCACCTCCAGCAAGGATCCCACGATATTCCGGACCATGTGATGGAGGAATGCATTGGCCTGCACCTCGATCTCCACCACCTCGCCGACGCGCCGCACCAGGATCTCCTGCAGGTCGCGGCGGGCGTGCGGGGCCTGGCAGTGCACGGTGCGGAAAGCGCTGAAGTCGTTCTCGCCCAGCAGCGCCTGGGCGGCGCGGTGCATGGCGTCGGCATCCAGCCGCCGCCGTTCCCATGCCATCAGCTGGCGGTACAGCGCAGGCCGCACCTGGCGGTTGACCAGGCGGTAGCGGTAGCGGCGCGCCCGCGCCGAGAAGCGGGCGTTGAACTCCAGCGGCACCGGCACGCACCAGCGCACGCAGACCTGCGGCGGCAGGCGGCCGGTGACGCCCAGCGTCCACGCGCGCGGATCGCGCTGCGCGGTGCTGTCGAAGTGCACCACCTGGCATTCGGCATGCACGCCGGCATCGGTGCGGCCGGCGCAGGTGACGGTGATCTCCTGGTCGGCGACCGAGGACAGCGCCTTCTCGAGGGTGGCCTGCACGGTCGGCGGCCCGGACGGCCCCAGGCCCTGCCAACCCTGGAATCCGCCGCCGTCGTATTCGACGCCGAGCGCGTAACGCATGATCGTCCTGGCTCAGCCGATCTCGCGCAGCAGCTGGGCCGCTTCGTCGCGGGCGGAAGGATCGTGGCCCAGCGCGACCTCGTGCAGCAGGGTCCGCGCGGTTTCCACGTCGCCCAGGTCCAGGTAGGCGATCGCCAGTTCCAGGCGCTCACGGCCGGCCGGCGCCGGGTTGATCGGCAGCACTTCGGCGGCCGGATCGTCCACGTGCCAGGCCGGCAGATCCGGGTCGGCGGCTTCGGCGGCGAATGCGTCCTCGTGGGCGTGGTGGGCCACGTCGGGCGTGTCGGCGGCCAGCATCGGGTCCTGCTGGGTCTGCGGCATCGCCGCGGCGAGCGCGGCGGCGTCGAAGCTGCCGTTGCGCTGCACCGGGATCGGACTCGGCTTGGGCCGGCGCGCCAGCCACCAGGCGCCGATCACCACCAGCCCCAGCACCAGCCCACCCCACAGCCACGCCGGGCTGCCGCCGTCGGCGCCCGCGGCGCCGGCCTCGTTGGTCTTGGCCAGGGCCTGCTGCGCGGCGGCCAGCTCGCTGTCCTTCAGCTCGATCAGCCTGGACTGCTGCTGCTGCAGCTTCTCCAGCTCCTCGACGCGGCTGCGCAGTTCCTGCAGCTCGCTGTCGCGCGCGGCCAGGTCTTCCTGGGCCTGGCGCAGTTGTTCGTTTGCCAGCATGTCGCCCTCGCCACCGGCGCCAAGTCCGGATTCAGTCGCCTGGGTACCCGCCGCCGCGACGGTCGGTGCGATTTCAAGCCGCGCGCCCTGCCCGGCCGCGGCCGGCGCCTGCGTGGCGGGCGCGGCCCTGGGGGCCGCCGCATCCGCCGTGGCGGTGCCGGCTTCGGCCGGCTGCGGGATCGGGGTCGCCTGCCGCCACTGCGCGGTCTGTTCGCGCACCAGCGCGGTGGCCGCGGCCGCGTCGATCGCGTAGTCGTCTGCACCGGGCATGCGCAGCACCGCGCCGCTGCGGATGCGGTGGATGTTGCCGCCGATGAAGGCCTCGGGGTTGGCGCGCAGCAGCGCCACCATGGCCTGGTCGAAGCTGTGGCCGCCGCGATCCATCGCCGCGACGACATGCGACAGCGTCTGCCCGCGTTCGACCCGGGCCAGCACCTCGCCCGGCCCGGCGCTGGCGCGCGGGGTGCTGCGCGGCCGCGGGGCCGGTGCGGTCGCGGCCGGTTCCGGCTGCGCCACCGGCGCGGCAGGCGCCGGCGTCGCGGGTGCCTCCACCTTTGGGGCCCGGACGATGGCGTTGGACGGCGCCGCCTGCGGCGCCTCGATCACCGGGGCCTCGATCGCCGCGGCGGTCTGCGGCGCGTTGACCAGCGCCGAGTATTCGCGCACCAGCCGGCCCTGGCCCCAGTCGACCTCGACCAGGAAACCGACCACCGGCACGTCCACCGGCCGCGTGCTGGTGACCCGGAGCACGGCCCGGCCCTGCGCGTCGGCGGCGATCTCGAACTGCAGGTCGCTGACCAGGCCGGTCGGCGGCTGCAGGCCGACGCGGGCGAAGGTCTCAGGCGAGGCCAGGCGCGCGCGCGCGTTCTCCAGCTCGCCCGGCTCGTTGGAAATGATCGGGATCTCGGCCAGCAGCGGCTGCCCGGGCGCCGACAGCACCCGGATCTGGCCCAGCCCCAGCGCCAGCGCGTTGCCGGCCGGCAGCGCCAGCGCGAGCGCCAGCAACCAGTGCCACGGGCGCGTGGCGCCCTGTCCCCTCTTCTTCATGCGGCGCACTATAACGGACGCCCTGCGTTTGTAGCAGCCGCCGCGCAGCACCCGGCCAGGCCGTGGAGCGGCCCGGCCGGGCGCCGGCGGTCAGCCGCCGGCGGCGACCAGCTCGGCCAGCTGCACCGCGTTGAGCGCGGCGCCCTTGCGGATGTTGTCCGAGACGATCCACAGGTTGAGGCCGCGCGGGTGCGAGAAGTCCTCGCGGATGCGGCCCACGTAGACCGCGTCGTTGCCCGAGGCGTGGGTGACCGGGGTCGGGTAGCCGCCCGGCTTGCGATCGTCCACCACTTCCACGCCCGGCGACTTCTCCAGCAGCGCGCGCGCCTCCTCGACGGTGACCTTGGTCTTCGTCTCGATGGCGACGGCCTCGGAGTGGCCGAAGAACACCGGCACGCGCACCGCGGTCGGGTTCACCTGGATGCTGTCGTCGCCGAGGATTTTGCGGGTCTCCCAGACCAGCTTCATCTCTTCCTTGGTGAAGCCGTTGTCCAGGAACTCGTCGATGTGCGGGATCAGGTTGAAGGCGATCTGCACCGGGAAGCGCTGCGGGTCCGGATCCTGGAAGTTGAGCAGCGCGCCGGTCTGGCGGCCCAGTTCCTCCAGCGCCGAGCGGCCGGCGCCGGACACCGACTGGTAGGTGGCGACGTTGATGCGCTCGATGCCGTACTCGCGGTGCAGCGGCGCCAGCGCCACCAGCATCTGCATGGTCGAGCAGTTCGGGTTGGCGATGATCCCGCGCGGGCGGTTCTTCGCCGCTTCCGGGTTGACCTCGGACACGACCAGCGGGACATCGTCGTCGTAGCGGAAGGCCGAGGAGTTGTCGATCACCACCGCGCCGGCGGCGGCGAACTTCGGCGCGTATTCCTTGGAGACGCTGCCGCCGGCCGAGAACAGGGCGATGTCCACGCCCTTCGGGTCGAAGCTGGCCAGGTCCTGGACCTTGACCTTGCGGCCGGCGAACTCGACCTCGCCACCGGCCGAGCGCTCGGAGGCCAGGGCGACGATCTCGCCGACGGGGAACTGGCGCTCGGCCAGGATGGCCAGCATGGTCTCGCCGACCGCGCCGGTGGCGCCGACGACGGCGACGGTGAAACGACGTTCTGCGTTGCTCATGGTGTGTCCGTGATTCGGGATTGGGGATTCGGGATGGGAAGTTCGATGGCGCGGACGCGCGGGCCGGGTTCGGGGAACCTCCTCCTGGGGCGTGCCTGCGCGGACTGCAGGCGGGCGGAGGTTCCCTATCGTTTGCCGGCCGCGGCTTTGCCGGTGCCGGCAATGGCGGTAATGCCCACGATGCCGGTAATGCTGTCGGCCGCGACGGTCGCGGTGCTGGTCTTCTTCGCGGTGACCGGATTGGCCGGATGGCCGGCGCGCGGGCCGAAGCCGAGTGCGGCCAGCAGGTTGTCCACGGCCAGCTGCACCATCGCCCGGCGCGTGGCCAGCGAGGCGCTGCCGGTGTGCGGGGTCAGCACGACGTTGCGCAGCGCCAGCAGCTCCGGACGCACCACCGGCTCGCCTTCGTAGACGTCCAGGCCGGCGGCGAAGAGACGACCGTTGGCCAGCGCATCGGCAAGCGCGAGCTCGTCGACCAGCCCGCCGCGAGCGATGTTCACCAGGGTGGCGCTGGGCTTCATCTTCGCCAGCGCAGCCGCGTCGATGATGTGGTGGCTGGCCTGCGAATAAGGCAGCACCAGGACCAGGTGGTCGGACTGCGCCAGCAGCGTGTCGAAGTCGACGTAGCGGGCGCCCACGCCCTGCTCCACCGCTTCGGGCAGGCGCGAGCGGTTGTGGTACAGCACCTTCATGCCGAAGCCGTGGTGGCCGCGGCGGGCGATGGCCTGGCCGATCCGGCCCATGCCGAGGATGCCCAGGGTGCTGCCATGCACGTCGGCGCCGAGCATGGTCGAGAACGACCACTGCCTCCACTGCCCTTCGCGCAGCCAGCGCTCGGATTCGGTGATCCGGCGCGCGGCGGCCATCAACAGTGCAAAGCCCAGGTCGGCGGTGGTTTCGGTAAGGACGTCGGGCGTGTTGGTGGCGATGACGCCGGCCGCGTCGAGCGCGGGAATATCGAGGTTGTTGTAGCCGACGCCGACGTTGGCGATCGCGCGCAGCTTCGGCGCCTGCGCCAGTTCGGCGGGGCCGATGCGTTCGTTGAGCGTGACCAGGGCGCCATCGGCCTCGCGCAGCGCGGCGCCGATCGCGGCCTGGTCGTGTTCGGTGACCTCGCCTACGGCATCCACCTCGCAATGGGCCGCCAGCCGGTCGACGATGTCGTCGAACAGCGGCTGCGAAACCCATACGCGGGGACGCGGGGCGGCCATGGTACGCGCCTCAGCTCCCCTGTCCTTCGCCCAGCGCGCCTGCGCCGGCGGGGATGCGCGGTCCGACTTCGCCCACGTCGCCGCACTGCGCGCGGTGGCGCAGCGCCTGGTCCATCAGTACCAGCGCGACCATCGCCTCGGCGATCGGCGTGGCGCGGATGCCGACGCAGGGATCATGGCGGCCGGTGGTGATGACCTCGACCGGGTTGCCCTCGACGTCGACGGTCGGGCCCGGCAGGCGCAGGCTGGAGGTCGGCTTGAGCGCGATCGACGCCACCACCTGCTGGCCGGTGGAAATGCCGCCGAGGATGCCGCCGGCGTGGTTGCTGGCGAAGCCTTCCGGCGAGATCAGGTCGCGATGCTGCGTGCCCTTCTGCGCGACCACGCCGAAGCCGCCGCCGATCTCCACGCCCTTGACCGCGTTGATGCTCATCAGCGCCGCGGCCAGTTCGCCGTCGAGCTTGCCGTAGACCGGCTCGCCCCAGCCCGGCGGCACGCCGTCGGCGACCACGGTGACCCGCGCGCCGACCGAATCGCCGGACTTGCGCAGCGCGTCCATGTACGCCTCCAGCTCCGGCACTTGCGGCGCGTGCGGCCAGAAGAACGGGTTCCCCTCCACCGCACTCCAGTCGAAGCCGGCCGGCACCACGTCGCCGATCTGCGCCATGAAGCCGCGCACGGTCACGCCGAAGCGCTGCTTCAGCCACTTCTTGGCGATCACCGCCGCGGCCACGCGCATGGTGGTCTCGCGTGCCGAGCTGCGGCCGCCGCCGCGCGGATCGCGGATGCCGTACTTCTGCCAGTAGGTGTAGTCGGCGTGGCCCGGGCGGAACTGCGCGGCGATGTTCGCGTAGTCCTTGCTGCGCTGGTCGGTGTTGCGGACCAGCAGCGCGATCGGGGTGCCGGTGGTGCGGCCCTCGTAGACGCCGGAGAGGATCTCGACCTCGTCGGCCTCGCGCCGCGCCGAGGTGTGGCGCGACTTGCCGGTGGCGCGGCGCTGCAGGTCGTGGGCGAACTCCTCCGGGGCGATCTCCAGCCCCGGCGGACAGCCGTCGATGACACAGCCGATGGCCGGGCCATGCGATTCGCCGAAGGTGGTGACCGACAACAGCTTGCCGAACGTGTTGCTGCTCAAGGCGCGCCCCGCGCGGGGTTCCGATGGGAGACGCCCAAGCATCGCATATCGGCGGCGCCTGCTGCAGTGCAGCGGAAACGTTGCCAAGGTAACGGTTTGCGGCTGTTCCACCGATCCGGCGCAGGAAGCACCGCAGACCCCCGGGCATCCCGAAGGCCGTCGTCGCACGGGGCTATGGACCAGCTGGCACATGGATGTGCCACGGCCCCGCGCAAAGACAGGATGTCGTCCCAAGGGGTGGGCCATACCCCCGTGCGACGGCGGACGCCTTCCGGAGCCCGCTCCGTCAGGCTCTTGCGGTTGCTACCGCTCCGGCCTTGGCCCTACCCGGAGAAGCAGCTCAGCCGCGCGCTGCGGCCAGCTCGGCGATGCGCGCGTTGTGGGCGATCAGCTCGCGGCACTCGACCGCGAAGATGCCCATCTGCCCGACCTTGAACTCGATCCAGGCCAGGTCCAGCTCCGGCAGCAGCTTGACCAGGTGGCGCTCGGACTCGCCCACCTCGCAGATCAGCAGACCGTCCTGCGACAGGTGCAACGGCGCGTCGCGCAGGATCTTCAGCACCAGGTCCAGGCCGTCCGGGCCGGCGCGCAGGCCCAGCTCCGGCTCGTACGAGTACTCCTTCGGCAGCGCGTCGGTCTCGTCGTCGGTGACGTACGGCGGATTGGTGACGATCAGCTCGTAGTGGCGTCCCTGCAGGCCGGCGAACAGGTCCGACTTGAGCAGGGTGACGTTGTCCGCGTGCAGCCGCGCCTTGTTCTCCGCGGCCAGGGCCAGCGCGTCGTCGCTGATGTCGACGCCGTCGACCTGCCATTCCGGGTTGTAGTGGCCCATGGCGATAGCAATACAGCCCGAACCGGTGCACAGGTCCAGCGCACGGCGCACCTCGCGCCCGCCCAGCCACGGCTCGAAGCCGTTCTCGATCAGCTCGGCGATCGGCGAACGCGGCACCAGCGCGCGGCTGTCGGACTTGAAGCTCAGCCCGGCGAACCAGGCCTCGCCGGTCAGGTAGGCCGCCGGCACGCGCTCGTCGATGCGGCGCTGGAACAGGCCCAGGATCTTCTGCTTCTCCGCCGTGGTCAGCCGCGACTGGCCGTACACCGGGCTCAGGTCGTGCGGCAGGTGCAGCGCGTGGAGGACCAGCTGGGTGGCCTCGTCCATTGCGTTGTCGTAGCTGTGCCCGAAGGTCAGCCCGGCCTCGTTGAAGCGGCTGCCGCCGTAGCGGATCAGGTCGATGATGGTGTGCAGCTCGGCGGCCGGATCGGCAGTCATGGCGCGGCGCCGCGCGGGCGCAATCGGAAAGGGGCCGGGAATTATAGGCCACGCGCCCGCCGCTCACCGGCCCGCGGCCGCCGGGCCGGTATCATGTGCGGCCCGAACGACGCCGGACCTGCGCATGTTCAACCGCACCACCGCCTACATCCTGGCCGCCGCGCTCGCCGCCGGCCTGGGCCTGCTGGCCGCCTTCCACCTGCTCGACCGCGACGCCACGGCGCCCGCGCCGGAGCTGCAGACCGTGACCCTGCTGCCGCAGCCGCGCCAGCTGCCGGCCTTCAACCTGCGCCAGTCCGACGGCACCCCGCTGGTCCCCGGCGAACTGGCCGGGCACTGGACCCTGGTGTTCCTCGGTTTCACCTTCTGCCCGGACGTGTGCCCGACCACCCTGGCCGAACTGGCCCAGGCGCAGAAGCAGTGGGAGGCGCTGCCCGAATCGACCCGCCCGCGCGTGCTGTTCGTCTCGGTCGACCCGGAGCGCGATACCCCCGCCAAGGCCGGCGAGTACGCCCACGCCTTCCATCCGGACACCCTGGCGGCCACCGCCGACATCCCGGCGCTGGAGAAGTTCGCCACCTCGCTGGGCTTCGTGTTCATGAAGGTGCCGGGCAAGGGCTACGACCAGAACCCGAACGACTACAGCGTCGACCACTCGGCCAACATCGCCCTGCTCGACCCGCAGGGTCGCCTGGCCGGACTGATCCGCCCGCCGTTCCAGCCGCTGGCCATCGCCCGCGACCTGGAAGTGCTGGACCAGGCGGAGGCCGCGCCTTGAGCCTGATCACCGCGCTGACCTGGGCCCTGCCGCACCGCCTGCTCAGCTCCATCGCCCGGAGCGCCGCGTACTCGGAGAACCCGTGGCTGAAGCAGACGCTGATCGACACGGTGACCCGCCGCTTCAACGTCGACCTCGATGAAGCCGCCGAGCCGGATCCGACCGCCTACCCCACCTTCAATGCCTTCTTCACCCGCGCGCTCAAGCCCGGCGCGCGCGTGCCCGATCCGGATCCGCGCGCGATCCTGATGCCGGCCGACGGCCACATCAGCCAGCTCGGCCCCATCGGCGAGGACGGCCGCATCTTCCAGGCCAAGGGCCACGGCTTCACCGCCGCCGAGCTGCTCGGCGACGCGGAGGCGGCGCGGGTCTTCGCCGGCGGCAGTTTCGCCACCGTGTACCTGTCGCCGCGCGACTACCACCGCGTGCACATGCCGTGGACCGGCGTGCTGCGCGAAACCGTGCACGTGCCGGGCCGGCTGTTCAGCGTCGGCACCGCCGCGGTGCGTTCGGTGCCGCGCCTGTTCGCGCGCAACGAACGGCTGGTCTGCCACTTCGACACCGACTTCGGACCGATGGCCTCGGTGATGGTCGGCGCGCTGCTGGTCTCGGGCGTGGAAACGGTGTGGAGCGGCGTCGAGATCCCCGAATACGGCGACGACATCACCCGCAAGGACTGGCGCGGCAAGGGCATCGTGCTGGAGCGCTTCGCCGAGATGGCGCGCTTCAACTACGGCTCCACCGTGATCGTGCTGCTGCCGCCGGGCGCGGCGGACCTGGCCCCGGGCCTGGCCGCCGAATCGCCGGTGAAGCTGGGCCAGGCGCTGGCCCACCTGCGCCGCTGAGGCGAGGCTGCGCGGGCACGTCCGCGCAGCCGACTTCCGGGGCGGATTGCCCGCCCGCCCGTGACGCGGCGCCCGGCGCGCGCAACCCGGGTGCCGGCCCTGTCGGGAAGCGCCGCAGCCGCCGCCTCAGCCGCGGCAGCCTTCCAGCTTGATCTGCTGTCCGGCGCGCACGCTGTAGCCGGGCGCCTTGAGCCCGTTGGCCCGCGCCAGCGACTTCACATCGCAGCCGTGCTTCTGCGCGATGCGGCCGAGCGTGTCGCCCTTGGCGACGCGGTAGCTGGATGGCTTCGCCTTGGCCTTCGGCGCCGGCGCCGCGGCGACGCCCGGCAGCGGCACCAGGTTGCCCACCGCCACGTTGCCCGCCGGGGTGTCGCGCACCAGGGCGGCGGTCGGGTCGGCGCGGACCAGCGCCTGCGCCAGCTGCGCGCGCGCGCCTCCGGTGCAGTGGCGCTGGTACAGGCTGGCGATGTGGGGGGTGGCGTTGAGCACGGTCCCGGCCGGGATCCAGCTGTCGGCCTCGTAGCGCGGATTGAGGTTGCGCAGCGCGCGCATGTAGCCGTCGCGACTGCCGGCATTGCCCAGGCAGATGGTCAGCTCGTAGATGCTCGACGGCGCGGCCAGCTTCAGCGTCGCCGGGTGCGGCTCGACCTTCGGGAACACCACGCCGTACTGCTTCGGGTGCAGGTAGATCCACGCGGCCGCGATCACCATCGGCACGTAGTCGCGGGTCTCCGGCGGGAACTCCGAGTAGGCCGACACGTTCCAGAAACCGGTGCCGCCGTTGGCGCGGTGCACGCGCAGGGCGCGGCCCTCGCCGCCGTTGTAGCCGGCCAGCGACATCTCCAGGTCGTTGTTGAGCTGCTGCAGGCGCTCGTTGAGGTAGGCGGCGCTGGCGGCCGCGGCGCTGCGCGGGTCGTAGCGGGTGTCGAAGCCGGTACCGTCCGGGCCCAGGCCGAAGCGGCGCCCGGTGGCCGGCATGAACTGCAGCGGGCCGGCGGCGCCGGCGCGCGAGGTGGCGTGCACGCGGCCGTTGGATTCCTTGGCCATGATCCCGAACAGCAGCGCCTCCGGCAGGCCGCGGCGCTCGAACTCCGGCCACATCAGGTGGCGCATGTACTGGTAGTTCTCGTAGCTGGTCATCAGCTGCGGGCGCATGTCGGTCAGCCAGCGGCGGATGCCGGCCTGGATCGCCGGGTTGAACTGGACCATGTGGTCGAAGGCGTGCCGGCGGTCGTCGCCGAGCAGGCGGATCGTGCGCGCGGCCTCGGGGATGTCCGCGGCCAGGGCGGTATCGGCCTCCAGCGGCTCGTCCTCCTCCAGCCCCTCGTCCTCCTCGGCCGCCACGTCCACTTCGGTCTTCAGCAGGCGCTTCCACGCGGCGAGCATGTCCGACATCGGGCAGCCCTTCTGCTTCGAACAGGCGTCGACCACGTCCTCCATGTCCTCCAGCGCGGCGTTGCTCTCCTCCACGCCCCTGGCGTCGCCGTTGCGGACCAGGACCACGGCGTCCTTGTAGCGCTGCTCGGCGGCGGCCATGCGCTGGACCAGCGCCTCGGAAGCGGCACGGTCCTTGGCGGACACGCGCTGGGCAAGCGCGGAGGACGGCAGGTAGGACAGGAGCAGGAGCGCGGCCAGCGGCCAGCGCGACTTCAGCAACACAGCGGACATCGGGACTTCTGCGGCACGGAGCGGCAGGCAGGGTAGCCCTGCGCGGCGGGGCGCGGCAACCCGGCCCGGCCCGCTAGAATCCCCGGACGAACTGGAATCCGCTGGGGCAACGAATGGACCCGATCCTGCTGGGCAAGGGCGTCACCGACGACATCTCGGTCACCCTGCTGCCGAAGTACGGCAACCGCCACGGCCTGGTGGCCGGGGCCACCGGCACCGGCAAGACGGTGACCCTGATGACCCTGGCCGAGGGCTTCTCGCGCATCGGCGTGCCGGTGTTCATGGCCGACGTGAAGGGCGACGTGGCCGGCCTGGCGGTGCCCGGCGAAGGCGGCGAGAAGCTGCAGGCCCGCGCCGCGGAGATCGGCGTGGCCGACTGGGCCCCGGCGGCCAGCCCGGTGGTGTTCTGGGACCTGTACGGCAAGCTCGGCCATCCGGTGCGCACTACCGTCAGCGAGATGGGCCCCACCCTGCTCGGCCGCATCCTCGAGCTGAACGACACCCAGTCCGGCGTGCTGGACATCGTGTTCAAGCTGGCCGACGACCGCGGCCTGCTCCTGCTCGACCTGGACGACCTGCGCGCCCTGCTCAACCTGGTCGCCGAAGAGCGCAAGGCGATCTCGGCCGAATACGGCCTGGTCAGCCCGCAGTCGGTGGCGGCGATCCAGCGCGCCCTGCTGCGCCTGTCGCAGGACGGCGGCGAACGCTTCTTCGGCGAGCCGGCGCTGGAACTGGCCGACATCATGCGCGTCAACCACGACGGCCGCGGCGTGATCGGCATCCTCGCCGCCGACCAGCTGATCCTCAAGCCGCGCCTGTACGCGACCTTCCTGCTGTGGCTGCTCAGCGAGCTGTTCGAGACCCTGCCGGAGGTCGGCGACCTGGACAAGCCGAAGCTGGCCTTCATCTTCGACGAGGCGCACCTGCTGTTCGACGACGCGCCGGCGGCGCTGAAGCAGCGCATCGAGCAGGTCGTGCGCCTGATCCGCTCCAAGGGCGTGGGCGTGTACTTCTGCTCGCAGTTCCCCGACGACGTGCCGGACAACATCCTCGGCCAGCTCGGCAACCGCGTGCAGCACGCGCTGCGCGCCTACACCCCGCGCGACCAGAAGGCGGTCAGGACCGCGGCGCAGACCTTCGTGCCCAACCCGAAGCTGGACGTGGCCGCGGCGATCTCGCAGCTGGGCACCGGCGAGGCGCTGGTCAGCACGCTGCAGGACAAGGGCGTGCCCTCGCCCGTGCAGCAGACCAGGATCGCCCCGCCGCGCTGCCGGATGGGCGCGATCACCGAGTCCGAACGCATGAAGGTGCGCGCCGGCAGCCCGGTCGGCACCCGCTACGACAACGCGGTGAACCGGGAATCGGCCGCCGAGATCCTCGCCGCACGCGTGCAGGCCGCCGCGCAGGACGCCCCGGCCGCCGGCAAGGACTCCGCGGAAGGCGGCTTCGGCCAGAAGATCAACGAATTCCTGTTTGGCACAAAGCGCCGCCAGGGCGTGGTCGAATCGGTGGCCAAGCAGACCACGCGCAACGTCGGTGGCTCGATCGGCCGCAGCGTCGGCAGCTCGATCGGCGAGAGCATCGGCGGCAAGACCGGCAGGAAGTACGGCGGCCAGATCGGCAACCAGATCGTGCGCGGCATCCTCGGCGGCATCTTCGGCCGCCGCTGATCCTCTCCACCTGCAATCCGCAATCCCGATGTCCCGCTGGCGCCCCCCTCCCGAGAAAAGCACCGCCCTGATCACCCGCGAAGGCCACGAACGGCTCAAGGCCGAGCTGGACGAGCTGTGGCGGGTGAAACGCCCGGAAGTGGTCAAGGCGCTGGCCGCGGCGGCAGCCGAAGGCGATCGTTCGGAGAACGCCGAGTACACCTACCGCAAGAAGCAGCTGGCCGAGATCGACCGGCGCGTGCGCTACCTGAGCAAGCGCGTGCCGGCGCTGCGCGTCGTCGACCAGGCGCCTGCCGATCCGGAGGCGGTGTTCTTCGGCGCATGGGTCGAACTGGAGCGGATCGACACCGGCGAGACCGCGCGCTACCGCATCGTCGGCCCGGACGAGACCGATGCCGGCGCCGGCTGGATCAGCATCGATTCGCCGCTGGCGCGGGCGCTGCTGAAGAAGCGCATCGACGACGAGGTCGAGGCCCAGCTGCCGGGCGGACCGGCGCGCTTCGCCATCATCGGCGTGGAATACGACGTGTAGGCGCGGCGGGGCGCGGAAGACCGCCCCCTGCCCTCGCGACGGGCGCCCGCCGGGCGCCGGTGCTTCAGATCACGCGCAGGGCCAGCGGCGAGGTGTCCCCGGTCTCGGCGTACTCGACTTCGCCGTAGAGGTCGTGCTCGTCGCTGCCCATGATCCGCACGTCGACGAACTCGCCCGGCTGCAGGCCGGCGTCGCGGCCGTCCTGGATCTGCACCACGCCGTCGATCTCCGGCGCATCGGCCATGGAGCGGGCGATGGCCAGTTCGCCGTCGAGGAAGTCGACCAGGCAGCGCTGCACGCTGCCGACCTTGGCCTCCAGGCGCGCGGCCGAGATCTCGCCCTGGCGCTCCATGAAACGGGCCAGGCGTTCCTGCTTGACCTCTTCGGGCACGGCGCCGGGCAGCGCGTTGGCGGCCGCGCCTTCCACCGGCGAATAGGCGAAGGCACCGACGCGGTCCAGCTGGGCCTCGTCGAGGAAGTCCAGCAGCTCCTCGAACTCCTGCTCGGTCTCGCCGGGGAAGCCGACGATGAAGGTCGAACGCAGGGTCAGTTCGGGGCAGATCGCGCGCCAGCGCTGGATGCGCTCGAGGGTCTTGTCTACCGCGCCGGGCCGCTTCATCAGCCTGAGGATGCGCGGGCTGGCGTGCTGGAACGGGATGTCCAGGTACGGCAGCACCTTGCCCTCGGCCATCAGCGGGATGACGTCGTCCACGTGCGGGTACGGGTAGACGTAGTGCAGGCGGGTCCAGGCATCCAGCTCGGAGAGGCCTTCGCACAGCGCCTTCATGCGGGTGGCGTATTCCCTGCCGCGCCAGGTGCCCGGTGCGTAGCGCACGTCCACGCCATAGGCGGAGGTGTCCTGCGACACCACCAGCAGCTCGCGCACGCCGCCCTTGACCAGGCGCTCGGCCTCGCGCAGCACCTCGTCCACCGGGCGCGAGACCAGGTCGCCACGCATGGACGGGATGATGCAGAAGCTGCAGCGGTGGTTGCAGCCTTCGGAAATCTTCAGGTACGCGTAGTGGTGCGGGGTCAGCTTCAACCCGTAGTCCGGGACCAGGTCCAGAAACGGGTCGTGCTTCGGCGGCAGCGCCGCGTGCACCGCTTCCATCACGCTGGTGTAGTCCTGCGGGCCGGACACCGACAGCACGTCGGGGTACTGCTCGCGGATCATCTCCGACTTCTTGCCCAGGCAGCCGGTGACGATGACCTTGCCGTTCTCGTTCATCGCCTCGCCGATGGCGTCCAGCGATTCGGCCACGGCCGAGTCGATGAAGCCGCAGGTGTTGACCACGACCACGTCGGCGGCGTCGTAGCTGGGGACGATGTCGTAGCCTTCGACCCGCAGCTGGGTGAGGATGCGCTCGGAGTCGACGAGGGCCTTCGGGCAGCCGAGGCTGACGAAGCCCACCTTGGGGTTCTGCAGGGACATGGACGCTGGACTGGGCTGCCGGGACGGTGGCGGACCCGGCATCGCCGGGGGCGCGGGATTATACCCGGCCCACCCTTCTCTCCCTGAGCGGGTGGCAACTCCCCGCGCGTCACCCGAACCCGGACAAGCGAAGCGCATCCGGGATCCAGGCGTGGCCATTGTCCCGTCCCGGATGCGGCCTGGGGCCTTGTCCGGGCTGCGGAACTGCCATTCGAAAGCAGTGGCGTGGCTGGCTTCGGACGGAGCCGCGGCAGCGCGGGGGG
>NZ_KI911332.1:66641-137003 GCF_000513955.1 Pseudoxanthomonas suwonensis J47
GGCTTCGGACGGAGCCGCGGCAGCGCGGGGGGCGCCGGGAATGAACGCGGGCGCTGGCGACGTCCGGCGCGTCGCCACGCACCAGCGTCCTTGCCGCATCAGCCAGCGACCTGCTGGTGACACCCCGCGCTGCCGCGCCTTTCGGCGCTCCAGCGTCGTGGCTTCGTTCTCCCCTCTCCCCCCGGGAGAGGGACAGGGGTGAGGGTCGGGATGCCTCGCCACATTGGCACACCTGCCTTCTCCCTGACCCCGCTTCACGTCCCGGCCCGCGTCCATGGGGACGCGAGCGTCCGGCTGCCCGCGCACCAGTGGCGCGCAGGCATGCCGCTCGCTCCGGTCGGAGCGGGACCAGGCAGTCTGCGGGCTGTGAACGCGCAGCAGCCATAATGGAAGCCCCCCTTCTATCCACGGGAGCCAGCCATGGGCCAATGGACCACCCTCGACACGCCGGCCGGCACGATCGCGGCCTGGCAGGCCGACCCCCCTGGCCCGCCGAAAGCTGGCCTGGTCGTGATCCAGGAGATCTTCGGGGTGAACCCGCACATGCGTGCGGTGGCCGACGGCTATGCCGCGGAGGGCTACGCGGTGCTGGCGCCGGCGTTCTTCGACCCGGTCGAGCGCGACGTCGAACTGGGCTACGACGAAGCCGGCTTCGCCCGCGGCCGCGAACTGGTCACGCAGCTGGGCATCGAAGCGGCGATGCAGATCGTCGACGCCGCCGCGGCACGCCTGCGCAGGCACCTGGCCGCGTCGCAGCCGCCGCAGGCGGTGGGCACGGTCGGCTACTGCTGGGGCGGCACGGTGGCGATGCTCTCGGCGCTGCGCCTGGGCCTGCCTTCGGTGTCCTACTACGGCGCGCGCGACGTGCCGTTCCTCGAGGACCCCGCACTGGTCGCCAGCCCCAAGGCGCCGGTGATGTTCCACTTCGGCGAGCAGGATCCGTCGATCACCGCCGACGCCGTGCAGAAGCACCGCGAGGCCCTGCCCTCCATGCCCGTGCTCACCTATCCGGCTGGCCACGCCTTCAACCGCGACGTCGACCCGGAGGCCTACCACGCCCCCAGCGCGGAGCTGGCCCGCGAACGCAGCCTCGCCTTCCTCGCGGAGCACCTGCGATGAGCGGATTTGAACTCGATCCGCGTCTGGCCGCCGACAGCGTGTTCATCGCCGACGGCCCGCTGTCGCAGGTGCGGCTGATGGACGACACGCGCTTCCCGTGGCTGCTGCTGGTGCCGCGCGTGCCCGGCGCCGCGGAATGGATCGACCTGGATGGCAGCCAGCAGCGCCTGCTGCTGGCCGAACTCAACCAGGTTTCGCAGCTGCTGCGCGCCGAAGCGGGCGTGGAGAAGCTCAACATCGGCGCGCTCGGCAACATCGTCCGCCAGCTGCACGTGCACCTGGTCGGCCGCCATGCCGGCGATGCGGCATGGCCCGGCCCGGTGTGGGGCAGCGGCCAGATGCAGCGCTTCGAGCCGGACGCGCTGCAGGCGCGTGCGGCGGCGTGGCGTTCGCGGCTAGGATAAGCGCCCCCTTTCCCGACCGCCGACTCGCCACCATGGGCTCCAACGTCTTCGCCGCGCTCGTCCTGATCGTCCTGGGCCTCTTCTTCCTGGCCCGCAACCTGGGATGGATCGACAGCGGCCTGGGCGCCCTGCTCGCCACCTGGTGGCCCGCCATCCTCGTCGCCGTCGGCGTCGGCATGCTGCTCAAGCGCAGGTAGAGCGGGCTTGCCCCGCTACCCACGCGTGGCGGACCCACACCGGTGCAGAACAGCGCCCCCCGCTACCCACACGTGGCGGACCCACATCGGCGCAGAGCAGCGCCCCCCGCTACCCACGTGGCGGACCCACACCGGTGCAGAACAGCGGGCCTTCCCGCTACCCACGCGTGGCGGACCCACATCGGCGCAGAGCAGCGCCCCCCGCTACCCACGTGGCGGACCCACACCGGTGCAGAACAGCGGGCCCTCCCCGCTCTGGTCCTGATCGCCCTCGGCACGCTGTTCCTGCTCGACAACCTGGGCCTGGGCGTGGACGCCTTCCGCTGGCTGGCCACCTGGTGGCCGGCGCTGCCGATCGCCGCGGGCGTTGCCAGGCTGATGCCTCCGCGCAAGGCCTCCCGGACCTGCCGATCCGGCGGGCCCTCACCGGACGCAAAAGGAAAGGGCGCGGAAATCCGCGCCCTTTCTTCGACCAGCCGGCGACCGTCAGGTCCGCGGCAGGGTCACCCCGGTCTGGCCCTGGTACTTGCCACCGCGGTCCTTGTACGAGGTCTCGCAGACGTCGTCGGCGTCGGACTGGAAGAACAGCATCTGCGCCACGCCCTCGTTGGCGTAGATGCGCGCCGGCAGCGGCGTGGTGTTGGAGAACTCCAGGGTGACGTGCCCTTCCCACTCCGGCTCCAGCGGCGTCACGTTGACGATGATGCCGCAGCGCGCATAGGTGCTCTTGCCCAGGCACACCACCAGCACGTCGCGCGGGATGCGGAAGTACTCGACCGTGCGCGCCAGGGCGAAGGAATTCGGCGGGATGATGCACTCGTCGGCCTCGATGTCGACGAAGCTCTTCGGGTCGAAGTTCTTCGGGTCGACGATCGTCGAGTTGATGTTGGTGAACACCTTGAACTCGCGCGAGCAGCGCACGTCGTAGCCGTAACTGGACGTGCCGTAGCTGACGATGCGATGGCCATCGGCCGCGTGCTTGACCTGGCCCGGCTCGAACGGCTCGATCATCCCGTGCTGTTCGGCCATGCGGCGGATCCAGCGGTCGCTCTTGATGCTCATGCGGTATTCCCTGCGGGCCTGGCCCGTGAACGGCCGATTGTAGAGGGGGGCCGGGGGCGGTGCACAGGCGCGGGAGAGAACGGGCCGTCTGTCCAGGCCCCTCCCCCACCGGGGAAGGCGGCATGCATGCGCGCCGCTGGCGCGCATGCCGTCGAACGCCCGTCCCATGGACGCGGGCCGGGGCGCGGTGCGGGGCTCGGGGGTGAGGGCAGGAATTCCGCGCCGCCGCGGCTCCCTCCGAAGCCCGCCAGCGCAAGGCCACCAGAAGCGGGGAAGTCAGCAACCCATCGCCCCTGCGGACTGGACGCTCGCCGGGTGCCGCCCCTCTCCCCTGGCCCCTCTCCCGTGGGGAGAGGGGAACGAAGGGACGCGGTGAAGCAGCTGGCGCGTGGCGACGTGCCGGATGTCGCCAGCGCCCGGTTTCATTCCCGGCGCGATCAGGCCAGGGTCGACGCGATCGGGATCGAGGCGCGCGGGCGGCCGGCCAGCTGGGCGGCCATTGCCTGCGCGGCGCGCAGGTAGGCCTGGGCCGGCGCCGAATCCGGCGCCGCGGCGACCACCGGCGTGCCGACGTCGCCCTGCTCGCGGATCTGCAGGTCCAGCGGCAGCGAACCCAGCAGCGGCACGCCGTAGCGCTCGGCCATCGCCTGCGCCCCGCCCTGCCCGAACAGGTGCTCCACGTGCCCGCAGTTGCTGCACACATGCACCGCCATGTTCTCGACGATGCCCAGCACCGGCACGTTGACCTTCTCGAACATCTTCAGCGCCTTGCGCGCGTCGAGCGTGGCGATCTCCTGCGGCGTGGTCACGATCACCGCGCCGGCCACCGGGATCTTCTGCGCCAGGGTCAGCTGGATGTCGCCGGTGCCCGGCGGCAGGTCGATCAGCAGGTAGTCCAGGTCGCCCCAGCGCGTATCGGTGAACAGCTGGGTCAGCGCCGAGGTCGCCATCGGACCGCGCCAGATCATCGGCGTGTCGGTGTCGACCAGCAGGCCGATCGACATCGCCTCGACACCGAAGGCCCGCATCGGCTCGATCGACTTGTCGTCCGGGCTTTCCGGCCGGCCCGACAGGCCCAGCATCGCCGGCACGCTCGGCCCGTAGACGTCCGCGTCCAGCACGCCGACCCGCGCGCCCAGCCGCGCCAGCGCCAGGGCCAGGTTCACCGCGGTCGTGGACTTGCCCACCCCGCCCTTGCCCGAGCCCACCGCGATCACGTTGCGCACCCGCGGCAGCGGCGACAGGCCGGCCTGCACCGCATGCGCGGCAACCCGGTTGTGCACCTCGAACCTGGCCAGGGCGAGGCCATGGGCGGCGGCGGCGGCCTCGACCTCCGCCACCAGGGCCTGCGGCACCGGGCCCAGCGGCCAGCCGGCGGTCAGTTCGACCTGGCAGGCGCTGCCGGAAGGCCTGGCCTCCCAGCGCGCGCGGGGCGGCGCCAGGGCCAGTCCCGAGGCGGGATCCTGGAGCTTCTGGAGGGACTGGATGAAATCGGTAACGGGGGTCATGGCTCTGGCGGGGAGGTAGTCACAAGGTCATTGTGACAAACGGATACAAATGGAATTAAAACCGTGTTAATGTCCGTTCAGGCCCGTTGTTGGGGCCTCATTCAGGTTCGGCCTCGGGAGTGGTGGCCGATGTTAGATCAATGACTTAGGGGAACCTAAATAATGAAACACGCGCCTGCACCCGCACGGCACCGTCTCTCGGCCGCTCTCCTGACCGCGATCATGCTGCCGCTGGCCGGAGCCGCGTTCGCCCAGGACAGCCAGACCGAGGAGTCCGACACCTCCAACCAGCAGACCACCCAGGCCGCCACCAACCTAGACCGCGTCTCGGTTGTCGGTTCGCGCATCAAGCGCTCCGAGATCGAAGGTCCGGCTCCGGTCATGGTCATCACCCGTGCGGAGATCGACCGTGAAGGCTTCCAGACCGTCGGCGACATGCTGCAGACGCTGAGCCAGAACACCACCAGCTCGTTCACCGGCGACCTGGGCGTGACCGGCTTCACCCCGAATGCCCAGGTGGTCAACCTGCGCAACCTGGGCCCGGGCTACACCCTGACCCTGATCAACGGCCGTCGTCCGGCCCAGTACCCGCAGCCGTACAACCGCGACAACAACATCGTCAACGTCGCTGCGATCCCGAGCTCGATCGTCGAGCGCATCGAAGTCCTGACCGGCGGCGCCTCGGCGATCTACGGTTCGGACGCCGTCGCCGGCGTGGTGAACATCGTCCTGCGCGAGAACTACGACGGCAACTTCGTCCGCCTGACCACCGGCACCACTGCCGAGGGCGGTGGCGACTCGGTCAACCTCGAGTTCACCGGCGGCAAGACCGGCGACCGCTGGAGCGCCGTGTGGGCCTTCCAGTACTCCGACCGCGAGCCGGTGTTCGCCGACCAGCGCCACTTCATGTCCGACACCCGCCACGGCCCGCTGGGCAACCTGGCGGCCCCGTCGCTGTCGCACGTCGCCATCCGTGGCGCCAACAGGGGCGACGGCGCGGTCGGCACCAACGCGTTCTTCCCGGGCGCTGCCGCCTGTGAAGCGATGAACATGGTGGCCTACACCAGCGCGACCCGCGGCGACATCTGCGGCTCGTTCACCACCAGCGCCTCGCGCTCGATCTCGAACAAGCGCCAGTTCTACTCCACCTACGGCTACGGCACGTTCGACATCACCGACACCACCCGCCTGTTCGCCAGCGCGAACTACTACTCGACCAAGGCCAAGTCGAGCGGCGGCACCGAGTTCTGGGGCACCAGCGGCGACCGCTTCAACACCACCGCCTCGGGTGGCACCTCGGTGTACTACTACGACACCCAGGCGCAGAACTTCCTGCAGCTGCAGCGCATCTTCACCCCGGAAGAGCTGGGTGGCCCGGAAGCCGCCTCGACCCTGTACGACGAGTACAGCTACGACGTCGGCGCCGGCATCCAGGGCGTGTTCGCCGACCGCTTCGACTGGGAACTGAGCGCCAGCTACGGCCTGTACAACTACGAAGCCGACCGCCCGCGCCTGCTCGCCAAGGCCGTGCATGACTACTTCCTCGGCCCGCGCCTGGGTTACGTGAGCGGCTACGCTGCCCACACCCTGAACCTGGACCGCTGGAACAGCCCGATCACCCCGGAGATCTACCGCTCGTTCGCGACGCGCGTGGTCAACCGCGGCGAGAGCACCGTCTCCAACGTCAACTTCAACGTCAGCGGCGACCTCTTCGAGCTGCCCGCCGGCTCGGTCGGCTTCGCCGGCGTGCTGGAGTGGAACCGCCAGACCACCGACCTGATGAGCGACCCGCGCACCAACCAGCTGCGCCCGCTCGACGACCAGACGATCTACAACCTGACCAGCTCGGGCGAGACCCACGGCGAGCGTGACCGCTACGCCATCGGCGCCGAGGTCCGCGTGCCGATCCTGAACTCGCTCAGCGCGCAGATCGCGGCCCGCTGGGACAAGTACGACGACATCTCCGACGTCGACGCGGCCACCACCTACAACTTCGGCCTCGAGTGGCGTCCGGCCGACCGCCTGCTGGTCCGTGGTTCGTACGCCACCAGCTTCCGCGCCCCGGACATGCAGCTGATCTACGCGCAGGGCGCCGCCTCGTACTCGAGCATCCTCGACGAGTACGCCTGCCGCGCCGGCGTCGGCGTCGCCCAGGCCCAGGGCCCGCGTACCCGCACCCAGTGCAACGTCACCGGCGACCCGACCATCTACCAGTCGCAGACCCTCATCGCCGGCAACCCGGGCCTGAAGGAAGAGGAAGGCGAGTCCTGGACCGCCGGCTTCGTGTGGGACATCGTCGACGACATGTCGCTGTCGGTTGACTGGTACCGCATCCGCCTGAAGGACGCTGCCTCGCAGTTCGACGCCACCACCCTGCTGCAGCGCGAAGCCGCCTGCCGTCTGGGTTCGTACGCCGACGGTTCGCCGGCTCCGGACAGCGCGTTCTGCCAGAGCCTGTACGGCCTGATCACCCGTATCGACGCCCCCGGCACCCCGGACCACCTGCGCATCCAGCGGATCAACAACTCGTACATCAACACCGCGCTGCAGGACACCACCGGTATCGACGCCAGCTACAAGTACCGTCTGAATACCGACCGCCTGGGTTCGTTCAACTTCGACCTGTCGTACTCGCTGCAGCTGAGCAACAAGTTCAAGCAGGAAGCGGAAGACGACCTGGTCGACTACCGCGACCTGCCGCCGAGCCAGAACTACTGGTATCCGGAGCGTAGCCGCGCCCGCGGCAGCGTGAGCTGGATGTACGGCGACTGGACCACCACCGTGTTCGGCACCCGCTACGGCTCGGCCTGGTCCAACGCCGAAGTGGCGGGCCGCAACTCGGCCGGTGGCTACTACGGTCCGCGCCTGCAGCCGTACATGCTGTACAACCTGACCGTGGCCAAGAAGTTCGGCCCGAACGTCCAGGCCCAGCTGCAGGTCGTCAACGTGCTGGACAACCAGTACCGCGAGGACAACAGCTACACCGGCTATCCGTTCTTCAACGGCTGGCTGGGCGCCGACCCGCTGGGTCGCCGCTACTACGTGAGCATCGCGTACCGGTTCTAAGCCCCGGCGAAGGACCTGCAACAAGGGAAAAGCCCGGTGCAAGCCGGGCTTTTCTCTGTCACCCACCATCGAAAGGACTCCCGATGAAGAAGATGCATGCAGCCCTGCTGGCGCTGGCCCTCCTGCCCGGCGTGGCCGCCGCGGCCCAGCCGCTGCCGGTCGAGGAATTCGTCAAGCATCCGCTCTACAGCAACGCGAAGATCTCGCCCAACGGCGACTACCTGGCCATCACCGTCGACTACGGCGACCAGGACGTGCTGACCGTGATGCGCACCTCCGACCTGAAGATCCTCAAGGTCAACCAGCTCCCGGACAAGAAGAGCGTCGGTTCCTTCTACTGGGTCAGTCCGGAACGGCTGATGTTCAACGCCGTGCGCAAGATGGGCGGCTACGCCCAGCCGTTCTCCACCGGCGAATGGTTCGCCGTCAACGCCGACGGCAGCCTGCCCCGGCCGCTGATCTTCTACGGCACCCGCGACGCCACCCAGCGCAGCAAGGCCGTGGGCAGCGCCCGCTTCAGCCTGGTCGACACCCTCAAGAACGACGACGTGAACGTCGTCATGCGCGCGTCCACCCCGCGCTCCTCCGAAGGCGCCGGCACCGAGCTGGTCCTGCTGGACACCATCAGCGGCCGCCGCACCCCGCTGGCGCGCGCGCCCAAGGAAAACTGCGACATCGTCCTCGACGCGCAGAAGCAGCCGCGCTTCTCGGTGTGCTCGTCCAGCCGCGACGAGGACGGCGAGTACGACGAACGCACCGAGCTGTACCGCCGCGACGGCCGCGAGTGGACCCTGGTGAGCGCCTCCAAGACCGACGGCAAGCACCTGTGGGTCGAGCAGGTCACCGAGGACGGCACCGTCTATGCCATCCAGAGCGACAACAAGGCGCCGGCCGCGATCGGCACCCTCGACGTGCAGACCGGCGAGTTCCGCCAGCTGTTCCAGGACAAGGTCGCCGACATCTCCGGCTACCTGTGGTCGACCGACGACAAGACCCTGCTGGGCGTGGTGACCGAGGCCGGCGCGCCGCAGGTCCACCTGATCGACGAGACCCACCCGGACGCCGAGCTGTACGTCTCGCTGGCCAGCGCGTTCCCGGGCGAAATGGTCGACTTCTCCAGCCACACCCAGGACGGCCGCAGGATCATCGTCTCGGTCTACAGCGACAGCAATCCGGGCGAGCTGTACCTGTACGACCGCGACACCGGGCAGGCCCGTTTCCTGATGCAGCAGCGCCCGAAGCTGGACAAGGCCCACATGGCCACGGTCAAGCCGTTCAGCTTCAAGGCCCGCGACGGCATGCTCGTGCACGGCTACCTGACCATCCCCAACGGCTCGGACGGGAAGAACCTGCCGCTGATCGTCAACCCGCACGGCGGCCCGATCGGCCCGCGTGACAACTGGCGCTTCAACGCGGAGTCCCAGCTGCTCGCCTCGCGCGGCTACGCGGTGCTGAAGGTGAACTTCCGCGGCTCCAGCGGCTACGGCAAGGCCTTCCAGGACGCCGGCCACCGCCAGTGGGGCCAGGGCATCCAGAACGACATCCTCGACGCCACCCACTGGGCCATCGACAACGGCTATGCCGACAGGGAGCGCATCTGCATCTACGGCGGCAGCTTCGGCGGCTACTCCGCGCTGATGGCGCCGATCCGCGAACCGGGCCTGTTCCAGTGCGCTTTCGGCTACGTCGGCGTGTATGACGTCGACCTGCTGTTCAAGAAGGGCGACATCCCGCAGCGCGAGTCCGGCCTGCGCTACCTGCGCCGCACCCACGGCACCGACACGAAGGAGTGGGCGGACAACTCGCCGGCCCGCCGTGCCGCGGAAGTGAAGATCCCGGTCTACCTGGCCGCCGGTGCGCGCGACGAGCGCGCCGTCCCGGAGCAGACCGAGGTGATGAACAAGGCCCTGGTCGCCGCGGGCAACCCGCCGGAGGGCATGATCATCCAGTCCGGCGAAATGCACGGCTTCTACGACGTGACGAACCGCGTGAACCTGTACACGAAGATGCTCGAGTTCTTCGGCCGCCACATCGGCGGCAAGGCCACCGTCGGCACCCCGTCCCGCGCCGACTGACGCAAGGTACGGATGGCCCGGCCACGCCGGGCCATCCGTGACCCTCGTCGTAATGACCAACGGCCGTTCCGCCGCCCTTCGCGCGCCCGGACAATGCCGCCATCGGCGCCCCGCGGGCGCCCACTCCAGGAGAACACACCGATGGACCGTTCCTACGTCCGGAACGCCGGCTGGCTGCTGCTGGCCGCGCTCTGCGCCCCTGTCGCGATCGCGGCGCCCCAGCAGGCCAAGGATCCGGCCATGGCCGACGAGGTCATGTCGACCGATGCCTTCCTGTCCGGCCATCCCGACCTGCGCTTCCGCAACCTCGCCCAGGAAGCGCTGAAGCAGGACAAGCCCGAGGAAGCCTTCGCCTACTTCAAGCGCGCCGCCTGGTACGCCGACAAGCCCTCGCAGGCGATGGTCGCCGAGATGCTGTGGGACGGCCGCGGCGTCGAACAGGACCGGCCGCTGGCCTATGCCTGGATGGACCTGGCCGCCGAACGCGGCTACGAGGGCTTCCTGGTGCTGCGCGAGCGCTACTGGCATGCGCTGGACGAAGCCACCCAGAAGCGCGCCATCGAGGTCGGCCAGGACGTGTATGCCCGCTACGGCGACGCGGCGGCCGAACCGCGCCTGGCCACCGCGCTGCGCCGCGAGCGCCGCCGCGGCACCGGCAGCCTGACCGGCTTCGCCGGCAACGTGAAGGTCTACGTCACCGGCCCCGGCGACGTGCCGATGCAGATCGACGGCACCCACTTCTACAACGACCGCTACTGGGATCCGGTGCAGTACCGGCAGTGGCAGGACGAGGTGTGGATGAAGCCGCGCACTGGCAAGGTCGAGGTCGGCGGAGTGGAGACGGTCGAGGCCAGCCGCGTGCCGCCGACCGCGCCGCAAACCGACGCGCCGGAGCCGGAAGTGCCGGCCCGCGAGACCCCGTAAACCCCGGGTTCATGCCACGCCCGCGTGAACCGTACGCGGGCGTAGGCAGGGCGCCTCCCCTGCGCTAGAGTGGGGCCACGGTCGGCCGCGATGGCCGGGTTTCCACGTCCTGGAGGGGATATGCGCAGTACCGGTTCCAAGAAGCTTTCCGTCATTGCCCTGCTGCTGCCGGCGCTGTTCGCGGCCGGTTCGGCCCTGGCCGCCGATCCGGTGGTCGGCCGCTGGAAGACCATCGACGGCGACACCGGCAAGCCGAAGTCGATCGTCGAGATCACCCAGGCGCCCAACGGCGTCGTCACCGGCCGCATCGTCGAGCTGCTCAACCCGAGCAAGCCCAACCCGGTGTGCGACAAGTGCAAGGACGACCGCAAGGACAAGCCGATCACCGGCATGGAGATCATCCGCGGCATGAAGGCCGAGGGTGGCGGCAAGTACGCCGGCGGCACCATCCTCAAGCCCGACGAGGGCAAGGTCTACAAGTCGAAGATGGAGCTGATCGAAGGCGGCCAGAAGCTCGAGGTCTCCGGCTGCATCGCCTTCATCTGCAAGTCGCAGACCTGGCTGCGGCAGTAAGACAGCCGCGCCATCCCGCGTGACCCGGCGACCCGGCCCCGGCCGGGTCGCTGTTTTTCCGGCCCTGCGAAGCCACCGGAGCCGGCCGGGGCCCGCTCGCGTGCGATAATCGCCGGTCCCCCAGCACCCGGCCTCCCATGTCCCGTTCCGCGCTCGTCACCAACGCCCTGCCCTATGCCAACGGCCCGCTGCACCTGGGCCACCTGGTCGGCTACATCCAGGCCGACATCTGGGTGCGGGCCAGGCGCATGCGCGGCGACACGGTGCACTACGTCTGCGCCGACGACACCCACGGCACGCCGATCATGCTTGCCGCGGAGAAGGCCGGGGTCACCCCGGAAGCCTTCATCGCCGCGATCAAGGCCAGCCACGAGCGCGACTTCCGCGAGTTCGGCGTCCACTTCGACTGGTACCACTCGACCCACTCGGACGAGAACCGCGCCCTGACCGAGCGCTTCTACGCGGCGCTGGACGCGCGCGGCAGCATCGAGCGCCGCTCGATCGAGCAGCTCTACGACCCGGTCAAGCAGATGTTCCTGCCGGACCGCTACGTCAAGGGCACCTGCCCGAACTGCAAGTCGCCGGACCAGTACGGCGACAACTGCGAGGTCTGCGGCGCCACCTACGGCCCGACCGACCTGATCGACCCGCATTCGGCGGTGTCCGGGGCCACGCCGGAACTGCGCGCGTCCGAACACTTCTTCTTCAAGCTCGGCCAGTACACCGAGGGCCTGCGCGAGTGGCTCAAGGGCGACGTCGCCCTGCCCGGCGTCAAGGCCAAGCTGGCCGAATGGATCGAGGGCGAAGGCGGCCTGCGCGACTGGGACATCTCCCGCGACGCCCCCTACTTCGGCTTCGAGATCCCCGGCCACCCGGGCAAGTACTTCTACGTCTGGCTGGACGCGCCGATCGGCTATTTCTCCAGCCTGCTGGCGCTGGCCCGCAGCGGCGGCAAGGCCGGCTTCGACGAAGCGGCGATGGAACAGCTGCTCCAGCCCGGCGACCACGCCGAGCTGCACCACTTCATCGGCAAGGACATCGTCAACTTCCACGGCCTGTTCTGGCCGGCGGTGCTGGAAGGCAACGGCCTGCGCCGGCCCGACCGCCTGCACGTCAACGGCTACCTGACCGTCGACGGCGCCAAGATGTCCAAGTCGCGCGGCACCTTCATCATGGCCCGCACCTACCTGGACGTGGGCCTGGACCCGGACGCGCTGCGCTACTACTTCGCCTGCAAGACCTCCGGCGGCGTGGACGACCTGGACCTCAACCTGTCCGACTTCGTCGCCCGCGTGAACAGCGACCTGGTCGGCAAGTTCGTCAATATCGCCAGCCGCTGCGCGAAGCTGCTGGACGTGCATTTCGGCAACGCGCTGCGCGCGGCCGGCGACGACGCCGGGCTGAGCGAAGGCTGGGCGCAGGACGCGGCCCGGCTGCTGGACCAGGTGCACGCCCTGCTCGCCACCGCGCCGGAGCTGTACGCGCAGGACAACTACGCGGCGGTTACCCGCAACGCCATGGCCGCCGCCGACCTGGCCAACGAATACATCGCCCGCACCGCGCCGTGGGCGCTGGCCAAGGACCCGGCGCGCCGCGCCGACCTGCACCTGGTGCTGGGCACCGCGCTGCAGGCCTTCGCCGACATCGCCGGCGTGCTCAAGCCGATCGTGCCGGCCACCATCGCCCGCGCGGAAAACTGGCTGGGCACGGAGCTGGCGGTGGACCGCCGCATCGACCTGGCCGGGCGCACGCTGTCCGCCTACGCCCCGCTGTTCACCCGTATCGACCCCAAGCTCATCGACGCCATGACCGAAGCCTCCAGGGACACCCTCGCCCCCACTCCCGCCGCCGCCCAGCGCGAGAAGAAGCCCGAGGCGAAGAAGGAGGCCGCGCCGGCCGCGGATGCCCCGCAGTACATCGGCATCGAGGATTTCGCGAAGCTGGACCTGCGCATCGGCAAGGTGCTGGAGTGCGGCTTCGTCGAAGGCTCGGACAAGCTGCTGCGCTTCCTGCTGGACGCCGGCGAGCTGGGCCAGCGCCAGATCTTCTCCGGCATCCGCGCCAGCTACGGCGAGCCGGAGAAGCTGGTCGGCCGCAACGTGGTGTTCATCGCCAACCTCGCCCCGCGCAAGATGCGCTTCGGCGTCAGCGAAGGGATGATCCTGTCGGCCGGTTTCGACGGCGGCGCCCTGGCGCTGCTGGATGCCGACGCCGGCGCGCAGCCGGGCATGCCGGTGCGCTGACCCCGCGACGAACGGAAGTGGGTGCCGCAAACGCAGGCGGCCACATACACTAGGTCGATGCCGACCGCACCCGCCGCCGTCCCCAACGCCCCCAGTCCCCTCCAGCGCCAGCTCGCCCACGGCTTCGGGCTGCTCAGGCAGCACCGTTACGCCGAGGCCGTCCAGCTGGCCCGGCAGCTGCTGCAGCTGCACCCGGACGACGTCAACGTCCTGCTGCTGGGGACGGACGCGATGCTGGCCACGGGCAATCCCAGGCAGTCGCTGGCGCTGGCAGACCGCGCCCTGGCGCGCAGCGGCGGCGACCCGTCGGTCAGGCTGAGGAAGGCCCGGGTGCTGGCCGCGATGCGGCGCCGGCGCGAACTGCGCGACATCGTCGCGGAGGTGCGCGCGATGGCCGGCGGCAACGGCGAACTGCTGTGGCACGCCGGCTCGCTCTGCTTCCGCAACGACCTGGTGGCCGAGGCGATCGCCTGCCTGGCCGAAGCGGCCAGGCTCCTCGACCATCCGCCCGCACTGCTCTACGAACTGGCGTTCTCCCGCTTCTACGGCGGCGATTTCGCCGCCGCCGAAGCCGACCTGGACCGCCTGCTGGCACGCGATCCGGGCTGCGGATCGGCGCTCTACCTCCGCGCCTGCGTGCGCCAGCAGACGCCGGAGCGCAACAACGTCGCCGACCTCCGCCAGCGGCTCCAGGGCAGCACTTCGGCCCGGCCCAACGACCGCGCCGCCGCGCTGTACGCGCTGGCCAAGGAACTGGAGGACCTGGGCCAGGACGCGGCGTCGTTTCAGGCGCTGGAGGAAGGTGCGCGCCTGATGCGCGGCACCTTCGAGTTCGACGTCGCCGCCGAGTGCGCCGGCATGGCCGAGATGGCCGAGGCTTACGACGCGGCCTTCATGGCCGCGCCCACGCCCGGCCACCAGGAGGCCGGCCCGGTCTTCGTGGTCGGCATGCCGCGCAGCGGCACGACCCTGGTCGAACGGCTGCTGGTGCAGTCCGGGCAGGTGGTTTCGGCGGGCGAACCGCAGGACTTCGGCCACCTGCTGCTGTACAACAGCGCCCGCATGCGCGGCGCCGACACCACCCGGACCCTGGCCCAGGCCAGCACAGGCCTGGACCTGGCCGCGATCGGCCGCGAGTACATGCGCGGCCTGCGCGAGATCGTTCCCGGCAGCACGCTGTTCATCGACAAGATGCCGGCGAACTTCATGTTCTGCGGCGCGATCCTCAAGGCCCTGCCGGAGGCCAGGATCATCCACCTGGTGCGCGACCCGCTGGACAGCTGCTACGCGATGTACAAGACGCTGTTCTTCAACATGTACCCGTTCTCCTACGACCAGGCCGAACTGGCCGGGTACTTCGTCGGCTATCGCCGGCTGATGGCCCACTGGCACCAGGTCGCGCCGGGGCGGATCCTGGACGTGCACTACGAGGAACTCGTCACCGATACCGAGGCCCAGGCGCTCCGGCTGTACGAATGGTGCGGCCTGCCCTGGACCGAACGTGCGCTGGAAACACCTGGCGCGGACAAGGTGTTCGTCACCGCCTCCGCCGCGCAGGTGCGCGAGCCGGTGCACCGGCGTTCGGTCGGCCGCGCGCTGCGCCACCGCGAAGGCCTGGCGGTGCTGGCCGAGCGCCTGGCCGCCGCGCCGGAGCTCGGCTGGTCGCTGCCGGCCATGGCGGACTGAACAGCCTTGCGCCTGCGCGCACGACGACTGCGCTGAAGGACGACCGCGGCATGGACCTGGCCCTGGTCGACTTCGACCACACCGTCACCACCTGCGACACCTACGGGCGGTTCCTGCGCAGCATCGCCACGCCGCAGCAGCGCGCCTCGGCGCGCTGGAGCATCGGGCCCTGGGTAGCCGGCTACCGCATCGGCCTGGTGTCCGCCGCCGCGCTGCGCGGGCGCGTCACCCGCCTGGCCTTCGGCGGCCGCGACGCGGCGGAGATCGAAGCCATCGCCCGCCGCTATGCCGAAGATGAACTGCCCGCGCTGGTGCGGCCGGAAATGCTCGCCCGCCTGGCCTGGCACCGCGACCGTGGCGACACCGTGGTGCTGGTGTCCGGTTCGCTCGATGCCTACCTGCTCCCCTGGTGCGAACGCCATGGCGTGACCGACCTGGTGTGCAACCGGTTGGAAGCCGTCGGCGGCCGCCTCACCGGCCGCTACCTCGGCGGCGACCGCGGCGCGCACAAGGCCGCCGACATCCGCGCGCGCTACGACCTGTCCCGCTACACGCGCATCCACGCCTACGGCGACAGCCGCGAGGACCTGCCGATGCTGGCCCTCGCCCACGAGCGCTGGTACCGCGGCAGGCGCGTCGCCTGAGCCCCGCGGAACGCGCAGGCAGGCGATAATGCCTGCCTGCGGCCACGCCGCGGCACGTCGCACTTCCACGCATGATCCCGTCCCCCGCCCCCGCCGACCTGGTCGAACGCCTCGACCGCCTGCTGCCGCAGACCCAGTGCGGCCAGTGCGGCTACGCCGGCTGCCGGCCCTACGCCGAGGCGATGGCGCGCGGCGAAGCCGGGCCGGGCCACTGCCCGCCCGGCGGCGACGAGGGCGCGCGCGCGCTGGCCCTGCTGCTGGGCGTGCCGCCCGTGCCCTACGACCGCAGCCGCGGCGAGTGCAAGCCGCCGCAGGTGGCGGTGATCGTCGAGCCGGACTGCATCGGCTGCACCAAGTGCATCCAGGCCTGCCCGGTCGACGCGATCGTCGGCGCGGCCAAGCTCATGCACGTGGTGGTCGATCCGCTGTGCACCGGCTGCGAGCTGTGCGTGCCGGCCTGCCCGGTCGACTGCATCGTGATGGAACAGGCGCCGCCGGCCGCAGTCGCCGCTCAGTCGGCGCAGGCCGTGCAGATCCGCTCGACCCGGTAACCCTTCGCGCGCAGCTTTTCGACCACGCCGTCCTCGCCGAGCAGGTGCAGCGCGCCGACCACGGCCAGGGTGTCCTCGCCTTCGCCCAGCGCCAGCCGCGCCTCCAGCTGCGGCACCCAGGCGTCGTTGCGCTCGATGTTGATGCGCCGGTACAGCGCCGGGTACTGCCGCCTCATCTCCACGGCCATTTCCTGCCACAGGCGCTGCGCATCGCCGGCGCGCCAGGCCTTGTACAGCTCGCGCGACTGCGACGGCTTCCCGGCCTCGTCCAGCGCCTCGGCGAGCAGCTGCTTCTGTTCCTCCAGCGCCATGCCGGCCAGCACCGCCAGCTGCTGTTCGGCCCGTTCCAGGCCCGCTGCCGGCTTGCCGGCGCGCGCGGCCGCCCCCATCAGGTGGCGGTCCAGGCCCAGCTCCGGATCCAGTCCGCTGCGCCCCATCTCGACCATGCCGATGCTCAGGCCGATGAACCAGGGCTCGAAACGCGCCAGCCCTTCCAGCGACATCTGGTTGGCGCGCGCGTAGCGTTCCAGCCGCGCCCACAGCTCCGGACCGAGGTCCTCGCGCAGCGAGCCGGGCCCGCTGCGCGTGCCGGCCTGCGCCAGCCGCGCGGCCAGCTCCGGCGAACCGGCCTCGCCCGGCGCCAGTTCGAACAGCAGCGATTCGGCGTCGGCGAAGGCCGCGTCCACCTCCGGCGACAGCGGATAGTCCTCCGCCGACAGCAGGTGGAAGGAGCCGAGCAGGTACACCGCGTTGTCGGCGTCGGAGACCTTCCACAGCAGCGGCACCGGCGGTCCGGCATGCGCCGGGGCCGCTCCGGCCAGGAGCAGCAGCAGGGCCACGCACCAGCCGGCGGCACGGTTCATCGCATCAGCACTCCAGTGTGGCCGGCGCCGACGCGGAACGGTCAGTGCACCGGCGAGACATAGTTCTTCTCGCCCGCGGTCACCAGCAGGTCCAGCCGGTTCTCCGGTGGCGGCAGCGGGCAGGTCGCGAACAGGGTGAAGGCACACGGCGGGTTGTAGGCGCGGTTGAAGTCCAGCACCACCTTGCCGTCGGGACCGGGCCAGGCCGCCTCGAGGAAGCGCCCGGCCGGATAGCTGCCGTGGCCGCTGGTGCGGTCGGCGAGCACGAAGAACAGCTCGCTGCCCGGCTCGCCCAGCGCCTCAAGGCGGAAGCTGCGGCCGTCGCGCTCGAACTCCACCACGCCGGGATTGGGCGAATCGCTGAGCGTGCCGACGATGTCGCCGATCGGCAGGGTCTTGCCCGGCGGATGCGGGATGAACCGGCCCTCGATGCGCCACGACGGATCGGCCGGCCAGTACTCCAGGCCGGCGAACTGCAGCCGGGTCGGCGCGTCGGCGTGCCTGACCCGCAGCGCGTCGCGGTCGCCACGGCGCAGCAGGGTCACCAGGCCCCTGCCCTCGTCGAAACCGATGACGCTGGGCTGCGGATCCTGGTCGTTGCGCAGCACCACCTTGCCCTTCAGCGGCTCGCCGTCGAGGGTCAGTTCCACGCCCTTCTCAGGGGTGAAGGTCCAGGTGCCGCTGCGGTCGCGCTGCAGCAGGCCCATCTTTTCCGGGCCGAAGGCCATGCGCACGCCGTTGCCGATGCGCTCGCCGCTGCCGATGTAGTGCGCCTTCAGTTCCAGCCAGTGCAGGCCGACCAGGCTGGTCCAGCCGTCCGGCCGCAGCAGGTCGTCGAGGCGCTGGTTGCGCCAGGCCTGCTCCTCGGCCAGGAAGGCCGGGTCGACGATCGTCTTCGTCCTGTCGTCACCGCCGCTGCCACTGCAGGCGCCCAGCAGCACGCCCGCCAGCAGCGCCGTCCCCACGGCGCGGCCGAACCGCCTCATCTTCCCCTCAGGAACCATCGATCGATCTCCCCCAGCGTGAAGCGCGCCCAGGTCGGGCGCCCGTGGTTGCATTGCCCCGAGCGCTCGGTCGCTTCCATGTCGCGCAGCAGGGCGTTCATCTCCGGAACCGTCAGGCGCCGGTTGGCGCGCACCGCGCCATGGCAGGCCATGGTCGAGAGCAGTTCGTCGCGCGCGGCGGCGACGCGGCGGGTGGCGCCGTGCTCGCGCAGGTCGGCCAGCACGTCGCGCAGCAGCGCTTCCGGATCGGCGTGCGCCAGCAGCGCCGGCACGCTGCGCACGGCCAGCGTCTGCGGGCCGCTGCGGGTCACATCGAAGCCCAGCTCGGCCAGGGTCTGCGCCTCGCGTTCGGCGACGTCGGCATCGCGCTCGCCCACCGCCAGCGCCAGCGGCACCAGCAGCGGCTGCGCACGCAGGCCGATGCCGTCGTGGGCCTGCTTCAGGCGCTCGTAGCCGATCCGCTCGTGCGCGGCGTGCATGTCGACCACGACCAGGCCTTCTGCGTTCTCGGCGAGGATGTAGATGCCGTGCAGCTGGGCGATGGCGTAGCCCAGCGGCGGCACTTCGCCGTCGGTCTCCGGCAGGCCACGCTCGAAGGCCGGCGTGGGCGTGCCCGGCATCGCCATGGATGCAGGTTCCGGCGACGACGCCGGTTGCGCGTACAGCGCGGCGTAGGCGGCGGGCGCCTCGTCCAGGCGCAGGCCCAGTGGCTGCGGGCGCGGCGTCCACGGCTGGAACGGCCGCGATTCGCTGCCGTCCATGCCCGCCGTCTGGCCTGCCACCTGCATCGCCGGTACGGCCGCGGCACCGGCCACTTCGGCGCCGGCGCGGGTCTGCGCCAGCGCTTCCTGCAGGGTGCGGAACACGAAATCGTGGACCAGGCGCGCGTCGCGGAAGCGCACCTCGTGCTTGGCCGGGTGCACGTTGACGTCGACCCGGATCGGATCCAGCTCCAGGAACAGCACGTAGGCCGGCTGGCGGCCGTGGTAGAGCACGTCCTGGTAGGCCAGCTTCACCGCATGGGCGACGCTGCGGTCGCGCACCGAGCGGCCGTTGACGTAGAGGTACTGCTGGTCGGCGCTGGCGCGCGAATAGTGCGGCTGGCCGATCCAGCCGTGCAGGCGCATGCCGGCGCCGCTGTGGTCGATGCGCAGTGCGCTGCGCGCGAAGTCGTCGCCGAGGGTCTCGCCCAGGCGCGCGGCCGCGTCCAGGTCGCCGGCGCGGTAGCGGCGCGAAGGCTTGCCGTTGTGGCTGACGCGCAGCTCCACGTCCGGGCGCGCCAGCGCCAGCGAACGCAGCCATTCCTCGATGTGGCCCAGCTCGGTGCGCTCGGCGCGCAGGAACTTGCGCCGCGCGGGCACGTTGTAGAACAGGTCGCGCACTTCCACCGTGGTGCCCGGCGCGTGCGCCTTGGGCTCCACCTCGCCGACGCGGCCACCGTCGACGTGCAGCGCCGCGCCGTGTTCGTCGTCGCGCCGGCGCGAGGCCAGCATGAAGCGGCTGACCGAGGCGATCGACGGCAGCGCTTCGCCGCGGAAGCCGAGCGTGGCCACCGCCTCGAGGTCGTCGAGCGAGGCGATCTTGCTGGTGGCGTGGCGACTGACCGCCAGCGGCAGTTCCTCCGGCGCGATGCCGCCGCCGTCGTCGCGGATGCGGATCAGGCGGATGCCGCCCTCTTCCAGGTCGATGTCGACGCGGCGCGCGCCGGCGTCGAGCGCGTTCTCGACCAGTTCCTTGACCACCGAAGCCGGCCGTTCGACGACTTCGCCGGCGGCGATCTGGTTGATGAGGGTGTCCGGAAGCTGTCGGATCGGCACTGGATCGCGGCGTCATGCGCCGGCTGGAGGGAGTGCGTCGATGATAGCCGCCGTGGCGGCAAATGGGGCCGCGAGCTGCGTCGCGGCCGGGGCCTCAGGGCGTGCCGCCCCCGGCCATCGCCACCGTCGCCGCTTCGGCGCGCGCGGCGAACAGCGTGCCCGGCGGCGGCTGGCGGCTGAAGTAGGTGTTGAGCCCGTCGACCACCGCGCTGGCGACCTTGCGCTGGTAGGCCGGGTCGGTCAGGCGCTTCTCTTCTTCCGGATTGGAGATGAAGGCAGTCTCGACCAGCATCGCCGGCATGTCGGAGGTGCGCAGCACCGCGAAGTTGGCGCGCTCGATGTTCGGCTTGTGGTTGTTGCCGACGCGCTTGAGGCCGCCCAGCACGTGGTTGGCGGCGTCCTCGGAGGCGCGCATGTGCCCGCTCTGGGCCAGGTCCAGCAGCACGCTGGCCAGCACGTTCTCGGTCTGCTGCAGGCGCACGCCGCCGACCAGGTCGGCCGCGTTCTCCTTGTCCGCCAGCCAGCGCGCGCGCTGCGAGGAGGCGCCCTTGGTCGAGAGCACGTACACCGACGAACCGCGCGCGCTGCGGTTCTCGGCCGCGTCGGCGTGCAGCGAGACGAAGATGTCGGCCTTGGCCGCGCGCGCGCGCTGGGCGCGCATCGGCAGCGGGATGAACACGTCCGAATCACGGACCAGGTAGGCCTTCAGCCCGGGCGTGGCGTTGACCTGGCGGGCCAGCTCGCGGGCCATGGCCAGGGTGACGTCCTTCTCGCGCTTGCCGGTCGGGCCGATCGCGCCCGGGTCCTGGCCGCCGTGGCCGGCATCGATGGCCACGATCAGCGGGCGCATGCCCTTGCCCAGCGCGGCCGGCCTGGCCGGTTCCGGGGCGGTGGTGGCCGCCGGCGCGGTCGCGGCCGGCTGGCTGCTGGCGACGGCGGACGCCGTAGCGGTCGCCGGCGGCGGCGCGGTCGCTGCCGGGCTGGTGGCGGTCGGGATGGCGGTCGCCGGCGGGCCGGCGTCGGCCACGACCGGGGGGCCGGCGCGGCCTTCGAGGATTTCGCGCGGCGACGGACCGCCGGTGGCGGCCGCGGTGGTCGCGGTCGTGCTGGCCGGGAGGGTCGCCGGCGGGTTGGCGGCCGGCGGGTTCGCCGGCGCGGCCTGCATCCGGGCCGCCTGCGCGGCCTGGCCGGCCAGCAGCGCGGTGGCGCGCGCGGCCTCTTCCGGGTCAACGGCGGGGGCCTGGGTCGTCACCGGGGCGGTGGCCACGGGCGCCGCGGCCGCCGGCCTGGTCGCAGCGACAGCCGCCGGGGCCGGGCCATCGCCCGGCCACTCGATCAGCAGGCGCGCGCCGTCGGCCGCCGGCTCCATCCGCGCGGGCAGCGCCGCCACCGGCTGGGCCAGTTCGAAGACGATGCGGAAAGTGCCCGGCACCGGCTGGCCGGTGCGGACCGCGGTGACCACGCCCGCCGGGGCCGGCAGCTTCAGCCCGCGCGCGGCCTGCGAATCGGGCAGGTCCACCACCAGGCGGTGCGGATCGCTCAGCGAGAGGGTCTTGTACTTTCCGGCGCCCTGCAGGTCGATCTCGGCACTGGTGCCGGTGGCGCCCTGCTCAAGCTGCAGCGAACGGACCTGGCCGGCCCAGGCCGGCGCGACGAACGCAAGCGCGGCGAGCATCAAGCCCACCCCGAGGCATCCTGTCCGGGCAATCCGCTGGCGCATGGCGGGGATTCAAGCACCGCCGCGCGGGGATTGCAAGCACTTTTTCCTTAATAATCCGAGGCCTGGGATACCTTTCTAGGGTCACCCGGCAACAAGGGGCCGCAAACCGCCGGTTTCGGCCAGTGCGGCGAGCCACTCCCGGCCGGTTTCGGACCCGGCCAGCAGCCCGGCCCGGCGCCCCATGCCCTCCTGGGCCAGTTCGATCCGCAGGTCCGCCGGCGGCAGCGCCCCGGCGCCCCGTTCCGGCCACTCGACCAGCCACAGCGTGGCCTCGTCCCCGTCCAGGCCGAGGAAATCCAGCTCGCCGGCGTGGCCGATGCGGTACAGGTCCAGGTGCCAGGCCTCGCCGCCCGGGACCGGGTAGCGCTCGACCAGGGTGTAGGTCGGGCTGCGGATCGGCCCCTGCACGCCCAGTGCGCGCAGCAGCGCGCGGGCCAGCGTGGACTTGCCGGCGCCGAGGTCGCCGTGCAGGTGCACCACCGCGCGCGGCGGCCGGGTGGCGGCCAGCGCGCGGCCCAGCGCTTCGGTGCTTTCGCTGTCGGGCAGGACGAGGTGCATCAGGTTTCCCCGGGATTGGACAGGCGGCGCAGCCACGACAGCAGGTCCGAAGGCAGCAGGCCGCGCTGGCCGCCTTCGGCGGCGGCCGCGTCGCCGGCCAGCGAATGCAGCAGCGCGCCGGCACAGGCCGCTTCGAACGCAGGCAGGCCCTGCGCGCGCATGGCCGCGATCGTGCCGGTCAGCAGATCACCCATGCCGCCGGTGGCCATGCCCGGATTGCCGGCGTCGAGCACGGCGGGAATGCGGCCCGGCGCGGCGATGATCGTGCCTGCGCCTTTCAGCACCACGGTGCAGCCGTAGCGTTCGGCCAGCGCCGCGGCCGCGGCGAAACGGTCGCGCTGGATGCCCTCGTTATCGCCATCGAGCAGGCGCGCGGCCTCGCCCGGATGCGGCGTCAGGATCGCGTCCGCGGGCGGCTGCAGGCCGGTTGCGGCCAGCAGGTTCAGTGCGTCGGCATCGAGGACCAGCGGCCTGTTGCCGGCCATCGCGGCACGGAACAGCGATTCGCCCCAGGACTGCTGGCCCAGGCCCGGGCCGCAGGCGACTGCGCCTGCGTTCGCGAGCAGCGCAGGGAGATCGCCCGCGTCATGCACCGCGCGCACCATCACTTCCGGGCGCCGCGCGAGTACCGCCGCCACATGCGCTTCGCGCGTCGCAACGCTGGCCAGGCCCGCGCCGGCACGCAGCGCGGCTTCGGCGCACAGCAGCACCGCGCCACCGCCACCGAGTTCGCCGCCGACGCAGAGCACGCGACCGGATTCGCCCTTGTGGGTATCGCGACGCCGCGGCGGCAGCCAGTGACGCAACGCTTCGGCGCGCAGCAGCGTGGCGCTCGGCGGCGCGCTTTCGGCGTACTCCGTCGCATCCACGTCCAGCGTATCGAGCAGCAGCTCGCCGGCATGGTCGAGCGCGACGCCGGTGCGCAGGCCGGCGTGCTCGACGATGAACTGCAAAGTGCATTCGGCGTGCAGCGCGATGCCCGGCGCGCAGCCGCGAGCGGCGTCGATGCCGCTGGGCACGTCCAGCGCGAACAGCGGCGCCTCGGCCTGGTCCAGCGCTTCGACCAGCGCGGCGTATTCGGGCCGCGGCGCGCGCTCCAGGCCGATGCCGAACAGCGCATCGACCAGCAGGTCCGCATCGCCCAGCGACGACGGGAACAGCTCGACGTGGCCGCCGGCGGCCAGGTAATCGGTACAGGCGCGCTGTGCCAGTCCGCTGCGCGGGCCGCCCTCGGCCGGGTGCACCACGCGCACCTGGCGGCCGGACTGCAATGCCAGCCGCGCCAGCACGTAACCGTCGCCACCGTTGTTGCCGCTGCCGCAGGCGACCACGATCCGCTGCGCGCGCGGCCAGCGCTGCAGCAGCACGCGCCACGCGGCCTGGCCGGCGCGCTGCATCAGCACGTAGCCGTCGCCACCGAGCGCGGCGGTGGCGAGGCGGTCGATCTCGCGCGCGGCGGCGGCGGAATGGAGGAAGGTCATGGATGGATTCTACCGCCGCCCCGGCCGCCGTTCGGCGGGCGTGTAGCGGCCGCTCCCTATAATCCGCGCATGTCCCTGCCCGCCTCCCCTGCCGCCCACGCCGATCCGGTGGCCCTCGCCCGCCGCGTGCGCGAACTGGCGCGCGAGCTCGGCTTCCAGCGCTGCGGCATTTCCGGCGTGGAACTGGGCGAGGACGAGGCCTACCTGCGCGACTGGCTGCAGCAGGGCCTGTACGGGACCATGGAATGGATGGCACGCCACGGCGACCGTCGCAGCCGCCCGCAGGAACTGGTGCCCGGCACGCTGCGGGTGATCTCGGTCGGCCTGGACTACGGCCGCAACGACGGCGACGAGGCCTGGCAGACTCTCGCCGACGGCACCCGCGCCTACGTCGCCCGCTATGCGCTGGGCCGCGACTACCACAAGCTGATGCGCAACCGCCTGCAGAAGCTGGCCGACCGCATCCAGGCGGAGATCGGTCCGTTCGGCCACCGCGTGTTCGTCGACTCGGCGCCGGTGCTCGAGCGCGCGCTCGCGCGCAACGCGGGCCTGGGCTGGATCGGCAAGCACACCTGCCTGATCGATCGCGACGGCGGTTCGTGGTTCTTCCTCGGCGAGATCTACGTCGACCTGCCGCTGCCCATCGATGAAGCGGCCAGCGCGCACTGCGGCACCTGCACGCGCTGCATCGAGGTCTGCCCCACCGGCGCGATCGTCGCGCCGTACCGCCTCGACGCGCGGCGCTGCATCTCCTATCTCACCATCGAGCACGAGGGACCGATCCCGGAGGAACTGCGCCCGGCGATCGCCAACCGCATCTTCGGGTGCGACGACTGCCAGCTGGTCTGCCCCTGGAACAAGTTCGCCCGTCGCACCGACGAGCCGGATTTCCGCGCGCGCAACGACCTGGACGTGGCCACCTTGCCGCAACTGTTCGCCTGGGACGAGGACGAGTTCCTGCGCCGCACCGAAGGCAGCCCGATCCGCCGCAGCGGCCACGAGCGCTGGCTGCGCAACATCGCCGTCGCACTTGGCAATGCGCCGTCCACGCCGGAAGTGCTCGCCGCGCTGGAATCGCGCCGCGAGCATCCGTCGGAGCTGGTGCGGGAGCATGTGGCATGGGCGCTGGAGCGGCATCGCGGGACTTGATGCTGCTGGACTGGCCCGCGTTGGCGTGGCGGGAACATCCACAGCAAGGACCAGAGCAACGGCAACAGCAACAGCAGCGGCAACGGCAAACGCAACGGCAAACGCTGGCTTCGGACGGGGCCGCCGCACCCCGGGTATCCGGGTCACCGCTCAGAAGGACGTCCATGTCCTTATTCGCGGCCGTGGCACATCCATGTGCCACTTGCCCCGGATACCCGGGGTACGGCGTCCTCGAAGAACGTCCGGCTCGTAGCTTCGATTGGCGTCGCGAGAAGGCGATCGCCTAGCCCGGACAAGGCCGCAGGTCGCATCCGGGTGAACCGCCCGCCACTCCAATCGAGTGATTCCTGCAAGGATGTCCATGTCCTTGTTCGCGCCGTGGCACATCCATGTGCCACTTGCCCCGGATACCCGGGGTACGGCGTCCTCGAAGAGCGTCCGGCTCGTAGCTTCGATTGGCGTCGCGAGAAGGCGATCGCGTAGCCCGGACAAGGCCGCAGGCCGCATCCGGGTGAAGCGCCCGCCACTCCAGTCGAGTGATTCCTGCCACGCCCCCGGATGCGCTTCGCTTATCCGGGCTGCGCGCTCTTGAGCCCCTCCTCCACCTGGGTGAGGCGCGGAGCAGGGGTTGGGGAGAGGGTTGGTATTGCGACGCCACTGGCTACCCGACCCTCACCCCTGCCCCTCTCCCGGAGGGAGAGGGGAGAAAAGAACGAAGCCACGACCCGAACGCGCCGAAAGACGCGGTAGCGCGGGGGTATGGCGCAAGCAGGCCATGGATGGCCTGCGTTCGCGCGTTGGAGCCATGGACGGCGGAATCGCGCGATGCGCCATACCCCCGCGCTGCCGCGGCTCCGTCCGGAGCTAGCCACACCAACCCATCACCAGCAGTGCGCTGTCGATGCGGTGTGGCGGCTGGCGCGTGGTGATGCGTAAACACCGCCAGCGCCCTCGTTCATTCCCGGCGCCACCGCGCTATCCTGTCCCGCCAAGCCCCACCCGCCGATGTCCGAGCAGAATCCCATCCTGACGCCCAGCCAGCTCAACACCCTGGCGCGCGACCTGCTGGAGAGCGCGTTCCCGCTGGTGTGGGTCGAGGGCGAACTGGGCAACGTCACCCGCCCGGGGTCCGGGCACCTGTACTTCACCCTCAAGGACGCGCGCGCCCAGGTGCGCTGCGCCATGTTCCGGCCCAAGAGCCAGTGGCTGAAGTTCGTCCCCCGCGAAGGCCTCAAAGTGCTCGGCCGCGGCCGCCTCACCCTGTACGAAGCGCGCGGCGATTACCAGCTGGTGTTCGACCACCTCGAGGAAGCCGGCGAAGGCGCCCTGCGCCGCGCCTTCGAAGGGCTGCGCGCCAGGCTCGCCGCCGAAGGCCTGTTCGACGAAGGCCGCAAGCGCCCGCTGCCGCAGTGGGTGCGCCGCCTGGCCGTGATCACCTCGCCCACCGGCGCCGCCGTGCGCGACGTGCTGAGCGTGCTTGGCCGCCGCCTGCCGCTGCTGGACGTGGAGATCCTGCCCAGCCTCGTGCAGGGCGACACCGCCGCCGCGCAGATCACCGACCTGCTGCAGCGTGCCGGCGCCAGCGGCCGTTACGACGCCATCCTGCTGGCGCGTGGCGGCGGCTCGCTGGAAGACCTGTGGGCGTTCAACGACGAACGCCTGGTGCGTGCGATCGCCGCCTCGCCGGTGCCGGTGGTCTCGGCGGTCGGCCACGAGACCGACTTCACCCTCGCCGACTTCGCCGCCGACGTGCGCGCGCCGACGCCTTCTGTGGCCGCCGAACTGCTGGTGCCGGACGGGCGCGACTTGGCGCAGCGCCTGCGCATGTTGCGGTCGCGGCTGCGCGCGCTGCAGCGCCAGCGCCTGGTCCAGGCCATGCAGCGCGCCGACCGCGCCGCGTTGCGCCTGCAGGCGCAATCGCCGCAGGCGCGCCTGCACCTGCTGCGCCAGCGCCACGCCGAACTGCAGCGGCGCCTCGATGCGCTGTGGCAGCGCCAGCTGCAGGCGCGCGTGTCGCGCCTGCGCCACGCCAGCGCGGTCTTGCGCGCGCACCATCCCGCGCGCCGCCTGGCGCAGCTGCAGGCGCGCCTGCAGCGGCTCGAGTCGCGGCCGCAGGCGTTCATCGCCCGCGTCCTGCAGCGCGACACGCTGCGCCTGCGCGGACTGGCCCGCTCGCTGGAAGCCTGCAGTCCACTGGCCACGGTCGCGCGCGGTTACTCGATCCTCACCCGCGCCGACGACGGACGACTGGTCCAGTCGGTGCAGCAGGTCGCGCCGGGCGACCGGCTGCAGGCGCGGCTGCGCGATGGCGGGTTGGCGTTGACGGTCCAGGCCGTGCAGCCGGGTGAGGACAGCGGGAACCGCTAGACGCGCGCGCGCCACCACGGGCCTGGCGACGTCACCTGGCTCGCCTGCCCCCGCTCTCCCCAACCCCGCTCCGCGCCCCGGCCCGCCTCCATTGACGCGGGCGTTCGGCGGCATGCACGCCAGTGGTGCGCAAGCATGCCGCCTCACACCGGTGGGATCGGGATTACCGACCCGTAGCCCGGACAAGCGGAACGCATCCGGGGATGGAGTGCGCAACTGGCGGTGCTACCCCGTCGGCGTCTCCGGTTCGAAACCGGCCACACGCGCGCGGACCAGCGCCGGCGCCTGCTGTGCGGTCCAATCGCGGTCGTTGGCGACCTGCGCCTTGCCCCGGGTGCCCTCGAGCAGTTCGAAGTCGAGGTCGGCCACGGCCCAGGTTTCGTCGCCCTGCGTGCTGGCGAGCACGCCATCGGGCGGGAAGCCGACGTCCATCGGCGCGAACAGCGCCGCCTCGCCGGTGTTCTCGTCCAGCGCCGGGCTCCACGGCGCCGCCCCGGCGGTGACCGACTGCACCACGAACATCCGGTTCTCCAGCGCGCGGGCCAGGCAGCCGACGCGCACGCGCGTCGCGCCCGCGGCGGTATCCGTGCAGCTGGGCACCAGCAGCAGGCGCGCGCCGGCCTCGTACTGCGCGCGCACCGGCAGCGGGAACTCGCTGTCGTAGCAGATGGAAACGCCGGCGCGCACGCCGGCGATATCCAGCACCTTGAGTGCGTCGCCGCCGTCGATCTCGCCGGTGGCCTTCTCGAAACCGGTCAGCTGCAGCTTGTCCTGCCAGGCATGGCGGCCGTCGGGCGCGAACACGTCGCAGCGGTTGCGGTAGCGGTCGTCGGCCTGCGCCAGCAGGAAACTGCCGGCGGCCACGTACATCCCGGTCTCGCGGGCCAGCTGCGCGAACAGCGCCAGCCACTGCGCGCGCAGCGACTGGATCGCGGCCAGCGAGGCCTGCAGGTCCGCGTGGATTTCCGGCGGAAACGTCGCCGCCAGTTCCAGCGACAGGTATTCGGGCAGCACCGCGACCTGGGCGCCATGCGCGGCGGCTTCGCCCAGCAGGCGGCGCTGCTTTTCGGCGAAGTCGGCGAACGAGGCCGGCTTGCCCACCGGGTACTTGCAGGCGGCGGCCTTCATGGCGCGGCCGCCCAGTCGCGCAGCCAGAACGTCAGCGGATGCAGGGTTTCCTCCTCGTTGTCGAGTTCCTTCCACGGCAGCATGCAGGTCATGCCCGGCAGGCGCGCATAGCCGCGGCCATGCCAGAACGTGTCGTTGGGCCGGTAGCCCTGCGGCCTGCGCGGATCGTCGGGCGCGCGGTCCACCGCGCAGAACGCAGTCCAGCGGAAGCCGCCCAGTCCGCGCGCGTGCGCCTCGCGCTCGTCGAAGAAGGCGTGGCCGATGCCGCGGCCGCGGTACTCCGGCAGCAGCACCGATTCGCCGAAGTAGAACACCTCGCCCACCGGCAGGCCGGCCTGCTCCAACGGCTTGCGGAACGCTTCCTGGTCGTCGGCCAGCGGCAGGCCGGTGGAGGCGCCGACCACGCGGTCGCCATCCAGCGCCAGCACCAGCACGCTGCCGGGCGATTCGAGGTAGGCGGCCAGGTATTCGCGCTCGTAGGCGTCGTCGCCGGCGTAGAGGTAGGGCCATTCGCGGAATACCGCGATGCGCAGGCGGGCGACGTCGTCCAGCCAGGGCGCGATCCCGGCACCGCTCAGGCGGCGGATTTCATGGGTCTTGGACATGCGCGGATTCTAGCGGGCGCAATGCGGGCCGACGCAGGAATGCGCAGCGGTGTTCAGCGCGAAGAAGCGATACGTCCCAGCGAAGCCGCCATCTCCCACGACTTCAGCCCGCGCGAGCCGAGGTGGTGCGCCAGCACCGCGCGCAGCGGCAGGCGCAGGCTGGCCAGGTCGGCGGGCCCGGGGCGTTCGTCGGCGGCCAGCGCCAGCAGCGCACTACCGGTGGCGGCGGCGCTGCGCTCGGACTGGCCGCGGTCGCTGAGCAGGCGGCGCGGGCCGTGTTCCGGATCGAGGCGGTAGCGCGCCGCCGGATCGATCGGTTCGCCGTCGCCGTCGACGTAAAGCTCGAAGCCCAGGCCCAGCGCGCCGAGCAGGTCGCGCTCGAAGCGGCGCAGGGTCCACGCCAGCGACGCATCGCCGGCCAGGCGCGCACGGGTGCGCGCGTAGGCCGCGTCCAGCTCCGGCAACGGATCCTGGCGCGGCGCCAGGCGCAGCACCAGTTCGTTGACGTAGAAGGCGGCAAGGATCGCGTCGCCAGACAGCTGCGGCGCCGCATCCAGCGCCTCGGCGCTGCGCAGCTGCGCCAGCTCGCCGGCCATCACCGCGTCGAAGCGGATGTGCTGCAGCGGCTGCAGCGCCGCGCGCAGCACCTGCCGCTTCGGCGACTGCACGCCGCGCGCGACCAGGCCGATGCGGCCATGGCCGGCGCTGAGCACCTCCACCAGCAGGCTGGTCTCGCGCCAGGGACGCGCATGCAGGACGAAACCGGTCTCGCCGTCCAGGCGCATGTCAGGACCGTCGCAGGATGGGAAGCGGAAGCGGGCCGACCTTCGCCGTCACCTGTTCCTCCGCGGAAGCGGTTCAGTCGCCGTAGCCGAAGGCCTTGAGCGCCGCCTCGTCGTCGGACCAGCCTTCGCGCACGCGCACCCAGGTCTCCAGGAACACCTTGCGCCCGAACAGCCGCTCCATCTGCTGGCGCGACTTGCTGCCGATCTCGCGCAGGCGCGCGCCGCCCTTGCCAATCACGATCGGCTTCTGGCCCTCGCGCTCGACCCACACCACCGCGCCGATGCGCAGCAGCTCGCCGTCCTCGGCGAAGCGTTCGATCTCCACCGTGGTCGCGTACGGCAGCTCGTCGCCGAGCTGGCGCATCAGCTGCTCGCGGACCAGCTCGCCGGCGAGGAAGCGCTGGCTGCGGTCGGTGATCTCGTCCTCCTCGAATACCGGCGGCGCTTCCGGCAGCAGCCTGAGCAGGTCGCGCACCAGCGCGTCCAGGCCCTTGCGCTTGAGCGCCGACAGCGGATGGATCGCGGCGAACTCGCGGCCTTCGCTGACCTGGGCCAGGAACGGCAGCAGCGCGCTCTTGTCCTTGAGCCGGTCGACCTTGTTCACCGCCAGCACCACCGGGATGCCGGCGTCGCGCAGGACGTTGAACACCAGGGTGTCCTCCTCGTCCCAGCGCCCCGCCTCGACCACCATCAGGCCGACGTCCACGTCCTCCAGCGCGCCGCGCGCGGCGCGGTTCATCACCCGGCTCATCGCCGAGGCCTTGAACCGGCCCTCGCTGCGGTGCAGGCCGGGGGTATCGACCAGCAGCAGCTGGCCGCCCGGCACGGTGGCGATGCCCAGCAGGCGGTGGCGGGTGGTCTGCGGCCGGTTGGAGACGATGCTGACCTTGGCGCCGACCAGGGCATTGACCAGGGTCGACTTGCCGACGTTGGGCCGGCCGATCACCGCGACGCTGCCGCAGCGGTGGGAATCTTCGGTGTGTTCGGAATTCACGTATGGGACCGCTTATGGATGCCGGGGCGAAGGCTCCAGCCTTTCCAGCACCGCCGCCGCGGCGGCCTGTTCGGCCAGCCGGCGGGACGTGCCCTGCCCCTCGGCGCTGACCGGGGGCTCGCTCAGGGTACACCGGGCAAGGAACACCTTGGCGTGTTCCTCCCCGCTCTCGGAAACCAGCTCGTAGGCCGGCAGGGGCCGCTGCCGCGCCTGCAGCCATTCCTGCAGGCGGGTCTTGGCGTCTTTTTCGGGCTTGCCGGCCGGCAGCGCGGCCAGGGCCTGCTCGAACCAGGGCAGGACCACCTCGCGGCAGGCGTCCCAGCCGGCGTCCAGGTAGATGGCGGCGACCACCGCCTCCAGCGCGTCGGCCAGGATCGAATCGCGGCGGAAGCCGCCGGACTTCAGCTCGCCCGGGCCCAGGGTCAGGCGCGAGCCCAGGTCCAGCTGGCGGGCGATGGCGGCCAGCGAGGCCTCGCGGACCAGTTCGGCGCGGGCGCGGGTGAGCACGCCTTCGTCGGCCTGCGGCCAGCGCCGGTACAGCGCCTCGGCGGCGAGCAGGTTGACCACGCCGTCGCCGAGGAATTCCAGCCGCTCGTTGTGCGGCGTGCCGGCGCTGCGGTGGGTCAGCGCCTGGGCCAGCAGCGACGGATCGGCGAACGGGTGGCCGATCCTGTCGCGCATCACGGTACGGTCACTCGCCACCACCGCGCCGGGTGAGTTCCTGGGTGCGGTCGAACTTGCCGACCACGTCCAGGTTGCCGACCAGCGAACGCCGGACCTCGTAGTTCACGCGCATCTTCCAGCCGCCGTTGGTGCGCTCGAACTTCACGTTCTGCGGCTTCACGTTCTCGGAGTAGTTGATGTACAGGCGGCGGAAGAACAGGTCCTGGACCCGGGCCGGGTCCATGTCGGCCACGCCCGGCTCGTTGGCCAGGCCCTTCATCGCCGAGGTGACCGCGTAGTACTCCTGGTACATGGGGAACAGCTTCATGCCCACGTAGGCGGCGAAGCCGACCACGGCCAGCACGACCAGGAACCCCACCAGGCTCAGACCGCTTTGCTTGCGCTTGTTTGCCATTTCCCCGTACCTCGATGCTGGGCCGGCGCATACCCTACGCTGGCTGCGTCGCCCGTTACTTGATCTTCGTCCCGATCCGCGAAGGATCGAAACTCCCCTTGCAGAACCAGCCCTCGCAGTTCAGCCAGATCAGGAACGCACGGCCGCGGAGGTTTTCCTCGGGCAGGAAGTGCGTCTGGGTCCAGAACCGGCTGTCCTCGCTATTATCACGATTGTCGCCCATGACGAAATAGTGGCCGTCGGGGACGGTCCATTCGCCCTGGCCGGCGGGGTTGGCGCGGCCCAGCCATTCCAGCACCTCGTGCTCGCGGCCCGGCAGCTTCTCCAGCAGCAGGGTCGCCCCGTTCATCTCCGCGCCGCGGCCCTGGCCGATGAACTCGCCCAGCTCCACGTATTCCACCGCCTCGCCGTTCACGTACAGGGTGTCGCCGTGGAAGCCGATGCGGTCGCCCGGCAGGCCGATGATGCGCTTGATCCAGTTCTGGTCCGGGGCGTGCGGCGGCTTGAACACCACCACGTCGCCGCGCTCCGGCTCGCCCAGGTCGACGAACTTGGCGTTGGTCACCGGCAGGCGCAGGCCGTAGGCGAACTTGTTGACCAGGATGAAGTCGCCGATCAGCAGGTTCGGCATCATCGAGCTGGACGGGATCTTGTAAGGCTCGGCGACGAAGCTGCGCAGCACCAGCACCGCGGCCAGCACCGGGAAGAACGCGCGCGAATAGTCGACGACCACCGGCTCCTCGGCCAGCAGGCCGTCGCGGGCGGCGCGGCGCTTGGCCAGGAACAGCCTGTCGAGCAGCCAGATCAGGCCGGTGGCGAAAGTCAGCACGACCAGGCCGAGCTCAAACCATTTCATTCGATGTCCTTAGCGGGTCGGAACCGGAACGGGGAACGTGGGGAGGGCGACGCGGCGCCCGGCGGCGCTAGCGTCGCCCGGGACGTCACTTGCTGTCCACCTGCAGCACCGCCAGGAAGGCCTCCTGCGGGATCTCGACGCGGCCGACCTGCTTCATCCGCTTCTTGCCCTCCTTCTGCTTCTCGAGGAGCTTCTTCTTGCGGGTGATGTCGCCGCCGTAGCACTTGGCCAGCACGTTCTTGCGCAGCGCCTTGACCGTGGAACGGGCGATGATCTGCGAGCCGATCGCGGCCTGGATGGCCACGTCGAACTGCTGGCGCGGGATCAGGTCCTTCATCTTCTCGCACAGCTCGCGGCCGCGGCGGTCGGCGTGGCTGCGGTGGACGATGATCGACAGCGCGTCGACGCGGTCGCCGTTGATCAGCGTGTCCACGCGCACGAACGGGCCGGCGTCGAAGCGCAGGAAGTGGTAGTCCAGCGAGGCATAGCCGCGGCTGACCGACTTGAGCTTGTCGAAGAAGTCCAGCACCACCTCGGCCATCGGCAGCTCGTAGCTGATCTGCACCTGGCTGGCCATGTAGGTGATGCCCAGCTGCACGCCGCGCTTGTCCTCGCACAGCTTGATGATGTTGCCGATGTATTCCTCGGGGGTGAGGATGTTGGCGCGGATGATCGGCTCGCGGACTTCCTGGATCAGGTTGGCCTGCGGCAGCTTGGCCGGGTTGTCCAGCGGCATCACCGTGCCGTCGGTCTTCAGCACCTCGTACACCACCGTCGGCGCGGTGGTGATGAGGTCGAGGTCGTACTCGCGCTCCAGGCGCTCCTGCACGATCTCCATGTGCAGCATGCCGAGGAAGCCGCAGCGGAAGCCGAAGCCCATCGCCTCCGAGCTTTCCGGCTCGAAGCGCAGCGCCGCGTCGTTCAGGCGCAGCTTCTCCAGCGCCTCGCGCAGGTCCGGGTAGTCCTCGGCGTTGACCGGGAACAGGCCGGCGAACACGCGGGGCTGCATTTCCTGGAAGCCCGGCAGCGGCGCCGCCGCCGGCGCGCTGGCCAGGGTCAGGGTGTCGCCCACCGGGGCGCCGTGCACGTCCTTGATCGAAGCGGTGATCCAGCCCACCTCGCCGGCCTTCAGCGCCGGCAGTTCCTTGCGCTTGGGGGTGAACACGCCGACCTTGTCCACCTCGTGGGTGCGGCCGGTGGACATCACCAGGATCTTGCTCTTCGGGGTGATCTCGCCCTGCATCACGCGCACCAGCGAGACCACGCCCAGGTAGTTGTCGAACCAGGAGTCGATGATCAGCGCCTGCAGCCGGTCGGTGTCGCGCGGCTTCGGCGGCGGGATGCGGTGGACGATCGCCTCCAGCACCTGGTCGACGTTGAGGCCGGTCTTGGCGCTGACCGCGACCGCGTCGGAGGCGTCGATGCCGATCACCGCCTCGATCTCGGCCTTGGCGCGCTCGATGTCGGCGGTGGGCAGGTCGATCTTGTTGAGCACCGGCACCACTTCCAGGCCCTGCTCCACCGCGGTGTAGCAGTTGGCCACGGACTGGGCCTCGACGCCCTGGGCGGCGTCCACCACCAGCAGCGCGCCCTCGCAGGCGGCCAGCGAGCGGCTGACCTCGTAGGAGAAGTCGACGTGCCCGGGGGTGTCGATGAAGTTCAGGAAGTAGGTGTTCCCGTCCTTGGCCTTGTACGGCAGGGACACCGACTGCGCCTTGATGGTGATGCCGCGCTCGCGCTCGATCGGGTTCGAGTCGAGCACCTGCGCTTCCATCTCGCGCGCTTCGAGGCCGCCACACAGCTGGATGATGCGGTCGGCGAGGGTCGACTTGCCATGGTCGACGTGGGCAATGATGGAGAAGTTGCGGATGAACCGCATCGGATCGGAAGACATGTGGGGGCGGCGGTCTCGTGCCGTCGTCGGGTAACGGCGGATTATCGCACGCCGGAAGCGGCTCCCGCCCCTGCCCCCGGTAACGGCGCGGCGCCCCGGGGGCGCCGCGCCTGGCAGTTCAGTCTTCCGCGCCCACGGTGATGGCGACGAACTGGTTCACCCCGGCCGCGCCACGGATCAGCAGCATCACCGTGTCGCCCTTGCGCAGGTCGCGCAGGGCGCGTTCCAGCGCGGCCACGCTGCCGACCGGGGTGCGGCCGACCTGCAGGATCGCCATGCCCGGCTCGACCCCGGCCTCGCGGGCCTCGGCGCCGTCCACGCCGGTGATCAGCACGCCCTCGCCGGCCTCCAGGCCCAGCTGGCGGCGGCTGCGCGCATCCATCTCGGTCACGCTCAGGCCCAGCAGGTCCGCTTTGGACGCCGGCGCCGGGGCGCCGCCCTGCCCGTCATCCAGGGTCGCCGAGGCCTGCTGCCCGTCGATCGGCAGCTCGCCCAGGACCACGTCCAGGGTCCGCGACTTGCCGTCGCGGATGATCCCGACCCTGGCCCTGGTGCCCGGCGGCAGCATGCCCACCAGCGGCGGCAGGTCGGCGCTGGTCGCCACTTCCTGGCCGTTGACCGAGACGATCACGTCGCCGATCTCGATGCCGGCCTTCTCCGCGGCGCTGCCCGGCTCGACCCGGTTGACCAGCGCGCCCTTGTTCAGGCCCAGGGCCTTGGCCTTGGCCGAGTCGATCCGCTCGATGGTCACGCCGAGCATGCCGCGGCTGACCTTGCCGGTCTTCTTGATCTGGTCGACCGCGCTCATCGCCAGGTCGATCGGGATGGCGAAGCTCACCCCCATGTAGCCGCCGGAGTTGCTCAGGATCTGCGAGTTGATCCCGACCACCTCGCCGGAGGTGTTGAGCAGCGGACCGCCGGAGTTGCCGCGGTTGATCGCCACGTCGGTCTGGATGAACGGCACGTACTGCTGGCCGGCGCCGGTAGTGCGGCCGACCGCGCTGACGATGCCGGCGGTGACCGACTGGTCCAGGCCCAGCGGCGAGCCGATCGCCACCACCCACTGGCCGGGCTTGAGCGCCGCGGACTTGCCCTGGCGCAGCACCGGCAGGCCCTTGCCGTCGACCTTGAGCAGGGCCACGTCGTAGGTCGGGTCGCTGCCGACCACCTTGGCGGTGAACTCGCGGCGGTCGGACAGGCGCACGGTGACTTCCTCGGCGCCGTCGACCACGTGGTGGTTGGTCAGGATGTAGCCGTCGTCGGAAATGACGAAACCCGAACCCACCGAGCGGGCCGACGGTCCACCCGGACCCGGCTGGCCGGGCGCACCCGGGAAGTCCGGGCCGAAGAAGCGGCGGAAGATCTCCGGGATCTGGTCCTCGGGAATGCCGCCCGCCGAGCGTGCGGAACGGCGCGCGCCGACCTTGGCCTCGATGTTGACCACCGCCGGGCTGACCTGCTCGACCAGCCGGGTGAAGTCCGGCAGGCCGCTGACCAGCGGGGTCGCCGGCGCGGTCACCGCGGCCGGGGCAGCGGTTGCGACGGGCGCATCGGCGGTATCGGGCGCGCGGGCGCAGGCGGCCAGCGGCGCGGTCAGGACCAGGGCGGCGAGAAGACTGGGACGGACTCGTGGGTTCATCAAATGCTTGCCTTCAGAGCGATGGGGAGAGCGGCCACGCGCGCGTGGCCGTGCAGGTGCACCTTGGGACGGAACGGGAGGCGGCGCCGGGCGATGGCCCGGGCCGCCGGCGGGATCAGCGTTGCAGGTCCTGCGGCGGCGGCTCCGGCAGGCTGGCCTCCTCCGCCGACTCGCTGGCCTGCGGTGCGGCCAGGCTCGGCTCGAACGGATAGAACGGGCTGCCGCCACCGGCCTGGCCGAAGCTGGCGGTGTAGGCGCTGCCGGTGCGCGGCAGCGCCGCGCGCGGCCACGGCCGGGCCTCCAGCGGCACCGCCGAGGCGAACGGATCGGCCGGCAGGGCCGGCAACGTGGTGGCGATCGCCGGGGCCTCGGCAACCGCATCGGCCAGCGGCGCGGTTATGGGTTCGGGCACGGACACGGGAGTGGTGGCCGAAGCCGTAGCGGCGCGACGCGGGCGGGGCGCGGACGCCACCTGGCGCGACGCCGGGCGCGAGGCGGCCGGCCGGGCCGCTGCGGGCGCTTCCACGGCCCGGGCGATGGTGGCAGCCGGCGCGGCGGCGGTCTCGGGAAGCACCGCTTCGGTCGACGGCAGCACCGCCACGGCCGGGGCGGGCCCGAAATCCGGGCCGGTCTGGGCCGGGCGGCCGACGAACATCGCCACCGCGGCGACCGAGGCGGCCAGCGCGGCGCCCCCGCCCCAGCGGGTCCAGAGCTGGCGGCGGCGCTGCGGCGCAGTCGGCGCGGCCACTTCGGCGGTCAGCGGCGCGGCAGCCACCGCCGCGGCGATGCGCTCGGCCAGGTCGGAACCGGCGCTGCGCCGGACCTGCCCGCGCAGCACGTCGCCGCACAGCTGCCAGCGCTCGAAGCGGCCGGACAGCTCGGTGTCGTGCTCCAGCCGGCGCAGCAGGAAGCGCGCCTCGTCCGGGGCCAGTTCGCCGTCGACCAGTGCCGACAGCTGCTGCCGGTAATGGAGTTCGAACTTGTCGTCGGTGTTGCGGGGATCGTGGCTCATGGACGGTTTCGTTCGCGTGTGGCGCTTTGGACATCAAGCAGGGGCCGAAGTTCGGCGTCGATGGCTTCGCGCGCCCGGAAGATGCGCGAGCGCACCGTCCCGATCGGGCAATCCATCTTCCGCGCGATCTCCTCGTAGCTCAGGCCATCGACCTCGCGCAGGGTGATGGCGGTCCGCAGTTCCTCCGGCAGCGCATCCACCGCCTTCATCACCGTGCGCTCCAGTTCCTCGCGCATGGCTTCGCGCTCGGGGGTGTCGGTGTCGCGCAGGCGGCTGCCGACGTCGTACTGCTCGGCATCGCTGGCATCGATGTCGTCCGTGGGCGGACGGCGGTTGTGGGCGACCAGGTGGTTCTTGGCGGTATTCACTGCGATGCGGTGCAACCAGGTATAGAACTGGGCGTCGCCGCGGAAATTCCCCAGCGCGCGGTAGGCGCGCATGAAGGTCTCCTGGGCCACGTCCTGGCATTCGCTCCAGTCCGCGACGTAGCGCCCGATCAGCCCGGTGATCCGGTGCTGGTACTTGCGCACCAGCAGGTCGAATGCCGCGCTGTCGCCACGCTGCACGCGGCGGACCAGCTCGAGGTCCAGCTCCTGGGTTGGATCCTTTGGCGTTCCTTCGGCCATGCCGGGCCAGACTCCTGTCGACCCGGCATTCCGGGCCTTGTGACCGCCGTCGGCGGGAAAAGTTCAACGGCTGGCGGCAACCGTCGTCCCGATGGGGGCCGGCTACGCCGCATCGCAGCCGCTGCGCGACGACATGCAAGGCCTTAACCGCGCGCCCAGTATCGTCCGCCGGCCGCCGTCCGCGAAGCCCGCGGTTCCGGGGTGGGGATTTGACGCCGCGGAAACAACCTCGGGATGATAGCGGCCCCTCCATACACAACCGGATGGTCAAGCCATGCTTCCAGGCTTCGACGGATTGCGATTCAGCCATTGGCAAGCGACCCAGCGCGATGACGGCGTGGTGGTGCTGGCCCTGGACCGGCAGGATGCGGCGGTCAACGCCCTGTCCCAGGACGTGCTGGTCGAGCTGGGCGACATCGTCGAACGGCTGGCCATGGACCCGCCGAAGGGCGTGGTGTTCCGCTCGGCCAAGCCTTCGGGCTTCATCGCCGGCGCCGACCTCAAGGAATTCCAGGAGTTCGACCGCAAGGGCACGGTCAATGACGCGATCCGTCGCGGCCAGGCCGTGTTCCAGAAGGTCGCCGAGCTGCCCTGCCCGACCGCCGCGGCGATCCACGGCTTCTGCATGGGCGGCGGCACCGAGCTGGCGCTGGCCTGCGACTACCGCGTCGCCAGCAGCGACAGCTCCACCCGCATCGGCCTGCCGGAAACCCAGCTGGGCATCTTCCCGGGCTGGGGCGGCAGCGCGCGCCTGCCGCGCCTGGTCGGCGCGCCGGCGGCGATGGACATGATGCTGACCGGACGCACGCTGTCGGCGTCGGCCGCGCGCGGCATCGGCCTGGTCGACAAGGTGGTCGAACCGGCGCTGCTGGAGGACGCGGCCGCGGCGCTGGCGCTGAAGGGCCTGCAACGTCCGTTCGGCCAGCGCTTCAAGGGCTGGGCCACGAACACCTGGCTGGCGCGGAAGATCCTCGCCCCGCAGATGGCCAAGCAGGTCGCGCGCAAGGCGCGCAAGGAGCACTACCCGGCCCCGTACGCGCTGATCTCGACCTGGGAACGCAGCGGCGGCGCGGGCATCCAGGCGCGCCTGGACGCCGAGCGCCGCGCGGTGGTCAAGCTGGCCGCCAGCCCGACCGCGCGCAACCTGATCCGCATCTTCTTCCTCACCGAGCGCCTGAAGGGCCTGGGCGGCAAGGACCACGGCATCTCCCACGTGCACGTGGTCGGCGCCGGCGTGATGGGCGGCGACATCGCCGCGTGGTCGGCCTACAAGGGCTTCAACGTGACCCTGCAGGACCGCGAGCAGCGCTTCATCGACGGCGCGCTGGGTCGCGCCAGCGAGCTGTTCGCCAAGCGGGTCAAGGACGAGAGCAAGCGCCCGGCGGTGGCCGCGCGCCTGCAGGGCGACCTGGCCGGCGACGGCGTGGCCACGGCCGACCTGGTGATCGAGGCGATCATCGAGAACCCGGAGGCCAAGCGCGCCCTGTACGAATCGATCGAGCCGCGCCTGAAACCCGACGCGCTGCTGACCACCAATACCTCCTCGATCCCGCTGGACGAGCTGCGCGAGCACATCGACCGCCCGGCGCAGTTCGCCGGCCTGCACTACTTCAACCCGGTGGCGCTGATGCCTCTGGTGGAGATCGTCCAGCACGACCGCCTCGACGAGGCCACGGTCAAGCGCCTGGCCGCGTTCTGCAAGGCGCTGGACAAGTTCCCGGTGCCGGTCGCCGGCACCCCGGGCTTCCTGGTCAACCGCGTGCTGTTCCCGTACATGCTCGAGGCCGCGCACGCCTACGCCGAGGGCATCCCCGGCGCGGTGATCGACAAGGCCGCGGTGAAGTTCGGCATGCCGATGGGCCCGATCGAGCTGATCGACACCGTCGGCCTGGACGTGGCCCAGGGTGTGGGAGCGGAGCTGTCGCCGTTCCTCGGCCTGCAGCTGCCGGCGGCGCTGTCCACGGTCGAGCCGGGCAAGCGCGGCAAGAAGGACGGCCAGGGCCTGTACAAGTGGGAGAACGGCAAGCCGGTCAAGCCGGCAGTGCCGCAGGGCTACACCGCCCCTTCGGACCTGGAGGACCGCCTGGTCCTGCCGCTGCTCAACGAGGCGGTGGCCTGCCTGCACGACGGCGTGGTCGCCGATGCCGACCTGCTCGATGCCGGCGTGATCTTCGGCACCGGCTTCGCGCCGTTCCGCGGCGGCCCGATCCAGCACATCCGCGCCGCCGGCGTGGACGGCCTGCTGGAGAAGCTGCGCACCCTGCAGGGCCGCTACGGCGACCGCTTCGCCCCGCGTCCGGGCTGGTACAACCCGCTGCTGCGGCAGCCGCCGGAGTAAGCGCCACGCAGGCGCATGGTCGCGACGGCGCGGCAGGCCGGCCGGACCAAGGACAATGGCCGGCGCAATGCGCCGGCCATTTCGTTTGCGGCGAACCGGCGCCCACGCTGGAAACGCGAAGGCAGCAGGCAGCCATCGCCGGCCAGGCCGCCGTGTCGCACACGTCGTCATGCGGCACGTGTCCGCCGGCCGCTGCCCTGTAGAGCGGGGCCTGCCCCGCTGCCCCGCCGCCTCACACCGGAGCCGACCGGCTCCCCAGCCATGCCCACGCCAGCCAACCGGCCGACAGCAGCTGCACCGCCAGCGCACCGGCAACCAGCCACGCCCAGCGCCCCGGCCGCAGCCGCCACCACGCCAGCACCCCGGCCAGCAGCACCACCGGCGACACGCAGGCCCAGGCGAACCAGAGGATGCCGATGGCGACGCAGCCAAAGCCCTCGCAGTACAGCCCGTAGGCATGGATCGCCATGCCGCACAGCGCCAGCACTGCGACCGCGTAGGTGCCGGCCAGCGCCCGCCATGGCCAGCGCGCACGCGGCTTCGCCGTCGCCGGCGTGCCGTCCTGCGCTTCGATCGCCGCCGGCACGCTCATTCGATGCCTGCCTCGTCCAGCATCCGCCGAAGGAACGCCACCTGCGCGTCGCGCCGGTCGGGGCCGTCATAGCGCCGCACCACCCACCATTCGCGCGCGCTGGTGGACTCGCCCGGCGCGAGGGTGACGTAGGGCGCGTGCACTTCCAGCTCCATCAGGCTCGGATAGGTCGCATCGGGCCGCCAGTCCAGGTACAGCTCGACCTGGCCCTGGTCAGGATGGATGCGCTCGACCGGCTGCCGCTCGAAATGGATCACGAAGGCCTGGCCGGCGTGGAAGCCGGCGAGCCAGCCCGCCTCGGGCTGGATGAAGACCTTGCCGCGCCGTCCCACCAGCCCCTCGCCCGGCGGCAGCAGTTCCAGCGAGAACAGGCCGTCCTCGTGGCGGGTGACCAGGCTGTCGTAGCCGTCTTCGGTGTCCGAGCGCACGCGCACGCCGCTGCCGTCGGCGGCCACCGGGACGTACACCCGCGTCTGCGGCGGCACCCGCGAGTTGAACCAGATGTCGCGCGCGACCGGTTCCCTGCGGATGTTGCGCATCTCCACCGACAGCCCGGCGGTGCCCGGGCGGTCCGGCGGCAGCTCGAAGCCGTAGCCCAGCTGCACGCCGCTGACCGGACTGGCCGTGCCTTCCAGCAGCAGCCGGTCCGCGCCCTGCTCCTGCACCTTCGCTGGCGCGTACGCCAGCCACGGATCCGGCGGCCACTCCGCCGCGGCCTTGCGCCGCGCCGGGTTGACCGTCTGGAACTTCCACCAGCCCGCCTGCGGCCCGACCCAGACCTCGTGGCCCATGTAAGGGATGTTTTCTCCGTCGGCGCCCACGCGCGGATCCGGCCGGCTGTCGACGGCCCCGCCGACCAGCAGCAGGTTCGGCGCGCCGGGCAGACCGATGTGCAGCACGCGTCCGCCCAGCCGCGGCGAGACCTCCAGCACCAGCGACGGGTTCTCCAGGCGCACGCGCGCCGGCGCAGGCGCGTCGGCCGCCAACGCGGCGCCGGCCATGGCCAGCGCGACTCCCGCCAGCAGACACGCGGTCAGTTTCAGCAGCCGCCCTCCCGTACCGCCGGCGCTGCCGGCCAGGAGGAACGCAGCAACAGCTGTCCAGCGACGCATCCGAGGCACTCCTCCCCGGCGGGGCCGGGTTACATGGTCTGGGTCGGCTTGTCGGCGTTGAGGGTACCGGCCAGCAGGGTCTCGATGCGGTTCTTCACCATCTCGCCCTCGTTGCCTTCCGGGAACTGCACGCCGATGCCGGCGGTGCGGTTGCCCTGGGCGCCGGCCGGGGTGACCCACACCACCTTGCCGGCGATCGGCAGGCGATCGCTGGAATCGGGCAGGGTCAGCAGCAGGAACACCTCGTCGCCGAGGAAGTAGCGCTTGGGCGTGGGCACGAAGATGCCGCCGTGCCGGATGTACGGCATGTACGCGCTGTACAGGGCAGCCTTGTCCTTCACCGCCAGCGACAGGATGCCCTGGCGTCCGCTTACAGCACTCATCGGTTTTCCCCCTTGCCTGCCTGGGCCCGCGCACCGTCGCGCCAGGCCAGCAGAAGATCGGCGACCACCAGGTCGGCGCGCACCGTGCTGCGCAGCAGTTCGCGCGCACGGTTGGCATCGTCGAACCAGGACGCCAGCTTGTGCAATCGGTCCGGATCGGTCAAGCCGAGCGCGGCGGCGCGATCGCGCGCGTGCTCGGCGGCATGGGCCAGGCGTTCGGCGGCGCGCTCGTCGCCGGCCCAGCGCACGGCCGCCTCCAGCGGGTCGGCGCGGCCGGACGCGATGGCGTCCAGGTCGGCACCGACCTCGCGGCGCAGGCCCAGGCCGTCGCCACGCAGCCATTCGTCGGCCAGGCCGGGATGGCCGCGGGCGGCGTCCAGGGCCTCGGCCGCTTCCGCCGCGGCGTGGCCCCGGCACGCCAGCCAGGCCAGCGATTCCTCGCGCGGCGGCAGGCGGAACTCCAGCCGCTGGCAGCGGCTGCGGATGGTCGCCGGCAGGCGCCCGGGACGGCTGCTGACCAGCCACAGGTAGCGGCCCGGGGCCGGCTCCTCCAGGGTCTTCAGCAGCGCGTTGCAGGCGGCGGTGTTGAGCGCGTCGGCCGGATCGATGATCGCGACCTGGGCGCTGCCGTACTGCGAGGTAAGCGCCAGCTGCTGGCCGAGTTCGCGGATCTGCTCGATCACGATCTCGGTGCGCATCCGGGTGCCTTCGCGGTTGGGGATCAGCCCGACCAGGTGCAGGTCCGGATGGGTGCCGGCGGCGATCAGCGGGCGGTTGCGCGCCTCGGCGGCCGGGTCGCCGCCGGAGAGCACGAAGGCGGCCAGCCGTTCGGCGACCGCGCGCTTGCCCAGCCCGGCCGGGCCGCACAGCAGCAGCGCGTGGCCGAGCCGGCCGGCGGCCAGCGAGGCCATCGCCTGGTCGTGGATGCGCTGCTGCCAGGGCGCCAGCGCCGCACTCATCGGCCCTGCTCCGCGAGGAAGGCTTCGACCGCCGCGGCGACGGCCGCACCCACCTCCGCAGGCGAGCGTGAGGCGTCGATCACGCGGAAGCGTTCCGGCTCGGCTTCGGCGCGGCGGCGGAAACCGGCGCGCACGCGTTCGAAGAATTCGTCCTGCTCGCTCTCGATCCGGTCCGGCCACAGGTCGCGGCCGCTGGTGCGGGCGCGGCCCTCGCGCACGTCCAGGTCCAGCAGCAGGGTCAGGCCCGGACGCAGGCCGACCGCGCGGCGCTCCAGCTCGGCGATCCAGTCCGGGTCGAGGCCGCGGCCGTCGCCCTGGTAGGCGTAGCTGGAATCGGTGAAGCGGTCACTGACCACGAAGGCTCCGCGCTCCAGCGCCGGCAGCACCACCTGGCGCACGTGCTGGGCGCGGGCGGCGAACACCAGCAGCAGTTCGGTCTCCGCCGCCAGCGGTTCGGCCTCGACCTCGCCGCGCAGGGCTTCGCGGTTGTCGAGCATCAGCGCGCGGATCTGCTCGGCCAGCGGCGTGCCGCCGGGCTCGCGGGTCAGGACCACGTCGTGGCCGTGGCGCTGCAAGGCCTCGCGCAGCGACGCCAGCGCGGTGCTCTTGCCCGCGCCCTCGCCTCCCTCGAGGCTGATGAAGCGCGGGTGGGTGGGAATGGTGCTCATCGACGCGTGTCCTTGCCGTCGCCCGTCTCCGGCTTGGCCTCGCCGACGGCGTCGCCGGCCGCGGGCGCGGTCGTGGCCGTGCCCGAGCGGCAGCGCCGGCGCTGGTGGCAGTCCACCGCGGCGCTGTGCTCGGCATAGGTGGCCGAGAACACGTGGCTGCCGTCGTTGCGCGAGACGAAGTACAGGGCGTCGCCCGGGGCCGGGTTCACCGCCGCCTGCAGTGCGGCGCGGCCGGGCATGGCGATCGGCGTGGGCGGCAGGCCCGGGCGGGTGTAGGTGTTGTAGGGGGTGTCGGTGGTGAGGTCGCGCTTGCGGATGTTGCCGTCGTAGGCGCTGCCCAGGCCGTAGATCACGGTCGGGTCGGTCTGCAGCAGCATGCCCTTCTGCAGGCGCCGCGCGAACACGCCGGCGATCTGCGGGCGCTCGTGCGCCTGCCCGGTTTCCTTCTCCACGATCGAGGCCAGGATCAGCGCCTCGTCGGGCGACTTCAGCGGCACGTCCGGCGCGCGCGCTTCCCAGGCTGCGGCCAGGGCCTGCGCCATCGCGTCGTGGGCGCGGCGCAGGATGTCCAGGTCGCTGTCGCCGCGCTGGTACAGGTAGGTCTCCGGCAGGAAGCGACCTTCCGGATGCTGGCCGGGGTGGCCGAGCGCGGCCATCACCGCCGCGTCGTCCATGCCGGTGGTCTCGTGCAGCAGCGGCTGGGCGGCGGCCAGCGCGGCGCGCAGCTGGCGGAAGTTCCAGCCTTCGACGATGGTCACCCGGTACTGGATCACCCGGCCGTCGCGCATGCGCTGCAGCAGCTGGCGCGGAGTCAGTTCCGGCGACAGCGCGTACTCGCCGACGCGGAGCCGGCCGGCCGCGTCCATCTGCCGCGCCAGCAGGCGCCATTCCAGGTCGTGGCCGGCATCGACGCCGGCCTCGCGCAGGCGGCCGAGCACGCGAACGAAGCCGTCGCCGCGTTCGATGCGCACGCTGTCGGCGGTCTGGCCGCTGGCCACGGGGGCGTCGGCGAACGCCTGGTAACGGGTCCAGCCCCAGCCGGCCAGCAGCGCCGCCAGCAGCAGCCCCAGGGCCACGATTCCCAGCATCCAGCGCAGCGCGCTCCTACATCCGCCAGCCACGTCCACCTCTTCGCTCGACCGGCGCCCAGCATACCGCGCGAGGCTGAAGGCCTGCCGTGTCCCGCACCCCGCTCATGCCGCCGGATCGAGCGCGCGCAGCAGGCCGCGCGCCTTGGCCCGGGTCTCGTCCAGTTCGCGGGCCGGCACCGAGTCGGCGACGATCCCGGCGCCGGTGCGGAACACCATGTCGGCGCCCTGCACTTCGGCGCTGCGGATCAGGATGTTGAGGTCCAGGTCGCCGTCGCGGTTGAGCCAGCCCATCGCGCCGGTATAGGCGCCGCGCGGCACGCCTTCCAGCTCGGCGATGATCTGCATGCAGCGCACCTTCGGGCAGCCGGTGATGGTGCCGCCCGGGTACACCGCGGCGATCACCTGCCCCGGCGTGGCGTCCTCTTCCAGGATGCCGCGCACGTTGCTGACGATGTGGTGGACGTGGGCGTAGCTCTCCACCGTCATCAGCTCGTCGACCTGGACGCTGCCGGCGGTGCAGACGCGCCCCAGGTCGTTCCGCTCCAGGTCGATCAGCATCACGTGCTCGGCGCGTTCCTTGGGATGGCCGACCAGTTCGCGGATCCGCGCCGCGTCGTCGTCGCCTTCGAAGCGCGGGCGGGTGCCGGCGATCGGCCGCGTTTCGGCCACGCGCCCGCGCACCGAGACCAGGCGTTCGGGCGATGAGCTCGCGACCGCCCAGCCGTCGCCGGCGAACAGCCCGGCGAACGGCGCCGGATTGGCCTGGCGCAGGCGCGCGTACAGCGCCGCCGGATCCAGCGGCGCGTCGAAGCGTGCCTGCCAGGCGCGCGACAGGTTCACCTGGAACACGTCGCCGGCGCGCAGGTAGTCGAGGATGCGTTCGACGCCGTCGATGAAGCGCTGCGGTTCGTCCTCGGTGACGCTCGCCGGCGGCATCCACTGCGGCAGCGGCGGCAGCGCGACCGAGGCGCGCAGGTCGTCCAGGAGCGTATCCAGCAGCGGCGCGTGTCCGTCCTCGGCGAGGGCCACGCATTCGCCGCTGGCGCGGTCGCGCAGCACCGCCGCCGGGCAGCGCAGCGCCAGCGCCTGCGGGCGGCCGTCGCCCGCACGCTGCGGCAGGCGCAGCACCGGTTCGACCTGCCCGGCCAGCTCGTAGTCCAGCAGCAGCGCCCAGCCGCCGCGGAACGGCCAGCGCGGCTCTTCCGGCTCGACGCGCGCCTGCCGCCACTGCGCGTCCAGCGCCTCGAGGAAACTGCCCGCCTGCGCTTCGCCGCGCAGGTCGCGGGTCAGCCCGTCGACGTCCAGACGCAGGCCTTCGCCGCTGGTCGCCAGCAGCAGGTCCCAGCGCCCCTGCACCGTGCCCGCGGCCACCGATTCCAGCAGCAGCGGATAGCGCGCCGGCGCCAGCCGGTGCAGCGCCAGCAGGTCGGTATCGGCGGGGAGCGGATGGGAGCGGAGCATGCGTCCTGGCGGGATGGAATGGACGGGGCCGGTGCGTCCGCCCCGCTTGCCGCGGGCGGAGCCACCGGCCCCTGGTCGTCCTGTCGAAGGCCGCGGCGCGCGCGGCCGATCAGGGCGTCAGATCCGCTTGAACACCAGCGTGCCGTTGGTGCCGCCGAAACCGAAGCCGTTGGAGACGGCCACGTCGACCTTGGCCTCGCGCGCCACGTTCGGCACGTAGTCCAGGTCGCAGCCCTCGCCCGGGTTCTCCAGGTTGATGGTCGGCGGGACGATGCCGTGGTGGATCGCCAGCACCGAGAAGATCGCCTCCACGCCGCCGGCGGCGCCGAGCAGGTGGCCGGTCATCGACTTGGTCGAGCTGACCATCATCTTGTAGGCGTGGTCGCCGAAGGCGCGCTTGATCGCCAGGGTCTCGGCCAGGTCGCCCAGCGGCGTCGAGGTGCCGTGCGCATTGAGGTAGCCGACCGCAGACGGATCGAGCTTGGCGTCGCGCAGCGCGGCCAGCATGCAGCGCGCGGCGCCGTCGCCGTCCTCGCTGGGCGCGGTCATGTGGTTGGCGTCGGCGCTGGCGCCGAAGCCGACCAGCTCGGCATAGATGCGCGCGCCGCGCGCCCTGGCGTGCTCGTATTCCTCGAGCACGAGGATGCCGGCGCCGTCGCCGAGAACGAAGCCGTCGCGCTCGGCGTCCCACGGACGCGAGGCGCGCGCGGGGTCGTCGTTGCGGGTGGACATCGCCTTCATCGAGCAGAAGCCGCCCATCGAGGTCGGCGAGGAACCGCGCTCGGCGCCGCCGGCGACCATGACGTCGGCATCGCCGTACTGGATCATGCGCATCGCGGTGCCGATGGAGTGGTTGGCGGTGGCGCAGGCCGACACCGCCGAGAAATTGGGGCCCTTGAGGCCGCGGATGATGCTCAGCTGGCCCGGCAGCATGTTGATGATGGTGCTGGGCACGTAGAACGGCGAGATCTTGCGCGGACCGCCCTCCAGGTACTTGGCGGTCTGCTCCTCGATGCCGAGGATGCCGCCGATGCCCGAACCGATGATCGTGCCAATGCGCTCGGCGTTGCCCTCGTCGATCTCCAGCCCGGAATCGTCCAGGGCCATGAACGAGGCGGCCAGGCCGTAGTGGATGAACGCCTCCATCTTCTTCGCGTCCTTGGGCGGCACGAAGGCGGTGGGGTCGAAATCGCGGATCTCGCCGGCGATGCGCGTGGTGAAGGCCGACGCGTCGAAATGGGTGACCGGGCCGATGCCGGAGCGGCCGTTGATGATGCCGTCCCAGCTGCTGGCCAGGTCGTTGCCAAGCGGCGAGACCATGCCCATGCCGGTGATGACGACGCGACGGTGACTCATAGACGGCTCCTGGTATACGGCGGATCAGGTATGGCAGGCGCGCCCGGCACGACCGGGCCGGACGCGCACGGGGCCGCACGCGGCGGCCCCGGACGGTTTTTTGCCACGGGCCGCCAGGCGGCCCGGAGGCACGGCTCGCGTCAGCTCTTGACGTGGGCCTTGATGTAGTCGATCGCCTGCTGGACGGAAGTGATCTTCTCGGCTTCCTCGTCCGGGATCTCGCACTCGAACTCTTCCTCGAGGGCCATCACCAGCTCGACGGTGTCGAGCGAGTCGGCGCCCAGATCGTCGACGAACGATGCGCTGTTGGTCACTTCCTCTTCCTTGACGCCGAGCTGTTCGACGACGATTTTCTTGACGCGCTCTTCGATGGTGCTCATGGGTTTGCTGCTCCGGATGGAGTGGTTGTTGTTCGGACCGCCGCGGCACGCGCCGGTACGGGAGGATCACTTTCCACAGGGCGGATAGTGTAGTCAAAAGCCGCGGGCCTGGCACTGGCCGGGAACCGCAACCGGATCAAAAGCTTACGGGGCTTTTGAGATCCTTCTTCTGGCGAGCGCCAGGCTCAGGCCATGTACATGCCGCCATTCACATGGAGGGTTTCGCCGGTGATGTAGGCCGCATCGGGTCCGGCCAGGAACGCCACCGCGCGGGCGATGTCGGCCGGTTCGCCGAACCGGCCCAGCGCGATCTGGCCGAGCATCGCGTTCTTCGCGTCCTCCGGCAGCTCGCGGGTCATGTCGGTGTCGATGAAGCCGGGCGCCACCACGTTGACGGTGACGTTGCGGCTGCCGATCTCCTTGGCCAGCGACTTGCTGAAGGCGATGATGCCGGCCTTGGCCGCGGCGTAGTTGGCCTGGCCGGCGTTGCCGGTGGCGCCGATCACCGAGGCGATGTTGATGATGCGGCCCTTGCGCGCCTTCATCATCCCGCGCACCACCGCCTTGGAGGTGCGGAACACGCTGGTCAGGTTGGTGTCGATGATCGCCTGCCAGTCCTCGTCCTTCATCCGCATCAGCAGGTTGTCGCGGGTGATGCCGGCGTTGTTGACCAGGATCGAGACCGCGCCGGATTCCCTGGCGATCCCGTCGATCAGCGCCTCGACCGCGGCGGCGTCGGTGACGTCCAGCCTGCGGCCGTGGCCGCCCTGCCCCGCCAGGCGCGCGCCGATGGCTTCGGCGCCGGCGTCGCTGGTGGCGGTGCCGATCACGGTGGCGCCGCGCGCCGCCAGTTCGTCGGCGATCGCCGCGCCGATGCCGCGGCTGGCGCCGGTGACCAGGGCGATCTCGCCGCTCAGGGGCAGGCTGCTTGCAGTCATGGTGGGTCTCTTCTTCTCGCGTTCGTGGAGGGCGTGGCGCGCCGGCCGGCGCGCCGCCGCAAAGGTATCAGCGCCAGTCGTCCAGCGCCGCACCGAAATCGCCGGCGGTGCCGAGCGCGCGCGCGTCGATCGACTTGTCGATGCGCTTGACCAGGCCGGCCAGCACCTTGCCCGGGCCGCATTCGGCCACGCGGGTCGCGCCGCGCGCGGCCAGCGCCTGCACGCAGCCGGTCCACTGCACCGGCAGGTAGAGCTGGCGCACCAGCGCGTCGCGGATCGCTTCGACGCTGTCGTGCACCTGCGCGTCCACGTTCTGCACCACCGGCAGCGACGGCACCTGCCAGCGCAGGCCGGCCATCGCCTCGGCCAGGCGGTTGGCCGCCTCGCGCATCAGCGGCGTGTGCGAAGGCACGCTCACCGCCAGCTTCACCGCCTTGCGCACGCCGCGCTCGGCCAGCAGCGCCAGCGCGCGGTCGACCGCCGCGGCGTCGCCGCCGATGACGATCTGGCCGGGGGAATTGAAATTGGCCGGCACCACCACCTGGCTGCCGGACGCCTCGGTGCAGACTTCCTGCACCAGCGCGTCGTCGGCGCCAAGCACGGCGGCCATCGCGCCGGTGCCGGCGGGCGCGGCGTCCTGCATCAGCTGGCCACGCAGGCGCACCAGATGCGCGCCGTCGGCCAGCGACAGCGCGCCGGCGGCGACCAGCGCGGTGTATTCGCCCAGGCTGTGCCCGGCGAGCATCGACGGCTGCGCACCGCCCTGCGCGTTCCACGCGCGCCACACGCCGATCCCTGCGGCCAGCAGCGCCGGCTGGGTGTATTCGGTGCGGTTGAGCATTTCCTCGGGGCCGCCCTGGGAGAGGCTCCACAGGTCGATGCCGGCGCCTTCGGAGGCTTCGGCGAAGGCTTCGCGCACCTGCGGGTGCAGTTCGGCCAGTTCGGCCAGCATCCCTACGGACTGGGAGCCCTGGCCGGGGAAAACAAAGGCGAGCGTCGGGTCGGTCACGCGCTGTCGCAGATCAGGAACGAATGCCGATGATACGGGCGAAAGTGGTGCTTCGTCTGTACTGCTGCGTATGCCTGATGCCTTGCGCGGCGTGGACTGCGCCCGGTAGACAGGCACGACGACACCGCGCGGCCCTGGAGGCTGCGCGGTGTTCGTGGAATACGCGGATTGCAGCAGCGGCCCGCAGGCCGCGCGGCTCAGTAGCGCAGCAGCGCCGAGCCCCAGGTGAAGCCGCCGCCGAACGCTTCCAGCAGCAGCAGCTGGCCGCGCTGCACGCGACCGGACCGCACCGCTTCGTCCAGCGCCAGCGGCACCGAACCGGCGGAGGTGTTGCCGTGGCGGTCGACGGTGACGACGACGCGGTCCATCGGCATCTCCAGGCGCCTGGCCGTGGCTTCGATGATGCGCAGGTTGGCCTGGTGCGGGATCAGCCAGTCGAGGTCGTGCTTGTCCAGGCCGTTGGCGGCCAGGGTCTCGTCGACCACGCCGTCCAGCGCCTTGACCGCGTGCTTGAACACCTCGTTGCCGGCCATGTGGATGCGCACGCCGGCATTGGTCTCGTCCGGCTTGAAGCCGGCCGAGACGCCGGCCGGGCAGCACAGCAGGTCGCGCTTGCTGCCGTCGGCATGCAGGTGCGTGGAAAGGATGCCGGTCTCGGTATCGGCCTTGAGCACCACCGCGCCGGCGCCGTCGCCGAACAGCACGCAGGTCGTGCGGTCGCTCCAGTCGACGATGCGGGTCAGGGTCTCGGCACCGATCACCAGCGCGGTCTTCGCCGCGCCGGTGCGGATGAACTTGTCGGCCACGCTCAGCGCGAACACGAAGCCCGAGCAGGCCGCGTTGACGTCGAACGCCGCGCAGCCGGCGATGCCCAGCTTCTGCTGGATCAGGCAGGCGGTCGACGGGAACACCACGTCCGGCGTGGTCGTGCCGACCACGATCAGGTCGATCGCGGAGGCATCGACGCCGGCGGCTTCCAGCGCGCGCAGCGCGGCCTGGTGGCCCAGGTCGCTGGTGGTCTCGCCTTCGGCGGCGACGCGCCGTTCGGCGATGCCTGTGCGGGTACGGATCCATTCGTCGCTGGTGTCGACCACCTTGGCCAGGTCGTCGTTGGTCACCACCTTCGCCGGCAGGTAGCTGCCGGTTCCGGCGATGCGCGAATAGATCCGCTCGCTCATGCGCATTCCCGCTTGCGGCCCCTTGCGGGAGCCTGGATGTGTTTCACCGCGAACGGGCGCGCACGGGGCGCGCCCGCCAGGGCATCAGTCTTCCTCGACCACCGAGGTCTTGGTGGCGATGACCTTCTTGCCGCGGTAGTAGCCGTCGGCGGTGACGTGGTGGCGCAGGTGGGTCTCGCCCGTGGTCGGGTCGGTCGCCAGCTGCTTGGCCGTCAGCGCGTCATGGGAACGGCGCTGGCCGCGGCGGGACGGAGTGACTCGGGATTTCTGCACAGCCATGGGATTGCTCCAAACTCGTTGTAGTGCGTGTCTTGTTGGACCTCGAAGCCACCCGCCGGTGCCGTTCCAGGGCGCCTTCGGCGGCGGCGCGACCGTGTGTCCTGCTTGTTACTTCTTCTTCAGGGCCGCCAGCGCCGCGAACGGGCTGGCCGCCTGCAACTCTTCCTCGCCCGCCGACCAGGTCTGCTCGACCGGTTCGCTGCCCGGGGCCATCGGCACCACCGGCAGGGCGAGCACCAGCTCGTCCTCCACCAGCTCGGTCGGCCGCAACAGGCCGTCCTCCGGCACCAGCAGCGCCTCGTAGCCTGGCGGCAACGCGGCATCCTCGGCCTCGTCGCGGATCAGGCCGAGCCGCTGCACGGTCTTCACCGGGAACACGAACCGCTCCAGGCTGCGCTGGCAGACCAGCGGCAGCCCGGCGTCGAGCGTCAGTTCGACGTAGGGCACCTGCAGCGCATCGTGCCCGAACTCCAGCGCGAAGCGGCATTCGCCGTCCGTGTCGGCCAGGCTGTCGCCCAGCCGGGGCATCGCCGACAGCGGCATCCGCCCTTCGAACTGCCGCCTCGCGGCGACCATCCTCCAGGCATCCAGCGTTTCGGGGACCTGCACGACGGATGCACCTGCGGACATAAGCCGCTGAATGTTAAGGACCGGACCGGGCCATGTCAAACCCGGCCCGGGCGTGGAAACGGGCGATTGCCGGCGGCCGCGGCGCGGCCGACACTGGCCGGCCCACCCGCCGTACCCGCATATGTTGATCCTTGCGTCCACTTCCCGCTACCGCCGCGAGCTGCTGCAGCGCCTGCGGCTGCCTTTCGAGTGCGTCGGCCCGGGCGTCGACGAGACCCCGCTGCGCGCCGAAAGCCCGCCCCAGCTGGTCCGCCGGCTGGCCCAGGCCAAGGCCGACGCGGTGGCTGAACGGTTCCCGGACGCCTGGGTGATCGGCTCGGACCAGGCCGCCGAACTGGACGGCCAGGTGCTGGGCAAGCCCGGCGGCCGCGCGGCGGCGATCGCCCAGCTGGCGCAGATGGGCGGGCGCACGGTGCGCTTCCATACCGCCGTATGCCTGCGCCGCGGCGCCCACGAACTGGCCGCGGTCGACCTGACCCAGGTGCACTTCCGCACCTTGGCCGCCGACGAGATCGAACGCTACGTCGATGCCGAGCAGCCGTTCGACTGCGCCGGCAGCTTCAAGTGCGAGGGTCTGGGCATCAGCCTGTTCGAGGCGATCGAGAACCGCGACCCGACCGCCCTGGTCGGCCTGCCGCTGATCGCCCTGTCCGGCCTGCTGCGCGAAGCCGGCTACGCCCTGCCCTGAGGCCGGCGCGGGCGCAGCCTTCAGCCGCCGGCGTCCAGCAGTCCCACCCGGCACAAGCGGTACGGGAACGCCGACGCGCCGATCCAGCTGCGGTGCACGGTGCAGGCGTCGGCGTGCAGGCGCAGTCCGTAGCGCTGCTCGAGCATGGCCGCGGCGGCCGCGATGCGTTCGCGGTCCAGCTGCTCGCGCGCGTCCTGCATGGCCTGTCCGTCCAGCGGCCGCGCCTGGCCGCGCTCGACCGCCACGAAGCGGCAACGGCCGCTCGGCGAATCGGCCGGCTCCACCAGGCCACGACTGCTGCTGCGCCCGGCGATCCAGCGCATCGCCAGGCAGTCGCCGCGGTCCAGGCCCAGGCGCGCGGCCCAGCGGTTGTGCCGTTCGTTGCGCTCCAGCCGTTCCAGCAGCTTTCCGCCGCCGGAGGCGTCCGCCTCCGCCGGCAGCATCACCCGCGAATCCGGATGCGCGGCGACCAGCGCGCGCACCTGCTCGACGTAGGCCGCAGCTTCCGGGAAGTTGGTGCCCACGCCCACGTACACCGGCCCATCCGGCAGGAACGGGATGCGCCAGGACTGCGGCTCGTCGCCGCCCATCAGGACCAGGCCGGGTGGCGGCCCGGCCGGCGCCTCGACACGGAATGCCTCGCGGGTCCAGCGCGCGTGGCCCCAGTCGTTCCAGCCCGCCAGCGCCACGAGGGCACACAGCAGCACCGCGGCGCCGGCCACGCTCGACCCGGCCCGTCCCGGCAACAGCCCGCGCAGCAGCAGCCACAGCACCAGCGGCGCCAGCAGTTCCAGGACCACCAGGTAGCGGTGGATGCTGAACATCCACAGCCACAGCACGAAGCCGACCACGAAGAACACGCCAAGCATGCGCAGCACCGACGCATCGGCCGCTTCCGGCCGTGCGCCGCCACGCGTGCGGCGGCGCAGCCAGGCGAGGGCGGCCAGCGGCGCGACCACGTACAGCAGCGCCCAGGCCACCTGGAGCAGCGACAGCTCGCTGACCAGGCGCGGGTTGAGGGTGAACAGCAGCGGCCGCAGCAGCGCCTCGCCCAGGCCCTGCGGACGCCAGCGCAGGTCGGCCGTCGCCCCCGGCGAAGCCAGCGGCGCCTGGAACCAGACGTTGTACTGCGGGAACAGCGGGTTGCCGTAGACCTGCCACACCGCGTGCAGCCACGGCCCGGCCAGCACCGCGAAGACCAGCAGCGCCACACCGGCCAGCAACACGCCCGTACGCAGCCGCGCCGGCCACGGCAGCGGCGCGGCCAGCACCGCCAGGCCCAGCGCCACCGCATAGATCGCATTGGTCAGCTTCAGCGCCACCGCCGCGCCGAGCAGTACGCCAGCCAGAACGGTTCGACCGTTGCGCCAAACCCCGGCCACCGGCAGGCATAGCGCCAGCGCGCCCAGCACCAGCGGCGCGGTGGTGTTGTCGCCCATGGTCGTGCCGAGTTCGGACAGGAACGCGGCACTGGCCAGGCCGGCCAGTCCCAGCAACGGCGCCAGCCAGTCGCGGCGCGGATCGCCGGCCAGCGCGCGCCACGCGATCCACGCCACCGGCAGGAACGCCAGGCCATGCACCAGCCCCAGCAGCGCGCCCGCTACCGGCGCCGGCGCATGCTGCACCAGCAGGAAGTACGGCACGTCCAGCAGCGGCACGAAGTAGGTCTGCAGCTGCGCCGGCGCCAGGTCCATGCCCAGCCGCCCCTGCAGCCAGGCCCAGCCGTTGTGCACGTGGTAGTTGCGCAGGTCCCAGTTGGCGTCCTGTCCGCGCAGCAGCGAAACCGCCGCGACCAGCAGCGCCACCGCGGCCGCGGCACCCACCACGCCGGCACGCGAGCCGAATCCGAACACGCGCGCAGCCGCCGCCTGCAGCGCGCGCCACCGCGCGTCTCCTGGCAGGCTCATTCGGCAGTGCCCTCGCCCACCTGCGGCGCCGCGCCTGCGGGCGCGACGCCCGGCGTCCCTGCGACGGCCACACCGGCCGGTGGTATGCCGGCGACCGGCAGGCGCGGCGGCATTTCCGCCACGCCCAGGCGGACGCGCGTGGCCGGGATCGCCAGGTAGGCCAGGCGCTTGGCCTCGATGCGCCCGCGCGTGACAGTGTCCAGCACCAGGCCACAGCCGAACAGTATCGCCGACAGCTGGACCAGGGCCGCGCACAGGATCGCGGTCGGGAAACGCGGCACCAGGCCGGTCTCCAGGTAGGTGACAAAGAGGGGCGCGGCCAGCAGCACCGACAGCAGCAACGTCGCCGCGGCGCAGGCGGAGAAGAACAGCAGCGGACGCTCGGCCATCACCAGCCGGCCGATCGTGCCGAGGATGCGCGCACCATCGCGCCAGGTGTTGAGCTTGCTGGTCGACCCCTGTGGACGCGCGCCATAGGTGGTCGGTATCTCGGCAACGGGCATGCGCAGCTGCAGCGCGTGCACCGCCAGCTCGGTCTCGATCTCGAAACCGGAAGCGTGCGCCGGGAAGGACTTCACGTAGCGCCGCGAGAACACCCGGTAGCCGGAAAGCATGTCGTCGAAGCTGTCACCGAACATCATGGCGACGCAGCGGGTCAGCAGGCGGTTGCCGAAGCGGTGCCCGGCCCGGTATGCGGCCGGGTCCTGGTCGACGCGCGCGCCCACCACCATGTCCAGGCCGTCCTCGACCAGGCGCTTCACCAGCGCCGGCGCCGCGGCCGCGTCATAGGTCGCGTCGCCATCCACCATCACGTAGACATCCGCCTCGACGTCGGCGAAGGCGCGACGGATCACGTTGCCCTTGCCGCGCAGCGCCACCGCATGCACCTCGGCACCGCTGGCGCGGGCGATCCCGGCGGTGGCATCGACCGAGCGGTTGTCGAAGACGTGGCAGTGCGCCGAAGGCAGGCTGCGGCGGAACCCCTCGACGACCGCGGCCACGGTCGCGGCCTCGTTGTGGCATGGCACCAGCAACGCGATGCGCAGGGCCTGGGCGGCCTCACCGTTGCAACCTACCCCTGGACCTGGCATTGAACGTCCCCTGGCGAACCGGCGGCATTCTACCTGTCGGCATCATCGGCGGTGATACGGACCTGCTGCCGCGGCCATTCCTCGACGCTGCCGTCGCTGCCGTGCAGGCGCAGGCCCAGCCAGCGCGTACCGGCCTGGCTGGCCGGCAGGTCGACCTGGGCGCGGAAGCCCACCCGCGGCTGGTTCGGGTCCGTCGACCCCGGGAAATGCCCGGAAACGTCGAACGGCTGGCCGTACTCCGCCTCGGCCACCACCGCCTCGTCCAGCAGCACCTCGACGCGGGCCAGTCCGACGCCTTCCTTGAACGCCCAGCCGCCAACCTCGAAGCGCGGGGGCACCCGTGCGCCCGGCTCCGGGGCATCGATCCAGGCCAGCGCCGGGGCCACGCAGCCCGCCGCCGGTACCGGCGCGTTCGCCGGCAGGCGCACCAGCAGGAAGCGCGTCGCGCCGTGGTCGACCAGCACCGTGCGCGAGGCCGGCGGCAACGGCCCCAGGCGTTCACACAGCGCCTGGTAGCGGCGCAGCAGGTCGCGGAACGACACGTCCCCCGGGGCCAGCACCAGCAGCGCCGGCGCCTGCGGCAGGCCGTCGGCCAGCAGGTCCCACTTGCGCAGCTGCGGCGCGCGGCCGTGGGCGTGGTTGAGCGGATGGTCCAGTACCGCGATGTCCGGATCGCCGAGCGCAAAGCCGAGCTCGGCACCGACCTTGAAGTCGTCGGCCAGCAGCTGCGTGCCCGGGGGCATCGCCTCCAGTTCCTCACGCACGGCCTTGGCCAGCGGCTCCCAGCCGGCGAAGTTGCGCGGGTAGTGCTTGGAGCCGGCGCTGGCCTCGCGCAGCGCCGGCGTCGACACCGCCAGGCACCAGCCCAGCGCGAGCAGCAGGCCCAGCCCGGTGACGGTCCAGGTCGCCCCCCGCCACTGCACCGGCCAGGTTTCCAGGACCCGCGCCGCCGCCGGCAGCAGCGCCAGGTACGCCGGCACCGGCCAGTGGAAACTCACCCGTTCGGCATCGGCGACGAAGCTCAGCACGAACAGCCCGCCGACGATGATCGACCCGAACAGCGCCAGGAAGCGCCATTGCGGCCGCGCCGGACGCCGCTTCCAGCCGGTCACCCACGCCGCCTGCAGCAGCGCCACCGCCAGCAGCGGCGTGACCAGCAGCGCCTGCACCGGGATGAAGGACCAGCCGCCGCCATGCAGCGCCCACGGATGCCGGTCGACCAGCTGGAAGCGCAGGCCGGCCTCGCCGTTCTCCAGGTTCCACAGCAGCAGCGGCAGCCAGGCCAGCAGGCCGAACGCGCCGGCCAGCAGCACGCGCGGATCGCGCAGCAGGTGCCGGCCCTGCGGCAGCAACAGCAGCACCACCGTACCGGCGACCCACACGCCGGCGAAGCGGTAATGGCTCAACGCGCCCAGTGCCAGGCCGAAGGCCAGCTCCATCGCCGCCAGCGGCGTGACGTCCTCGAGCATGCGCACGCCCGCATGCAGGCACAGCACCGTGGCCAGCGCCAGCGGCACGTCCGGCAGCGCCAGCACGCCGAGCATGCCCAGCAGCGGCAGCAGCACCGCCAGCGTGCCGGCGCGCCAGCCGGCGATCGCACCGAACCAGCGCCGACCGATCCGCGCCACCCACCACGGCAGCAGCGCGCCCATCAGCAGGAACGGCATCCGCAGCGCCAGCACGTGGTCGCCGCCGAGCGACGTACCCAGGCGCGCCAGCCACGCGGTCATCCCCGGCAGGTCGGAGTACGCGGCCGCCAGGTGCCGCCCTTCCTGCCAGTAGAACGCCTCGTCGACGAACAGCGGCAGTCGCGCCGCCACCACCAGCTTGAGCACGCAGGCCAGCGTCCACCAGGCGATGAACGTGCGTTGCGCGCGGTGCTCCGCCTCCATCAGCCGCTACACTCCCTCCGGACCCGGTACCCAGGAAGACGATGTCGAACATCGCCACGACCTCGAGCCCCATCCTAACCGACGCCCTGCGCCAGTCGCTGGACCAGGCGCAGCGCCAGATCAACGCGCTGGTGCTGGGCAAGCCGCATGAAGTACGGCTGGCCCTGGTCGCGCTGCTGTCCGGCGGCCACGTGCTGATCGAGGACCTGCCCGGCCTGGGCAAGACCACCCTCGCCCACGCGCTGGCCGCGACCGTGGGCCTGGGCTTCCAGCGCATCCAGTTCACCTCCGACCTGCTGCCGGCCGACGTGCTCGGCGTGTCGATCTACGAAGCCTCCACGCGCCAGTTCCGCTTCCATCCCGGCCCGGTGTTCACCCAGGTGCTGCTGGCCGACGAGATCAACCGCGCGCCGCCGCGCACGCAGAGCGCGCTGCTGGAAGCGATGGCCGAGCAGCAGGTGACCATCGACGGCTCGACCCACCGCCTGCCCGATCCGTTTTTCGTAATCGCCACGCAGAACCCGGTCGACCTGTCCGGCACCTTCCCGCTGCCGGATTCGCAGCTGGACCGCTTCCTGCTGCGCTTCTCGCTGGGCTATCCCGGCGCCGACGCCGAACGCGCCCTGCTCACCGGCAGCGACCGTCGCGAACTGATCGCGCAGGCCACGCCGGTGCTCGGCGATGGCGACGTGATCGCGTTGCGCGACGCCGCCGCGCGGGTACACGCCAGCGACGCGCTGGTCGGCTACGTGCAGGCGCTGCTGGCGCGCAGCCGGCAGCAGCCGGGCATCCGCGTCGGCCTGTCGCCGCGCGCCGGCCTGGCCCTGCTGCGCGCCGCGCGTGCCTATGCGCTGCTGCTCGGCCGTGACCACGTGGTGCCGGAAGACGTGCAGGCGCTGTTCATCGCCGTGGCCGGCCACCGCCTGGTCGGCGAGGCCGAGGCCGGCACCGGCACGGCGCTGGCCAAGTCGGTGCTGCACGCGGTGCCGGTGGACTGATGCCCCGCACGTGGCGCGAACTGCGCACGTGGCTGGAGTCGATCGAACGCCCGCGCGCGCCGGAAGCCCTGCCGCTGCGGATCGACCGCCGCCGCATCTACGTGCTGCCCACCCGCTTCGGCCTGTTCTACGGGCTGCTGGTACTGGCGATGGTGCTCGGCGCGCTCAACTACAACAACAACCCCGCCCTGCTGCTGGCGCTGCTGCTGGGCACCGCCGGACTGGCCAGCCTGGTGGCCGCGCACCTGCAGCTGTCCGGCCTGCAGCTCGAGGCGGTGTCCGCCGAACCGGTGGCCGCCGGCCAGACGCTGTGGCTGCGCATGAGCTTCTCCACCCGCGACGGCCGCCGCCGGCGTGGCCTGCGCCTGGAATACGGCGACGCCGTCGCCTGGGCCAGCACCGGCGAGGGCGGCCTGGCCGACGCCGCCCTGCCGCTGCCGACGCGCCAGCGCGGCTGGCTGGAACCGGGCCGCATCCGCATTTCCACCACCCAGCCGCTGGGCCTGGCGCGTGCGTGGTCGCGGATGTGGCCGCGGCAGCCGCTGCTGGTCTACCCGCGCGCCGAAGCGCAGCCGCCACCGCTGCCTGACAGCGGCGAAGGAGTGCAGCACAGCCGCGTGCACCCGCTCGGCGACGAACCGCACCAGCTGCGTCCGTACCGCAGCGGCGACGCGCCGCGGACCATCGCCTGGAAGCACAGCGCGCGCCGCGACAGTCTGGTCGTGCGCGAGTACGAACGCGCGCGCCAGCAGGACGTGCTGCTGGACTGGAACGCGCTGCGCCACCTCGGCCACGAGGCACGGATCTCGCGCCTGGCCGCGTGGGTCGACCAGGCCGAACGCGAAGGCCGCCGCTACCACCTGCGCCTGCCCGGCCTCGCGCTCGGCCCCGGCCGCGGTCCCGACCACCGCCACGCCTGCCTGCGCGCCCTGGCGCTGCTGCCTGCCGCATGAGCACCGTGCCGCCGCTGCCGCCCCAGGATGGAGCGACGCCGCTGGATGCGGGCAGCCGCGGCTGGGCGCTGGCCGCCGGCGCGCTGGCGCTGCTGCCGCTGCTGGTCAACCTGCCGCCGACGCTCGGCATCGGCTTCGCCCTGACCGCGCCGGCGATGGCCGCGATCGCATGGCGGCGGCCGATGCCTGGATTCCTGCGCGGCGTGATCGCGCTGGCGATGATTGCCGGCGTGTTCGCGATGATGGGCACGCGCCTGGGCCGCGATACCGGCAGCGCGCTGCTGGCGGCGATGCTGGCGATCAAGCCCACCGAACTGCGCACCCTGCGCGACGCGCGCAGCCTGGTCGGCTTCGCCCTGTTCGCACCGTTCGCCGCGTTCCTGCTCGACCAGAGCCCACTGGTGATGGCTGGCGCGCTGGCCGCGGTGCTGGCGGGCCTGCTCGCCCTGCAGCGGCTCTCCGACCTGGAGGCCGGGGTGGCCGCGCCGCCGGTGAAGCAGCGCCTGGGCACGATGGGCCGGCTGGTGGCGATCGGCCTGCCGCTGGCGCTGGCCGCGTTCTGGCTGTTCCCGCGCTTGTCCACGCCGCTGTGGGGCGTGCCCGAACGTGCGCTGGGCCGGCCCGGCCTGTCCGACAGCATGACCCCGGGCGGCTGGCTGGACCTGATGACCGACGACGCCCCGGCGCTGCGCGCCGAATTCGACGGTCCGGTGCCACCGGTGGAGCAGCTGTACTGGCGAGGTCCGGTGCTGCTCGACTACGACGGCCGTACCTGGACCCGCAACCGCTGGATCGAGGACCTGCCGCCGCCGTCATGGGAACCGGCTCCCGTCCGCTGGAGCTATGCGCTGGAGGTCGAGGCCACCGACCGTCGCGATCTGCCGGCCCTGGACCTGCCGCTGGCCACGCCCGAAGGCACGCACGCCAGCCACGGCGGCGGCCTGCGCACCGACCGCCCGCTGGCCTCGCCCAGCCGCTGGCGGCTGCAATCGGCGCCGCCACGGCGGTTCGAGACCGAACTGCGCCCGATCCTGCGCCAGCACGCGCTGGCCCTGCCCCGCGACCGCGATCCGCGCACCCGTGCGCTGGCCGCGCAGTGGCGGCGCGAGCTCGGCGACAACGACGAGGCCATCATCGAGCGCGCCCTGGCGATGATCCGCGCCGACTTCGCCTACGCCCTCGACACCCCGCTGCCGGGCCGGCACGCGGTGGACGAGTTCCTGTTCGAGACCCGCACCGGCTACTGCGAACACTTCAGCTCCGCCTTCACCGTGCTGATGCGCGCCGCCGGCATCCCCGCGCGCGTGGTGACCGGCTACACCGGCGGCTACCGCAATCCGTTCGGCGGTTACTGGATCGTGCGGCGCATGGACGCCCATGCGTGGAGCGAGGTGTGGCTGGAAGGCCGCGGCTGGGTTCGCGTGGACCCGACCGCGGCGGTGGCGCCGGAGCGCATCTACGACACGCTCGACGCGCGCCTGGGCGCCAACGGCCTGGCCGCCGGCGGCATCGACGCACTGCGCGGCGCCCGCTTCGGCGACCTCGTCGACTTCATGCGCCGCGGCTGGAACGATCTGGTGCTGGGCTTCGACGCGCAGCGCCAGCAGGCCCTGCTCAGCCCGCTGGGCCTGGGCCGGCTGGAGCCTTCGCAGTTGCTGCTGCTGTTCGCCGCCTTCGCCGCGTTGGCGATGGCCGGGATGATCTGGCTGCTGGCCCGCGGCGAACGCGAGCGCGATCCGCTGCTGCGCGCCTGGCACCGGCTCGGCCGCCGCTACGCGCGGCTGGGCCTGGGCCGCGCCCCGCACGAGCCGGCGCTGGCCTGGGCGCAGCGCGTGGCCGCCGCGCACCCGCGTTCGGCCGCGGAGCTGCTTGCGCTCAGCCGGCGTTTCGTCGCCGCGCGATACGCTCCGGCGCATGGGGGGACGCGCCGGCTGCGGGAAGAGCTGGAACGGCACCGCCCCTGACCTTCCGGAGGCCGCCATGTCGCTACGCATCCCGTTCCGCATCGCCATCGCCGCCAGCGCCATCGCGCTGCTCGGCGCCTGCGCCACCGCGCCCCAGCCGTTGCAGGGCGCCTTCCTCCCGCTCACGCCCGAACAGGCCGTGGCCGGCCAGCAGCTCGGCGCCAGCGTGCGCTGGGGCGGGCGCATCGTGCAGACCACGCCGGGCCCGGACAGCACCTGCTTCCAGGTCGTGTCGATCCCGCTGGACGCCAGCGGCCGCCCGGCCAGCAGCTCGCGCGACGTGGCCCAGGGCCGCTTCCTCGCCTGCCGCTCCGGCTTCTATGACCCGGCGGTGTTCACCCCCGGCCGCGAGGTCACCTTCGTTGGCCGCGTGCAGGACACCGAGAAGGTCAAGATCGGCGAGTACGACTACACCCTGCCGCGCATGGCCGCCGACGTGGTCTACCTGTGGCCGGTGGTCAACGAGGTCCGGGTGATCCACTCCGACCCGTGGGGGCCCTGGGGCCCGTGGGGCAGCCCTTGGGGTCGCTGGGGCTGGTGGGGCTGGTAAGCCGCCCCGCGCGTTGATCGGAATGAAAAACGCCGCCCTCCGGGGCGGCGTTTTCGTTTGCGGCCTGCGTGTCGCGGCGCGGTCAGCCCGGCGTGCCGAAGCGGCCCAGGTGGGCGCCGGCGAGCAGGTGCAGGTGCAGGTGGAACACGGTCTGGCCGGCATGCTCGCGGCAGTTCATCACCACCCGGTAGCCGTCCTGCGCCAGGCCCTCGTCGCGCGCCCAGCGGGCGGCGGCCAGCATCAGTTTGCCGAGCAGTTCGGCGTCTTCCGGCGTGGCATCGTCGAGGGTCGGGATGACCTTCTGCTTCGGGATGAACAGCACGTGCACCGGTGCCTGCGGGGCGATGTCGCGGAAGCCGAGGATGTCCTCGTCCTCGTAGACGATCGTGGCGGGGATCTCGCGGCGGATGATCTTGCCGAAGAGGGTGTCGCTCATGGTGTTCCGGTCCGTGGTTCGCCGAAGGAAGGCGCAAGCATAGCGCCCTGCCCCGCGCCGGCCCACGCGCTGCGGTTATTCGCGCATCTCGCCGCGGCTGCCGAAGGCATGCGACAGCGTGCCGCGGTCGACGTATTCCAGCTCGCCGCCCAGCGGCAGGCCCTGGGCCAGCCGGCTCGGGCGCACGCCGTGCTGGCGCGCCAGCTGCGCCAGGTAGTGCGCGGTGGCCTCGCCTTCGACCGTGGCGCTGGTGGCGACGATCAGCTCGGCGACCTCGCCGCTGGCCAGGCGCGTGGCCAGCGCATCCAGCCCCAGCTCGCGCGGGCCGATCCCGTCCAGCGGCGACAGCCGCCCCTGCAGCACGTAGTACAGGCCGCGGTAGCCGGTGGCGGTCTCGATCGCCAGGCGGTCGGCCGGCGACTCGACCACGCACAGCTGCTGGCGGTCACGGCTGGCGCTGGCGCAGGTCGCGCACACCGGCGTCTCGCTGAAGTCGCGGCACTGGCTGCAGTGGCCGATGCGCTCGACCGCCTCGGCCAGCACCGTCGCCAGCTGGCGGCCGCCATCGCGGCCGCGCTCCAGCACGTGGTAGGCCATGCGCTGGGCACTCTTGCGCCCCACGCCCGGCAGCACCCGCAGGGCCTCGATCAGCTGTTCAAGAAGAGCCGTCATTGCGGTTCGTGATGGGTAATTGGTGATTGGTGATTCGAAAAAGCCGCGGCGCCGGCACCCGCCGCCAACCGTACCGGGCGCCTGCTGTTGCTGTTACGAATCACCAATCCCGAATCCCGAATCACGGCTCTTAAAACGGCAACTTCATGCCCGGCGGCAGCGGCATCCCCGCCGAAGCGGCCGCCATCTTCGCCTTGGACTCGGCGTCGACCTTGTTGGAGGCGTCGTTGAACGCCGCGGCCACCAGGTCCTCTACCATTTCCTGGTCGGACAGCAGCGAAGGATCGATGCGCACCTTGCGGCACTCCTTGGTGCCGGTGAGGGTCACGCTGACCATGCCGCCACCGGCGTTGCCGGTGACCTCGAGCCTGGCCAGTTCTTCCTGGGCGCGCTGCAGGTTTTCCTGCATCTTCTGCGCCTGTTGCATCAGTTGGGCGATGTTGCCACGCATGTCAGTTACCGTCTGAAGGTCGGATGGAGTCGGGCACGACGCGGGCGCCGTGCTTCTCGATCAGGCGCTTGACCGCCGGATCGTTGAGGAAGGTTTCCTCGGCCGCGGCCTGGCGCGAGCCACGCTCGCGCTCGCGGCGCTGGTTCAGTGTCTCCGCCGGCGCGTCGCCGGTGGTGAAGACGATCTTCGGCGCCCCGCCCAGCGAGGCGGCCAGCGCATCGGCCAGCGCCGCGGTGGAGCGTTCGGTGCGCAGGTATTCGAAGCCGGGATCCAGGGCCAGGGTCAGCACGCCGTTGGCGTGGCTGATGAAGGCCGTGTGCCCGGCCAGTTCCCTGGACGGGCCCTTGAGGTCGCAGCTGGCCACGCGCTGCAGCCAGTCCTCGGCGTCGGCCACGACCGCGCCGCCGGCATCGGCATTGGCGGCCGGCGCGGCCTGCACCGGCGCGGGCGACGGCGACATCACGATTCCCGGGGCCAGCGCCTCGGCGGCGGCCGGCTTCGCGGTTCCGGTAGCGGGCGCCGGCGCGTTGATGTCCTCGATCGCGGGCGCGCGCGGGGCGGCCGGCGGGAGCACCGCGGCCAGCTCCGGCGCGACCACGGGCGGCGTCGGCGCCGCCTGGCGCGGTGCGGGCACGTCCCACGGCGGCGGATCGTCCGCCGGAGCCGGGGCCGGGCGCACGGGCGCCGGTTCGACCGGGGCAGCCATGGATGGCGCCGGCACGGGCTCAGGACGCGGCGCCGCAGCCTCGCGCGCCACCGCCCCACCCTCGCCGGCCGCAGCCGAGACCGGCGCCCGGCGCGAACCCGCACCGCCGGCACTGCCGGTGGCTCCTGCCCCTGCGCCGCCGCCGGTGCCAATCGGACCGGCATCGGCCTCCGGGCGGAACGCCAGCATCCGCAGCAGGCTCATTTCGAAACCCACCCGCGGCGCCGGGGCCAGTTCCAGGTCGCGGCGGCCGGTGACCGCCATCTGGTACCAGAGCTGGACCACTTCCGGGCGCAGCGCCGAGGCGTAGCGGTCCAGGTCCAGCCCCTCGTTCTCCTGGGCCGCACCGGGCACCAGCTGCCGCACCTGGATCCGGTGCAGCGCCTCGGCCAGCGCCTCCAGCACGTTGCCCCAGTCCGGGGCGAACCCGGCCAGGGTGGCCACCGTATCCAGCAGCGCCGCGCCGTTGCCCTCGGCCAGCGCGTCCAGCAGCGCCGCGACCTGGGTGCGGTCGACGCTGCCGAGCATGGCCCGGACCACGTCCTCGCGCAGCGCCCCGCCGGCATAGGCGATGGCCTGGTCCAGCAGCGACAGGCCGTCGCGCAGGCTGCCGTCGGCGGCCCGCGCCAGCAGGCGGATCGCCGCCGTATCGGCCTCGATGCCCTCGGCGGCCAGGATCTTGGTCATCTGGCCTTCGATCTGGCCCTCGTCCAGCCGCTTGAGGTTGAACTGCAGGCAGCGCGACAGCACCGTGACCGGCAGCTTCTGCGGGTCGGTGGTGGCCAGCAGGAACTTCACGTGGCCCGGCGGCTCCTCCAGGGTCTTCAGCAGCGCGTTGAACGCCGCCTTGGAGAGCATGTGGACCTCGTCGATCAGGTAGACCTTGTACTGCCCGCGCGAGGGCATGTACTGGGCGTTCTCGATCACCTCGCGGACGTCGTCCACGCCGGTGTTGGAGGCCGCGTCGATCTCCAGCAGGTCGATGTAGCGCCCGGCGTCGATGTCCTGGCAGGCCGCGCACTGGCCGCAGGGCTCGGCGCTGGTGCCCTTCTCGCAGTTCAGGGACTTGGCGAAGATGCGGGCGATGGTGGTCTTGCCCACCCCGCGGGTACCGGTGAACAGGAAGGCATGGTGGACCCGCCCGGTATCCAGGGCATTGCCCAGCGCACGCACGACGTGTTCCTGCCCGACCAGCTCGGAGAACCGCTTCGGGCGCCACTTGCGGGCAAGGACGAGATAGGACATCGGGCAACCGTTTCGACCAGGACCGGCATTGTGCCATGCCCGCCCCCGGCCCCGTCCCGGCCCCGGACCGCGCTTGTGGCAAGTGCCCGCAAGCTATAGAATTCCCGCCCCTGAACAGGCGTCCAAGCGACCCTGCCCAGGTTCCGGAGAGGTGTCCGAGTGGTTGAAGGAGCACGCCTGGAAAGTGTGTAAGCGGCTAAACCCCGCTTCGGGGGTTCGAATCCCCCTCTCTCCGCCAGATACGCAAAAAGGCCCCCTTCATGGGGGCCTTTTTGCGTATTGGCGAAGCGAGGGGATCTGATTCGAACCCCTCGGTTCGACCACCCGCGAAGCGGGTGGCGCGAGGCGCGCAGCGCCTCGCAATCCCCCTCTCTCCGACTGCCCCCCCCCCCCGCGGGTGGACACGCCGGCGAAGCCGTCGCCCGAAGGGCAAGGCGCAAAGCGCCGCAGTGCCCCCTCTCTCCGGCGTCACAACGCCAGCCACCCGATGCACTATGACCTTAAATCACCCGCTAGCCCCACCCAGCAATCTAACGACGTGCAGCGGGGCGTCATGCAAAGCTGCTCACCCAAGGCCATTTCCGGCATGACCACAGATTGGCCATACCACCGGTAGTCACGGCGAAAGGACTGAACGAAACTTGCGTTCAGCATATGGAACCCGGACACTAAAGTTAGGGAGTCCGAGCCGAACTGCAAACCTAATTGCAGCGGGCATTGGACTGGGGGAGATGACCAATGACAGCACCAGCAACGAGCCAAACGGCATTTGCTGCGGGCGATTCTGCACTGGGCTATCTATATCAAGCGCGCGGAGCATTCCTTTCGTCGCTAAGACGACTCCGCGACGGCATGTCCTTCCTAGTCTATTTTGAAACTCTGGACGATGTCGTCTTCGAACAGGAAGGCTCCACGCTCGACTTGATTCAATACAAACACCACAAGAATGCAGATGCCAATCTGACCAACGCGAGCTCAGATATCTGGAAGTCCTTACGCGTCTGGATGGAGGGCCGTGCAAACAAGCTAATCCCGGATGACGCCAACTTATATCTCGTCACCACTCAGACTGCAGCCGACGACACCATCGCAAAATATCTAACTCTCGGCCAGGAACGTAACGAAAAATCTGCACTGATTGCGTTGCGCCAGGTCGCAATCACCTCAACCTCTGCGACCAATGTGGCCGCATATGCGCTGTTCAACAGCCTAACCTCGAAGCAGCAGGAAGACCTCATAGCCTCAATCACAATCATAGCCAAGGCACCCACGGCGAACCACATCGACACCGACATCAGGCGCGAACTCGCCCTATCCGTGCGTGCCGACCGCGTAGAGTCGCTGGTGACTCGACTCGAGGCGTGGTGGCTTTCCGCCTGCTTGAGGCATCTCATTAAGAGCTCGGCAAATCCGATTAGCAGCGAGGAACTTCAAGCCCAGCTCGACGATATTCGCGAACAGCTAAAGGACGACGCGCTGCCGCTCGATCCTGAAGTGATGCAGGCGCTCGTTGAAATTGATGCCTACGAAGGACAGGTCTTCGTCCATCAGGCGCGATTGGCGAATATACGAGAACCGCGCGTTCTTGCAGCCGTTCGCGACTACTATCGAGCATACGAACAGCGCTCGCGCTGGATGCGTGAGAATCTGCTCTTGGTCGGCGAACTAGACAAGTATGAACGCCGTCTATGCGAAGAATGGCAAATGATGTTTGACCGCACTGCCGATAACTTTGGGGAGATGCAAGCCGAGACGCAACGTCAGGAGATGGCTAGACAGATCTATGACTGGGTTGAGCAAGCAGAGTTTCGACTGCGCGAAAAGGTTAACGAACCCGCAATCACCCGGGGATCGTTCCACATGCTAGCCAATGAGCTGCGCGTGGGGTGGCATCCAGACTTCAAAGCACGCCTCCAACACTTGCTCGTTCCCGCACCGGTGGCCGCATGACTTCAACCGCCGTCCCTTGGCGTGATCAAGCCACCGAACAAGCTCGCATATTAAATCCGGCCTTCGTGGGCGCATTGGTTGCGGAAGCAGCTCGCGGCTACGAGACAGAATCACCCGGTGCGCACCCACTTCCTTATGCACTGGCTTTTGTAGCCGTTCCAGTAGTTTTGCATAAACCCACACGAGACACGCTGCCCGAACGAACCAGCACAACCTTAGCCGCTTGGATCGCAGACCATCCTGCGGCACAGGTAGGCTTCCCGGAACGAGCCCGCGCCCTCGCCCCTCTGGTTAAGGATGCCATCTTGTTTGCATCTCGAGGAGGACTGCTCCGCATCGATGGAACTGGATTTTCAGCCCTGATCAACAGGAGACTGGTTGAAGCATACGGCAGAAGTTGCTCCTCACCCGAGGTGGGGGCTTGCCTAAGGAAAGCCCAGTTTCTGGGCCGCTGGCTCGCCTTGGCAGGGGAACCAAATACCGTGATGGCGCTGTGGGGAGTGCGGCCATGAGCTTTCAAATTCTAGATATCGTCTTGTATGCCGAAGGGCAAGAACCACGAGTTCTTTCGTTACGCCCTGGCAAACTCAACATCATCACGGGCGACTCCATGACCGGCAAGACCGCCCTTGTGGACATTGTGGACTACTGCCTGGGAAGCAAGTCCTGCCACGTATCGAGCGGCGTAATCCGGCAGAGTGTCGACTGGTATGCCTTGCGCATAGCACAAGGTAACGACCGCCACTTCATCGCACGCAAGGCGCCCGCCAGAGGACGCACAACTACGTCGGACGCCTATTACGCCACAGGCGTCGATCTCGAAATCCCACCCTATGAGGAGCTGGCTGTCACTACCAATATCCAAGCGGTCATGGCTCGCCTAGAGGAGGTGACTGGCATAGGCGTAAATCTTCACCTGCCCCCAGAAGGGCAGACGCGCCGCCCACTACAGGCTGGCATTCGGCACGCCTTGGCCTACGTGTTCCAACCACAGACTGAGATTTCCCAACCTACCGCCCTATTCCATGGCCAAGGGGACACATGGGTGGCACAGGCTATAAAGGATTCGTTCCCCTACTTCGTCGGAGCCGTGGACGAGGATTACGTATCTAAAGTTGGCCAACTACGTGACCTGCGTCGTGAGCTGAGGAAACAAGAATCAGCGTTAGCAACGGCCACAGCCCTCGCTGAGGAAGGTAGCGTTACAAAATTGGTGACGGAAGCGAAGTTCGCTGGCCTACTACCACAAGACTACGACGGCGGGGCATATCAGAAAGACGTGGCAGCTTTGCGAGACGTGGCCATTGCAGCCATTGGGCCAAACATTCTCGAAGTGATCTCCGCCTCCGACGACAACGGCGAACTTGACCGACTCAACGACGAGAGATCGGCGATGCAGCTCGAGTTGCGAAGGCTGAACGACGAGTTGAGAGCCATGCAGGGCCTTCGCCGGGACGAGGGCGGATATGTAAACGAGGCTAAGGAGCAAGTAGCGCGATTGAAGAGCCTCGATCTACTGGGCGAGGGCGAAAGCGCATGCATACTTTGCGGCCAAGAGCTTCCGGAGCGAATCCCGCAGGTGGAGGAACTGCGAAGCGAGCTTGAGAGAGCCACCCAACAGTTAGATGCAGCTCGTCGCCACACTCCAGGATTGGAGAGACTGATTCTGGACAAGCAGAGCGAAGCAGATCAAGTTCGCGCAAGATTGCGCGAGAACTGGTCACGCTTGGAAGCGGTCAGTAATGCGAATCAGCAATTGGCTGACCTGCGCCTCGCGGCGGAGAGACGCGCGCACGTGACAGGACGCATCAGCATGATGCTAGAAGCCATGGAACAGGCACCAGCTACAAGCGAACTCCAGGCGAGCATAGAGAACCTCAGGAGGATCATCGAGCGATTAGAGGAAGAAATTGGAAGCGAGGCAATCACTGATCGCGTTGAATGGCTTTTGTCTAAGCTCAGCAGACCAATGACCAGGTGGGCTAAAGATCTAGAGCTAGAACACAGCGGCGTACCATTCAGGCTAGATGCCCGAAAGCTGACGGTCGTTGCGGATGCGCTGGAGGGCCCCATATTCATGCACGACATGGGCAGTGGGGCCAATTGGCTAGGCTGCCACCTCATCGCGCACTTGGCCCTGCATGACCTCTTTACGCGCAACGAGCGCCCGGTTCCACGCTTTCTCATGCTCGATCAGCCATCTCAAGTCTACTTCCCAGCGGAGGCCGGACAGGACGTCAATGCTGCGTCCGACGAGGATGAGGATCGGCTGGCAGTTGTCCGCATGTTTAACCTAATCAGAAACGTCGTCGAAGGACTCGCGCCGCATTTCCAAGTCATCATCACGGAGCATGCCGACCTTAGTGAGCCCTGGTACCAAGACGCGGTTGTCGAACGCTGGCGCAACGGCGTGGCACTGATACCGCCCGACTGGATCCGGCCTTGACTATCGATCTGTCACGCAGGTGAAAGAACACGTGGATTCGCAATAGCCCCTCCCTAACGAGCGAGTACCTACACCACACCATCTTCAACCTGAATCGCCCCGGCTTCTCCGGAGGCCATTTCGTTTGAGTCACGCCGCCATGGCGTGACCCGGGTTGCTGGCGTAGAACGCCGCCTCGGCTTCCGCCGGGGGTATGTTGCCGATCGACCCCAGCAGTCGTCGGTGGTTATACCAGTCGACCCAGTCCAGGGTCTCCCATTCCACCTCTTCCCGGCTGCGCCACGAGCGGCGGTTCGTGACCTCGGTCTTGAACAGGCCGATCACGGTTTCGGCCAGCGCGTTGTCGTAGCTATCGCCGACGCTGCCCACGGACGGCTCGATGCCCGCCTCGATCAGGCGGTCGGTGTAGCG
>NZ_AZUZ01000046.1 GCF_000513955.1 Pseudoxanthomonas suwonensis J47
GGCAAGCCGTGCTTCCTGTAGAGCAGGGCCTGCCCTGCGGCTGTTGACGGGCATCGGCCCCGGGTGCGTGGCAGCGGGGCAAGCCCCGCTCTACATGGGAGCGACGCCGGCGCGCCAGGCTCCGCCGGGGCCGACGCGCGCCGGTGGCTCAGGCCGCGTCGCGGACTGCGCGGTCGCGGGCGTCGGCGATCGCGGCGAGCAGGGCGTTGACCTGCTGCGGGGTGTGCAGGGACGACAGCGTGACACGCAGGCGGGACTGGCGTTCGGGGACGGTCGGCGGGCGGATTGCGGTGACCAGGAAACCGGCTTCCTCCAGCGCGCGCGACATCGCCGTGGCGGTGGCTTCGTCGCCGCAGATCACCGGCTGGATCGGGGTGTTGGAAGGCATCAGCTCCAGGCCGAACTTGCCGGCACCGGTGCGGAACTGGCCGACCAGTTCGCGCAGGCGTTCGCGGCGCCATTCGTCGCGGCGGACCAGCTTCACCGCGGCCAGCGAGGCCGCGGCCAGCGCCGGTGGCAGCGCGGTGGTGTAGAGGTAGGGACGCGCGACTTCGGCCAGGTGCTGGACCAGGTCCTCGTCGCCGGCGACCACGGCACCGTAGCCGCCCAGGGCCTTGCCCAGCGTGGCCAGCTGCAGCGGCACTTCCAGCACGCCGAGGCCGGCTTCGGCCACCGAGCCGCGGCCCTGCGGGCCGAGCACACCGACGCCGTGGGCGTCGTCCACGTACATCAGCGCTTCCTGGGTGCGCGCGACCAGCGACAGCGCGCGCAGCGGGGCGACGTCGCCGTCCATGCTGAAGACGCCGTCGGTGATCAGCATCGCCGCGCCGTCGGGCGTGCCGCGCAGCTGGCGCATCGCGCCTTCCGGATCCAGGTGCGGGTAGCGGCGCAGGCGGCAGCCGGCTAGGCGGCTGGCGTCGATCAGGCTGGCGTGGTTGAGGCGGTCCTGCACGCAGACGTCCTCGTCCTCGAGGAAGGCCTGCTGCACGGCCAGGTTGGCCATGAAGCCGCTGCCGAACAGCAGCGCGCGCGGCACGCCCAGCCATTCGGCCATTTCGCGTTCGAGCTGCTCATGCAGGGTGTGGTGGCCGCAGACCAGATGCGAGGCGCCGGCGCCGGTGCCCTCGCGCGCGGACGCGTCCTGCAGGGCCGCGCCGACCTCGAACTGCGTGGCCAGGCCCAGGTAGTCGTTGCTGCAGAAGCCGGTCAGCCAGCGGCCATCCACTTCCAGCCGCACGCCGTCGCGCCTGGTGACGGTGCGGCGCTGGCGCAGGCGGCCCTGGGCGGCGCGCTGGCGCCGCATGGCATGGATGCGGTCGTGGATATCGGTACGTGCCATGTTCCTGCCCCGTCCCCCGGGGCCCCCTTCCAGTTCAGGCCGCGCAGCCGCAGGCAGGCGCCGGTCCGGTGATGTCGGCATGCACGGTACCGCCAGCCCCCGTCGACTTTCCGTGACGGTCATCACACTGGGCGAGCGGCATGGCCCGCAGACCGAGCCGCGCGAACAGGGCCTGGTCGCGTTCCACGTCGGGGTTGCCGGTGGTCAGGAGTTTCTCGCCGTGGAAGATCGAGTTGGCGCCGGCGGCGAAGCACAGCGCCTGCAGCTCGTCGGACATCGCCTCGCGCCCGGCCGACAGCCGCACCATAGAGCGCGGCATGGCGATGCGCGCGACGGCAATGGTGCGGACGAACTCGAACGGATCCAGCTCGGCGGTGCCGGCCAGCGGCGTGCCCGGCACCTGCACCAGGCGGTTGATCGGCACCGAGTCCGGGTGCGCCGGCAGGTTGGCCAGCGCCTGCAGCAGGCCGGCGCGCTGCTCGCGGGTCTCGCCCATGCCGACGATGCCGCCGCAGCAGGTCTTCAGCCCGGCCTCGCGCACGTGTTCGAGGGTGTCCAGGCGGTCCTGGTACTGGCGGGTGTGGATGATGTCGCGGTAGAACTCCGGCGCGGTGTCGAGGTTGTGGTTGTAGTAGTCCAGGCCGGCCTCGCGCAGCGCCCGGGCCTGCTGCGGGGTCAGCATGCCGAGGGTGGCGCAGGTCTCCAGGCCCAGCGCCTTCACTCCGGCGATCATCGCCGCGACCTTCGGGATGTCGCGGTCCCTGGGGCTGCGCCAGGCCGCGCCCATGCAGAAGCGCGAGGCGCCGGCGGCCTTGGCCTGACGGGCCTTCTCCAGCACCTCGGCGGTGTCCATCAGCTTCGTCGCGTCGACGCCGGTGTGGTAGCGCTGCGCCTGCGGGCAGTAGGCGCAGTCCTCGGGGCAGCCACCGGTCTTCACCGACAGCAGGGTCGAGACCTGGACCTCGGCCGGGTCGAAGTGCTCGCGGTGCACGCTGGCGGCGCGGAACAGCAGCTCGGGCAGCGGCAGGTCGAACAGCGCGAGCAGTTCCTCGCGCCGCCAGTCGTGGCGGATTTCCGAAGGCATGGCGTGGGGTTTCCTGACAGCGCCGGGAAGCGGGCGCGGGCAGTCTGGGAATCCGCCCCTGCCACTGTCAACCCGGGAAAGCCATGGATGGTTTACAGGCCATGTCGTTCAAGGACCTGCCGGCGCGGCTGGCCACCCTCGCCCACCGCCTGCTGCCGCTGCGCTGCCTGCTGTGCACCGAACCGGGCGCCGGCGGGCTGGACCTGTGTCCGGCCTGCCGTGCCAGCCTGCCGGAACTGCAGGCGGCCTGCCGCTGCTGCGCCCTGCCCCTGCCCGCCCCCGGCATCTGCGGCGCCTGCCTGCAACGGCCGCCGCCGCTGCAGCGCGCCCACGCCGCCTTCCTCTACGCGCCGCCGCTGGACCGGCTGCTGCCGCGCTACAAGTTCCACGGCGACCTCGCCGCCGGGCGCCTGCTGGCGCAGCTGATGGCCCGCGCCTTCGCCGGCTGCGAGCGGCCGCAGGCACTGGTCCCGGTCCCCCTGCACCGCAGCCGCCTGCGCCGGCGCGGCTACGACCAGGCCCTGGAACTGGCACGGCCCCTGGCAGCCATGCTCGGCCTGCCGCTGCGCGCGGACCTGCTGCGGCGCGTGCGTGCCACCGCGGCGCAGTCGGAACTGGATGCCGCCGCGCGCCGGCGCAACCTGCGCGCCGCCTTCCGCGCGGCGAATGCCGCCATGCCGACGCACGTAGCCCTGGTCGACGACGTCATGACCACCGGCGCGACCCTGCATGCCGCGGCGCGGGCACTGCACCGGGCCGGCGTGGAACGGGTCGACGCCTGGGTCTGCGCGCGGGCGCCGTGATACCCCGCTCCCCAAGGCGGAGCAAGGCTGGGTGGCGCCCCGTAGAATCGGGCTTGCCCGACTCCCACGCTGGATGTCCCTGACGTCCACACAGGCAGCGATACAGGCCACCCGCTTCGGAGAAACCGTCGTCTCCGGATGCGTGGAGCGGGGCAAGCCCCGCTCTACAACGGCGATACAGCCCC
>NZ_AZUZ01000048.1 GCF_000513955.1 Pseudoxanthomonas suwonensis J47
CCTGCGGCTGCCGGGCGGGGAGCCGGTGGCGCTGGTGCGCGGCGGGCAACTCTATGCGATCCACACCGACCACCTGGGGCGGCCGGAGGTGGCGACCAACAGCAGCAAGGCCATCGTCTGGCGGGCGAGCAACTATGCGTTCGACCGCACCGTCACCCTGGACAGTATTGGAGGATTGAACCTGGGGTTCCCGGGGCAGTATTGGGATCAGGAGAGTGGGCTTTGGTACAACCGGTTCCGGAGCTACGATCCGAGTACAGGGCGCTATGTCGAAAGCGATCCGATTGGGTTGGCGGGTGGGCTGAATACCTATGCCTATGCCAGCGGTAATCCTGTCAGCCGCATTGATCCACTTGGGCTGACCGATTGGTCTGGTACCTCACTGGAGTACGGGTATGGCTACGGCGGCGGGGCAACCTTCACACTTTCAAACAAATGCGAGGGGAATGGCGAGCCGCGCTATCTAGTACGTGTTCAGGCAGTTGCTGGCTCGGGCTCATCTTTACCGAAAAAGGTGGGAAGCCCTATTACATACATGGGTTCAAATGTCTCGTTCAGCGACGGAAACGCATTCCCAGATCCGAGCGTCTTCAACGGTGAGTACGCTAGCTATAACATTGCGATAGCTGGTGGAGTGGGGGCCAGCTTTGGAGCGACGCGTTTAGGAGGCGCATCGTCCGGGTGGGGGCTTGCGCCAGTAGCAGGATATAGTGCGTCTGCTTCTGCAAGCGTCGGGGGTGCAAAGGTGCTGTGGGCGAAGACCATCGGGACGTGCCCATGCAAAAAGTAGTCCTTGGCTTTTTTATTCCGGCGGTACTCGCCGTTCTACTTGCCAGCGTACTGGCTGCGATACTGCGACGAAAGTATCCAGAGCACTACAAGCGGGCCGGCAATCCGGCGAGTACAGATTGGCATCCGTTCTGGGTCATTAGCTTTATTCTCCGCGGCGGATTTCAAGGGCTTGATGCTGTGACACGCTTCGTCTCGCTTGCGTCAGGTGTTCTTATGATCATGTCGCTTCTAGTGGGAGTCTTTTTTGCTTGGCAAGCACTTACTTAGCTGACGGGTTCTGCTGCTTTTAAGTCTGCTCCCTGCAATACATATGCCTATACATCAGGGAATCCTGTAAACGCGGTTGATCCGTTGGGACTGGCAACTGCTGTAATCATCAATGGGCCTGACCTGAGACGGATCGTGTAGCCAGTTGGCTGGTGAGTTCTCTACCCTTAACAGGCAAGGAGAGCTCCATGAAGAAGCGATTCACCGACGAACAGATCATCGGCATCCTGCGTGAGGCCGAGGTCGGCGCCATGTCGATCAAGGCGCTGTGCAAGAAACACAACCTGACCGAGCAGACCTTTTTCCGCTGGCGCAACAAGTTCGGCGGCCTGGACGTGCCCGACGCCCGGCGGCTCAAGGACCTCGAGTCCGAGAACGCCCGGCTCAAGCGGCTGGTGGCCGAGCAGATGCTGGTCATCGACGGGATGAAGGAGATCGTCCGAAAAAAATGACGACCCCGTCGGAACGACGCGACACGGTCCAGGTGCTGGTCCGTCGGGGACTCTCGCAGCGCAAGGCCCTTCGTTACCTGGGCCTGAGCCGCCGCATCGCCAGCTACGCTCCGCGCCAGGCCGCCAAGGACCAGGCGGTGGCCGAGCGCTTGCTGGCCGCGTCGCCGAAGGTGCCGCGGTTCGGGTA
>NZ_AZUZ01000009.1 GCF_000513955.1 Pseudoxanthomonas suwonensis J47
CCCTCAAGCCGCGCCTCCGTAGAGCGGGGCTTGCCCCGCTGCTTTAGCGCGTCCCGGGACATCCGGCCTGATAGTCGGGCAAGCCCGACTCTACAGACGAGTCGGGCATTGGGCGGCTGCAGTGCTTCCGGCACCCGGGAACACCGCGTCTTCGGGCGCGGTTCGGGGCGCGGCTTTGATCGACCCGCAGGCCGCGCCCCCGTAGAGCGGGGCTTGCCCCCGCTGCTTTAGCGCGTCCCGGGACATCCGGCCTGATAGTCGGGCAAGCCCGACTCTACGGACGGCCGGCATTGCTGCGGCACCAATCGGAGGCTGGGGCTGAAAGCGGATGTTTTCGTGCAGTTGCTGCTGGTGCCCCGCGATGCGGATGCTGTCGCCGGACACGCCAGGTGGCGTCGCGGGGAAACCTATCCGCGCAACCACCACAGCGACAGCAGCCCGCCGATCAGCACCACCGCGCCGATGCGGCGCAGCGCCGGGTCGGGGCGCTGCGCCAGTTCTTCCATCGTCCGCCGCCACAGTCCCGGCGCGGCGAACAGGAACAGGCCTTCCAGCACCGCGACCAGGCACAGGGCCTGGAGCAGTCCGGCGGGCATCAGCGCTCGTTCTTGAAGTACTGCAGGAACGGATCGTTGCGGTCGAGCACGATCACGCCCTGGCCGTCGGAGAAGCTGGAGCGGTACGCCTCGAGGCTGCGGTGGAAGGCGAAGAACGATTCGTCGCCCTTGGCCGCGTCGGCGTACAGGCGCGCGGCCTGGGCATCGCCTTCGCCGCGCAGGCGCTGGGCGTCGCGCTCGGCCTCGGCCACCAGCACGGCCTGGTCGCGGTCGGCCTGGGCGCGGATGGTGCGGGCCTGCTCCTCGCCCTCGGCGCGCAGCGCGCTGGCGACCTGCTTGCGCTCGGCGCGCATGCGGTCGTAGACCTGCTTGATCACGCCGCTGTCGGTGGGCAGGTCGATCTGCTTGAGGCGGATGTCGACGATGCGCATGCCCAGCGTCTCGGCACCGCGGTTGATGCCTTCCAGCTGCTTGGCGATCACCTCGCTGCGGTCGCCGGACACCAGCTGGGTCAGGGTGCGCGAGTTGATCTCGTTGCGCAGCGAGTCCTTGATGATCGGCGCCAGGCGGTCGGAGGCGGCCGATTCGTCGCCGCCGGTGGCGCGGAAGAACGCACGCGCGTCGTTGATGTAGCCGATCGCCACGAAGTCGACGGCCACGTCCTTGCGCTCGGAGGTCAGGTAACGCTCCGGCGAGAAGTCGACCAGGGTGAAGCGGCTGTCGAAGGTGCGCACGGTCTCGACCAGCGGCCACTTGAAGTGCAGGCCGGGGCCGATGTCGGTGCGGGCGACGCGGCCCAGGTTGAGGACCAGGGCGACCTGGCCTTCGCGGACGACGTACACCGAGCCGAGCAGGCCCAGCAGGGCGGCGACGGCCAGTGCGATCCAGAGGGAATATTTCATCGCGTGGGCTCCTCGCGGTCGGCGCTGCGGGTCGCATCGCGGATGCCGCTACGGGTCGGCTCGGGGGTGCTTTCGATCGCCGGCAGCAGGGCCTCGGCCGACGGGACCGGGGACTGCACCGGCGCGCCGCCGGCGGTGGCCGGCATCGGCACGTAGATCAGCTGGCGGCCGTCGCCGCCGACCACCTTGCGGTTGCGGCCGAGCACGTCCTGCACGGTTTCCAGCCACAGGCGCTTGCGGGTGATCTCCGGAGCGTTGCGGTACTCGTCGCGCAGCAGGCTGAAGCGATCGACGTCACCCTGGGCCTGGGCGATCTTGGCGGCCTTGTAGCCTTCGGCCACGGTGCGCCGGCGCGCCGCCTCGCCGCGCGCCTCCGGCACCACCTTGGCGGCGTAGGCGCGGGCCTCGTTGATCAGCTGGTCCTTGATCTGCTGGGCGCTGTTGACCTCGTCGAAGGCCGGCTTGACCTCCTCCGGCGGACGCGCGTCCTGCAGGTTCAGTTCGGTCACCACCAGGCCGGTGCGGTAGGCGTCCAGCGAAGCCTGCAGCTGCTTGGCGGCGCCGGCCGACAGCGGGCCGCGCGCGCCGAGCACGGTGTCGAGGTCGGCGCGGCCGACCTGCTCGCGGACCACGCTCTGCGCGGCCTGCTCCAGCACGCGGTCGGCGTTGCGCGAACCGAACAGGTACAGGCGCGGGTCGCCGATGCGGTACTGCACGTTCATCGCCACGGTGACGATGTTCTCGTCGCGGGTCAGCACCGGCACGGTGTTGCTGAAGGTCTTGATCTGGGTGGCGTTGACCTTGATCACCCGCTCCACCGGCCACGGCCACTTCAGGTTCGGGCCCGGCTGCATGACCCGGGTGAACTGGCCGAAGCGCAGGACCACGCCGCGCTGCTGTTCGCCGACCAGCTGGAAACTGCTCAGCAGCACCAGCAGCGCCACCGCCAGCAGCACCCAGCGGCCGATGCCGCCGCCGTCGCCGCCGAGGAAGTCGCGCAGGCGCGCCACCACGTCGTCCAGGCCGCCGCCCTTCCCGCTGGGCCGTCGCGGCGGCCAGGGGTTCGGTCGGTTGTTGTCGGGGGAGTCCCCGCCCTTGCCGGGCGTATTCCAGACCATGAAAGCTCCGTGGTGATGGGCCCGGGCGGCGCGGGGGCGCCGCCGGATCGTGGGCCGATTCTAGCAATACCCGCCGCTGTCCCCGGGCGGAGGCGGCGGAACGGTCAGGACCGTTCCCAGTCCTCGGCCGGCGGCGACGCCGGCAGCAGGGCGCGCAGCGGTTCGCCGTCGGCGCGGACGGCCAGGCGCTCGGCCTCGCCGCGTGGCAGGTCCACCTGCAGCAGCCAGCCGTGCTCGTCGGCGGTCTCCGAACGCACCGCGTCGAGCTGGTGCAGGCGCGCGCGCAGGCGGCCGGCGTCCGGCGGCAGGCGCACCTCGCCGTGGGCGCGCTGCAGGTCCAGGCGCCGGGCCAGGGCGGCCTGCAGCAGTTCCAGGCCGCGGCCATCGCGCGCCGACAGCCACACGCGCTCGCGGTGGCCGGGGTCGTCGGCGCCGCCGCCGCTGTGGTCGTGGCGCGGTTCGGCGCCCTCGATGCGGTCGATCTTGTTGAACACCAGCAGCTGCGGCAGCTCGCCGGCGCCGACCTCGGCCAGTACCGCGTCGACCTGGGCGATGCGTTCCTCGCGCTGCGGATCGGCGGCATCGACCACGTGCAGCAGCAGGTCGGCCTCGCGCGCCTCGCTCAGGGTCGAGCGGAACGCGGCGACCAGCTCGTGCGGCAGGTCGCGGACGAAGCCGACGGTGTCGGCCAGGACCACGCTGCCGCCCGGCAGGGCGACCCGGCGCACGGTCGGGTCAAGGGTGGCGAACAGCTGGTCGGCGGCGTAGGCGTCGGCGCCGGTCAGGGCGTTGAACAGGGTCGACTTGCCGGCGTTGGTGTACCCGACCAGGGCCACGCGCGGCAGTTCGCTGCGCACGCGGGCGCGGCGCATCTGCGCGTGCTGCACCTCGACCTTCTCGAGCCGGCGCTGCAGCTGCTCCAGGCGCTTCTGCAGCAGGCGGCGGTCGGTTTCCAGCTGGGTTTCGCCCGGACCGCGCAGGCCGATGGAGCCGCCACGCTGGCGCTCCAGGTGGGTCCAGCCGCGCACCAGCCGCGTGGCCATGTGCTTGAGCTGGGCCAGTTCGACCTGCAGCTTGCCTTCGTGGCTGCGCGCGCGCTGGGCGAAGATGTCGAGGATCAGGCCGGTGCGGTCGACCACGCGGCGCTGCAGCGCCCTCTCCAGGTTGCGCTCCTGGACCGGCGTCAGCGCGTGGTTGACCAGGATCAGGTCGGCGCCGGTGGCGTCGGCGGCGGCCTTCACCTCCTCGAGCTTGCCGCTGCCGATCAGCGTGGCCGGGTTCGGGCGGTCGATGCGGGCGGTCAGGGTGGCGGCCACGCTGGCGCCGGCCGAACGGGCCAGGTCGGCGAATTCCTCCAGCACATCCTCGGCCACGGCCCCACCTGCGTGGGGCTGGATCAGCAACGCGTGTTCACCCTTGCGGGAACGTTCGAACAATCAATACTCCCGGGGCGGGAGGCTTACTCGGCCTCCTCGCCACCTTCTGCTGCCTCCCCGGCCTGCTGCACGTAGCCGCCGCCCGGGCCAACCCGGACATTGCGCGACGGCACGACGGTGGAGATGGCGTGCTTGTAGACCATCTGGCTCACGGTGCTGCGCAGCAGCACCACGAACTGGTCGAAGGACTCGATCGTACCCTGCAGCTTGATCCCGTTCACCAGGTAGACGGAGACCGGCACGCGTTCGCGACGCAGTGCGTTCAGGAACGGATCCTGCAGCGATTGCCCCTTGGACATTGGTTCTTCCCCTTCGCTCTTCTTGGCGAGCTTCTTCTTATGTTGGGTGGCGGGCCTCCCCCGGCCCGGCCGTGGGGGGCATGTTACACAAGCCGGCGACCGGGTTCCGTTCAGGTACGCGGCAAAAACCGCGAAACCGCGTCGCGGAGTTGAACTGCGTCACGTTCCGGATCGAACCAGCGCGCGTCCAGCTCGCCGCGCAGCCAGGTCAGCTGGCGCTTGGCCAGCTGGCGGGTGGCGGCGATGCCGCGCTGGCGGAACTCCTCCGCGCCGACCAGGCCGTCCAGGTGTTCCCAGGCCTGGCGGTAGCCGACCGCACGCAGCGCCGGCAGGTCCAGCGGTCGCGGGTGCCCGCGCAGCGGCGCCAGGGCGCGCAGGCGGCGGACCTCGTCGAGGAAGCCGGCTTCGAGCATGCGCTCGAAGCGCACGGCGATGCGTCCGTGCAGCACCGCGCGGTCGGCCGGGGCCAGCACCAGCCGCAGCACCCGCAACGGCAGCCGCGGCGGCGGCGGGTCGCGCTGCCAGGCGCTGATCGGGCGGCCGCTGGCACGGTACACCTCCAGCGCGCGCTGGATGCGCTGCGCGTCGCCGGGGCGGATCCGCGCCGCGGCTGCCGGATCGACCCGGGCCAGCTCGTCATGCAGCGCGGCCCAGCCGCGCTCCGCCGCTTCGGCGCCGATCGCCTCGCGCAGCGCCGGATCGGCCTCGGGCATCGGTGCCAGGCCGTGCAGCAGGGCCTGGAAATACAGGCCGGTGCCGCCGGCGAGCACCGGCAACCGGCCGCGGGCGATGATGCCTTCGATCGCCGTGCGCGCGTCTTCGGCGAACTCGGCCGCCGAATACGGCTGCCAGGGCTCGCGCACGTCGATGAGGTGGTGCGGCACGCCAGCGCGTTCGGCTTCGTCCGGTTTGGCCGCACCGATGTCCAGGCCGCGGTAGACCAGGGCCGAGTCGACGCTGACGATCTCGCCGTTATGGCGCTGGGCCAGTTCGATCGCGAAGGCGGTCTTGCCCGACGCGGTCGGGCCCATCACCGCGATCGCCAGCGGCCGCGTGTCCACGCCCACCAGGCGCTCAGTCCTCGTCCGGCCAGCGGATCGCCGGGGCGGCGTCGCGGCGCGGCGCCGGCACCGCGGCCACCGCTTCCCACACCTTCAGCGCGTCGACGGTGGCGGCCACGTCGTGCACGCGCACGATGCGCGCGCCGCGCTGCACCGCCAGCAGGTGCGCGGCGACCGATCCGGACCCGCGCTCGGCCGGGACCTGGCGCCCGGTCAGCTCGCCGATCGTACGCTTGCGCGACAGCCCGGCCAGCACCGGCACGCCCAGTTCGGCGAAGCGGTCCAGCCGCGCCAGCAGCTCCAGGTTGTGCGCGGTGGTCTTGCCGAAGCCGAAGCCCGGGTCGGCGACGATGTGCTTCTTCGGGATGCCGGCCAGCTCGGCGGCGAAGATCCGCTCGGCGAGGAAGCGGTGCACCTCGGCGACCACGTCGTCGTAGCGCGGGTCGTCCTGCATCGTGCGCGGTTCGCCGAGCATGTGCATCAGCACCACCGGCACGCCCAGCGACGCCGCGGTGTCCAGCGCGCGGTCGCGGCGCAGGGCGCAGACGTCGTTGATCATGCCGGCGCCGGCCTCGACCGCCGCGCGCATCACCTCCGGCTTGCAGGTGTCGACGCTGACCGGCAGCGAGGTCTCGCGGACCAGGCGCTCGACCACCGGGATCACCCGGCGCAGCTCTTCCTCCAGCGGCACCTCGGCTGAACCCGGACGGGTCGATTCGCCGCCGACGTCGAGGATGTCCGCACCCTCCTCCGCCAGGCGCAGCCCGTGCGCGACCGCCGCATCGGTGGTGGCATGCGCGCCGCCGTCGGAGAACGAATCGGGGGTGACGTTGACGATGCCCATCACCCGCGCGCGGTCGAGCTTCAGCACGCGGCCGGCACAGTCCAGGCTGGGGGAAACGTCGAACATCGGCGGCATCCGTTCAATGGAATGCGCGCAAGTCTGGGCCCTGCCGTGCAGGCGGGCAATCCTCGGCGGGAAGTGGCGCGGCGAAAGCGCCGCCCGGCAGGCTCAGCGACTGCCGATCTGCGCGTCGAAGCGCGCGGCGCGGATCCGCGCGTAGAGGCCGAAGCCGAACACGGCCACGGCCAGCACCACGGAAACGCCGACCAGGACCAGCGGCAGCCGGCCCAGCGCATAGAACACGGTGGTCACGGTAAGCATCGCCGAGGCGCCGCCGAACGCGGCGGACGACCACGTCCGCCACGGATTGCGGACGTAGTAACTGCGCCGCGGTTCGCGGCCGTCCGGCGACTGGGCCATCGATCCGGCCTCAGGTCTGGGTGGCGGGGCCACCCACCGGAGGCAGCGGACGCGGATCGCCCTTGTCGCCGCCACCCTTGCCCGACTTGCCCCACCCGGCCGGCGGCGGCGGCTCGCGGCCTTCCATGATCGCGTCGATCTGCGGCGCGTCGATGGTCTCGTACTGCAGCAGCGCCTGCGACATCGCGTGCAGCTTGTCGATGTTCTCGGTCAGGATCGCCTTGGTGCGGGCGTAGGCCTTGTCCAGGATCGTGCGCACGACCTCGTCGATCTTGCGCGCGGTCTCGTTGGACACGTTCTTGTGCTGGGTCACCGAGCGGCCGAGGAACACCTCGTCCTCCTCCTCGCCATAGGCGATCGGACCCATCTCGTCGCTCAGGCCCCACTTGGTGACCATGTTGCGGGCCATCTTGGTGGCGCGCTCGATGTCGTTGGAGGCGCCGGTGGTGACCTTGTCCTCGCCGAAGATCAGCTCCTCGGCCACGCGCCCGCCGTACAGCGAGCACAGCTGCGACTCGATCGCCACGCGGTTCATCGAGTAGCGGTCGCCCTCGGGCAGGTACATGGTCACGCCCAGGGCGCGGCCACGCGGGATGATGGTGACCTTGTAGACCGGGTCGTGCTCCGGCACCAGGCGGCCGACGATGGCGTGGCCGGCCTCGTGGTAGGCGGTCAGGGTCTTCTCTTCCTCGCTCATCGCCATCGAGCGGCGCTCGGCGCCCATCAGGATCTTGTCGCGGGCGCGGTCGAAGTGGTCCATGCGGACCTCCTTCGCGTTCTCGCGGGCGGCGAACAGCGCGGCCTCGTTGGCCAGGTTGGCCAGGTCGGCGCCGGAGAAGCCCGGGGTACCGCGCGCGATCACCAGCGGCTCGACGTCGTCGGCCAGCGGCAGCTTGCGCATGTGCACCTTCAGGATCTGCTCGCGGCCCTTCACGTCCGGCAGGCCGACCACGACCTGGCGGTCGAAGCGGCCCGGGCGCAGCAGCGCCGGGTCGAGCACGTCGGGACGGTTGGTCGCGGCGATCACGATCACGCCCTCGCCGCCCTCGAAGCCGTCCATCTCCACCAGCAGCTGGTTGAGGGTCTGCTCGCGCTCGTCGTGGCCGCCGCCCAGGCCGGCGCCGCGGTGGCGGCCGACCGCGTCGATCTCGTCGATGAAGATGATGCAGGGGGCGTGCTTCTTGGCCTGCTCGAACATGTCGCGCACGCGCGAGGCGCCCACGCCGACGAACATCTCGACGAAGTCCGAACCGGAGATCGAGAAGAACGGCACCTTGGCCTCGCCGGCGATGGCCTTGGCCAGCAGGGTCTTGCCGGTGCCCGGCGGGCCGACCATCAGCACGCCGCGCGGGATCTTGCCGCCGAGGCGGGTGAACTTGGACGGGTCGCGCAGGAAGTCGACCAGCTCGCCGACCTCCTCCTTGGCCTCGTCGCAGCCGGCGACGTCGGCGAAGGTGACCTTGACCTGGTCCTCGCCCTGCAGCTTGGCGCGCGACTTGCCGAAGGACATCGCGCCCCTGGCGCCGCCGCCGCCGCCCTGCATCTGGCGCATGATGAACAGCCAGAAGCCGATGATCAGCAGGATCGGCAGGAACTGCAGGACGATCGTCCAGAAGCCCGGGCCGGTCTTCGGGTCCTCGCGGGTGACGTCGACGTTCTTGGCGATCAGCTGGTCCAGCAGCTTCTGGTCGGCCGGGCCGGTGACGCGGCCTTCGGTGCCGTCGACGCGCTTGTAGCGGATCTTGTTGGCGGTGAAGGTGCTGTCGTCGGTGTAGACCACCGAGCGGATGCGCCCGGCCTCCACGTCCTGGACGAAGCGGGTGTAGCTGGGCGACTCGCCGACGCCGGCGGTGGCGCCGTCGCGGGGGGAGAAGCTCTGGAACACGACCATCAGCACGACGGCGACGACCACCCAGAGCAGGAGGTTCTTGGTCAAGTCGTTCATCCTCATCGGCTCCGCGGTTCCCTTGGTTCGGCTTGTCGCACTGCTGTTTCCGGTTTTTTCGCCCCGGCACTCCGGGTCGAGCTTACTTGATCTGGGCGCGCTTTCCCTGCGCCAGGGCATAGACTTCCGGCGAACGCTTGCGCGATGCCGCCGGCTTGCGGATCACCACCCTGTCGTAGCGGCGGCGCAGTTCGCGCACGTAGTCGTCGAAGCCGACCCCCTGGAACAGCTTGATCAGGAAGGTCCCGCCCGGACGCAGGTGGCCGTCGGCGAAATCCATCGCCAGCTCGGCCAGGTACATCGCGCGCGGCTGGTCGACCGCGTCCACGCCACTCATATTGGGGGCCATGTCCGAAAGGACAAGGTCCACGCGCTGGCCGTCCAGCAGCGTCTCCAGCTGGGATAAGACGGCTTCCTCCCTGAAGTCGCCATGAAGGAATTCGACCCCGGCCAGCGGCGGCATCTCGAGGATGTCCAGGGCCACGACCCGGCCGCTGTCGCCCATGGCCTGGCGCACGTACTGGGACCAGCCGCCCGGGGCGGCGCCCAGGTCGACCACGACCATGCCCGGCTTCAGCAGCCGGTCGCGCTCGATCAGTTCCTCGAGCTTGTAGGCGGCGCGCGACCGCAGGCCTTCGGCCTGGGCCTTCTTCACGTAGGGATCGGCGAAGTGCTCGCGGAGCCAGCGGTGGCTGCTCTTGCTGCGGGAGCTGCGGGACATGCAGGAGGACCGGGCCAGGCGGCCCGCGGCGGTATGGACGGCCATGATACCCTGAACGGCCCCAATGACCTTCCATGACCGATGTCCGTCGCCCTGACTTCCGCCCAGAACCGCTTCCTCCGCGGCCAGGCCCATGGCCTCAAGGCCCTGATGCAGGTCGGCGGCAAGGGCATCACCCCGGGGCTGGTCGCCGAGCTGGACGAGCTGCTGGAGCGGCACGAGCTGGTCAAGGTCAAGGTCGGCGCCGAGGACCGCGAGGCCCGCGACGCGATGATCGCCGACCTGGCGGCCCGGACCGGTTCGGCGCTGGTGCAGCGGATCGGCCATACCGCCACCCTGTACCGGCGGTCGAAGGAAAACCCCGCCATCGTCCTGCCCCGCGCCTGAGCGGCCAGGAACCTGCCGGATCCTGCAATGCAGCTGAGCCACGAACGCCCCGATTACGCCTGGGTGCTGCGCGGCGCCGACGGCCGCCAGGCCCGGGTCAACGACCGGATCCTGGAGCGCAGCTTCGCCCTGGCCCCTGACCGCCTGCTGGAAGACTGGGACGCCCCGGCCACCACCGGCGAGTTGCAGCCGGCCCACCTGGAGCCGCTGCTGGCGCTTTCCCCGGAACTGGTGGTGCTGGGCACCGGCGCCCGCCAGGTGTTCCCGGCCGCGGCGGTGATGGCCGCCTGCCTGACCCGCGGGATCGGCATCGAGGTGATGGACAACGCCGCCGCGGCGCGGACCTACAACGTCCTGGCCGGCGAAGGCCGCCGGGTCGTGGTGGCGCTGCTGCTGGGCTGAGTCCTGTCAGTCGACCTGACTGCAGGCCAGCCTCTATACGCCCCCGTCCCATTCCCGCCGGGTCGACTCGCGCTGCTGTTGCCTTGGCCCGTTGCTGTCGGTGTTGCTCCCACTTTCCCTCTCCCGTTGGAGCGAACCGGGCATCGCAACGGCGTGGGCAAGGATGGCCGGGTTCATCCAGAGCTCAAGCCGGAGCAGGCCTCCTGCGGAGGCCCAAGAGCAAAAGCTTTCGCCAGCCGCTACGCGGCTTGGGCGAGTCACTTTTCTTTGCTTGTGCAAAGAAGCGCTTCTCAGCAGCCGAATGGCTGATCAAAGTAACCAAAAAGAAAGCACAGCCGTTCGCGAGCCGGCGGGCTTACGCCCGCCGGTTCCCTGCGCTTCTCGCGACGGCGGGGGGACGGCCCACAACTCGCTTCGCTCAGACAGTGGGCCTCTTCGCCCCCGCCGTCGCTCGCGATGCTCGGCTCGCTCAATCGGCGAGGGGAAAGCCAGAGCAACGGCAACTGCAATCGCAACGGCAACGGCAACGGCAACGGCAACGGCAACGGCAATGCTGCGCGAGTAGGCAGGCCTGGGCTTTGCTCCCCTCTCCCACCGGGAGAGGGGCTGAGGCCGTGAGTCGCCTCGCGCTTCTGCGCCAGGTAGAACAGCGGGTCCACCGGCTGCCGTTGTAGCGGGCGAGCCCGCGCGGCCTGCGATCCGCAGGATCGCGCGCGGGGGAGCGCCCGGCGCGCTGCGCCGGGCCGGGGATCCGCCCCNGCACCGGCGCCGTCGCTTACTTCTTCGGCAGGTACAGCAGCGGGTCGACCGGTTTGCCGTTGTAGCGGATCTCGAAGTGCAGCTTGTCGCGGTCGGTGCCGGTGCGGCCCATCTCGGCGATCTGCTGGCCGGCCTTCACGCTCTGGCCTTCCTCGACCAGGCGCTTGCGGTTGTGGCCGTAGGCCGACAGCCACTGCTCGTTGTGCTTGACGATGATCAGCTCGCCGTAGCCGACCAGGCCGGCGCCGGAATAGACGACCACGCCGTCGGCCGCGGCGGTCACCGCCTGGCCGCTGCTGCCGCCGATGTCGATGCCCTGGCGGGTGTTGTTGCCGGCCACGTAGGTGCTCAGCAGCACGCCCTGCGCCGGCCAGCGCCAGCTGAAGCCGCTGCTGGGAGGCACCGCCGGCGCGGGGGCCGGCGTGGAGGGCGTCGTCGACGCGGTGGTACCGGTCTTCGGCGCGACCACGGTCCGCGTCGGCGTGCTGGCGGTGGTGGCGCGCGTGCCCTGCCCCAGCTGCAGGCGCTGGCCCGGATAGATGGTGTACGGCGGCTTCAGGCTGTTCCAGCGCGCCATGTCCTCGACGCTGGCGCCATTGCGCCGCGCGATCGAATACAGCGTGTCGCCCTGCTGCACCACCACGGTCTTGCCCGCCGTGCCCTGCGTGGCGGTCGTGGCCGACGGACTGCGCACCACGGTGCTCTTGCCGCAGGCGGCCAGCAGCGCCAGCAGCGCCACCGCCGCCAGCAGGCGCGCGACCGGTTTCAGAGCCTCGGCATTCATGCGAACTTCGCCCTCCAGACAAGCCAGGCCACCAGGGCCGCGACCAGCACGGTCGCGATCCACCCCAGCGGCTCGATCCAGCGCCGCAGCGCCTCGGCGGCGCGCGCGCCGCCGAAGCGGATCGCCGCGGCCAGCAGGAACACGCGCTTGGCGCGGCCGACCAGCATGCTCAGGAAATACGGCAGCAGCGGCACGCCGACAATACCTGACGCCCAGGTGAAGACTTTCATAGGGATCGGCATGAAGCCGCCCAGCACCAGGAACCAGAACACCGCCCACGGCGACTCGGCCATCTTCGTCTGCACCGTGGCGATGCCCGCCTCGATCGACGGCAGCATGCCCATCGTCGCCAGCAGCGGCTTGACCGCCTCGAAGGCGAAGTGGCCCAGCGCGTAGCCGATCATCGCCCCGACCATCGACCCGGCCAGGCTCAGCGTGGCGAACCACCAGCCGCGCTTCGGCTGGGCCACGCACATCGGCGCCAGCATCACCTCCGGCATCACCGGGAAGATGATCGCCTCGAAGAAGCTCAGCACGGTCAGGTAGGTCGGCGCGCGCGGGTGGGAGGCCCAGCGCAGCGCGCGGTCGTAGAGCGGTCCGAATACCTGCATGCGATCAGTCCAGGGTGCCGGCAAGCAGCGGCACGAACACCACCGGCGCCAGGTTGCGTTCTTCGATGCTGCCGTCCGCGCGGCGGACCAGCTGCACCAGCGATTGCGCCGAGGCGCCGCCGACCGGGGCGACCAGCACGCCGCCGACGGCCAGCTGCTCCAGCAGCGCGTCGACCAGCGCCGGCGCCGCGGCGGTGACCAGGATGGCGTCGAACGGGCCGTGCTCGGCCCAGCCCACGCGGCCATCGTCGTGCTTGCTGCGCACGTTCATGCCCAGGGTGCGGAAGCGCTTGCGCGCCTGCCGCAGCAGGTCGCCGATGCGCTCGACCGTGTACACCTCCAGGCCCAGCGCGGCGAGGATCGCCGCCTGGTAGCCGGAACCGGTGCCGATCTCCAGCACCTTCTTCGGCCGCGCGGCCAGCACCGCCTCGGTCATCCGCGCCACCACCCAGGGCTGGGAGATGGTCTGGCCGTGGCCGATCGGCAGCGCGGTGTCCTCGTAGGCGCGGCTGGCCAGCGCCTCGTCCACGAACAGGTGGCGCGGCACGGTGCGGACCGCGTTGAGCACGTTCTCGTCGACGATCGATGCGGTGCCCGGCATGCCTTCGCGCAGGCGCTGGACCAGGCGGTCGCGCACGCGCTGCGAGGTCATGCCCACGCCCACCGCTTCCGGTTGCAGGCGCAGCCGTGGGGTCATGCGGCCGCCCCCGGGGTACTGCCGGAGGAGCCCAGCGCCGCGGTCAGGCCGCCGACCCAGCCTGCGACCTTCTCCAGCGCCTGGTAGCGGGTCAGGTCGACCTGGATCGGGGTGATCGAGATGTGGCCGGTGCGCACCGCGTGGAAGTCGGTGCCCGGGCCGGCGTCCTGCTCCGGGCCGGCCGGACCGATCCAGTACACGGTATTGCCGCGCGGATCCGGCTGCGGCACGCAGGCCTCGGAGCGGTGGCGGTTGCCCAGCCGGCTGACCTCGAAGCCGCGGACCTCGTGCCAGGCCAGGTCAGGGACGTTGACGTTGAGGATGGTGTCGGCCGGCAGCGGGTCGGTGACCAGGCGGGCGACGATCTCCACCGCGGCGCGCGCGGCGGTCGCGTAGTGCTTCGCCTCGTGGTTGCGGGTCGCCAGCGACACCGCCACCGCGGGGAGGCCGAGGAAGCGCCCCTCCATCGCCGCCGACACCGTGCCCGAATAGATCACGTCGTCGCCGAGGTTGGCGGTGTTGTTGATGCCCGAGACGACGATGTCCGGCTCGAAGTCGAACATGCCGGTCAGCGCCAGGTGCACGCAGTCGGTGGGCGTGCCGGCGACCGAGCAGGTGTAGTGGTCGATCCGCTTCACCCGGATCGGCAGGTCGAGCGTCAGCGAATTGCTGGCGCCGGAGCGGTCGCGGTCGGGGGCCACCACGTAGACCTCATGGCCCGCGTCGCGCAGGCCCTGGGCCAGGGCGTGGATACCCGGCGCATCCACGCCGTCGTCGTTCGAAACAAGTACGCGCATGGGCTTCCTCGAAAACATCCGCATGATACCGGAAGCCCCCGCCGCGGTTCTGCGCCGGCGGGCACGCGGCACGCGGGACCGTGGCGGCGCCGCTGCGCTACCCTTGCCCGATGCACGATGACGAGGAAGATCCCGCCGCCCTGTTCCGCGCCGCGGTGGGCAAGGTCGAGCCGCTGCGCAAGCCGGTGCATGCGCCGCCGCCGGCGCCGAAACCGCGTCCGGCGCGCCGCCGCGAAGACGTGGCCGCGCCGTCCGGCCGCCTGGCCGACGATCCGGACGCGGTGCTGCTGCGCGGCGACGCCAGCGCGTTCCGCCGCGAGCGCGTGTCCGCGCGCGACTGGCAGCGCCTGCGCCGTGGCGGCTTCTCGGCGCAGGACGAGCTGGACCTGCACGGCGCCAACGCCCTGCAGGCCGAGGCGCTGCTGGCGCGCTTCCTCGCCGAGGCCGGCGCGCACGGCCTGGGCTGCGTGCGCATCATCCACGGCAAGGGCGGCAGCGACGGCGTGCCGGTGCTGAAGAACCTGGTCGACCGCGTGCTGCGCCAGCGCGGCGACGTGCTTGCCTTCCATTCCGCGCCGCCGGCACAGGGCGGTACCGGCGCGCTGCTCGTCCTGCTCGGGCGCCGCTGAACCATTCCATACGGTCCGGTCCGGCGTTCACCTGCGGCTAGAATGCGCCGGATGGACTCCCCAAGCTTTACTGCCGCCGAGCTCGCCGAACGCTTTTCCCTGCAATTGCACGGGGATGGCGGGGTGCGGGTACACGGCGTCGCCACCCTCGCCAATGCCGGTCCCGGGCAGCTGGCCTTCCTCGCCAACCCGCGCTACCGCGCCCAGCTGGCCGCCTCCGGCGCCGGCGTGGTGGTGCTGCGCGCCGACGATGCCGCCTCGGCCCCGGGCACCGCGCTGGTCGCGCGCGACCCGTACGTGGCCTTCGCCCGCATCGCCGCCCTGTTCGAACGCGTCCCGGCGCGCGCGCCGGGCATCCACCCCAGCGCGGTGATCGACCCCAGCGCCGAGGTCTCGCCCTACGCCCACGTCGGCCCCTTCGTCTCCATCGGCGCGCGCTCCAGGGTCGCCGCCGGCTGCGTGATCGGCCCCGGCTGCGTGATCGGCGACGACTGCGAGCTGGGCGAAGGCTGCGAACTGCAGGCCCGGGTCACCCTCTACACCCGCGTGCGCCTGGGCAAGCGCGTGCGCATCCTGCCCGGCGCGGTGCTGGGCGGCGCCGGTTTCGGCCTGGCGATGGACGCCGGCCAGTGGGTCAACGTCCCGCAGCTGGGCGGCGTGGTGGTCGGCGACGACTGCGAGATCGGCGCCAACACCTGCATCGACCGCGGCGCGCTGGACGACACCGTGCTCGGCGAGGACGTGCGCATCGACAACCTGGTGCAGATCGGCCACAACGTGCAGATCGGCGCGCACACCGCCATGGCCGGCTGCTCGGCCGCCGCCGGCAGCGCGAAGATCGGCCGCTACTGCCTGATCGGTGGCGGCGCCGGCGTGCTCGGCCACCTCGAGGTCGCCGACAAGGTGCTGGTCACCGCGATGTCGCTGGTCACCCATTCGATCCGCGAGCCGGGGGAGTACTCCTCCGGCACGCCGCTGACCGACAACCGCACCTGGCGCAAGAACGCCGCCCGGTTCAAGCAACTGGATGCGCTGGCCCGGCGCGTCAACGCCACCCCCCAGGAAAGTGCCGAATGAACGAAACCGTCAAGCTGCCTGTCGACGTCAACACGATCCAGACGCTGATCCCGCACCGCTACCCGTTCCTGCTGGTCGACAAGATCGTGGACCTCGACCTGGAGGCCAAGCGGATCGTCGGCGTCAAGAACGTGTCGTACAACGAGCCGTTCTTCCAGGGCCACTTCCCGGGCCAACCGATCATGCCGGGCGTGCTGATCATCGAGGCGCTGGCCCAGGCCGGCGGCGTGCTGACCCAGCTGTCGCTGGGCCGCGACGCCCAGTCCAAGCTGTTCTACATGGTCAAGGTCGACAATGCGCGCTTCAGCCGCCAGGTCGTCCCCGGCGACGTGCTGGAGCTGCACGTGCAGGTCAAGCGCGTGATCCGCAACATGGCGGTCTACTATGGCGAGGCCAAGGTCGACGGCGAGATCGCGGCCTGCGCCGAGGTCCTGTGCGCGGGCACCCGCGAGTAAGCCCAGGCCCGGACCGCACACGGAAACCGCAATGAACGACAACCCCCGCATCCACCCCACCGCCATCATCGACCCGGGCGCGCGCCTGGGCGAGGGCGTGAGCGTCGGTGCCTACACCGTGATCGGCGCCGAGGTGGAAATCGGCGACGGCTGCCAGATCGGCCCGCACTGCAGCTTCGCCGGCCCGACCCGGATCGGCCGCGAGAACCGCTTCATCAGCCACGTCGCCGTCGGCGGCGAACCGCAGGACAAGAAGTTCGCCGGCGAGCGCACCGAGCTGGTGATCGGCGACCGCAACGTGTTCCGCGAGTTCGTCACCCTCAACCGCGGCACCGGCGGCGGCGGCGGCGTGACCCGCATCGGCGACGACAACTGGATGCTCGCCTACACCCACGTGGCCCACGACTGCATCGTCGGCAACCACTGCGTGTTCTCCAACAACACCACCCTGGCCGGCCACGTCACCGTGGGCGACTGGGTGATCATCAGCGGCTTCGCCGGCGCCCACCAGTTCTGCCGGATCGGCGACCACGCCTTCCTCGGCATGGGCGCGCTGGTCAATGGCGACGTGACCCCGTACACCATGGTCGGCGGCAACTCGATCGGCCGGCCGCGCGGGATCAACAGCGAAGGCCTCAAGCGCCGCGGCTTCAGCCCCGAGCGGATCGCCGCGATCAAGCGCGCCTACCGCACCCTGTTCGTCGCCGGCCTGCCGCTGGCCGAGGCGCGCGAGCAGCTGTCGCGCCAGGCCGAGGACAGCGAGGACGTGCGCCTGCTGCTGGAATTCCTCGACAGCGGCGAACGGCCGCTGCTGCGCTGAGCGCGCGCCCGATGGCCGTGGGCGCGCGGACCCGGAACAGGACGGCGGAAGCGGGCGGCGGCCTGCGCGTGGTGCTGGTTGCCGGCGAGGCGTCCGGCGACGCGCTGGGCGCCGGCCTGGTCGAGGAGCTGCGCAAGCGTTTCCCGGACGCCAGCTTCGCCGGCATCGGCGGCGACGCCATGCGCGCCGCCGGCGTGGAGACCTGGCACGACGCCAGCGAGCTGGCCGTGATGGGCCTGTTCGAAGTCCTGCGGCACCTGCCGCGGCTGCTGCGCCTGCGCCGCGAGTTCCGCGAGCGCGCGCTGGAATGGCGTCCGGACGTGGTCATCGGCATCGACGCGCCGGACTTCAACCTCGGCGTGGAGCGCTGGTTCAAGCAGCGCGGCGTGCCGACCGTGCACTACGTCAGCCCCTCGGTCTGGGCCTGGCGCGAGAAGCGCGCCGAGAAGATCGGCGCCAGCGCCGACCGGGTGCTGTGCCTGTTCCCGATGGAGCCGGGGATCTACGCCAGCCACGGCGTCGACGCGCGCTTCGTCGGCCACCCCATGGCCGACGCCATGCCGCTGCAGCCGGACCGCGCCGCCGCGCGCGCGCGGCTGGGCCTGCCGGCCGGGGTGCCGGTGCTGGCGGTGCTGCCGGGCAGCCGCATGGGCGAGATCGAACGCCTGGGCGAAGTCTTCTTCGAAGCGGCCTGGCGCGTTTCCGAGGCGCTGCCGGACCTGCACGTGGTGGTGCCGGCGGCCAACGCGCGCTGCCGCGAGGTGTTGCAGGAACAGCTGTCCGCCTCGGCGCTGCCGGCGGCGCAGACCCGCCTGCTCGACGGCCAGGCGCGCGACGCGATGGCCGCCGCCGACGTGGTCCTGCTCGCCTCCGGCACCGCGACCCTGGAGGCGATGCTGTCCAAGCGGCCGATGGTGGTCGGCTACCGGATCTCGCCGCTGACCTACCGGATCGTGCGCGCCCTGGGCCTGATCAAGGTCGACCGCTATTCCCTGCCGAACGTGCTCGCCGGCCGCGACCTGGCGCCGGAACTGATCCAGGACGAGTGCACGCCCGACCGCCTGGCCGAGGCGGTGCTGCGCTGGTTCCGTTCGCCGGAAGCGGTGGCCCTGCTGGAGCCGGAGTACCTGGCCCAGCACGAACGCCTGCGCTGCGACGCCTCCGCGCGCGCGGCCGAGGCGGTGGCGACGCTGCCGGGCCTGGCCCGCGGAGCGGGCGCATGAGTCCGCGTCCGCCACGTCGCGTCGCGCCCGAGGGTGCCGACATGGGCCTGTTCCCGATCGACCGGCGCCGGCTGCGCACCTGCGGCGTCGACGAGGCCGGGCGTGGCCCGCTGGCCGGCCCGGTCGCGGTGGCCGCGGTGATCCTCGACCCGAAGCGGCGGATCCGCGGCCTCGACGATTCCAAGAAGCTGACCCACGCCCAGCGCGAGGACCTGTACCCGCGCATCGTCGAGCGCGCCCTGGCCTGGCACGTGGAGATGATCGCGGTCGAGGAGATCGATCGGCTCAACATCCTCCACGCCACCCTCGAAGGCATGCGCCGCTGCGTCGCCGCCCTGGGACCGCAGGTGGAACTGGTGCGGATCGACGGCAACACCGTGCCGAAGGCGCTGCCGTGCATGGCCGAGGCCATCGTCGGCGGCGACGCGCTGGAGCCGGCGATCATGGCCGCCTCGATCCTGGCCAAGGTCAGCCGCGACCGGCTGATGTGCCAGCTGCACGAGGAGCACCCGGTGTACGGGTTCCACGAGCACAAGGGCTATCCCACCCCGGCGCACCTGGCCGCCCTGGCCGAACACGGGCCCTGCGTGCACCACCGCCGCAGCTTCGCCCCGGTGCGCGAGGCGCTGACCCGGCAGGCGCCCGTCCAGCCCCGGCCCGAACCCGAACCGGTCCTGTAGAGCGGGGCTTGCCCCGCTGCCCCNACCCCGCCCTGCTGCCTGCTACCTGCTACCTGCTGCCCGTCTGCTGCCTGCTGCCCGCCCGCTGCCCCGCCCCCCCCAAAGCAGACGGCCCGCCGAAGCGGGCCGTTGCGGGATCACGCGCGAACGCGATGGCTCAGTGGTGGTGGCCGCCGTCGCCGTGCACGTGGCCGTGCTCGATCTCTTCCTGGCTGGCCTCGCGGACCTCGACGATCTCCACGTCGAAGTGCAGGTCCTTGCCGGCCATCGGGTGGTTCAGGTCGACGTCGACCACGCTCAGGCCGACCTTCTGCACGGTCACCGCGCGCGGGCCGAAGTTGGTCTGCAGCACGACCTGCATGCCCGGGGCCAGCCTGGTGTTGCCGAAGTGCTTCTTCGGGATGCGCTGGGTCAGGCCGTCGCGGCGCTCGCCGTAGGCGTCGGCCGCGGCCACGTCGACGCTGAAGCTGTCGCCGGCGACCTTGTCCTGCATCGCCGCCTCCAGGCCCGGGATGATGTTGCCGTGGCCGATCAGGATCGCGATCGGCTCGCGGTCCTTCGAGGTCTCGATCGGCTCCTGGCCGACTTCGGACACGGTGTAGTGGAAGCGGACGACGCGGTCTTTTTCGATCTTCATGCGCAACTCGGTCTGGCTGCCGGGTTGGCAGCTGGGGGGTGGGCGGCTTGTCTGCCGCATGGGGATGCGGCCAAGATGGCCGCGTGAGGAAAGAGCCGCATTATCCCGCCCTGTCCCCGGCCATGCCAGCGCCGGGCCTCCCGGTCCCGTTCCGGCGGGCCGCATTCCTTCTTGCCCTGGCGACGCTGCTGGCCGGATGCGGCCGCGAGGCCACCCGCCCGACCGCCCCGGCCGCGATCCGCTGGCCGCAGGTCGCCCCGGCCGACCCGGCCCGGGCCAATGCCGTGACCCTGCGCGCCCTGAGCCTGGTCGGCACCCCCTACCGCTACGGCGGCAACACTCCCGAAACCGGCTTCGACTGCAGCGGCCTGGTCAACTACGTGTTCCGCGACATGCTCGACCTGCGCCTGCCGCGCAGCTCGCGCGAACTGGCCGCCGTGCAGGGCCCGCGGCTGGCCCCGGAGCGGCTGGCCAGCGGCGACCTGGTGTTCTTCGGCAGCGGCCGCGAGGTCACCCACGTCGGCATCTACGTGGGCGAGGGCCGCTTCGTGCACGCCCCCAGCAGCGGCGGCACGGTGCGCCTGGACCGGCTCGACGGCCCGTACTGGCGGGACCATTACAGCGGCGCGCGCCGGGTCCTTCTCTGAATCCGCGACGGCGCGCACGCGCGTCTTAATGCGAATTTAACTTTTTGTGAACATCAAGAGACGGTGAAGGGGGCATGATCCCTGCATCGCCGTACTGTGACATCTGCGTGACGACCGACGACCTGCGCACAGGCCAGCCTGCCGCCACCCCCGCTGCCTCCGGGCGCCGGGTGCTCCGTCCTCTCCTCCTCGTTCTCCTGGCCATGCCTTCGCTGCCGCTGCTGGCCGCCCCGGAACCGGCGGAGATCGTGCCCGAAGCCATCGCCGCGCCGGCCACCGAGGTCGTCATGGCCGAGGGCGTGCCGGCCGCCGGCCCCGAGGTCACGGCGAACGCCGCCGCCCCGGCTGCAGCCAGGGCCACCCCGACCAGCGGCACCCTGCGCCAGAAGGCCGACGCCGCCGCCGACGCCACCCTGGCCGCGCTGCTGCCGCACATCTCCGGCAACGACAGCCTGCCGCTGCTGGACCGCTCGGCGATGTTCGCCGGCGACGTCAGCCGCCTGCTGTCCGCCTACGACCTGACCCAGGGGGCCGCCGCGGCGCCGCCGTCCGAGGGCCGGGTCCAGCAGGTGCTGAAGGCCGCCATGTCCCTGATCGGTACTCCGTACCGCTGGGGCGGCACCTCCACCGAGGGCTTCGACTGCAGCGGCCTGGTCGGCTACGTGTTCCGCAGCGCCCTGGGCATCGAGCTGCCGCGCGTCTCCCGCGAGATGGCGGCCAAGGCCGACGCCCAGCTGATCCGCGACCGCAACCAGCTCAACCCGGGCGACCTGGTGTTCTTCGGCCTGCGCGGCCGGGTCAACCACGTCGGCATCTACGTCGGCAACGGCCAGTTCCTGCACGCGCCCAGCCGCGGCAAGGACGTGCGCGTGGACAGCCTGACCTCCGGCTACTGGGGCAACCGCTTCATGCAGGCGCGCCGGGTCGAGATCTGATCCCGGTCACCAGTCGGACAGGAAGAAGGCCGCCCCAGGGGCGGCCTTCTTCGTTTACCGGTTCCGCCGCCGGACCGGCACGAGCCGTCCGGCCGAGGCCCACGTGGCGGGCTCAGTCGCCTACGCCCCCGTGTTCCTCCAGGCCGACGTTGCTCGACGCCTGCTCGTAGGTGCGGCGGTCGAGCAGCCCGGTCTCCTTGGCCACCAGCACCGGCACCAGCATCTGCCCGGTCACGTTGGTCATGGTCCGCATCATGTCGAGGATGCGGTCGATCGCCACCAGCAGGGCGATGCCTTCCAGCGGCAGCTTCGCCGCGCTCAGCACCAGGGTCACCATCACGATCGCCGTGCCCGGCACGCCGGCGGTGCCGAAGCTGCCCAGCACCGAGGCCAGCAGGATCACGAAGTACTGGTTCAGCGACAGGTCGATGCCGAAGTACTGGGCCACGAACACCGAGGTCAGCGCCGGGTAGATCGCGCCGCAGCCGTCCATCTTGATGCTCGCGCCCAGCGGCACGGCGAACGCGGCGTAGTCCCTGTCCACGCCCAGGTTGTGGGTGACGCTGCGCATGGCCACCGGCATCGAGGCGAAGCTCGACGAACTGACGAAGCCCACCTGCATGCCCGGCGCGGCGCCGCGGAAGAACTTAAGCGGGTTGAGGCCGTGCGCCAGGAGCAGGCCGCCGTACACGAACACGATGTGCAGCGTGCAGGCCAGGTACAGAGCGAACACGAAGCTGCCCAGCGGCAGCAGCTTCTCGAAGCCGTAGCTGCCGACCAGGCCGGCGATCAGGCCGAAGGTGCCCAGCGGGGTCATCTCCAGCACGAAGCGGGTGACCTGGATCATCGCCTCGCTGGCCTCGCCCACCAGCGCGCGCAGCCGCGCGGTGCGCTCGCCCAGTTTCACCAGCGCAAAGCCCAGCAGGCCGGCGAAGAAGATCACCTGCAGGATCTTGCCGTCGGCCAGCGCCCTGAACGGGTTTGCCGGAACCACGTCCAGCAGCACCTGCACCGGCGTGGGCACCTCGCGCGGGGTGTAGTCCGCGGCCATCTCCAGCCCGGTCAGTCCCTGGCCGGGCTTGAGCACCAGCCCCACGGCGAGGCCCACGCCCACCGCCAGCGCCGCGGTCGCCGCGAACCAGAGGAAGGTGCGCCCGCCCAGCGCCGCCACCGATTTCTGCCCGTGCAGCGAGGCCACCGCGTTGATCACCGCGAACAGCACCAGCGGCACGGCGATCATCCGGATCAGGGTGACGTAGACCGTCCCCAGCGGGCCGAACCAGGTCTGCGCCGCCGGGCCCATCAGCCATCCGGCCAGCGCGCCGAGCACGAAGCCGGCGAGCACGCGCTGCCAGAACGGGATGGCCAGCCAGGCCGAAACGAGTTTCATCGGGGATCCATCGCCTAGCGAAGCCGGCACGATAGCCCAATGGCCGTGCGGACCGCGACGGCGTGCGCGGAACGCCGTCGTGTCATCGGCATGACAAAGCGCCCGGCGCATAATGCGGCCTCCCTCTCACGCCGGCGGCGTCGGGACGCGGCGCCGCGACCGGCCGCCCCCGCACCGACGGCACGCTGCAACCGCCGGAATGCCGATGCCCCGCCTGAAGTACCTGCCCGCCGCCCTCTGCACCAGCCTGCTCGCCGCCTGCGCCTCCACCGGCACCCTCCCCGCCGCCCCCGGCGCGCTGCCCTCCGCCGCGATCGACATCGAGGTCCCGGCCATCGCCCACCCGCAGGGCGAGACCGCCGAGTGGTGGTACCGCAGCGGCGCCGCCCAGGCCGCCGCCCGCGGCGCGATGGCCGGCAAAGCGAAGAACGTCATCCTGTTCCTCGGCGACGGCATGAGCCTGACCACGGTGGCCGCCGCGCGCATCCTCGAGGGCCAGCGCCGCCGGCAGCCCGGCGAGGAGAACCTGCTGTCCTGGGAGCGCTTCCCGCATACCGGCTTCAGCAAGACCTACAACACCGACTCGCAGACCCCGGATTCGGCCGGCACCATGACCGCGATCACCACCGGGGTGAAGTCGCACATGGGCGCGATCGGCGTGTCCGCCGGCCACCGCGACGACTGCGCCGGCAGCCTCGGCAGGCAGCGCCTGACCTGGCTGCACCTGGCCGATGCCGCCGGCATGGCCACCGGCATCGTCACCACCGCGCGCCTGACCCATGCCACCCCGGCGGCGACCTGGGCGCACGCCCCCAACCGCAACTGGGAACACGACGCCGACCTGCCGGCGAAGGCCGTGGCCGAAGGCTGCGTCGACATCGCCCGGCAGATGGTGTCCACGCCCTACGGCCGCGGCCCGACGGTGCTGTTCGGCGGCGGCCGCGCCCAGTTCCTGCCGGCGGGCGCGCGCGATCCCGAACACGCCGACAAGGTCGGCCTGCGCCGCGACGGCCGCGACCTGGTCGCCGAGTGGAAGGCCGCCCATCCCGGCGGTGCCTACGTCTGGAACCGCGCCCAGCTGCAGGCCGCCGCCGGCGCGCCGGCGGTGCTGGGCCTGTTCGAATACGACCACATGCAGTTCGAGCACGAGCGCGACGCCGCCGCCGAACCCTCGCTGGCCGAACTCACCGCCGAGGCGATCCGGCGCCTGTCGAAGCACCCGGAGGGCTTCGTGCTGATGGTCGAGGGCGCGCGCATCGACCACGCCAACCACTACGGCAACGCCTACCGCGCCCTGGACGAGACCATCGCCCTGGCCGAGGCGGTGCGCACCGCGGCGGAGATGACCTCGGCCGACGACACCCTGATCCTGGTCACCGCCGACCACTCGCACACACTCAACTTCGTCGGCTACCCGGTGCGCGGCAACCCGATCCTGGGCAAGGTCCGCGGCCAGGGCAGCGAGGACGACCCGTCCGGCGGCTACGCCCGCGACCTCACCGGCCTGCCCTACACCACCCTCGGCTATGCCAACGGCCCCGGCCACACCGGCGCCAGCAACCAGCAGCCGGAAGGCCCCAAGCGCTTCCTGCACGCGCCCTCTTCGGCCGGGCCCGCACACGGCCGCCCGGACCTGTCGCAGGTCGACACCACCGATCCGGATTACCTGCAGGAAGCGCTGGTGCCGCTGAAGTCCGAATCGCACGGCGGCGAGGACGTCGGCATCTGGGCGCGCGGCCCCGGCAGCGAGGCGGTGCGCGGCACCCTCGAGCAGAACGCGATCTACCACCTGATCGTGCAGGCCACGCCGAAGCTGCGCGAACGCCTGTGCCAGGCCGGCACCTGCGACGCCAACGGTGTGCCGGTGGAACTGCCGCGGCCGGAGCGGTTCCGCCGTCAGGACTGAGCCGGAAACGAAGACGGGCCGCTTGCAACGGGCGGCCCGCCTGCTTTGCCACCGCACCCCGCGCGGGGCGTGGGATCAGAACGGCTTGGCCAGCACCAGCCAGATGATCCCGAGCAGCAGCAGGATCGGCAGCTCGTTGAACAGGCGCAGCCTGCCCGACGACGGCAGCCCGCGCCCCTGCTCCACGCCCTTCAGCCAGCGCCCGGTGAAGATGTAGTACGCCAGCATCAGCACCACCAGCGCCAGCTTCGCGTGCAGCCAGCCGGCCGGGTTCCCGACCATGGTCGGGAACCCGTCGATCACCCGATAACCCAGCCAAAGCACCAGGCCCAGCGCCGCGGCGATGCCGAACATGTTGTGGCCGAAGCGGTACAGCCGCCGTCCCATCAGCACCAGCCGCGCCTGCACTTCCGGCTGCCCCTGCGCCTCGGCCAGGTTGACCAGGATCCGCGGCAGGTAGAACACCGTGCTCATCCAGGCCACCACGAACAGCAGGTGGAACGACTTCACCCAGAGATACGTGGAATACATGCGTGGGCCCTGCGGCTAGGATGTGCGGATTCTCGGCCATCGGCCGCCTCCCTGTCGAACCACCGCGGCGCAGGCCGCGCCTGCCGTCCCTCAACCGTGCCGATGACCAAGACCTACGACCGCCACTACTTCGACCACTGGTACCGCGACCAGGCCATCCACGACCCGAAGCGCCTGGCCCGCAAGGTCGCCCTCGCCGTGGCCGTCGCCGAGCACCACCTCGAGCGGCCCGTGCGCACCGTCCTCGACATCGGTTGCGGCGAAGGCGCCTGGCGCGCGCCCCTGCTCAAACTGCGCCCGAAACTGCACTACCTCGGCTTCGACAGCAGCGAATACGCCATCGCCCGCCACGGCCCGCGCCGCAACCTGCACCTGGCCAGCTTCGGCGACTTCGAATGGTTGCGCCCCTGCGCCCCCGTCGACCTGCTGGTCTGCGCCGACGTCCTCCACTACCTCCCCACCCGCGAACTGGTCCGCGGCCTGCCCGGCCTCGCCGAACTCTGTGGCGGCGTCGCCTTCCTCGAAACCTTCACCGCCGAGGACGAGTTCGAAGGCGACACCGACGGCTTCCAGCGCCGCACGGCACTCTGGTACCGACGCCGCCTCGAGGACCAGGGTTTCACCGCCCTCGGTTCGCACTGCTGGCTCGCTCCCGCGCTCGCCGGCAGCGCTTCGGCGCTCGAGCGCGCCTGAGTCCTGTGCCCCAGCCGCAGGCCACTTCCGGCCAAAAAACCTCTCCTGGAAAGTCCTGCCCCCGTCACCAGCGCGGATGCGATGCCCGTGGGTGCGAAGTAAAGGAGGAGGCATCGGCCGCAGGCCGGTGCCGGGGGACATGAGTACCCACGGGTAGCGCGTCCGCGCCCCCAGCCCGCTTTCACGTTCGCGCCTTCTCCGCGTCGCAAAGCCGCAGCGGCGCACCGAACGTCAGCGCGCCCGCCGCGCCGCCCACCCGCGGATGATCCGCGCGAGCTCCGCCACCCCGTCGGTCAGCGCCGCCGGCCCCGGCTGCAGGATCAGCGGCGACTTCACCTCGTGCAGTTCCCCGTCCCGCACCGCCGGGATCGCATCCCAACCCGGCCGCGCCGCCACCTGCTCCGGCCGGAACTTCTTCCCGCACCACGAGCCGATCACGATGTCCGGCGCCCGTTCGATCACTGGCGCGCCATCGGCCAGGATCCGCGCCTTCGCCAGCGGCTCGCGCGACAGCCACGGGAAAACGTCCTCGCCGCCGGCGATCCGCACCAGCTCGGCCACCCACTGGATACCGGTGATCAGCGGCTCGTCCCACTCCTCGAAGTAGACCTTCGGCCGCACCGGCAGCTTTTCCGCCTCGCGCGCGACATCGTCCAGCCCGCGCGCCAGCGAATCCGCATACGCCTCCGCCCGCGCCGCGACGCCGACCAGAGCACCCAGCCGCCGCACGTAATCGAGGATGCCCGCGACGCTGCGATGGTTGGCGATCCACACCTCCACCCCACGCCGTACCAGTTCGGCCGCGATGTCCGCCTGGATGTCGGAAAAGCCGATCGCCAGGTCCGGCTTCAACGCCAGGATCGCCTCCACCCGGGCACTGGTGAACGCGCTGACCTTCGGCTTCTCGCGCCGCGCCTGCGGCGGCCGCACGGTGAACCCGCTGATGCCGACGATCCGGTCCTGCTCGCCGAGCGCGTACAGCGTCTCGGTCGGCTCCTCGGTCAGGCAGACGATGCGCCGCGGGCCCATCAGCGCACCGGCTTGCGGAAGTACACCACCTGTCCGGTCCCCTCGAAACCGCAGGCCGCGTGCGCGGCCCGGCTGCCGAGGTTGTCGATCAGCGCGTCGGAGGCCAGTTCACTGCAGCCATGCCCGCGGGTCCAGTCCTCCACCGTCGCGACCAGGGCGCGACCCGCGCCCTGCCCGCGCCACTCCGGCGCCACGTACCAGGCCTCGAGGAAACCGACTGGCGAGGTCAGCGTGCCGTTGACGTACTCGCAGCGCAGGCTGGCTTCGGCCAGGCCGACCACCTTGCCGTCGCCCTCGGCGACGAACGCCGCCATGTCACGGGGATCCTGGAGGAAGGCCTCCGCTTCCCCGCGCAGCTCGCCTGCGTCGCTGCCGGGCCACAGCGCCTGGCGCATCGCCACCCATGCGTCGAGGTCGGCCGCCGTCGCCCGGCGCACCCGCGCGCCGCTCACGGATACAGCATCCGCTTGGACCAGTGGCCCTCGATTTCGTGCTGGTAGCACCAGCGCTCGTGCAGGCGGTAGCCGGCGCCGTACCAGAACTCGAACGTCCCCGGCACCACCCGGAAGCCGCTCCAGCCCGGCGGACGCGGCACCTCGCGGCCCATGAACTCCGCCTCGGCATCGGCCAGCCGTGCGTCGAATTCCTCGCGCGAGACCAGCGTGGCCGACTGCTTCGACGCCCACGCGCCGAGCTGGCTCATCCGCGGCCGCGTCGCGAAGTAGGCATCGGCCTCGGCGTCGTCGACCCGGACCACGCCGCCGCTGATCCGCACCTGCACCCCCGCCTCGCGCAGGTGCCGCCACAGGAACAGCAGCGCCGCGCGCGGGTTGGCGCGCAGGTCGCGGCCCTTGTGGCTGTCCAGGTGGGTGTAGAAGGTGAATCCGCGCTCGTCGAACGACTTCAGCAGCACCGTGCGCACCGACGGCACGCCATCGGCGTCGGCGGTGGCCACGGCCATCGCGTTCGGGTCCGCCATGCCGCTGTCCCGGGCCTCGTCCAGCAGGCGGCTGAAGGTCGCCAGCGCTTCCGCATAAAGCCGGTCGGTCATCGCAGTCTCCACGCGGTGTTCGGGTGCACGTATTGTGGACCCATGCACGCGCAGGCGCATACCGCTTTCCCGCCCTGGTTGGCCGCGGCGGCCCTGGCCGACAGCGGCGCGCGCCGCGGCCACGGGCTGCGCGTGCTGGGCATCAGCGGGCTGCAGGGCAGCGGCAAGAGCACGCTGGCCGCGCAGGTGGTGGCGCTGGCGCGGGAGGCCGGGCTGGCCGCCGCCGGCGTATCGCTGGACGACTTCTACCTGGCCGCGGCACGGCGCGCGGCGCTGGCGCGCGAAGTGCATCCGCTGCTGGCCACGCGCGGCCCGCCCGGCACCCACGACGTGGACCTGGCGTTGCGCACGATCGACGCGCTGCGTGCGGGCGGCACACCCGCGCTGCCACGCTTCGACAAGCCCGGCGACGACCGCCTGCCCGAGGCGGCGTGGATGGTGGTGCCGGAGCCGCTGGACCTGCTGGTGTTCGAAGGCTGGTGCCTGGCCGTGCCGCCCGAGGCGGAGACCGCGCTGCAGGCGCCATTGAACGCGCTGGAACGCGCCGAGGACGCCGGCGGCACCTGGCGGCGCTGGTGCAACGTCGCGCTGGCGCGCGACTACCCGGCGCTGTGGGCGCGCATCGACCGGCTGTGGTTCCTGCAGCCGCCCGGGTTCGAGGTGGTGCACCGCTGGCGGCGCCAGCAGGAACATGCCCTGCGCGCGGCCGAGCCGGGCCGCCGCGGCATGGACGATACGGCCCTGGCGCGTTTCATCCAGCACTACGAGCGGATCAGCCGGCACGCCCTGGCGACCTTGCCCGGGCGGGCGGACGCCTGCGTGGTACTCGATGGGGAACGCCGGCCGCTGGACCTCGTGGTCCGGGGCGGGCCGGCCGGGATTTGAGACGTTTCTCATTGGCTGCGGCCTCGGCCCGGCGCAGATTCCCCCCTCATGGGGGAATCGGAGTCGCGGGTCCATCGCAGGGGGATCCTGGTAGCAGGCTCTCCGGGTCTGCATGCCTTCCGCTCCGGTTTCCACGCCAGTCCAGGCCGCGCCACGCCGTGTGCTCCGTCCCCCCGGGGTAGCACGCTTGCGGCCCGTCCGGGCCCGCTGGGCCCGGACGTCCTGTTCCGGGGTCGTCCATCCTCGTCGCCCCCCACCCGGCCCTCCGGCGCCGGGCCTTTTGGCCCGCTGCTTGCTTCAGCCTGCCTATCCAGGGCCGGGTGCCATCGCCCCGCCCCACCGTCATGAACCGTTGCCGCCCAGCGCCGCCCGGCACGCCGTCCGGGCCCCAGCGCAGCGCCACCACCCTGGCGCTGGCGGCGGCATGTGGTCTGGCTCCGGGAGCCGCCTGCGCAGCGCCGGCGCAGGGCACGGCCAGCGCCTGGCTGCTGGGCGGGCTGGCCGCCGGCAGCCTCGCCACCGCCGGTGCCCTGGCCCTGTGGTGGCGCATGCGCAGGCCGCCGCAGCCGGCCATCGCGCCGCCCTCGGTCGGCCACCAGGCCGAGGCGCTGCTGGAAGCCCTGCCGCTGCCGGCCTTCGTCCGCGACGCCGAAGGCCGCTTCGTGGCGGTGAACCAGGCCTATGCCGCGCTCTACGGCTGCCGGCGGACTGACGTACTGGGTCACACACCGGCCCAAACGCGGCACATCCTCGGCGCCGACCTGGAGCCGCTGCAGCAGGCCAAGGCCGAACTGGACCGGGGCGCCACCCGCGCCATCCGCGAGTTCCGCCACGAGGCGGCCGGGCACGGGGCGCGGGTCCTGCTGCTCCAGCTGCAGCCGCTGGCCGGCGACGGGGCAGGCCTGGCGCTGGGGACATTCACCGACGTCACCGCCTTGCACGACGCGCGCCGGGCAGGCGAGGCCGCCGCCCGCGCCACCGACAGCTTCCTGTCGATGATGAGCCACGAGATCCGCACGCCGATCGCCGGCGCGCTGGGCATCGTCGAGCTGATGGCGCAAACGCCGCTGGACCAGGAGCAGGTGCACCTGCTGGGGATGCTCGAGGACTCGGTCGACACCCTGCTGCACATCCTCGGCGACATCCTCGACTTCTCCCGGATCGAGGCCGGCGAGCTGAGCCTGGATCCGGCGCCATGCAACCTGCGCGCGCTGGCCGACGGGGTGCTGGCCCTGTTCGCGCCGCAGGCCTGGGAGAAGGGCCTGCGCCTGCATTCGATCATCGACTGGCGGCTGGCCGCCGAGCACCGCTGCGACGCCTCGCGCGTGCGCCAGGTACTGGCCAACCTGCTCAGCAACGCGATCCGCTTCACCGAGGCCGGGCGCGTCGAGCTGCGCATCGAACTGGTCGAGGCCACGGCCGACGGCCAGCGCCTGCGCTTCGTCGTCTCCGACACCGGGCCGGGCATGTCCGAAGAGCGCCTGCGCCAGGTGCAGCGCCCGCTGTTCGACGGCGGCGAAGGCATCGCCCACCGCACCGGCCTGGGCCTGGCGCTGTGCCGGCAGCTGGCCGGGCTGATGGAAGGTTCGCTGCAGCTGTCCAGCATGCAGGACGAAGGCACGGTGGCCACCTTCGAGGTGCTGCTGCCGGTGGTGCGGGCGCTGCTGCCGCAGCCGGACATGGCCGGGCGGATCGCGCTGCTGTGCACCCGCGACCGCCACGTCGGCCAGGGCCTGGCCAACGCGCTGTCGGCGCTGGGCTTCAACCTGATCGAGGCCGCGCCGGCGGACCTGGCCGAGATCGGCCCGGACGACGCCCACCTGTTCGTGGCCGATGCCGCGCTCGTCGCCGAGGGCCGCCTGCCGGCCGGGACGCGGCAGATCCGCCTGGTCGATCCGCAGTCTCCCCTGCCCCCGGCCCTGCCGGCCGGCGGTGTCGAGCTGCAGGGCACGCCGCTGCTGTGGCGGGCCACGGTCAAGGCCTGCCACGCCGCGCTGGGGCTGGCTTCGCCGGAGCCGCCGGCGGCCGCCACGCCCGGGCCGGTGCCGGTCCCGGGGGCGCGCATCCTCGTCGCCGAGGACCATCCGATCAACCGCGCCGTGATCGCGCGCCAGCTGCAACGGCTGGGCTATGAGCACGAGCTGGTCGAAAACGGCGAGGAGGCGCTGCAGGCGCTGGCGCGCGACCACTTCGACCTGCTGGTCACCGACTGCCACATGCCGGTGCTGGACGGCTACGCGCTCACCGCGCGGATCCGCGCGCAGGAGCGCGGCACCGGCGCGCACCTGCCGATCATCGCGCTGTCGGCCAGCGTGCTGCCAGGCCAGGTGAAGTACTGCATCGATGCGGGCATGGACGGTTTCATCGCCAAGCCCGTGCAGCTGCACGAGCTGGAGATCCAGCTCGCCGCCCACCTGCAGCAGGCCGGCACGGCCACCGCCCGGGCGCCGGCGCCGCCGGAACCGGCCGCCGGTCGCTCCAGCTACCGGCAGCTGGCGCTGCTGATGGAGACGTTCGGCTCGATGCGCCAGGTGCGCGACGTGCTGCAGCGGCTGCTGGAGACCAGCCGCGAGGACATGGACGCCCTGGACCGCTCGTTCGAACAGGGCGACGTGGAGCAGCAGCGCGAGCTGCTGCACCGCATCGGCGGTTCACTGCGCCTGCTGGCCGGCGAATCCGGCCCCGGCGAGCCGCCGTCCGGCGCCAGCAACCGCGAGCGCCGCGACGCGCTGGTCGAGCGCCTCGCCCAACTCGAAGAACTGCTCGACAACCTGGATCCCCAGGCGACCACCACGGAGGGTGGACCATGACGGACCCGTACCCGCCTTCACCCAGGCTGCCCACGCGCGAAGAGGGCGCGCGCCGCAGCCTGCGCATCGTCCTGGCCGACGACCACCCGGTGGTGCGCAGCGGCGTGCGCATGCTGGTCGAATCCAACATCCCCGCCAGCGTGGTCGCCGAAGCCTCCACGCCCGAGGAGCTGTTCGCCGCGCTGGACCGCGTCGCCGCCGACCTGGTGCTGACCGACTTCAGCATGCCCGGCGGCAACGTCGCCGACGGCCTGAGCATGCTCGGCCGCCTGCGCCGGCGCTGGCCGGACCTGCCGGTGCTGGTGCTGACCATGGCCGGCAATGCCGCGGTGCTGCAGTCGATCCTCGACACCGGCGTGCGCGGGCTGCTGAACAAGTCCGACGCGCTGACCGAACTGACCCTGGCGATCAACGTGGTCGCGCACCGGCGCAACTACCTCGGCACCGGCATCCGCCGCCTGCTCGACGCGACCATCCTCGAAGGCGGCTCGGCACGCGGCCCGCTTTCGCGCCGCGAGACCGAGGTGCTGCGCCTGTTCACCTCCGGCCTGACCGTGTCGGAAATCGCACGCAGGCTCGAGCGCAGCGTGAAAACCGTGAGCCGGCAGAAGATGGACGGCATGGCCAAGCTCGGCCTGCGCAGCGACCTGGAACTGTACGCGTACGCACGGGAACACGGCCTGTTGTCGTAAGCGAAGCCGTTGTCGAGTGCAGGGTGCGCAACGTGAAAGTGCGCGCGGTCTAGGAACAGGAAGTTTCAGACAAGTCTGATGGTTGCCCGGGTGGTTGTACTACCACCATCTGGTCCATGGACACGATGACACTGCCGCAAGCAAGGCATGCGTCGCCGCACATGGACGAGTGCCCCATCTGGCCCTTCGTGGGCGACAGCCGGAGCTGGCAACCACCGCCGCCGGCAGTCGATCCCGACTGGCACCGACTCACCCATTCCGCCGTGGTCATGGCGTGGACGCGCGATCCGGACGTGATGTGCGACCTGGTCGCCACGCTGATGGACATCCACCTGCGCCGCAGTTCCGCATCGCTCGAGGTCACGCTCGACGAGCTGCACCTGATGATCTCGATGGAACTGCAGCAGCTGAGCGGCGAACCGGACTGACCGGCGCCGCAGCGGCACGCGGTTACTGCCTTGCGGCCGCATCTCCAGCATCGTCCCCAGGGGCGGCATGCCTTGCCGCCGGTCTGGCCGTGCGCGGCCTCGCCGGCGGCGGCATCCGGTACCCGCCTGCCCGGATCCGGGACTGGGCGACTACTGGACGATGAAGGTCACCCGCATGTTGACTCGCCACTCCAGGACGTTGCCGTCGCCGTCGGTGGCCACCTTGATCTCGTTGACCCAGGCGCCCTGGATCCCCTTCACGGTCTCGGAAACCTTCCGCAGCCCGCTCTTCACCGCGTCTTCCATGCTGGTCTTCGAAGAAGCGCTGACCTCGATGACTTTGGCGACCGACATGACGATGGCTCCTGCTGGACGGGCGCGCGTGCGCCGGGGCGGAAAGTCTGTTGCCGGCGCCGTTAACGCCATGGCACGGATCCGTGCAGGCGCACGCAACCCGGATGTGGCGCGGTTGCAGCGGTGACCATCGCGGCGGTGCTAGCATCGCCAGCCATGAATCCCGCCCCGAACCTCGTGCTGGTCGGCCCGATGGGCGCCGGCAAGACCTCGATCGGACGCCGCCTGGCCGAGCGTTTCGGCCTGTGCTTCGTCGACGCCGACCACGCCATCGAACAGCGCACCGGCGCGACCATCTCCGCCATCTTCGAACACGTCGGCGAGAGCGGTTTCCGCGAACGCGAGTCGGCGGTACTGGCCGAACTGCTCTCAGGCGAGGGCCAGCTGGTCGCCACCGGCGGCGGCGCCGTGCTCGACCCGGGCAATCGCAGGCTGATGCAGGAACGTGGTTTCGTGGTCTACCTCTGCGCCGGGCTGGAGTCGCAGCTCAAGCGCCTGGCCCGCGACCGCAGCCGTCCGTTGCTGCAGCGCCCGGACCGCGAACAGGTGCTGCGCGAGCTGGCGCGCATCCGCGAGCCGCTGTACCGCGAGGTCGCCGACCTGGTGATGGACACCGACGGCCTGACCGCGGCGGAGGCCTCCTCGCGCCTGTGCCTGCAGCTGGCCGAACGCTGGAACGGCAACGGGGTCGCGGCATGACGGCGGTGCGCACGGTCCACGTCGGCGGCAGCCATCCCTACGCGATCGATATCGGCCCCGGCCTGCTGGGCGATGGCGCGCGCCTGGCCGCGCATGCACGCGGGTGCCACGCGCTGATGCTGAGCGACAGCCAGGTCGCGCCGCTGTACGCGGACGCGGTGGCTGCCGCGCTGCGCGCGGCGCGGCCGGACCTGGAGCTGGCCACGCACGTGATCCCGGCTGGCGAGTCGCACAAGACCCTGGCCACCTTCACCGGCGCGATCGAGGCGCTGGCCGGGCTCGGCGCCACCCGCGACGCCACGGTGTACGCGCTCGGCGGCGGCGTGGTCGGCGACCTGGCCGGTTTCGCCGCGGCCTGCTGGATGCGCGGCATCGACTGCGTGCAGCTGCCGACCACCCTGCTGTCGATGGTCGACTCCTCGGTCGGCGGCAAGACCGCGGTCGATATCCCGCAGGGCAAAAACCTGGTCGGCGCCTTCCACCCGCCGCGCGCGGTGATCGCCGACACCGCCACCCTGCGCACCCTCCCGCCCCGCGAACTGCGTGCCGGCCTGGCCGAGGTGATCAAGTACGGCGCGATCCGCGATCCGCAATTCTTCGCCTGGCTGGAGCGCGAACACGCCGCGCTGCTGGCCGGCGACGACGCCGCGCTGGCCGAGGCGATCGCGCGCAGCTGCGAACACAAGGCGGGGATCGTCGAGCGCGACCCGCTGGAGAAGGGCGAGCGCGCCCTGCTCAACCTGGGCCACACCTTCGGCCATGCGATCGAGGCCGAGCAGGGCTATTCCGGCGGCGGCAGCGAAGCGCTGGTGCATGGCGAGGCGGTCGCGGTCGGCATGGTCCTGGCCGGACGCCTCTCGGCCCGCCTCGGCATGGCCTCCGACGCCGACACCGACCGCCTCGAACGCCTGCTCCAGGCCTGCGGCCTGCCCACCCGGATCCCCGCCGGCCTGGCTCCCGAAGCGCTGCTGGCGCGCATGCGCCTGGACAAGAAGAACCTCGCCGGCCGCCTGCGCCTCGTCCTGTGGCACGGCCTCGGCCAGGCCGTGGTCGTCCCCGACGTGGACGAAGCCCAGGTACTGGAGCTGCTGGCGGGCTGAGCGGGCTGAAGGTAACGCGGAAGCACACGCGTTGGCCGGAGCCGGGACAGCGCTACGCGCCAGGAATGAACGAGGCGCCGGCGACGGCTCGGCGTTGCCACGCCGGGTGACCCGCCGCACTGCGATCCGCCAGGTGAAGAGCTGACTTTCCGGTGGGCGGCTTCGGACGGAGCCGCGGCAGCGCGGGAGCATGGCTTCGATCTCCCCTCTCCCACCGGGAGAGGGGCCGGGGGAGAGGGTCGGGAGCCCAGCGGCGTCGGCACACCTGCCCTCTCCCCAACCCCTCTCCCGGGGGAGAGGGGCTTCTCGTCGCACTGCCCATAGAAGCGTCGGCCTTCACCCGGCCGGGACGTCCACCGCCTTCCCGGCAGAGCGACTGGGCCCGCAGGGCCGGCTCCCCCATACGGCCTCCCCCACCGCCCCCGCTACAATGTCGGCCATGCGCATCCTCCTGCAGCAGCGTCCGACGCCGGGCGAAGCCCCCCGTTACCTGCAGCTGACCCTGCAGCCGGACCTGTTCGGCGGCTGGGAGCTGCTTCGCGAAAGCGGCCAGATCGGCGGCAAGTCGCAACTGCGGCGCGAGCAGTACCTGCTCCAGGAAGAGGCCACCGCCGCCTTCGAGAAGGCCCGCGACGCCCAGCTCAAGCGCGGCTTCCAGGTGATGTTCGTCAGCGGCGCCGAAGCGCCACGCGGCGCCTGACGGCCACCCGCCCTTTCCCAAGTCCAAGGTTCAACGTGTCCGAAACCCTCGCCAACGACCGCCTGCTGCGCGTCCTGCGCCGGCAGCCCGTGGACCGCACGCCGGTGTGGCTGATGCGCCAGGCCGGCCGCTATCTGCCGGAGTACCGCGCCACCCGCGCCCGGGCCGGCAGCTTCCTGGCCATGGCCAAGAACCCGGAGCTGGCCTGCGAGGTCACCCTGCAGCCGCTGCGCCGCTTCCCGCTGGACGCGGCGATCCTGTTCTCGGACATCCTCACCGTGCCCGACGCCATGGGCCTGGGCCTGTACTTCGCCGAGGGCGAAGGCCCGAAGTTCGAGCGCCCTATCCGCGACGAGGCCGACGTGGCCCGCCTGGCGGTGCCGGACATGGAGACCGAACTGCGCTACGTGATGGACGCCGTGCGGGTGATCCGCCGCGAACTCGATGGCGCGGTGCCGCTGATCGGCTTCTCCGGCAGCCCCTGGACCCTGGCCTGCTACATGGTCGAGGGCGGCGGCAGCGACAACTATTCGAAGATCAAGGCCATGGCCTTCAACCGCCCGGAGCTGCTGCACCGGCTGCTGGGCGTGGTCACCGACGCGGTCATCGCCTACCTGGCCGCGCAGCGCGCCGCCGGCGCCCAGGCGCTGCAGGTGTTCGACACCTGGGGCGGCGTGCTCTCGCCGACGCTGTACCGCGAGTTCTCCCTGCCCTATCTGCAGCGCATCGCGCGCGAACTGGAGCGCGGCGAGGGTGAGGACCGCACCCCGCTGATCCTGTTCGGCAAGGGCAACGCCCCGTATCTGGAAGCGCTGGCCGACACCGGTACCGACGCGGTCGGAGTGGACTGGCTGGTGGACCTGGCCGAGGCGGCGCGCCGCACCGGCGGCAAGGTCGCGCTGCAGGGCAACCTCGACCCGGCCACGCTGTACGGCAGCCCCGAGGCGATCGCCCGCGAGACCGCGCGCGTGCTCGACAGCTACGCCGAAGGCAACGGCGGCTCGCGCGAGGGCCACGTGTTCAACCTCGGCCACGGCATGTCGCCGGACATGGACCCGGAGCACGTCGCCGCGCTGGTCGCGGCGGTGCACGCGCACAGCGCACGCTGAGTCGCGCGCCCGCGACGCGCCCCGACGGGGCGCGTCAGCCGGTGCCGCGCAGCGGCGGCCGCGGGCGGCCGACCGGCGGCGAGCGCCGGTCCGAGTCGTCCGCCGCCGGGATCCGGTATTCGATGCGGATCTCGCGCATGTGCGGCGGCACCTCCGGCTCGATCGCCTCCGGCGCCACGCAGCCCGGATACAGGGCCGCGACCAGTTCCGTCGCCAGGCCTTCGGCGCGGGCGGCTTCGGCGCGCGCCACCTGCACGCCGGCGGCGGTGACCACCGCGGCCGTCGCCTTGCCGGGGTCGCGGTAGCTGGCGAAGACCTGCGGTGCCGCCGGATCCGGCAGCGCGTCGACGACCTCGAGCCGCTCCGGCAGCCAGCACTCGCCGGTGCTGGCGATGCGCACCTGCGCGGCGACCACCTCCATGAAGGCCTGCACTTCCGCCAGCAGCGACGCCGGCGTGGCCGGCGGCGGTGCGCTCGCCCGCGCCTTGACCAGGTAGAGGTTGCGCGCGAACAGCAGCATCGCCGAGGCGCGCTGCTCGCCGGGGTATTCCAGGCCCAGGCGCCAGGCCGGTACCTGGGCCCCGCCTTCGCCCGCCAGGCCGATCTCCTGCAGTTCGCCCAGCCGGATCCCGCGGTCCGATTCGCGCGCGGCCGCGTCGATGTTCTCGCGTTCGGCCCGGGCCACCTGGGCGAGCAGTTCCGGCGCCTGCGGGCCGCCCGGGTAGAAATAGAGGTCAAGCCAGCGCTCTCCGTCGACGTAGCGCACCGCCACGCCGTAGCGCTGGTCGGGAAAGCGCTGCTCCGACACCGCGCGCCAGTCGCCCACCTGCAGCGGATACAGCACCCGGCTTTCGCTGAGCAGGCCGCCCAGCAGCAGGCTGGCCGGCAGGCCCTGCCCGTCGTCGCCGGCACTGTCGGGGCCTTCGGCGGACGCAGCCGGCGCCGAGGCCAGCGCGGCGGCGAGCAACCAGGCGTGGCGCACTCCCGGCCTCATGCTTCGGCCAGCTCCGGCAGCAGGGCTTCGATCGCCGCGGCCAGCATCTCGCCGGTCACCGGCTTGCGCAGGAACCCGTCGAAGCCGGCGGCGCGCGCCTGGGTTTCGGCGTCGGCGTCCGCGCGCGCGGTCACCGCAAGCAGCGGCTGGGCGAAGCCCTGCAGGCGCAGCTGCCGCGCCAGGGCCATGCCGTCCATCCCGGGCAGGTCGAGGTCGAGCAGGGCCAGGTCGAAGCGCGCCACCGACACGTCGGCCAGCGCGGCCAGGCCGTGCGCGGCGCGGGCGACGCGATGGCCCTGCGCGCGCAGCAGGCTGGAGATCACGTCGGCCACGGTCGGATCGTCCTCGACCAGCAGCAGGTCCAGCTGGCGACCGGCCTGCCGCGCCGGACGCGGCGGCGCCGGCGGCGCGACCGGCTGCGCCAGCGGCAACGGCAGCTGCACGCGGAACGCGGAGCCCTGCCCGGGCGCGCTGTCGACGCTGATGCCGCCCCCCATCGCCATCGCCAGCTCCTGGCAGATCGCCAGGCCCAGGCCGCTGCCGCCGTAGCGCGCTGCGGTGCGCGCGCCCTCGGCCTGTTCGAAGCGGCGGAACAGGCGCTGCTTCTGTTCGTCGTTCAGGCCCGGCCCGGTGTCGCGCACGACGAAGCCGACGCCTCCGCCGACGCCGGCGGCCACTTCCAGCGCCACTTCGCCGCGGTCGGTGAACTTCAACGCGTTGCCCAGCAGGTTGAGCAGGATCTGGCGCACGCGGCCGGGATCGCCGCGCAGCGCCTGCGGCGCGCCGGCGTCGACGTGCACGTTGAAGGCCAGGCCGCGCTGCTCGGCCACCGGTCCCATCAGCGCGGCGACCTCGGCGACCAGCGCGCGCAGGTCGAAGTCCTGCGGCTCCAGCTCCAGCTTGCCGGCCTCGATGCGGGCCAGGTCCAGCGCATCGTTGACCAGGCGCATCAGGTGTTCGCCGGCGCGGCGGATCGATTCGACGTAGCCGCGCTGGCGCGCGTCCAGCGGCGTGGTCAGCAGCAGTTCGCTCATGCCCAGCACGCCGGTCATCGGCGTGCGCACCTCGTGGCCGAGCGTGGCCAGGAACCGGCTCTTGGCCAGCGAGGCCTGCTCGGCCAGCTCGCGCTTGTGCACGTCCAGCTGCCACTGGCTGCGCCGGCGCAGACGCAAGCGGTACATGCGCGCCGACCAGGCCAGCGCCAGCAGCGCGGCCGCGGCCAGCACGGCCACGCCCCACGCGCTGCGCCACCACGGCGGCGGCATGCTGAAGGCCAGCTCCTGCACCTCCGACCAGGGCTGGCCGGGACCGGCCGCGGCCTGCAGCTGCAGCCGGTAGTGGCCAGGCGGCAGGCGCGCGAACACGCGGTCGCCGCGGCCCTGCACTTCGTACCAGTCCTGCTCCAGGCCGAGCAGGCGGAAGCGGTAGCGGTTGGATTCCGGATCGTCGAAGGCGAGCAAGCGCACCGCCAGCTGCAGGTCGTGGTCGCCGGGACGCAGTTCGAAGCCGCCCTGCACCGGCAGCTCGACCTGCGCATCGCCGCGCATCACCCGCACCGAATCGACCACCAGCCGCGGCGGCGGTCGCACCGGATCGGGCATGTTCGTGTCCAGCAGCACCAGCGAGCCGTCGCCGGTGCTGCCGACCAGCACGCCATTGCCGTCCAGCAGCAGCATGCGCTCGGTGAATTCCTGGCTGGGCAGGCCTTCGCGCACGCCGAAGCGGCGCACCGCCGCGCTGCCATCGCCGCCACCGGTGGGATCGACGCGGAACAGGCCGCGGCGCGTGGCCAGCCAGGCGCGGTGGTGGCCATCGACCACCAGGCCGGTCGCCTCGGTCGCCGGGATGCCCTGGCCGGTGCCCAGGTGCATGCTGCGCTGCCATTGCCCGTCGCTGCGCTCCCACACCTCCAGGCCGGTGAGCCGGTGCAGCCACAGCCGTTCGCTGCCGTCGAAGGCGAAGGCCAGCACCGGCTGGCCGTCGATGCCCTCGGGCGCGACGAAGCTGGAGGTCGCCGGATCCCAGCGGCGCAGGCCGTGTTCCACCGCCACCCACGGGCTGCCGTCCGGACCGATCCGCACCATCGCCAGGTCGGCCGCACCCAGCCCGGGCACGCCGGCGCGCAGCGATTCGATCACCCGGCCGGTCGCCGGATCCCGGCGCTGCAGGCCCGCGCCCGGCGAACCCAGCCAGACGCTGCCGTCCGGGCCCGACAGCAGCCAGTTGATCGCCGCCTTCTCCAGGGTGGGGTCCTGCGCCGACACGCTGTCCCAGCGCTGGATCCGGCCGGTGCCGCGCTCCATCCGGATCACGCCGGCGCCATGGTCGGTCCAGATGTTGCCGGCCTGGTCTTCCAGCACCGCGGTCAGGCGCGCGCCGTCCGGTTCGCGCACCGTGTCGACCTTGCCGGTACGCGTGTCCAGCCGCTCCAGCACGCCGGCGGTGCCGACCAGCCACACGCCGCCGTCGGCCGCGGTCGCGCCACCGCGGTACACGCCGCCGCGCAGGCCGTGTTCGGCGTCGAGCACCGCGGTGCGGCGCCAGTCCGAACGCAGGTAACCGAGGCCGCGCGAGGGCAGCGCCACCCACAGCGCGCCGTCTTCCTGGCGCAGCAGCGCCTGCACCTGGCTGTTCACCCCGAGCACCCGCGACTGCCGGGTCACCGCGATCGGCGCGTCGTTGCCGCGCACGCGCCACAGGCCGTCGGTGGTGGCGATCCAGTAACCGCCCTCGCCGTCGTCGCTCATCGCGGTGACGGTGCGCGAGCCCTTGAACTCGGCCGCCCATGCCGGCGTGCGCCACTGCCCGTCGTCGCCGAGGCGGAACAGGCCGCGCGTCGAACCGACCCAGGTCGAATCGCCTTCGCGCCACAGCGAAACCACCGTGGCCCACGGCGTCGTCCCGGGCAGCGGCATCCGCTGCACCTGCTTGCCGGCGCAGCGCACCAGCCCCTGCAGCGTGCCGACCAGGATGCCTTCGTGTTCGTCGAACGACAGCGCCAGGATCGCGCGGTCCAGCACCGCGTTCACTTCCGGATCGGAGGAACGCAGGCGCCGCACCTGGTCCTGCGCGTCGATGCGGTACAGGCCGCCGCCATAGGTACCGAGCCAGATCTCCTCGCCGCGCCCGGCGATGGCGAAGACCTCGTCGCTTTCCATCTGCGGGAACAGCGACTTGCGGAAATGGCGGAAGCCCTGGCGGCCGGGATCCATCACGCTCACGCCGCCGCCTTCGCTCGCCACCCAGATGCGGTTGCGACCGTCCACGTGCAGCGCCTGCAGCACGTTGCCCGGCAGCGACGCCGGATCGTCCGGATCGTGGCGCCAGACGCGGAAGCCGGCGCCGTCGTAGCGCGCCAGGCCGTCCCAGGTGGCTGCCCAGAGGAAACCGTCGTGGTCGCGCGCCAGCGCCGGCACGGTGGTGGCCGGCAGGCCGTCGGCGGGACCGAGCACGCGGAAGCGCGGGACTTCGGGCACGGCGGCGCTGGCAGTCGTGGCGACCACCAGCAGCACGCACAGCCAAAGCGCACGCAACATCGCTGCCTCCTGCTCCCCGTCCCGAATCGTCGCAACGCATCGTTGCAGGCGCAAGCCGCGGCCACGCCCGACCGGCCCTAGAATGCGGCCATGATCCCATTCCCCGCGCCTGCCTGCCCGTCGCCCCGCCGCGGCCTTTTCCGCCTGGCGCTGGTCCTGCTGGCGATGACACCGCTGGCATCGCTGCCTGCGTCCGCCGCCAGCGCCCGCTACGAACTGGACCCGGTGCACACCCGGGTGCTGTTCGCGGTGTCCCATGCCGGCTACTCGCAGGCGCTGGGCACGGTCTCCGGCAGCCAGGGCACGCTGGAATTCGATCCGGAGGACTGGAGCAGCGCGCGCCTTGAGGTGAGCGTGCCGCTGCAGCGGGTGGACCTGGGCGACGAGCACTGGAACCGCGCCACCCTCGCCCGCAACCTGCTCGACGCCGAGCGCTGGCCCGAGGCGCGCTTCGTTTCCACCCGGGTCGAACCGCTGGCCGCGGACCGCTTCATCGTGCACGGCCAGCTGACCCTGCGCGGCGTCACCCGCGAGGTGCCGCTGGAGGTGAAGCTCAATTCGCTGCGCCGGCACCCGATGCCGCCGTTCCGCCGCACCGCCGGGTTCAGCGCGCACGCGCGCCTGAGCCGCGCCGCCTTCGGCATCGACGCTTGGCCGAACGTGATCGGCGACGAGGTGGAACTGCGCATCGAGGCCGAGGCGGTACGCGCGCGCGGCGGCGGCGACGCGAGCGATGACGTCGACACCGTTCCGGAAGCGGACCCGGGCGACGATGTCGAATCCAGTCCGGGCGAGGCCATGCCGGCGCCTGCGCCACCCGGACCCGCCACCCAACCCGCCGCCCGACCCGCCGCCACCGCCACGGAACGCCAGGAGCCCGATCAACCATGAGCCTGAGGAACACCGACCGCTGGGGCGCGGTCAGCCAGCTGCTGCACTGGACCATCGCCGTGCTGATCCTGGCCATCGGCGTGGTCGGGCTGGTGATGGGCGAACTGCCGCGTTCGCCGAAGTACTTCTGGGTCTACACGATGCACAAGTCGCTGGGCATCACCGTGCTGGCGCTGGTGGTGGCGCGCATCGGCTGGCGCCTGTACGCCGGCGCGCCGGCGCCGGTGCCCGGCACGCCGCGCTGGCAACGGCAGCTGGCCGCGATCACGCACGGCGCGATCTACCTGCTGGTCCTGGCGCTGCCGCTGTCCGGCTGGCTGTACGACTCGGCCAGCGGGCTGCGTCCGTTCCGCTGGTTCGGCCTGGTCGCGATGCCCAAGCTGGTCGCCCCGGACCATGCGCTGGCCGAGACCGCCAACGACGCGCATGAACTGCTGTTCTGGACGCTGATGGCGCTGGTCGTCGCGCACGCGGCCGCGGCGCTCTACCACCATTTCGTCCAGCGCGACGCCACCCTGGCGCGGATGCTGCCGCGCGGCTGGATTTCCGTTCCCCCATCCGAGGATCCACGATGACCATCAAGCTGACTTCGCCGGCCGCCGTGGCCGCGGCACTCACCGCGATGCTGGCGACCGCGCCGGCCGTCGCCGCCGACTACGTGCAGGCGCCCGGGTCCACCCTCGCCTTCGCCAGCCGCTACGACGGCGAGCTGTTCACCGGCCGCTTCTCGCGCTTCGACACGAAGCTGAGCTTCGACCCGGCCAGCCCCGAAACCGGCACGCTCGACGTCACCATCGGCCTGGCCAGCGCCTCCACCGGCAACGACGACCGCGACACCACGCTGAAGGCCGCCGAGTTCTTCGACGTCGCCCGCTTCGCCGAGGCGCGCTACACCGCCAGCGGCTTCCGCAGGCTGGACGACGACCGCTACGCCGCCGACGGCACCCTGGAACTGCGCGGCGTGCGCAAGCCGGTCACCCTGACCTTCACCTGGAAGGACGGCGCGCAGCCGGTGCTCGAAGGCAGGGCGGTGGTGAAGCGCCTGGACTTCGGCGTGGGCGAAGGCGACTGGGCCGATACCACCACCATCCCCAACGAGGTCAACGTCAGCACGCGCGTCGTGTTGAAGCCGCGCTGAGCTCCGCGCGTTTCAGCGCATCCAGGCCAGGACCTGGCCGGCATCGAACGGCCAGTCCAGTTCGCGCCCGTCGCGGCTGTCGCGCAGCACCGGCACGCGCGTGCCGTAGGTGTCCTCGAGGGCGACGTCGCCGTCGATGAATACGCTCTCCGGCTCGGGGAAACGGATCGAGGCCAGCACCGCCAGGGCCTGGTCGCACAGGTGGCAGTCGTCGCGCTGGTAGAGGACGTAGCGGGGCATCGGGCGATCCGTGGCGGGGCCGGGGGCGCCACGGTAGCGGATCGACCGCGGCGCGTCATGCCCGTTTCAGCAGCAACCAATACAATGGCCGGCCTTCCGCAAAGAGCCGCGCGCCCTCGATGGCCGTCAGCACCTTCGACCTGTTCAAGATCGGCATCGGGCCGAGTTCCTCGCACACCGTCGGGCCGATGCGCGCCGCCGCGCGCTTCGTCGGCCACTGGCTGGTCGAGCCGGGCCGCGTCGCCGAGGTCGCGCGGGTGCGCGCCGAGGTGTTCGGCTCGCTGGCCCTGACCGGCCGCGGACACGGCACCGACAAGGCGCTGCTGCTGGGCCTGGAAGGGCACCAGCCCGATACGGTCGATCCGGACACCATCCCCGCCCTGCTCGAGCGCATCCGCAGCGAAGGCAACGTGCGCCTGGCCCCGGGCCACGCCGTCGCCTTCGACGAGAAGCGCGACCTGGTGATGAACAAGCGCCAGAAGCTGCCGTTCCACACCAACGGCATGCGCTTCACCGCCTATGACGCCGACGGCCAGGTCATCGCCACCCGCGATTACTACTCCGTCGGCGGCGGCTTCGTGGTCAACCCCGACGAGGCCGCCGAGGACCGCATCGTCCCGGACGACACCCCGCTGCCCTACCCGTTCTCCAGCGGCGAGGAACTGCTGCAGCGTTGCGCCGACAGCGGCCTGTCCATCGCCGGGGTGATGTTCGCCAACGAGCGCGCCTGGCGCAGCGAGGACGAGATCCGCAACGGCCTGCGCGCGATCTGGAACGCGATGCAGGCCTGCGTGGCCCGCGGCATCCGCGCCGACGGCACCCTGCCCGGCGGCCTGCACGTGGTCCGCCGCGCCCCGGGCCTGTACCGCGAGCTGTCCTCCAAGCCCGAGGCGGCGATGCGCGATCCGCTGACCACCCTGGACTGGGTCAACCTCTACGCCCTGGCGGTGAACGAGGAGAACGCCGCCGGCGGCCGCGTGGTCACCGCCCCGACCAACGGCGCGGCCGGGATCATCCCGTCGGTGCTGCACTATTACGACCGCTTCTGCCCCGGCTCGACCGAGCAGGGCGTGTTCGACTTCCTGCTCACCGCCGCGGCGATCGGCATCCTCTACAAGGAGAACGCCTCCATTTCCGGCGCCGAGGTCGGCTGCCAGGGCGAGGTGGGCGTGGCCTGCTCGATGGCCGCCGCCGGCCTGGCCGCGGCGCTGGGCGCCAGCCCCGGCCAGGTCGAGAACGCCGCCGAGATCGGCATGGAACACAACCTGGGCCTGACCTGCGACCCGATCGGCGGCCTGGTACAGATCCCCTGCATCGAGCGCAACGCGATGGGCGCGGTGAAGGCGATCAACGCCGTGCGCATGGCCCTGCGCGGCGACGGCCAGCACAAGGTCTCGCTGGACAAGGTGATCCGCACCATGCGCGACACCGGCCGCGACATGCAGGACAAGTACAAGGAAACCTCGCGCGGCGGCCTGGCCGTCAACGTCATCGAATGCTGAACGGGCACCACCCCCCCCACGGGTGGTGACCGCCACGAAAAACCCGTAACTTGGCCCATGGGGACAGGGGGAGTTCTCGGTTCACGTGCCAGCCGCTGCCGGTTGCCAGGAGGTCCTGCTCAGCATCGCCGCCGGCCTGCGCCGGACAAGGCTGTGGGCCTGCGCCTGCCTGCTGGCCTGGCTCGGCCCCGCCCTTCCGGCCGCCGCGCTGCAGCCGGACAAGGCCTTCGGTGACTACGTCGGCGACACCTGGGGCGTCGAGCACGGCCTGCCGCAGATCAGCGTCCTGGCCATCACCCAGGACCGCGACGGCTACCTGTGGTTCGGCTCGCAGGGCGGTCTGGCCCGCTACGACGGGGCCCGCTTCATCCGCTACGGCCAGGACGACGCACCCGAACTGGGCGGCCACGTCCTTGCGCTGCACGGCACCGGCGACGGCCGGGTCTGGATCGGCACCTCGCAGGGCCTGCTGGTCTACCGCAACGGCCGCCTGCGCAGCGTGCCGCTGCTCGATGGCGGACGCCGGCCCCAGGCCGGGTTCGCGGTGCGCTCCATCGTCGACGGCCCCGGCGGCGGCGTGCTGGTGGCCGGCCCCGGCGGCGTCTACGCCAGCACCGGCGCCGCCCTGGAACTGCGCCACCCGCTGCAGGACCCGGCGCTGGAGCTGCTGCGCGACGGCGATGGCGTGTGGGCCGGAAGCGTCGGCCAGGTATTCCACCTGGAAGGCGACTCCATGCGCGCGTATCCACTGCCGGCCGAGGCCGCGCAGGTCCACGTCTCACGATTGGCCCGCGACCGTGACGGCACGCTCTGGGCCGGCACGACCACCGGCCTGTACCGCCACGTGGGCGGCAGCTGGCAGCGCGTGGTGCGGATGGCGGTGGAGGCGCTGGCCGGCGACCGCGACGGCAACCTCTGGGCCGCCAGCCCGCAGCAGCTGCAGCGGCTGCGCGACGGCCGCGTGGTGGAAAGCATCGGCGACGTCACCGGCGCGCGGGCGATCCGCGCGATCCACGAGGACCGCGACGGCAACCTGTGGATGGGCAGCATGGTCGATGGCGCCACCCGCCTGTGGAACGGCTGGACGGCGCGCCTGGACCACGAGGAAGGCCTGCACCATCCGCTGCTGTGGTCGATCGCGCGCGGTCCCGACGGGAAGGTCTGGGTGGGCGGCAGCGACGGCGTCGAGGTCTTCGACGGCCGCCGCTTCCAAGCCCGCGTGAGCGGCGCGCGCCTGCCGCACCCGGAGGCCTACAGCCTGCTGGTCGAACGCGACCGCACCTGGATCGGCACCCGCGCCGGCGCCGCGGTGCTGGAGGGCGATCGGGTGAGCATTCCCAGGGCACTCGCGCCGCTGCGCGCGGTGCAGGTGAACGGCATCGTCCGCGACCGGGCGGGGCGGCTGTGGTTCGCCACCAGCCAGGGGCTGTACCTGCTGTGGCCGGACGGCAGCCTCAGCCGCTACGGCACCGAGCAGGGCCTGTTCGACCCGCGCGTGCGCGTGGTCCACGAGACCCGCGATGGCCGCATGCTGCTGGGCACGCACGGCGGCCTGTTCGAATGGCGCGATGGACGCATCGAAGCGCTCGGCCGGCTCACCGGGCTCGACGCCGAAGCGGCGGTCAGCGCGATCCACGAACTCGACGACGGCCGCTGGATCATCGGCAGCTACACCGGCGAGGACCTGCGCCTGTTCGATGGCCGGCGCTGGACGCGGCTCGGCCGCCCCCAGGGCATCCCGGCCAACATCGCCTTCTTCATCGCCAGCGCGGGCGAACACCTGTGGGTCGCCGGCATGCGCGGCATCTACCGCGTGCCGCTGGCGTCGCTGGCCGCGCCGCTGCGCGAACCGGTCGGCGACCTCGGCGCCGAGCTCGTCCTCAATTCCGGCGCGCGCGAGGAAGGCGGGCAGCCGGGCAAGTGCTGCAACGGCGCCGGCAACAGCCGCGGCCTGCTGCTGGACGACGTGCTGTGGCTGCCCACCCGCGAAGGCGTGGCGCTGGTCGACACCGGCTTCCAGCCGGGAAGCGGCGAACCGGCGCGCGTGCTGTTCGAACGCGTGCAGGTCGGCAACGAGTGGGTCGTGCCCGATCCGGCGCAGGAACTGGAGCTGCCGCTGGGCGTGCGCGACGTGAAGTTCGAGTTCACCCGGCCCTCGTTCCAGCCGATGCACGCGGTGCAGCTGCGCTACCGCCTGGCCGGCTACGAGCAGGAATGGCGCTCGCTGGACGCGCCGCACCTGCGCAGCGCCACCTACACCAACCTGCCGCCGGGCCACTACCGCTTCGAGGTGGTCGACGTCGGCGACCGCGGTGGCGCCGTCGCCACGGCGCAGCTGGCGCTCGCGGTACCGCCGTACTGGCACGAGGCGCGCTCGCTGCGCCTGCTGCTGCCGCTGTTCTGCGGCGCCCTCGCCTACCTGGCCTACCTCGGCATGCAGCGCCGCTACCGGCGGCAGAGCCGCAGGCTGGAGCAGCTGGTGCAGGAACGCACCCGCGACCTGCAGGTGGCCAACGCGCGCCTGGAAGCGCTGAGCTTCACCGATCCACTGACCGGGCTGCGCAACCGCCGCTACCTGTCGCGGCAGATCCCCGGCGACCTGGCCCTGCACGGCCGCGACACCGCCCCGGGCGGGGACGAGGTGGTGGTGTTCGCGCTGCTGGACCTGGACTACTTCAAGTCGATCAACGACGAGCACGGCCACGCCGCCGGCGACCGCGTGCTCGAACAGCTCGGCCGGCTGCTCACCGGCATGGTGCGCAGCGGCGACTACGTGGCGCGCTGGGGCGGCGAGGAATTCCTGCTGGTGCTGCGCCCGCAGCCGCGCGGCAGCCTGGCCCGGATCGGCGAGCGGCTGTGCGAGGACATCCGCGGGCACGCGTTCGAGCTGGACCCGGGCGAGCTGTACCGGCTGAGCGTGTCGATCGGCCTGGCCGAATATCCGCTGTTCCCGGAGGCGCCGGAACTGCTGGGCTGGGAGCAGATGGTCACCCTCGCCGACCGCGCGCTGTACCGGGCCAAGTCCGGCGGGCGCGACACCTGGGCGGCGTGCCGGCCGCGCCCCGGCGCGCACCTGCCGCCGGGCCTCGAGCGGCTGGAAGGCGATCCGTCGTGGATGCTCGAGCAGGGCCTGGTCGAGATCTGGGGCCCTGCGGTCGAGCGCAACCACGACGCGCCGGCCGGCCCGGACGACGCACCGGCCGGCTAGGCCGCAGCGATCCGCAGAACGTCGTCCAGCAGCGCCGCGGCGGTCACCTCCGCGCCGGCGCCCGGCCCCTGGATCACCAGCGGCTGCAGCGGGTAGCGGTCGCTGCTGACCGCCACCCGGTTGTCGGTACCGCCGCCACCGCACAGCGGATGCGCCGCCGGCAGCGCCTGCAGGCCGACGCTGGCACCGTCGCCATCGAAGCGGGCGACGAAGCGCAGCCGCGCACCCGTGGCACGCGCCCGCTCCAGTTCCGCGGCCAGTGGCGCATCGAGCGATGGCAGCAGGGCATCGACCTGCGTCGGTGCGGCTTCCGCCAGTTCCGGCGGCAGCAGCGAACGCACCTTCACCTGCGAAGCCTCCAGCGGCAGGCCGGCCGCGCGCGCCAGGATCAGCAGCTTGCGGCGCACGTCCTCGCCGGACAGGTCGATGCGCGGATCCGGCTCGGTATAGCCGGCAGTCGCGGCTTCGCGCACGAGCGCGGAGAAGGGACGCGAACCGTCGTAGTTCGCGAACAGCCACGCCAGCGAGCCGGAAAGCACCCCTTCGACGGCGTGGATGCGGTCGCCGCCGGCGACCAGCGCGCGCAGGCTGCCGAGCACCGGCAGGCCGGCGCCGACGGTGGCGCTGTCGCCGTAGCGCGCGCCGCTGCCGCCCTGTGCATCGTTGATGGCCTGCGAACGCGACAGCGCGGCGCCGTGGCCGAGCTTGTTCGCGGTGACCACGTGGACGCCGCGCGCGAGCCACTCGGCGTGCCAGCCGGCGACCTGGTCGCTGGCGGTGGCATCGACCACGATGTCGCCCTCGTGCAGCGCCTCGGCTTCGGCCCAGTCGGGCAGCGTGGTCTGGCGGCGCGCAGCCGCCTTCACCGTGGACAGCGCCTGCGCCAGTCCCGCCTCGCAGGTCTGCACGCCGCGCGAATTCGCCAGCCACGCCACCCGTGGCAGCGCCAGGCCGCGCGACTGCAGCGACTGGTAGCGCTCGACGAAGGCGGTGCCGACGGTGCCGGTGCCGAGCAGCGCCAGGCGCCGGGCCGGCGCGGCGCGTTCGCGGCCGGCGCGTGCGCCCGGCCGCGGCTGCGGTCGCAGCACCGCGCTCATGCGTCCACCCGTTTGCGGGCCCGCTCCACTTCCGCCTCGGCCGCGGCGCGGACGGCCGTTTCCAGCGCGGCGGCGACGTCGGCGACCAGGTCCTCGGAGGCCTCGATACCGATCGACAGGCGCAGCAGGCCGTCGGAGATGCCGGCCTTGGCCCGCGCCTCGGCGCTCATCGCCGCGTGGGTCATGGTCGCCGGATGCGCCACCAGGCTTTCCACGCCGCCGAGCGATTCGGCCAGGGTGAACCAGCGCAGCGAATCGACGAAGGCGCGCACCGCCGCCTCGCCGCCGCGCAGCTCGAAGCTCAGCATCGCGCCGAAGCCGGCCTGCTGGCGCGCGGCCAGGGCATGGCCCGGGTGCGACGGCAGGCCGGGGAAGTAGACCTGCTCCACCGCCGGATGGCCGTCGAGCAGCGCGGCGATCGCGCTGGCGTTCTCCTGGTGCACGCGCATCCGCGCATCCAGGGTGCGCAGGCCGCGCAGGGTCAGGAAGCTGTCGAACGGCGAGCCGGTCAGGCCCAGCGCGTTGGCCCACCAGACCAGCTGCTGGTGCACGTCCGGGTCGGCCGCGACCACCGCGCCGCCGACCACGTCGCTGTGGCCGTTGACGTACTTGGTGGTCGAGTGCAGCACCAGGTCGGCGCCGAACGACAGCGGCTTCTGCAGCGCCGGCGAGAGGAAGGTGTTGTCGACCACCACCAGCGCGCCGGCCCTGTGGGCGGCCTCGATCACGAAGCGCAGGTCGGTGACGCGCAGCAGCGGGTTGGACGGGGTCTCCACCAGCACCAGCTTGGGCGAACGGCCCAGCGCATCGGCCAGCGAGCGCGGATCGGTCAGGTCGGCGGTGACCAGTTCGAAGTGGCCCTTGGCCGCCAGCGCGTTGAACAGGCGCCAGCTGCCGCCGTACGCGTCATGCGGCACGACCAGGGTGTCGCCGGGCTGCAGCAGCGCGTTGAGCACCAGGGTGATCGCGCCCATGCCGGTGGCGGTGACCACGCCGCCGGCGCCGCCTTCCAGTTCGGCCAGCGCCTCGCCGAGCAGGTCGCGGGTCGGGTTGCCGCTGCGGGTGTAGTCGTACTGGCGCTTGTTGCCGAAGCCGGCGAAGCTGAAGTTGCTCGACAGCACGATCGGCGGGGTGACCGCGCCGTAGGCGGCGTCGCGGTCGATGCCGGCGCGCACGGCGGCAGTGGCGGAACGACAGGCGGGGGAGGTTTCCTGGCTCACGGGTGGGCTCCGTTGCCGCGCAGCACGGCGGCGAGAATGAGATCGATGCGATCGGTTTCCTTGAGGAAGGCGTCGTGCCCGTACGGCGAGCGCAGCACGCGCAGCTGGCCGCGGCCCTGCAGGCCCTCGACCAGGTTCACCGAGTCGGACAGCGGCACCAGGCGGTCGCCTTCCACGGCGACCACGGTCACCGGCACGCCCACCGCCGCCGGATCGACCCGGTGCAGGTCGATCGACTCGGACAGGCGCAGGTACGCGGTGACCGGGGTGCGCGCGACGTACTGCGCGCCGGCGGCGTCGAGGTAGTCCTCGGCGGCGCAGCGCACGCGGCCGTTGACGATCTCCGGCGCGCTGTCGAAGCGCTCGCCGAATTCCTCCGGCGTGCGGTAGCTGAGCATGGCGAACTGCCGCGCCAGGGCCAGGCCGGCGGCATCGGCGCACTGCAGCTGGCCCAGCGCCACCGCGCGGCGCTGCAGCGCGCGCCAGGCCGAGGCATACGGATGCGGGCGATGCGCGCCGCTGACCGCGACCAGGCGCTGCAGCCGCGCCGGGTGGCGGGCGGCGAACTGCAGGCCGACCATGGCGCCGTAGGAATAGCCGACGAAGGCCTGCAGCTTCGCGATGCCCAGCGCGTCCAGCAGCAGCGCGATCGCGTCGGCCTGGTCGGTGGTGTCGATCGGCGCGTCGAGGTGGCCGTCGGCGCCGACGTAGTCGAAGGCGACGACGCGGGTGCGGGCCGGATCCAGCGTGCGCCCGGCGGCGACCAGCGCGTCGGCCCAGCCGCGTTCGGCGAACACCGCGCTGGCCGAGACGTGGCGGTGCGCGGAAATGCCGCCGGCGACGAACACCGCCGGCGCATCGGCCGGTCCCTGCACCTCGTAGCGCAGCCGCAGCTCGCGCGTGCCGGCGTGGCGCATCGGCAGGCTTACCGCGATCTCGCCGCGCACGGCAGGCGCGACGACGTCGCCGGACAGCGGCGTGCCGGCGAAGGTCTCGGCGGTCTCTCGGGATTCGGGCTGGAAGACGGTGTTCACGAGGCTCATGGCGGGGATTCCGGGGGAAAACCGCCATCGAGCCTTCGCGGGGCCCGCGTTCGCCGTGCGCTGGCACGGTTCGAACCATCTTCCGGCAGACCGCATGGGTCCCCGCAGGATTTGGCACCTGGCTGGACGCTTTCGCGCCCGCTGGCTGCCCCGGCATCAAAGGGCCTGTCCCTCCGCCGGTCTCGATGGCCCGGCCAGACTGCCACCCGTCCGGGACGCTGTCAATCGTTTCATCTGCATGAAGCGATGAACAGCCTCTTCCCGGCCGCCCCGGTCCCTGCGGATAATCGGTTACATGCCCACCCTTCCCCGCATCCTCTGCGCTGTCCTGGCCCTGGCCGCGGCGCTTCCGGCCGCGCACGCGTCCGCTACCAGTCCGCCGGTCATCCGCGAGACCTGGATCTCCGAACCCCTGCACGCCGAGGAGATGGATTCGCTGGCGCTGTGGCGTCCGGCCAACGGCGGCAGCCCCTGGCTGCTGGCCTCGGCCAAGGAGGGGGAACGCCTGCTCGTGTTCGATGCCGAGACCGGCATCCGCATCGGCGCCTCCGGCGGCCCCGGCGAGGGGCCGGGCCAGTTCCGCCGCCCGAACGGCGTGGCGGTGGCCGGCGACCTGCTGTTCGTGGTCGAACGCGATGCGCGGCGCGTGCAGGTGCTGCAGCTGCCAAAGTTCCGCGTGCTCGGCGAGTTCGGCCGCGAGCAGCTGCAGCTGCCCTACGGCATCTGGCTGGACACCAGCGACGGCGGCGCGATCACCGCCTACGTGACCGACAGCTTCATGGAGGATTTCGCGAGCTCGCGCCTGCCACCGGTGGAGCGGCTGGCCGAGCGGGTGAAGCGCTACCGCATCGCCGTCGACGCGCAGGGCACGCTGCAGGCCGAATACGTGGATGCGTTCGGGGATACCGGCGAGGCCGGCGCGCTGCGCATGGTCGAGTCCATCGCCGGCGATCCGGCGCACGGGCGCATGCTGATCGCCGAGGAGGACCGCCGCGTCGGTTCGACGCTGCGCGAGTACTCGCTGCAGGGCCAGTACCTGGGCCGCAACCTGCCGCCGTTCGCCAGCGACGCCGAAGGCGTGGTGCTGTGGGACTGCGGTGGCGGCGCCGGCTACTGGATCGCCGCCGACCAGGTCGAGCCCACCCTGTTCCGGCTGTTCGAGCGCGACACGCTCGCGCCGGCCGGCCGCTTCACCGGGGCACGCACCGCCGGCACCGACGGCGTGGCCCTCGGCGGCCCGACGCCGCGGTTCCCGCACGGCGCGCTGTTCGCGCTGCATGCCGACGTCTCGGTGGCGGCGTTCGACCTGGGCGAAGTCGCGCGGCGGCTGAAGCTGGCGCCGGCCTGCCGCGGATGAAGGCTGGCGCGCCCAGGCGGGTGGCGACGGCGCTGGTCGCGCTGGCGCTGGCCGCACCGGTGGAGGCGGCGTCGCGCTTCTGGCCTGCACCCGGCACGAAGGAACCGCCCGCCGCGCCGGGCGCGAGCCAGCCCGCGCCCACCGGCGAAGCGGTGCGCCTGCAGCTCAGCGACCGCGGCAGCCACTACGAGGTCGCGGTGCGCAACCACGCGCCCGGTCCGATGCAGGTGCGCCTGGCCCTGGCGCGCGCCAGCAACCTGCGCGCGGTGCCGGCGCTTCCGCTCGAAGCGGTACTGCCACCCGGCGCCCAGCGGGTGCTGGCGCGGCTGTATCCGCTCGACCCGCGCCAGGAAGCGCGCTTCGACCTCGACCTGCGGCAGCTGCCCGGCGACCCGCGGGCGCGGCCGGCCGACATCGAATACCGGCTGCCGTTCGACCACCAGCAGGTGCGCGTCGACCAGGCCTTTGGCGGGCGCTTCAGCCACGCCGACGCGGAGAACCACTACGCGGTGGATTTCGCCATGCCGGAAGGCACGCCGGTGCTGGCCGCGCGCGGGGGCACGGTGCTGCAGGTGCAGGCAGGCTTCCGCGGCAATGGCCAGGACCGCGCCGACCTGCAGCGCGCGAATTACGTGCGGCTCCTGCACGACGACGGTTCGATGGCGCTGTACGCGCACCTGCAGGCGGCGTCGGTGACGACCGGCGAACGGGTCCGCCAGGGACAGCGCATCGGCCTGTCCGGCAACACCGGCTTCAGCACCGCACCGCACCTGCACTTCGCGGTCCAGGTCAACGCCGGCATGGCCCTGCGCGCGATCCCGTTCCGCATGGCCGGGCCGCAGGGCGAGCTGCAGTTCGCCCGCGAGGACGCCCCGGCGCCGCCCGCAGGGGCCGGCCTCCCCTGAATCCTTCATGCCGCAGGCCTCGGGGCACTTGACACGGGCCAAGTGTATCGATGTATTGATACACATGGATGCACACCTGCTGCACGTGAACCCGTCCTCGCCCGAGCCGATCTACCGGCAGATCGCCGAGCAGCTGCGCCGGCTGGTCAGCGCCGGCCAGTTGCGCCCGGGCGATGGCCTGCCGTCGGTGCGCGAGGTGGCGTCGGTGCACGCGATCAACCCGATGACGGTTTCGCGCGCCTACAGCCAGCTGGAAGCCGAGGGCGTGCTGGAACGCCTGCGCGGCAAGGGCATGGCGGTGGCCGCGCGCGACCAGGCGCGCGGCGCCACCACCGCCGCGCGCCTGCAGATGCTGGAACCGGCATTGCGCGAAGCCGCGCGGCAGAGCCGGGAGCTGGAACTTCCCGCCGAACGCGTGCTCGCGCGGCTGCGGCAACTGATCGAGGAGGACAACGCATGAACGCAGTGGACGCAAAGCTGGACCACGCTTCGCTCGACCTGGACACGCCGCTGGCCGCCGAAGGCCTGCACCTGGCCTACGACCGCCGCGAGGTGCTGCGCGGGGTCGACCTTGCCTTGGGCAGCGGGGAGGTGCTCGGCCTGATCGGCCGCAACGGCGCCGGCAAGAGCAGCCTGATCGGCTGCCTGCTCGGCCTGCTGCAGCCGCAGCGCGGCGGCGCGCGCGTATTCGGCGGGCCTGCGCTGCGCCTGGACGACGCGCGCAAGGCGCGGCTGGGCTACGTGCCGCAGCAGCCGCAGGCCTACGGCTGGATGCGCATCCGCGAACTGTTCCACTACCTCGGCCAGCTGTATCCGGACTGGGACCCGGCCCACGCCGCCGCCCTGCTGCGGCGCTGGGACCTGGAGCCGGACCGGGTCATCGGCAAGCTCTCCCCGGGCGAGCAGCAGCGGCTTGCGCTGGCGCGCGCGCTGGCGCAGCGCCCGGCGCTGCTGGTGCTGGACGAGCCGGCGTCGGCGCTGGATCCGGTAGCGCGCCGCGAACTGCTGCGCGGCATCGTCGAACAGGCGATCGACAGCGGCACCAGCGTGCTGTTCTCCAGCCACATCGTCAGCGACCTGGAGCGCGTGGCCTCGCGCGTGGCCTTCCTGCACGAAGGGCGGTTGCTGCTGGACCGCGCGCTCGACGAAGTGAAGGACAACATGGTCCGCGCCACCGTGCCGGCCGCGGCCGCGGCGAACCTGCCGGCGAAGCTTCCCGGCGAGCTCGCGCGTCGCCCGCTCGAAGGCGGCGGCCTGTCCCTGGTCCTGTCCAGCGCCGACGGCTGGCGCGACCTGTTGCTGGTCGACGGCGTCCGCGTGGACCGGCTCGGCCTGGAAGACCTGTTCGTGGAGGTGGCCGGATGAGCGCGATTCCCGCCCACGGCCCCGCGCGCTACCGGCGGGCCCCGGCGCTGCGCACCCTCGTCGCTGCCGGCGGCTGGAGCAACGGCCTGATCCTGTCCGGCATGGCCCTGGCCATGCTGGTGCGGCTGCTGCCGATCGACGAGGGCAAGGCCTTCGGCCTGGGGCTGAGCCTGGCCACGGTGTGCACCACCTTCTGGGCAATGCTGGCCGGTGCCCGCCTGGCCGGGACCGCGGTGCAGTCGGCGCGACTGCGGATGCCGCGCGTCGGCCGCCTCGGCCTGGCCTGGCTGGGCTGGGCGCTGCTGCTGGCGGCGCTGCTGCCGGCGGTGGTGTTCATGGACGCAGGGCGCTACGGCCTGGCCGTGGCCGCGCTGGCGTGCGGCGCCGCGCTGGGGATCTTCTGGGTGAGCATCCCGCCGTGGACGATGTGGCTGGTGATCGGCCTGGGCGTCGCCGCGCGCTGGCTGCCGTTCGAGCTGGACGGCGCCGCCCTGCGCGCGGCCGTGACGTCGGCGCCGCTGGTCGCGTGCGCCGCGCTCGCGCTGCTGGCGGCCAGTGCCCTGGGCTGGTGGCGCGAGGCCAGGCGCACCGGCAACGGCGGCGCCTGGTCGACCCCGATCGCGCTGTCCATGCTGGGCGGGATGAACTGGTCGCAGGCCTGGCAGCAGGGCCCCGGCGGGCAGGCGCCGGCCGGCGACACGCCCGTGGGCAGCAACCTGCGCCGCGAGCCGCGGCAGGCGCTGGGCATAGCGCTCGGTCCCGGCTTCGGCCGCGCCTCGCTGAAGTCGGTGCTCGCCACGCAGGGACCGATCGTGGCGGTGATCGTGCTGTGGGTGCTGCTGGGCGTCGGCGCCGAAGGCCGCGGCGCCAGCGATGTCAGCCTGAAGTTCGCGCCGCTGCTGGTGTTGAGCAGCGCCCTCGCCCCGCTGCTGCGCCTGCAGGCGCTCTACCTGCGGCCCGGGCTCGGCCTGCACGAACTGGCCCTGCTCCCCGGCCTGCCGGCGCGCGCGCCGGCGCAGTCGCTGGTGATGCTGCTGCTGCGCTGCATCCTGGCACGGATGCTGCCGTCGCTGGCGCTGCTGGCCGGGTTCGGTCTCTACGCGGGTGCGCCGGCGCCCTACTTCCAGCTGCTGGTCTGGACCAGCTTCGCCGGGGCGGCGCTGTTCGGTGGCCTGGTGCTGCTGTCGCTGCACTCGAAGGCGATGCGCGGCGTGGCGATCGTGCTGGTCGTCGCGGTCATCCTGGCGATCCTGGCGACGATGACCGTGCCGCCGGGCGCAGGCTGGCAGATGCCGGCCTGGTCGGTGGCGCTGCTGGCCGGCACCGCGTTATGGAGCCTGGGCGCGGCCCGGCTGCGCGCGCGGCCGCATCCCTGGCTGCAGAACTGAACGTGGCGGGCCGGCGCCCCGCGCGCCGGCCCGGGCCGCACCGGGGCCGGATCGGCGGGCCCGGTATAATCGCCGGCTTTCCGCCCTGCAGAGCGCCGCCAGGCGCCCGCCCCCATGTCCGAAGTCTCCACCGAAGCCGCGCGCCGGCGCACCTTCGCGATCATCTCGCACCCCGACGCCGGCAAGACCACGCTGACCGAGAAGCTGCTGCTGTTCGGCGGGGCGATCCAGATGGCCGGCTCGGTGAAGGGCCGCAAGGCCGCCCGCCACGCCACCTCCGACTGGATGGCGCTGGAGAAGGAGCGCGGCATCTCGGTGACCTCCTCGGTGATGCAGTTCCCCTACGAGGGCCGCATCGTCAACCTGCTCGACACCCCCGGCCACGCCGACTTCGGCGAGGACACCTACCGCGTGCTCACCGCGGTGGACTCGGCGCTGATGGTGATCGACGTGGCCAAGGGCGTGGAGGAACGCACGATCAAGCTGATGGAGGTGTGCCGCCTGCGCGCCACTCCGATCATGACCTTCATCAACAAGCTCGACCGCGAGGGCAAGGACCCGATCGAGCTGCTGGACGAGGTCGAGACCGTGCTGGGCATCCAGTGCGCGCCGGTGACCTGGCCGATCGGCATGGGCCAGCGCCTGAAGGGCGTGGTCCACCTGGTGACCGGCGAGGTCCACCTGTACGAGCCGGGCCGCAACTTCACCCGCCAGGATTCGACCATCTTCCCGTCGCTCGACGCGCCGGGCCTGGAGGCGAAGATCGGCGCGGAGATGCTGGCCAGCCTGCGCGAGGAGCTGGAGCTGGTGCAGGGCGCCAGCCATCCGTTCGACAAGGACGCCTACCTGCGCGGCGAGCAGACGCCGGTGTTCTTCGGTTCGGGCGTGAACAACTTCGGTGTGCAGCCGCTGCTGGACTTCTTCGTCGAGCACGCGCCGCCGCCGCAGCCGCGCGCCACCACCACCCGCGACGTGGCGCCGCAGGAGGAGAAGCTCACCGGCTTCGTGTTCAAGATCCAGGCGAACATGGACCCGCAGCACCGCGACCGGGTGGCGTTCATGCGGGTGTGCTCGGGCAGGTTCACCGCCGGCATGAAGGCCTTCCACGTGCGCAGCGGCAAGGAGCACAAGCTGGCCAATGCGCTGACCTTCATGGCCTCCGACCGCGAGATCGCGGCCGAGGCGTACCCGGGCGACGTGATCGGCATCCACAACCACGGCACGATCTCGATCGGCGACACCTTCACCGAGGGCGAGTCGCTGTCGTTCACCGGCATCCCGAACTTCGCGCCGGAACTGTTCCGCCGCGCGCGCCTGCGTGATCCGCTGAAGCTCAAGCAGCTGCAGAAGGGGCTGGCGCAGCTGTCGGAGGAAGGCGCGACGCAGTTCTTCCGCCCGCTGATGAGCAACGACCTGATCCTCGGTGCGGTCGGCGTGCTGCAGTTCGACGTGGTCGCCTACCGGCTCAAGGACGAGTACGGGGTCGATGCCAGCTTCGAGCCGGTCAGCGTGGCCACGGCGCGCTGGGTCCACTGCGACAACGCGAAGAAGCTGGAGGAGTTCCGCGAGAAGAACGCGATGAACCTGGCGATCGACGCGGCCGGCGAGCTGGTCTACCTGGCCCCGACCCGGGTCAACCTGCAGCTGGCCCAGGAACGCGCCCCGGACGTCCGTTTCTCCGCCACCCGCGAGCACGCGCACAGCCAGTCGGTGGACTGAGTCGGAACCGCATGCCCGGATGCTGTTGTTGTCGCTGACGGCGGCAACAACAGCAACGGCAACGGCAACGCCGTCAGGGTGGTCGGCTTCGGAAGGAGCCGCGGCAGCGCGGGGGTATGGCGCATCGCGCGGTTCCGCCATCCATGGCTCCAACGCGCGAACGCACGCCATCCATGGCGTGCTTGCGCCATACCCCCGCGCTACCGCGTCTTTCGGCACATCCGGGTCGTGGCTTCGTTCCTGTTCCCCTCTCCCTCCGGGAGAGGGGCAGGGGTGAGGGTCGGGATCTCGCGCGCCCCGTTTATTCCCGGCGCGGACGGCGGACCCGCGCGATGCGCCATACCTCCTTGGTGCGGCGGCCCCGTCCGAAGCGACGCTTCTGCCTGGTTCCTCCACCCGCCAGCACCCGCGCTCCCCCCATCGGGGAAACACCGGTGCACCATTCCACGCACGCTCCACGCGTATTGATGCAAGCTCACGCGCCCTGCGGTAACGTGCGCGCCATGCCGGATGCCCCGTCCCCCACACGAGACACCGCGCACCCGCTGCGCGACGAAATCGCCAATGCCCTGACCCACGGCCTCGGCGCTGCCGCTGCGCTGGCTGGCGGCGCCGTGCTGATCACCCTCGCCGCCATCTATGGCGACGGCTGGCAGCTCGCGGGTGCGATCGTGTTCGGCGTCGCCCTGCTCCTGCTCTACACCGCCTCGACCCTGTACCACGCGATCCAGCACCCGGTGGCCAAGGGCCGGCTGAAGGTGTTCGACCACTGCGCGATCTACCTCCTGATCGCCGGCACCTACACGCCCTTCACCCTGATCGGCCTGCGCGGGCCGTGGGGCTGGAGCCTGTTCGCGGCGATCTGGACCCTCGCCGTGGGCGGGGTGATCTTCAAGCTGTTCTACACCGGCCGTTTCAAGCGCCTGTCGACCGCGATCTACATCGCGATGGGCTGGCTGGTGGTGGTGGCGATGAAGCCGATGATGCAGTCGCTGGACGGCTGGACCCTGGGCTGGCTGCTCGGCGGCGGCGTGTTCTACACGCTGGGCACGTTCTTCTACCACCGCGAGTCGATCCCCTACTCGCACGCGATCTGGCACCTGTTCGTGATCGGCGGCAGCGTCTGCCACTTCGTCGCGGTCAGTGCGCACGTGCTGATGCCGAGGCTGCAGGCGGCCTGAACGGCGGCTCCGGCCGCAAAGCGCGCGTGAAACAGCGCCGCGCAATTCGCGTGGCCTCCACGGAGCGTCCCGATACTGGGACGCATGAACGCGCCCGCGCCAACAGAGCCGCGTCCACGCTGGCGCTTCCCGCGTCTCCGGCGACCCTCGCGGCGTACCGGCATTGCGCTGGGCGTCGTGGCCGCCGCGATCGCGCTCCTCGTCCTGCTATGGGACTGGAACTGGTTCAAGGGCCCGCTGCAGCGCGCGCTGTCCTCGGCCACCGGCCGCGAGTTCGTGATCGACGGCGACCTCGACGTCGACCTGGGCCGCACCATCACCGTCTCGGCCGACCGCGCGCACATTTCCAATGCGCCGTGGTCGAAACGTGCGCGGATGGGCAGCGCGGAACGGGTGGAGGTCGACATCGCGCCGTGGCCGCTGCTGGCGCTGCGCCTGCGGATGAAGGAACTGCGCGCGGTGCGGCCGGACGTGTGGCTGGAAACCGGGCCCGGGGGCAAGGGCGGCAACTGGGAATTCGGCGACGGCTCCCCCAACGAAGGCGAGCCACGCTGGCGCCTGGACCGCCTCCGGATCCAGGAAGGCCGCCTGCGCTTCATCGATGCGGCGCGCAAGACCGACATCGACGTCAGCCTCGACAGCGTCGCCCCGGAACGCGAAGGAACGGAAGCGGCTGGCGCACCGGTGGCGGTCGCCGGCAAGGGCCACTGGCGTGGCGCGCCGTTCCGCATCGAGGGCCAGGCCGCCTCGCCGCTGGAACTGGCCGATACCGACACACCCTACCGCGTCGACCTGGACGCGCGCGCCGGCGCCACCCGCGCCAGCGCTGCGGGCACCCTGACCAATCCATTCCGCTTCCAGACCTTCGACCTGCGGATGAAGCTGTCCGGGGAAGACCTGGAGGACCTGTATCCGCTGCTGGGCCTGGCGTTGCCGCCTTCGCCGCCCTACTCGCTCGACGGACGCCTGCGCCGCAACGGCGACCTGTGGCGCTACGACGGCTTCAAGGGCAAGGTCGGCGACAGCGACCTGTCCGGCGACGTGCAGATCGACGCCTCCGGCGAGCGGCCGCGCTTCAACGCGCAGCTGCTGTCGCGCCAGCTCGACTTCGACGACCTCGCCGGTTTCCTCGGCGCCCCGCCGTCCACCGGTGGCGACGAGACCGCCAATGCCCGGCAGAAGGCCGAGGCCGCCAGACGCGCGGCCAGCGGGCGGCTGCTGCCGGACACCCCCTACGACCTGGCCAAGCTCAACGCGATGGATGCCGACGTGCGCTGGCGCGCGCAGAAGATCCACGCGCCGAAACTGCCGATGATCGAGGACATGGACGCGCGCCTGCTGCTGGAAGCCGGCCGGCTGCGCCTGGAGCCGCTCAACTTCGGCGTGGCCGGCGGCGACGTGCGCGCGGACATCCGCATGGACGCGCGGCGCGCGCCGATCGACACGCAGGCGAAGATCGGCGTACGCGGGGTCGAACTGCCGAAGCTGCTGGCCAAGGCCGAGCTGGCCCGTGGCGCGGTCGGCCGGATCGGCGGCGACATCGCCCTGCACGGGCGCGGCAATTCGGTGGCGGCGATCCTCGGCAGCGCCGACGGCGACGTCGCCCTCGGCATGGGCCGCGGCCGGATCAGCAACCTGGTGATGGAGTTCGCCGGCCTGGATATCGCCGAATCGCTGAAGTTCCTGCTCACCGAGGACCGCCAGGTGCCGATCCGCTGCGCCTTCGCCGACTTCGGGGTGAAGGACGGGCTGATGACCTCGCGCGCGCTGGCCTTCGACAGCACCGACACGATCATCGTCGGCGAAGGCACGGTGAACCTGGACGACGAAACCTTCGACCTGCTGCTGCGCCCGCGGCCGAAGGACCGCAGCATCCTCACCCTGCGCTCGCCGCTGCGCGTGGGCGGCACGTTCCGGGATCCGTCGTTCCGGCCGGACATGGCCGCGCTGGGCCTGCGCGGCGCGATCGCCCTGGCGCTGGGCAGCATCACCCCGCCGGCGGCGCTGCTGGCGACCTTCGAGACCGGCCCCGGCGAAGACAGCGACTGCGGCGGCCAGTACGCGCGCTAGGCGGCTACGAGGCGATGTAGCGCTGCAGCTGTTCCAGCTCCATCTGCTGGTCGGCGATCACCGCCTTGACCAGGTCGCCGATGGAGATCACCCCGATCACGCGGCCCTGCTCCACTACCGGCAGGTGGCGGATGCGGCGTTCGGTCATCAGCTGCATGCACGCCGGCACCGGCGTATCCGGGGTCACGGTGACGACCTGGCTGGTCATGATCGCGCTGGCCGGCGTGTCGGCCGAGGAACGTCCCTGCAGCACGACCTTGCGGGCGTAGTCGCGTTCGGAAAGGATCCCGGCGAGCATTTCCCCGCGCAGCACCAGCACGGCGCCGATCGACTTCTCGGCCATCAGCCGGATCGCTTCCACCACCGGCGCCTCCGGCGCCACCGCGTAGACCTCAGCCGGCTTCTCCGCCAGCAATTGACGTACCGTGCGCATGTGCGCCTCCGTCAGCGGGTTCCTGCGCCGAGGATACTCCCGTGGCCGGCTGCCAGGTGTCGACGAGGTACAGCGGGCGCTGCTTGGCTTCGTCGTACAGCCGCCCCAGGTATTCGCCGATCAGGCCCAGCGCGATCAGCTGCACGCCGCCGAGGAACAGGATCACCACCATCATGGTCGGCCAGCCGGCCACCCGGTCGCCCCACAGCAGGGTCTTCGCCACCACGCCCACGCCGGCGGCGAAGGCGCCCAGCGCGGTGAACAGGCCGACGTAGGTCGCCACCCGCAGCGGCGCGGTGGAGAAGCTGGTGATGCCTTCCAGGGCGAAGTTCCACAGCCGCCACAGCCCGAACTTGCTGCGCCCGGCCAGGCGCGGCCCGCGCCGGTACGGCAGGGCGATGCGGCGGAAGCCGATCCAGCCGAACAGGCCCTTCATGAAGCGATGCCGTTCGCGCAGCTGGCGCAGCGCGGCCAGCGCGCGCGGGGACAGCAGCCGGTAGTCGCCGGTGTCGGCCGGCACCGGCGTATGCGAGAGGCGGCCGATCAGGCGGTAGAAGGCCGCGGCGGCGCCGCGCCGCACCCAGCCTTCGCCTTCACGGGCGATGCGGGTGCCATAGACGTCGTCCCAGCCCTCGCGCCAGCGCGCGATGAACTGCGGGATCAGCTCGGGCGGGTCCTGGCCGTCGGCGTCGAGGATCATCGCCGCGCCGCCTTCGACCTGGTCCAGGCCGGCGGTCAGCGCCGCCTCCTTGCCGAAGTTGCGCGACAGCCGCAGCAGGGCCACGCGCGGGTCGGCCGCGGCGATCCGCCGCAGCACCTCCCAGGTGGCGTCGCGGCTGCCGTCGTCGACGTACAGCACGCGGCCGTCCAGGCCTTGCACCGAATCCAGCGCCGCGCGGATGCGCGGGTGCAGCAGCGGCAGGGCCTCGGCCTCATTGCAGGCGGCCACCACCACGGTCAGGCGGTCGCGGGCGCTGTCGTCGGGAACGGCGGGCGTCGGCCCGGAGGCGGTTTCGGCCATGCTCAGTCCAGCTGCTCCAGGTAGTGCCTGCCGCCCAGCTGGCGCATCTGCCGCTGGATCCAGGCCGCGCGCCGCTGCACGTAGGGTCCCGGCCGGGTGGCACTGTAGCGCCGCGGTGCCGGCAGCACCGCCGCAAGCCGCGCGGCGTGCGCCGCATCCAGGCTGCTGGCGTCCTTGCCCCAGAAGCTGCGCGCGGCGGCCTGCGCGCCGTACACGCCGTCGCCGAACTCGGCGATGTTCACGTGCATCTCCAGGATCCGCTGCTTCGGCCACATCAGTTCGACCAGCACGGTGTACCAGGCCTCCAGGCCCTTGCGGACCCAGCTGCGGCCCTGCCAGAGGAACAGGTTCTTGGCCACCTGCTGGCTGATCGTGCTGGCGCCGCGCACGCGCCGGCCGCGGCGGTTGTTGTCGATCGCCTTTTCGATCGCGTCCATGTCGAAGCCATGGTGGCGGGCGAAGTTCTGGTCCTCCGCGGCGATCACCGCCAGCGGCAGGTGCGGGGAAATCTCCTCCAGGTCCCGCCAGTCGTAGGCGACGCGGAAGTCCCAGTCGCCCTGCGACCAGGCCTCGAACTGGCGCGCCACCATGAAGGCCGAGGTGGGCGGGTCGATGAAGCGCAGCACCGCCACCTGGAGCGCGGTCACGGCCACGAAGAGCAGCGGCAGCCACAGCGCCCACCGCAGCCACCGCCAAAGACGCCTGCCGCGCTTGCCGCTTCCGCTGGCGATGGCCGCCCCCTGTCTGTCGATGCCCGGGGGAATGATAATGCGCCAACTTCCCGGCCAGACCCGTTTATGAACACGCGTTCCACCGAACGTTCCGCCGAACTGGTCGCGGCGCTGGTCGCCGAAGCCGAATCGCTGACCCGCCAGGGCCGCATGCGCGAGGCCGGTGCGATGTGGGAACGCGTGGTCGGCATGGATCCTGCGCACGCCACCGCGCTCACCCAGCTCGGCAGCCTGGCCCTGGCCGCCGGCGAGCTCGAACAGGCGCAGCACTACCTGGAGCGCGCGGTCGCCGCGGCACCGCGCCTGGCCATGGCCCACGCCCACCTGTCGCGGGTCCACACCCAGCGCGGCGACCGCGCGGCGGCGCTGGCGGCGATCGACGCGGCCATCGCCGCCGATCCCACCGCCTGGGGCCCTCAGCTAGAGAAGGCGCGCCTGCTCGAGGCCGGCGGCGACCACCGCGCCGCCGCGCTGCACTGGGGCAACATGCTCACCTACATGCCCGAGGCGCTGCAGCGCCAGGCCAACGTGCAGGCGGTCGTGCGGCAGGCGCAGGTGGCCGTGCAACGCACCCGCGACGAGCTCGGCGCCTACCTCGAGGACAACCTGGCGCCGCTGATCAAGGGCCACGATGCGCGCGAGGTCGAACGCATCCGCCATTCGCTGGACATCCTCGCCGGCCGCCGCACCTTCATCACCGCCAAGCCGCTGACCCTGCCGATCCCGCGCCTGCCGGCGATCCCCATCTTCCACCGCGAGGACTTCGACTGGGCGCCGGAGGTGGAAGCGGCCTTCCCCGACATCCTCGAGGAACTCCACAACGTACTGGGCGACCAGTCCGGCTTCGAACCCTACGTGCAGACCCCCGAGGGCCAGCCGAAGGGCCAGTTCGCCGCACTGGACCGCAGCACCGACTGGGGCGCCTACTTCCTGTGGAAGCACGGCCGCCGCATCGACGCCCAGGCCGACGCCTGCCCGCGCACCGAGGCGGCGATCGCCCGCGCCCCGCAGATCAGGGTGCCCGGCCGCGCTCCGGTCATCTTCTTCTCGGCGCTGCGCCCGGGCGTGCACATCCCGCCGCACAACGGCGCCACCAACGCCCGCCTGACCGTGCACCTGCCGCTGATCATCCCGCCGTCAGACTGCGGGTTGCGAGTGGGCGAGGAAGTCCATATCTGGGAACCCGGGCGGCTGGTGATGTTCGACGACACTATCCGCCACGAAGCGTGGAACTTCAGCGACCGCCTGCGCGTGGTGCTGATCTTCGACGTCTGGCACCCGATGCTCACCCCGCTCGAACGCGAGCTGGTGGTGGCGATGACCCAAGGCCTGATGGGCTTCTACGGCGACGACGCCGACCTGGGAGAACTGTGAACGAAACGCCCCGAACCGACCTGCTGACCCGCTTCCTCCTGCCCCACGCGGGGGTGCGCGGGGTCCACGTATGCCTGCAGGACAGCTGGACCGGACTGCTCTCGCACGCGACCTACCCGACGCGGGCCAAGCGCCTGCTGGGCGAAGCCTGCGCGGCGACGGCCATGCTCACCGCGCACGTGAAGGTCGACGGCCGCCTGTCGCTGCAGCTGCGCGCCGACGCCGGGGTCAAGCTGCTGTTCGCCGAATGCACCGCCGCCGGCCACCTGCGCGGCATCGTCCAGCTCGACGGCGACGACGCGCCGGCCGACCTGCGCGACCTGCCCAACCCCACCCTGGCCATCACCATCGAGAACCCGGGCCTGGACCCGCGCGAACCGCTGCGCTACCAGAGCCTGGTCGAGCTGGCCTCCGCCGAGCTGGACGAGGTCCTGCAGGACTACTTCCGCCAGTCCGAGCAGCTGCCCAGCCGCCTGCTGCTGGCCGCCGACGGCGACCGCGCCAGCGGGCTGATGCTGCAGCAGCTGCCCGGCGACTCCGGCGACGACGACGGCTGGGCCCGGGCCTGCGCCCTGTTCGACACCCTCACCGCGGCCGAGCTGGCCGCCACCCCCGGGCCGGTCCTGCTGCACCGCCTGTTCCACGAGGAGGCCCCGGAGCTGCTGGCGCAGAAGCAGTTGGCCTTCGGCTGCTCCTGCTCGCGGGAGCGGGTCGCGGCCATGCTCGAGTCCTTGGGCGAGGCCGAGGCCCGGGCCGCCGCCGGGGAGGCCGGCCAGGCCGAGATCGCCTGCGGTTTCTGCGGCCGCCGCTATCACTTTTCTTTGGCGGAAATCGGCGTATTGTTCGAGCAGCCGTCGGCCAACTCGCCGACGCCCGACCGGCTGCAGTAGCCGGGGGATGCTGTTCTGGGGAGGGCGGCGCTTGTTAACTAAACGTAAATCCCATACGATCGGCCTACCGCCGGCGCGGGAACTCCTCCCGTCGCCGCCGGTCTGAGAGACCGTACATGACCCTGCGCCGCCTGCCACTGCTGGCCGTACTGCTGACCGCGCTATGCGCGGGTCCGGCCGTGCATGCCCAGCAGGCGCGCGGTGCCAACGCCAGCGCGGCCAGCGACAAGGCCCCGCAGACGGTCCTGCCGGTGTGGAACAAGGGCAGCGGCAAGGTCGAAGCCGTGCTGCTGCTGGAGCCCACCGGCCAGGCTGGTCCGGGCGCCCGCTGGCGCTTCGGCAACAACACCCTCGACGCCGCCTTCGGCCTGGGCGCGGGCGATTCGCTCGGCCTGCTCTGCAGCGGCCCCGGCGGCGGCGACATCAGCAGCCTGGCCAGCCACTGCCTGCTGGCCAGCCTCGGCGACGACCCGGCTTCCAGCCCGGCCCGCCGGCTCTCCGCCACCACCGCGATCAGCCGCCAGGGCAACCGCTTCGGCCTGACCGCCGGCGCGACGCAGGCCTCGGGCCTGCCGGCCTGGCTCAGCGGCGGCGCCAGCGGCAGCACCCTGGCCCAGGCCGACAGGATCGAGCAGAACGACCTGCAGGTGTTCGGGCAGAAGGCGCTGGGCACCGAGGCCTTCGTCTCCATCGCCGGCACCTATGCCCGCGCGCGCCTGGTCCCGCTGTCCGACGCCGCGCCCGGCCTGGTCGACCGCTGGGATACCAAGAGCCTGAGCGTCGGCGGCGGCTACGGCCCGTTCAGCGCCAGCATCATCGGCCGCGTGGTCGACGTCCCGGGCCGTCCCGACGGCAAGTGGGAAGGCCTCGGCCTGGGCCTGACCTGGCGCACTCCGTGGAGCGGCCAGCTCACCGTCGGCGCCGAGAACGTGGTGACCCGCGGCAAGAACCCCTTCTCGCCGTCCAGCGGCGGCGCCGAGGAAGGCACCATCCCTTACGTCCGCTACGAGCAGGGCCTCTGAGGCCTGGCCTGCGACGTCCCGGCGCCCGCCGCCGGAACCCGGCATCTCCTGCGATCCCCGCTCCGGTCCCGGCACATGCCGCAGGCGGGCGGGCGATAATCGCCGTCCCCCGCCCTGCCCGCGCCTCCCGATGACGGCTTCCGGTTTCCAGAATTCCCTGCAGCAGGCCGCCCTGCTCGAACGCCAGGGCCGCCCCGGCGACGCCCTGCAGGCGCTGCAGCGCGCGGCCACGGAAACCGGCAGCGATCCGCAGCAGCAGCGCGGCATCGCCCAGGCCGCCATGCGCCTGGGCTCGCCGCCCCTGGCCCTGGCCGCGATGCGGCGGGCGGTGGAACTGGCCCCCGGCAACCCGGGCCTACGCTTCGAACTGGCCTGCCTGCTCGCCCACGAAGGCCTGCACGCCGAGGCCGTCGGCCACTTCCAGGCCACCGTGGCCGCGCAGCCGCTCAATGCCCAGGCCTGGCACCTGCTCGGCCTGGCCCTGCAGCGCGGCGGCCGCCATGGCGACGCCCTGCAGGCGCTGCGCCGCTCGCAGGCGCTGGCGCCGGGGAACCCGCGCCTGGCCCCGGCCCTGGCCGAAGCCGAGTTCCATGCCGGCTATCCGGAGGACGCCCTGCCGTTGTGGCAGGCGCAGCTGCGCGAGCGCCCGGACGACGTCAACGCCCTGCTGCGCACCGCCGAGACCCTCAATCGCCTGGGTCGCCACGAGGACGCCTTGGCCCTGCTGCGCGAGGCCAGCGCGCGCCTGGCGCAGGCCGGCGACCTGTGGATGGCCCTGGCCCAGACCGCCGAGGACGCCGGCGACCGCGAAGCGGCGCGCCAGGCCTACCGCCAGGCCTTGGCCGGCCGCCCGGACTGGGCCTTCCCGGTCAGCGGCCTGCTCGGCCTGGACCGCGGCAAGGCCGACGAGGCCCTGGTTGGCCAGGCGCGTGCGCTGATGGCACGACCCGACCTGCCGGATCCCGACCGCGCGCTGGTCGGCTACGAGCTGGGCAAGGTCCACGACGCCCGCGGCGAGTACGCCGAAGCGATCGAGTGCTGGCACCAGGCCAATGCGGCACGCCGGCGGGTGATCGGCCCGGGCGACGCGGCCGGTTTCGCCGGTGCGGTGGGCCGGATCATCGCCACCCTGGACGGCGCACGCCTGCGCGCCCGCAGCGCACGCTGGCCGGGCAACCCGGACCCGCGGCCACTGTTCATCGTCGGCATGCCGCGCAGCGGCACCACCCTCACCGAGCAGATCCTCGCCGCGCATCCGGCCGGCCACGGCTGCGGCGAGCTGCCGGACATCGCCCTGGTCGCGCGCAACCTGCCGGCCACCGCCGGCCCCGGCCGCGACTGGCCGGAATGCATCGACGACCTGCCCGACGCCGCGCTCGACGAGGCGGCGCGCCGCTACCTGCGCGCAGCCACGCGCCACGCGCCGGCGCAGGCGCAGCGGCTGGTCGACAAGGCGCCGCTCAACTTCTTCCACCTGGGCCTGATCGCCGTGCTGTTCCCGAACGCGCGCGTGGTCTGGTGCCGGCGCGACCCGCGCGACATCGCGGTATCGGTGTACGGCGAGAACTTCGCGCTGGAAGAGAAGCTGGCCTGCGACCTCGGCGACATCGGCCACTACATCAACCAGCAGACCCGGCTGATGCGGCACTGGCAGGCGCAGCTGCCGCTACCGGTGCTGGAGCTGCACTACGAGGCGCTGGCCACCGATCCGGAAACGCAGGCGCGGCGCCTGGTCGGGTTCGCCGGGCTGGACTGGGATCCGGCCTGCCTGGAGTTCCACCGCAGCGAGCGCGGCGTGCAGACGCCCAGCCGCTGGCAGGTGAAGCAGCCCATCTACACGCGCTCGATCGGCCGCTGGCGCCACTACGCGGCGCACCTCGGCCCGTTGCTGGACGTGCTCGATCCGGACGCCTATCCGGCGCCGGTCGGCGTGGCCACGAACGACCAGGCGAGCACGCCCTCGGCCTGACGCAGTTCGTCGATGCGCACCTGCGCATCCGGGCGCGCCGCGCGCACCTGCGCGGCCATCTCCTCGACCTGCGCGCGTTCCAGCGCGTGGGCGACCATCTCGGCGGTGCGCAGGCGCGCACCCTCCAGTTCGCCGGCGTAGCCGCGCAAGGCCTCGCCGGCCTGGCGCGCGTTCTCCGGCCGCACGCCGGCGAGCAGGCGCTGCACGGCGCTGGCCGATTCGTGCAGCAGGTCGGGAACCGGCGAAGCGCCTGCCGCGTCGGCGAGCGCACGCATCGCCTGGTTGTAGCGTTCGCGCGCGGCGTTGGCGCTGGCCACGTCCTGGATCGGCGCGCCTGAGCGCGCCTGCGCGATCCACGGGATCACCTCCAGCGCGGCGCGCAGCAGGCCGTCGTCGCCCAGCAGGCGCGCGTGGTGCGCCAGTTCCTCGCGCCCCACCCGCACCAGCAACGAACCGGCGTGGTGCATCACCAGCGCCAGCGTCGCCGTCGGCCTGGACACGCGCAGGCATTCGGCCAGCGCGCGCGGACGGTCGGAATACTCGAAGCCGAACTGGCTGGCGACGCAGTCGAAGCCCGCCGCCGCGAACGGTAGCGCCTCCATGCGTACGCCCTGGTGGAAGCGCACCGTGCGGTGGGTGCCGGGCTGGTGCCAGGCCGGCGACAGCGCGGCCAGGTCCACCGCATCCACCTCGATCGCGTCGCCGCGCAGTTCCCACAGCAGCAGCGGCAGCGGGCCGTTGCCGGTGGCCAGGTCGAGCACGCGCGCGCCCGCGGGCAGCCCGGCGCCCAGCGTGCGCCAGAACGCGCCGATCGCGCCGTCGTAGTTGCCGGCATAGCTGCCGACGCAGGAATGCAGGCGGCCGCTGGACCAGTACCGGGTCCAGGCCTCGCGTCGCCCGTTGTCGCCGTCTTCGTGCATCGCGCAAGGATGCGGGCGAAACGCCGTGCTGCCAAGCGCGGAGGCTGTCGGCTTGCGAAGCGCGCATGGTGCGCAAAAAAAAGAAGGCCCCGTTTCCGGGGCCTTCCAGTTACAGCAGGGCGACGCTCTTAGAACGTCTGGGTGTAGCGGAAGTACACGGTACGGCCGTAGGCGTCGTACAGGTAGAAGTTCCACGGACGGCCGTCATACGGCACCAGCTCCGGATAACGGTCGCCGACGTTCATCGCGCCGACCGCAACCTTGCCGTTCCACGGAGCCTGCCACGAGACCTGGACGTCGTTGGTCGCGTAGCCACCCACCTGGAGACCCGGGTTGCCGTTGGCGAGACGCGGGTTCTGCTGGCCATCGATGTAGTTGATGTTCCAGGTGAAGGTCCAGTCGCCGTAGGTCCAGTCGTTCTGCAGGTTGGCGCGCAGGTCCGGCGAACCCAGGATGCCCGCGTACTCAACCACGTCGCCGTTGATCTGGGTCACGTCGTACTTGTTGATCCAGGAAACGGTCAGGCGGTTCTGCAGGCGGCCGGCGGCACCGAAGTCGAAGTCGGTGTTGGCACGGAAGTCGATACCGTCGGTCTCGAGGTCGCCCTCGTTCGCGTAACCGGCAACGATCTCGGTGATGCGGCCAGCGGCGTTACGGGTCAGGCTCAGGCCGGCCGGGATCGCGCCCCAGTTGGCCGGGTCGGTGTCCATGTTGATGATGTCCTGGGCACCGATCGAGGAAATGGTGTCCTCGACCTTGATGTTGTAGTAGTCCAGGCTCAGGTCCAGCCAGTCGGTCGGGTCATACACCACGCCGATGCTGAACTGGTCGGAGTGCTCCGAAGCCAGCGACGGATTGGCGATGAAGTAGGTGTCGACCTGCAGGCGGCAGGTGGCCGGCTGGCCCAGGGCGGCGCACGACTGCGGGTCGTTGACCGGCTCGGCCGAGAAGCTGCGGGCCTGGGTCAGGATGTCCAGACCCGGAGCGCGGAAGCCCTGGCCCCACGAAGCGCGGAAGGTCAGGTTGTCCAGCGGCTGCCAGCGGGCGGCGATCTTCGGCGAGAAGTCGCTGCCGTAGTCGCTGTACTTGTCGTAACGGCCGGCCAGGGTGATGTCGAACGAGCTGCTGAACGGCAGCAGCCACTCGAAGTAGGCCGAGGTCACGTCACGGCCACCGCCCGACGAACCGCCCGACGAACCCAGCACCACGCCCGCCTGCGACAGCGAATCGTAGACGTCCTGGAAGCGGTCTTCGCGGTACTCGGCACCGACCACCGCGTTGGAGATGCCGCCGCCCATTTCGAACAGGTCGAAGTTGACGTTGGCGAACCACTCGGCGCTCTTGTAGAACGAGTTGCGGCCGATGGTGGCGGTGAAGCCGTTCAGGGTCTCCTGCGAGGCGCCGAACGGATCGGTGACCAGGTAGTCGCCACGGTCGGCGGCCTGCTGGGCCAGGCTCGAGATCACGTAGCCGTAGCCGGTCTCGATGTACTTGTACTCGGTGCGGCGCATGCCGAAGTCCACCGAGACGGTGTCGGTCAGCTGGCCCTGGAAGCCGAGCAGGAAGTCGTTGTTGGTGGTGTCGGTGTAGTTGTCGCGGTTACCGGCCGCGGCGAAGCGGTGGTAGAAGTAGGTCGGCAGGCCGTCGCCCTTGACGATGTCGTTCACCGTGCCGTCGGACACCTGGAAGATGCCCGGGACCGGGGCATAGCGACCGAAGGTCTCGACCTTGGTGGTGGTGGCCGTCAGGTAGACGGTCCAGTCGTCGTTGATCTGGTAGTCGCCGCGGACGAACACCGAGGTGTTGTCGACCGAAGCTTCGTTGGCCGCGACCGAGTTGAAGTCGAACGAGCACAGGCCGTTCGGCAGGGTCCAGAAGCCGTTCGAATTACAGGCAAAACCCGGGACCGGGGCGGCAGCGCCGGTGTCCCAGTCGTAGTAGTTGTTGCCGTAGGTCGAGACGCCCAGCGTCTGGCCGCCGATCTGGTCGCGGGTGAAGACCATGCCGCGGCTGGAGAACGAAGCGCCACCGATCAGGCGGCCGCGGTCGCTGGCAACGCCGAACACGCCGGAGACGTCTTCCAGGTCGCCGCCCTTGGTCTTGGTCGAGCCGTAGCCGTAACGCAGCTCGGCGCCGTTGAAGTCCTTGCGCAGGATGATGTTGACCACGCCGCCGATGGCGTCGGAGCCGTACACCGCCGAAGCGCCGTCGGACAGGATTTCGATGCGCTCAACGGCAGCCAGCGGGATGGCGTTGAGGTCCGAGCCGGACGAAGCCGACATCGGGTTGGTCGGGGCGCGACGGCCGTCGATCAGGACCAGGGTACGACCCGAGCCCAGGCCGCGCAGGTCGACGGTGGCCAGCGACTGGGCCGAGCTGCCGGACTGCGGACGGAAGTTGCCGAAGGAAGCGAAGGTGCTGTCACGCAGCACGTCGGCGACGGACACGTCACCCGAAGCGTCGATCGAAGCGCGGTCGATCACGATGACCGGCACGGCGCCTTCGATTTCGGCGCGCTTCAGGCGGGAACCGGTGACCTCGATGCGGTCGAGGGTCTTGGCCTCGCCTTCTTCCGCTTCCTGGGCGAACGCGGCCACCGGAGCCACGACGGCGCCAACCAGGCCGGCCATCAGGCCGTAGCGCACCGCATCGCTCAGGAGATTGTGGTTCAACTTCATCATTTTCTCTCCAGCTTTAAAGGATTCCTGGCGCCAGAACGGAGCCAAGGATGGGATGCCGGAAGGGGAGGGAAGCCCGTCCAGCTGCCCCGGACGTTATCAATTCCTTAATTTTGCCGCAAGCGCGTGTTATCGGCTCGTTTGAAACAATTTCAAGCCCGGTGTTTTCCCCTTGTTTTTCATATGGATAGGGGAAAACATGCGCCGCCTATTCAGTTTCATACGTATCCAGGATTGTCCTCATCGGCATCAGTCGGGAGGCGTATCGACGCCACTGGCCGAGGTAGCGGCGGTGGATCGGCTCGCGCACCTGCACCGTGCTGGCGGTACCGACCATGCCGGTGCGCGCGCCCTCGCCCAGCACCTCGTCGCGCCACGGCAGGCCACAGCAGTCGAGCACGCGCCGCGCTTCGGATTCCGGATCGGTGACCAGCGCCTCGTAGCGCACTTCGTGGATGCGTCCGGGAAAGCGCCGGTCGTAGTGCGCCATCAGCGCGCGGTAGCGCAGGTAGTGGCGCGCCATCTCCTCCTGCGCGTAGCTGTGCGGATAGGCGTCGGCGAACAGCGCCTTGAGGTTGGAGAAGCAGCTGTCCATCGGCTCGCGCGTCATGTGCACGATCCGCGCCTGCGGCAGCGCCGCGGCGATGAGCCCGGCGACGAGGAAGTTGGCCGGCAGCTTGTCGATGTAGCGTTCGCGGCCTTGCGCACGCCAGGTGGTGTGTTCGAGGTAGCGCGTGCCGAGCAGGTGCAGGTCGATGCCGGCGGCGGCCCGCGCCAGCGCCGCGTCCGGATGCGGCCCGCCGAGCCGGTCGGTGCACCAGCGCAGCTGGCAGGTGAAGTCGCGCAGTTCGCCGGCATCGGCCACTGCCGGATGCGCGGCGAGCATGCGTTCCAGCAGCGTGGTGCCCGAACGCGGCATGCCGACCACGAACACCGGCGCCGGCGTACCCGCCGCCGGCGCGGCCGCCGGCACCTCGCCGAACGGCAGCTGCTCCAGCGCGTCGAACAGCGCGACTTCCGCCTGTTCGTCGTAGGCCAGCTGCGCGCGGCGCGCGCGCATGCCGTGCTCCAGGTGGCGCCACGCCGCATCGGTGTCGCCGAGATCGTCGAGCTCCTTGAACAGCGCGTAGTGCGCCAGCGGCGCGAACACATGGCCCTCGCCCAGCCGCGCCAGCGACGTGCGCAGGCGGTCGACGTGGTTGCGCTCCGGCGTCTGCCGGCGCAGCGTCGACAGCAGGCGCGCCGCCGGCAGGAAGTCGGGGGCGGCGCGCAGGCAGGCTTCGAGCGACTCTTCGGCCGGATCGAGCGCGCCGCAGTACATGCGCGCCAGGCCGATGGCGTAGTCCAGGCGCGGGTCGCGCAGGCCGAGCCGTTGCGCGTGCTCGAGCCGCTCCAGCGCCAGGTCGTAGAAGGACAGGTCCGACAGCATGCGCCCGGCCGTGGCGTGGACGCCGGGATCGCGCGCAGCGGCCAGCACCGGCCGGCGCAGGCATTCGAGGCCGGCCTGCACCTCGCCCAGGTCGAACAGGCGTCGCGCCAGTTCCAGCAGCAGGTCCGGTTCGGATTCCGGCAGGCGCGCGGCCGCCAGCACCTGCGCGGTGGCGTCGCGCAACGCGCCCTGGCCCAGGTCCAGCGCGGACAGGCGCAGGCGCGCCGGCAGTTCAAGTTCGGGCTCTGCGAGCAGCCCTTCGAAGGCGGCCCGCGCCGCCGCCGCGCCGCCACGCGCGGCGGCCTCGGCCCGGCGCCAGGCTTCGATCGATCGTGCTTGCATGCCACGTCCGCGGAAGGAACCGGCGGGCATTATGTCAGCCCGCCGATCCGCCCCGCCTTACTGGCGCAGCGCCTCGATCGGATCCAGCTGCGAGGCCTTGCGTGCCGGGTAGTAGCCGAAGAACAGGCCGGTGGCCACCGAGAACGCCGCGGCCAGGGTGATGACCCTGCCGTTGAGCTGGATCGGCAGGTCGGTATTGAAATGACCGACCAGCAGCGCGCCGGCGATGCCGAACAGGATGCCCAGCACGCCGCCGCCCAGCGACAGCAGCATCGCCTCGGCGAGGAACTGCCGGCGCACGTCCGACGGACCGGCACCGACCGCCAGGCGCAGGCCGATCTCCTTGATCCGCTCGGTCACCGACACCAGCATGATGTTCATGATGCCGATGCCGCCGACGATCAGCGAGATCGTCGCCACCGCGCCGAGCAGCCACGACATCTGCCGCGTGGTCTCGTTGCGGGTGGCCACCAGCTGGGCGACGTTGCGCACCTGGAAGTCGTCGGGCGCGCCCGGGTCGATGCGGTGGCGCTGGCGCAGCAGCGACTCCACCTCGCCCTGCACGTAGGACAGATCGTCCGGATGCGACACGGTCAGCGAGATGTCCATCACCGCGCCGGGCGGCAGGCCCATTGAGCCCATCAGGCGGCGGCGCGCGGTGTCCAGCGGCACGAACACGATGTCGTCCTGGTCGCGGCCGAAGCCGCTCATGCCCTTGGGCTTGAGCGTGCCGATCACGGTGAAGTTGGTGCGGCCGATGCGCACCGTCTCGCCGATGCCGCTGCCGGTGCCGAACAGTTCGCGGCGCACGGTCTCGCCGATCACCGCCACCTTGTCGCCGCCGAAGTGCTGGGCCTCGAACGCCGAGCCGCTGGCCAGCTGCCACCCGTTGATCTCGAGGAAGTCGGCCTGCACGCCCTGCCAGCTGGTGGACCAGTTGGTCTCGGCGTACACGACCTGGCTGCTGCCGCGCAGCGAGCCGGAGACCAGCTGCACCTCCGGGATCTCGTCGCGGATCGCCGCGGCGTCGCCCTCGGTAAGGGTGAAGAAGCTGCTGGCGCTCATGCGCACGCCGCCGATGCTGCGCTGCATCTGCGGGCCGATGTCGAGCTTCTGCGCGCCCAGGCCGGCGAGCTGGCGCTCGATTTCCGCCTGGGTGCCCTGTCCGACCGAGACCATCACGATCACCGCGGCGATGCCGATGATCACGCCCAGCGAGGTCAGCGCGCTGCGCATCCAGTTGCCGCGCAGGGCGAAGATCGCCGTACGCAGGATGTCGAGGAAGTTCATCCGGCCACCTCCTCGTGCGTGGCCTCGTGCAGCTGGCCGTCGCGCATCACGCAGATGCGGTCGGCATGCCGGGCGACATGGGCGTCATGGGTGATCAGGACCACGGTGTGGCCCTCGTCGCGCAGGCGCTTGAACAGGGCCAGGATCTCCTCGCCGGTGCGGCTGTCCAGCGCGCCGGTCGGTTCGTCGGCGAGCAGCACCGGCGGGTTGTTGATCAGCGCGCGGGCAATCGCCACGCGCTGCTGCTGGCCGCCGGACAGTTCGTTGGGACGGTGGCCGACGCGCTGGCCCAGGCCCACCGCCTCGAGAGCGGCGCGGGCGCGCTCACGGCGCTCGGCCGGCGGGATCCGCGCGTAGCCCAGCGGCATGGCCACGTTCTCCAGCGCGCTCATGCGCGGCAGCAGGTGGAAGCCCTGGAAGACGAAGCCGATCTTCTCGCGGCGCAGGGTGGCCAGCTCCTCCGCGTCCAGGGTCGACACGTCGACCCCGTCGCACAGGTAGCGGCCGCCGCTGGGCGTGTCCAGGCAGCCGATCAGGTTCATCAGCGTCGACTTGCCCGACCCGGACGGGCCCATGATCGCGATGAACTCGCCCGGCATCACCTTCAGGTCGACGTCGCTCAGCGCCACCACCTCCGCCTCGGTGCCCGGCGAATAGACCTTGCGCAGGTCGTGGGTCTCGATCACCGGCGTCAGCGCGGGGCTGGACGCCGTCGCTGCGGCCGCGCTCATCGCGAAGCCGCCCGTTCGCCGGTCACCAGCACGTCGCCTTCCTTGATGTTGCCGGCGATCTCGGTGCTGATGCCGTCGCTGGCGCCGACCCGGACCATGACCGGCACCGGCTTGCCACCCTCGAGGCGGTACACGGTCACCCGGCGCGCGCCGGCGAGGTTGGCCAGTTCGCGCTCCACGGCCTGGCGCTGCGCGTCGTCGAGGGTGGCGAAGAAGCCGGCGAAGCTCTGCTGGAAGCGTTCCATCATGCGCTGGCGCATCTGCCCGCTGGCGCCGGCCTGGCCCTGGCCCTGCCCGGAGCGCATCACCATCATGCCGCCCGCCGGACCGCCGGCGCCGGCGCGCTGCGCGTTCTGCATCGCCGCTTCCATCGCCTTGCGCATTTCCTCCTGGCGCTGACGCGCGGCGGCCAGGTCGGCCTCGAAGGCCGAGCGCTGCGCCGGGGCCAGCTCCATCGCGCCGACGAAGGCGGCCAGGTCGTCGAGCATGCCGGCGCCGCCACGCGGGCCGGGCGCCGGCGCCGGCGCGGCCGTCGCGTCGGACGGCTTGAAGCGCAGCGCGGCGTTGGACACCTTCAGCACGTCGTCGCGGCGGCTGACCTCGATCTCGGCGTTGACGGTCAGGCCCGGCAGCAGGGTGCCGTCGCTGTTGTCCACGCTCACCACCACCGGATAGGTCACCACGTTGTTGTTGGTGGTCGCCGCCAGGCGCACCTGCTGCACCTCGCCACGGAACTGGCGGTCCGGGAAGGCGTCGACGGTGAAGCTCACGCGCTGGCCCGGCTTGACCTGGCCGATGTCGGCCTCGTCGACCGACAGCTCGATCTTCATCTTCGACAGGTCTTCGGCGATGGTGAACAGCTCCGGCGCCTGCAGGCTGGCGGCCACGGTCTGGCCCGGTTCGATGCTGCGGGTCAGGACCACGCCGTTGACCGGAGAGCGGATCACGGTGCGATCGAGGTTGACCCGGGTGGTTTCGGTCGAGGCGGTCTGCTGGCGGATCTGCGCCTGCGCCGAGTTGACCTGGGCGCGGGCCTGGTCCAGCGCGGCCTTCGCCAGGTCGATGTCGGCGCGGGCGATCAGCTGGCGGTCGACCAGGGCAGCCTTGCGCTGGTAGTCGGCCTCGGCGTTGGCCAGGGTCGCCTGGGCCTGGCGCAGGCTGGCCTGGGCGCTGGCGATCTGGGCGTTGCCCTGCTCGATCTGCGTCTGGTAGGTCTTCGGGTCGATCCGGGCCAGGACCTGGCCTTCGGTCACCTGGTCGTTGAAGTCGGCCAGCACCTCCAGCACCTGGCCGGAGATCTGGCTGCCGACGGTGACGGTCGAGGTCGCGCTGAGCGTGCCGGTGGAGGAGATCGCCACGCGGATGTTGCCGCGTTCCACCGGCGTGGTGCGGAACGCGCCCTCGTCGGCGGCGCCGCGATGGCCCTTCCAGTACCAGAAGCCGGCCCCGGCCAGGGCAAGCACGGCAACGACGATGCCGGTGCGGAACAGCGTTGAACGGGAGCGGGAGACCTGGTTGCGGGAGGGACGGCTCATGCGCGCGGGGAAGTCTGAGGGACGCACACTCTAACGCCCGGGTGGGGCCGCGGTTGACAGCCGCGGCCCACCGGTGCGCGGCGTTCAGGCCAGCTGCCCGCCTTCGCGGTCGAAGCGGATGACCGCGCGGGTGCCAGTGTCGAGGGTGCTGTCCAGCTGCACGGTCCAGCCGAAGCGCTCGCACAGCCGGCGCACGATCGACAGGCCCAGGCCGCTGCCGGTCGGCCGCTCCGGCGCAGCACGGTAGAACGGCTCGAAGGCCCGCGCCAGCGCCTCCGGCGCCATGCCGATGCCGGTATCGGCCACGACCACGCCGTCCTCCTCGATGGTGACCTCGATGCGGCCGCGGTCGGTATAGCTGCAGGCGTTGCGCAGCAGGTTGCCGACCACCACGTGCAGCACCCGCGGCGGGGCGTACAGGCGCGGTCGCGCTTCGCAGTGCACCAGCAGTTCGACCGGCTTGTCGCCGAGCAGGTCGCGCGCGGTGCCGGCTTCCTCCTGGACCACCTCGCACACGTCGAACCACTCGCTCTGCGGCTCGATCTCCGATTCGCGCGCCAGGATCAGGAAGGCGTCGATCACCGCCTCCATGTCGCGGCCCGAGCGCTGGATCCGGTGCAGGCTGCGGACCACGCGCGGCGCCAGCCCCTCTTCCTCCAGGGCCATGTCGCTGGCCACCCGGATCACGGTCAGTGGCGTGCGCAGCTCATGGCTGGCGTCCCGGGTGAAGTTGCGCTCGCGCTCCAGGTGCGCCTCGACCCGGCCGCCCAGCGTGTGCAGGGCGCGCGCCAGTTGCCGGGCCTCGCCTTCCATGTCCGGCGGCAGGCGTTCCGGCGCCAGCGCGGCGATGTCCGGATGCCGTGGATCCCAGCGCGATACCAGCCGCGCCAGCCAGGCCACCGGCGAGACCATCCGTTTGGACGCCTTATAGGTGAGCCAGGTCGCGCCGTAGATCGCGAACAGGGCCAGCATCGCCGGCAGCACCGCGAACCACAGCGCCACCCGCGTCGCCTGCTCGCGCAGGTAGACCAGGTAGAGGGTGCCGGCGTCCTGGCGGTCGACCCAGACCAGCTGGCCGTCGTCCACCAGGTCGTGGAAGCCCGGGGTCAGCGGCCGCAGGTTGGCCGGCAGCGAGAGGTTCGAATAACCGGCCTCGACCAGGTAGCCGCGCAGGGTATGGTTGTTCGGTGGCGGCTGCGCCGGCGACGCCGCGTACAGTTCCCAGAAGTGCGCGGCCTCGTCCTTCAGGGTCGCCTGGATGAAGCTGTACTTGAACAGCGCGGTGACGACGTAGAACGCCAGCAGGATCGCCAGGCTCGCCAGCGCCATCTGCACGATGAAGGCGATCCGGATCTTGCGGGGCAGGCCGTGGGGCATCGGGGTACTTCTGCTGCGAGGCAGCCGAGTCTAGTCAGGACCGGATCGCGCCGGCGTGAGCAGGCGCCCGGTCCGTGGACCCGGCGGCAACGCGTTCCCCCCTCCCCATGGCCCCGGCTCCTCAGTTGGCGGCCACCGGCTGGGCGATGTCGGCGACGCGGTAGCCGGCGCTCTGCACGGTGTGCAGCAGCGGACGGTCGAACGGCTTGTCGATCACCTTGCGCAGGTTGTACAGGTGGCTGCGCAGGGTGTCCGAATCCGGCAGGCTGTTGCCCCAGATCTCGCGCTCGATCTCCGGGCGGCTGACCACCCGCGGCGACTCGCGCATCAGGATGGTGAGCAGCTTCAGGCCGATCGGCGACAGCTGCAGTTCGACGTCGCCGCGGGTCACGCGCATGCTCACCGGGTCCAGCACCAGGTCGGCCACGGTCAGCACTTCCGAACCCACCTGGCGGCGCTCGCGGCGGATCAGCGCGCGCAGGCGCGCTTCCAGTTCCTGGATCGCGAAGGGCTTGGTCAGGTAGTCGTCGGCGCCGTGGCTCAGGCCCGTGAGCTTGTCGTCAAGCGTGTCGCGGGCGGTGAGCATCAGCACCGGGGTGGACTTGCGCGCATCGCTGCGCAGGCGACGGCAGACCTCGATGCCGTCCAGGCGCGGCAGCATGAGGTCCAGCACGACCGCGTCGTAACTGTTTTCGGCGGCGAGCCGGTACCCGTCGAGTCCATCGGCTGCGTAGTCGACCTCGAAGCCGCGGCTTTCCAGGTACTCGCCGATCATTTCCGAGATGTTGCGGTTGTCCTCGACGACCAGTACCAGTCCCGAGGTCTCTTTGCCCTGACGCATGTGGACGGCTCCGTGGTTTTCAGCTTTGTGAAACATGCCGAAGCGGCAGTGGAAAAGGCGTGAAGACGGCCCGGGCCGGCCCGCCCTCTACCGCGGGACCGCGCGCTCAGGGCCTGAGGAGAGGTTCCAGCGCCGGCCAGACATTGTCCAGCAGGCGCGGCTGGGCCGCGGCGGTGGGATGAATGCCGTCGCCCTGCATCAGCCCCGGCTGCAGGGCCACGCCCTCCAGCAGGAACGGGACCAGGCCGGCGCCGTGCGCCTGGGCCAGCTCGGCATAGGTGCGGCGGATGCGCTCGCGGTAGGCCGGGCCGTAGTTCGGGGGGATGTCAATCCCCAGCAGCAGGACCCGCGCGCCGGCCCCGTCGGCCAGTACGATCATCTTCTCGAGGTTGGCGCGCAGCTGCGCCGGCGACAGGCCGCGCAGGGCGTCGTTGCCGCCCAGCTCGATCACCAGCACCGAGGGCTGGTGCTTGCGCAGCAGGTCCGGCAGGCGCGCCAGCGCGCCGGCGGTGGTCTCGCCGCTGATGCTGGCGTTGACCACCGCGGGCGGGCGCGGACGCTCCTGCGCCAGGCGCTTGCCCAGCAGGCTGACCCAGCCCGATCCGGCCGGTATGTTGTGTTCGGCACTGAGGCTGTCGCCCAGCACCAGGATCGGGCCACCGGGGCTTCCGGCAGGACGACCTCCGGCACAGGCCAGTACCGGCGCGAGCAGCAATGCTGCCACCGCCAGCAGACCCACGATCCTCGCCCACATCCGCACCATCCTGGAGCCTCCCATCGATACGCCTGCCTCCCCCAGCATAGCCAGCCCCGCCGCCATCGCGGTTTCCGGCGTCGGCAAGTCCGTCGCCGGACCCGAGGGTGAAGTCCGGATTCTCGACAGCGTGGACTTGACCATCGATGAAGGCGACAGCGTCGCCATCGTCGGCGCCTCCGGTTCCGGCAAGACCACCCTGCTCGGCCTGCTCGCCGGCCTGGACCTGCCCACCCGCGGCGCGATCACCCTCGCCGGCCAGCGTCTGGACGCGCTGGACGAGGAAGCGCGCGCCGCGCTGCGCGCCCGCGAGGTCGGTTTCGTGTTCCAGAGCTTCCACCTGCTTCCTTCGCTCACCGCCGAGGAGAACGTCGCCCTGCCACTGGAACTGGCCGGGCGCGAGGATCCGGCGCGGGTCCGCGAGGTGCTACAGGCGGTCGGACTGGAACCGCGCCGCCGGCACTACCCTCGGCAGCTGTCCGGCGGCGAGCAGCAGCGCGTGGCCCTGGCCCGGGCCTTCGTCGGCCGGCCGCGGATCCTGTTCGCCGACGAACCCACCGGGAACCTCGACCAGGCCACCGGCGAGCACGTCAGCGAGCTGCTGTTCGAGATGAACCGCGGCAACCGCACCACCCTGGTGCTGGTGACCCACGACCTCGAACTGGCCCGCCGCTGCCGCCACGTCTACCGCCTCGACGGCGGCCGCCTGCACGCCTTCGCCGCGGGCCCGCGCGCATGAACGTGCTGCGCCATGCCACGCGCTCGCTGCGCCGCGAATTCTTCGCCGGCGACCTGCTGACCGTCGTCGCCGCGCTTGTACTGGGCGTGGCGGCGATGACCGCGGTCGGCACCCTGGTCGACCGGGTCGACCTGGCGCTGGCCTCCAGCGCCGCCGAAGTGATCGGCGGCGACCTCGGCGTCCGCGGGCGCGAGGACCCGCCGGAACGGTTTGCCGAGGAAGCGCGCCGCCGCGGCCTGCGCAGCGCGCGCATCGTCGCTTTCCCCAGCGTGCTGTTCCATGGCGAGGCCAGCCAGATGGCCACGGTGAAGGGCGTCGACGACGGTTATCCGCTGCGCGGCGAACTGCGCGTGGCCCGCGACGCCACCGGCCTCGATGCCGGCCCCGCCGGTGCGCCGGCGCGTGGCGAGGCCTATGCCGATCCGCGCCTGCTGGATGCGCTGGGCGTGAGCATCGGCGACGACGTCGAATTCGGCAGCGGCACGCTGCGCATCGCCGGGGTGCTACTGGCCGAACCGGATGCCTCCGGCGAGCTGCTGCAGATGGCGCCACCGCTGCTGGTCCACCGCGACGACGTCGACAGCCATGGCCTGCTCGGCCCCGGCAGCCGCGCCTCGTTCCGGCTGATGTTCGCCGGCGACGCCGATCGCATCGCCGAATTCGGCGACTGGCTGCGCCCGCAGCTCGACGGCGCCACCCGCCTGGTCACGCTGGAAGACGCGCGTCGCGGCCTGCGCGATTCGTTCGACCGCGCCGGCCGCTTCCTGGCGCTGTCGGCGCTGCTGGCCGTGCTGCTGGCCGGCGTGGCCACCGCGCTGGCGGCGAACCGCTTCGCCCTGCGCCGCATCGACACGGTGGCGGTACTGCGCTGCCTGGGCGCGCGCCAGCGCGACATCCTCGCCGCGCTGGCGCTGCAGCTCCTGCTGCTCGCGATCCCGGCCTGCGTGCTGGGCATCGGCGTGGGCATGCTGGCGCAGCTGGCCCTGGTCGAGGCGCTGGGTGGACTGATCCCTGGCCGGCTGCCGCTGCCGCAGGCCACGCCGGTGCTCAGCGGCGCCGGCATCGGCCTGCTGCTCCTGCTCGGCTTCGGCCTGCCGCCGCTGCTGCGCCTGCGCGGGGTACCGCCGATGCGCGTGCTCAACCGCAGCTTCGCCGCGCTGCCGCCGGTGTCGCTGCTGGCCTACGTGGCCGCGCTCGCCGCCACCCTGGCACTGGCCGTGTACGCCACCGGCGACCTGCGCTTGGCGCTGTGGGTGCTCGGCGGGCTGGGCGTGCTCGCGCTGCTGGCGGCAGTCGCCGGTGCCAGCCTGCTGTGGCTGCTGCGGCGCGTGCAGGGCCGGCTGCGTGGCCCATGGAAGCTGGGCCTGGCGGCGCTGACCCGGCGTCGCGGCCTGGCCGTGGTGCAGCTGGTCGGGCTGTCGCTGTCGCTGTGCGCGCTGCTCCTGCTGGCGGTGATCGGCCCGGGCCTGCTCGGGCAGTGGCGCGACCGCCTGCCGCCGGACACGCCGAACCACTTCCTGCTCAACGTACAGCGCGACCAGGCCGAGGCGGTCACCGCCGCGCTGCGCGGACTGGGCGTGGCCGACCCGGACCTGCAGCCGTTCGCCACCGGCCGGCTGGTCGCGATCAACGGCCAGGCGCCGAAGCAGGTGCAGGCCGGCGACGAGGCCGGGGACGACAGCAACCGCCCGGTCAACTTCTCCTGGCGCAGCAGCTTCCCGCCGGCGAACGCACTGGTCGCCGGCCGCTTCTGGGAACCCGGCAGCCGCGAGGCCGAAGCCTCGGTCGAGGAAGGCTGGGCGCGGCGCTACGGCGTGGGCCTCGGCGACACCCTGACCCTGCGCCTGGGCGAGGAGGAACGCAGCTTCACCGTCACCAGCCTGCGCAAGGCCGACTGGGATTCGTTCCGGGTCAACTTCTTCCTGCTGCTCAACCCCGGCGCGGTCGGCGACGCGCCGCACGGACTGATCTCCAGCTTCCACCTGCCGTCGGGCGGCACCTCCGCGCTGGCCCCGCTGTCGCGCGAGTTCGCCAACGTGTCGGTGCTGGAGATCGAGGCGATCCTGCAGCGGGTGCGCGAGGTGATCGAACGGGTCTCGCAGGCGGTGCAGCTGGTGATGGGGTTCAGCCTGGTCGCCGGCGTGCTGGTGCTGCTGGCCGCGCTGCAGGCGACCGCCGCCGAACGCCGCTACGACAGCGCGGTGCTGCGCACCCTCGGCGCGCGCCATGGCCAGCTGCGTGGCGCGGTCCTGGTGGAGTTCGGTGCGCTCGGCCTGCTGGCGGCGGTACTGGCGGTGGGCGCGGCGGCGGTGATCGGCACGCTGCTTTCGCGTCAGCTGTTCGAGCTGGCGCTGTCGCCGCCGTGGCCGGCGCTGCTGGGCGGCGGTGCCCTCGGCGTGGCCCTGAGCCTGCTGGCCGGCTGGACCGGCACCCGCCGGATCCTGCGCACGCCGCCGGCGCTGGCCCTGCGCCAGGGCTGACCGCGCAGCAGGGGGAGCGCTGGCTTATGCTGCGCGCTCCCTTGCCTGCGCACCGTCGCCATGCCCGCCCTGCCCCTGCACAGCTACATCGTCCCGGTCCTGTTGCTGCTGGCCAGCAACGTGTTCATGACCTTCGCCTGGTACGGCCACCTCAAGTACAAGAGCGCGCCGCTGTTCATGGCGGTCGTGGTCAGCTGGGGCATCGCCTTCTTCGAATACAGCCTGATGGTGCCGGCCAACCGCATGGGCAGCGCGGTGTACTCGGTGGTCCAGCTCAAGACCATCCAGGAGATCATCACCCTGGTGGTGTTCGCCGGGTTCTCGGCCTGGTACCTGGGCCAGCCACTGAAGTGGAACCACTACGCCGCCTTCGCCCTGATCGTGGGCGCGGCGTTCCTGATGTTCTACGAAGGCCCGTCGCCGATGGCGCGCTGAGCGCCGGCACTTCAGAACGGGATTTTCCCGGCGAGGATGTCCTTGAACATCACCCAGTCGCCGGCGAAGGAATAGAACGGGTGGCGGAAGGTCGCCGGCCGGTTCTTCTCGAAGAAGAAGTGCCCGACCCAGGCGAAGCCGTAGCCGCAGACCAGCGCGGCCAGCAGCCACCAGGCGTTGCGCTCGAGGAGCGCCAGCGCGACCAGCACCAGCACGCCGCAGCTGCCGATGAAGTGCAGCCGGCGCGAGGTTCGGTTGCTGTGTTCGGACAGGTAGAACGGGTAGAACTCGCGGAAGCTGGCGAAGCGGGCCATCGCATCCTCCTCCCGGTAACGCGGCTCACCCCTGCCGCGGCGCGAACATGATGACCGCCATGCCGGCCAGGCACAACGCGGCGCCGAGCAGGTCCCAGCGCGTCGGTTTCACCCCGTCCACCGCCCACAGCCAGGCCAGGGCAAAGCTGACGTAGACCCCGCCGTAGGCGGCGTAGACGCGCCCGGTGGCGGTCGGATGCAGGGTCAGCAGCCAGGCGAACAGCGCCAGGCTGGCGGCGGCCGGCAGCAGCAGCCAGGCGCTGCCGCCGTTGCGCAGCCACGACCACACCAGCCAACAGCCGCCGATCTCGGCCAGCGCGGTCAGGGCGAACAGCAGGAAGGTGGCCACCGGCTCAGTCCGGCTGGCCGCGTTCGCGCCGCTTGGCGCGCTCCCAGTACGCTTCCTGCCCGGCCAGGTCGAGCGTCGGCAGCGGCGTGCCGTCGGCCTCGGCCAGCTGTTCCATCGCGCGGAAGCGACGCTCGAACTTGAGGTTGGCGCGACGCAGGGCGGCGCCGACGTCGACCTTCGCGTGCCGGGCCAGGTTGGCGGCGACGAACAGCAGGTCGCCGATCTCGTCCTCCAGCCGCGCGCGGTTGGCAACGACGTCGCCGCGGGCGAACTCGGCGCGCACTTCCTCGATCTCCTCGTGCAGCTTGGCGATCACCGGTTCCGGGCCCGGCCAGTCGAAGCCGGTGCGCGCGGCGCGCGACTGCAGCTTCACCGCGCGCTGCCATTCCGGCAGGCCGCGGGAAATTCCGGCCAGCGCCGATGTATCGGCTTCGCCGGCGGCCTCGCGTTCGGCGCGCTTGATCTGCTCCCAGTTGCGGGTCTGCTCCTCGGCGTCGGCGAAGCTGGCCTCGCCGAACACGTGCGGGTGCCGGCGCACCATCTTCTCCGAGATCGCCTCGGCCACGTCGTCGAAGCCGAACGCGCCCTGCTCGCGCGCCATCTGTGCGTGGAACACCACCTGCAGCAGCAGGTCGCCGAGCTCGTCCTTCAGCGCGTGCAGGTCGCCGCGGTCGATCGCATCGGCGACCTCGTAGGCCTCCTCGATCGTGTACGGGGCGATGGTCGAGAAGTCCTGCTCGAGGTCCCACGGGCAACCGCCGTCCGGATCGCGCAGCTTCGCCATGATCCGGAGCAGGCGGTCGATCGGGCGTTCGGGTTGCATGCGATGGAGCTCCAGCTTCGGGTGGCGCCACGCGTCGCCGCCGCGCGCCCGTGTCCGACGGGCGGCGCCGCGGTCAGAGCCAGTCGCGCCAGGGCAGGTCGGGGTCGCCCAGGGCGATGAAGTCGCCGTTGAGCAGGGATTCGCGGCGGTTGTAGCGGAACGGCTTGCCGGTGTCGGCGGCGAGCAGCACGCCACCTGCCGAATGCAGCACGCATTGCGCGGCGGCGGTGTCCCACTCGGAAGTCGGCCCGAAGCGCGGGTACACGTCCAGCCCGCCCTCGGCGATGCGGCAGAACTTCAGCGACGAGCCCAGCGACATCTCCTCGATCTCGCCCATCCGGTCGAGCACGCCCTGGGTGCGGGCGTCGCGGTGCGAACGGCTGGCGGCGACCTTCAGCGGCGCGGTGGCCGGGGAGCGGGTGCGCAGCTGGGTGTCGCGGTGGCCGTCGCGGCGGTAGGCCTGCTCGCCGCGCACCGCGTGCCACACCTGTCCGCCCACCGGCGCCTGGACCACGCCCAGCACCGGTACGTGGTGGTGGACCAGGGCGATGTTCACGGTGAACTCGCCGTTGCGCTTGACGAACTCGCGGGTGCCGTCGAGGGGGTCGACCAGCCAGTAGGTGGCCCAGTGCTGGCGCGTGTCCCACGGCACCTTGGCCGATTCCTCCGACAGCACCGGCACGTCCGGCGTCAGCCGTTCCAGGCCTTCGACGATGATCCGGTTCGCGGCCAGGTCGGCGGCGGTCAGCGGGCTGGCGTCGTCCTTCTGCGCGACCTCGAAGCCGGCCGCGTAGATCTCCATGATCGCCGCGCCGGCCTGGCGGGCGATGGCGATGACCGTTTCGCGCAGGTCCGCGGTGATGCGGATCATTGCGCGGCCAGCCAGGAGCGGGCGATGAACAGCGCCGCCAGCGAGCGGCCCTCGGAGAAATCTTCGCGCAGCATCAGCTTTTCCAGGTCCTGCAGTTTCCAGGGAATGACTTCGAGCTCCTCCGGCTCGTCGCCGGGAAGCCTCTCGGGATAGAGGTCGCGCGCCAGCACCAGCCAGGACACGTGGCTCATGTAGGTCGGCGCCAGGGTGAGGCCGCGCAGCACGTCGATGCGCCGCGCGCCATAGCCGGCCTCTTCCTTGAGCTCGCGGTCGGCGGCCTGCTCCGGGGTCTCGCCGGCGTCGATGCGACCCTTGACCAGGCCCAGCTCGTAACGGTGCACGCCGGTGGCGTATTCGCGCACCAGCAGCACGGTCTCGTCGTCGAGCATCGGCACCACCACCACCGCGCCGTGGCCACGGCTGACCATGCGCTCGAAGCGGCGTCGTTCGCCGTTGGAGAACTCCAGGTCCAGGCGTTCCAGGCGGTAGGGACCTGCGTCCTCCACCGTGGTGCCGTGGATGAGGGGAAGCCGGCGGCTCATGAACGGGTCCCGCGGCGGGGCCGGGACGCGACCGATATCATGGCGGGATGCACGGACGTACTCATGAATCCCGAATGCTAGCAGACCCGGACGCGGCACTGGCTGCCGATGCGTGGCGCATGCGCGACCTGGCCGTGCTCTGGCACCCCTGCACGCAGATGCGCGAGCACCCGGACGTGCTGCCGCTGGTGCCGGTCGCCCGCGGCGAAGGCGCGTGGCTGGTCGGCCAGGACGGGCGCCGCTACCTGGACGGGATCAGCAGCTGGTGGACCAACCTGCACGGCCACGCCGAACCGCGCATCGCCGAGGCCATCGCCCGCCAGGCGCGCTCGCTGGAACAGGTGATCCTGGCCGGCTTCTCGCACGCGCCGGCGGTGGAGCTGGCCGAGCGCCTGCTGGCCGTCGCCCCGCGCCAGCCCGGCCGCGAGCCGCTGGCGAAGGTGTTCTACGCAGACAACGGCTCGGCCGGGGTCGAGGTCGCGCTGAAGATGGCCTTCCACTGGTTCCGCAATCGCGGCGAACCGCAGCGCACCCGCTTCGTCGCCCTGGAGAATGGCTACCACGGCGAGACCCTCGGCGCGCTGGCGGTCGGCGACATCCCGCTGTACCGGCGCACCTACGCCCCGCTGCTGGCCGAAGCCCTGTTCGCGCCCTCGCCCGACGCCTGGCTCGCCGCCCCCGGGGAAACCCCGGCGCAGCGGGCGCTGCGCGCCGCCGACGCGCTGGCCGACCTGTTCGACCGGCACCCCGGCGAGATCTGCGCGGTCATCGTCGAGCCGCGCCTGCAGTGCGCCGGCGGCATGCGCATGCACGATCCGGTGTACCTGCGGAGGGTCCGGGAGCTGTGCGACGCCAACGGCGCCTTCCTGGTCGCCGACGAGATCGCCACCGGCTTCGGCCGCACCGGCACCCTGTTCGCCTTCGAACAGGCCGGGGTGATGCCGGACCTCATGTGCGTGTCCAAGGGCCTGACCGGCGGCTTCCTGCCGCTGGCCGCGGTGCTGGCCACCCAGGCGATCTACGACGGATTCCTGGACGACTCGCGCGAGCGCGCCTTCCTGCATTCGCACAGCTACACCGGCAACCCGCTGGCCTGCGCCGCCGCGCTGGCCTCGCTGGACATCTTCGAAAGCGACGGCGTGCTCGAGCGCAACCGCGCCACCGCCGCGCGCATGGCCCGGCTGGCCGCGCCGCTGGCTTCGTTGCCGCACGTGGCCGAAGTGCGCCAGGCCGGGATGGTGGTCGCCTTCGAACTCACCCGCGACGGCCAGCGCGACGTGCCGTTCGATCCCGCCCTGCGGATCGGCCTGCGCGCCTACCGCGCCGCGCTCGAACGAGGCGTGCTGCTGCGCCCCCTCGGCGACGTGCTGTACTGGATGCCCCCCTACTGCGTCGATGAGGCGCAACTGCAACTGCTCGCCGAAGCGACCGGCGAGGCCATCGAGGAAGCCACCGCATGCGCCTGACCCGCTGCCACGTCGACCTGCCGCTGCAGCCGGGCAGCGAAGTGGTCCTGCCCGAACGCGCCGCCAACCACCTGGCCCGCGTGCTGCGCCTGCGCGAGGGCGACGCCTGCGTGCTGTTCAACGGCGACGGCCACGACTACGCCGCGCGGCTGGCGGCGGTGGGCAAGCGCGAGGTGCGCGCGGAAGTGCTGTCGGCCAGCGTTGTCGAGAACGAATCGCCGCTGCGGATCGCGCTGCTGCAGGGCATCGCCCGCGGCGAGAAGATGGACCTGGTCCTGCAGAAGGCCACCGAACTGGGCGTGGCCGCGGTGCTGCCGGTGTCCGGCGAACGCACCGAGGTGCGGCTGGATCCGGAGCGCGCCGGGAAGCGCCTGGCGCACTGGCGCAGCGTGGTCGAGTCGGCCTGCGAGCAGTCGGGACGCGCACGCGTGCCGGAGGTCGCCGCGCCCGCCGCGCTCGACGTGGCCGCGCAGGCGTTGCACGGGGAAGGGCTGCGACTGGTCCTCGATCCGCAGGGCGAGCACCGGCTGGAAAGCCTGGAACGTCCGGCCAGCGCGACCGCATGGATCGCGATCGGCCCCGAAGGCGGCTGGTCGCCGCGCGACCGCGACATCCTGCGCGCCGCCGGCTTCACCGGCCTGCGCCTGGGGCCGCGCGTGCTGCGCACCGAGACGGCGGGGCTCGCGGCGATTTCCGCGCTGCAGGCGCGGTTCGGGGACCTGTAGCTCCGGGCCGAGGGCCAACCGCGGTATTCCCGGATGCGCTGCGCTTATCGGGGATACGAGGTACCGCCCCTCTTCCGACGGGGTGCAAACGAAGCCCGGCCTGGATGCACCTGAAGATGCGGTAGCGCCGGAGTTGGCGCAGGCAGCACATGGCCCCCCGCCCGCCTCCACGGGACGCGGGCGTTCGACGGCACGCGCGCCAGTGGCACGCAGACATGCCGTCCCACCCCGTGGGGAGCGGGGTAAAACGTCAGGCGGGGACGCTTACCGTCGCCATCGCCTCGGCGATCGTGCGCTCGAGGGCTTCCAGGTCGGGGAGCAGCGCGCTCTGGTCGCCCAGCAGCACGCGCATCTGCACGCCGCGCGGCAGGTCTTCCTCGGACGCGTCGGCCAGCAGGCTGTCGCGGGCCACCGAGGCCAGCTGCGGGAACGACGCGGTCAGCAGCGCGAAGTACGGCATCGCCTCGTTGTTGCCCAGCGCCTTCAACACCACCACGCGGTTGTTGCGCTGGACCGCCTCCTCGCCCAGCGACGCCAGGCGTGCGAACGAGACCAGCGGCACGTGCCAGCCGTGCCAGGCGATCTGTCCGGCCAGCCAGTCCGGCGCCCCCTCGAGCGGCTCCACCGCCACGCGGGCGAGTACCTCGGCCACCGTAGCGTTCGGCAGCAGCAGGCGCTCTTCGCCGACCTGCACCAGTACGCCGCGGATTTCGTCGCTGTTGTAGCCCATCGTCCTCTGTTCCTCGAATGGCGCGCGCCGGTCAGTTCCAGCGCGCGGCCAGCTGTTCGGCCAGCTGCGCCGGCGTGCCCAGTTCGATGCCGGCCGCGGCCAGCAGCTTCACCGCCGTCGCGTCGTAGCACCCCTCCAGCGCCTGGCCGGCGACATGGCCGCCGCGACTGGCCAGGCCCAGCATCAGTTCGACCCGCCCGGTTTCCGCGCCGCTGAGCACGATCACCGCGCTCTCCGCCGGCGGCAGCACCTCGAGCGGATCGCCACCGCCGTCGACGAAGGCCAGGCCGCCGTCGCGCGCCTCGATGCTGACGCCGTCGGGCAGCACGTACACCGTCGCCGCGGCGATCGCGTCGCCCGGCATCGCCATCGCCACCGGCAGCTGCGAAACGCGACCCAGCTGCTTGACCAGGTTGTCGTAGCGGCCGCCGTCCAGGCGCAGCTGCACGAGCAGCGGGCGGCTGAACTCCTGCGGCAGCGCGGTCAGCAGCCGGCGCACCGCATCCGGGCCGCCGATGCCGGCCACGACCAGCACCGCGCCCGGCGCCGTCGGCGCCGGGGTTTCCGGTTCCAGCGGCGCCAGTTCCAGCCTGGAGAAATCGATCGGCGGCGGCACGGCGTCGGCGCGCGGCTTGCTCTCCACCACCACCGGATCGTCGGCCAGCGTCCACGCATGCGCGGGCGGCAGCGGCGGCGGCCTGGGCGCGTCCTCCACCGGCAGCTCGTAGGCGAACGACGGTTCGGCCACCGCCGGCGTTTCGCCGGGGCGGTCCTGCGGCAGGCCGCCGGCACGCGCGGTCGCCTCGGCCAGGTAGGCCTCGAACGGATCGTCCGCGTGCAGCTGCGCCGGCGTCACCGGATGGCCCGGCTGCAGGTCGATGACGAAGTCCTGTTCCCGGCCCGGCGGCAGCACGTCGTCGTGGCCGTGCAGCTTGGCCGCCAGGTGGCGGATCCAGCGCTGCGCTTCCCAGCCGTCGCGACGCGCGGCCAGGTCGGCCTCGTCGAAGATCACCAGCAGGCCCGGGGCTTCCAGCGCCGGCTCGAGGGCGACCAGCGCGTCCTCCACCGCCGGCTCCAGCGCCACCAGCGCCGCCTGCGGCGCGGCCGCGGCGAAGGTGGCCGCGTCGAGCACGGTCGGGTCTTCTTCCAGCACCACCCGCGCGCCGGCCGCGTCCAGCGCCTCGCGCAGGCGGTCGCGGGCCTGGCCCGCGCGCGCCAGCAGGGCAACCGCCTTGCGTTCGTCAGCCACGTGCACGGGCGATCCCCAGCAGGTCATACACGTTACGCATCAGGTCCAGCTCCTGGTACGGCTTGCCCAGGTACCGCTGCACGCCGATCTCGAAGGCGCGCTGGCGGTGCTTCTCGCCGGTACGCGAGGTGATCATCACGATCGGCACGTCGCGGAAGCGGGCGTCGGCGCGCATGGCGGTGGCCAGCTCGTAGCCGTCCATGCGCGGCATCTCGATGTCGAGCAGCATCAGGTCGGGCACCCGCTCCTCGAGCCGTTCCAGCGCCTCGATGCCGTCGCGCGCGGTGACCACCTCGAAGTTGTGGCGCTCCAGCACGCGGCCGGTGACCTTGCGCATGGTCAGCGAGTCGTCGACCACCATCACCAGCGGCACGTGGCGCTGCTGCTGCGTGTCGACCTGGGCGGCCGGACGCTCCGGCTGCGCCAGGTGGCGACGCACCAGCGGGGCGACGTCGAGGATGACCACCACGCGGCCGTCGCCGGTGATCGTCGCGCCATAGATGCCCGGCACCGAGGAGATCTGCAGGCCGACCGGCTTGACCACGATTTCGCGGTTGCCGATCACCTGGTCGATCGCCACCGCGGCGCGCAGGTCACCGGCGCGGACCAGCAGCAGCGGAACCTGCGGCTGGCCTTCGGCCTTGGCCGGGCCCTGGCCGACGAGCAGGCCGAGGTCGTGCAGCGCGTACTCCTCGCCGGCGTAGCGGTAGCCGCCGGTGCCGGCCTCGAAGCGCTCGCGCGAGATGCGGCCGATACCGGAGACCGAGGCCACCGGCACCGCATAGGTGGTGTCGCCGATCTGCACGAACACCGCCTGGGTGACGGCCAGCGTCTGCGGCAGGCGCAGGGTGAAGGTGACGCCCTGGCCGGTGGTCGAACGGATGTCGACCGAGCCGCCCAGCTGGCGCACTTCGTTGCGGACCACGTCCATGCCCACGCCGCGGCCGGCCAGCTGGCTGGCCTTCTCGACGGTGGTGAAGCCGGACTCGAAGATCACCGAGTCCAGCTCGGCGTCGGTCAGCTCGGCGCCCGGCCGGATCAGGCCGCGCTGCTCGGCACGGCGGCGGATCGCGGCGCGGTCGAGGCCGCGGCCGTCGTCGGACACCTGCAGCACGATTTCCGAACCCTCGTGGCGCAGGGCGATGGTGATCGTGCCTTCCTCGTCCTTGCCGGCGGAACGGCGGTCGGCCGGGGTTTCCAGGCCGTGCGCGACCGAGTTGCGCAGCATGTGCTCCAGCGGCGCGACCATGCGATCGAGCACGTTGCGGTCGAGTTCGCCGTGGGTGCCATCCAGGCGCAGCTGCACCTGCTTGCCGGTGTCGTGCGCGGACTGGCGGACCGTACGGCGCAGGCGCGGCACGATGCTGTCGAACGGCACCATGCGCGCGCTCATCAGGCCGTCCTGCAGCTCCGAGCTGACGCGCGACTGCTGCTGCAGCAGCACGTCGTACTGGCGGGCCAGGTCGTCGAGCACGCCCTGCAGGCCGGTCAAGTCGGCCGCCGATTCGTTCAGCGCGCGGCTGAGCTGCTGCAGCGTGGAGAAGCGGTCCAGCTCCAGCGGGTCGAAGGTCGGGTCGGCGCTGTCCTGTTCGCGCTGGTAGCGGGCGACGATCTGCGCCTCGGTTTCCAGGTCCAGGCGGCGCAGCTGGTCGCGCAGACGGGCGTTGGTGCGGTCCAGCTCGGCCATCGCCGCGCGGAACGCGCCCAGCTGCTGCTCCAGGCGCGAGCGGTAGATCGCCACTTCGCCGGCGTGGTTGACCAGGTTGTCGAGCAGGTCGGCGCGGACGCGCACCTGTTCCTGCGGCGCGCGGGCCAGGCCTTCCTCGGTCGCGGCGTGCTGGCGGTCGTCCTCCAGCGGCGCCGACAGCGGCTTCTGCGCGGCCGGCTGGCGCACCGGGAACGGCACGACAGGCGACGGCTTCGCCTCGGCCGCCGGGGCGGCGGGTTGCGGCGCGGCCGGGGCCGGCGCGGGCGCCGGGGCGGGCACGGAGGCCTGCAGCGGCTCGCCGCGCAGGCGCGCTTCGAACTGGTCGATCAGCGCCTGCGGCATCTCCGTGGCGCGGTGCGCACGGGTCTGCTGCAGCAGGCGGTGCAGCGTGTCGAAGCCGCGTTCCAGCAGCTGGATGTCGCCGCGGCCCAGCTCGGTGCGGTGCTCGGCGGCCGCTTCCAGCAGCGATTCGATGATGTGGCCCAGGTCGCCGATGGTGGCGATGCCGGCCATGCGCGCGCCGCCCTTCAGCGTGTGCAGGTCGCGCTGCAGGCTGATGATCGTCTCGCGGGCGCTGGTGTCGGCGCGCAGCTCCTGGATCAGGCCGTCGATGTGGTCGAGCAGGTCCACGCCCTCCTCGACGAAGATGTCGACGAGGTCGCGGTCCAGTTCGTTGAAGTCGAGCATCGGGGCGTCGGCCTCGACCTCTTCCTCGATCGCCAGCGGAGCCTCGACGGGCACCGGTTCGCCCAGGGCCGGCAGGTCCACAGCTGGCGCGGGCGTTTCGGCCGGCGCGGCGACCTCGACGCTTTCCGGAGCCGGGGCGGATGCTTCGGTCGCGGCCGCCTCGCCAGCGACTTCGGCCACCACGTCTTCGGCAACGACGGGTTCGATGGCCTCGACCGGATCTGCGGCTTCGGCCTGCGCTTCGACGGCCTCCGCGGGCTCGACGGACTCCACGGCCTCGACAGCGTCGATGGTGTCGACGACCTCGAGGGCTTCGCCAGCCTCCGCGGTCTCGACAGTCCCGGCGGCTTCGGACGCATCGGTCTCCTCGACCGCAGCGGCCTCCACCTCGACGAAGCCGGTTTCGAGGCCGGCGATCTCGACCGCTTCCACGGTCGCGGCGGCTTCGATGGCTTCGGGCGCGGCGGCGGCGGCTTCGGCTTCGACGTCGAAGCCGGCGGCCAGCTCTTCCGCCACGTCCGGCGTCGCGTCGGCGGCCACCAGGCCTGCGTCGGCAGCGGCCTCGGCCTGGACTTCTTCGGTTTCCGCCGGCGTTTCCGCGGCGACGTACTCCGGCGCCGGACTCTCGTCCGCCACGGCGGCGACCGGTTCGGCTTCCCAGGTAATGGTCTCGAACTCGATGGCACCGGCGTCGGCCATCTCCACGCCGTCCGCATCGGCCGCGGCTTCTTCCGCGAATTCGATGGTGTCGGCGCCGGCGGCTTCGACCGCCCCGGCCTCGTCGCTGGACGCCAGCGCGGCTTCGATACCGGCCAGGTCGATGTCGGCCGGGGCCGGCTCGAACGCCTCGACCGGGGTCGCGGGGTCGGCATCTTCGGCCACGGACGCCAGGTCGAAGGCCATCGCGCTGGCCTCCTCGACCGGCGCGGTGGCGGCGGCATCGGCGGCCGCCAGCGGCTCGCCCGGCAGCGCCGCGGCAACTTCGTCCAGCTGGGCCGGATCGAAATAGGTGCTGAGGTCGTCGACCGCGGTGAGGCCCTCGTCCGCGGCCGCCGGCTCTTCCACCGGCGCCTCGACGTCGGCCACCTGCGGCCAGCGCGCTTCGGGCAGCGAATCGGCCAGGGTGCGCAGGCGCGCGGACAGCACGGCGAAGCCCGGGATGCGCGGCGACTCGGCCTGCAGCGCGGCGACGCAGGTGCGGATCGCGGCGGCCATCGAGGCCAGTGCGTCGACCGCGTCGGCCGACGGCACCGCCGCGGCGGCCAGCGAACGCTTGACGAAGGTTTCGGCCGGATCGGTGACCGTGGTGATCTCCGGCACGTCGGTCATCGCGAACGCGCCGTTCATGGTGTGGATCGCGCGCAGCAGCGCGTCGGTCGCCGCGACCGGGACCGGGCGCGCTTCGGCCAGCCACGCGTCGACGGTTTCCAGGTGCTGGGTGACCTCGGCCTCGAGGATCTCGCGCAGGACGCTGTCGACCGAGGCCGGCGTGCCCTCGAGCGGCTGTTCGGCGGCCACGACGGCCGGCGCGGCTTCGGCGGCCGCCGGGGCGGCCACGGCTTCGACTGCAACCGAAGCCGGCGCCGAGTAGAAGGCTTCCTCGCCGGCGGCGATGCGCTCGGCCACCGCCTCGATCGCGTGGATGTCGGCCTGGACGCTGGCCACGCCGCGCAGCGCGGCGTCGAACTGCGGCAGCGTGCTGCAGGCCAGCTGCACCATCGCCTGTACCGCCGGGCTCGGCGGGCGGGTGCCGTCGAGCACGCGGTTGAGCATGCCCTCGATCTTCCAGCTGAACTCGCCCAGGGCGCGCGCGCCGACCAGGCGGCCACTGCCCTTGAGGGTGTGGAACACCCGGCGGATCGGGCGCAGGCGCTCCAGGTCCTCGCTCGCCTGCAGCCACTCCGGAACCATCCGCTCCAGGTTGCCGCGCTCCTCCTCGAACTCCTCGAGGAACACCTCGCGGATGTCGGCGTCGATGTCCTCGGCTTCGTCGAAGCCGCCGATCGTCGCGCCGGTGGGCGCGACCGGCGCGGCCGGGACGTCCGCGGACGGCGCAGCCACCACGGCGGCAGCCGCGGCTTCCGCAGCCAGCGGGGCCGCGGCCGCTTCAGCGGCAGCCGGCTCGATGGCCGGGGCCGCCGGCAACGGCGCGTCGAGGTTGGCGGCGGCCGTGGTGATCTCGGCGATCAGCGTGGTCGAATCGCCATCCACCTCGAGGCGGCTGTTGCTGGCCTCGAACACCTGCCCCAGGTGCACTTCCGGCTCGACCTTCATGCTCACGTTGAGCCACGAAGGCTTCTCTTCCGCGGCCGGCGCCTGCGGCGCCGCATCGGCCGGAACCGGCGCGTCGCTGGCTTCGGCGGCCACCGGGTCGAAACTGGTCCATTGCGCCGCGACCGCGCCGGCATCCGGCGCCTGCACGGCGGCCGGCTCGACCGGCGGCAGGTCGACCTGCAGCGACGGCAGCTCCAGCGCTTCCGGCTGCGGAGCGGAGGCGGCTTCGGCGGCGACCGGATCCCACGGCGAAGCGGCGGCCGGCGCGACCGGCGCGGGCGCCGCGGCGGCGGGCACCGCGACCACGGCGGCCGGTTCGACCACCGGCGCGACCGGCTCCGGTTCGTCCGGCAGCGGCCAGTAATGCAGGCTTTCCAGGCTGCTGCGCGCGATCTCGAGGATCTCGTCACGGTTCGGGCGGCGGTCACGCAGCGCCTCGAGGTAGTACTCGAGGCTGGCCATGGCGTCGGCCAGGGTGTCGAGCTGGCGGCCGCTGGGCACGCGGTGGCGCAGCAGCAGCTCGGTGCCGATGTAGCGGCGCACGCCTTCCAGGTAGTCGGCGGGCTGCGGCAGGTCGAGGATGCGCAGCGCGCCGGAGACTTCGGACAGCAGGCGCGGCACGTCGGCCAGGCGCTCGTGGTCCCAGTTGGTCTCGATGAAGGCGACGAAGTGCTCGCGGGCGGCGGCGAAGTTGGCGATCGCCTCCTGCGCCAGCACCTCGAGGGTGCGCAGGGTCTCGGCGGCGGCCGAGGCATCCTCGCGCGATTCCTCGCCCGGCGCGCCCAGGCGCGAGACCTGGTCGTCCAGCGAGGCGTCGACGTAGAGCAGCGCGCCGGCGATGTCCAGCAGCGCGCTTTCGCTGGCCGGCTGGTCGCCGCGGACGATCGCATCGAGCGTGTCGCGCTGCTGCAGCACGACGTCGCGGGCGACGCCCAGGCCGAGCATGCCAAGGGTGTCGGCGACGTTGGCCAGGTCGCCGACCTGCGGCTGCAGCGCGCCGGGGTCGCCACCGGTGCGCAGGTGCAGGTCGAGCGCGTCCTTCACCCGCAGCAGTTCTTCCTTGACCACGGTGCCGACGGTGTTGAGCAGCTCGCGGTTGCGGCCGGAGAGGCTGCCGCGGGCGTGGTCGAGCTCGGCTTCGGTCGGGGCCAGCGCGTCCAGGTCGAAGGCCTGGCGCAGCGCGTCCAGCGCCGGGTGCGCGGCGCGCGCCTGCGCGACCACGTACAGCAGCTGGCGGGTCGGTTCCTGGCTGGCCGCGCCCTGCGACGCGGTCGACGCGGATTCGTCCTCGTAGGCCTGGCGCAGCGCGCGGGCGACGCCGGCGAAGGCCGAGCGCAGCGCGTCGGAGGCCGGCAGCGCGCCGTCGCGCAGGGCGTCGGCGGTCGAGGACAACACCCACAGCATGCGCCGGGTGGTGTCGTGGCGGGCGTTCTCCAGCAGCTCGCCGGCGGCCTGGGCCAGCGCCGCCGGATCGGCGGGACCGCCCTGCTCCGGCCAGGCACCGAGCGCCTGCTCGAAGCGGGCCCGGGCGGCGGCGACCTTGTCCTGGCGCTGGATCCACGGCAGCTGCGAGGCCTGCGGCACCTGTTCCGGCAGCGGCCGGGTCAGGTCGGGCGCGAACAGCACGCTTTCGTTGAGGCCGGCGGCACCGCGCGCGGCGCGGATGTCGTTGAGCAGCGGCAGCAGCACGATCGGGATGTCGCGGTGGCCGTTCTGCAGGCGCTCCAGGTAATCGGGCAGCAGCACGGTGCCGCGCATCAGCGTGGCGCAGGCTTCGTCGCGGTCGTTGGCCGCGCCCTGCTGCACCGCCTGGGCCAGCAGCTCCAGTTCCTCGGCCACCATCGCCGGGGCGTACAGCTCGACCATGCGCAGCGTGCCCTGCACCTGGTGCAGGTAACCGGCGCAGAAACGCATCCGGCTGGTATCGGCCGGATCCTCGACGAACGCCTCGATCTCGTTGCGCGCCTGGCGCAGCGTCTCGTCGAGCTCGGGCTTCACCCAGCCCAGCACGGCATGGCTCATCGCATCGCGAAGGGCGCTCATCGGCGTTCCTCCGGGCGGCATCCCTGCGTGCGCATGTTACGACCCGTCATTGGCTCTTTCCCCCGTCGCGCGCCAATCAGGCCGGCAGCTTGAAGTCGGCCACCGAGCGACGCAGGTCCGCCGCCAGCTGAGCCAGGTGTCCGATCGAATCCGCCGTCTGGCCCGCGCCCCGCGAGGTCTGGCCGGAGATCTGCCGCACCACTTCCATCGTCTTGGTGATGTCGGCGGCGGCGCCTGCCTGCTGCTGCGCCGCGACGGAGATGTTCTTGATGAGTTCGTTGAGGTCGTTCGACACGCGCTCGATTTCGGTCAGCGCGGTACCGGCGTCCTCGGCCAGGCGGGCACCGGACACCACCTCGGCGGTGGTCTGTTCCATCGAGCTGACCGCCTCGTTGGTGTCCGCCTGGATCGCCTGGACCAGGCCTTCGATCCGCCTGGTCGCGTTGGAGGTTCGTTCCGCCAGTCGCTGCACTTCGTCCGCCACCACCGCGAAGCCGCGGCCCGTCTCGCCCGCCGCGGCGGCCTGCACGGCCGCGTTGAGCGCCAGGATGTTGGTCTGCTCGGAAATATCGTTGATCAGTTCCACGATCGAGCCGATCTCCTGGGACGATTCGCCCAGGCGCTTGATGCGCTTCGAGGTTTCCTGGATCTGGTCGCGGATCTGGTCCATGCCCTGGATGGTCTCGCGCACCACGCCGGCACCCTCGGCCGCGATGACCACCGAGCGCTGCGCCACTTCCGCCGATTCGGTGGAGTTGCGCGACACCTGCTCGATGCTCGCCGCGATTTCGTTGATGCGCTCGGAGGCGGCGGTGATCTGCTCGGCCTGGTGGTTGGACGCCTCGGCCAGCTGCAGCGCGGTGGCCTGGGTTTCCTGCGACGAGGCCGCGACCTGCACCGAGGTCTCGGTGATCGTGGTCACCAGGTGGCGCAGCTCGTCCACGGCGTAGTTGATGGCGTCCGCGATCGCGCCGGTCATGTCCTCGGTCACCGAGGCCTTCACCGTCAGGTCGCCTTCACCCAGCGAGCTGATTTCGTCCAGCAGCCGCATGATCGCCTGCTGGTTGCGGCTGTTGAATTCCACCTGCGCCTGGTAGCGCTGTTCCTGTTCGCGCTGGCGGCTGCGCACGGTGGCGACGATGTAGAGGGTCAGCGACAGCAGGGCGATGAAACCGGAGCCGGCGCCGATCCAGAAGTTCGGGAAGATGCGGGTGTCGCGCACCGAACCGAACGCGGCGAACGCATCGAACAGCTTCTTGCTCGAGTCGAGCATCTCGCCCGAGCCGGCCACCAGGCTGGAGGCCGCCGCCTGCGCGGCGAACAGGTTGCGGGAGCTGGCCAGGATCGCGTCCAGGTCGGTGCGCATCTCGGCCCACAGCTTCTGCGACTGCTCCAGCGCGGCCAGCGCCGCGGCGTTGCGGACCGGGGCCACGCCCAGTTCCTCGTTGCCCTTGGTCAGGCCCTCGAGCACCTGGCCGAACACCACCGCGTCGCGCGCCAGCGCGTCGCCGGCGGAGGAGGCGCCGGGGCCGCCGGCGCGGATTTCGGTCACGCGGCGGGCCATGGTGCCCGCGACCACGACCTGCTGCAGCGCGCTGAACACCTGCGAGGCGGGCGCGCCGCCGGCGGTCATCGCGCGGACCACTTCGTTCAGCTGCGCCTGCAGCTGCGGGACGCGGCCGGTGAAGCGGTCGGCATTGCCGGCCAGCGCCAGCACCGCCGGCTCGGATGCGACGATCTGGTCGGCGTTCTCGCCCAGCGGGCGCCACACCTTGACCAGGTCGGCCAGCTGCCCCGACACGCCCGGCTCGGCGCCGAAGCGCGACTGCAGCGCCTGCACGGTGCTCTCGACGCGGGTCTTGGTCTGGCGGAAATCCTTGAACGCCTCGGCGTTGCCGCCGACCGCGTCGCGGCCCTGGTTGGCCAGCTGCTGCGACAGCACCTGCAGGTCGGCGGCGCCGGTGCTGGCGCCGGCCAGGCGGTTGCCCTGCCAGAGGCTCACGCCGGTGTTCAGGCCGAGGACGATGACCGAGAGGATGAGCATCACCAGCCAGAAGCCGGTGCTGCCACCCGTGCGGCTGGCCTTGGAGGAGTCCGGAGTGCTGCTCATGCTTGCTCGACCTCGATGCGGTAAAGCCGGCCGCTGCGCTTACGCGGCGGCGTGGCGGAATTCGGGGGTGCGTGCCAGGCGCGACAGCGAGAACACGCCCCAGTCGGCGTCGTCGCTGTGGAAGGCACGTTCGATGAAGTGCGCGTAGCGGCCCTGCGCCAGCGGCGCCGGGTCGATCGCCTGCTCCTCGCCGAAGCTGCGCTGGCCGTAGAGCTCGTCGATGGTCAGCGCCACGTCGCCGCCCTGCTGGCGCATGACCAGCACGCGCTGGCCCTCGTGCAGCACGGTGCGTTCGCCTTCCAGGAACAGCTTCAGGTCGACCACCGGGAACAGGTTGCCGCGCAGGTTGCCGATGCCCAGCAGCCACGGCTGCGCGCCGGGGACCGGGGTCACCGGCGGCATCGACAGGATTTCGACCACCTCGCCGAACTGCGAAACCAGGCGGTGGTCGCCGATGCGGTAGCCCACGCCGCGCCAGGTTTCCGGCCCGAGCTCGCGCGAGGGCAGCTGCACCGCATGGGCCAGGCTGCGCGATTCGTAGTCGGCGAGGATGTCGAACGGGGTACGCATGTCAGGCGGCTACCAGCTGTTTGATGCGCTCGAGGAGGTCTTCCTCGCGCGGCGGCTTGACCACGTAGTCGACCGCGCCCTGGCGCATGCCCCAGGCCCGGTCGGTTTCCATGCTCTTGGTGCTGACGATCAGCACCGGGATCTTGTTGGTCGCATCGTCCCGGGTCAGCGCACGGGTGGCCTGGAACCCGCTCATGCCGGGCAGGACCACGTCCATCAGGATCAGGTCCGGCAGCTGCTTGCGCGCCAGTTCCAGCCCGTCCTCGGCGTTGGTGGCGAGGAGCACCTGGTGCCCACCGCGCTGCAGCCACTGGGTGAAGACCGCCCTGTCGGTCGGCGAGTCCTCGATCAGCAGAATTCGAGCCATGTTGTGCCTGCCCCCCGGTCAGGCGTTGACGTACGTTCGGATCGCGCCCAGCAGCTCTTCACGTGTGAATGGCTTGGTGAGGTACTGCTCGGAGCCGACGATCCGGCCGCGCGCCTTGTCGAAAAGACCGTCCTTGGAGGACAGCATGATCACTGGCGTCGACTTGAACTTCTGGTTGCCCTTGATCAGCGCGCAGGTCTGGTACCCGTCGAGCCGCGGCATCATGATGTCGACGAAGATGATCTGCGGCTGCTGGTCGGCGATCTTCGCCAGGGCCTCGAAGCCGTCGCTGGCGGTGACCACCTCGCAGCCTTCGCGCTTGAGCAGCGTCTCGGCCGTCCGCCGGATGGTCTTGGAGTCATCGATCACCATGACCCGCAAGCCGCCCAATGCCCCGCTAGGGGCCGTGTTGTCAGTCATTACCCTACTTCCCCATGCGCGTGGCGCTTCTGGTGGCGCCACTGCGAAGGTCTCTATATCCCAGTCCGGCAAAGGGCTGTCAAGCCCGGCTTGACCGCACTGGGATCGCCGACCGCGGCGCGGGAGGGGCCTCCTGCGATTCTGTGGCGCAGTTCACATTCCGGACCGGCGGGGTCCGGCCCCCGGATCGGCTAACATCCCCGGTCCACCCCCACCGCTTCCCGCCGACCGCATGGCAGCCCCCCTGGACGTGATCGTGGTGATGGACCCGATCGGGTCGATCAAGATCGCCAAGGACACCACCTTCGCCATGCTGCTGGAGGCCCAGCGGCGCGGCCACCGCCTGCACTACGTCCGCCCCGGCGGGCTGTCGCTGCGCGACGGCCGGGCCCTGGCCTGGGCCGCCCCGCTGGCGGTCCGCGACGACAAGGCCGGCTGGTACGAGCTGGGCGGGTTCGCCGAACTGCCGTTCGGCCCCGGCCAGGTGGTGCTGATGCGCAAGGACCCGCCGTTCGACGGCGAGTACCTGTACGACACGCACATCCTGGACATCGCCAAGGCCGCCGGCGCCGAGGTGCTGAACGACCCGCAGGGCCTGCGCGACTTCAACGAGAAGCTGGCGGCGATGCTGTTCCCGCAGTGCTGCCCGCCGACCCGGATCAGCCGCGACGCGGCCGAGCTGAAGGCCTTCGCCAGCGAACACGGCAAGGTGGTGCTCAAGCCGCTGGACGGCATGGGCGGGCGCTCGATCTTCCTCAGCCACGCCGGCGACCCCAACCTCAACGTGATCCTGGAAACGCTGACCGAGGGCGGCCGCAAGCTGGCCCTGGCGCAGCGCTACATCCCCGAGATCAGCGCCGGCGACAAGCGCATCCTGCTGATCGACGGCGAACCGGTCGACTACTGCCTGGCGCGGATCCCGCAGGGCGACGAGTTCCGCGGCAACCTCGCCGCCGGCGGCCGCGGCGAAGGCCGCCCGCTCAGTGCCCGCGACCGCTGGATCGCCGCCCAGGTCGGCCCCGAGATGCGCCGCCGTGGCATGCGCTTCGTCGGCCTGGACGTCATCGGCGACTACCTGACCGAGGTCAACGTCACCAGCCCCACCTGCGTGCGCGAGCTGGACGCGCAGTTCGGGCTGAACATCGCCGGCCAGCTGTTCGACGCGATCGAGGCCGGCCCGCCGGGCGCCCGCCAGGCATGAACGCGACGGCCGTCGCCCCGCGCCCGCCGATCGGGCCGCAGCAGCGGCTCAATGCCACCGTCGTCCTTTCGGTGCTGGTCCACGGCATCCTGATCCTGGGCCTGGGCTTCGTGCTCAAGGGCGAAGCGCCGCTGGTGCCGACCCTGGACGTGATCTTCAGCCGCACCGAAACCCCGCTCACCCCCGAACAGGCCGACTTCCTCGCCCAGGCCAACAACCGCGGCGGTGGCGAACACGACCAGGCCCAGCGCCCACGCGACCTGCAGGCCGGCGCCGTGCCGCGCGCCGAGCCCGGCGACGCGCCACTGCCCGAACGCGCCCGCGCACCGGTGGAGGCGCCGCCGGAGCAGGCCCGCGTGCTCGCAAGCCGCCGCGGCGAGCATCCGGTGCCCACCGCCCAGCCCATCGCCCCGGAGTTGCCCGCCGAACTGCCGCCGGTGAGCCCGGCCAAGTCCGCGCGCGACGCCGAGATGGCGCGCCTGGCCGCCGAGGTCTACCTGCGCTCGGAGCTGTACGCCAAGCGCCCGACCCGCAAGTTCGTCTCCGCCAGCACCCGCGAATACGCCTACGCCAACTACCTGCGCGCCTGGGTCGACCGGGCCGAGCTGATCGGCAACCTCAACTACCCCGACGAGGCCCGGCGCAAGCGCCTCGGCGGCCAGGTGGTGGTGAGCGTCGGCGTGCGCCGCGACGGCACGGTCGAGAGCACCCGAGTCCTGCGGCCCAGCGGCACCCCGCTGCTGGACGACGCCGTCCTGCACATGGTCCGGCTCGCCGAACCCTTCCCGCCGCTGCCCGACGCGAAGGACGGCGTGGACATCCTGCACGTCACCCGCACCTGGGTGTTCGTGCCGGGTGGGACGCTGCGGACGGAATGAGATCGGCTCCCGGCCGGAGCCCCTGTTCGCAGCCCGGATAGGCGAAGCGCATCAGGGACGGCTGCGCGCCAGGCACGAACCCCGGATGCGGCCTTCGGCCTTGTCCGGACTACGTGCGAGCCCCTCTCCCTTCGCCACACTCAGGCGCCCTTCCACTGCCCCAGCGCGGCCAGGCCGTTGTCGCGGGCGCGGACGTAGACCGCTTCCTGCGCCTTGCGGTAGTTGCCAGCCATGTCCTTGGCCCACAGCGCCAGCGCCGCCTGCTGCATCGCCCGCCCGTAGGAAAAGCTCAGCGGCCACGGGTTCGGGCCCAGCCGGTTCATCGCGTCCAGGTGCGCCGTCGCATCCTCGTCGCTCTGCCCGCCGGAGAGGAACACGATGCCCGGCAGGATCGCCGGCACCGTGCTCTTCAGGCACATCAGCGTCGACTCGGCCACCTCCTGCACGTCGGCCTGCTCCTCGCAGTCCTTGCCCGGCAGCACCATCGAGGCCTTGAGGATGGTGCCTTCCAGCAGCACGTTCTGGTCGTACAGCGAACCGAACACCGAACGCAGCACCGCCTCGGTGACCTCGTAGCAGGTCTCGATGTCGTGGTCGCCGTCCATCAGCACCTCCGGCTCGACCATCGGCACCAGGCCCTGCTCCTGGCACAGCGCCGCATAGCGCGCCAGCGCGTGCGCATTGACGTCGATGCAGGTGCCGGTGGGGATGTCCTCGCCGATGTTGATCACCGCCCGCCACTTGGCGAAGCGCGCACCCAGCCGGTAGTACTCCTCCAGCCGCGCGCGCAGCCCGTCCAGGCCCTCGGTGACCAGCTCGCCCGGGTAACCGGCCAGCGGCGTGGTGCCCTTGTCGACCTTGATGCCCGGCAGGATGCCGTGCTCTTCCAGGTACCTGGCGAACGGCACCCCGCCCTTCGTCGACTGGCGCAGCGTCTCGTCGTACAGGATCGCGCCGGAGATGTGCTCGGACAGCTTCGGCGTCGTGAGCAGCAGCTCGCGGTAGGCGCGCCGGTTCTCCTCGGTGTTCTCGATGCCGACCGCGGCGAAGCGCTTGCCGATGGTGGTCGTCGATTCGTCGATGGCGATGATGCCCTTGCCCGGGGCGACCATCGCCTGGGCGGTTTCGGCAAGCTGCTCGATGCTCATGGGGGGAAAGCCTGTGGGGGAAGAATGCAGCCGCAAATTATAAGCGGCGCCCCCGTGCAGGCCTTTTGACAACCAGGGTCGCGGCGCAGGTGGCCCACGCCGGCCCACCCGCGTTCGGCCGCAAGCGTGGCGCAGCCGGCCCCAACGCAGGGCGGGAACGGCTCCCGCCCGGGCGAGTGGCGGCGCTTACAGCTCGCCCAGGCCGCTGGCGCGGCCGTCGGGGCCGACTTCGAGCAGGCGCAGCGTATTGGTCGCGCCGTGGGTTTCCATGTGCTCGCCGCTGGTGAACACCACGCGGTCGCCTGCCGCCAGCAGGCCGGCGTCGACCAGCACGCGGATGCTGCCGCGCGCGGCCTCGCGCGGGGTCAGGCCACGGCTGTCGAAATTGATCGCGAACACGTCGCGCATCAGCGCCATCTGCCGGCGCGCGCCGTCGTGGCGGCTGATCGCGTAGATCGGCGCCGAGGCGCGGAAGCGCGACAGGAAGCGCGGCGTGCCGCCGGACTCGGTCATCGCCACGATCGCGCGCACGCCGATGTGCTCGGACAGGAACATCGTCGCCATGGCGATGGCCTGGTCGGCGCGCTCGAGGTTGCGCTGCGCCTTGCCGTAGTCCGTCTCGGTCTGGAACTGGCGCTCGGCGCCCAGGCAGATGCGCGCCATCGCCTCGACCGCACGCACCGGGTAGGCGCCTGCGGCGGTCTCGGCCGAGAGCATCACCGCGTCGGTGCCGTCGATCACCGCGTTGGCCACGTCCAGCACCTCGGCGCGGGTCGGCAGCGGGCTCTCGACCATCGACTGCAGCATCTGCGTGGCGGTGATCACCACCTTGTTCTGCGCCAGGGCCTCCTTGATGATCTTCTTCTGCAGGCCCGGCAGCTCGGCGTCGCCGATCTCCACGCCCAGGTCGCCGCGGGCGACCATCACCACGTCGGACGCCTCGACGATCTCGACCAGGTTCTCGATCGCCTCGGTCCGCTCGATCTTCGACACCAGCGCCGCGTCGCTGCCGTGCTCGCGGGCGATGCGGCGCGCCTCGTTCATGTCCTCGGCATTGCGGCAGAAGGACACGGCGATGAAGTCCACGCCGATCTTCGCGGCGATGCCGATCAGCTCGCGGTCGCGCTCGGTCAGCGCGCCCAGCGACAGGCCGCCGCCCTGCTTGTTCAGGCCCTTGCGGTCGGACAGCACGCCGTCGTTGAGCACCGTGGTGACGATGCGTTCGCCCTGCACCTCGGCCACCTGCAGCTGCATCAGGCCGTCGTCCAGCAGCAGCACGTCGCCGGCCTTCACGTCGCCCGGCAGGCCCAGGTAGCTGACGCCGACCTGGCTGGCATCGCCGGGAGGCGCGTCGTTCGAGGCGACCAGGTCGAAGCGGTCGCCGGCCTTCAGCGACACCTTGCCCTCGGCGAAGCGCTCGATGCGGATCTTCGGGCCCGGCAGGTCGGCGAGGATGCCGATCTCCAAGCCGACCTTCTGCGCGGCGATGCGCACTTCGGCGGCGCGCCTGGCCTGGCCGGACGGGTCGCCGTGGGAGAAATTCAGGCGCACGACGTTGACGCCGGCGCGGAACAGCGCCTCCAGCACGCCGGGCGCGTCCGTGGCCGGTCCGAGGGTGGCGAGGATCTTGGTGCGGCGCAGGCGATCGGTCATGTCCGGGACGTGGTCTGGGGGTCGGAAAAGACAGGCGAAACTACCACATCGCCGCGGCCCAAGGCAGCGCTGTCATCCGGCCGTCCGGCAAGCCATCACGAACCGGCTCGACATACGCCAGCGGACGGAAAAAGGTTGCAGCAACAACGGCCTGCGCGTGAAGCAGAGGTGGGCGACGCGGGGCGGCAGGCAGGCTAGGATGGACAGTCTTCCCTGTCCCCCGAGCCATTGCGATTCCGATGACCGCCACCGCCCAAGCCTCCGCCCCCTCCCGCCTGCAGCAGCTGCGCGAACTGTCCGTCGTCGTGGCCGACACCGGCGACTACGACGCGATCGTGCGCCTGCGCCCGGTCGACTGCACCACCAACCCGACCCTGGTGAAGAAGGCGCTGGCCCTGCCGGTCTACGCGGAGCTGATCGAGCGCGAGCTGGCCTGGGCGCGCGGCCAGGACGGCGACCGCAAGGCGCTGGTCGACGAAGTCGCCGACCGCCTGACCGTCGGCGTCGGCACCATGCTCAGCGCCCTCGTCCCCGGCCGCGTCTCCACCGAGGTCGACGCCGACCTCGCCCACGACACCGCCGCCACCGTCGCCAAGGCGCGCAAGTTCATCGCCATGTACGCCGAACGCGGCGTGCCGCGCGAGAAGATCCTGATCAAGGTCGCCGCCACCTGGGAAGGCGTGGAGGCCGCGCGCGAGCTGCAGGCCGAAGGCATCGACTGCAACCTGACCCTGATCTTCAACCCCACCCAGGCCATCGCCTGCGCCGAGGCCGGCGCGTTCCTGATCTCGCCCTTCGTCGGCCGCATCCTCGACTGGTACAAGGCGCGCGGCCAGGTGCCGGCGACCATCGACGAGGACCCGGGCGTGCAGTTCGTGCGCGGCGTCTACACCGAGTTCAAGAAGCGCGGCGCCGCCACCGTGGTGATGGGCGCCTCGTTCCGCTCGGTCGACCAGGTGCTGGCGCTGGCCGGCTGCGACCGCCTGACCATCTCGCCGGACCTGCTCGAGCAGCTCGACGGCTCGACCGGCCATGTCGAACGCAAGCTCTCGCCGGTGCCGCGCGAGGAGCGCACCATCGCCCCGGTCACCGAAACCAGCTTCGCCGCCGACCTGGCCGCCGACGCCATGGCCAGCGAGAAGCTCGCCGAAGGCATCGCCGCCTTCGCCAAGGACCTCGACGCCCTGCGCGCCGACATCGCCCAGCGCCTGCAGGCCTGACGGGCGCGTCGGGCTACCCGCCAACGAAAAGAAAGGCCGCCCCATGGGCGGCCTTTTCCTTTATGCGAGGGCGTCCGTAGCCCGGACAAGCAAGCGCATCCGGAGCCGGCTTACGGCAGGCGCATGGATTCCGGGAATGCCGCCACATCTTCCCCCGGATGCGGCCTGCGGCCTTGTCCGGGCGACGACTGCCCGTTGCGGGCAGGCCGCCCCCAAGGGCGGCCTCCACTTTCCACGAACGGATCTTCTCAGATCGCGCAGGAAACCCCGGTCCCGCCCAGTCCGCAGTAGCCCTGCGGATTCTTCGACAGGTACTGCTGGTGGTAGTCCTCGGCGTAGTAGAACGGCGGCGCCGGATACACGATCTCCGTGGTGATCGGCGGATAGCCGGCCGCGCGAAGGTCGGCCTGGTAGGCCTCGAGGCTGGCCTGCGCCGCTGCGTGCTGGGCGGGCGTGTGGCTGTAGATGGCCGAGCGGTACTGGGTGCCGACGTCGTTGCCCTGGCGCATGCCCTGGGTCGGATCGTGGCTTTCCCAGAACACCTTCAGCAGGGTCCCGAAGTCCACCTGCGCCGGGTCGTAGACCACCCGCACCACCTCCGCGTGCCCGGTGCGCCCGGAACAGACTTCCTCGTAGGTCGGGTTGGGCGTCCCGCCGCCGGCATAGCCGACCGCCGTGGTGAACACCCCCGGCACCTGCCAGAACTTGCGCTCGGCGCCCCAGAAACAGCCCAGGCCGAATTCGACCACCTCCATGCCGGGGAAATCCCCGCGCAGGGGCCGGCCATGGACGTGGTGCGCGTTGTGCAGCGGCAGCGGCGTGTCGCGGCCCGGCAGCAGGTCTTCCGCGCGCGGCATGCGCTGCTTGTGCGCGCCGATGCCCAGCAGGGATTCCAGGTTCATGGGGGGCTCCTTCAGGCCGGCAGCAGGCCGGGTTCGGCCTCCGGGATGGGGTCCTGCGGATCGTCGCGCAAGCCCGCCGCGCGCAACGCAGCGTCGGCCTCGGGCAACGAGGAGTCGGGCACGCAGACCCGCAGCACCCCGAACAGCGGCAGCTCGCCGGCCCCGCCCAGCAGGTTCTCGCCGAACACGAACGCGGGAATCCCGGCGTCCTCCAGCACGTGCCTGGCCAGGTGGGCGTCGATCAGGTTGTTGGCGCGGTAGGCGACCTGCATGCGGGCTCAAGGGGGAATGGGGGGCCTGTCCCGAGCATACGCCCGGCCGGGATTCCCGCCCTGAACGGCGCAGGCGCCGCGGCCCGGCGGGGGCGGCGCTCGGCTAAACTTGCGGTTTGCCTTCGCAGCCCCCGCGCCCCATGTCCCTGCCTGCCGACACGCCCACGCCCGCCGACGCCGCTCCCGAGAAGCGCGACTTCATCCGCCAGATCGTCCGCGAGGACCTGGCCAGCGGCAAGCACACCGCCATCCGCACCCGCTTCCCGCCCGAGCCCAACGGCTACCTGCACATCGGCCACGCCAAGGCGATCTGCCTGGACTTCGGCGTGGCCGCCGAGTTCGGCGGGCGCTGCAACCTGCGCTTCGACGACACCAACCCGGCCAAGGAAGACCCCGAGTTCGTGCGCGCCATCCAGGACGACGTGCGCTGGCTGGGCTTCGACTGGGCCAGCCTGCGCCACGCCTCGGACTACTTCGAGGTCTATTACCTGGCCGCCGAGAAGCTGATCCGGGACGGCAAGGCCTTCGTCTGCGACCTGTCGGCCGAGGAAGTGCGCACCTACCGTGGCACCCTGACCGAGCCGGGCCGCAACTCGCCGTACCGCGAGCGCAGCGTCGAGGAGAACCTGGACCTGTTCCGGCGCATGCGCGCCGGCGAGTTCCCGGACGGCGCGCGCACCCTGCGCGCGAAGATCGACATGGCCAGCGGCAACATCAACCTGCGCGACCCGGCCCTGTACCGGATCAAGCACATCCCGCACCCGATCGCCGGCGACGGCTGGTGCATCTACCCGATGTACGACTTCGCCCACGCCCTGGGCGACGCCATCGAGGGCATCACCCATTCGCTGTGCACGCTGGAGTTCGAGGACCACCGCCCCCTGTACGACTGGTGCGTGGACAACGTCGACCTGGCCGGCAACCCCGACCTGCTCGAGCCGCTGGTCGCCAAGGGCCTGCCGAAGGAAGCGGGCAAGCCGCGCCAGATCGAGTTCTCGCGCCTGAACATCAACTACACGGTGATGAGCAAGCGCAAGCTGACCCAGCTGGTCGGCGAGGGCCTGGTCGACGGCTGGGACGACCCGCGCATGTACACCCTGCAGGGCCTTCGCCGCCGCGGCTACACCCCGGCCTCGCTGCGCCTGCTGGTGGACCGCGTCGGCATCTCCAAGCAGAACTCGGTGATCGACTTCTCGGTGCTCGAGGGCTGCCTGCGCGAGGACCTGGACGCCAGCGCGCCGCGGCGCATGGCGGTGATCGACCCGCTCAAGCTGGTGCTGGCCAACCTGCCGGAAGGCCACGAGGAATCGCTGACCTTCCCGAACCACCCCAAGGACGAGAGCCAGGGCGAGCGCCAAGTGCCGTTCTCGCGCGAGCTGTGGATCGAGCGCGAGGATTTCGCCGAGGTGCCGCCGAAGGGCTGGAAGCGCCTGGTCCCGGGCGGCGAGGCCCGCCTGCGCGGCGCCGGCATCGTCCGCATCGACGAGGTGGTGAAGGACGAGGCGGGCAACGTGGTCGAGCTGCGTGGCTGGCTGGATCCGGAGTCGCGCCCGGGCATGGAAGGCGCCAACCGCAAGGTCAAGGGCACCATCCACTGGGTCAGCGCGAAGCATGCGGTGGCCGCGGAGATCCGCCTGTACGACCGCCTGTTCTCGGTGGAGAAGCCCGACGACGAGTCCGAGGGCAAGACCTACCGCGATCATCTCAACCCGGAGTCGAAGAAGATCGTGCGCGGCTGGGTCGAGCCGGCCGCGGCCCAGGCCGCCCCCGAGCAGTCGTTCCAGTTCGAGCGCACCGGCTACTTCGTCGCCGACCGTTACGATCACACCGCCGAAGTCCCGGTGTTCAACCGCAGCGTGACCCTGCGCGACACCTGGGCCGGCTGAGCCCGAGGAGGCCTGGCCGGCTTCGCGCCGGCCGGCACCACCGCATGTCTCCATCCACGCCCGCGGACACCCCCCGCCGCGAAGCGCACCTGGCCCGTGGCGTGTGGAGCGGCGTGGCCGCCGGCGCGCTGTGGGGCCTGGTGTTCCTGGCGCCGCAGCTGCTGGCCGCGTTCACGCCGCTGCAGCAGGCGGTCGCCCGCTACCTCGCCTATGGCCTGCTCGCGCTGGTCGTGCTGCTGCCGCGCTGGCGCGCGGCGACCTCGCATGTCGGCGCGACGGAATGGTGGGCGCTGGTCCGCCTGAGCCTGCTCGGCAACCTCGTCTACTTCGTCCTGCTGGCGCGCGCGATCCATTCCGCCGGCGGCGCGGCCACCGCGCTGATCGTCGGCCTGGTGCCGGTGGTGGTGACCGTCGCCAGCGTGTTCGCGCGCAACCGCCGCGGGCCTTCGCTGCGCGCGCTGGCCGGACCCTGCGTGCTGTCGGTGCTGGGCATGGTCCTGGTCGCGATCGACGCCATGCACGCCGGCCGCGGCATGGCCACCGGCCAGGCAGGCCGCGCGCTCGGCCTGCTCTGCGCCGCCGGCGCGCTGCTGTCGTGGTCGGCCTATTCGGTGGTCAATGCGCGCTGGCTGGCGCGGCGCCCGGACATCTCCGGCCGCGACTGGTCGCTGCTGACCGGCGTGGCCACCGGCGGCGTGGCCCTGCTGCTGGTCGTCCCCGCGTTTGCGGTGGCCGGTGGGCACGGCGCCGGCGACTGGCCGCGCTTCTGGGGCGTGTCGGCGGCGCTGGCGCTGTTCGCCTCGGTGATCGGCAACGCCTTCTGGAACCGCGCCAGCCGCCTGCTGCCGCTGAGCCTGGCCGGGCAGATGATCGTGTTCGAGACGGTGTTCGCCCTGCTCTACGGCTTCCTGTGGGAGCTGCGCCTGCCCAGCCTGCTGGAACTGCTGGCGATCGCCTGCCTGATCGCCGGCGTGCTGTGGTGCGCCTCGCTGCATGCGAGCCACGTGGCGCCGGAACACGCCGGCTGACCCCCGCTCCGGCATGCCGCTTGGCTGCGCGCGCCGGCGACGGCTACGGCCAGCCCGTGGCGCAACACGTACACTGCACGCTTCCCCCAACGCTTTCCCCCGGTTACGCATGCTTTACGCCCAGGTCCACCTCACTCTCCCCGCCTGGATCCACGAGGCCTTCGATCCGGCGGCGACCTATGCCTCCGACGAGGACAAGGTCGCGCTGGCGATCGAACTGTCGCGGCGCAATGTCGAGGCGCGCAGCGGCGGGCCGTTCGGCGCGGTGGTGTTCGGGCCGGACGACCGGGTGATCGCCGCCGGCGTCAACCGCGTGGTGCCGCACACCACCTCGCTGGCACACGCGGAGAACATGGCCTACATGCTGGCGCAGCAGCGCCTGCAGACGCCGCGCCTCAACGACGTGGTCTCGCCGGTGACCCTGGCCACCTCCTCGCAGCCGTGCTGCCAGTGCTACGGCGCCACGATCTGGGCCGGCATCGACCGCCTGCTGATCGGCGCCCGCGCCGAGGACGTGATGGAACTGACCGAGTTCGACGAAGGCCCGCTGCCGGCCGACTGGACCGGCGAACTCGAACGCCGCGGCATCGCCGTGGTCCGCGACATCCTGCGCACCGACGCCTGCGCCGTGCTGCGCGCCTACGGCGAAGGCGGCGGCGAGAACTACTGAGGCCACGGCGGATGCACGTGCACGGATTGCTGGGCTACTGCCGGCAGGGATTCGAACCGGAACTGGCCGCGGAACTGGGCGAGCGCGCCGCCGCGGCCGGCATCGCCGGCTATGCGCGGGCCACGCGCGACGACGGCTACGTGCTGTTCGTCACCGGCGGGGAGGCCGACGCGCAGGCGCTGGCGCGCGCCCTGCCGTTCCGCGACCTGGTCTTCGCCCGGCAGAAGCTGCGCCTGCTCGCCGAGCTGCGCGACCTCGATCCGAAGGACCGGCTGGCACCGCTGCTGGCTGCGCTGCCGGCGGATCTGCGGTTGGGCGATGTGTGGGTCGAGCATCCGGATTCGGATGCGGGCAAGCCGCTGTCCGGGCTGGCGCGCGCCTTCGGCAATGCGCTGCGTCCGGCACTGCGCAAGGCCGGCCTGCTCTCCGCCAGGGAAGACGCGCGGCTGCCGCGCCTGCACGTGTGCTTCCTCGCCGGCAACCACGCGCTGCTGGCGCTGGCCGATCCGCAGGACAGTTCGCCGTGGCCGCTGGGCATTCCGCGGCTGAAGCTGCATCCGGACGCGCCGTCGCGTTCGGCGCTGAAGCTGGAAGAGGCGTTCATGGTCCTGCTCGACGCCGGCGAACGCGAGCGCCTGCTGCGCGCGGGCATGACCGCCGCCGACCTCGGTGCGGCGCCGGGCGGCTGGACCTGGGTGCTGACCCGCCACCACCTGCGGGTGACCTCGGTCGACAACGGGCCGCTGCGCCAGCACGTGCTGGACACCGGCCTGGTCGAGCACCTGCGTGCCGACGGTTTCCACTGGCATCCGGCGCGCCCGCTGGACTGGATGGTCTGCGACATGGTCGAGCAGCCGAGCAAGGTCGCGGCGCGCATGGCGCAGTGGTTCCGCGAGGGCTGGTGCCGGCATGCGGTGTTCAACCTCAAGCTGCCGATGAAGAAGCGCTGGCAGGAGACGCGGCTGTGCCTGGACCTGTTCCAGGCACAGGCCGCCAAGCCGCTGACGGTGCGCGCGCGCCAGCTCTACCACGACCGTGAGGAGATCACGGTGTTCGCGACGCCAGCGTCGTAACTGGCGGTTACGGCGGCGGAAGCAACAGCAGTAACAACGACAGCAACAGCAACGACAGCAACAGCAACGGCAACGGCAACGGCGTTGGTTTGCGCGGGCTCCGGATGGGGCCGCCGCCCCAAGGGGGGTATGGCGCATCGCGCGGTTCCGCCATCCATGGCTCCAACGCGCGAGCGCAGGCCATCCATGGCCTGCTTGCGCCATACCCCCCTTGGGCCGGCGTCCTCGGGGTGCGTTGAGGCGGGGGGCTTCTATGGGGGCGCGCAGTGCAAAAGCCCCTCTCCCGGAGGGAGAGGGGAGCAAGAGCGAAGCCACGACCTGGAAGCGCCGGAAGGCGCGGTAGCGCGGGGGTATGCCGCAAGCGGCACATGGATGTGCCGCGGTCGCGCGTTGGAGCAGGACGCGGAACCGCGCGATGCGGCATACCCCCGCGCTGCCGCGGCTCCGTCCAAAGCTCGCGCAACCCAAAGCTGTTACCGCCCAACGAGCGGATCAGCCCGAGCAGGAGCCCTCGCCACGGCGAACGAGGGTGCTTGCCGGCTCCCGACCCTCACCCCCCTGCCCCTCTCCCGGCGGGAGAGGGGAGTGCGAAGCTCAGAGGAACGGGAATACCAGCTTCAGCAGTCCCTTCACCGCGCCTTCGGCACTGCTGGAGACCGCTTTCGCACCGAGGCTGTTGAGGGCGTTGCGGGCGTCTTCCCAGCGCAGTTTGGTGACGTCCTTGCGCAGCAGGTCGGCCAGTTCCTCGGAGCCGGGTGCGAGCTTGCGCAGCTCCTTCACCATCGCCTCGGTGTCCTGCTGCAGGAAGCCGGCCTTCTCGGCCAGCGCCACCAGCGTGTCGAAACGCACCGCCAGCACCTCGCGGTTGCGCTCATACACGGGCAGCCCGCCGGCATCGAGGATGGCCTGCTCGAACAGCTGGCGGTCGTCCGGATGTTCCACCCGCACCGCCAGGAACCCGTCCTTGCGGCTGCGCTCGCTGACGTGGCGGCTGCCGGAACGCAGGTTGGCCTCGTCCAGCACGTGCGAGAGCACGCGACGCAGCGCCACATCGACCGGTTCGGCGACCAGCTGGCGCCAGCGCGCATAGCCGTCGCGGCGCAGCGCGCGCAGCTTTGCCGGGGTCACCCGCAGCTGCTGGGCGGCGGCGTGGTTGCTGGCGTTACGGTCGATCGCACCGTCGCGCTCGAGCAGCACGTAGACCAGCAGTTCCAGGTCGCGCTTGCTTAGCGAGCCGAAGCCCTGCAGCTGCGTCTGCCGCATGAATTCCGCGGCGAAGCCCGCCGGGTCCTTGAGTTCCAGTTGCTGCATGGGGCGTTGCCTCCTCGGTGCCGCAGTATCCGCCGCTGCCGTCGCACGGGCCGGGACTGGAGGCCGGATGGTAAGCGGCCGTGGTTATGCCGTCGTCATACGGGGGCGTGTGGTGGCCGGTTACCCGCATGAAGGGCGGCGGAAGATCACGCTATTCGCGTCCGGCATGCATGGCATGCGCACCTGGCAGTGGCGGTGCGCGCCCATGCGCCCTATGGTTGGCGCAGCCGCCGCCCCGGCGGGCGCAGGAGGGACACCATGCAGGCACCCGCGATGACCCGCCGCCAGCTGCTGGCCACGATGGCCGCCGCAGGCATCGGCACTTCCCTGCCGGCCTTCGCGGCCGCGCCGTCGAAGGATGCGGGTGCGACCGCGAAGCGGGGCAGGGAATCCATCGGCGTGGCCCTGGTGGGCCTGGGCTACTACGCCACCCACCTGCTCGCGCCCGGCCTGCAGCAGACCAAGCATTGCCACCTCGCCGGCATCGTCACCGGCTCGCCGGAAAAGATCCCCGAGTGGCAGCGCAAGCACGGCATTCCCGACGCGAACGTCTACAGCTACGACGACTTCGACCGCATCGCCGACAACCCGGACATCCAGGCGGTCTACATCGCCACGCCGAACGACCTGCACAAGCCGCTGACCCTGCGCGCGGCGGCCGCGGGCAAGCACGTGTGGTGCGAGAAGCCGATGGCGATGAACGCCGCCGAGGCGCAGGACATGGTCGACGCCTGCCGCAAGGCCGGCGTGCAGCTGACCATCGGTTACCGCCTGCAGCACGAACCGAACACGCGCCGGCTGATGGCGATGGCACGCGAGAAACCGTACGGGCGCATCCTCAAGGTGCGCGCCGAAGCCGGTTTCCATGCCTACGACGACGTGGATCCGGCCAACAAGCCGTGGCGCCTGCTGCCGCAGCACGGCGGCGGCGCGATGTACGACATGGGCGTTTACTCGCTCAACGCCGCCCGCTACGTCACCGGCCAGGAACCGGTGGCGGTCACCGCGCGCCAGGAGATCCACCGCCCGCACCTGTTCGAGGGCGTGGACGAGACGATGTTCTTCACCCTCGAATTCCCCGGTGGCCTGGTCGCCGAATGCGCGACCAGCTTCGGCCGCAACATGAACACCCTGCGCGCCGACTGCGAACGTGGCTGGTACGAACTGTCGCCGTTCCAGACCTATGACGGCCTCAAGGGCCGCACCAGCGACGGCCAGGCCTTCGCCGACGCGGTGCCGCACCAGCAGGCGAAGCAGATGGACGACGACGCGCTGGCGATCCTGCAGGGCACCGCGCCGCTGGTACCGGGCGAGGAAGGCGTGCGCGACATGCGCGTGGTCGATGCGGTCTATGCCTCCGCCCGCGATGGCGGGCGGCGGATCGCGCTGTAGCGGTGCCGCGGTTCAAGCCCGCTTCACCCGCCGCTGCCTAGCGTTGCGGCCATGAAGCCGCGTCCCGCCATCCTCTCCCGCCCTGCCCTCGCCGCCACCTTGCTGGCGGCGGCCTGCACCGCCCACTCCGCCGTCCCGGCCACGCCGCTGCCCCTGCCGCCTCCGCCGGCCACCCCGGCCGACCAGCCGCTGCAACGCCAGACCGGCATGGTGGTGATCGAGCGCGAGCACGGGCAGAAGATCATCGTGCGTTCGCTGGAACCGGACAGCCTGGTCGGCGGCGACCGCTACGAGTTCGGCCAGCTCGATGCCGACGGCGACGGCTTCGTCGAACGCGGCGAGGCGGGCGCGGTCGACCGCTACCTGCTGCGCGCCTTCGACCAGCTCGATGCGAACCGCGACGGGCGGCTGGACCGCGACGAGCTCACCGGCTGGATCCTGTAGCTACGACATCGCCGCGTTGCCGCGACAAGGCCCGTGCAGCGATGCCAACCGGCTCCGCGGTTCGCGGGAGCCGGCTGTTGGGACGAGGCCCGCGTCAGACGCCCGCGGCGTGCCGCCACAGCGCGCGCTGCAGCGGCGGCAGGCGCCCGGCCAGGCCCAGCAGCGGGCCGCGCGCCAGCGTCGCCAGCGGATCGGCGTTGGAGAACAGGCGGTTGATGCCTTCGAAGGCGTAGGCCGAGACGGTGTTGTCGCTGCGCCGGCGCCGTGCCCAGCGCTGCAGGCGGTGCTCCGCGGTCCAGTCGGCGCGGCGCGCCTGCGCGTCGGCGATCTCCGCCGCCAGCGCGGACACGTCGCGCAGGCCCAGGTTCACGCCCTGGCCGGCGAGCGGATGCACCACGTGGGCCGCGTCGCCCAGCACCAGCACGCGCCCGGCCACCTGCTGGCGCACCAGCTGCCGGCGCAGCGGGAACGCGGCGCGCGCCGACACCGCGCGCGCCTTGCCCAGGCGCGCCGCCGAGGCGTCGGTCAGTTCGATCGCGAAGGCGTCCTCGTCCAGCGCCAGCACCCGCGCCGCTTCGGCGTCGGGCAGGGTCCAGACGATGGAACTGCGGCCTCCGGTGAACGGCAGCAGCGCCAGCGGACCGGTCGCCAGGAAACGCTGCCAGGCGGTGTCCTCGTGCGGGCGCTCCGTCTCGATGAAGCAGACCACGCCGCGCTGGCCGTAGTCGTGCGCATCCACATCCAGCCCGGCCAGCGCGCGCAGCTTCGAGGCGCCACCGTCGGCGGCCACCGCGATCCGCGCTTCCAGGCGGCTGCCGTCGTCGAGGGTCAGGCGCACGCCGGCGGCGTCCTGCTCCATCGCCTCGACCCGCGCCGGGCAGTGCAGCTGCACGCCGGCGGACGCCAGCGCCGCCCACAGGCGGTCGACCAGCAGGTCGTTCTCGACGATCCAGCCCAGTTCGTCGCGGGCCATCGCCGCGGCATCGAAGGCGAGTTCGCCGCCGCCGGCCGCGTCCCATACGCGCATGCGCCGATACGGCTGCGCGCGCGCGGCCAGCACCTGCGGCCACACGCCCAGGCGCCCGAGCAGCGCGGCGTTGTCCGGCGCCAGCGCGTATACGCGCAGGTCCGGCTGCGCAGCCGACCAGCGCGCCGCCGGGCGCGGTTCGACCAGGGCCACCTCCAGCCCGGCGCGGGCCAGGGCCAGCGCACAGGCCGCGCCGACCACGCCGCCGCCGGCGATCGCCACGTCGAGGCGTGCACCGCTTCTCATGTAGCCCGTCATCGGCACAGCTCCGGCACGTCGCCGCGGAAGCCCATCGCCCCGCCCACCAGCCAGGCCTGCAGCCAGCCCGCGCGGTCGGCGGCCAGCAGGCCGAGGCTGCGCAACGGGCGCAGCAGCGGCGAGGCATTGCCGGTGATCCGTGCCAGCCCATGCGAGAAGGCCAGGGTGCGTTCGCGGTCCTCGCTGCGCCGTTGTGCGTGGCGCTGCAGCAGCGCCGCCTCGCCGGGATCGCCTGCGTGCGCGCGCAGCAGCTCGGCCAGGGTCAGCGCGTCGCGCAGGCCCAGGTTGAAGCCCTGCGCGCCGATCGGATGGATGGTCTGGGCGGCGTTGCCCAGCAGCACCGCGCGCGGCGCGACCAGCTCGTCGGCGACGACCGCGGCGATCGGATAGGCGCTGCGTTCGCCCGAGGCGACCAGGCGCCCGGCGCGCCAGCCGAACACCTGCTGGATCCGCGCCAGCCAGCCGGCCTCGTCCAGCGCCGCCACCTCCGCGGCCTGCGCGGTGGGCACGCCGTGGACCACGCCGAAGGCGCGGTCGCCGCGCGGCAGCAGCGCGGTCGGGCCGCTGTCGGTGAAGCGTTCGAACGCGGTGCCGTCGGGCGCACGCTCGCCGCGCACGCGGGCGACGAACAGGGTCTGGCCGTAGTCGTGGGTGCGGGTACCGATGCCCAGCGCCTCGCGCAGGCCGCTGCGGGTACCGTCGGCCGCGACCACCAGGCGCGCGCGCAGCTGCAGCTCGCCCTCGGCGGTGGCCAGGCGCACGCCGCGCGCCTCGCCGTCCTCGCCTTCCAGCGCGACGAAGCGCGCCGGGCGGTAGCGGACCAGGCGTGGCAGCTGCGCCAGGCGCGCCTCCAGGGCTTCGCCGAAATCGCGCGCCACCACCACCTGGCCGAAGGCCTCGCGGCCGTAGTCGGAGGCTTCCAGGCGCACGCTGCCGAAATCGCCGGCGCGGCTGACGTGGATGCGGCGGATCGGCCCGGCCGGGGCGCGCAGCTCCTGCATCACGCCCAGCGCGCCGAGGGCGTTCACCGAGGCGGCGGCCAGGCTCAGGTTGCGCTGGTCGAACACCGCCGGCAGGTCGCCCGGCGGGGTGGCTTCGACCATCGCCACGTCCAGCGGCAGGCCGTCGAGGGCGATCGCCAGGCTGGCGCCGACCAGGCCGCCGCCGACGATGAGCACGTCATGGGTTCGGATCATCCGCACATGATACGCGGGCGCATGCACGCCTCCGTCGCGCCGCGCCCGGTCGCGCTCGGCTAGAATGCGGGCCGAGCCTTCACGAGCCGCGCGCCATGACCGCCAACACGTCCCGCTTCTTCATCCTGTTCGTCCTGGCCCTGCTGATGGCCGCCTCGCGCGCGCACGCGTTCGACCACTTCTCGCCGCCGGACGCGACCTGGGCGGCGTTCTTCGTCGGCGGCTTCCTGCTGCGCGGCTGGGGCCGCTGGGTGTTCCCGCTGCTGATGGCGCTGGCGATGGGCATCGACTGGATGGTCATCTCGCGCCATGCCGCCTCGTTCTGGGACCACTACTGCGTCTCGGCCGCCTACTGGGGCCTGATCCCGGCCTACGGCCTGCTGTGGGCCGGCGGTTCGTGGCTGCGCAGCCGCTACACCGGCGCCAGCCTGGCCCAGGCCGGCCGCCTGCTCGGCGCCTTCGTGGTCGCCGTGGTCGCCTGCCAGTTCGTCGCCCAGGGCACCTTCTACTGGTACAGCGGCGTGGTCGCCGAGCCGACCGTGGCCGGCTGGTGGAAGAACTTCAACGACTGGCTGCCGGGCTACATGGGCACCGCCGCCGCCTACACCGCCATCGCCGCGGTGCTGCAGGTCGCCGCCGAGCGCATCGCCCCGCTGGTGCGCGGCGTCCGCGCCGCGCAGCGCTGACCGGCGGCCGGTTGCGTCCGCATGGGCAACCGCCTGTCGAAGATCTATACCCGCACCGGTGACGACGGCAGCACCGGGCTGGGCGACGGCAGCCGCACCGGCAAGGATTCGCTGCGGGTCGAGGCCTACGGCACGGTCGACGAGGCCAACTCGGCCATCGGCGTAGTGCTGGCCGCGCCGGGCGTGCCGGACGGCATCCGCGAGCTGCTGACCGCGGTCCAGCACCAGCTGTTCGACCTCGGCGGCGAGCTGTGCATCCCCGGCCACGCCGCCATCCAGGGCGAGGATGTGGACGCGCTGGAGCGTCACCTCGACCACTGGAACGCCGACCTGCCGCCGCTGAAGGACTTCATCCTCCCGGCCGGCGGCGAGGCCGCGGCGCGCTGCCACCTGGCCCGCACCATCGTCCGCCGCGCCGAACGCGCCACCGTGGCCCTGTCGCGCGCGGAAACCGTGCGCGCCGAGGCCGTGCGCTACCTCAACCGCCTGTCCGACCTGCTGTTCGTGCTCGCCCGGGTGCTGGCCCGCGCCGATGGCCAGGGCGAGGTGATCTGGCAGCACGCGCGCCGCCACGCCTGAACCCCGGGCGGGCCTGCCCGCCCATCGGGGAATCCCCGGTTCTCCCGCCGTTTTCCCCTCCCACCAAAAGCGGATGGCGCCCTGCCTTGCCGCCGGGTTACGGTGGGCCAATGCTCGCCTATACCCATCCGGCCTGCCTCGAACACGACACCGGTCCGGACCACCCCGAATGCCCGCAGCGCCTGCGCGCGGTCCTCGACGCGCTGGGCCGGGCCTGGCCGGCCCTGCAGTGGCGCGAGGCGCCGATGGCCCTGCGCGGCGACCTGCTGCGCGTGCACAGCGGGGAGCTGGTCGACCAGGTGCTGGCGCCAGTGGCCGAAGGCCTGCACCGGCTGGACCCGGACACCGTGGTCGGCCCGGGCTCCGGGCGCGCCGCGCTGTACGCCGCCGGTGCCGGGATCGCCGCGGTCGACGGAGTGATGGACGGCCGCGAGCGCACCGCCTTCTGCGCCGTGCGCCCGCCCGGCCACCACGCCACCGCCGACGCGGCCATGGGCTTCTGCCTGTTCAACAACATCGCCGTGGCCGCGGCCCATGCCCGCGACCGCCACGGTCTGGAGCGGGTGGCCATCGTCGACTTCGATGTGCACCACGGCAACGGCACCCAGGCCATCTTCCAGCGCGACCCGGCGGTGGCCTACTTCAGCACCCACCAGTCCGGCCTGTACCCGCACACCGGCAGCGTCTACGAGCGCGGCGTGGGCAACATCCACAACGTGCTGCTGCCGCCGGGCAGCGACGGCTTCCGCTTCCGCAACACCTGGGCCGACACCCTGCTGCCGGGGCTGGACGAGTTCCGCCCGCAGCTGGTGCTGGTCTCGGCCGGCTTCGACGCGCACCTGGCCGATCCGCTGGCCGACCTGATGCTCGACGCCGAGGACTTCGCCTGGCTCACCACCGAGCTGCTGGGCATCGCCCGGCGCCACTGCGATGGCCGCCTCGTGTCGACCCTGGAAGGCGGCTACAACATCGAGGCGCTGGCCGAATGCGCCACCGCCCACGTCGGCGCCCTGCTCGCCTGAGGCCGCCGTTCCAGCCCTCCCGGGGATGAACCCCGCCTGCGCGCCGCGAAGCCTTTCATTGCCCGTATGCACCCACATCCGGCAAGCTACGGCGGTTTTCGGCCGGATGTCCCCGCCTTGCGATCCCCCCTGCGCCTGCTGCCGCTGTCGTTGAGCATCGCCGCCTGCCTGCCGGTTGCTGCCTTCGCCGCGGACGACAAACCCCTGAGCTGGGCCCTGTGCCCGGCCGGCGACATCATTCCCCCGTTCGAGGGCGCGCCGCCGCCGGCGCAGCCGGGCGACCCGGCGCGGGAGGAGCAGCCGACCATCATCGAGGGCGACGAGCAGAGCGGCACCCGTGCCACCCCGCTGATCCAGGGCAATGTCGCGCTGGTGCGCGGCGACCAGTTCCTGGGCACCGACAGCATCCAGATGGACACCGAGGCCGGCACCTACGTGGCCGAGGGCAACGTCCGCTACCAGGACACCGGCATCCGCATCGTCGCCGACCGCGCCGAGGGCAACCAGAACACCGACAGCCACACCATCACCAACATCCGCTACCAGCTGGTGGACCGCCGCGGCAATGGCGGCGCCGACTCGATCGAGCTGACCGGCCCGCTCGGGAAGATGCACCACTCCACCTACAGCACCTGCGACCCCGACCAGCGGATGTGGGAGCTGCGCGCGCAGCAGATCGACGTGGACAGCGACGACGGCTTCGGCGTGGCCCGCAACGCGGTGCTGCGCATGGGCAAGTTCCCGGTGCTGTACGTGCCGTGGTTCAAGTTCCCGGTGGACGACCGCCGCCAGACCGGCCTGCTCTACCCGTCGGTGAGCATGTCCGGGCGCAACGGCTTCGACTATCGCCAGCCGATCTACCTCAACCTGGCGCCGAACTACGACATGACCCTGCTGCCGCGCTGGATGAGCAAGCGCGGCCTGCTGCTGGACACCGAGTTCCGCTACCTCTACGGCGGCGGCCGCGGCACGATCACGGCCGCGTACATGCCCGACGACGACCTGCGCGACCGCGACCGCGGCCGCTTCACGTTCAAGGGCTACCACAACATCAACCGGCACTGGCAGGCCCGCGCCAACATCGGCTGGGTCAGCGACGAGCGCTTCGTCGAGGACTTCTCCAACCGCCTCTCCGGCATCTCCGCGTCCTACCTGCAGAGCACCGCCGGCGTGTTCGGGGTGGGCCAGTACTGGAACGCCGGGGCGATGGTCGAGCACTTCCAGCTCACCGACTACACCCTCAGCGACCGCAACCTGCCGTACAGCCGCCTGCCGCGCGTGTACGCCAACTGGGAGCGGCCGCTGGGCCACTGGCTGGACGCCGGCCTGTGGGCCGAGGCGGTCAACTTCCACCACACCGAGTTCGCCGGCGGCAGCCGCCTGGACCTGAAGCCCTATATCTCGGCGCGGCTCGGCGGCCCGGCCTGGTACGTGACCCCGACCCTGGCCTGGCGCTTCACCGGCTACCAGCTGGAACGCGAGCTGGCCGACCAGCGCGGCGGCGACACCTCGCCGACCCGCAGCCTGCCGATCACCTCGCTGGACGCGGGCGTGTACTTCGACCGCGACGCGCGCATCGGCGGCGAGAACTACCTGCACACGCTGGAACCGCGGATCTTCTACCTCAACGTGCCGTACCGCGACCAGAGTGCGCTGCCGCTGTTCGACACCCGCCCCTTCACCTTCAGCTGGGGCCAGCTGTTCCGCGACAACCGCTATTCCGGCGCCGACCGCCAGACCGACGCCAACCAGCTGACCCTGGCCCTGAGCTCGCGCCTGATCCGCCAGGCCGACGGCCGCGAGAAGCTGTCGGCCAGCATCGGCCAGATCCGCTACTTCGAGGACTCGCGCGTGCTCGCCCCGGGCGAGACCCCGGTGGAGAAGGGCAAGTCGGCCTGGGTGGCCGACGCCAACTACATGATCAACGACCGCTGGAACCTCGGCGCCTCGTACCAGTGGGACCCGAAGTTCCGCCGCGAGGACCTGGCCAGCATCCGCGCCCGCTACCTGTGGCCGAACGACGGCGTGGTCAACATCGGTTACCGCTACCGCCGCAACCTGCTGGAACAGGCCGACTTCTCCTTCCTGTACCCGATCAACTCCACCTGGAGCGTGGTCGGCCGCTACTACCACTCGCTGAAGGACGACAAGCTGCTGGAGGCCATCGGCGGCGTGCAGTGGGACAGCTGCTGCTTCGCGGTGCGGGCCCTGGCCCGCCGCTACGTGCGCAACCGCGAGGGCGACGTGGACAATGCCATTCAGGTGGAATTCGTCCTGAAGGGCCTAGGTTCGGCCGGCCAGGACACGGAGCGTACCTTGCGCCGTGCTATTCTCGGCTACCACCGCGACGACCTGTACCTGGTCCCGCCCAGCAACACCACGCCCGATCCGGACGACTACGATCCGAACCTCATTCCGTGAGTCCATGAGCCTTCGCCTTCTCGCGCTCTCCCTGGCGGCCGCCGCCCTCTGCTCCTTCACTTCCGCCGTCCCGGCGCAGCAGCTGCAGCCGATCGAGCGGATCGCCGCGGTGGTCGACGAAGGCGTGGTCCTGCAGAGCGAGCTGGACCTGGCCATGCGCAACATCACCGCGCAGTACGCCGGGCGCGAGGACCAGCTGCCGCCGCGCGAGGTCCTCGAACGCCAGGTGCTCGAGCGCCTGGTCCTGACCCGCCTGCAGGTCGACCGCGCCCGCAGCCAGGGCATCCGCCTGGGCGACCAGGAGATCAACCAGGCCGTGGCCGCCATCGCCCAGCAGAACGGGATGACCGTCGACGCGCTGCGCCAGCGCCTGGCCGAGGACGGGATGTCGTTCGAGGAGTTCCGCCGCTCCCTGGCCGACGAGATCATGGTCCAGCGCCTGCGCCAGAGCTTCGCCCAGAGCCGCATCAACGTCAGCGAGGCGGAGGTCGACTCGGCCCTGGCCCAGCAGGCCGCCGGCGGCACCCAGTACCGCCTGGCCCACATCCTGGTCGCGCTGCCGGAAGGCGCCACCGCCGACCAGATCGCCACCGGCCAGCGCAAGATCGAAGGCATCCGCAGCGTCATCGACCGCGGCGAACTGACCTTCCCGGCCGCGGCCGTGCGCTACTCCGACAGCCCCAACGCGCTGGAAGGCGGCGACCTGGGCTGGCGCTCGCTGGACGAGATCCCGAGCGTGTTCTCCCGCGCCATCACCGAGATGACCCCGGGCCAGATCCTCGGCCCGATCCGCGGCCCCAGCGGTTTCCAGCTGCTGCAGCTGGTCGACGTGCGCGACGCGGCCGCCGGCGCCCCGGCGCAGACCGTCACCGAGTACCACGTCCGCCACATCCTGGTGCGGGTCAACGACCGCCAGGACGACGCCACCGCCAAGGCCAGGATCGACACCCTGCGCGCGCGCGTCGCCGGCGGCGCCGACTTCCAGGAAGTGGCGCGCGAGTCCTCCGAGGACAACAACACCCGCGGCCAGGGCGGCGACCTGGGCTGGTTCCCGGCCGATGCCTACGGTCCGGACTTCGGCCGCCAGGTCACCGCGATCGGGGACGGCGAGGTGTCGCAGCCGTTCCGCACCGACGCCGGCTGGCACGTGATCCAGCGCGTGGCCCAGCGCCAGACCGACGTGACCAACGAGAACCGTCGCGCCCAGGTCCGCGACACCATCGGCCGGCGCAAGCTGGAAGAGGAATACAACCGCTACCTGCAGGAACTGCGCGGCGAAGCCTACGTGGTGTTCCGGACCGGCGACCGTGCCGTCGAAGGCGCGACCCCGGCAGCTGCCGAGCCGGTCGCACCCCCGTCCGGCGGCTGACATGGCCCTGCCCCGGCTCGCGCTGGTTCCAGGCGAACCGGCCGGGGTCGGCCCTGAACTCTGCGTGCGCCTGGCCCAGCGGCCACGCAGCGACTGCACGCTGGTCACCCTCGCCGACCCGGCGACGATGCGGGCCGCAGCCGAAGCGCTGGGCCTGCCACTGAACCTGCTGCACGAGGATGATGTCGCCCGCGAGCCGGGCGACATGCCGTTGCGCATGTTTCCCAACACCAACGCGGTCGGGTTCGGCCGTCCCGACCCGCGCAACGCCGGCGCGGTGATCGGGGCGCTGCTCGATGCCGCCGAGGGCTGCGTGCGCGGCCGCTTCGCCGGCATGGTCACCGGCCCGGTGCAGAAGTCGACGATCAACGAAGGCGGGATCGCCTACACCGGCACCACCGAGCTGCTGGCCGGCCACGCCGGCCGCGACGTGGTGATGATGCTGGCCAACGACGTGGTCCGGGTCGCGCTGGCGACCACCCACCTGCCGCTGCGCGAGGTGCCCGATGCGATCGACGCGGTCCTGCTGCGGCGGGTGCTGCGCATCACCCACGAAGCCCTGCGCCGGGACTTCGGCATCGCCGAACCGGTGATCGCCGTGCTCGGCCTCAACCCGCACGCGGGCGAGAACGGCCACCTCGGCCGCGAGGAGCTCGACCTCATCGTCCCGGTGCTGGAGCAGCTGCGCGCCGAAGGCATGCGCCTGCCCGGCCCGCTGCCGGCGGACACCGCGTTCCTGCCGCAGAAGCTGGCCGGCTTCGACGCGGTGCTGGCGATGTACCACGACCAGGGCCTGCCGGTGCTCAAGTTCAGCGGCTTCGAGCGCGCGGTGAACCTGACCCTGGGCCTGCCCTACCCGCGCGTGGCGGTCGACCACGGCACAGCCCTGGACCTGGCCGGCCGTGGCATCGCCGATCCCTCCAGCCTGGAAGCGGCCGTCGCGACCTGCGCGCGGATGGCGGCGCAGCGGCAGAGCGGTTGAGCGATGCCCGCGTCCATGCGACGCGGGCATTCGACGGCGCGCGCCAGTGCCGCGCAAACATGCCGTCCCTTCCCGCAGGGAGAGGGGCTTCAGATCACGAAAACAGCTCGCCGGTCTCCCGCGGCGAGGCCGGGGGCTTCAGGCCGAGGTGGCGGTAGGCCTTGGAGGTGGCCATGCGGCCGCGCGCGGTGCGGACCAGGAAGCCCTGCTGGATCAGGAACGGCTCGATGACGTCCTCCAGCGTGCCGCGTTCCTCCGACAGCGAGGCGGCCAGCGATTCCACGCCCACCGGGCCGCCGTCGAAGTGCTCGACGATGGTGCGCAGCAGGCGCCGGTCGAGGTCGTCGAACCCCTCCGGGTCGACCTTGAGCATGCCCATCGCCGCCTGCGCCACCGCCGCGTCGATGCGGCCGCCGGCCTTCACCTGGGCGTAGTCGCGCACCCGGCGCAGCAGGCGGTTGGCGATGCGCGGGGTACCGCGCGAGCGCCGCGCGATCTCGCCGGCGCCTTCCGGCTCGCAGTCGATGCCGAGGATCTGCGCCGAGCGGCGCACGATCCTCGTCAGCTCCTCCGGCGTGTAGAACTCCAGGCGCTGGACGATGCCGAAGCGGTCGCGCAGCGGCGCGGTCAGCAGGCCGGCGCGGGTGGTGGCACCGATCAGGGTGAACGGCGGCAGGTCCAGCTTGATCGAGCGCGCGGCCGGGCCCTCGCCGATCATGATGTCGATCTGGAAGTCCTCCATCGCCGGATAGAGCACCTCCTCGACCACCGGCGACATGCGGTGGATCTCGTCGATGAACAGCACGTCGTGCGGCTGCAGGTTGGTCAGCAGCGCGGCCAGGTCGCCCGCCTTCTCGATCACCGGGCCGGAAGTGACCCGCAGGTTCACCCCCAGCTCGTTGGCGATGACGTGGCTCAGCGTGGTCTTGCCCAGCCCCGGCGGGCCGAAGATCAGCACGTGGTCCAGCGCCTCGCCCCGCGCCCGGGCGGCCTGGATGTAGATGTCCAGCTGCTCGCGGACCGGCTGCTGGCCGAGGTATTCGTCCAGGCGCCTGGGACGGATCGAGGCCTCGATGGCCTCGTCCTCGCGGGTGGCGCCGGCGGTGATGATGCGGTCTTCGCTCATGCCGCGATTATGGACGCTGCGGCGGCGTTGCGCCCGCCTCCCGCGGCCACCCCGGCCGGCCGGTCAGATCTCGACCTGCGAACCCAGCTCGACCAGGCGGTTGCCCGGGATGCGGAAGAACCCGGTCGCCGGCGCCGCGTTGCGGTGCATGAAGGCGAACAGCTTGTCGCGCCAGATCGCCATGCCGCGGCGGGCGCTGGGCACGATGGTCTCGCGGCTGGCGAAGAAGGTCGTGTCCATCGGGTCGAAGCCCATGCCGGTGGCGTCGCTGGCGCGCATCAGCGCCAGCGGCACGTCCGGGGTCTCCATGAAGCCGAAGCGCACCACCATCCGGTAGAAGTCGTCGCCGATCTGCTCGACCTTCAGCTGCCGCTCCGCGGGCGCGTGCGGCACCGGCAACGTCTCCACGGTCAGGAACACGTTGCGCTCGTGCAGCACCTTGTTGTGCTTGAGGTTGTGCAGCAGCGCGTGCGGCACCACGGAGCCGTCGGCGGTGAGGAACACCGCCGTGCCCGGAACGCGCGCGGGAGGAGCAAGCATCAGCCCGGGCAGGAAGGTGTCGACCCGGATGCCGTCCTTGCGGATCTCATCCCGCAGCAGCTCGCGGCCACGCCGCCAGGTGCGCAGCATGGTGAACAGGACGACGCCCAGCACCACCGGGAACCACGCGCCCTGCAGCAGCTTGGCGCCGTTGGCGACGACGAAGGCCACGTCGACCACGAAGAACAGCACGCACAGCGGCAGCACCCAGTTGCGCCAGCGCGGCCACAGCGCGCGCGCCACCAGCGCCAGCAGCAGGGTGTCGATCAGCATCGTCGCCGACACCGAGATGCCGTAGGCCACGGCCAGGTTGGTCGAACTGCGGAACGCCAGCACCAGGCCGATGACCATCACCGCCAGCAGCCAGTTGATGCCGGGAATGTAGATCTGGCCGATGGTGTCCTGCGAGGTGTGCTTGATCCGCATGCGCGGGATGTAGCCCAGCTGCATCGCCTGGCGCGACACCGAGAACGCGCCGGTGATCACCGCCTGCGAGGCGATCACCGCGGCCATGGTCGCCAGCACGATCATCGGGTACAGCGCCCAGGCCGGCACCGACTCGTAGAACGGGTTGCGCACCAGCTCCGGCTGCTCCAGCACCAGCGCGCCCTGCCCCAGGTAGTTGAGCAGCAGGCAGGGCAGCACGAAGAAGTACCAGGCGTGGCGGATCGGCGGCGCGCCGAAGTGGCCCATGTCCGCGTACAGCGCCTCGCCGCCGGTCACCGCCAGCACCACCGCGCCGAGGATGAACACCCCGTGCCAGCCGTGCTCGCTGAAGAACAGCGCGCCCCAGTACGGGTTGAACGCCTTCAGCACTTCCGGCGCCTGGATGATGTTCCATGCGCCGATCACCGCCAGGGCGATGAACCACAGCGTCATCACCGGCCCGAACACCTTGCCCACCTTCTCGGTGCCGAAGCGCTGGGCCATGAACACCAGCAGCAGCACCACCACGGTGAGCGGCACGATGAACGGATGCAGCGAGGGCGCGGCGATCTCCAGGCCCTCCATCGCGCCGAGCACCGAGATCGCCGGGGTGATCACCCCGTCGCCGAAGAACAGCGAGGCGCCGAAGATGCCTAGGATGCCCACGACGTAGGCCGTGCGCGAACCGTTCTTCAAGGTGCGCTGGGCCAGCGCCATCAGCGCCATGATGCCGCCCTCGCCCTCGTTGTCGGCGCGCATGATGATGGTCACGTACTTCAGGGTGACGATCACCATCAGCGACCAGAACGCCAGCGACAGCACGCCCAGCACGGTGTCGTGGTCGCTGTTGAGGCCGTAGTGCGGCGAGAACGCTTCCTTCAGCGTGTACAGCGGGCTGGTGCCGATGTCGCCGAAGACCACGCCGATGGCGCCGACGACCAGCGCGAGGCCGGCACCGGGCCCCTGCACGGGGTGGCCGTGCGGACCGTTGGCAGGCGCGGGGTTTGACGCTGCGGACATGGCGGTCACAGGTTAGCGCGGCGGCGCGTGGCGGGGATGTGTCGGCGCCACTCAGCGCAACGCCGACTGCAGCGCCTTGCGGATGATCGCGGCCGCGTCGTCGCCGGGGGCGGCGCCGTCGCGGGCCATGCGCGCCGCCTCGGCCGGCTTGTAGCCCAGCTGCTGCAGGGCGGTGGCCGCGTCGGCAACCGGGTCGCCGGCTGGCGCCGGCATGCCGCTGCTGCCGCCACCGGCCAGGTCGGCGGCGCGGTCGCGCAGCTCCACCACCATGCGCTCGGCGGTCTTCTTGCCGATGCCGGGGATGCGGGTCAGCGCGGTGACGTCGCCGGCCTGCACCAGCCGCGCGAACTCGTCCACGCTCACCCCGGACAGCACGGCGAGGGCGATTTTCGCGCCGATGCCGCTGACCTTCTGCACGTCGCGGAACAGGCGCCGCTCGGACTCGCGCAGGAAACCGTACAGCGAGACGCTGTCCTCCTTCTGCGCGTAATGGGTGAACAGCGAGACCTCGCGACCCAGTTCGGGCAGGTCGTAGAAGGTGCTCATCGGCGCCTCCAGCTCGTAGCCGACGCCGTTGACGTCGATCACCAGCCAAGGCGGCTGCTTGAGGGCGAGGATGCCGCGCAGGCGTCCGATCATCGGGGGTTCCTCTGGAGCGGGATTCGGGATTCGGGATTGGGGATTCGAAAAAGCAGAGGCGAAAGCACCGGCACGGCCGGAAGGTGCCCGCGCTTTCCACGAATCACAAATATCGAATCACTACTCACGGCTCTATTTCCTCCACGCCAGCTTCGTGCTCACGCCCAGGCGCTGCGCGGTGGCGCGCACGTGGGCGTGGGTCAGGGCGATGGCCAGGGCGTCGGCGGCGTCGGCCTGGATCTTCCCGCTCAGCCCCAGCATGGCCGCGACCATGTGCTGGATCTGTGCCTTGTCCGCCGCGCCGGTGCCGACCACGGCCAGCTTCACCTCGCGCGCGGCGTACTCGCTGACCGGCAGGTCGCGCAGCACCACCGCGCTGATCGCCGCGCCGCGGGCCTGGCCGAGCTTGAGCGCCGAGTCGGCGCTGCGGCCGACGAACACCTGCTCGATCGCCACTTCCTGCGGCCGGTACTCCTCGATCAGCGCCGACAGCCCATGCAGCAGCCGCTTCAGCCGCGCGGCGAAGTCGCCCTCGCCCAGCAGCACCAGCGGCTGGTGATGGACATGGCGCACGCGGCCGCCCGGCTCCACGTCGATGATGCCGATGCCGGTGCGCTGCGACCCCGGGTCGATGCCGAGGATGCGCACGCGCGGCGCGGCGGCCACGGGCACGACGCTCACCGTTCCGCCTCCGGGGATGCGATCCGGGCCGCTGCCGCCACCGCTTCGCCCCCGGGCGGGCACATCGTCAGCCGGCGTCGCCCAGGTCGGCGTTGGAATAGACGTTCTGCACGTCGTCCAGGTCCTCGAGCATGTGCAGGAGCTTCTGCACCTGCTGCGCGGTCTCGCCGGACACGGCGATGTCATTGTCGGCGCGGAAGGTCACCTCGGCATAGCCCGGGGCCAGGCCGGCGGCTTCCATCGCCTGCTTCACCGCCTCGAAGTTCTCCGGCGCGGTGACCACGTCGATGGCGCCGTCGTCCGGGTACACGACCACGTCGTCGGCACCGGCTTCGATCGCCGCCTCGGTCACCTTCTCCTCGTCGGCGCCCTCGTAGCTGAGCACGCCCAGGCGCTTGAACATGAAGGCCACCGAGCCCTCGGTACCCATGTTGCCGCCGCACTTGGAGAAGGCGTGGCGCACGTCGGCCACGGTGCGCACGCGGTTGTCGGTCAGGCAGTCGACGATCACCGCCACGCCGCCGGGGGCGTAGCCCTCGTAGCGCACTTCCTCGTACTCGACCCCTTCCAGCTCGCCGGTGGCCTTCTTGATCGCGCGCTCGATCACGTCCTTGGACATGTTCGAGTCCAGCGCCTTGTCCACCGCCGCGCGCAGGCGCGGGTTGTTGGCCGGATCGCCGCCGCCGGAGCGGGCAGCGACGCTGATCTCGCGGATCAGCTTGGTGAAGATCTTGCCGCGGCGGGCGTCGCTGGCGTTCTTGCGGGCTTCGATCGAGGGACCACGACCCATGGGGGCTTCCGTATAGCGTTTGCGAAGCGGCGATTATAACGGGCGCCCGCGCCGGCCAAGCCGGCGTCAGCCTTCCGCGTCCGCGACGAAGGCGCCGGTGCGCAGGAAGCTGGCGACCTGGCGCGCCGCCGCGGCGGAGAACACCAGTCCGGTATGGCTGGCATGCACCTGGCAGTACGCGGCCAGCCCGGGCAGGCGGGTCTCGGCCAGCGCCACGGTGCCGTCGGAGGCCTCGTCCACCGCCGACAGGAAGCGGCCGATCCCGCGCGCCACGTCACCGGCCACCATCCCGACGGGCACCGGCCCATTCCACGGCGCGCAGCCCTGGCACAGCAGCGTGCCGCTGCGCCCCAGCGCCCAGGCCAGGCGCGGGCGCCCGGCGAGGAAGCGCGCGGTTCCGCTGCCGCGCAGCGGCGAGCCCAGGCATACCGCGCGCGCCACCGGCAGGTCCGGCGCGCGGCGCAGCGCTTCCAGCACCAGCAGCCCGCCCAGGCTGTGCCCGACCAGGTGCACCGGCGCGCCACCCCGCAGCCGCGCGACCAGCGCCTCGATGGCCGGTTCCGGGCCGCCGACGATGCTGGGATACCCGAAGATCCGCACGCGGAAGCCGTGCCGGCGCAGGCGCCAGGCCAGCGGCGCCAGCCACCAGGCCGAGTTCCACAGGCCGTGCACCAGCAGCACGCGGTCGCAGGCTCCGGCCTGCCCCTCCCTGCGCCATGGGCCGGCAGGCTCGGCCTCGCCCTCGCTCACGCCGCCACCGCCTGCCGCTTCCAGTCGCGCGGCGACAGCCCGCTGTGCGCCTTGAACACGCGCGACAGTGCCGCCTCGCTGCCGTAGCCGACCTCGCTGGCCACGACCTTCAGCGGCCGCCCGCGGCGCAGCGCCTGCTGCGCCAGCGCCACCCGCCAGCCCTGCAGGTACTGGCCCGGGGTGATACCGACCACGTTGCGGAAGGTGGTCGCGAACACGCTGCGCGACATGCCGGCGGCCGCGGCCAGGTCCTCCAGGCTCCAGTCCTTGGCCGGCGCGCCGTGCATGGCCACGATCGCGTGGCGCAGGCGCGGATGGCCCAGCCCGGCGAGCATGCCGCTGCCCAGCTCGCCGCGCTCCATCAGCTGGCGCAGCACCTGGATCATCACCACCTCGAACAGGCGGTCGACCATGGCCTGGCGACCGCAGCGCTGTTCGAAGGCCTCCTCGAACAGCAGCTCCAGCACCGGCGCGACGCCGTGCAGCGCCTGCAGCGGCAGGCATACGAAGGACGGCAGCGCGCCGACCAGCGGATTGGCGGCGCCGCCTTCGAAACGCAGGTTGGCGCAGGCCATGTCGGCACCGCTCTGCGGATCGCTGGAGAAGCGGTGCGCCATCGGCCGCGGGTACAGCAGCAGGCTCGGCTCGGTGATCTGCACGGTGCTGCCGGCGTGGCTGACTTCCAGCGGCCCGCGCCGGACCAGGTGCAGCTGGCCCATGCCGTCGACCACATCGAGGGTGTTGATCCCGCACAGCGCGCCGGCGTGGAAGACCTGCGCGCTGACCGGGAAGCGCTCCAGCAGTACGGCGAGTCGATCGGCCATCTCGTACTCCCAGTCAACTTTTCCGGACTTTCCGTGCTGGAGCGTAGCAGCCAAGGCCGCAGATTACGCCTGCCCCGACGGCAACCATCCAACACAACGAGGAGAACGACCATGAATGCCATTACCCGCCCGATCGCCGTCGGCCTGCTGGCCGTCGCCGCCCAGGCCGCGCTCCCGGCGCAGGCCGCCACCCCCGCCACGGTGCCCGCGCCCCAGGCCACCGTCGAGGGCAGCCACGTCGTCACCGCCGACGGCGTGCGCCTGTACTTCAAGGACTGGGGCCCGAAGGACGGCCCCGTCGTCACCTTCAGCCACGGCTGGCCGCTGAACTCCGACAGCTGGGAGGCGCAGATGCTGTTCCTTGCCGACCACGGCTACCGCGTCATCGCCCACGACCGCCGCGGCCATGGGCGCTCCAGCCAGCCGTGGGACGGCAACGACATGGACCACTACGCCGACGACCTGGCGGCGGTGATCAACGCGCTGGACCTGAAGGACGTCACCCTGGTCGGCTTCTCCACCGGCGGCGGCGAGGTGGCGCGCTACATCGGCCGCCATGGCACCGCGCGGGTGAAGAAGGCGGTGCTGGTCAGCGCGGTAACGCCGTTCATGCTGCAGACCGCGGACAACCCGGAAGGCATCCCGCAGGAGGTGTTCGACGGCTTCCGGGCGGCGGCCCAGGCGAATCGTTCGCAGCAGTACCTGGACATCGCGTCGGGCCCGTTCTTCGGCTTCAACCGCCCGGGCGCGAAGGCCAGCCAGGGCCTGATCCAGTCGTTCTGGAGTGCGGGCATGCAGGCGGGCCACAAGAACACCTACGACTCGATCGCGGCGTTCTCGGCCAGCGACTTCCGCGCCGACCTGGCGAAGTTCGATGTGCCGACGCTGGTGATCCACGGCGACGACGACCAGATCGTGCCGGTGGATATCTCCGCCAGGGCGGTGCCGAAGTACACGAAGCACGCGCGGGTGATCCTGTACCCGGGCGCGCCGCACGGCATCACCGACACGCACAAGGACCGTCTCAACCAGGACCTGCTGGACTTCCTGCGCGAGTGAACGTGATGGATGCAGCACACGGAAACGGCCGCGGCTTCGCGGCCGTTTTCGTGTGTGCGGCGAGGCAACGCGTCTGCCCGGACCTCGGTAACGGGCGGAGTCCGACTTGTGCAATCACGACGGCCTGGTGCGGTGGCGCGAGAGCAATGTCAGAGACAAGTGCAACCGCAACGGCAACTGCAACTGCGTCAGCGTGTGCGGGCTTCGGACGGAGCCGCGGCAGCGCGGGGGTATGGCGCATCGCGCGGTTCCGCGTCCTGCTCCAACGCGCGAGCGCGGCACATCCATGTGCCGCTTGCGCCATACCCCCGCGCTACCGCGTCTTTCGGCGCGT
>NZ_AZUZ01000010.1 GCF_000513955.1 Pseudoxanthomonas suwonensis J47
ACCCGAAGACGCGGTTGCGTGTGCGTAGCCCGGACAAGGCCGAAGGCCGCATCCGGGGATGAAGCGGCCGCCACGCCGCTCCAATGCCTCCCTCATCCCTTCCCGGATGCGCTTCGCTTATCCGGGCTACAAGGCCATAGCCCCTCTCCCGGTGGGAGAGGAGTGCAAGAACGAAGCCGCGACCCCAAACCGCCCGAAGACGCGGTAGCGCGGGGGTATGGCGCAAGCAGGCCATGGATGGCCTGCGTTCGCGCGTTGGAGCCATGGATGGCGGAACCGCGCGATGCGCCATACCCCCGCGCTGCCGCGGCTCCGTCCGGAGCCGATCCCCTTGGCGGCCTTGGCCTTTGCCCTTCCGGCAGTCGGCATCCGACCCTCTCCCCTGGCCCCTCTCCCGGGGGGAGAGGGAAAACGCTGCGTCGCCAGCGCCTCAAAGGCATTCGAGGCGCCCTCCGTACCATACGGTCCGGTCCCTTCAGGGCGGTTCGGCTACACTCCCCGACTTCCCGTATTCCGGCAGCGTCAGCCCCCACGGATGAATCCGAATTACCTCGATTTCGAGCAGCCCATCGCCGACCTGGAAGCCAAGATCCAGGAGCTGCGCAACGCCAGCACCGGCCCGGCGGTCAACGTCGACGCCGAAGTGCGCGCCCTGCAGGACAAGCTGCGCAAGCGCACCGCCCAGATCTTCCGCGACCTGAGCTCCTGGCAGGTCTCCCAGCTGTCGCGCCACCCGGCCCGCCCCTACACCCTCGACTACGTCCGCGTGATCTGCGACGAGTTCCAGGAACTGGCCGGCGACCGCGCCTTCGCCGACGACAAGGCCATCGTCGGCGGCCTGGCCCGCATCGACGGCCGCCCGGTCATGGTCATCGGCCACCAGAAGGGCCGCGACACCAGGGAGAAGGTGCGCCGCAACTTCGGCATGCCCAAGCCCGAGGGTTACCGCAAGGCCCTGCGCCTGATGAAGATGGCCGAACGCTTCGGCCTGCCGATCCTCACCTTCATCGACACCCCCGGCGCCTGGCCGGGCATCGATGCCGAGGAACGCGGCCAGTCCGAAGCCATCGCCCGCAACCTGCTGGAGATGGCCGAACTGAAGGTCCCGGTGATCTGCACCGTGATCGGCGAAGGCGGCTCCGGCGGCGCCCTGGCGATCGGCGTCGGCGACGCCACCATCATGCTCGAGTACAGCACCTACTCGGTGATCTCGCCCGAAGGCTGCGCCTCGATCCTGTGGAAGGACGCCGGCAAGGCCAAGGAAGCCGCCGAACAGCTGGGCATGACCGCCAAGCGCCTGAAGGAGCTGGGCCTGGTCGACAAGGTCGTGCGCGAGCCCACCGGCGGCGCCCACCGCAACCCCAAGCAGATGGCGCGCCGGCTCAAGGCCGTGCTGCTCAACGAGCTCGACGCCCTCGAGCAGATCCCGACCGGGGATCTGGTCCAGCGCCGCTACAAGCGCCTGCACGGTTACGGCGCCTACGAGGCGGCGTAACCGCGGCCGCCCGCCATCCCGCGCGACGGCGCGTATGCTGTCGCGCAGGACCTTGAAGCTCCGGGGAGAGCGGACATGGGCGCACTTCCGGGTTGGGTACTGCCGGTCGGCCTGTTCGCGGTGCCGCTGCTGGTGGCGCTGGCGGTCAACCGGCTGGCGCGCAACCGCCGCGGCCTCGCCTCCGGCTGGGTGCTGGCCTGGTTCGTCACCGTGTGCTGGATCTTCGCCATCGTGGTGATCCTGCGCCAGGTGCGCTGAGCCGGCGACCGCTACCATGGCGGCATGGCCCCTCGCCTGCCGCTTCCCTTCGATGCCTTGCCCGCGACCGGCGCGCTGGTCGTGGGCTTCAGCGGCGGCCTGGATTCGAGCGCGCTGCTGCATGCCCTTGCGCTTGAACCGGCCGCCCGGGCCCGCGGCCTGCGCGCCGTGCACGTGCACCACGGCCTGCATGCCGATGCCGGCCAGTGGGCCGCGCACTGCCAGGCGCAGGCGCGCGCGTGGGACGTGCCGCTGCAGGTGATCGAAGTGCAGGTGCCGCGCGACGCCGGCCTCGGCCTGGAAGGCGCCGCGCGCGAGGCGCGCTACGCCGCGCTGCTGTCGACGCTTGAACCGGGCGACGTGCTGGCCACCGCCCACCACCTCGACGACCAGGCCGAGACCTTCCTGCTGCGCGCCCTGCGCGCCTCCGGCCCCGAAGGCCTGGGCGCGATGCGGCCGCTGCGCCGGCGCGGCCACGCCTGGCAATGGCGGCCGCTGCTCGAGCTGCCACGCACGACGTTGCTGGACTACGCCGGCGAGCACGGCCTCGAATGGATCGAGGACCCCAGCAACCTCCACCCCGATCCCGACCGCAACTTCCTGCGCCTGCAGCTGCTGCCGCTGCTGCGCCAACGCTGGCCGCATGCCGCCGCCGCGCTGGCCCGCAGCGCAGAGCTGTGCGCGCAGGCCGACGCGCTGCTGGCCGATGCCGACGCGCAGCTGCTGCGCGAACACACCGGTGAAGACCCGCACACCCTGCCGGTATCGCCGCTGGAAACGCAGCCGCCGGAACGCCGCGCCCGCCTGCTGCGCCGGTGGGTACGCGAGCTGGGCCTGCCGCGCCTGCCCGGCCATGCCGTCGAGCGGATCGAACGCGAACTGCTGGCCGCCCGCGCCGATGCCCGGCCCTGCTTCGCCTGGGCCGGCGCCCGGATCGAACGCTGGGGCGACCTGCTCCATGCCGACCGGGAACGTGAGCCGCTGTCGTCGTCCTGGAGCGTGGCCTGGGACGGCCTCGAACCGCTGCACCTGCCCGACGGTGGCCTGCTCCAGCTGCACGACGGCCGCGGCGCTCCCGTGCCTGGCTTCGACGCCCCGCTGCGTGTCCACGCACGCCAGGGTGGCGAACGCATCACCCTGCCCGGCCGTTCCCATTCGCACGCGCTGAAGCACGTGCTGCAGGAGCGCGCCGTCCCGCCCTGGCGCCGGCGCCACCTGCCGCTGCTGTCCGACGCCGAAGGCAAGGTGCTGGCCGCCGGCGACGCCATCCAGGCCTGTGCGCTCGCGCAATGGCTGGACGCCCGCGGCTGGCAGCTGGCCTGGCAGCCGCCCGGCAGCGGCACCGCGCGTTGACCCCCGGCCGCCGCACCGCGCACACTTCGCCCATGTCCAAGAAAACCTCCGGCGACGCCTCGCCCGTCGCGCAGTTCGAACAGTCGCTGGACGAGCTGGAACAACTGGTCCAGAAGATGGAGCAGGGCGAGATGAGCCTGGAAGATTCGCTGGCCGCGTACGAGCGCGGCATCGGCCTGTACCGGCGCTGCCAGACCGCGCTGGAACAGGCCGAATTGCGCGTGCGCCTGCTCACCGATCCCGACCAGCCCGACAGCGCCCAGCCTTTCGCCGGCCCCGATGGCGAGTGAGGTGTTCGCGCGCTGGGCGGCGCGCACCGAGGCGACGCTCGAGCGCCTGCTGCCGGACCCGGCGCAGGAACCCTCGCGCCTGCACGCCGCCATGCGCCACGCCACCCTCGGCGGCGGCAAGCGCATGCGTCCGCTGCTGGTCTACGCCGCCGGCACCGCGCTGGGCGCCAGCGAAGCCGCGCTGGACGCGCCGGCCGCCGCGGTCGAACTGGTCCACGCCTACTCGCTGGTCCACGACGACCTGCCGGCGATGGACGACGACGACATGCGTCGCGGCCGTCCCACGGTGCACGTGGCCTTCGACGAGGCGACCGCGATCTTGGCCGGCGACGCGCTGCAGACCCTGGCCTTCTCCGCCCTGGCCGAAGCCGACGCCCCGGCGGCGCTGCGCATCGACTGGGTGCGTACCCTGGCCATCGCTTCCGGCGTGGCCGGCATGTGCGGCGGCCAGGCGCTGGACATCGACGCCACCGGCACCGGCGGCCGTCCAGCAGTCGCCAGCGATACGTCCGGACCGCTTGCCCGCCTGCAGCGCATGCACGCCCTGAAGACCGGCGCGCTGATCCGCGCCGCGGTGCGCATGGGCGCGCTGGGCGGCGGCGCCGATGCGACCACGCTGGCGCAGCTGGACCACTACGCCGACGCGCTGGGCCTGGCCTTCCAGGTCCGCGACGACCTGCTCGACATCGAGGCCAGTTCCGAGGCGCTGGGCAAGACCGCCGGCAAGGACGTGGCCCAGGCCAAGTCGACCTATCCGGCCCTGCTGGGCGTGGACGGCGCCCGCGCCAGGCTCGAGCAGCTGGCGGCGGAGATGCGTGCCGCGCTGGAAGGCGTCGGCGGCGACTGCACGCTGCTGGACGCGCTGGGCGAAATGGCGGTGCGCCGCAACCGCTGACGCGGCGCGCGCAGGATGCAGGAACGCGAAGGGCCCGGTCGATGCCGGGCCCTTCGTCCATCTGCGATGGGGTACTTACTTGATCAGCCGGATCGCGAACGGATAGCGGTACTCCTCGCCACGGTTGGCGGCCAGGCCGGCGATGATGCTCAGGATGATGCAGGCGATCCAGGCCAGGAAGTTGATCAGCGCGCCGATCAGGATGATGGTCAGGACCGTGCCGATGATGTAGACGAACAGCAGGGTGATCTGGAAGTTCAGCGCTTCCTTGGACTGGTCGTTGAGGAAGGCCTTTTCGGGACGGTCCTTGTGGATCAGCCACACGATCAGCGGAACGATGAAGCCGAGCAGGATGCCCGACAGGTGCACCAGCATGGCGATGGTGCGGTCATCGTTCTGCGACTGGGCGGTGGTGTTGTAGTCGTTCATTGGTGTTCCCCATGGCGAAGCGGTGCCGGGCACCGCAAGTAGTGGTGTAGCCGGCCCGAGCATATCAATCCCCCCCGGCCACGGTCATCCGCCCTACCAGGACCGGACCGGTGCGGATGTGCGAGCGCGGGTCCACTTCCCGGCCCACCGCCTCGATCCCGGCGAACATGGCCCGCAGGTTGCCGGCGATGGTCAGCTCGTCGACCGGGTAGGCCAGCTGCCCGTCCTCCACCCAGAACCCGGCCGCGCCGCGCGAATAGTCGCCGGTGACGCCATTGACGCCCTGCCCCATCAGCTCGGTGACCAGCAGGCCGCGGCCCATCCCGGCCAGCAGCTCCTGCAGGGTGCCGGCGTTGGCCGCCACCTCCAGGTTATGCACGCCACCGGCATTGGCCGTGGTCTGCAGGCCCAGCCGCCGCGCCGAATAGCTGCCCAGCACGTAGCGCTGCAGCACGCCGCCGGACACCAGGGCGCTGTCGCGGGTGGCCACGCCGTCGGCGTCGAACGCGGTCGAGCGCAGGCCGTGCGGCATCAGCGGCCGCTCGTCGATGGAGAACCACTCCGGGAACAGGCGCGTGCCCAGGCTGTCGAGCAGGAAGCTGGCGCGCCGGTACAGCGCCCCGCCGGACACCGCGTTGAGCAGGTGGCCGACCAGCGAACGGGCGACCTCGGCCGAGAACAGCACCGGGAACTCGCCGGTCGGCGCGCTGCGCGGCGCCAGCCGCGACACCGCGCGTTCGGCCGCGCGACGGCCGATGGCCGCCGCCGCTTCCAGGTCGCGTTGCGCCAGGCCGATGCTGTACCAGCCGTCGCGCTGCATGCCTTCGCCCTGCCCGGCGATCAGCGCCACGCCCAGCGAATGCTGGGTCTCGCGCTCGCGGCCGATGAAGCCATGGCTGTTGGCGTAGACCGACAGGCTCTCGCCGCTGCCCAGCGAGGCGCCATCGGAGTTGGTCACGCGCGCGTCGGCGTCGCGACCGGCGGCCTCGCAGGCCAGGCACAGGTCGATGGCCTCGTCGGCTTCCAGCGCCCACGGATGCCAGGTGTCCAGGTCGGGGAAGGCCGTGGCCATCAGCTCCGCGTCGGCCAGGCCGGCGGCCGGGTCGTCCTCGGTGTGGCGGGCGATCGCGCAGGCCTGCTCGACGGTGGCGTCGAGGCTGGATTCCTGCAGGTCGGCGGTGCTGGCGCTGCCCTTGCGCTTGCCGAAGTACACGGTCACGGCGATGCCTCGGTCGCGGGTCGACTCCACCGTCTCCACCTCGCCCATCCGCACCGAGACGTTGAGCCCGCGTTCCTCGCTGCAGCTCACCTCGGCCTGGCTGGCGCCCAGCGCGCGGGCGCGGTCCAGCAGGCGCTGCGAGATGTCCGCCAGCCGGTCCAGGCGCTGCTGGCTGTCGTCGTTGTGCACGATGTCGTTCAAGGGTTCCACCTTCAAGTTGCGAATGCTGTCTGCGTGTCCGCGCGACGCGGGCGGCGCGCCCGGCGGCCTGCCGGGATCCGCGCCAGCGGGCGCCGGCGACGCGCCGGCCCCGCGGGATTCATGGCCGGGCGGGTAGAATCCTCCGCATCGAACAGAGCCCCAGCCCCATGCGCGGACGCGACGAAGAAACCGGCGAGTACCTTTCCCCCAGCCGCAGCCAGCAGCGCCGCGAGGCGCTGGGCGTGCTGGAGCTGGCCGAGAAGCTCGCCAGCCTGACGCCGAGCCAGCTGGCCAGGCTGCCGATCCCCGAGGACCTGCTGCCGCACCTGCAGCACACCCGGAAGATCACCGCGCACATCGCCCGCAAGCGCCAGCTGGCCTACCTGGCCAAGCAGATGCGGCGCGAGGACGACGAGACCCTCGACGCGATCCGCGACGCGCTGGACGAGGACGGCAAGGCCGCGCGCCGCGAAGTCGCCGCGATGCACCGGGTCGAGGCCTGGCGCGAACGCCTGCTGGCCGAGGGCGACGCGGCGCTGGCCGAACTGCTCGACGAGCATCCGGGCGCCGACCGCCAGCGCCTGCGCCAGCTGGTCCGCAGCACCCTGGAAGAGCGCAAGCGCAACAAGCCGCCGCGCGCCTTCCGCGAACTGTTCCGCGAACTGCGCGCGCTGCTGCTGGCCGGCGGCGCCGGCGAAGCCGCCGCGCATGCGCACGCCGACGACGCCGCGGACAGCGACGAATTCGATTTCGACGAGGCCGGCGAAGGCTTCGACCCCGGCGACGACGACTGACCGCGCCGGGCCGTGCGCTGCCGGCGGCCGCGCCGCCGGGCTCACGCGCCGGTCCTCACGCCCGCGTTCCGCCGACGGTGAGGCCGTCGATCAGCAGCGACGGCTGGCCCACGCCCACCGGCACGCTCTGCCCGTCCTTGCCGCACACGCCCACGCCCTCGTCCAGGGCCAGGTCGTGGCCGACCATGCGCACCTTCTGCATGGTCTCCGGGCCATTGCCGATCAGGGTCGCGCCCTTCACCGGCGCGGTCACCTTGCCGTCCTCGATCAGGTAGGCCTCGGTGGCCGAGAACACGTACTTGCCGCTGGTGATGTCGACCTGGCCGCCGCCGAAGTTGACCGCGTACAGGCCCTTCTTCACCGAGCGGATCATCTCCTCCGGGTCGTGCGTGCCGGCGAGCATGTAGGTATTGGTCATGCGCGGCATCACCAGGTGCGCGAACGATTCGCGCCTGCCGTTCCCGGTGGGCGCCATGCCCATCAGTCGCGCGTTGAGCGAATCCTGCATGTAGCCGACCAGCACGCCATCCTCGATCAGCGTGGTGCAGCGCGTCGGCTCGCCCTCGTCGTCGACGTTGAGCGAGCCGCGGCGGCCTTCCAGGGTGCCGTCGTCGACGATGGTCACGCCCGGCGCAGCCACGCGCTGGCCGAGGCGGCCGGCGTAGGTCGAGGTGCCCTTGCGGTTGAAGTCGCCTTCCAGGCCGTGGCCGACCGCTTCGTGCAGCAGCACGCCCGGCCAGCCGGCGCCGAGCACCACCGGCATCGTGCCGGCCGGCGCATCGACCGCGTCGAGGTTGACCAGCGCCTGGCGCAGCGCCTCGCGCGCCAGCGCCTCCGGACGGCCGCCGGAGAACAGCTCGGCATAGGAATAGCGTCCGCCGCCGCCGGCGTAGCCGGACTCGCGACGCCCGCCGTGTTCGACGATCACCTGCACGTTGAGCCGCACCAGCGGGCGCACGTCGGCGGCGAGCACGCCGTCGCTGCGCGCCACCAGCACCGTGTCGACGCCGCCGGACAGGCTCACCGAAACCTGCACCACGCGCGGGTCGGCCGCGCGCAGCAGGCGGTCCAGCGAACGCAGCAGCTCGACCTTGTCCTCGTTGCCCATGCCGTCGACCGGATCCAGCGCCGGGTACAGGTCGCGGACCACCGGCGCGCCGGTGCGCACCAGCTGCCGTTCCACCCGCGCGCCGTCGCGGGCGATCGCCCGCGCCGAGCCGGCGGCCAGGCGCAGCGCCCCGGCGTTGATGTCGTCCGAATAGGCGAAACCGGTCTTCTCGCCGGAGATGGCGCGCACGCCCACACCCTGCTCGATCGAGTGGGCGCCGTCCTTGACGATGCCGTCCTCCACCGTCCAGCTCTCGCGGCGCGAGTGCTGGAAATACAGGTCGCCGAAGTCGATGCCCGGGCCCAGCAGGGTCGAGAAGGCGTGGTCCAGCCCGGACGGATCCAGGCCGCCGGGGACGAGCAGGCGGTTTTCGGCGAGGGCGAGCGTGGTCGAGGTCATGTACGGGGGATGGGGGCGGGCGCCGGGGATGGCAAGCATGCCTATGATGACAGCTGGCCGCCCGGCGGCCTTGACCGCCCTCTTCCGGACCCGCCCGCCCCGCCCGATGAAGCTGACCGCCTACGTGATCGACGGCCACACCCTGGACATCCGCCCGGCGCCGCGCGAGCGCGACTGGATGGAGCGCACCGACCAGCGCTACGCCTACCGCTGCCTGCCGCTGGACATGGCCAACGTGCACGGCTGGGAACTGCTGTGCCAGACCGGCTTCAGCGCCGAATGGACCGGCGGCGACGCCCTGGAGGACGTGAAGGTCACGCCCGATCCGGGCACCTTGGCGCCGGCGGTGAGCCATTTCGGCTACGGCGTGCTGACCTTCCACGTGCCCTGCCTGTTCCGCAGCGACGCGGCGGTGGAACTGATGGTCACCGGCCCGATCAACCGCCCGCGCGACGGCATCACCGCGCTGACCGGCGTGGTCGAGACCGGCTGGAGCCCCTACCCGTTCACCATGAACTGGAAGTTCACCCGGCCGGGCAAGGTGCGCTTCGAGGCCGGCGAACCGTTCTGCCACCTGCTGCCGCTGCACCGGCCGCTGCTCGAGGAGGTGAGCGCCGAATGGCGGCCGCTATCGGAGGCGCCGGACCTGCACTCGCAGTACCACGCCTGGACCCACAGCCGCGGCCACTTCCTGCAGGAACTGCCGGACCCGGAATCGGAAGCGGCGCGCGAGCAGTGGCAGCGCGGCTACTTCCGCGGCGTCGACATGCGCGGCTGCCCGGCCGAAGGCCACCGGGTGAAGCTGCGGTTGCCGAAGTTCACCCGCGCCGGGTAGGCGGGGCGCTCAGCCCGCGTCCTGGCCGGCGTCCTGCGCCCCGGCCTCTTCCTGCTCGCGGCGCGACTGTTCACGGCCGATCACCTCGACCTTGGGCTCCTTCCACGGGCCGCTGACCTTGTAGGTCTTTGCGCCGATGCCGCCCAGCGGCTTGGACAGCACCGCATTGGCCGCCGCGCCCACCGCCGCGCCGACCGGGCCGCCGGCGACCGCGCCGACCACGGTCAGCAGGTTGCCGGACTTGGGCAGCACGTCGATGGTCTGGTCGAAGCGCTGCGCGCGCAGGTCGGTGGTGCCGCGGATGCGGATGTCGGCGGCCGGGCCTTCGATCAGCATGTCGTCGGTCCGGGCCTCGCCGTCGGCGAAGCGGACGTTGGCTTCCAGGCGGTCGAAGGCGAAACCGCGCGAGAAGAAGTCGCGGAAGTCGAGCATCAGCCGGCGCGGCAGCTGGGCCAGGCTGAAGAGGCCGAGCACGCGGCCCGCGCCGGGTTCCACTTCCAGCAGCTGGCCGTCGCGGGCGGCGATCCGCAGGCTGCCCTGCAGCCCGCCGAGGCGGAATCCGGCCGGCGTACCCGGCCAGCTGGCGTCGAAGCTGACCCGGCCTTCGCCGCGCGCCAGCCAGTTGCGATAGCCCAGGCTGTCCATCAGCGCGCCCATGTCGCGGCTGTCGACGGTCAGCGCCAGGTGGGTGCGCGCGCCCTCGCCGCGGCCCAGCCATTCGCCGCTGGCCTCGATCTTCTGTTCGCCGGCCTGCACCTGCAGCTGCTCCACCCGCAGGCCACCGGGAACCGGGCGGGTGCGCAGCACCGCACGGCCCATCGCCGCGTCGCGGTAGCGCAGGTCGTCGATGTCCATGGCCAGCGGCGGGATCGCCGCCGGATCGAAGCCGTCGTCGGCCGGCTTCGGCACGTCGGTGCCGGCACCATCGGCGTCGTTGGCCGCGGCCACCGCATCGCGCGCGACCTGGCCGGCCGAAACCTTCGCCGCGCCGGCCGGCGGCTGCCAGTGGAAGCGGCTGAAGCGGCCTTCCACGGTCGCGCCGGACTGGTCGGGCACGCGCACGTGGCCGGCCAGCGCCGGGCCTTCGACGTCGACCTGCAGGGCCTGCGCCTCGGGGCGCAGCTTCAACCGCGTATCCGGGAACACACCGCCAAGCAGGTGCAACTCGTCGGCGACCACGTCGATCTGGCGCAGCGCCGGGCCGTCGCCGCCGCCCTTGGCCAGGCCGATCCATTCCAGCGCGTCGAGCGAGGTCGTGCGGCCGCCTACCACGATCCCGGACGTCGGCGGCTCGGCATCCACGGTCGAGGCACCGAGCAGCACGCGCACGCCGGTGCGGCCGTCGCGCTGGCGCGCACGCACCGCCATGCGTTCGCCGAAGGCCACGTCGATCGGGCCGCTGCCCAGCGGCAGACCCAGCTTCACCGTCGTGGCCAGCGTGTCGGTGGCCGGCTTGGCCAGCGGCGACGGCAGGTCCAGGCGGGTGCCGGCCAGGCTCGACTGCAGCTGCAGGGTGCCGACGAGGTCGCCGCGCGCCTGCTTCGGCAGGGCCACGTCCAGCCGCCACGGCGAACGGCCCTGCACGCGCGGCGCCAGCCAGTCCAGTTCCGGCGCGCGCGCGAACAGGTCGGCCGCGTCCAGCGGCGCCTGCAGGCTGGCCTCGAAGGCGTTGGCCGCGTCCCCGGCGTGGCCGCCGGCGCGCAGCGCGAGCACGCCGTCCTGGCCGCGGTAGCGCACCGCCAGTTCTTCGGCGTCGAAGCCGTTGCCGTCGTAGCGCGCGCTACCGCGCACCGCGTCGAAGGCCAGGTTCCAGCGCTTCTCGACCAGGCGCGCGCCGTCGAGCGCGACCGTGCCGTCGATCCGCGCCGGGCCCTCGCCCGCGCCCAGCGGCAGGTCCAGGGCGAACAGGGTCGCGGCGGGACCGGACGCTTCGAGGTTGGCGAAGGTCTCGTGGTGTTCGCGGTCCAGCGGGCTGTCGCGCAGCAGCTCGAGCATGCTCGCCGCGTCGCCGCGCGCGCTGGCGCGCACCTTCAGCGGCGCGTGGCTGAAATCGGCGATGCCGACCTGCAGGCGCTGGATCGGCAGGCCGCGGGTCGTGCCCTGGCCCTGCAGGCTGAAGCCGTTGCCGACGAAGGCCACCTCGGCGTCGAGCGCTTCCAGCACCGGCCAGTCTTCCTGGTAGCGGATGCGGCCGTCGCGGATATGCGCGGTGGCCTCGAAGCGGCCGTTGTTGCCGGTGAACGGCCAGTCGTCCAGGTCGCCGGCGACCAGGCCGCGGCCACCGCTGACCACGCCGTCTTCCAGCGCCATGTCCAGCCAGCCCACCGCCGCCTCGGACATGCGGTGGTGGACCCAGAACTTCTTCGCCACCGGCACCGGCGCGTCGTCGATGTCGGCGGCAATCCCGATCCACGGCCGGGTGCCGTCGCCCTGGAACCACAGCCCGCCGCGCACATCGGCGGCGTAGTCGCCGCCGTCCAGGCGCAGCGCGGGCGTGCCCACTTCCCAGCCGGCGCCTTCGCGCCAGGCCAGCACGGTGCCGTCCAGCGCAAGCTCGTGCAGCACGCCGAAACCGCTGGGCCAGTCGAAGCTCAGCGCGCTGCGCGGATCCAGCGCCAGCTGCCAGCCCTGGCCGTCGCCTTCGAACCGGCCGGACAGGCCGTCGATGCCGGGGGCGTCGCCGACCGGGTCGAACGCGATCCGTTCCAGCCGGCCCTGCGCGTGCATCGGACCGCCGCGCATGCCGGCCACTTCCAGCGCCGACACCTGCGCCTTCGGCGCCGCCTCGCGCAGCCAGCCGCGCAGGCCCGACGGCAGCGCGTCGGACAGCGCCGCCAGCGCCAGCAGCGGGGTCGCATCGACGCGTTCGACCTGCAGTGCGTAGCGCTGGCCGCCGGCCAGCAGCAGGCCATCCAGCGACTGCGCGCCGTGTTCGTCGGCCAGCTGCAGCTGCGGCACGTCCAGGCGCCAGCCCTGCGCGGTCACCCGCCAGCGCGCGCGGCCGCGGAGTTCGTCCAGGCGCACCTGCGGCAGCAGGCCGTCGGCCAGCGGCGCGCCGGCCAGCAGCAGGTGGCGCAGTTCGAAACGGGTGGTGGCCAGGACCACGCGGTGCTGGCGCAGCTCGGCCCAGGCTTCGACGTGGCCGCGGCCATCGGCCACCGAGATGCCGGCGCGGTTGAGCAGCGGCGCCCACGCGCCCAGCGCCTCGGTGTCCAGGCCGAACCAGGCGCGGCCGGCGCCGCTGCCGCGGTCGAAATCGAAAGCCATCCGCGCCGGCTTGCCGTCGGGACGGATCCAGGCGCGCGCACCGGCGTCGACGCGCTGGCCGTTGACGCGCAGGCGCAGGTCGATCCGCGGGATGCGCGTGCGCAGCCCCAGCTGCGGTGCGCGCACGTCGAGGCTGCCGCCGATCACCTGCAGCTCGCCGAGGCCTTCCAGGTATTCCAGCGGATCGCCTGCGGCAGCGCCGGACGTCGGCAGGCCGCGCACCGACCAGCGGCCGTCGTCGTCGCGCTCCAGCGTCAGCGAAGGCCCGCGCAGGCGCAGCTCGGTGAACGAGCTGCCCGGAAGCAGGCCGGCGTACATCGACACCAGCACCTCGGCCTGGCCGACGTGCACGCCCGCGCCAGGCGCGCCGACGTGCAGGCCTTCAAGCTGCAGCACCGGACCGCGGCGGGTCCACTGCGTGCGCACGCGGTCGAAGCTGACCGGACGCCCGGCCTTCTCGCTCAGCCACGCGGCGACGCGTTCGGGATGGCGCTCGGCCAGCGGCAGCAGCTGGCTCACCGCACCCAGCACCAGCGCCATCATCACCAGCACTACGGCCAGCAGATAGGCGGCCCAGCGGCGAGCCAGGCGCAGGCGGCGGCGCAGCGGGGTGGGCATCAGGCCTCCGCGCCGCGCCCGCGGTCAGAGCAGGACCACATCGAACTGCTCCTGCATGTACTGCTCGTCGGCCTGGAAGCGGATCGTCTTGCCGAGGAATTCCTCCAGCTCGGCCACCGCGGCCGACTCCTCCTCGGTGATCCGCGCCACCACCTTGGGCGAGGCGATCACCAGCAGGCGCGCGGCGTCGAACTGGCGCACCGCGCGGGTGATCTCGCGGAAGATCTCGTAGGTCACCGTCTCGGCGGTCTTCACCGTGCCGCGACCGCTGCACTGCGGACAGGTCTCCGACAGCTGGCGCTCCAGGCTCTCGACCGTGCGCTTGCGGGTCATCTCGACCAGGCCCAGCGGCGAGAAGTCGTACACCGTGGTCTTGGCGTGGTCGCGCGACAGCGACTTCTCCAGCGTCCGCAGCACCTGGCGGCGGTGCTCCGGGTCGGTCATGTCGATGAAGTCGATGATGATGATGCCGCCGAGGTTGCGCAGGCGCAGCTGGCGGGCCACCGCCTGGGCGGCCTCGAGGTTGGTGCGGTACACCGTCTCCTCAAGGTTGCGCTGGCCGAGGAACGAGCCGGTGTTCACGTCGATCGTGGTCATCGCCTCGGTCTGGTCGATGACCAGGTAGCCGCCGGACTTCAGCGGCACCTGCTTGTCCAGGGCGCGGCCGATCTCGTCCTCGACCCCGTACAGGTCGAAGATCGGGCGGTCGCCCGCGTACAGCTCGATCTTCTCGGCCAGCACCGGCATGTACTTGGCGACGAAGGCCTGCAGCCGGTCGTAGGTGTCGCGCGAATCCACGCGCACCTTCTCCACGTCGCGGCGGATCAGGTCGCGCACCGCGCGCAGCGGCAGGCTCAGGTCCTCGTAGATGATCGTGCCCCACGGCGCCTCGCGGCCGCGGCGCTCGACCACGTTCCATACCCGCGACAGGTAGGCGATGTCCTCGGCGAGCGCCTCGGCCGGCTGGCCTTCGGCGTTGGTGCGGACGATGTAGCCGTGGCCGCCATGGCTGGCCGACAGGTCGGCGACCAGCGTCTTCAGGCGCTGGCGCTCGGCCTCGTCCTCGATCCGCGCCGACACGCCGATGCTGCGCGACTGCGGCAGCAGCACCAGGTAGCGGCTGGGAATGCTGATCTGGGTGGTCAGGCGCGCGCCCTTGGTCCCGATCGGGTCCTTGACCACCTGCACGACGATGTCCTGGCCGTCGCGCAGCAGCTCGACGATCGAGGGCGTGGCCATCGGCTGCGGCGGCGCGTCGTCGGCGATGCCGGCATCGACCGGCACCGGCCGGATCACGTCGTTGGCGTGCAGGAACGCGGCGCGCTCCAGCCCGACTTCGACGAACGCCGCCTGCATGCCGGGCATCACCCGCTGCACGCGGCCCTTGTAGATGTTGCCGACCACGCCACGCCGCCAGCCGCGCTCGATGTGCAGCTCCTGCAGCATGCCGTTCTCGACCACCGCCACGCGGGTCTCGCGGGGAGTGACGTTGACCAGGATCTCCTCGGACATGCGCCCGCTCACCCGGCCACGGCGACGGCGGCGCCACCCGTCTGCGCCGGCGCGGCCGGCGGCGCGGCGAGCAGCCGCGCGGTCTCGTGCAGCGGCAGGCCCATCACGCCCGAGTAGCTGCCGGCCAGGTGCTCGACGAACACCTCGGCGCGGCCCTGGATGCCGTAGGCGCCGGCCTTGCCCATGGCCTCGCCGGTGGCGACGTAGGCGGCGATGGCCTCGTCGGCCAGCGCGGCGAAGCGGACTTCGGTCGTCGACAGGGCCTGGCGTTCGCCGGCCGCGTCGATGACGGTCACCGCCGACAGCACGGTGTGGGTGCGGCCGGACAGGCGGCGCAGCATCGCCGCCGCGTCGGCGTCGTCGGCCGGCTTGCCGAAGACCTCGTCGTCCAGCACCACCTCGGTGTCGGCGCCCAGCACGCGCGCGCCCGGCTCGCCGGCGACCAGCGCCCAGCCGGCCCGGGCCTTGTCGCGGGCGACCCGGCGCACATAGTCGGCCGCGGCCTCGCCCGGCGCCCGGACTTCCGGGACGTCGACGTCGAGCAGGCGGTAGGGTTGGCCGATCCGGTCCAGGAGCTCGGCGCGGCGGGGGGATTTCGAGGCCAGGTAAAGCATGGGCACAGGATAACCCGGCCCGGCTGGCTGAACCGTGGCCTGGCTGGCGGTTACGCCCCCAACCCCGGCCGGACTCACCGCGCGTTCATCCCCACGAACCGACCCTGCGGCACACCCCCGCACGGCCAGTGTCATCGCATCCCAGGAAAGGAGCCTTACATGCGTTATCCGATCGCCGCCCTGCTCGCCCTCGCCCTGTCGGCCCCGGCCGCCGCCCAATCCACGGGCGCCCCGACCCTCCCGCCCGACGCGACCCTGCTGTCGGTCTCGGCCCAGGCCGAAGCCAGCCGGGCGCCGGACATCGCCACGGTCTCGGCCGGGGTGGTCACCCAGGCCGCCGACGGCAACACGGCGATGCGCCAGAACGCCGAGCAGATGAACCGGGTGCTGGCGGCGATCCGCGCCGCGGGCGTGGCCGACAGGGACGTGCAGACCAGCGGCATCAACCTGCACCCGCAGTACCGCTACGAGGAGAACCAGCCGCCGCGCATCACCGGCTACCAGGCCAGCAACACGGTCAACGTGAAACTGCGCGACGTGGCGAAGATGGGCAAGGTGCTGGACGCGCTGGTGGCCAGCGGCGCCAACCAGATCAACGGCCCGTCATTCGGCATCGACGATCCGGAGCCGCTGTACGACCAGGCCCGCGTCGAGGCCCTGCGCCGCGCCCGCGACCGCGCCGAGACCTATGCCAAGGCGCTGGACCTGCGCGTGCGCCGCATCGTCAGCATCAGCGAAGGGGGCGCGGCGATGCCGGTGCCGATGCCGCGCATGGCGATGATGAAGGCCGATGCCTACGAGAGCACCCCGGTCGCCGCCGGCGAAAGCAGCGTGTCGGTCAACCTGGACGTGGTGTTCGAGCTGGGACGGTAAGAAGCTTTACCCTCGCTCCCGCCGGCGAGGCGGCATCTCTGCGCACTACCGGCACGCATGCCGCCACGCCCGCGTCCCATGGACGCGGGCCGGGGTGGGGAGCGGGTGCCGGGAATGAGGGTCGGTGAAAGCTGCGCTTGCCGACATCGGCAACGCAAGAGCAACGGTTTCGATGCGCGCCAGCTCCGGCGGGAGCCGCGCAGCGCGGGGGCGCCGGGAATGAACGAGGGCGCTGGCGACGTCTGGCGCGTCGCCACGCGCCTGTTGCCTCACCGCATCCACAGTTCACTGCTTGAAAGCATGACGTGGCCGTCTTCGGGCGGAGCCGCGGCAGCGCGGGGGGCGCCGGGAATGAACAAGGGCGCTTGCGACGTCTGGCGCGTCGCCGCGCGCCAGCTGCGTCACCGCATGCGCAGCGCTGCTTGAAAGCATTGGCGTGGCGAGCTTCGGTGGGAGCCGCGGCAGCGCGGGGGTATGGCGCATCGCGCGGTTCCGCCATCCATGGCCTGCTTGCGCCATACCCCCGCGCTACCGCGTCTTCCGGCGCGTTCGGGTCGTGGCTTCGTTCTTTGCACCCCTCTCCCTCCGGGAGAGGGGCAGGGGTGAGGGTCGGGACCTCTCGCCACGCGGGCATACCGACCCTCTCCCCAACCCCTCTCCCGGTGGGAGAGGGGCTTGGCGTGCCGTCGGCATCCATCCGACTTTGGTCGGGAATGTGACGCGGAGGCTTGCGCGCGGCGGAAGCGGAGGCGCAGTCTGGAAGCGGGCCATCGCGGCCAAACCCCTGCCGCCATGTCCGTGCGTTGTTTCCTCCGTCATTCCTGCAATGGAGGTGGATCATGGTTCGCACGCTGCCGTCCGATGACACCCCGCGCCTGGATTTCCAGCGCATCCTCGCCACCAGCTTCGCCATCGCCGTGCACGCGCTGGCCTTCCTCGTCCTGCTCGTACCGCTGGTCCAGTCGCCGGTGGAGATGACCCGCCCGGCCACCGAGCCGGAGCGCTGGAAGATCGTCGAAGTCCCGCCGCTTCCGCCCCTGCCGCCGCAACTGGTGCAGCAGCCGCAGCCCCAGCCGCGCACGATGCCGCGCGTCGAACCGCTCGCCGTGCCCGAGCCGCGGATGGCCCCGGTCGAAGCGGTGATCGACTTCGGCACGCTCGCCGTCGATCCTGCGCCCGCCGCCAGCACTACGGGCGAACTGGCTCCGGCCGGCAACGGCCAGCCGCTGCAGGGCGCCGAACTGCGTTACGCGGTGGCGCCACCGCCGCCGTATCCGCGCGATGCCCTCCGCACCGGCGCCGAAGGCGTGGTGCTGCTGCGCATCCTCGTCGACGTCGATGGCAAGCCGCTGGACGTGGCGATCGAGCGCAGCAGCGGCAACCGCTCGCTGGACCGCGAGGCGGTGCGCCACGTGCAGCAGCGCTGGCGCTTCGAGCCGGCGATGCGCGACGGCCGCGCGGTGCAGGCCTGGGGCCTGGTGCCGATCAGCTTCACCCTGCAGTAAGTACGACCTGCACGCGCTCCGGCGCGTGCAGGCTTCCACGTGTCACGCCGACGCGACGGCCGAGCGGCCAGCGCTACCTGGCCGCGCAACCGCGTGCGTCGCTCAGGCGCGGTGGTATGGGTGGTTGGCCAGCAGCGCCGCGGCGCGGTACAGCTGCTCGGCCACCACCAGCCGCACCAGCATGTGCGGCAGGGTCAGCGGACCCAGCGACCAGGATTCGGACGCGGCAGCCAGCACTTCCGGCGCATGGCCTTCGGGGCCGCCGATCAGGAACGCCAGGTCGCGGCCCTGCTGGCGCCAGTGCTCCATGCGCTTCGCCAGCTGTTCGGACGACCACTGCCTGCCGGGAACATCGAGCGCCACCACGTGCGCATTCTTCGGCAGCGCGGCGAGCACGCGCCTGCCCTCTTCCTCGATCGCACGCTGCGGATCGCGGCCCTTGCCGCGCATGCCCGGCTCGACCTCGACCAGCTCCAGCGGCAGCCAGTGCGAGAGGCGCTTGCGGTATTCGGCGAAGCCTTCCGCCACCCAGGGCGGAGCGCGCTCGCCGGTGGCGATCAGTCGGGCCTTCATGGCGCCCATGATAGCGGCGCGCGCCTGCACGCCGGGTATTCCGCGGCGACAGCGCTGATATGCCCGCGCATGCGCGTGCTACGGTCCGGCGGCCCGACGAGGCACCGTCCGCATCCGTTCCGGGAGGAACCCATGGACTTCCGCTCCTCCGCGCTCGGCCTGCTGGCCGCCCTCTGCCTCGCGGTGCCTGTGGTTGTCGCCGCGGAAGATGCGGCACCGGAAGCGTCGTTCGACTGGTTCGAGTACGCAGGCAGCGATCCGGTCGACGCGACGGCGAGTCCGGGGCCGGAGCAGTTCCGCAATCCTGTGCTGAAGGGCTTCTATCCGGATCCCAGCGTGGTGCGCGTCGGCGAGGACTATTACCTGGTCACCTCCACCTTCGGCTGGTTCCCCGGCATACCGGTATTCCACAGCCGCGACCTGGTGCACTGGACCCAGGTCGGCAACGCCATCGACCGCACGACGCAGCTGGACTTCGGCCAGCACGACCTGGTCAACGGCGTGTTCGCGCCGGCGATCGAACATCACGATGGCCTCTTCTACATCGTCAACACCTGTTTCCCCAACTGCGGCGGCAACTACGTGATCACCGCGAAGGATCCGGCCGGGCCGTGGTCCGATCCGGTGTGGCTGCCGGAGCTGGCCGGCGGCATCGACCCCTCGCTGTTCTTCGACGAGGACGGGCGCGCGTGGATCGTCAACAACGACCTGCCCGAAGGCGGCGAACGCTGGAACGGCCACCGCGCGATCTGGCTGCAGGAGTTCGACGCGAAGGCGCTGCGCACCATCGGCCCGCGCAAGGTGATCCTCGACGGCGGCATCGATCCGGCGGAGAAACCGGAGTATGTCGAAGGCCCGCACCTGTTCCGCCATGGCGACTGGTATTACCTCAGCGCCGCCGAGGGCGGCACCGGCGAGATGCACCGCCAGGTGATCCTGCGCAGCCGCCAGGTGACCGGGCCGTACGAGCCGTGGGCCCGCAATCCGATCCTGACCCAGCGCGACCTGCCGCGCGAGCGCCCGTTCCCGATCACGTCGACCGGCCATGCCGACCTGGTGCAGGCCCGGGACGGCCAGTGGTGGGCGCTGTTCCTCGGCAACCGTCCGTATCCACCGCTGCAAGGCCATTACGTCAACACCGGTCGCGAGACCTTCCTGATGCCGGTGCACTGGGAGGACGGTTGGCCGCGCATCGCCGAGGCCGGACAGCCCGTGCCGTACGTGCTCGATGGACCGCGCCTGCCGCGCAGCGACGAGGCGCTGCCCACCAGCGGTGGCTTCACCGTCCGCGACGAGTTCGAGGGCGACGCCCTGCCCCTGTACTGGATGACGGTGCGCAATCCTCGCGAGGCCTGGTACCGCCTCGGCGACGGCGCCTTGCACCTGCGCGCACGCGGGACACTGCTGGGGCAGCGCGACAATCCCTCGTTCCTGGCGCGGCGCCAGCAGCACCAGGACGCGGACGCCACCACGCTGGTGCGCTTCGCGCCGCGGCGCGATGGCGATATCGCCGGGCTGGCGGCATTCCAGAACGAGGCCTACTGGTACCTGCTCGCGCTCACCCGCGAGGATGGCGCGCTGAAGATCGTGCTGGACCGCCGCGACGGCCGCATCAGCGACGAACCGCTGACCGGGACGCGGCTCGCCGTCGCCACGCTGCCGGAACAGGCGGGCGAAGGACTGCGACTGCGCATCCGCGCCCGCGGTGCGGACTACGACTTCCAGTACGCGCTGCCCGGCGGGAACTGGCGCACGCTGGCCGCAGGCGTCGACGGCACCCTGCTCAGCACCGCGGTGGCCGGCGGCTTCACCGGCGCGGTGTTCGGCATATACGCGGCGCGGCACGGGCAGGCGCGCTGAGGGCAAACGCAACGGCCGCGCATCGAGGCGCGGCCGCTACGGGATTGCCTGCGAAGAAGCCGCCACGCATGCGCGGCGGCGCGGCGGATCAGCCGGCGTCCTGCGCCTGGGCCTGGTCGCCGACGGTCCACAGCCGTTCCAGCGCGTAGAACTCGCGCACGCGCGGCAGCATCACGTGGACGACCACGTCGCCCAGGTCGACCAGCACCCACTCGGCCTCGCGCTCGCCTTCCACGCCCAGCGGCATCGCGCCGAGCTTCTTGGCGAACTTGATCACCTCGTCGGCGATCGACTTCACGTGCCGGGTCGAGGTGCCCGAGGCGATCACCATGTGGTCGGTGACGCTGGTCTTGCCGCGCACGTCGATCTCGACGACATCCTTGGCCTTGATCTCCTCCACCGCGGCGCGCACGGACGCCAGCAGGCTCTCGGCGGAAGGCGGCGGTTCGGGGAGGCGGGTCTTGATGACGTGGGCGTGGCTGCTCAAGGAAGGCTCTGCGGAACGGGCGGAAACAGGGGCCGATTATACCGGCCGCGGGGGTGGCGCCGCCTTCACGGCTGGCGGTACAGGCCTTCGGCCTCGATATAGGCGGCGACGGCGGCCGGCACCTGCCCGCGCCAGGCCGGATCGCCGGCGGCGATGGCCTGGCGCACGGCGGTGGCCGATTCCGGGCGCAGCGGCTGGCGCAGGGCATGGATGGCGCCGGCCGGGGTCGCGGCCAGCCGGGCCGGATCGTCGGTCCAGCGGCCGGCGGCTTCGCTGGCCAGGGCCTCGGGCAGGTCGGCCAGGTCCTCGTCTGCGCGGGCGGCCACGACCAGGTGCGCCAGCTGCAGGAGTTCGCGCCAGCGGTGCCAGGTGGGCAGCGAGCGGAAGCTGTCGGCGCCGACCAGCAGGGCCAGCGGCGCCTTGCCGCCCAGTTCGGTGCGCAGCTCCAGCAGGGTATCGACGGTCCAGGACGGTCCATCGCGGTGCAGTTCGCGGCGGTCGACGCGCAGGCGCGGGTCGCCGGCAGTGGCCAGCTCCAGCATGCGGGCGCGCTGGTCGGCCGAGGCACCGGTGGCGTCGCGGTGCGGCGGATCGGCAGCCGGAGCCATCGTCACCGGCACGCCGAAGGCATCGGCGGCGGCGCGGGCGATGGCCAGGTGGCCGGCGTGCACCGGATCGAAGGTGCCGCCGTACCAGAGGGTCAGCACGCCATGCACGCCCGGGCTCAGCGGCTGGCGGCCAGCAGCCGGGTGGCCGGGGTTTCGGCGATCGCCAGCAGCAGCCGTTCCAGCAGCTGCCAGGGCTCGCCCGGGCCGCGGCCCTTCGCCGCGCGGTCGATGCGCGAGGCGTAGGCGACGAAGCGGTTCCAGCGCAGCGGCGTGGCGTGGCGCTGCAGCGCGCGCTTGAACGGCGCCTGGCGCGCTTCCCACAGGCCTTGCGACTTCATCTCCGCGGCCAGGTTGGCGCCGCGCGCCTGGGCCCGCGACAGCGCGGCGGCGCGCAGCAGTTCGCGGATCACCATCGGCATCAACCCGGCCACCTGCTCGCCCTCGGCGCGCAGGCCGGCGAGCATGCGCCGCACCTGCGCGGCCTGGCCGGAGAGCGTCGCCTCCAGCAGGCGGAACACGTCGTAGCGCGCGGCGTCGGCGACCAGCGACTGCATCGCCGCCAGGTCGAGCACGCCTTCCGGCGCCAGCAGCGCCAGCTTGTCGATTTCCTGCGCGGCGGCGAGCAGGTTGCCTTCCACGCGCTCGGCCAGGCCCTGCACCGCCTCGGGAGAGGCACGCAGGCCGCGCTCGCGCAGGCGCCGGTCGATCCAGCCGGGCAATTCGTGCGGTTTGACCGCCCAGGCGATGGAGACTACGCCGCGGCGGTTGATCGCCTCGACCCACTTGCCCTGGTGGGCCTTGCTCCAGTCGCCGGCGACGATGAGCAGGGTGACGTCGGCGGGCGGGTTCTCGCAGAAGCTGCTTACGACTTCGGCGCCGGTCTTGCCCGGCTTGCCGCTGGGCAGGCGCACTTCCAGCAGCCGGCGGCTGCTGAACAGGCTGGGCGCGTTGAAGCTGGCGGCCAGTCCGTCCCAGTCCGGGTCGCGGCCGTCGCCGTCGAAGACTTCGCGCTCGGCGCTTTCGGCGCGGGCGCGGGCGCGTACCGCGTCGGCGGCTTCGATCACGTGCAGGGTCTCGGGGCCGGCGATCAGGTACACCGGCTGCAGCGGCTGCGTGGCGGCCTGCGTCGCGAGCTGGTCGGGGCGCAGTTCCATCAGGACGCGTCCATCGACACCATCAGGGCGTGGGCGAGGACGGCGGGGTCGGCAGCGGCGCTTCGGTCGCGGCCGGCGCCACGGCGGCGCCACGCGCGGCCTCGGCGCGGACCACGCTGTCGATGCGGCGCAGGATGGAGGCGGCCATCTCGCGGCGCAGTTCGTCGGCGAGGATTTCGCGCTCGGTGCTGGTGCCGGTGGCGTTTTCCGGCGGCGACACGTAGTCGCGCGACAGTTCGACCACCTGCTGCGGCACCAGTTCGCGGCCGTCGGCCATGCGGAAGGTGAAGATGGTGGCGTAGCGCAGGCTGAACTCCTGGGCGCGGCCCTGGTTGTCGATCGCGATCGGCAGGTCGCCCCAGCGCTCGGACACGATTTCCAGCCGCGCCACGCGCGCCGTGCGGTCCCTGCCGACCTCCTCGCGCGAGGCGACGGTGGCGCCGGCGTTGCGCAGGTTGCGCTCGAGGGTGGTGACCAGCTCGCTGAAGGGGGTGGTCGAGGAGACCAGCACCGGCGGCGTGTCCTCCGGAAGCGCCAGGCGGTCGCGCAGGTGGAAACCGCAGCCGGCCAGGGCCAGCGCGAGGAGGACAGGCAACGCGTATCGGATCATGGGCGCAAGTCTGGACGAGCCGGCAGGCAGCGGCAACCGCCAGCCTGCCCGAGCGGCCGTGAACGGGCGTTGTAGGTGCTGGCGTGGAGGCCGGCCGCGGGTGGCGGGCTTCGGGCGAAGCCTCGGCGGGCCAGCAAACCAAGCAGTTGGGTCTGGCCCGCTTCGGACGGATCCGCGCGCAGCGCGGATCGGGGATGGAAGCTCAAGGCGTGGGGCCCAAGGCTCCTCCGCACCGACACGCGCCAGGCGGAAACAGCCGACGCTACCGCCCCCCCAAGTTGGGGGGGCTGTCCGCGCGCAGCGCGGACGGGGGGGATGGAGGCATGGCGAGCGGGACCCAAGGTTCCGCAGGAACCTTGGGGGCAGCGCGGCCTGCGGGCCGCGCGCCCCTGAGTCGCCCGTGCGCAGACCAAGCCGACGTCATAGCCCCCAGGTTGGGGGCGGATCCGCGCGCAGCGCGGATCGGGGATGGAAGCTCAAGGCGTGGGGCCGAAGGCTCCTCCGCACCGACAGGCGCCAGGCGGAAACAGCCGACGCTACCGCCCCCAAGTTGGGGGGCTGTCCGCGCGCAGCGCGGACGGGGGGATGGAGGCATGGCGAGCGGGACCCAAGGTTCCGCAGGAACCTTGGATGCAGCGCGGCTGCGGGCCGCGCTGCACGCCGTCAATATCGTGGCTGCTTAAGCAGCCACGATATTGACGATCTTCCCCGGAACGACGATGACCTTGCGGATCGTCAGGCCTTCCAGGTACCTGGCCGCGTTCGGCTCGGCCTTGGCCAGGGCTTCGATCTGGTCGCGCGGCAGGTCGGCGGCGACCTCGATGGTGCCGCGCAGCTTGCCGTTGACCTGCACCGCCAGGGTCACGGCGTCGCGCACCAGCGCGGCCGGGTCGGCCTTCGGGAACGGCACGTCCTCCAGCAGCGTCTCCGGGTGGCCCAGCAGCTGCCACAGGGCGTGGCTGGAGTGCGGGGTGATCGGGTTGAGCAGCAGCACCGCCGCCTCCAGCGCTTCCTGGCGCACGGCGCGGCCCTGTTCGCTGGCGTCGTCGAACCTGGCCACCGCGTTCATCAGCTCCATCACCGCGGCGATGGCGGTGTTGAAGCTGTGGCGCTTGCCGTAGTCGTTGGAGACCTTCTCGATGGTCTCGTGGGTCTTGCGGCGCAGGGCCTTCTGCCCGGCATCGAGCGCGGCCACGTCCAGCGCCGGGGCGGCGCCCTCGGCGGCGTGCTTCTGCACCTGCGACCACAGCCGGCGCAGGAAGCGCGCCATGCCGTCGACGCCGGCCTCGTTCCACTCCAGCGACTGCTCCGGCGGCGCGGCGAACATCGAGAACAGGCGCACGGTGTCGGCGCCGTACTTGTCGACCATCGCCTGCGGGTCGACGCCGTTGTTCTTCGACTTGGACATCTTCTCGGTGCCGCCGACCAGCACCGGCTGGCCGTCGGCGCGCAGCACCGCCCCGGTCACCCGGCCCTTGTCGTCGCGCTGCACGTCCACGTCGGCCGGGTTGATCCAGTCCTTGGAACCGTCCGGGTTCTCGCGGTAGTAGGTGTCGGCAATGACCATGCCCTGGGTGAGCAGGTTCAGCGCCGGCTCGTCGCTGTCCACCAGCCGCGCGTCGCGCAGGAGCTTGTGGTAGAAGCGGAAGTACATCAGGTGCAGGATCGCGTGCTCGATGCCGCCGATGTACTGGTCCACCGGCAGCCAGTAGTTGCCGCGCTTGTCGACCATCTCGCGCGCCTGCGGCGAGGTGTAGCGGGCGTAGTACCAGCTCGACTCCATGAAGGTGTCGAAGGTGTCGGTCTCGCGCTCGGCCGGCGCACCACACTCGGGGCAGGTGCACTTGCGCCACTCGGGATTGGTCTTGATCGGGGAGCCCGTCCCGCTGAACTCCACGTCCTCCGGCAGCACCACCGGCAGCTGGTCTTCCGGCACCGGCACCGCGCCGCACTTGTCGCAGTAGATCACCGGGATCGGGCAGCCCCAGTAGCGCTGGCGGCTCACGCCCCAGTCGCGCAGGCGGTAGTTCACGCGGCGCTGGCCGCGGCCCTGGCGCTCGAAGCGCTCGGCCAGGGCCTCGAACGCGCCCCAGTAGTCCAGGCCGTCGAACTCGCCGGAGTTGACCAGCTCCAGGTCGTCGCGCGACTTGTCACCGTACCAGTCGCGCCAGGTGTCGGCGTCCCAGCTCTTCTCGTCCTCGTTGCGCGGCGACTTCAGCGAGATCACCTGCACCTTGCGCAGGCCGTACTTGCTGGCGAACTCGAAGTCGCGCTGGTCGTGGCCGGGGACGGCCATGACCGCGCCGGTGCCGTATCCCATCAGCACGAAGTTGGCGACCCAGATCGGCACCTGCTCGCCGGTGACCGGGTGCACCGCCTTCAGGCCGGTGTCCATGCCGCGCTTTTCCTGGGTCTCCAGCTCGGCCTCGGACACGCCGCCGCGCTTGAGCTCTTCCAGGAACGCGGCCAGCTCCGGCTTCGAAGCGGCGGCCTTCAGCGCCAGCGGGTGTTCGCCGGCGATCGACACGAAGGTCACGCCCATCAGCGTGTCCGGGCGGGTGGTGAACACGCGGATCGGCTCCAGCGCGGCGCCGGCGCCGTCGACCACGTCGAACTGGATCTCCAGGCCCTCGGAGCGGCCGATCCAGTTGCGCTGCATGGTCTTGACCGAATCCGGCCAGCCCGGCAGCTCGTCCAGGCCGTCCAGCAGTTCCTGGGCGTAATCGGTGATGCGCAGGAACCACTGCGGGATCTCGCGCTTCTCGACCAGCGCGCCGGAGCGCCAGCCGCGGCCGTCGATCACCTGCTCGTTGGCCAGCACGGTCTGGTCGACCGGGTCCCAGTTCACCACCGCGTTCTTGCGGTAGGCCAGGCCCTTGCGCATCAGGCGCACGAACATGCGCTGCTCGTGCACGTAGTACTCGGGCGTGCAGGTGGCGAACTCGCGCGACCAGTCGATGGCGTAACCCAGCGACTTCAGCTGCGAGCGCATGTGCTCGATGTTCCTGTAGGTCCACTTCGCCGGGGCGACCTTGTTCTTGATCGCCGCGTTCTCGGCCGGCAGGCCGAACGCGTCCCAGCCCATCGGCTGCAGCACGTTGTGGCCGGTCATGCGCTTGTAGCGGCTGATCACGTCACCGATCGTGTAGTTGCGCACGTGGCCCATGTGCAGCGCGCCGGACGGGTACGGCAGCATCGACAGGCAGTAGTACTTCGGCTTGTCGGAGGACTCGGAGACCTCGAACGCACGGGTGGTGCCCCAGAACTTCTGGGCGGCGGCCTCCACCTGGCGGGGATCGTAGGACGAGGCGTTTTCGGGAACGGCGGACATGCGGGTTCGCTGCGGCTGCGGCAAAGTCGCCAAGGGTACCGCAGCGCAGCATCGGGCTCCACTTGGCGGCCCCGGCGGGGGGTGCCGCCGGACCGCGTGGCGGCGGCCCTCCACGGCCCGCCGGCCGGCTCCCCGGAACGCCCCCGGCAGCGGCTACCATCGGCCGGACCCACCGGAGACCGTCGGATGCGCGTACTGCTGCTGTCGCTGGTCCTGCTCGCCCCTGCCGCCGCCCTGGCGGTCCCGCCGGAACCGGCCGAACTGCACTGCGGCCGGCTGTTCGACGCCCGCAGCGGCCGCCTGCTCGGGCCGCATACGGTGCAGGTGCGCGACGGCCACATCGCGGCGGTGCGGCCCGGCATCCCGGAGGCCTCGGCCGCCGGCGCGGTCGACCTGCGCGGGCATGCCTGCATGCCCGGCTGGACCGACCTGCACGTGCACCTGGAGGACCAGTCCAGCCCGCAGAGCTACGCCGAAGGCTTCCGCCTGGACCCGGTCGACTACGCCTTCCGCAGCGTCGGGTACGCCGAGAAGACCCTGCTGGCCGGTTTCACCAGCGTCCGCGACCTCGGCGGCGACGTCGCCCCGCACCTGCGCGACGCCATCGCCCAGGGCCGGGTCCGCGGCCCGCGGATCTTCGCCGCCGGCCGTTCGATCGCCACCACCGGCGGCCACGCCGACCCGACCAATGGCTGGAACCACCTGCTGTCGGACCTGCACGGCCCGCCCGGCCCGGCCGACGGCGTGGTCGACTCGGTCGACGGCGCCCGCCAGGCCGTGCGCCAGCGCTACAAGGAAGGCAGCGACCTGATCAAGATCACCGCCACCGGCGGCGTGCTGTCCTACGCCCGCTCCGGCGACGCGCCGCAGTTCACCGACGAAGAGGTGCGCGCCGTGGTCGAGACCGCGCGCGACTACGGCTACCGCGTCGCCGCCCACGCCCACGGCGCCGAGGGCATGAAGCGCGCGATCCGCGCCGGCGTCACCAGCATCGAGCACGGCACCTACATGGACGAGGAGGCCATGCGGCTGATGAAGCAGCACGGCACCTGGTACATCCCGACCATCCACGCCGGCCGCTTCGTCGCCGACAAGGCGAAGATCGACGGGTACTTCCCCGAAGTGGTGCGGCCGAAGGCGGCGCGGATCGGCGCGCTGATCCAGGAGACCGCCGGCAAGGCCTACCGCAACGGCGTGAAGATCGCCTTCGGTACCGACATGGGCGTCGGCCCGCACGGCGACAACGCGCGCGAGTTCATCTACATGGTCGAAGCCGGCATCCCTGCCGCGGTGGCGCTGCAGGCGGCGACGATCCGCGCCGCCGAGGTGCTGGGCGTGGACGACCAGGGCGTGCTCGAGGCTGGCAAGCGCGCCGACATCGTCGCCGTGCCGGGCGATCCGCTGGCCGACATCAACGTGGTCATGGACGTGGCCTTCGTGATGAAGGACGGCGTGGTCTACCGGGCGCCGGACACGCCATGAGCGGCGAATGGCTCGGCTACGTGGGCGCCACCCTGACCACCGCGGCCTTCGTGCCGCAGGCGCTGAAGACCCTGCGCAGCCGCGACACCCGCTCGATCTCGCTGGGCATGTACGTGATCTTCACCGTGGGCCTGTGCTTCTGGCTGGCCTACGGGATCGCGCTCGGTTCCTGGCCGATGATCCTGTCCAACTGCATCACCCTGCTGCTGGCGCTGCTGATCCTCGCGCTCAAGCTGCGCCACGGTTGAACGGCAGCGCCGGCGCGGTCGCCGCGACCGCGCCCCAGGCCAGCCACAGGCCGAACGCGATCCGCTGCGCCAGCGCCGCGCCAACCCAGCCGCTGCCGAGGAAGCCGCAGACCACGACCAGCCCGGCGGCGGCGATCGTGGCGATCGCGAACCTGCGCCAGCCCGGCGCGTGCCACAGGCCGCCGCTCGTCAGCAGTCCGCCCACCGGGAAGGCCAGCGCCCACAGCAGCCACGCGGTGGCGTGGTAGCGGCCGATGCCGCCGTCCAGCGATTCCAGGTCCAGCGGCAGCACGCCCTGCGCGGCGAAGCCCAGCGCCGCCAGCAACAGCAGCTGCGCGCCGATCCGCGCCGGCCAGCCGCTGCCCTGCGGCAGGCGCCGGCGCAGGTCCAGCGCCAGCCAGGCGCCGACCAGTCCGGGCAGGACGAAAGCGAACAGGCCGAACAGGCTGCCTCGCCATTCCAGCTGTTGCGCGCCGAGGACCGCCAGCGGATGGCGCAGATGCGAGAAGCCCTCGGTCGCCAGTCCCGCGACCAGCGCGGCCATCACGGTGCTGGCCAGCGCCGCCAGAGCCAGCGGCAGGCGCAACCGCTCGATGGTGTTCATGCGTCCCTCCAGTGGAATACGTCCTCGATGCCGGCCCCGAGCGCGCGTGCGATGCGGAAGGCCAGTTCCAGCGAAGGCGCGTAACGCCCCGCCTCCAGCGCGATGATGGTCTGCCGGGTCACGCCGCAGGCGTCGGCCAGCGCCTGCTGGGTCATGCCGCCGCGCCCGGCGCGCCAGCGGCGGATGTCGTTGCCGACCGGCGTACCGGCCATGGACCTCGCTCCCTGACGGACGGATGTAAAATCCACCTTACATCCGCACCCTCCGATGTCAAGTCGACCTTACATCGGCTTGTAAGCTGCGCCCTCCGGCTCCATCTCGGCGCCATCCGCCCACTCCCACGGAATCCTTCATGGCCGACCTGCCCCACGTCATCGACGTCACCACCGACACCTTCGAAAGTGCGGTCCTGCAGCAGTCGCTGCAGACGCCGGTGCTGGTCGACTTCTGGGCGACCTGGTGCGGACCGTGCAAGTCGCTGACCCCGATCCTGGAGAAGCTGGCCGCCGAATACGGCGGCGCCTTCGTACTGGCCAAGGTCGACGTCGACAAGGAGCAGCAGATCGCCGCCGCGTTCCAGATCCGCTCGGTGCCGACCGTGTTCCTGCTGATCGGTGGCCAGCCGGTCGACGCCTTCCAGGGCGCCCTGCCGGAAGGGCAGCTGCGCCAGTTCCTGCAGCAGCACGGCATCGAACCGCTGGCCGCCGAACAGGCGCCGGACGAGGCCGCCCCGCTCGATCCGCACGCCGAAGTCGTGCGCCTGCGCCGCGAACTCGAAGCCGCGCCGGACAACGACGGCCTCAAGCTCGACCTGGCCCTGGCCCTGCTGAAGATCGGCGGCACCACCGAAGCCACCCAGCTGCTCGACGCCCTGCCGGCCAACCTCTCCACCGACGACCGCGCCGTACGCGCCCGCGCCCGCCTCGGCTTCGCCGCCCTGCTCAAGGACGCCCCGCCGGTGCCGGTGCTGGAACAGGCCATCACCGCCAACCCGGACGACCTCAAGGCCCGCCACCTCCTCGCCGTGCACCACCTGGTCGGCGGCGACGCCGCCACCGGCCTGGAGCAGCTGCTGGAGATGCTGCGCCGCGACCGCGCCTACGAGGACGGCCTGCCGAAGAAGGCTCTCATCGACGCCTTCCGCGTGGTCGAGGACGAAGACCTGGTCGGCCAGTACCGCCGCAGGATGGCGTCGCTGCTGTTCTGAGCAGCCACCACCCCTCTCCCACCGGGAGAGGGGAAACAAGAGCGAAGCCACGCTCCCAAAGCGCCGAAAGACGCGGTAGGGCAGCTGGCGCGTGGCGACGCGCCAGACGTCGCCAGCGCCCTCGTTCATTCCCGGCGCCCCCCGCGCTGCCGTGGCTCCGTCCGAAGCCGACGGCATCAACGCAGTTGCCATTGCTCTTGCCGATGAGCGCTCAGAGCAGTCGTACGCAAAACAGACGCAGGCCGCACCCTGATTGGAAGCGTCGGGAATCTGACGTCCTTGCGAGCAAGCCAGCTCGTCGGCGCCCGACCCTCACCCCTGCCCCTCTCCCGGTGGGAGAGGGGAGCGAGAGCGAAGCCATGTCCCCAAAGCTCCGGAAGACGCGGTAGCGCGGGGGGTATGGCGCAAGCGGCACATGGATGTGCCGCGTTCGCGAGCGCAGTGCAAGCGGTGAGTCGGCTGGCGCGTGGCGACGCGCCAGCCGTCGCCAGCGCCCTTGCCCATTCCCGGCGCGGACGCGGAACCGCGCGATGCGCGATACCCCCGTGCTGCCGCGGCTCCGTCCGAAGCCCGCGTACCCCAACGCCTTTGCAGTTGCAGTTGCAGTTGCAGTTGCGGTTGCAGTTGCAGTTGCAGTTGCAGTTGCAGTTGCAGTTGCAGTTGCAGTTGCTGCTGCCGTGACAGTCACCGTCACGCTCGCCGCAGCGCCCGCACCACCGCCCGTTACATCCCCCTGAACCGGTGCACGAACGCCGCGCTTACCGCCAGGCGTTCCTCGTGGTTCTTCAGGCTCAGCACGTACCGGCCCAGCTCGCTGCGCGTCACCCGGTCGATCGCCTGCACCCGCACCACCGTCCCCCGGTGCACCTGCCAGAATTCGTCCGGATTCAGCCCCGCCAGCAGCTCCTTCAACGGCGTCCGGATCACCCCCTCGCCAGTGGCCGTCACCACCCGCACGTACTTCTCGCTGGCCTGGAAGAACAGCACCTCGTCGATGCCGATCATGCGCACGCTGTCGCCGGCGCTCGCCGTGATCCAGCGGATCAGCCGCTCGCCCTGCGGACGCAGCCGCGCCTCCAGGTCGTCGATCAGCGAACGCAGGTCCGCGCCGCCGTCGCGCTGGCGCGCGGCCAGGCGCTCGCGCAACCGCTCCACCGCCTGCTCCAGCCGCGACGCCTGCACCGGCTTGAGGATGTAGTCGGCGGCGCCGGCCTCGAAGGCCTTCACTGCGTAATCGTCATAGGCCGTCGTGAACACCACCAGCCCGCCCTGCGCGACGACTTCCCGCGCCACGTTCAGCCCGCTGACACCGGGCATGCGGATGTCGAGGAAGGCCACGTCCGGCCGCTTCCCGTCCACCGCCTCCAGCGCCGAGACCCCGTCCTCGCAGACCGCGACCACTTCCAGCCCCGGCCACGCCTGCAGCAGCTGCTCGTGCAACGCGCGCCGCTGCGGTGCCTCGTCCTCGGCGATCAGCGCGGTGACGCGCACGTCTCCGTTGTCCGTCATGCCTCCTCCATCGCGCACGGCACTTCCACCTGCGCCACCACGCCCCCGCGCGGCCCCGGCTGCAACTGCAGGCTGGCGCGGTCGCCGAAGCGGTGCGCCAGCTGGTCGCGCACGTTGGCCAGGCCCATCCCGCCACCGACGCCCGGCTTCAGCCCGGCACCATCATCGACCACCCGCACGCGCAGCCGCCCGTCTTCGCGCTCGGCCACCACGTCGATGCGGCCAGGGCCGGGGCGCGGCTCGATGCCGTGCTTGATCGCGTTCTCCACCAGGGTGATCAGCAGCGACGGCGGAAATGGATGCGCGCGCAGTTCCGGCGCCACCGAAATCGTATAGGTGAGGCGTCCGCCCATGCGCACCCGCATCAGCTCCAGGTAGCTGGCGCAGATCTCCAGCTGCTGGCCCAGGGTCGCGTGCAGGGACTGGCCGTCGCGCAGCTTGGGGATGGTCGCGCGCAGGAAGCCGACCAGCGCATCGAGGGTGGCCTCGGCCTGCGCCGGATCCTGCCGCACCAGCGCGCGCACCGAGGCCAGCGTGTTGAACAGGAAGTGCGGCTCCACCTGCGCCTGCAGGACGCCCAGGCGCAGGTCGGCCTCGCGCACCCGCGATTCCAGCTCGCCCACCTCGCGCGCGTGCTGGTCCGCTTCCCAGCGGCGGCGCTCGCTGAAGTACGCGCGCAGCGCCAGGCCACCGCCGAACAGACCGTAGATCACCACCAGCGCGGCCACGTTCAAGGCCAGGCCGATCGCCTTGGCCACCGGACCCAGCTGCGGACCCGGCGTGGACTTCAGGCCCATCGCCGCCAGGTGGGGCTGCATCAGCTCCGCCACGTAGGCCGAAGCCACCTTGTCGACGCCATAGCTGATCACCATGCCCGCGAGGACCGCCAGCACCACCGCGCGGCGCTCCGTGGCTTCCGGCCAGCGGCGGCGGCGCACCGCCGTGGCCATCGCCGGACCTAGCGTGGCCATCAGGCTGAAGGCGATGAAGTGGGCCAGGCCACCACGCAGGCCGGCGCCCCAGTCCTGCACCGCCAGGCCCACGCCGGTACCGGTGAACATCGACACCACCGCGATGACGCTGCACACCAGCAGGCTGCGGCCGGCCAGCCAGCGCAGGCTGAACACCGGGTACTGGCGGTAGCGGCTCCACACCGCGTTGCCGCCCAGCAGAACGGCCGGCGGCAGCACCTGGCCCAGCGGATAACCGGAACGTTCGCTCATCGATCAGTCCTCAGGCCGTGCGGCGTCCGCTGCTGCCCGGAAGCAGCAGCGCGAGCAGGGCGGCGGCCGGCGCCAGCAGGGTGGTCAGCATCTCCATGGCCGTATCTCCTCAGCGGCCGGCGCCAGCGGCGGCCGGCGTGCGCGCACCGCGCAGCACCTGGCCGCCCTGGTGCAGCTCGAGCGACTCGACCTGGCCATCGGCGCCGCGCAGGAAGCGGATCTCGATGCCGAAGGCCGGCGCCTCGAAGCGGTCCTTCGCCGCGGCCTCCAGCTCGAACGCCCCCTGCCCGGTGGCCTGCGCCAGCAGCTTGCCGCCTTCGCTGCGCACGTTCAGCGAGAAGCCCGGCATCAGCGGATAGTCGCCGGCGTATGCAGCCAACTCCGCGGCGGTGGGTGCCGGCGCGGCGGTCGGATCGATACGCGTAGCCGGGAGGATGCCGCCCATCTGCAACCAGGTGAAGGTATAGCTGCCATCGGCCTTGCGCGTCGGACGCAGGACCGCGTCGAGCTTCAGCGGGAAGAAATCGCCGGCATCGTCGTGACCCATTTCGAACTCGCCCTGCCCGGCCGGCTGCACGAACAGCTTGCCGTCGCGGTGGCCGAGGGTCATCTTCATCGCGCCCTGCAGCTGGTATTCGCCGGCCAGCGCTTCCAGCAGCGCCGGATCGGCCGCGGCCAGCTTGCGCGGCTTGCCCAGCGGCAGCGAGGCATCGACCAGGTGGTTGCCCAGGCTGCCGAGGCCACCGATCGAGTGCAGCGCGGTGTCGGACAGGACCACCACGCCGCGCTGCTGCTGCGGATCGATCGCGACGTACGAGGAGAAGCCGCCGGTGCCGCCCTCATGGGCCAGCACGGTGCGTCCGGCCCCCGGCACCATCAGCCAGTTCATGCCCATCGCCGGCTTCTCCGAGACCTGTTCGTGGGTCTTGGCCAGCGCCGCGGTGATCGGCGCGCCGGTCCAGCCCAGGCCGCCCTGCACGTACTTCATCATGTCGTCGAGGGTGGCGCGCACGCCACCGACGCCGGCCAGGTTGGTGGCGAAGTGCCAGGCCGGGGTGGCGCGGGTATCGGGCGTGTGCCCGGTCGCCGCGCGCACGCCTGCAGGCGGCTGGTTGACGTGGGCGCGGTCCATGCCCAGCGGCTTGAACAGGCGCTCCTTCGCCAGGGTCTCGAAATCGGTGCCGGCGCGACGGGCCACCGCATACGACAGCACCATCGAGGCGAAGTTGGAGTATTCGAACTTCGTGCCCGGCGCCGACGCCAGCTGCGCATCGCCCAGCGAGGCCAGCAGCGCGGCCTCGTCGAGGTTGGCGTAAGGATCGGCCATGGTCGTGGCACCGAGCCGCGACGGCAGCGCCGGCAGGCCGGAGGTGTGGGTCACCACGTGGCGCAGCAGGATCGGCTGGCCGTTGAAGTCGGGCACCTTCGTGCCTTCCGGCAGCCACGAGGCCAGGGTGTCGTCCAGCGAACCCTTGCCCTGCAGGATCAGGTCGGCGAGCAGCGCGGCGGTCATGGTCTTGCTGACCGAACCGATCTCGAACGCCGCGTCCGGACCGATGCGCGCGGCGTCGGCCGGGTTGGCGCACTGGAAGGTGCGGGCGACCTGCGACTTCTCGACCACGGCGACGGCCATGCAGGCCCCGGTACGGTCGCCGTCGATGCGCTGGCGGACGATGCCGGCCAGCTCGGCGTCGGTCATCGCATGGGCGAACCCGGGGACGGACAGCGTGGTGGCAAGGGCGGCAACCAGCGCGGCGGGACGGATGTTCATGCAGCACCTCCTGTGTCGTGATGGGGCCATGCTGCCGGAGCCGCCGGCAAGCGTGCGGGCTTGCGACGAACCCCCGCCTGCGGGCGACGAACCGCGCGGGAGGATACATGGATGCTCTGGTCTCCCCCCTCCCACCGGGAGAGGGGGTGGGGGTGAGGGCCGGGTGCCAACGGCGCCGTAGTGCCGACTTTCTCCCCCGGGCTCCGCTCCGCCCCCCGTCTCACCCCGGAGGGAGAGGGAAACAGGAGCGAAGCCACGAGCCCAACGCGCCGAAAACCGCGGTAGCACGCCTCCGTCCGAAGCCAACCACGCCAGTGCTTTCGAGCAGCGCTGCGCATACGGCGAGGCAGCTGGCGCGTAGCGACGCGCTTCAGTCCGCCAGCAGCCGCTCCACCGCCACCCGGTAGCGCGCTGCGATCGCCTCCCGGTCGCGATGGCGGCCGTCCGACACGACCTGCTCCCCGGCCACGTACACGTCGCGCACCAGCGGCCGGTTGCCGGAGAACAGCCAGCGGTCCACCACGTCCTGCTCACGCGCGCCGGCGAACACCGGCGAAGCCGTGTCGAGCACGATCCAGTCGGCGGCCATCCCCGGCGCCAGCTCGCCCACCGGCTGGCCGGTGGCCTGCGCGCCGCTGGCCAGCGTCCCGCGCAGCAGCGCCTCGCCGACGCTGTCGCCCTCGCCGCCGGCGGCCATGTTGCGGCGGCGCGCCTGCAGGCGCTGGCCGTACTCGAGCCAGCGCAGTTCCTCGACCGGCGACACCGAGATGTGCGAATCCGAGCCGACCCCCCAGCGTCCGCCAGCGGCCAGGTAGTCGCGCAGCGGGAACAGGCCATCGCCGAGGTTGGCCTCGGTGGTCGGACACAGCGCCACCGTGGCGCCGCTGCGCGCGATGCCGGCGACCTCGTCGGCGGTGAGGTGGGTGGCGTGCACCAGGGTCCAGCCCGCGTCGACCGGCGCGTTCGCCAGCAGCCATTCCACCGGCCGCGCATTGCGCACCGCCAGGCAGTCCTGCACCTCGCCTACCTGCTCGGCGATGTGGATGTGCAACGGGATGTCCGCCGGCAGGGCGGCCAGCGCCGCCGACAGCGCCTCGGCCGGCACCGCGCGCAGGCTGTGGAAGGCCACGCCCACGCGCAGGGTCGCGTCCTCCTGCGCGCGCAGGGTTCCGAACAGGCGCAGGAAGCCCTCGAGGTCGTGGCCGAAACGCCGCTGCCGCGCCGACAGGGGGCGGCGGTCGAAGCCACCGGTCATGTACAGCACCGGCAACAGGGTCAGGCGGATGCCGGTGTCGCGCGCCGCGGCGACCAGCGCCTGCGACATCGCCGCCGGATCGGCATAGGCGCTGCCGTCCGGCGCGTGGTGCAGGTAGTGGAACTCGCACACCGTGGTGAAGCCGGCCTCGAGCATCTCCACGTACAGCTGCGCAGCCACCGCGTACAGGCTGTCCGGATCGAAGCGCGCGGCGATCCGGTACATCGCCTCGCGCCAGGTCCAGAACGAGTCCTGCGGATGGGTCTGGCGTTCGGCCAGCCCCGCCATCGCCCGCTGGAAGGCGTGCGAATGCAGGTTGGGGATGCCAGGCAGCACCCAGCCGCCATTGCCGCCGGCCGCAGGTGGCGCGGCCACGCAGCCATCCTCCACTGCCGGCGCGGCATCGCGGCGCCAGCCGGCGCGGGTCCACATCAGGGAAGCGTCGCTCGGGATATGCATGCGCGCATTCTCGCCGGAACCGGTGGCGCTGGCGATCCGGTGACGCGCCGCACCCCACACCGGCCCCCAGCCCCGGCGGACGGCCCGATAGAATCGGCGCATGGACAACACCCACCGCTGGGACGGCCTCATCCTCGACGCGAACCTCGCCACGCTGCAGGGCGAGGCCGGCTATGGCGCCATCGCCGACGCCGCGCTGGGCTGGAAGGACGGACGCATCGTCTTCGCCGGAGTGCAGGCCGACCTGCCCGGTGCGCCGGAGACGCTGGCCACGCAGGTCACCCACGCACATGGCCGCTGGGTCACCCCCGGGCTCATCGACTGCCACACCCACCTGGTGTTCGGCGGCGACCGCGCCGGCGAGTTCGAGCAGCGCCTGCAGGGCGCCAGTTACGAGGAGATCGCCCGCGCCGGCGGCGGCATCGTCTCGACCGTGCGCGCCACCCGCGCCGCCGGTGCCGAGGCGCTGCTGGCGCAGTCGCTGCCCCGTGCCCGCGCCCTGCTGGCCGACGGCGCGACCACGGTCGAGATCAAGTCCGGCTACGGCCTGGACCTGGACAGCGAACGGCGCACGCTGCAGGTCGCGCGCCGCATCGGCGAGACCCTGGGCCTGGAAGTGCGCACCACCTTCCTCGGCGCGCACGCGCTGCCGCCGGAGTTTGCCGGCCGGCCCGACGCCTATATCGAGGCGGTCTGCGCCTGGCTGCCGCAACTGCACGCCGAAGGCCTGGTCGACGCGGTCGACGCCTTCTGCGAGAAGATCGGCTTCGACGCCGCGCAGACCCGGCGCGTGTTCGAGGCCGCGCGCGCGCTCGGCCTGCCGGTGAAACTGCACGCCGACCAGCTCGGCGACGGCGACGGCGCGGCGCTGGTGGCGGAGTTCGGCGGCCTGTCGGCCGACCATGTCGAATACACCTCGCCTGCCGGCGTGGAGGCGATGGCGCGCGCCGGCACCGTCGCGGTGCTGCTGCCTGGCGCCTTCCACGTGCTGCGCGAGACCCGGCTGCCGCCGCTGGACGGATTCCGCCGCCATGGCGTGCCGATGGCGGTGGCCACCGACTGCAATCCCGGCACTTCGCCGCTGCAGTCGCTGCGCCTGGCCATGTCGCTGGCCTGCACCCACTTCCGCCTGACCCCGGAGGAAGCGCTGCGCGGCGCCACCGTGCATGCGGCCCGCGCGCTCGGCCTGGACGACCGCGGCCGTCTGCAGCCGGGCCTGCGCGCCGACTTCGTGCTGTGGGACATCGGCCAGCCGGCGGAACTGGCCTACTGGCTGGGCGGCAACCCGCGCCTGGCCAGCTGGATCGGCGGCCGCCCGGTCTGAGCCCGGCGGCGCCAAAAAGAAACGCGGCGCCAGGCGCCGCGTTCTCCGGTTACACCGTGTGGGGCTGGGATCAGCCGGCCTTCGCCACGGTCTTCTTGGCCACGGCCTTCTTCACGGCCGGCTTGGCCACGGTCTTCTTCGCTGCCGGCGCGGCAGCGCCCGCGGCGGCACGGGTACCGCCATGGCGGCGCGCGTTGCCGTAGCTGGCGTTGTAGCGCTTGCCCTTGGCGGTCTTGCGGTCACCCTTGCCCATTGTTCAACTCCTTGATTCGCATGAAGTCCTGGCCGCGCGGCGCACGGCAGGCCGGCAAGCCTAGCATGCAGGCCTCAGTGGGCGCAGCTGGCGTCGTGGACGTGGCCGTGGTTGAGCCGCAGGTTCAGCAGGTGCGCCACGCCGACCAGGGTCCCGCCGAGGGTCATCACCACCGCGTGCGGCAGCGCCGACTCGTGCAGCGGCGCGTACACCAGGCCCGCCCACAGCGCCGCCAGCCCGGGAACGAGCAGGCCGAGCGCACGCAGCGAACGGTGCCGGCGGTAGCTCCAGCCCAGGCTGGACGCGCCCAGCAGGGTGACGAACACCACCAGCGCCAGCTCCAGGCTGCGGTCGAACCACAGGCCCAGGCCCAGCGCCGGCACCGCGGCCAGCAGCAGCGGCGTCAGCGCGCAGTGGATCGCGCACAGCAGCGACCCGGTGGCGCCGAGGCGGTCGAGCAGGTCCTTGTGGCGATCGAACGACAAGACGTGGGTCCTGGGGGGTGTTGCCGGATCTGGATACATTATAACATTCCGCACCGGCTGTCATCCTTCCCCCTCTGGACTCCATGCTTCATACCCCTCCGCTTCACCGCCGCCCCGCCCCCCTGGCCACAGCCCTGATCCTTGTCCTGGCCGCCCTCCCCGGCGTCGCCGGCGCCCACGAGCCGGTCGACCTGGATGCGGTCCAGGTCACCGCCTCGCCACTGGCCGGCGATGCCGAATCCCTCGCCCGCCCGGTCGAGGTCCTGCGCGGCGACGCGCTGGACCGGGCCAAGGCCGGCACCCTCGGCGAGACCGTGGCCGGGCTGCCCGGCGTGCAGACCAGCTACTTCGGCCCCGGCGTCGGCCGGCCGATCCTGCGCGGCCTCGACGGCCCGCGCGTGCAGGTCCTCGCCGGCGGCCTCGGGGTGATGGACGCCTCCACCGTCAGCGCCGACCACGCCACCAGCGTCGAACCGTTCCTGGCCGACCAGATCGAGGTATTGAAGGGCCCGGCGACGCTGCTGTTCGGCAGCGGCGCGATCGGCGGCGCGGTCAACGTCGCCGACGGCCGCATCGCCCTGGCCCTGCCGGAGACGCCGCTCAGTGGCCGCGCCGAACTGCGCGGCAACACCGTCAACAACGAGCGCAGCGGCATGTTCCGCCTCGACGGGGTCAACGGGAACTGGGTCCTGCACGTGGATGGCCTGCTCCGCGATACCGGCGACTACGACATTCCCGGTTACGCCGCCGCGCATCCTGGCGAGCACGACGGCGAGGAACTGGTGCGCGGTACCCTGCCCAACAGCGAACTGGAGACCCGCGCCGGCGCCGTCGGCGCGACCTGGTTCGGCAGTGCCGGCTATTTCGGCCTGGCCGCCACCACGTACCGCAGCGACTACGGCATTCCCTCAGGCGCGCACGTGCATGGCGACGACGACCACGATCCGGACGGCCACGACGACCACGATGACGACGACGGCCACGCCGCGCACGGCGCCGGGGCGGTGCGCATCGACATGGTCCAGGACCGCGTCGAGCTCAAGGCCGGCGTCTACGAGCCGCTGCCGTTCCTGCAGAGCCTGGAGCTGCATGGCAGCTACAGCGACTACGCGCATGCCGAGCTGGAGGACGGCGTGGTCGGCACGCGCTTCGCCAGCGAAGGCTACGAGGCGCGGATCGAGGCAGTGCAGCAGACCCTCGCCGGCTGGGACGGCGTGTTCGGCCTGCAGCTGGGGCAGACCGATTTCTCCGCCGTCGGCGAGGAAGCCTTCGTTCCGGGCACCGTCACCGGCAACCACGGCCTGTTCGTGGTGCAGGAGAAGGCCTTCGGCCCGCTGAAGCTGGAGCTGGGCGCGCGCCACGACCGGGTGCGCCTGGATCCGGAAGGCGCCCTGCCCTCGCGCCACTTCCACACCACCAGCCTGTCGGCGGCGGCGATCTGGAAGCTCAACGATGCGGTCGACCTGCGCTTCGGCGTGGACCGCTCCGAGCGCGCGCCGAGCCAGGAGGAGCTGTACGCCGGCGGCCTGCACGTGGCTACCGCCTCGATCGAGATCGGCGACGCGACGATGGACACCGAGCGCGCGCTGCGCGGCGAGATCGGCCTGCACGCGCACAACGAGCGCGTGGACCTGAAGCTGTCGCTGTACCGCAACGGCTTCAGCGACTTCATCTACCTGGCCGATACCGGGATCGAGGAGCACGCCACGCCGGTGCGGCTGTGGACCCAGGCCGACGCCCTGTTCACCGGCGCCGAGGCCGAAGCCGTGCTGCACCTGGCCGACGGCAGCAGCGGCGCCTGGGACCTGCGCCTGTTCGCCGACCGCGTCCACGGCCGCCTCGATGGCAGCGGCACGCGCATGGTCGCGTTCGAGGTGCCGCATGGCGACCACGCCCACGCCTACGAGGCCGAGCTGGACAACGGCGGCCACCTGCCGCGGATCGCGCCTGCGCGTGTCGGCGCGGGCCTGTCCTGGGAACTGGGCGGCTGGCGCGCTTCGCTGGGTGCGGTGCGCTACCACGCCCAGCGCGACGTCGCCCGCCACGAGGACCCGAGCCCGGCGTACACCCTGGTCGACGCGCACCTTGCGTACCGTTTCGAGCGCGAGGGCGGCCGTGCCTGGGAACTGTTCCTGGACGGCAGCAACCTCGGCGACCGCGAGGCGCGCCCGCATACCTCGCTGCTGCGCGAGTACGCACCGCTGCCTGGCCGGGCGCTGGCGTTCGGCATCCGCGCCTGGTTCTGAGGACGCGGACGCGGGGCCGGCCGGCGTGCAACGCACCGGCCGGCCCCGCTCGCGGATACGTGCATATGCACGTATAGTGGATCCCCGCCTCCCCCTGGTCCAGCCGATGAGCGAACGCGCGTCCTCGCCCTGCACCTGCTTCCTGCTGCGCCGCGCGGCGCGCCAGGTTTCGCAGGTCTACGACCACGCCCTCGCCGGCGCCGGCCTGGGCGTCAACCAGTACTCGCTGCTGCGCCACGCACGCACGCCGCTGAGCCTGGGCGAACTGGCGGCGCGCCTGGGCATGGACCGCACCACCCTCAATCGCAACCTGCAGCCGCTGCTCCGCGACGGGCTGATCGAGGACGCGCGTGGCGAGGATCCGCGCCAGCGCGTGCTGCGGATCACCGACGCCGGGCGCGAGCGCCTGGCCCGCGCGCGTCCGCTGTGGCGCAAGGCGCAGCAGCGCATCGACGCCCTGCTCGGTGGGCAGGCGCGCGAACGGCTGCACGCCACGCTCGATGCGCTCGACGCCGCGCTGGCACAGGAGCGACAGGCATGAACGCCGCCGGCAACCGCGGCACCGCCGGCCTGGTCATCGCCGCCGGCGTCATCCTGATGCTGACCATGGGCGCGCGGCAGACCACCGGCCTGTTCGTCGCGCCGATCCACCTCGATACCGGCATCGGCATCGCCACCATCAGCCTGGCGCTGGCGATCGGCCAGTTCGTTTGGGGCGCGGTGCAGCCGGTATTCGGCGCCATCGCCGACCGCCATGGCCCCGAACCGGTGCTCATCGCCGGCGGCCTGCTGCTCGCCGCCGGCCTGGCGCTGGTGCCGTTCCTGCCTTCCGGACCGGGCCTGATGCTGACCCTTGGCCTGATGACCGCGGCCGGCGCGGGCGCCGGCAGTTTCTCGATCCTGATCGGCGCCACTGCGGGTCGCCTGCCGCCGGAGAAGCGTTCGTCGGCGGCGGGCATCATCAACGCCGGCGGCTCGCTGGGCCAGTTCGTGTTCGCGCCGCTGCTGCAGCTGGTGATCGGCGCGGCCGGCTGGACCGTGGCGATGCTCGGCATGGCCGCCACCTCGCTGCTGACCCTGCCGCTGGCGCGCTGCTTCCGTCGCCGCGAAGGCGAGGCGCCGGTCGCGCACGAAGGTTTCGAGGACCGCGGCCTGCGCCACCAGCTGGGCGTGGCCCTGCGCGACCGCAGCTAATGGCTGCTGCACCTGGGCTTCTTCACCTGCGGCGTGCACGTGGCCTTCCTGGTCACCCACCTGCCCGGCGAGGTCGCGCTGTGCGGACTGCCGGCGAGCGTGTCGGCGGTGTCGATCGCGCTGATCGGCCTGTTCAACATCGCCGGCAGCCTGGCCGCCGGCAAGCTCGGCGAACGCTTCCGGATGAAGTGGATCCTGGCGGCGATGTACGCGAGCCGCGCCGTGCTGATCGCGCTGTTCCTGCTGGCGCCGCCGAGCGCCTGGACGTTCTACCTGTTCGCCGCCGGACTGGGCTTCACCTGGCTGGCGACGGTGCCGCCGACCGCGGGCCTGGTCGGCAAGCTGTTCGGCCCGCGCTACCTGGGCACGCTGTTCGGCCTGACCCTGCTCTCGCACCAGGTCGGCGGGTTCTTCGGCGCGTGGCTGGGCGGCGTGGCCCTGGAAGCCACCGGCAGCTACCAGTGGATGTGGTACGCGGACATGGCGCTGGCGCTGGTGGCCGCACTGGCCAACGCGCCGATCAGGGAACGCAGGCTGGTGCCCGCGGCGGCGTAAGCACCGCAGGCGTGCAGCGGATCAGCCGGCGCAGCGCGCGCAGAGTCCGTGCACTTCCAGGGTCTGCGCCTGCGGCTGGAAGCCGAGGGCCTTGGCCCGCGCGTCGAGCTGTGCGACCACTTCGCGGTCCTCCAGTTCGACTGCGTTATGGCAGCGGTCGCAGATCAGGAACGGCACCGAGTGCTGCGCGCTGTCCGGGTGGTGGCAGGCGACGAAGGCGTTGACCGAGGCCAGCTTGTGCACGAAGCCGTTGGCCATCAGGAAATCCAGCGCGCGGTATACGGTCGGCGGCGCGTCGGCGCCGGCGCCCTTGCTCTCGCGCACCTTCTCCAGCAGGTCGTAGGCCTTCACCGGCTTGCCGGCATCGGCGATCAGGCGCAGCACGTTGGCGCGGATCGGGGTCAGGCGCAGGCCACGCTCGCCGCATGCGCGCTCCACCGCCGACACGAAGGCATCGGCGCTGTCGACGTGGTGGTGCGGGTCGGTGCAGGCGTGCGGCTTGCCCATGGCGTCTCCGGAATCAGCCCTTCGGAACCTTGGTGAGGGCCGCATCGATGCGCTTCAAGGCCTCGTCGCGGCCGGCCAGGTAGACCGTCCAGGAAATGTCGGGGCTGACCTGGGTGCCGGTGATGGCCACGCGCAGCGGCTGCGCGACCTTGCCCATGCCCAGTTCCAGCGCGGCGGCGGTGTCGTGCAGGGCCTGGCCGACCGCCTCGACGGTCCATTCCGGCAGCGCGGCCAGCAGCTCGCGGGCCTTGGCCAGCGGCGAGTCGGCGCCGGCCTTCAGGTGCTTGGCCACGGCGGCTTCGTCGTAGGTCTCCAGCGGCGTGTACCAGACCACCGACTTCTCGGCCATTTCCTTCAGCGTCTGCACGCGTTCGCGCAGGGCCAGGACCACCTCTTCCGGCTTCGGGCCCTGGCCCAGGTCCAGGCCCAGCTTCTCCAGCTGGAACACCAGCTGCGGCGCGATTTCGGCCGGATCGGTGGTCTTGAGGAAGTGCTGGTTGACCCAGCCGAGCTTGGCCATGTCCAGCCGCGCGGCCTTGGAATTGCAGTTGCGCACGTCGAACAGGTCGATCAGCTCCTGGCGGCTGAAGATCTCCTGGTCGCCGTGCGACCAGCCCAGCCGCGCCAGGTAGCTCAGCAGCGCGTCGGGCAGGTAGCCCATGTCCCTGTACTGCATCACGTCGGCCGCGCCGGTGCGCTTGGACAGCTTGGCGCCGTGCTCGTCCAGGATCATCGGCATGTGGCCGAACTTCGGCACCGGCGCACCGATCGCCTCGTACAGGTTGATCTGGCGCGGGGTGTTGTTGATGTGGTCGTCGCCGCGGATGACCTCGGTGATGCCCATGTCCCAGTCGTCGACCACGACCGCGAAGTTGTAGGTCGGGTAGCCGTCCGGACGGAAGATCACCATGTCGTCGAGTTCGCTGTTGGCGATCTCGATGCGGCCCTTGATCAGGTCGTCGAACGCGACCACGCCATCAAGCGGGTTCTTGAAGCGGATTACGCGGTTCGGGTCGTCGCGGTACGGCAGGTCGAGCTCGCGCGCGGCGCCGTTGTAGCGCGGCTTCTCCTGCTTCGCCATCGCGGCCTCGCGCATGGCGTCGAGCTCTTCCTTGGTCTCGTAGGCGTAGTAGGCCTTGCCCTGCGCGACCAGCTGCTCGGCCACCTCGCGGTAGCGGTCGATGCGCCGGGTCTGGTAGATCGGGCCTTCGTCGTAGTCCAGGCCCAGCCAGTCCATGGCCTCGAGGATGGCGTCGATCGCCGCCTGGGTGCTGCGCTCGCGGTCGGTGTCCTCGATCCGCAGCACGAACTCGCCGCCGCGGTGGCGGGCCTCCAGCCAGCAGTACAGCGCGGTGCGGGCGCCACCGATGTGCAGGTAGCCGGTGGGACTGGGGGCGAAGCGGGTGCGGCAGGTCATGGAGGCGGGGGGATCGATGGAATCCCGGGATTTTACCCCGCCGCACCCGTCCCCCGGCGGAACGCCGCCACGCCCCGCGCGGACGGCCCCGGCCCCCGATACCATGGCCCGTCCATGGCACCCGGGGGAGCAAGGCCATGTCGGACCGGTACCTGCAAGCGAAGTCCATCGCGATGGAAGCCATGGAGCTGCCCGCCGAGGCTCGGCAGGCCTGGCTGGAGCAGCGCTGCGCGGGCGACCCCGGACTGCGCACCGAGGTCGACTGGCTGCTCGACGCGCTGCGCGCCGACATGACCGAGGTGCTGGTACCGCGCTGGGCCGCCGGCGACACCCCGACCGAACCGCTGGCGCAGGACACCACCATCGGCGCCGCGCAGCCGGGCCGTTACCGGATCCTGCGCATGCTCGGCGAAGGCGGCATGGGCCGGGTCTACCTGGCCGAACGCGGCGAAGGCGACCTGCGCCAGCAGGTGGCGCTGAAGATGCTGGCCGGCACCGGCCCGCAGGCAGGCCCCACTGCGGCGGGGATGGCCGACGAGTGCCGCATCCTCGCCAACCTGCAGCACCCGAACATCGCCCAATTCATCGACGGCGGGCTCAGCGCCGATGGCCAGCCGTTCCTGGCGATGGAGTACGTGGAAGGCGATCGCATCGACCACTGGTGCGAAACCCGCAAGCTGCCGCTGAACGCCCGCATCCGCCTGTTCCTCAAGGTCTGCGCCGCGGTCGAACACGCCCACCAGCGCCTGGTGATCCACCGCGACCTCAAGCCGGCCAACATCCTGGTGCGCGCCGACGGCGAACCGAAGCTGCTGGATTTCGGCATCGCCCGGCTCACCACCGGCGACGCCCACGCCGCCGATCCCACCGCCACCGCGCACCACGCCCTGACCCTGGCCTACGCCAGCCCGGAGCACATCGAAGGCCGGCCGCTGTCGACCGCGGCGGACGTGTGGTCGCTGGGCGTGGTGCTGTACGAACTGGTGGCCGGCGTGCGCCCGCACCACGGCGTCGAATCCGGCCACCTGCTGCCCGGCGCGATCGTCTCCGGCGAGATCCGCCCGCCCAGCGCCAGCGCGTGCCATGCGCCCTCGCCGGATGCGGGCGTCAGCCGCATCCCCGCCGACGTGGACGCGATCGTGATGAAGGCGCTGCGCCGCGACCCGGGCGACCGCTATCCCTCGGTCGCGGCCCTGGCCGACGACCTGCGCCGCTTCCTCGACTCACGCCCGGTATCGGCCCGCCGCGGCCAGCGCCTGTACCGCCTGCGCCGCTTCGCCTGGCGGCACCGCTGGCGGGTCGCCGCCGCGGCGGTGGTGCTTCTGATGCTCGGCGGCTTCGCCTTCGAGCGCGACCGCCAGCTGCGCCAGGTCACCGCCGAGCGCAACAAGGCGCAGGCGCTGTCGACGTTCATGGCCGACCTGTTCGCCAACGCCGATCCCTCGCAGGCCCACGGCGAGGACCTGACCGTGCGCGAACTGCTCGACCGCGGCGCGGTCGACCTGCGTGCGCGCCAGGACGTGCCAGCCGAGGTGCGCGCTGAGATGCTCGATGCGATCGGCCAGGCCTACATCGGCCTGCAGCTGGGCCAGCAGGCGCTGCCGGTGCTGGAGGAGGCGCTGCAGCTGCGGCGCACGTCCGCGGCGGCGAAGCAGGACCTTGCCGCCACCCTCGGCCTGCTCGCCGACGCGCACCTGTTCCTCGGCCAGAACCGCGAGGCGATCGCGCTCAACCGCGAGGCCCGCACCCTGCTCCCGCAGGACGATCCGGCGCAGTTCGAGGCCTGGGCCCGTCACCGCGTGCAGGAACTGCGCAACGAGGACCTGCTCGGCGAAGTGCCGGCGGCGCGGATCATCGAAGTGCTGCGCGAGCTCGACGGCAGGCTGCAGCCCCTGGCCACCAGCCAGTCGATCGGCCGCGTGCGGATCACCGCGCTGGAGGCGCTGGCTTCGGCACTGAACCGCGCCGAGCGCGTGGACGAGGCGCTGGCCGTGCAGCGCGAGGTGGTCGCGCTGATGGAGGTCCACTACGCCTCGCAGCCGGCCACGCGGCTGCTGGCCAGGTCCAACCTCGGCGCGATGCTGCTGGGCGGAAACGGCGTCGCCGAGGGCGTGGCCCTGCTCGAGGAAGTCGACCGCGACTACGTGCACCTGGTCGGCGAGGCCACGGTGCAGCGCGCGGTGGTGCTCAACCAGCTCGGCATCGGCTACCAGCTGCTGGGCGACAAGGCCCGCCAGCTGGAGACGCTGCTGCTGGCGACGCAGGTGGCGCGCGAAGCCGGCGGCCCGGAAAACCGCTTCTACCTGCAGATCGCGGTCACCGCGGCGCAGGCGCTCACCGGCGCCGGCCGCCACGAGGAGTCGGTGCAGGTGCTGCGCGAGGTGCTGCCGGCGCTGGAGGCCCGCGCCGCGCCCGGGATCGACGCGGTCAACTACGCCTACGCCCTCGGCGCGCTGGGCTTCGCCCTGCTCGAATCCGGCGGCGACCCGCGCGAGGCGACCGAGGTACTGGCCCGTGCCGAGCAGGCCGTGCTGCCGCACGCGCGCGATTTCATGGTCGTGTACGACAGCGCGATGCGCGGCCAGGCCCGCGCGATGAGGGCCTCGGGCGACACGCCAGGCATGCGCAAGGTGCTCGAACGCTACCAGGCGCTGCTCGAGGCCGAGGGCATTCCCGACGATTCGCCGTGGCGGCGGTCGCTGGCGCGCATGCAGGACCAGGCCGCGGCCGGCTGAGCCCACGCCCGGCGTCGGGTCGCCCTACAATCGGCGCATGACCACGCTGTTCGTCTCCGACCTGCACCTGGACCCGGCCCGGCCGGCGATCACCACCCTGTTCCTCGACTTCCTGCGCGACGAGGCGATGCGCGCCGACGCGCTGTACGTCCTCGGAGACCTGTTCGAGGCCTGGGTGGGCGACGACGACCCGTCCGAAGCCGGCGCGGAAGTGGCGCACGGCCTGCGCGCCGTGGCGGACGCCGGCGTGCCGGTGTACTTCATGCGCGGCAACCGCGATTTCCTCGTCGGCCAGGCCTACGCGCGCCGCGCCGGCATGCGCATCCTCCCCGACCCGGCGGTGGTGTCGCTGTATGGCGAACCGGTCCTGCTGATGCACGGCGACCTGCTGTGCACCGACGACACCGCCTACCAGGCGTTTCGCGCGCAGACCCGCGACCCGGCCTGGCAGCAGCGCTTCCTCGACCAGCCGCTGCAGGCGCGCCTGGCCTTCGCCACCCAGGCGCGGCAGGCGAGCATGGCCCGGCAGAAGGAAATGCTCGCCGGCGACCGCGGCGCGTTCGAGACGGTGACCGACGTTAACCCGGCGGCGGTGGAAGCCACCCTCGCCCGCTTCGGCGTGGCCACGCTGATCCACGGCCACACCCACCGTCCGGCGATCCACACGCTTCAGGCAGGTGGCGGCGAGTGCCGGCGCGTCGTGCTCGGCGACTGGTACGAACAGGGTTCGGTACTGCGCGTGGACGCCGCCGGGATGACGCTGGACCGCCTGTGAGACCGCCAGCGGTCGGGCCGTCTCAGCCGGCCTGCTGCTGCAGCGCCAGCAGTTCGTCCTCGTCGAAACCGGCCAGCAGCCGCGCTTCCAGGTTGAACGGGCCGCGCAGGTAGCCGCTGGCGTATTCCTGCAGCAGTTCGCGGAAGCGCTGGCGCGGCTCCACCCCGCGCTGTTCGCAGTACCAGCGGTACCAGCGCGAACCGGCCGCCACGTGTGCGACCTCCTCGCGCAGGATCACCTCCAGCACCGCCACCGTGCGCGTGTCGCCCATGGTGCGCAGGCGTTCGATCATGCCGGGGGTCACGTCCAGCCCGCGCGCCTCGAGCACGCGCGGCACCAGCGCCATCCGCGCCAGGCCGTCCTGCGCGGTCTTCTCGCACATCTCCCACAGGCCGTTGTGCGCGTCGAAGTCGCCGTAGTCGTAACCGCATTCCTGCAGGCGCCGGCGCAGCATCGCGAAGTGGCGCGCCTCGTCGTCGGCCACCCGCGCCCAGTCGAGGTAGAACTGCTCCGGCAGGCCGCGGAAGCGGTACACCGCGTCCCAGCCCAGGTCGATGGCATTGAGCTCGATGTGGGCGATGGCGTGCAGGAACGCCGCCTTGCCCTCGTCGCTGCCGAGCCCGCGCTTGGGCAGGTCGCGCGGATGCACCAGCCGCGGCCGCGGCGGGCGGCCGGGCATGCGGATCGGCTCCGGCGGCGGCGCATCCTGCGGGATCGCCAGCCCGCCGCGCTGCAGGGCGGCGAAGTGGCGATGGGTCAGCGCGACCTTTTCCGCCGGATCCGCGGCATCCAGGCACTGGCGGGCGGCGTCGAACAGCGAATCCATCGTGGACGGCGCGCCGCAGCGACGAGGCGCGCCCCTGCCTCAGCTGGCGCGGCGCTTGCGCTTGGCCTCGTCCGAGCGCAGCTGCTGGATGCGCTCGAAATAGCCCGGCTCGATGCCGGTGACGTAGTTGCCGTCGAAGCACGAGGAATCGAAGCGGGTCAGCTGCGGATTGCCTTCGCGTACCGCCGCCTCCAGGTCTTCCAGGTCCTGGTAGATCAGCCAGTCGCAGCCCAGCAGCTTCTCGATCTCCTCGACGGAGCGGCCGTGGGCGATCAGCTCGTCCGGCGACGGCATGTCGATGCCGTAGATGTTCGGATGGCGCACCGGCGGCGCGGCGCTGGCCAGGTAGACCTTGCGCGCGCCGGCGTCGCGCGCCATCTGCACGATCTGCTGGCTGGTGGTGCCGCGCACGATCGAGTCGTCGACCAGCAGGACCACGCGGTTGCGGAACTCCAGGTGGATCGGGTTGAGCTTGCGGCGCACCGACTTAACCCGCTCGCCCTGCCCCGGCATGATGAAGGTGCGGCCGACGTAGCGGTTCTTGATGAAGCCCTCGCGGTACTTCACGCCCAGCACGTTGGAGATCTCCAGCGCCGCGTCGCGCGAGGTGTCCGGGATCGGGATGATCGTGTCGATGTCGTGGTCCGGGCGCAGGCGCAGGATCTTCTCGCCCAGCTTGACGCCCATGCGCATGCGCGCCTTGTGCACCGAGACGTCGTCGATCATCGAGTCCGGGCGGGCGAAGTACACGTATTCGAAGATGCACGGCGCGCGCTCGGCCGGTTCGGCGCACTGCCCGGCGAACATCTCGCCGCGGGCGGTGATGACGATGCCCTCGCCCGGCAGCACGTCGCGCACGCGCTGGAAGCCGAGGATGTCCAGCACCGCCGACTCGGAGGCGACGATGTACTCGGTGCCCTCGGCCTGCTCGCGCTTGCCCAGCACCAGCGGGCGGATCCCGTGCGGGTCGCGGAACGCGACCAGGCCCAGGCCCAGCACCACGCTGACCACCGCGTAGCCGCCCTTCACCCGGCGATGCACGCCGGAGATCGCGCGCAGCGCCGCGTCCGGGGTCAGGGTGCGCTGCACGTCCAGCTCGTGGGCGAACACGTTCAACAGCACTTCGCTGTCGGAGTCGGTGTTGATGTTGCGGCGGTCCTGGGCGAACACCTGCTGGCGCAGCGCCTCGGTGTTGATCAGGTTGCCGTTGTGCGCCAGGGCGATGCCGTAGGGCGAGTTGACGTAGAACGGCTGCGCCTCGTCCATGCCTTCAGAACCCGCCGTCGGGTAGCGGCAGTGGGCGATGCCCACGCGGCCTTCCAGCACGCTCATGGCCTTGGCGTTGAACACGTCGCGGACCAGGCCGTTGTCCTTGTGCACGCGCAGGCGGGTGCCGTCGGCGGTGGCGATGCCCGCCGCGTCCTGGCCGCGATGCTGGAGGACGGTCAAGCCGTCATAAAGCTGACCGGCAACGTTCTGGTTGCCGACGATTCCGACGATGCCGCACATGTTCGGGGGTACTCGCTGCGGTCTCAGCGACCGGGGGAAGACGATGGTGGCGGCGGCTCCGCGCCGCGGGGAGGAGGTCCGTTCTCGTCCACGGGGGTGGGCAGCGCCTCGGTGATCGTCCCGACGACTGCGCCGGCCCGATCAAGGACACCATTATCGCCGCTCGGACGGCCGTTGCCAAAGTCCAGTTCCTGCACGGCCCAGTCCGGCAACCACCGCGCCAGCCACTGCGCACCGGGCAACAACACAGCAACGGCGCGGGATTCGGCCCATGCCGGCTCCTGCGGCAGGCGGCTGAACGCCAGCACCACGATGGCGATGCAGGCGATCAGCGCACCCCGGGCCAGGCCCAGCAGCAGCCCCAGGAAACGGTCCACGCCGGACAGCCCGACCGCGTGCACCAGCTTGCGCACGATCCAGCCGACCAGCCCGACCAGCACCAGCACGCCGACGAAGGCGACGACGTAGCCGCCGAGCAGTTCGGTCGCGCCCGGCTGGCCGTCGTTGCTGAACCAGAAAGCCAGCTCGGCGCCATGGCGGAACGCGAACCAGGCCGCGCCGATCCAGGCCACCAGCGAGGCGATCACGCCGACCAGCCCGCGCATCGCCCCGAACAGCGCCGAGGCGAGGACCAGCACGCCCAGGACCAGGTCGATCGGATTCACGCGGCGCACCCCTCCCGTGCGTCGGCCGGTGCGGTCACGGGTGCGGCACCACCATGCCGCCGCCGAATCCGGAGGCCAGGCGCGACTTCAGCTGTTCGGCCTCGGCACGGCTGGCGACCGGCCCGACGCGCACGCGATGCAGGGTGCCCTTGTCGGTGCGCACCGGCTGGACGATGGCGCTGTAGCCGGCGCCGCGCAGGCGGTCGCGCAGCGCGTTGGCCTCGGTGGCGCTGGAGAACGCGCCCAGCTGCACGGCGAAACCGACGCCGGACGCGGCAGGCGCGGTTGGCGCCGGGGCCGGCGCGGTGGCCGCGGTGGTCTTCGCCGGTGCCGGCTGCTGCGCCGGGGTCGTGGCCGCAGGCTTGGGCTTGCTCTCCGCCGGCAGCGCCTCGGTCTTCGTCGCCGGCGCCTGGGCGGTGGCGGCCGGCTGGCTCGCGGCCGGCGCGGGCGGGCTGGCCGCCGTGGTCGCAGCCGCCGCGGTGGCGGGCGCGGAAGACGTGCCGGCCGTGTCGTTGCCGGCATCCAGCGCGATCACCTGCGCGTTGACGTCGCTGCGGATGCGCACCGCCTGCAGGCGGCCTGCCTCGGCCAGCGCACGGTCCGGATACGGCCCCACGCGCACGCGCCAGGCCTTGCGGCCGTTGAGTTCGGCCTCTTCCTTGAAGCCCTCCAGGCCGGCCTGGCGCAGCCGCGACAGCACGGTGTCGGCGTCGCGGGCGCTGGCGTAGGCACCGAAGGTCACCGCCCACTGGCCGGCGGCTTCCGCCGGATCGGGCTTGCCGGCCGCCGCGGGCGCTGCCGCGTCCTGGGCTGCGGTTTCGGCCGGTGCAGGCGCGGCCTCGGTCGCCGGCGCCGGCAACGCCGGATCCGCGGCACCGGGCACCAGCGGCAGTTCGCGGGTTTCGTATTCGCCGCCGGGGGTCGGCGGCACGCGGGTCGAGACGTCCGCCACGCCGCTGTCGGGGGCCGGACCCTGCACGAGCATGGGCAGGAAGATGACCGCCAGCGCGACCAGGACCGCGCCGCCGATCAGGCGTTGTTTCAGGGTGGTATCCACTGGGCCTCGCAGCGCGCCGGGAATGCCTGGCGATTATAGGCTGCAGGCCCGCTGGCCTGCCGTCAGTGGCCTGAACGCAGCGTTTCCAGCGCCTGGGCCACGGTGTGGAAGGAACCGAACACCAGCACCCGTTCGCCCGGCGCGGAAGCCCGCAGCGCACGCTGCAATGCATCGGCCACGCTGGCGTCGCGGCTGCCGCCGGCCACCGCGGTGCCGGCCAGGCGTCCGGCGAAGGCATCCACCGCCTCGCCGCGGGCGATGCCGTCGAGGCCGGCCAGGTGCCAGCGCGCGACCGCGCCGGCCAGCGGCTCGACCACGCCGGCCACGTCCTTGTCCGCCAGCGCCGCGAACACCGCCGCGGTGGGCGCCGGCGGCTGCAGCGCCAGCCATGCGGCCAGCTCGCGCGCGGCCTGCGGGTTGTGGGCGACGTCGAGCACCACTTCGACGCCGTCGCGTTCGAAGCGCTGCAGGCGCCCCGGCAGGGTCGCCGCGGCCACGCCGTCAGCGTAGGCCTGTTCCGGCAGCTCGCGCGGCAGCGCGCGCAGCGCGGCGATCGCGGTGGCGGCGTTGGCCAGCTGCACCGGCGCCGGCAGGCGCGGCATCGGCAGCAGCAGCTCGGCACCGACCTCGCGCCAGCGCCATTGGGTGTCGTCCACCGGTTCGTGGAAGAAGTCGCTGCCCAGGCGGATCGCATTGGCACCGATCGCATAGGCATGGCGCAGCACGCTGGACGGTGGATCGATCTCGCCCAGCACCAGCGGCTTCCAGGCCCGGGCAATGCCGGCCTTCTCGGCGCCGATGGCTTCGCGGTCGTGGCCCAGCCAGTCGACGTGGTCGATGTCGACGGTGGTGACCACCGCCACATCCGGATCGACCAGGTTGACTGCATCCAGGCGGCCGCCGAGGCCGACTTCCAGCACCGCCAGGTCCAGCCCGGCGCGCTCGAACAGCCACAGCGCGCCGAGGGTGCCGTATTCGAAATAGGTCAGCGGGGTGTCGCCGCGCGCGGCGTCGACCGCGGCGAAGGCTTCGGCCAGGGCCTCGTCGCTTGCCTCTACGCCATCGATGCGCACGCGCTCGTTGTAGCGCAGCAGGTGCGGCGAGGTGTACGCGCCGACCTTCCAGCCGCCGGCGCGGGCGATGGCCTCGACGAAGGCCACGGTCGAACCCTTGCCGTTGGTGCCGGCGACGGTGATGACCTGCGCGGCCGGGCGCTGCAGGCCCAGCCGCGCGGCGACCTCGCGCACGCGCTCGAGGCCCAGTTCGATGTTGCGGGGATGCTGGCGCTCGATATGCTCGAGCCACTGCTGCAGGTTCATCGGATCCGGCTTCCGCCCAGGTCATTCCATTGGTGCCCGCGGCACGCGCCAACGATACCGCCGGCGGCCCGCCGCGTGCCACGCACGTCAAGGCGCGCGGCACGCGGCCGCGCTCGTCGTCCTGGCTGGCGTCGCCTTACAGCGCGCGGTGCCTGGCTTCGCCGAAGAACGGGGTGTGGTGCGAGCAGTCGTTCAGGCGCACGACTTCCAGGCTGTCCACGTCCGCGCCTTCGAGCAGGTTGAGCGTGGTCGGCGCCTGGCGGAAGGTCCACAGCTTGCCGATCGGCAGGCCGAGGATCCGGCACAGCAGCACGCGGTTGACCGCGTCGTGGGCGACCAGCAGCAGGGTGTCGTCGTCGCCCAGGCCTTCGGCGGCGCGGACCAGGCCGCGCCAGGACCGGTCCAGCACCTGGCGCAGCGATTCGCCGCCGGGCATGAGCACCGTGTCCGGCTCCTCGCGCCAGGCGCGCAGGCGCGCCGGGTCCTTCTCGCCGATCTCGGCGGCCAGCAGACCTTCCCACTCGCCGTGGGCGATTTCCTGGATGTCCGGGTCCAGCTGCAGCATGCCGGCACGCTCCTCGCCCAGCGCCAGTTCGGCGGTACGGCGTGCGCGCGACAGCGGCGAGGCGACGGCGCGGCTGACCGGCACGTCGCGCAGGCGCTCGCCCAGGGCGCGGGCCTGGGCTTCGCCGACGGGCGAAAGCGGGATGTCGATCTGGCCCTGGTAGCGGCCTTCGGCGTTCCACGGGGTTTCGCCGTGGCGGGCAAGCAGGATGCGCATGCAGCAGTGTTTCCGGTAGGGGTGGCGACCCGGCCTGGACCTGCCCGTTTCCGGGGTCCGGACGCGAGGACGGGAGCGGATGATACCCGCTCCCGTCCCGTGGGCCGCACCGGCCAGGGTCTACGGGGCGGGAATGCCTTCCGCCCCGGCCTGCCCGGTCAGTTGGCGACGTTGAGTTCCTGCAGCAGCTGCGGCGCCGGGAACACCTCCTGCATCACCCAGCGCATGTAGCGCTGGTCGACCGCGATCATGCGGGTCATCTTCGGGTCGAACACCCAGTTGGAGCTGACCGACTCCCAGTTCCCGTCGAAGGCCAGGCCGACCAGCTTGCCCTCGGCGTCCAGCACCGGCGAGCCGGAGTTGCCGCCGGTGATGTCCAGGTCGGACAGGAAGTTGACCGGGACCGAGCCGACGCGCGGATCTTCCAGGCCGCCGTAGCGCTTGGCCGCGACCGCGTCGAGCAGGGCCTTCGGCGAGTCGAACGGCTCCTCGCCGGTGTCCTTGGCGACCAGGCCCTCGAGCGTGGTGAACGGGGTGTAGGCCACGCCGTCCTTCGGCTCGTAGCCCATCACGTTGCCGAAGGTGATGCGCAGCGACAGGTTCGCGTCCGGATAGACGAAGCGGCCCTGGCTCTTCTTGTAATCGGCCAGCGCCTGCAGGAACACCGGGCGCGCGGCCAGGTTCTCGCCGGCGCGGATCTTGCGCTCCTGCTCGAGCTTGAGCAGGGTCGGCATCACCGACACCGCGTACTGGATCGCCGGGTCGTCGCTGGACTCGAAGGCGGCGCGGTCGGCCTGCAGCCACTTCAGGCGCTCTTCGGTACTGCCCAGCCTCGTCGAAGCCAGGCGGTCGAGCGCGCGCTCCACGGCGGCGGCGTCGCTACCGCCCAGCCACTGGTCCACCGCTGGCACGCGCTGGTTCGCCGGCAGCTTGATGTACTCGTTGAGCCAGTAGGCCTGCAGCTGGCGGTCCATGGCCGGCACGTAGCGGCGCTCGAGCTGCTTCATCGCGCCTTCGATGGTCGGCAGGTCGCGCTGCTGGAAGCCGGGCTCGCGCTCGGCGTCCGGCTTGGCCTTCTCCAGCGACAGGCGGTACAGCTGGGTGGCGGCGCCGACCACGCCGGTGCCGTTGAACATCGCCAAGGTGTAGTCGCGGCTGCGGGTGGCCTTGTTCTGCTCCAGCAGCTGCATCAGGGTGGCGTGCGCCTTGAGCGCCTCCCTGCCCTTCGTGCCCTGGCCCTTCAGCCAGGCCAGGACCGCCGCTTCCTCGGCGTGCTTCTGGCCGGCGGCGTCGATGCGCTTGAAGCCTTCCAGCTGGCCGGCGTAGTTCTTGGCGTAGTTGTTCCAGCCGGCCATGTTGCTGGCGTACTTGACCTGGATGTCCGGATCCTTGCGCCCGGCTTCCTCGATCATGCCGATCAGGTTCTGGTAGTGGCGGATGGTGTCCGGGTACACGGTCTGCGCGGTGTGGTCGAACTCGGCGGCCAGCGCGTAGCGGTTGGTCGAGCCCGGATAGCCGGCGACCATCACGAAGTCGCCGGCGCCCAGCGGCTTGTCGGCGATCTTCAGCCAGTGCTTCGGCTGGTACGGCACGTTGTCCGGCGAGAACGCCGCCGGCTTGCCGTCCTTGCCGACGTAGGCGCGGTAGAAGGCGAAGTCGCCGGTGTGGCGCGGCCACATCCAGTTGTCGATGTCGCCGCCGTACTTGCCCACGCTGCCCGGGGGCGCGTAGGCCAGGCGCACGTCCTTGATCTCCAGGTTCTTGAACAGGCGCCAGGTGTTGCCGCCGGAGAAGCTGTACAGGCGGCAGCGGAAGCCGGCCTCGGCCTCGCAGTCGGCGATCAGCTTCTTCTCGAAGGCTTCCAGCGCCCTGGTGCGGGCCAGCGCGTCCTTGCCGGCCGAGGCGATCGCGGCGCGGGCCTCGGCGGTCACGTCGGTGATCTCGTCGAGGACGTAGACGCGCGCGTTCGGGCCGGCGCTGAGCTCGTCGGCGGTGGTCGGGGCGTTGAAGCCGTCCCTGATCAGGTTCTTCTCGGCGGTCGAGTTGAGCTGGATCGCGCCGTAGGCGCAGTGGTGGTTGGTCACCACCAGGCCGTTCGGGGACACGAAGCTGGCGGTGCAGCCGCCCAGCGCCACCACCGCGCCCATCGGGTCGCCGGTCAGGTCCGCCAGCTGCCCGGGGGAGAGCTTGAGCCCGGCCTGCTTCAGCGGGCCGGCGATTTCCGGCAGCTGTTGCGGCACCCACATGCCCTCCCCGGCCCAGGCGACGGGAGCGGCGGCCAGGGCGGCCAGGACGGAGGCGGATAGCAGGCGAAGGCGCATCAGGACGGTTCCAGCTGAAAGGATTCCCGATTCTAGCGGCCGGCCCGACCCCGACGGCCCATGACTTTCGGCAGGGGCCGGGGCTACCCCGGTCCCGGCCCGCCAGGCCCGACCCGGCCCGCTAGGCCGGCAGGCGATGGTTACCCCCGCAACCTATAATGTCCGCCCCTGTTTCCCTCGCAAGGCCGATCGATGTCCGCAACCATGAAGGCGCTGGTCAAGCGCGAAGCCACCAAGGGCATCTGGATGGAAGAGGTGCCCGTACCGGAGGCCGGCCCCAACGAGGTCCTGATCAAGGTCGAGAAGACCGCCATCTGCGGCACCGACCTGCACATCTACCTGTGGGACGAGTGGAGCCAGCGCACGATCAGGCCGGGCCTGGTCATCGGCCACGAGTTCGTCGGCCGCATCGCCGCGCTGGGCCCGGGCGTGACCGGCTACAAGGTCGGCCAGCGCGTCTCCGCCGAAGGCCACATCGTCTGCGGCCATTGCCGCAACTGCCGCGGCGGCCGCCCGCACCTGTGCCCGCACACGGTGGGTATCGGCGTGAACCGCGACGGCGCCTTCGCCGAGTACATCGTCATGCCGGCGACCAACCTGTGGCCGATCCCGGACCCGATCCCGTCGGAGCTGGCCGCGTTCTTCGACCCCTGCGGCAACGCCGCGCACTGCGCGCTGGAGTTCGACGTGGTCGGCGAGGACGTGCTGATCACCGGCGCCGGCCCGATCGGCATCATCGCCGCCGGCATCTGCAAGCACATCGGCGCGCGCAATGTCGTGGTCACCGACGTCAACGACTTCCGCCTCAAGCTGGCCGCCGACATGGGCGCCACCCGCGTGGTCAACGTCGCCAACACCTCGCTGCGCGACGTGATGGCCGACCTGCACATGGAAGGCTTCGACGTCGGCCTGGAGATGAGCGGCAACCCGCGCGCCTTCAACGACATGCTCGAATGCATGTACCACGGCGGCAGGATCGCCATGCTCGGGATCATGCCCAAGGGCGCCGGCTGCGACTGGGACAAGATCATCTTCAAGGGCCTGACCGTCCAGGGCATCTACGGCCGCAAGATGTACGAGACCTGGTACAAGATGACCCAGCTGGTGCTGTCCGGCTTCCCGCTGGGCAAGGTGCTCACCCACCAGCTGCACGTGGACGAGTTCCAGCACGGCTTCGACCTGATGGAACAGGGCAAGGCCGGCAAGGTCGTGCTCAGCTGGAATTGAGCGGCCGCGCTCAGCGGCCGCAGCGGTCCGGCCCGAACAGGGCCGGATCGACAGCCCCGGCCATCAGCCGATGGCCTTCGTCGTTGGGGTGGTAACCGTCCTCGCGGTGCGCGCCGGCGCGGATCCGCCCCGGATCGCGCGGATCGGCGATCGCCGCCTCGAAATCGACCACCGCGTCGAACAGTCCGCTGCCGCGGATGAAATCGTTCAGCGCGCGGCGCTTGTCCTCGGTGCTCGGGCCTTCGATCACCGGTTCGCGCACCGGCGCGGCCAGGATCGGGGTCAGCGTGCCACCGATCACCTTGATCCCGTGCATGCGCAGGCGATCCACGACCTGGCGGTAGCCGGCGATCACGTCTTCCGCCGAAGCACCCGGCCTGTCGCGCTGCGGCCCCTTCTGGCGGATGTCGTTGAGGCCTTCGAGCAGGATCACGTGGGTCACGCCCGGCAGCGACAGCACGTCGCGGTCCAGCCGCGAGATCGCCGAGGGCGAGCGACCGTTGCCGACCACCATGTTGCCACCGATGCCGGCGTTGACCACCACGTACGCGCCCGGGCAGCGCTCTTCCAACCGCCGTCCCAGCCGCGCCGGCCAGGAACGGTTGGCGCCGATGGTGGTGCTGCCGCCCTCGGTGATCGAGTCGCCCAGCGCGACCACCACCGCCTCCGGCGCCTGCGTGCGCTCGCCCAGCACTGCCGAGACCACGCTCTGCCGGCGCTGCAGGCGCATCGTGTCCGGCACCTCGCTGTCGCCAGCGGCGAAGCGCACCGCACTCAGCCGCACCGCCGGCCGCGTCGGCTCCGGCAGATGCACCGAGACGGTGAGCTCGGCCTGGGCCGGGACTTCGAGCTCCAGCACGTCGCTGAGCAGCGAAGCACCGGGCGCGATGGTCGCGCCCGGCTTGCCGTCGAACAGCACCGGCTGCAGCGGCCCGCCGCGCAGCCCGGCGCGGGTGGCGCCCAGCACCAGCGGCTCCTTGCCCAGCTCGTTGCTGAAACGGATCCGCACCGCCTTCACCGCACTGGCCAGCTGCAGGTCCTGCCGCACCGTCTGGTCGGCGAACTGGTGCGGCTGGCCCTGCCTGTCGGTATCGCCGCGGTCGGGCATCGCCGACGCCGTCCATACCGGCACCCAGACCTGGGCCCGGGCCGCGCCGGCCGGCAAGGCCAGGGCGGCGGCAAGCAGGATCGAAGACAGCGTTCGCAGCATGGCGTTGCCCTCCGGGCCGGATCAGGAGAAGAAGGTGCCGCCGTTGACGTCGACGTTGGCGCCGGTGATGAACGCCGCCGCATCCGACGCCAGGAACACTGCGGCCGCGGCGGCCTCCTCGGCGCGCCCCTCACGGCGCAACGGGGTGGCGTTGGCGACGGCCTGGCGCACTTCCGGCCTGGTGAAGTCGTCGTGGAAGCGGGTCGCGATCATCCCGCAGCACAGCGCGTTGACGCGGATGCCGCGCGGCCCCAGCTCCTTGGCCATGGCCCGGGTGAAGGTCATTACCGCGCCCTTGGAGGTGGCGTAGATCGCCGCGCCGGGGCCGCCGCCGTCGCGACCGGCCAGCGAGGCGAAGTTCACGATCGCGCTGCCCTCGCCCATGTGCGGCACCACCGCTCGGGTGGCCAGGTAGACCGACTTGAGGTTGAGGTCCATGACCCGGTGGAAGAACTCCTCGTCGATCTCGGCCAGCGGCTTGCGCGCGACCATGCCGCCGGCCAGGTTCACAAGCACGTCGATGCGCTCGCCGAACGCCTCGCGGGTCGCGGCCACCAGGCCCTCGACCGCAGCGGCGCTGGTCATGTCGGCACGGTGGAGGATGGCGCGGCCGCCGGCCTCCTCGATGAGCCGCAGCGTTTCCTTCGCGCTGGCCTCGTCGTTGGCGTAGTTGATGCAGACGCTCGCGCCCTGCGCGGCGAGCTGCAGCGATACGGCGCGTCCGATGTCGCGGCCGCCGCCGGTGACGATGGCTACCTTGTTCCTGAATTGCATGAGGGGTCCTTCTTGGGTGGAGGGTGAAGCAGGCGATCAGCGGCCCGCCGGGCCATCGACCTTCTCGATGGGACCGGCCAGCCAGATGGCGAGCAGGGAGAGCGGCACCAGCGCCGCGACGAGGATGAAGATCGGCGCGTAGGACTCGCCGGTCATCACCGGCACCAGCCAGGTGGTGACCAGCGTGCCGGCGACGGCCGCCATGCCGCCGATGCCGGCCAGCGAGCCGACCGCGCCGCCATGGAAGACGTCGCCGGGCAGGGTCTGGATGTTGCCGATCGCGACCTGGAAGCCGAACAGCACCGCGGCGATGGCCAGCACCGCCACCACCGGGTCGGCGGCAAACACCGCCCCGACCAGCGCCGGCGCCATGACCACGCCACCGAGGGTGATGGTCCACTTGCGCGCGTTGTTGACGCTCCAGCCGGCCGCGATCAGGCGCCCGGACAGCCAGCCGCCGGACAGGCTGCCGAGCATTGCGCCGACGAACGGCACCCAGGCGAACAGGCCGATCTGCTTGATGTCGAAATGGAAGGTCTCGGCCAGGTAGATCGGCAGCCAGGAGACGAACAGCCACCAGATCGGGTCGATGAAGAAGCGCGACAGTACGATGCCCCAGCTCTGCCGGTGCGACATGATCTGGCGCAGCCCCGGCACGTAGGCCGGCGCCGCGGGCGCGACCGCCTCGCCGGCCGGCGCGTCGAGGATCAGCGCGCGTTCGGCCGCGCTCACCCAGGGGTGGCGGTCCGGGCCGGCGCGGTAGACCACCAGCCACGGCAGGACCCAGACCAGGCCCAGCGAGCCGATCAGCAGGAAGGTCCCCTTCCAGCCGATCCACAGGAACAGCATCGCGATCAGCGGCGCCGAGATGATCGCGCCGATCGAGGCACCGGCGTTGAAGATGCCCTGCGCGAAGGCGCGCTCCTTCGGCGGGAACCACTCCGCGTTGGCCTTGACCGCGCCCGGCCAGGCGCCGGCCTCGCTGATGCCGAGCATCGCCCGGAACACGGCGAACGAGGTCACCGAATGGCTGATCGCATGCAGGGCGATCGAGATCGACCAGCCGATGATCGAGACCGCGAAGCCCAGGCGCACGCCGATGATGTCGAACAGCCTGCCAAAGGCGAACTGGCCGGCGGCGTAGAGCAGCATGAACACCGTCACCAGGAGCGCGTAGTCCTCCTTGGTGGCGCCGATGTCGGCGGAGATCTGCGGCCACATCACCGCCAGCGCGTTGCGGTCGATGTAGTTGATGACCGTGGCGATCGCGATCAGGCCGATGATCGTCCAGCGGACGGCGGAACCTTGCTTCATGGCCGGGTATGTCCTTGCTTGGCGGTGCGGGACGCGGCGGCATGGCGTCCGCCCGCGGGATGGTCGAAGCGGGCGTGGGAACCCGTCCACGTGTAGGTGCGGCCGCCGCCGGCCACGCGGTGGCGCCGCGTCGCGTCCGCCGGATCGCGGGCCACACCCAGCGCCAGTTCGGCACCGGAAGCCAGGGTCAACACCACCACGTCGGCGCTGGCGCCGGCGAAGTGGCGCACGTCGCGGATGCGGCTGTCGGCGCCGGTGACGTACTCGACCGTGCCGTTGTATTCGCCGTGCGGCTCGAGCACGGCGAAGAACGTGGCCTCGCCCTGCCCTTCCATGCGCTGGACCAGCACCGGCTCGCGGCGCAGGTTGAAGTCCGGATCGTTGGCGCCGCTCTCGGCGAGGATCGCGCTCGTCGGCGCGCTGGCTCCGAAGTGGTGGGTGTAGAAACGGCCCGCATTGAGCCAGGTCAGCCGCCGCACCCCATCCGAGGCCGGCGAGGTCGCGTCCACCCACAGGTGCTGGTAGCCATTGGCTTCCCCCAGCACCGGGCGCGCGGCGACCTCGCGCTTCGCCTCGAAACCCACGCGCATCACGTGGCCGCTGAAATGCAGCGGCAGGTCGTAGCGCGCAGGACGTTCGCCATGCACGCGCAGCAGGTCGATCACCACCGGCAAGCCCAGATCCGGATGCCGCAGCAGCGCCTGGGTGCGGTCGAAGGCCACGCCCTCGTAAGCACCTTCCATCCGCGCCGAGACCAGCTGCAGGTCCTCGCCGGGCGCGAACTGCGTCACTACCGGCGCGTGCTCCTGGCCGCGACGCCAGTCGCCATCGAAGTGGCTGCGGCCATCCACCACCAGGGTGTTGTGGGCGATGGTCTGCTTGGCCCAGCTGGTGTTCTCCGGCAGGTAGATGCCGCCGGCCTTGGCCTCGATGTTGAGGAAACGCGCGGCGCCGTAGTCGGTCACCACGCGCTGGCCGTTGTCGCAGAACAGCCAGTTGAGCCTGTCGAAGTGGCCATGGCCCATGCCCTGGGCGGTAGCCTTCAGCACCAGCAGCTGGCCGTCCTCGCCGCCGTCGCGCAGCAGCGCCAGGCCACCGTGGTCACCGTCGGGGCCGTCACGCAGGAGCAGCGAACGGAAATCGAATGGCCTGGCACGCCCGTGGGCCAGGCCCTCGGCGACCTTCAGCCCCTCCGGCGTCAGCAGCACCCGGCCCTGGCGCCCGGCGATCGGCAGCAGTCGACCGTCTCCAGTATGCGCGTATGCGATGCCGATGCCCGCGACCAGCTCCGCGGTGTCGAGGCCCTTGTCCAGCAGCGCGTCATTGACCGGGATGAAGTAGCCGGCATAGCTGGCCTGGACCAGGGTTTCCACCGCCTTCAGCAGCACGCCTTGCTTGCGCTCGAAGATCTTCCGCCCCGGCTCGTTGCGCTCGATCGCGCTGGCGAAGACCACGAACGGCTGCAGCGCATAGCGCTGGTAGTACGGGCCTTCCTCGTAATAGCCGTCCGGCGAGAACAGCTGGTCGACCTGGCGGAGGAAGCCCGCATTGCCGTCCTTCGACAGGCCCAGCAGTGCCTTCTCGACCATGTCGCGGTCGCGAAGCACGTAGCCGGTCATGCCGACCGCGGCCACGGCCCAGGTGGCGTGGTTGTGGATGCGTTCGAAGTTGGCCGGGGTCTCCGCGGAGAGGAAGCTGGCCATGCGCCGGAACACGTCGCCCTCGATCAGGCGGCGCTCGTCGGCCGACAGGTCGGCGCGCACGGCGTCGTAGCCCTGGATCGCGTGGACGAGCCACACCGAATCGTTGAGCGTCTGCCAGAACAGGCGGCCGGGGATCTGGCCGCGCCCGGCCGGGTGCTGGCCGAGGGTCGGATACAGGCGCGCGTACTCCAGCAGCATGTCGCGGACGAAGTCGGCGTACTCGCGCTGGCCGGTCAGCCGGTACAGCGCGCCGGCATTCTGGATCGCCAGGTAATTGCGCTTGTGCTGTTCGTGCGTGTAGCCACCACCCGGATCCTTCGGCACCGGCACGGTCACGCCCTGCGCCATCGCCGCGCGGACCGAGGCCTCGGCACGTGCACGTTCGCCGGCGAACAGCGGGTAGTCCGCCGCCGCCGCGGCCATCGCCTGCCACTCGTCCGCGCGCACCAGCACCGGCGCGGTATCCGCCGCCGGCGCAACCTGCGCCGGTCCGGCCGCGTGCACGGGGGCCGGGACGGGCATCGCCATCGCGACCAGGCAGGCGGCCAGCGCCGCCACCGGCCTCACGGCGCCACCCCGGTGATGGCGATGTCCGACTCGATCGGCGGCGTACCGCTGAACGCATTGCCGCTGGCCACCAGCACCGGCTTGCCGACGCTGTGGGTGAAGCGCACCGTACCGCTGTCGACGAAACGGTTGTCCTCCAGCTCGGCGTGCTGCACGCCATGCAGGCGCAGCGCCGCCGCGCCCTGGCCGACCTGCTCGAAGGTGGAGCCGCGGACGCGGATGCGCGGACCGAACGTGCTTTCGTCGGTGCCGCCGCGGTACAGGTCGACCGCGGGGCCACGGACGCGCCGGAACTGCGAGTCCGCGATCTCCACCTGCTCGGCGTTGTAGGTACCGCGGTCGTCGGTCTCGGCGGCGGCGGACAGCACTGCCCCGGTGGCATCCTCGACGGTGACGCGGCGGAAGGCGACCAGGTCGGCCATCGAGCCCTTGCCGGTGGCGACGACGTCGAATCCGCGGTTGACGGTGAGGTCGCGGATCGTGGTGTCCTCGACCAGCAGTTCGTAGTTGGCGGCGCTGGAACCGGGGCGCACGGCTATCACCGCATTGCCGACCTCGTCCGGCGCCAGCTCGCCGCTGATGCTCAGGCGCGAAAGCCGCAGTTTGCCGCCGGCCTCGATCTGGAACAGCTGCGGACGGCTGAAGGCGATCACGGCCTCGCCCTGCGCCGGGCCCTGCACGGTGAGCGGGCGATGCACCTGCAGCACCTGGTTGACCAGGTAGCGGCCCGCCTGCAGCACCAGGCGGTCGCCCGCGCCGGCGCGGGCCACGGCATCGGTCAGGGTGTCGTCGCCCGGCGCCACGGCGTGCTCGCGTCCGCCGTCGAGCTTCGCCGCCTGGCCGTGCTTGGGATACCAGTCAACGCCGGTGGCGCCGCGCGCGATCGGGCGCAGGTCCGCCGGCAGGCCGACGCCATCCAGGCCTACCGGCACCAGCACATCGCCATGCTCGCGCTGCATTTCAACCCGGGTGCCACGGACGCGCTGGCCCAGCGCCGGGGACGCGGCCGGGGACTGCACGTTGCCTTCGAAGGCGATGCCGGACAGCTCGCCCGGCACGCGCACCGGGTCGCGGCCATCGCCGTTGACCAGCAGGTTGCGGGCGAAGCGGCTGCGCACCGGCGGCGCGGAGCGCTCCTCATCCTTGCCGGCACCGATGACGATGCTGCGCGCATCGACGATGGTGTTGTGCTCGATCACCGCCTCGTCGACCTGCACGTATCGGTTCAACGGCGAGTCCGGAACCCCGTACATCACGCTCAGCGCCGAGGCGAAGCCCTCGCCGGCCAGGCCTTCGAGGTAGTTGTTACGGACCACCTGCCGGCGGTTGATCACGCGTATGCCGCCGGTGTGCGGCTTGTTGCCGCCGAAGAAGAAGTTGCCGTCGACCAGGTTGCCGTCGCCATGGCGCAGGACCAGCGCACCGCGCGAGTGGAAGAAGACGTTGCCGCGGTAGGTGTTGCCGCCGGACTTGTTGGAGACGATCTCCACCTCGCCGTCGCAGCCTTCGAACCAGTTGTTCTCCACCAGCGTGTTCGAGTCGGACAGCGAGTCGTGGCTGGTGCCGACGCGCAGGGTCTCGCCACCATTGGAGCCGAGGTTCGGGCGCGGGCCGAAGTAGTTGTGGTCGATGCGGTGGCGGTTGTCCAGGCCCTGCTCGGCGTCGCGCACCACCACCATGGTCGCGCCCTGGTTGGTCTTGCCCACCAGGTGGTTGTGGTCGAAGCGGTTATGGTGGCCGTACATCGCCACCCAGTTGTCCATCTGCGAGCGGTCCGGCTTGTTGAAGCGGTCGATCACCACCCCGGTCACCCGGCTGTGGGTGGCGCGCTCGGCGCGGCTGCGGCGGAAGGAGACGACTTCGCCCGTGGGCGACCAACCGTCGCGGAACACCAGGTTGGACACGACCAGGTGCCGGCCGCCCAGGCGCAGGTTGGACTGGCCGGTCAGCACGACCTTGCCGGGGGTCTGCGCGGTCAGGGTGATCGGGCGGTCAGGCGTCCCCTCGCCGAGGAGCAGCACCTGGAAATCGCGCCACTCGCCGTCGGCGAGGACCAGCCGATCGCCCGGCTTGAGGGCACGGACCGCAGACGCGTACTCGTCCTGGGTCCGGACCATGACGGTTTTGCCCGCAGGGGATGCGCCCCACGACGCCAGGGGCCAGGCCACCACCAGGACCAGGGCCCGGCAGATCCACTGTCGCATCGCATCCCTCCTCCACCTGCGGAGGCCCGGATGGTAGCAAAGCAAGCCAACCCGTCAACCAGTTTTGTAGACCAATTACATGAATACGCAGACCAACCATCAATACCTTCCGGTATAGAAAAGCGCCCTTACCAATTGGTTGACAAGTTCCCACCTCCCGGTAAACCCTTGCCACCGCCCCGCGATGGGGAAACCACTCTGGGAGGAGAAAACACATGCGGCGCCATCACCGGGACACGCCTCACGCGCGGGTCCGTCCTTCGGCACTTCGAACCGCCCTGCTGTGCGCCATCTGGGCGCCGCTGGGCCTGACTCCCGCCTTCGCCCAGGAGGCGGACCGCGGCCAGGAGCCGGCGGACGGCAACGTCACCGAACTCGACAGCGTGGTCGTGTCCGGCATCCGCGGCTCGATCCAGTCGTCCATCGACCACAAGCGCGAGGCCTCGGTGATCTCCGACGCCATCTCGTCGGAGGACATCGGCGACCTGCCGGCCCTGTCGATCGGCGAAGCCATCGAGACCATCACCGGCGCATCGACCCATCGCGAGAAGGGTGGCGCTTCGGAGATCTCGATCCGCGGCCTGGGTCCGTTCCTGGGCTCGGCGACCTTCAACGGCCGCGAGGCGAGCAACGGCAGCGGCGACCGCTCGGTGAACTTCAACCAGTTCCCCTCGGAGCTGATCAACACCGTCGCCATCTACAAGACCCAGCGCGCCGATTTCATCGAAGGCGGCGTGTCCGGGATCATCAACATGGAGACGGTCAAGCCGCTGGACTTCGGCAAGCGCCGCATCCAACTGGAAGGCCGCGCGATCTGGGCCGACTACGACGATCGCCTGGACGATTCGGCCGGCGTGGGCTGGCGCGGGACGGCCAGCTACCTGGACCAGTTCGACCTGGGCGGCGCCGGCAAGCTTGGCATCTCGCTGGGCCTGCAGAGCCTTGAATCCACCAACCCGGAAGAACTCTTCAGCAGCTCCAGCACCTGGAACGCGTGCGACGGCACCCAGGTCGTACCGAACAACGCCAACTGCCGCCAGGTGACCAGCGCCGAAGTGCATGAGGGTACCCCGTTCTACCTGATCCCGGGGAGCCGCACCTACCGCCAGTTCATCGAGCGCGACGAGCGCGACGCGCAGTTCGCCGTGCTGCAGTGGAAGCCCAACGAGACCCTGGACATCTCGCTGGACTACCAGGGCTCCCGGCGCACCTACACCGAGCAGCGCTCGGACCTGAACTTCTCGGAGACGATGCGCGGCGTGAACAACCGCGTCGTCGACGAGAACGGCGTGCTGCGCTACTACACCGGCTTCAGCACCATCGAGTCCACCCCGACCTACCGTATCCGCGACGAGAAGTACGACGGCGGCGGCCTGAAGGTGGAGTGGCGTCCGAACGAGGCGTGGCTGCTGTCCACCGACCTCTCCTACTCGAAGACCCGGCGCAGCGAGATGGACCGCCAGGTGCGCATGCGCTCCAACGGCAAGGACATCTACGGCGTCGCCGTGCCCGGCACAGACGGCCAGCGCGTGGGCTACACCTTCGACTATACCCGCGGCGACATCCCGGCGATCATCGTCGACCCGGCGTTCGACCTGGACCGCCACGAGAACTTCAGCGCCGCGGCGCGCGCGCGCCGCGACGAGACGATCCGCGAGAACGAGATCCGCGCGTTCCGCTTCGACGGCAGCTACTTCCCGGAAAGCGGCTTCCTGACCGCGGTGAAATCCGGCGTCCGCCTGTCGGAGCTGACCTACAAGGACATCGACGACCGCGTCGAGATCAACGTGACCGACACGGCCGCGATCCGCGAGGCCAACCTCGCCTGCCGCCGCGAGTTCCCGCAGCGCGACTTCCTCAGCAACGCCAGCGGCAACAGCATCACCAGCTGGGCCCAGTTCGATCCGCTGTGCCTGTTCGAGGCCATCACCGGCGTCGAGGACACCGGACTGAACGCCGACACCCGCTCGATCGGCAACCGCGACGTGACCGAGAAGACCCACGCCGCGTACCTGATGGGCGAATTCTCCACCGAGATGTTCGGCCTGCCGGTGAGCGGCAACTTCGGCGTGCGCTACGTCGACACCGCGGTGCGGTCGGTCGGCCTGACCGGGGCGCTGGAGGTGGTCGACAATCCGGACGGCACCATCCGCCTGGAGCAGACCGGGGAATTCGACACTCTGGTGATCGAGTCCGACTCCAAGGTGTTCCTGCCCAGCGTCAACGCCGCCTTCGAGCTGCGCGACGACCTGGTGTTCCGCGTCGGCCTTTACCGCGCCATGTCCCGACCCGACCCGAGCGCGCTGGGCGCCGGCCGCACCTTCGTGCTCGAGTCCGGTACCGCGTTCGATTCGGTCGCTGAGGCGATCCGCAGCATCACCGCCAACGGCAACCCGCGCACGAAGCCGCTGCTGTCGTGGAACGCGGACCTGTCGCTGGAGTGGTATGCCAACGAGGACTCGATGCTGGGCGCGGCGGTGTACTACAAGCAGTTCAACGGCGGCTTCATCCCTGTGGTGCTGGACGAGTCGTTCGTGATCGACGGGCAGGACGTGGTCGTGCCGGTCGTGCAGGACGCGACCACCAACGAGAAGAGCGACCTGACCGGCTTCGAGCTGACCGCCGCGCACCGTTTCTCGTGGCTGCCCAAGCCGCTCGACGGGCTCGGCTTCAAGCTCAGCTACAACTACGCCGATTCGAACTTCAGGACCCACGACCTGCGCCTGGGCGACCAGCTGGATCCGGAGACCGGCGAGGTCACCCCGGGCATCATCCCGCCGGCCGGCATCTTCGGCCTGTCGCAGCAGGTGGCGTCCGGTTCGCTGTACTACGAGATCGGCCCGCTGGAGCTGCAGGCCATCTACAAGTACCGCACCGAGTACTACCAGAAATTCGTCGGCGGCCCGAGCCAGAACCGCTACATCCGCGACACCGGCGTACTGGATTTCCGCGCGACCTACCGGGTCAACCGGAACCTGTCGTTCTCGTTCGAGGGCTCCAACCTCAACGACGAACCGCGGTACCACGACATGCCGGTGCGCGGCAGCCTGCGCGAGTACAACACGTACGGGCCCCGCTATTATCTGGGTGTACGATACCGATTCTGAATACGGAGGCGCGGCCACCCGGCCGTGCCTTCCGCAGGTCCGGGACAGCTCCCTGTCCTGGACCGGAACGGTAAACATGGATGGATAGTCCAGCCGATGTCAGAAAACCGCCTCTACCAGTCCGTCGCCGCGGAAATCCTTGCCCTGATCGAGTCGGGGGAGTTCCCGCCGGGTTCGCGCCTGCCCGGCGAACGTGACCTGGCCGAGCGGCTGGGCGTCAGCCGGGTGACCATCCGCGAGGCGGAGATCGCCCTGGAAGCGCAGGGGCGGATCGCCATCAAGACCGGCTCGGGCGTGTACGTGCGCCCGCGCCCGGCCAGTTCGCTGGGCGCCCTGCCCGACGTCAGCGCCTTCGACCTGACCGCCGCCCGCGCGGTGATCGAGGCCGAGGCCGCGGCCCTGGCCGCGATGCGCATCACCGATGCCGAGGTCGAGGAACTGGAGGAGCTGGTGCGGGCGATGTCCGACCCGGGCGCCACCGACCAGGAATCCAACGAGTCGGACCGCCGCTTCCACCTGACCATCGCCCGGATCACCGGCAACCCGGTGATCGAGTACTGCGTGCAGCTGATCTGGCGCATGCGCAACGACCTGCCCGGCGTGCGCCAGGCCTACGCGCGCATCTGCCACAACGACTGGAACTCGCGCGCGCAGGAGCACAGCGCGATCCTGGCCGCGCTCAAGGCGCGCGACCCGGCCGCCGCGCGCACCGCGATGCGCGACCACTTCCACCGCCTGTTCGAATCCATGCTCGAGGCCAGCGAGACCGAAGCGCTGGAGGAAGTGCGCCGCCGCACTGCGCAGAACCGCGAGCGCTTCCTCGCCACCACGCGGATCTGACGAACCCGCTCGCCATTCGGCCCCGGGGCCGAAACCGGGAAAGGAAAAAGGCGCCTCGCGGCGCCTCTTTCTTGGATGGCGTTGCCGCCGGCGTGGATCAGTTGCCCACGCTGAGGGTCAGGACGACGCGGTTGTCGGCGATCTCGCCGAAGGCATCGCGGCCGTTGCCGTCGGTGCCGACGTAGGCCAGCGAGGCGGAGAACAGGCCCCAGCTGCGGCTCACGCCGACGGTCCAGTCGGTGTAGTCCTCGCCGAAGTCCTTCTCGAACATGCTGCGGCCGACGCCCAGGTCCAGGCTGAAGTCGTTGGGCAGGCCGATGCTGGCGCCGCCGGCCACGTACCACGCGTCGGTGTCCGAGCCGCCGAAGTCGTCGCTGTAGGCGACGGTCAGGCTGTAGTTCTCGGCGAAGGTGGTGGTGGTGATCAGCTCGTTGAAGTTCAGCTCGCTCGCATCCGGGTAGGTGTAGCGGTTGAGCATGATGTCGAAGTTGACCGAGTCGCTGAAGTCGACGTTGTAGCCGACGAAGTAATCGACTTCGAAATCCGGATCGCCGGGACCGAAGTCCACGCCCGAGGCCCAGGTACCCACGTACAGGCCCACCGGCGAGTTGTAGGTCAGGCCGACCTGGCCCGTCGAGGTTTCGTTGCTCTGCGAGACACCGCGCCAGACGTAGTCCGAGGTCGCGGCGACCGACCACGTCAGCGGCGAGGACTCTTCCTCCGCGTCCTGGGCGAAGGCGACGAACGGCAGTGCGGACAGCGCGAGGGCAAGCGAGGCGGCAAGCTTGAACGGCTTCATCCTGGATCTCCTGGCGGTGGGGATGTTGCGGGCGGCGGGGGCGGGGCCGGGGCCGCGACCTCGGTCGCGATCACGGTTTCACGAATAATTAACCCAGCCCGATACTGCGATGCAACATTTCCCGCGTCAAGTGCCGGCGCGCACGAGCGCAAGCCGGGCCTCGAGGCTCCGCCTGCCCTCCCCTTCACCCTTCGCCCGCTGGGCTTGCCGGACCCGCAGGCGCTCCCGTCGCCGCCTCCCGCTAGCCGGCGGATGCGGCCAGTCTCGGCCCCGCACCCGCCGCGATGCCGGCCGCATCCAGCGCCCGCAGCAGTTGCGCGGCCAGCTCGCAGGCAGCCACCCGCAGTTCCGGGACCGCCGTGGTCTCCCACAGCTGTCCGCGCAGCAACGGCCCCAGGCAGTACAACCCCCGCACCGGCGCGCCATGCCGGTCCAGCACCTCGTAGCGGGCATTGGCACGCACCCCCAGGCCGAACGGGTCGGCGCTGATCGTGCCGGCGTCGCGCAGCTGGCCGACCAGCGGATGGCTGGTCCGCTCGATGTCGGTGTCCAGGCCGGTGGCGCGGACCAGCACGTCGTACTGTTCGAACTCCGCGTGCGACCGGCCGCGCTCGCGCAGCACCACCTCGATCGCGGTCTCGCCGCGGCGCGCGCGCAGCAGGCGGCCGGCGCGGATCCTCAGCTGGCCCTGCCGCTGCAGCTCCTCCAGCTCGCGGTGCACGCTCGGCGCCAGGCGGTGGCGGAACACCTCCCAGTACGAGCGCAGGTGGCGCAGGAAGCGGCTGCGCTCCTCGTCCGGCAGGGTCTTCCAGTAGCCCTGCAGGTAGGGACGCAGCGCGTCGACCAGGCCGCGCCAGTCCGGCACGATCGGCGCCAGCGCGCGCAGGGTGCGCAGCAGCAGGCGCACGTCGGCGCTGTTGAGCGCGTGCAGCACGTTCGGCGGCAGCGCCACCGGCGGGCCCGGCTCTTCCAGGTGCGGCCGCGGCAGCAGGCCATGTCGCGAAAGCGCGGTGATCGGCCCGCGGTGGCCGCGGCGTAGCAGGGTGACCACGGTGTCGGCCATGGTCAGGCCGGTACCGATGACCAGCACACGCGCGTCGGCCGGCACCTGCGCCAGCGCGTCGCGGCCGCGCAGGTCGCGCTGCCACGGCCAGGCGATGTAGCCCGGATCCACCAGCAGCCGCGGGCCGACGCCCTGCAGCCGCTGCGGCGGCAGCGCGCCCACCGCCAGCACCACCTTCTCGGCGACGAAATCCGAGCCGTCGGCCAGCAGCACGCGGAAGGCCGTGCCCTCGCGGTCGATCGCTACCGCTTCCTGCTGCACCTGGTTGAAGCTGGCCAGCGAGGTCTGCGCCGCCGACTGCAGCCGCGAGTACAGGTATTCGCCGTAGACCAGGCGCGGCAGGAAGCCTTCCTCCGCGCTGCGGGTGAGGTTGAGCCAGCGCGCGAACTCCACCGGCTTGTCCTGGGTGGCGCCCATGTCGCGGGCGCGCACGTTGAGCAGGTGTTCCGGGCGCGCCTCGCCGTAGGCCACGCCGCGGCCGAAGCTCTCCGGCATGCCCACCAGGCACAGGTCGACGCTGGCCGGGGCGCTGCGCGCCAGTTCCGTGGCCAGCACGCTGCCGCTGAAGCCCGCACCGATGATTGCTATCCGCATCGCCTCGCCCTCCGCCAGTCCGGAGGGCAGTTAAGCGCCGTGCGCGTCGCGGCAGGTAAAGGCGGGGTTATTTGCGGCCATGCCGGCGAGAACGATTCGGCACGAGCACATCGCCATACGTCATGACCGCGTCGCGGCCAGCGCATCCCTGCGAAGCGCGCGCGTCGCCGCGGCAACACGCGCGCCACGACGTCCGGCGTTCAGCCCGCGGGGAACGCGCCGAAGCGCACCGGCAGCAGGCCGACGCGGCTGCCCGGCGTATGCACGCGACCGGCATCCACCGGCAGCTCGATCTCCAGCTCCTGGCCCTCGCCTTCGTCCAGGCGCGCGCGCACCCGCATGCGCGGACCGCTGCGCTGCGCCGCCACCACCGTCGCCGACCAGCCACCCTCGCCCACGCGCAGGTCCTCGGGGCGCACGAACAGTTCCAGCTCGCCCGCGGCCGGCGTGTCGGCCGGCGCCGGCAGGGCCAGGCCCGCCACCTCGATGCGCTCGCCGTCGCGACGCCCGCGCAGGCGGTTCACCGCGCCGACGAACGAGTACACGAACGGCGAGGCCGGGCGGTCGTAGGCATCGGCCGGCGTGCCCAGCTGCTCGATGCGGCCGTGGTTGAGGATGGCGACGCGGTCGGCCAGTTCCAGCGCCTCTTCCTGGTCGTGGGTGACGAACACCGTGGTCAGGCCGGTGCGCTCGTGCAGCTCGCGCAGCCAGCCGCGCAGGTCGCGGCGGACCTGCGCGTCCAGCGCGCCGAACGGTTCGTCCAGCAGCAGCACCCGCGGCTCGATCGCCAGCGCGCGCGCCAGCGCCACGCGCTGGCGCTGGCCGCCGGACAGCTGCGCCGGATAGCGCCCGCCCAGGCCCTGCAGCTGCACCAGCGACAGCAGCTCCTCCACCCGCGCGGCGATCTTCGCCTTCGGCCAGCGCTCCTTGCCGCGCCGCACCTTCAGGCCGAAGCCGATGTTCTCGGCGACGGTCATGTGCCGGAACAGCGCGTAGTGCTGGAACACGAAGCCGACCCGGCGTTCCTGCACGCCCAGCCCGGTGGCGTCCTCGCCCCCGAACAGCACGCGGCCGGCATCCGGATGCTCGAGGCCGGCGATCACCCGCAGCAGGGTGGTCTTGCCCGAACCGGACGGCCCCAGCAGCGCCAGCAGTTCGCCCTGGCGGATCTCCAGGTCGATCCCGTCCAGCGCCGGGAAGGTGTCGAAGCGCTTGCGCAGGTTCTCGATCTTGATCGTCATCGGCTCGTCCTCAATGGCGGTGGTTGGCGGCCAGCGATTCGCCGTGGCGCCATTCCAGCCAGGTCTTCAGCACCAGCGTCACCAGCGCGCTCAGGGCCAGCAGCGAGGCGGCGGCGAAGGCGGCGCTGTACGCGTATTCGTTGTAGAGGATCTCCACGTGCAGCGGCAGCGTGTTGGTGCGGCCGCGGATGTGGCCGGAGACCACCGACACCGCGCCGAACTCGCCCATCGCCCGCGCCCCGCACAGCAGCACGCCATACAGCAGCGCCCAGCGGATGTTGGGCAGGGTCACCCGCCAGAACGCCTGCCAGCCGCTGGCGCCCAGGCTCAGCGCCGCCAGCTCCTCGTCCGCGCCCTGCTGCTCCATCAGCGGCATCAGCTCGCGGGCGATGAAGGGGAAGGTCACGAACACCGTGGCAAGGACGATGCCGGGCAGGGCGAAGATGATCTTCGGCAGCTGGAGGTGGACCTCGCCCAGCAGCGGCAGGCTGGCGTGCCAGCCTTCCTCGATCAGCGGGTAGGCCCAGCCCTGCGCGCCGAAGATCAGCACGAAGATCAGGCCGGCCACCACCGGCGATACCGCGAACGGCAGGTCGATCAGGGTGACCAACCAGCGCTTGCCGGGGAACTCGTGCTTGGTCACCGCCCAGGCCGCGGCCACGCCGAACACCAGGTTCAACGGCACCACGATCGCGGTCACCAGCAGGGTCAGGCGGATCGCGGCCAGCGCGTCCGGGTCGGTGACGGCACGGGCGAACGCCTCCAGGCCGCCGCGCAGCGCCTCGGCGAACACCAGCACCAGCGGCAGCAGCAGGAAGGCCAGCAGGAAGCCCAGCGCGGCCAGGATCAGCAGCACCTGCACCCAGCGCGGCTCGGTGGTCGGCGAGGCCGGCCTGGCGGAACTGCGACCGTGTCTGCGCTCCAGCACCTGCTCACCCGCGTCGACGGCAAGGACGCCTTGCAATGTACCACCCACGTCAGTTCCCCCTGCCGCGCTCGCGGCGGGCCAGGCGCGACTGCAGTGTGTTGATCACCAGCAGCAGCGCGAAGGACAGCAGCAGCATCGCCACCGCGATGGCGGTCGCGCCGGCGTAGTCGAATTCCTCGAGCTTGATCGTGATCAGCAGCGGCGCGATCTCCGACACCTGCGGGATGTTGCCGGCGATGAAGATCACCGAGCCGTATTCGCCCACGCCGCGGGCGAAGGCCAGGGCGAAGCCGGCCAGCACCGCCGGCCAGGCCGCCGGCAGCACCACCTTGCGCACGATCTGCCAGCGGCTGGCGCCGAGCGTGGCCGCGGCCTCTTCGAGTTCGCGCTCGACCTCGGCCAGCACCGGCTGCACCACCCGCACCACGAACGGCAGGCCGATGAACACCAGCGCCACGGTGATGCCGAGCGGCGTGTACGCGACCTTGACCCCGGCCGCCTCCAGCCAGCGGCCGATCCAGCCACTGGGGCCGTACAGCGCGGTGAGCGCGATGCCCGCCACCGCGGTCGGCAGCGCGAACGGCAGGTCGATCATCGCGTCGAACAGGCGCCGGCCCGGGAAGCGGTAGCGCACGAACACCCACGCCACCAGCGTGCCCATCACCGCGTTGAATGCCGCCGCCACCAGCGCGGTGCCGAAGCTGATCTTCAGTGCCGCCAGTACCCGCGGCTCGGACCAGGCGCGCCATAGCCCGTCCCAGCCCAGCTGCGAGGAGTACACGAACACGCCGGCCAGCGGGATCAGCACGATCAGGCCGAGCCAGGCGAGCGTGTAGCCCAGGCTCAGGCCGAAGCCGGGGACGACGCGGCGGCGGCGCGCACGCGCGGCCACGCCGCCCGGAGGCGGCGTGGCGTCGCGGCGCGGAATGGCCGGATTCGAACTCATGGGCGTTTGCGCTGCATCGGGTGACGGTCGCCTTTTACTTCTTCGCCTGGATCTGGTCGAACACGCCGCCGTCGGCGAAGTGCTTCTTCTGCGCCGCGGCCCAGGAACCGAACACCTGGTCGATGGTCACCAGCTCCACCTTGGGGAAGCGCGCCACGTCGGCGGGGTCGGCGTGCTGCGGGTAACGCGGGCGGTAGTAGTTCTTCGCCGCGATCTTCTGGCCTTCCGGCGAGTACAGGTACTGCAGGTAGGCCTGCGCGACCTCGCGGGTGCCGTGCTTGTCGACGTTGCGGTCGACCAGCGCCACCGGCGGCTCGGCCAGGATCGACAGCGAGGGCACGACGATGTCGAACTTGTCCGGACCCAGCTCCTCGATCGACAGGAACGCCTCGTTTTCCCAGGCCAGCAGCACGTCGCCGATGCCGCGCTGGACGAAGGTGGTGGTCGAGCCGCGCGCGCCGGTATCCAGCACCGGCACGTTGCGGAACAGCGCGGCGACGAAGTTGCGGGTCTTGTCCTCGTCGCCCTTGAATATCTTCAGGCCGAAGGCCCACGCCGCCAGGTAGTTCCAGCGCGCGCCGCCGGAGGTCTTCGGGTTGGGCGTGATGACCTTGACGTTGGAGCGCAGCAGGTCCGGCCAGTCCTTGATGTTCTTCGGGTTGCCCTTGCGCACCAGGAACACGATGGTCGAGGTGTACGGCGCGCTGTTCTCCGGCAGGCGCTGCTGCCAGTTCGGCGGCAGCAGCTTCGCGCGCTCGACGATCGAGTCGATGTCGTAGGCCAGGGCCAGGGTGACCACGTCGGCCTCCAGGCCATCGATCACCGCGCGCGCCTGTTTGCCGGAGCCGCCGTGCGAGGCCTCGATCACCACCTTCTGGCCCTTGGTCTCCTGCCAGTGTCTGGCGAAGGCGGCGTTGAACTCGCGGTACAGCTCGCGGGTCGGGTCGTAGGACACGTTCAGCAGCTGCAGGTCCTTGGCCATCGCGCCGACGGCCAGCACCAGGCCGAACACGGCGGCACCGACGCGGATCGCGGACCGGCTGAGGTTGGACTTCTTCATGTGCATGCTCCGGTAATGGCGCCAGGTCAGAACGCGACCTGCAGCCGGGTAAACACCGCCTTCTCGTCCCTGCGGTCGGCGCCGCCGGCGGCACCGCCGTCGAAGCTCGTCTGCAGGTAGTTGGCGACCAGTTTGAGGTTGCTGTTGAGGTACCAGTTCACGCCCACCGTCCAGGTCTGCGCGCTGCGCGCCGAGACCGCCGGATCGGCGAACAGCGGGAAGGCGCCGTCGTCCACGTCCAGCTCGCCGTAGCGGCCGATGAGTTCCCAGGCGCCCCAGCCGCCCTTGCCCGGGTTGAACGGGCTGGAAGGCTTGGCCACGCCGCGGTAGGAGGCGTCCTCGCCGGTCAGCACCCAGCTGAGCGTGGCCTGCCAGGCGTCGTGGTCCAGCTCGGTGCGGGTCCCGGCGACGGCCACTTCCTGCGACGACCGGATGTACTCGGCCAGCAGGCCGAAGCGGTTGCGGTAGAAGTACCCCTGCGGCGACCAGCGGGTGCGGCGGCCGTCGGCGGCGACCGTGCCGCGGTAGCCGAAGAACTGCTGCTGGCCCGGCGTGCGGTAGCGCGGCAGGAAGTTGTTGCCGCTGCCGCTGACGTCGCCGACGCTGCCGCCGATGCCGAAGCCCAGCCCGGACCAGAAGCCGGGGTCGTTGCGGAACGGCTCGACGAACAGGCGGCCGGCGTACTCGAACTCGTCGTCGGGGTTGGTGGTGGTCGCGTCGCGGCCGTCGACCGAGCCGTTGAACACGCCCAGCGCGTAGGACACGGTGCCCTTGGCCAGCTCGCCCTGCAGCTGCACGCCGATGTCGCGGTTGGGCGCCAGCTCGCTGGCGATGCCGCGTTCCACCGCCGAAAGCGAGGCCGACGACTGCAGCCGCTCCAGGCCCACCGGCGAGGTGAACTTGCCCACGCGGACGCTGGCGGCCGGCGAGAACTTCAGGTCGGCGTAGGCGTCGACGATGCTGGCGCTGTCGCCGGCGAATTCCGGGGTGAAGCGGTAGCCGATCCACTTGCCCAGCGTGCCCTCGATGGTCGGGCGCGCGGTGCGCAGCAGGAAGGTGTCGTTGGCGCCCGGCGTGCCGCTGCTGAAGAAGCGGCCGTCGCCCTGGAGCAGGCCGCGGATGCGAACTTCGTAATCGCCGTTGGACGACTTCAGCGAGGCGCCGCGATTGTTGACCGTCACCACGGCCGCCTCCTTCTCCTTCGCCTGGCGCGCCTCCTCCTGCAGCTCGAGGTTGCGCTCCAGGGCGCGGAGGCGCTGGTCCAGCGCGGCCAGGTCGAGGCCTTCCTCGCCTTCCCCGGCAGTGCCGGCGCCGTAGCGCTGCTCCAGCTGGGCAAGCCGGCGGGCCAGTTCCTCCAGGGTCGGTGCCTGCTGCTGGGCCGCCGCCGGCACCGCCAGGGCGCAGGCCAGCGCCCCGGTCAGCCACAGCGGCGACCTCCCGCCGGCACCCTGCACTCGATTGTGTCGCTGCATTGCCCTTGACCCTGCGTCATGGCCCGTGGCCGGTAACAGGATAGTCCCTATTCAGCTTGGCCACGGGAAATGAATAAGGGGCGGCCTCTTATAGCCGATAGCCATTAAGCCGGCGTGGTCCGGGCGGCCGGCTTAGAATTGGCGCTTTCCCTTTCCGAACAAGGATCTGTGATGTCCGAGGCCGCCCTCGCCCGCTACGCCACCCAGCTCGAAGGCCTGCGCCAGCAGGGCCTGTTCAAGGCCGAACGGGTCATCACCAGCCCGCAGTCGGCCGAGATCGGGCTGGCCGACGGCCGCAAGGTGCTCAACTTCTGCGCCAACAACTACCTGGGCCTGGCCGACCATCCGGACATCATCGCCGAGGCCAAGAAGGCCCTGGACAGCCACGGCTTCGGCATGGCCTCGGTGCGCTTCATCTGCGGCACCCAGGACCTGCACAAGCAGCTGGAGGCGAAGATCGCGGAATTCTTCGGCACCGAGGACACGATCCTCTACGCCGCCTGCTTCGACGCCAACGGCGGCCTGTTCGAGCCGCTGCTGGACGAGAACGACGCGATCATCTCCGACGCGCTCAACCACGCGTCCATCATCGACGGCGTGCGCCTGTGCAAGGCGAAGCGTTACCGCTACGCCAACTGCGACATGGCCGACCTGGAGAAGCAGCTGCAGCAGGCCCGGGCCGACGGCGCGCGCACGATCATGGTCACCACCGACGGCGTGTTCTCGATGGACGGCTTCATCGCCCCGCTGGACGAGATCACCGCGCTGGCCAGGAAGTACGACGCCCTGGTGCACATCGACGAATGCCACGCCACCGGCTTCCTCGGCGCCACCGGCCGCGGCTCGGCCGAGGTCAAGGGCGTGCTGGAGAAGATCGACATCTTCACCGGCACCCTCGGCAAGGCCATGGGTGGCGCGCTGGGCGGCTTCACCACCGCGCGGAAGGAAGTGATCGAGATGCTGCGCCAGCGCTCGCGTCCGTACCTGTTCTCCAACTCGCTGCCGCCGCACGTGGTGGCCGCGGGCATCAAGGCCTTCGACATGCTGTCCTCGGCCGGCGAGCTGCGCACCCGCCTGCGGGAGAACACTGCCTACTTCCGCGAGCGCATGACCGCCGCCGGCTTCGACATCAAGCCGGGCGTGCACCCGATCTGCCCGGTGATGCTGTACGACGCGCCGCTGGCGCAGCGCTTCGCCGGGCGCCTGCTCGAGGAAGGCATCTACGCGATCGGCTTCTTCTTCCCGGTGGTGCCGCAGGGCCAGGCGCGCATCCGCACGCAGATGAGCGCCGCGCACACGCGCGAGCACCTGGACCGTGCGATCGACGCGTTCACCCGCATCGGCCGCGAACTGGGCGTCATCAAGGGCTGACGACGCGGGCGCGCCGGCCGACGGCGCGCCCCGCCCCGCTCAGGCCGGACGACTCAGTCCGAGCCCTTGTCCTGGCTCTTCGGCCTGGCCTTGGCCGCGCCTTGCGCGACCAGCTTCGGATCCTTCTGCACCGGCTCCGCGCCCTTGGACACGCGCAGGCCACGCGCCTTCATCCAGGCGTCGAAGTCGTCGGCGCTCATCGCCTTGCCGTTCTGGGTCATGTTGAAGCGGTAGGCGTAAGGGTCCTTCGCATCGGCCACCTTGGCGGCCGGCGCAGGCGTGGCCTGCGCGGTGGGCTGTTCGCGGGTACTGGCGCAGGCGGCAAGCACGGCGGTGGCGGACAGGATCAGGCAGGCGCGGACAACGCGTTCGGTGCTGGACATGCGTATTTCCCCCGGAGATGCGAGGCGAGTCTAGCCCCGTCCGGGAGCGGAAAAACATGCCTGCGCGCCCCACGTCCCGGCGGATTCGCAGGCTGCCACCGGCGTCCCGCGCGAAGCGTGCGCCCGCGCTCAGTCCGCCGGCGGTTCCGGCAGGGCCGGCGGCGGATCGGGCAGCGCCGGGGCGGGGGCGCCCTTGCTGATCTTCATGCCGTGGCGCTTCATCCAGGCATCGAAGTCGTCGGCGGTCATCCGGACGCCCTCCTGCTCCATGTCGAAGCGGTAGGCATACGGGTCGTCCGGATCGAGCAGGATGACCGCTTCCGGATCTTCCTCCACGACCTCGGCAGCCACGGGTTCCCTTGCGCGTTCGCCAGCGCAGCCGGCCAGCAGCGAAGCCAGGGCCAGCGCGGCGGGCATTCGTATGGGAGTGGTATTCGAGGGCATGGCGGTCCTGGACGGCGCGATACCTCAGTCTAGGGACGTGCGCGCGATGGGAGCGTCGGCGGCGATGGCGGTTGGGAGAGGGTCGGCATGCGGGCGTGGTGGGGTGGCCGGCCCTCTCCCAAGGGAGAAATGCGTGCTTGGCGGGCGGCCTACCCTCACCCCCGGCCCCTCTCCCGGGGGGAGAGGGGGGATGGCGGCTTCGCGTTGCCGCGAGTGGAATCGGCGGAGGCTGGTGCCAGCGCGTCACGTTCGGCGGCTTCCAGTTCGCGCCACTGGCCCTTGCCCAGCGTGCCCAGCTGCAGCTGGCCGATGGCCACCCGCACCAGCCGCAGCACGCCGACGTCGAAGGCCGCCAGCAGGCGGCGGATCTGCCGGTTCCGTCCTTCGTCGAGCACGATCTCCAGCCATGCATTGCGCGTGCCGCTGCGCAGCAGGGCCACCGACTTCGCGCGCAGGCGCTCGCCCTCCTCGACCACGCCGTCGCACAGCGCGGCCAGCAGCGCCGCGTCGGGCACGCGGTCGACCTGCACGTGGTAGGTCTTGTCCGGGCCGTGCTGCGGATCCAGTACCCGCGCCGCCCATTCCGGATCGTTACTGAAGAGCAGCAGGCCTTCGCTGGCCTTGTCCAGGCGCCCGACCGGCGCCAGCCATGGCAGGCCGCCGCCGTCGAGGCAGCGGTAGACCGTGTCGCGGCCGCGCTCGTCGCGCGCGGTGGTGACCAGGCCGCGCGGCTTGTTGAGCACGAGGTAGTGGCGCCGTGGCGCCGCCGCTTCGAGGCCGTCGACCTGGACCCGGCGCATGCCGTCGTGGAGCGGATGCTCCGGGTCGAGGACCACGCGCCCGTCCACGCGCACGCGGCCGGCGCGGACCCAGCGCTCGGCCTCGCTGCGCGAACACACGCCCGCCTTCGACAGCACCCGCGCCAGGCCATGCCGGCGCGGTGCATCGGCGGGTTTACCCGAAGGGTCCGTTCCCGGCGGACGGGAGCGCGTCCCGCCCTTCATGGCAGGCCGGGAAGGCTCAGTTCGCCCGCGCCGCGGCCCCTGCCGCAGGCGCGGCTGCCGGGGTGGCGGTGGTCGGCTTGCCCGTGGCCACGCGCGCGCCGCGCGCCTTCATCCAGGCGTCGAACTCGTCGGCGGTCATGCGCTTGCCGTCCTGGGTCATGTTGAAACGCCAGGGCGTGTTGTCGAACTCGGTCTTCGGCTTGTACGCGGCCGGATCGTTGGCATTGACCGCCGCGGCCGCCGGCAGCGCGTTGGCGATGTTGCGGCAGTTCTCGATGCGCAGGCGCAGCAGCACGCGATCCAGCGACTGGGCGCTGTCGAACTCCGGGGTCAGCACGCCGCTGGGCATGCCCAGTTGCGAGGTGCGCGAACCCAGTTCCACGGCCACCGGAGCGACCGCGGTCGACGCGAGCGGCAGGGGCTGCTGCAGCGAGGAACCGGAGCAGTCCGGCGCGGCGATCGCGGCGGCCGGAACAAGGGCGATGCCGAAGAAGGCGGCGGCGAGAGCGCGCATGGAAGTGCTCCAGGACAGGAATGCGACCGAGTGTAGGCAGCGCCCCCGGTCGATTCAAGAACGAATGCAGGCCGGAGCGCGCAGTTGCCAGCGCGCGCACGTTTTCGCGCGCGGCACCGCGCCGCCGGCCGGAAAAAAACAAGGCCCGGCGATGCCGGGCCTTGTGGTCTTGCAGCTTGGCGTCCGATCAGTTCTGGACGTTCAGCTCGGTACGGCGGTTGGTCTCGCTCTTGCAGCCCGGCAGGGTCTGCGGGGTCGGCTCCAGCGGACGGCTCTCGCCGTAACCGATCGGGCCGGCCAGACGCGAGGCGTCGATGCCATTGCTGGTCAGGTAGTCGTACACGGTCTTGGCGCGACGCTCCGACAGCTTCTGGTTGTAGTCGTCCGGACCGCACAGGTCGGTGTGGCCGGCGACTTCAACGCGCAGCTCCGGATAGCGGCGCAGGATCTCGGTCGCCTCGCCCAGGATCGCCAGGGCGTCCGGACGCAGGGTGGCCTTGTCGAAGTCGAAGTTCACGCCCTTCAGGTCGATCGACACCGGGACCGGGCAGCCGTCCGGACCGACGATGGTGCCAGCCGGGGTGCCCGGGCAGCGGTCGTCGCAGTTGTTGACGCCGTCGCCGTCGTCATCCAGGTCGGCGCAGCTCGGGGCGACCGGGGTCGGGGCCGGCGGCGGGGCGGCGACCGGGGCCGGGCCCAGCGGGATCACCAGGCCGATCGAGGCCAGGACGTCGCCGAACCAGTCCTCGTTCGGGGCGTTGACGCTGCGGTCGTCGAAGTCGGCGCGGTAGGCGACTTCAGCGCGCACGGCGACGCGGCTGTCGAAGGTGGTCTGCAGGCCGACGCCGACCTTGGCGGCCAGGTTGCCTTCCTCGCGCTGCTGCGGCGAATCCGGGCTCGGGAACGCGTCCCACTCTTCCTCGGCGCGCTGGTAGCCGACGCCGAACAGGAAGTACGGGTTATACGCGCGGCCTTCCTGGATCAGGTGGCGGCGGAAGTCCAGCGAGACGCCGTACTGGCTCCAGTTGAGGTGGCGGTTGCTGTTCAGACCCGGGTTCTGGTGGTTCAGCTCGGCATCGAGCGACCAGTTCGGGCTGATGAACTTGCCCATGCCCAGGGCCAGGTACGGGACGTCCTCGGTACCACGGTCGCTGTCCTGGAAGTTGAAACCCGCCGAACCGGTCAGGTACCAGCGGTCGTCGAACTCCTGCGCGGAAGCAGCCTGCGCAACGGCGAGGCCGCCGAGCAGCGCAGCGGTCAGAAGTTTCTTGTTCATCGTGTAGCTCCTTGCTGATTCGGGGGTTTGAAAAACCGGATTGCCGATTAACGCGTCAATACGCAACGAATCTTTGCGGCAGACATCCAGACGGCCGTGCTGCACGTCGTCCCGCGGAAGCCTATTCGGGACCAGGTGAAGACGGTGTTAACAGTAACATAACATGTGAAAACCGTCGATCCGTTCCCACTCTGATTATTGCGCTCCGAATCCGCAAGCGTTCCCGGGGTTTCCCCGGGGGCCGGAAGCGTGGAACGCACCCCGCGGATTCCAGCGGCCACCTTTATGCCCGGCCGGCGCATACTTGCTCGTTTTCCCCCCCAGACCGGACACCGCCATGGCCGAGGAAATGAAAGCCGTCGCCCTTACCCGCCACCTGCCGATCGACGATCCGGACGCGCTGCAGGACCTGCGCCTGCCGCGGCCCCAGCCCGGCCCGCGCGACCTCCTCGTCCGCGTCGAGGCGGTCTCGGTCAATCCGGTCGACGCCAAGCTGCGGGCGCCGAAACCCGGCGCGCCGGCGACCCTGGATCCGCCGCGGATCCTCGGCTTCGACGCCGCCGGCGTGGTCGAGGCGGTGGGCGAGGAAGTGGAGCTGTTCCAGCCCGGCGACGAGGTCTACTACGCCGGCGACGTCACCCGCCCCGGCTGCAATGCGCAGTACCAGCTGGTCGACGAGCGCCTGGCCGGGCCGAAGCCCACCACCCTGGATTTCGCCGAAGCCGCGGCGCTGCCGCTGACCACCATCACCGCCTGGGAACTGCTGTTCGAACGCATGCCGTTCGACTTCGACGCCGAGGAAAACGGGCGCAGCCTGCTGGTCATCGCCGGGGCTGGCGGCGTCGGTTCGATCGCGATCCAGCTGGCGCGGCACGCCGGTTTCAAGGTGATCGCCACCGCCTCGCGCCCGCAGACGCGGCAGTGGTGCGAACGGATGGGCGCCCACCACGTGGTCGACCACCGCCAGCCGCTGGCGCCGCAGCTGCAGGCGCTGGGTTTCGACAGCGTCGACGCGGCGATCAACCTCGCCGACACCGACCGCTACTGGGAACCGCTCGGCGAACTGCTGGCGCCGCAGGGCCATGTCGGCCTGGTCGTGGAACCCGCCGGCGCGCTGCGCATCGGCGATCCCTACAAGGCCAAATGCATCGGCATCCACTGGGAGTTCATGTTCGCCCGGCCGAAGTTCCGCACCGCCGACATGATCTGCCACCACCGCATCCTGTCCCGCGCCGGCAGCCTCGTCGAGGCCGGCGAACTGCGCACCACGCTCACCGAAGTGCTGGGGCCGATCAACGCGGCCAACCTGCGCGAGGCGCACCGGCGGATGGAAGCAGGCACCGCGATCGGCAAGCTGGCCCTGGCCGGCTGGGACTGACCCCCGCAGAAGCGCCTCACCCCCCTGTAGAGTCGGGCCTGCCCGACTCCCACGCCTGGTGTCCCGGCGCTCGAGGGACAGCGGGCAAGCCCCGCTCTACAGGGATGCCTGCCCGGCTCCCGCGCCTGATGTCCCAGCGCGCGAAGGGCAGCGGGGCAAGCCCCGCTCTACGGGGATGCCGCCCGGCTTCCGCGCCGGATGTCCCTGCGTGCGAGGGGCAGCGGGGCAAGCCCCGCTCTACGAGGATTGCCGGTCGGCTCCCGCGCCGGATGTCCCTGCGCGCGAGGGGCAGCGGGGCAAGCCCCGCTCTACAGAATGCGGCGCGTCGCTGGCGGCAGGGCCCCGCCCCACCGCCCCACTTGCCGCCGGGACCGTTTGGCGGGAGGATGCGCGATCCGTACGCATGCGTATCCGTCATGACGCCAGCTGCAAACGTCGCTTCCGCCACGCCGTACCCGCACCTGTTCGAGCCGCTGGACCTGGGGTTCACCACACTGCGCAACCGCGTGCTGATGGGCTCCATGCACACCGGCCTGGAGGACCGCGCCCGCGACTTCCCGAAGCTGGCCGCCTACTTCGCCGAGCGTGCCGCCGGCGGCGCCGGCCTGATCGTCACCGGCGGCTTCGCGCCGAACCTGGAGGGCTGGCTGTCGCCGTTCGGCGGCAAGCTGTCGTGGCCTTGGGAAACCGCCCGGCACCGCCAGGTCACCGCCGCCGTCCACCAGCACGGCGCGAAGATCTGCATGCAACTCCTGCATTCGGGCCGCTACGGCTTCCACCCGCTGGTGGTGGCGCCGTCGAAGTTGAAGGCGCCGATCAGCCCGTTCACCCCGCGCGCCCTCACCGCCCGCGGCGTCGAGCGGCAGATCCGCGCCTTCGCCAGCGCCGCCGCCCGCGCCCGCGAGGCCGGCTACGACGGCGTCGAGGTGATGGGCTCGGAGGGCTACCTCATCAACCAGTTCACCGCGCCGCGCACCAACCGCCGCGATGACGCCTGGGGTGGCAACGCGGAGAAGCGCATGCGCTTCGCGGTGGAGACCGTGCGCCGGGTGCGCGAGGCCTGCGGCCCGGATTTCATCCTGATCTACCGGCTGTCGCTGCTGGACCTGGTCGAGGACGGCAACGCCTGGGACGAGGTGGTGGCGCAGGCCAGGGCGGTCGAGGCCGCCGGCGCGACCATCATCAATTCCGGGATCGGCTGGCACGAGGCGCGGGTACCGACCATCGCCACCTCGGTGCCGCGCGCGGCGTTCGCCGGGATCACCGCCAGGCTCAAGCCGCACGTCTCGCTGCCGCTGGTCGCGGTCAACCGCATCAACATGCCCGACGTGGCGGAATCCATTCTGGCCGCCGGCCAGGCCGACATGGTCTCGCTGGCGCGCCCGCTGCTGGCCGACCCGGAGTGGCCGAACAAGGCCCGTGCCGGCCGCGCCCACGCGATCAACACCTGCATCGCCTGCAACCAGGCGTGCCTGGACCACATCTTCGTCGGCAAGGTCGCCAGCTGCCTGGTCAACCCGCGCGCCGGCGCCGAGACCGAACTCAACTACCTGCCCACTACATATAAGAAGCGCATCGCCGTGGTCGGCGCCGGTCCGGCCGGCCTGGCCTGCGCCACCGTCGCCGCGCAGCGTGGCCATGCGGTGACCCTGTTCGACGCGGCCGACGCGATCGGCGGCCAGTTCAACCTGGCCCGGCGCATCCCGGGCAAGGAAGAGTTCAACGAGACCCTGCGCTACTTCGGCGAGCGGATCGCCGAGACCGGGGTGGAGCTGCGCCTGGGTACGGTCGCGACGCCAGCCGGACTGGCCGGCTTCGACGAGATCGTCCTGGCCACCGGCATCCTGCCGCGCCGGGTCGACTTCCCCGGCGCCGACCACCCCAAGGTCACCGGCTACATCGACGTGCTCTCCGGCCGCGCCGTGCCCGGTCGCCGGGTGGCGATCATCGGCGCTGGTGGCATCGGCTTCGACGTGGCCGAGTTCCTGGTCCACGAGGGCGAGTCGCCCAGCCTGGACGGCCAGCGCTGGCGCGCCGAATGGGGCGTGGATTTCGAAGGCGGCAGCCGCGGCGGCCTGGTCCCGCCGCGCCCGGAACCGCCGGCGCGCGAGGTCTGGCTGCTGCAGCGCAGCCCCGGCCGGCCCGGCCGCAAGCTGGGCAAGACCACCGGCTGGATCCATCGGGCCACGCTCAAGGCCAAGGGCGTGAAGATGCTGGGCGGGGTCGAGTACCTGGGCGTGGACGACCAGGGCCTGCACCTGCGGGTGGACGGCGCCGAGCAGTGGCTGCCGGTCGACACGGTAGTCGTATGCGCCGGCCAGGAACCACGCCGCGACCTGCAGGCCGCATTGCAGGCGGCCGGGACCACCGCCCCGGTGCACCTGATCGGCGGCGCGGACGTGGCGGCGGAGCTGGATGCCAAGCGGGCGATCGACCAGGGATCCAGGCTGGCGGCGAGGCTTTGAGGGGTCGGGCGCCCGCGGGAGGCCCGGAGCGCGTCGGCTGCCGGCCCTCTCCCCCTGCCCCTCTCCCGGTGGGAGGGGTGAAGGCGCGGTCGTTCAGGTGTGATGGCCGGCCGAGGAGCCGGAATCCGTTTCGCACAACTTGCTGAATACGCGAGGGATTTTTCCGCGCGCCTCACTTCCAGACCCTATGCCAGCAGCGCATGTCAAGCTGGCTCATTCAGTTTCGGTTGGGAAACCGGCACCTATCGTGCGCGCCAATTCGGGCCTGCCCCCCTCCCCTGGCAGGCCACCGCCGGCCCACCAAATTCGCCGGCAACCCGGGCGGCCCCGGAACCAATGGCCGCCTCCCCATGACGCCCCGCGTCGCCCCGGCAACGGACCCTCGTGTCCACCGCCAGGACGCCGCGCAGACGGAGCAAGGAGACAACATGAAACTGGCGTGGATCCTCTGGCTGTCGCAGCTCCTGCCGCAGCCGGCCGCCGACTCGCTGTGCCTCAGCACCACCGTCTACCTGGAAGCGCGCGACCAGAGCGTCCGCGGCCAGGAAGCGGTCGCCGAGGTCGCCCTGCGCCGCCGCGACAGCGGCCTGTGGGGCAATTCGATGTGCGACGTGGTCACCGCGCGCAAGCAGTTCGCGCCGACCATCGTCTCGCCCAACACCCGCCTTGCCAACCTCAAGGCCTGGGACCGCTCCGTGGACGTGGCCCTGCGCGCCGAGCGCAACTGGGCCCTGCCGGTGGGCCAGCGCCGCGAGATCGTGCCTGGCGCCAGCCACTTCGCCGCGCACGCCATCGCCAGCCCGGCGTGGAGCAACGCCTACCAGGTGGCGACGATCGGCGACCACACCTTCTACCGGGTGCAGCGCCTCAAGCCGCGCACCTGAGCCCGCGCAGGCCGGCGCGCTCGCGGGCCGTCCTGTCGCCCCCTGCACGCTGGATGGCCGACCCGCGATAATCGCGGGTCTTTCCATCCCGATCCCAAGTGCAGGGGAATACATGAAGCTCTACACCAAGCCCGGTGCCTGCTCGACCGCCGTCCACATCGACCTGTGCTGGACCGGCCAGCCGTTCGAGCTCCAGGTGGTCGACGCCGACTACATGAAGTCGCCGCAATTCCGCGCGCTCAACCCGTCCGGCGCGGTGCCGGTGCTGGTGGACGGCGACTTCGTCCTGACCCAGAACGCCGCCATCGTCGGCTACGTGGCCGACAGCTTCCCGCAGGCGGGCCTGGCCGGCGACGGCAGCGCGCGCCAGCGCGCCGAGGCGGCCCGCTGGCTGGCCTTCGTCAATTCCGACCTGCACCCGGCGTTCAAGCCGATCTTCGGCCCCGGCAACTACATCGAGGACCCGGCCCAGCACGACGCACTCAAGGCCGCCGCGCGCAAGCGCGTGCGCAGCCTGTTCGAGGTCGCCGACCGCCAGCTGGCCGGCCGCGAGTGGCTGGCCGGCTTCCGCAGCTACGCCGATCCGTACCTGTACGTCACTACGCGCTGGGCCGACCGCGTCGGCGTCGACCTGTCCGGCCTGGAGCACCTGGCCGCGTTCCGCGCGCGCATGGATGCCGACGCCGGCGTGCAGCAGGCGCTGAAGGCCGAAGGCCTGGCCTGATCGGGCCAGCCCCGGCGAAGACCCGCGGCCGGCACGCGCCGGCCGCGGCCGTTTACGAGGCGGCGACCGGCGACAACGCCCGCAGCCAGTCCGACGCGAAGGTTTCGCCCTTGGCCTTGGCCAGGGCCTCGCGGAACTCCGGCAGCAGCTCTTCCAGTTCGTCGGCGGTCGTGCAGCGTTCGATCTTCAGCTGCATGAAATAGCCGCGCAGGCCCAGGTGGGCGCGCACGGCCTCGCTCATCTTCTCGTACAGCAGGATGTACTTGCCCGACTGCGCCGCCGAGGCGTCGTCGGCTTCCTGCGCTTCCGCCACCGCCTGCGCCTCGAGGGCGGCGACCGCCGCCGCTTCCGCGGTATCCGTTGCCGGCGCCGCGCCCCCGCGCGGCGTCACCACGTCGACCACGCCGGCGGCGTTGAAGCCGGCCGGCACCAGTTCGATCAGCCCCTCGAGTGCCAGCTGCTCCAGCGTGTCCGGTGGAGCCTTCATGTCGTTGATCAGCGCACGCAGCTGGGCTGGCGTGCGCTGGCCATCGACCATCAACAGGATCGTGCGCAGCTGCGTCGGCAGCTTGCGCGTTCTCTGGCTGATTTCTTCCCTACCGGCCTCTGTCTTTCGATACATCACCTCGCGCATGGTCCCCCCTAAGGCGTCTGCGCATTGCCGTGATCCTCTTCATCCCCGCCGATCCATCGGAACGAACTCCTGGTCCTCAGGCCCCGTGTAGTTGGCGCTGGGCCGGATGATCTTGCCATCGATCCGCTGCTCGATTACATGGGCACTCCAGCCGGCGGTACGGGCGATCACGAAAAGAGGGGTAAACATGCTCGTGGGTACGCCCATCATGTGGTAGCTGACGGCGCTGAACCAGTCGAGGTTCGGGAACATTTTCTTGATCTCCCACATAACTGCCTCCAACCGCTCGGCAATGTCGTACATCTTCATGTTCGACTGCTCGGCGGACAGCTCCTGGGCGACCTGCTTGATGACCTCGTTGCGCGGGTCGGAAACGGTGTACACCGGGTGGCCGAAACCGATCACCACCTCCTTGCGCTCCACACGGGCGCGTATGTCGGCTTCCGCCTGGTCCGGCGTCTCGTAGCGCTTCTGCACCTCGAACGCGACCTCGTTGGCGCCGCCGTGCTTGGGACCGCGCAGCGCGCCGATGGCGCCGGCGATGCAGCTGTACATGTCCGAGCCGGTGCCGGCGATCACGCGCGCGGTGAAGGTCGAGGCGTTGAACTCGTGCTCGGCGTAGAGGACCAGCGAGGTGTGCATCGCCTTGACCCACGACTCGCGCGGCTTCTCGCCGTGCAGCAGGTGCAGGAAGTGGCCGCCGATCGAATCCTCGTCGCTGTCCAGGTCGATGCGCACGCCGTTGTGGCTGTAGTGGTACCAGTACAGCAGCATCGGGCCGAGCGAGGCCATCAGCTTGTCGGCGATGTCGCGCGCGCCCGGATGGTTGTGGTCGTCCTTTTCCGGCGCCAGGCAGCCGAGCACCGACACGCCGGTGCGCATCACGTCCATCGGGTGCGCCGACGGCGGCAGCTGTTCCAGCGCGGCGCGCACGCCGGCCGGAACGCCGCGCAGGGCCTTCAGCTTGGCCTTGTAGCCGGCCAGTTCGGCGCGGTTGGGCAGCTTGCCGTGGACCAGCAGGTAGGCGACTTCCTCGAATTCGCAGGCGCGGGCCAGGTCGAGGATGTCGTAGCCGCGGTAGTGCAGGTCGTTGCCGCTGCGGCCGACGGTGCACAGGGCGGTGTTGCCGGCGGCGGTGCCGGACAGGGCGACGGACTTCTTCGGCTTGAACGGCGTGGCGGGGGCGGTGGTCTCGCTCATCTTCATGCTCCTGGTTCGGGGGCCCGGCCGCCTCGGCGCCGGGCTGGATGCGTCACTTCTTCGCGGCGAACAGCGCGTCGAGCTTCTGCTCGAAGGCGTGGTAGCCGATGCGGTCGTACAGCTCCTCGCGGGTCTGCATCGTCCCGACCACGTTCTTCTGGTGGCCGTCGCGGCGGATCGACTGGTAGACGTTCTCGGCGGCCTTGTTGGCGGCGCGGAACGCCGACAGCGGGAACAGCTGGATGGCGACGCCGGCCGAGGCCAGCTCCTCGCGCGAGAACAGCGGGGTCTTGCCGAACTCGGTGATGTTGGCCAGCACCGGCACCTTCACCGCGTCGACGAAGCGGCGGTAGGTATCCAGGTCGTAGGCGGCCTCGGCGAAGATGCCGTCGGCGCCGGCTTCCACGCAGGCGATGGCACGCTCGATCGCCGCATCCACGCCGTCGACCTGGATCGCGTCGGTGCGCGCGATCAGGAAGAAGTCCGGATCGGTCTTGGCATCGGCCGCGGCCTTGACCCGGTCGACCATCTCGCCCTGGGTCACGATCTCCTTGCCGGGGCGGTGGCCGCAGCGCTTGGCGCCGACCTGGTCCTCGATGTGGCACGCCGCGGCGCCGGCCTTGATCAGCGACTTGATCGTGCGCTCGATGTTGAACGCACTCGGGCCGAAGCCGGTGTCGATGTCGACCATCAGCGGCAGGTCGCACACGTCGGTGATGCGGCGCGTGTCGACCAGCACGTCCTCGAGCGTGTTGATGCCCAGGTCCGGCAGGCCGAGCGAACCGGCGGCGACGCCGCCACCGGACAGGTAGATCGCCTTGTAGCCGGCGCGCCTGGCCAGCAGGGCGTGGTTGGCGTTGATCGCGCCGATCACCTGCAGCGGGGATTCGGCGGCAAGGGCGGCGCGGAACTTCGCGCCCGGGGAAGAGATGGCCATCGGAAGGTTTCCAGCGCGCGCGGGGAGTGCACGCGACGCCGGCAATGTGGCACCCTGTCACCGGTTGATCAATCTTGATCGTTCCAATCAATGATTCCGGTATGGACAGCGACCTGATCCCGGCCCCCGAAGCCTGCCGGATCCTCGGCATCAGCCCGGCCACGCTCTACGCCTACGTCAGCCGCGGCCTGCTCGAGTCGCGCCCGGGACACGACCACCGCAGCCGGGTCTACCGGCGCCAGGACGTCGAACGGCTGGCCCAGCGCAAGCGCCTGGGCCGCGGCCCGGCCCGCGGCGCCGCGCAGAGCCTGGACCGCGGCCTGCCGGTGCTGGAGACCCGGATCTCGCTGATCCGCCCGGACGGCCCCTACTACCGCGGCCGCTCGGCGGTGACCGCCGCCCATGCCGGCGCCACCCTGGAGGACACCGCCCGCCTGCTGTGGGACTGCGGCAGCCAGGACCCGTTCGCCAGCCCGCCGGGCGACTGGCCGGCGCGGGTCGCCCCGCTGGCCGGCGACACCTCGCTGCCGCCGCTGAGCCGGGCCATGGCGGCGATCCCGCTGCTGGCTCTGCACGTGCCCCACTCGTTCCAGGCCGACCAGCCCACCCGCCGCGCGGTGGCCGCCACCCTGCTGCGGCAGAACGCCGCGCTGCTGGTCGCGCAGCGTCCGGCCGGCCCGGTGCACCACCTGCTCGGCGAGGCCTGGCGTCCCGGCGACGAGGCCTTCGCCAACCTGGTGCGCGCCGCGCTGGTGCTGTGCGCCGACCACGAACTCAACGTCTCCGCCTTCGCCGCGCGCGTGGTCGCCTCCACCGGCGCGCACCTGCATGCCACCGTCTGCGCCGGCCTGGCCGCGCTGTCCGGCCCGCGCCATGGCGGCGCCACCGCGCGCGCCTTCGCCCTGATCGAGGACGCCAGCGCCAGCCACGACCTGGAGCGTTTCATCGCCAGCCGCTGGCAGCGCGGCGAGGACCTGCCCGGCTTCGGCCACGCGCTCTATCCGCATGGCGATCCACGCGCCGGCGCGCTGCTGGCGATGCTGCGCGAGGCGCCGGTGGACGCGGCGAAGATGCGCCTGCTCGAAGCGGTGATCGAAGCGGCGGCCAAGGCCAGCGGACGCAAGCCGAACGTCGACTTCCTGCTCGCCGCGATCTGCTGGACCCACGGCCTCGGCCCGGCGCCGGCGCTGTCGATGTTCGCCGCCGGACGGCTTGCCGGCTGGCTCGCGCACGCGCTCGAACAGCAGAGCCTGGGCCGCCTGATCCGTCCGCGCGCCCGCTACACCGGCCTGCAGCCGGACGCCGACGCCGACGTGCCGCACGACTGACCCTCCGGGCTCAGCCCAGCTGCCGCCGCACCGCGCGCAGCAGTTCGTTGAGGTTGAACGGCTTGAGCAGCATGTCCATGCCCTCGCCGAGGAAGGCCGGACGGTTCTGCGCGTTCTCCGCGTAGCCGGTGATGAACAGCACCGCGATCCCGGGATGGCGCTCGCGCACGCGATCGGCCAGTTCGCGGCCACTGATCCCCGGCAGGCCGACGTCGGTCAGCAGCAGGTCGAAGCGGCGCGCCGCCGCCGCCTGCTGCGCTTCGCCGGCATCGGCGCAGGCGACCACTTCGTAGCCGGCATCCACCAGCACCTCATGGGACATGCCGCGCACCATCTCGTTGTCGTCCACCAGCAGGATGCTCTCGCCGCCGCCGCGCATGGCCACCGCCTCGACCGGCGCATGCGGCGTGGCCTCGACGCCGCGCGGCAACAGCAGCTCGATGGTCGTGCCCTGGCCGACCACGCTGTGCACGCGTGCGGTGCCCCCGCTCTGGCGGGCGAAGCCGTAGGTCATCGACAGGCCCAGGCCGGTGCCCTGCCCGATCGGCTTGGTGGTGAAGAACGGCTCGAACACCTTGTCGACGATGTCCGCCGGGATGCCAGGGCCATCGTCGCTGACCCGCAGGCTTACGTATTCGCCCGGCGCCAGGTCGGCGGGCAGGGCCTCGGCCGGACGCACCGAGATCGTGATCCGGCCCACGCCCTCCAGCGCGTCGCGGGCGTTGATCACCAGGTTCAGGACCACGGCCTCCAGCTGGTTGCCATCGGCGACCACGACCAGTGGCTGCTGCGGCAGGTCGAACTGCAGGGCGATGTTCTCGCCGATGGTGCGGGTCAGCAGCTCGCCCAGGCTGGCCACCCGCGCACCGAGGTCGAACGCGGTGGTGTCCAGCGACTGCTTGCGCGCGAACGCTAGCATGCGCTGGGTCAGCGCCGCCGCGCGGAAGGCGGAGGTGCTGGCGACGTCGGCGAAGCGCGGGATCCGCTCCAGCCGCCCGCTTTCCACCGCGGCGTTGATCATGTCCAGCGCGCCGATGATGCCGGTCAGCATGTTGTTGAAGTCGTGGGCGATGCCGCCGGTGAGCTTGCCGAGCGCATCCATCTTCATCGCCTGCTGCAGCTCCAGCTCGGTGCGCTCGCGCTCGGCTATCTGCACCGCCAGCTCGCTGTTGGCCGAGTCCAGCCGCTTCCGGTGCTCCTGCTCGCGCGCGTGCTGTTCGGTCTGGTCCTCCACGTACAGCAGGCCGGCGCCGGCTTCCCTGTGCGGCGTCACCCGCCACTCGGTGACCCGGATACCGCGCAGGGTGTGCAGCCAGAACCGTCCCTTCCAGCTGGTGCCGTTGCGCAGGGCCTCGCGCAGCCCGGCGACCGGCTGGTCGGCGAACAGGCTGGACAGGTCGGTCGCACCCGCCTCGCCGAGCAGGCGGTTGAAGGCGTGGTTGGCCTCGCGCACGTCCAGGGCGCCGGTCACTACGGCGATCGGCGCGCCGATGTTCTCGAAGATCTCGCGGAAGCGCGCCTCGCTGGCATGCAGCGCGTCCTCGGCGCGGCGCACGCGCAGCAGGGTGCGCAGCGTGGCCAGCAGCACGTCGTGGTCCACCGGATGCACCAGGTAGGCATCGGCGCCGGCGTCCAGGCCGGCGATCACGTCGCCGCTGGCGATCGAGGCCGCGGAGACATGGATCACCGGCAGCAGGCTGGTGGCCGGGTCCGCGCGCAGCGTACGCACCAGGTCGAAACCGCTCATGTCCGGCAGGTTCACGTCCAGCACCAGCGCGTCGTACTGCGCGTCGGCCAGCCACTGCTGGCCCTCGGTGCCGGTGCCGGCCTCGTCCACGCTGAAGCCATGTCTTTCGAGCACGCGCCGCACCGAGTAGCGGGTGGCGGCATTGTCGTCGACCACCAGGATCCGGTTAGCCCCCGTCATTGCTCTCCTCCGGCAGTGCGATCGGCACGATCACGTGGAATTCCGAACCCTCGCCCACCACGCTGTGGACGCCGACGCTGCCGCCGAGCAGCTCGGCGAAGCGCCGGCACAGGGCCAAGCCCAGGCCGGTGCCGCGCAGGCGCTTCTGGATCGGGGTATCGACCTGGATGAAATCCTCGAACAGCGCGCCCAACATGTGTTCGGGAATGCCGATCCCGGTATCGCGCACGCTGAAGCGCACGTAGCCTTCGCCTTCGGGCCGCGCCGAGACCGAGACGCGGCCCTTCGGGGTGAACTTGAGCGCGTTGGAGATGAAGTTGCGCAGGATCTGCGCCAGCTTCTTGTCGTCGGTGTAGAGCATCGGCAGCGGCGGCGGCTCCTCGAACACCAGCTCGACGTCGTGGGCGCCATCGACCAGCGGCCGGAACATGCCGCGCAGGGCCGAGAACAGGTCCATCAGGTCGAACCAGGCAGGCGAGATCGAGATCCGCCCGGCCTCGATCTTGGCCAGGTCCAGCAGGTCGTCGACCATGTCGCGCAGCTCCACCGCCGCGCTGCTGACGAACCGCACCTGCTTGAGCTGCTCGTCGTTGAGCGGCCCGTCCATGCCCTCCTCCAGCAGCCGGGTGATGCTCAGGATCGAGCCCAGCGGGGTGCGGAACTCGTGGCTCATGTAGGACAGGAACCGGCTCTTGAGGTCGGAGACCTCCTTGAGCTGCTCGGCCTGCTGGTCGAGCTCGGCATACAGCGCCAGCACGCCCTGGTTGGTTTCTTCCAGTTCGGTGCGCAGCGCGACGTTCTGCGCACGCAGGCGCTCGATCTCTTCGGTGATGTCGGCAGCACTGCTCACGCTGCGCCTCCAAGGCGGACGGCAAGGGCGCCGGTGTCGTCGCGGCCGCGATCGAAATCGCGCAGCAGCACGGCGAGCACCAGGGCGGGGTGGCGGTACACCAGGCCTTCGTACTGCGACAGGCTCCAGCGGGTCTGCAGGCCGTCACTGTGCATCAGCAGCAGCGCACCGGGCGTCGCGGGCACGACGAAGGCGGGCGCGCGGCGGTACTGGCTGCCGACGATGCCCGGATGCGAGGCCAGGCCGCGCGTGGCTTGCCCCGGCTCGTGGATGGCCGCAGCGATGTTGCCGACGCCGGCGAAGCGGACCACGCCGGACTCCGGCTCGTGGACGAAGGCGGCGGCGGCGCCACCGCGGGTGGATGACATGCGCGCGTGCATGCGCGCCAGGACCTCGTCCGCGGCCAACTCCGGAATCTCTGCAGCGGCCGCGATGCCGGCGTCTGCCGACTCGGCCGCAAGCAGGCCGTGGCCGAGGCCATCCACCAGCACGCCCGAGGTGCGCTCGCCGTCGCGCGACAGGAACCAGGCATCGCCGCATACGGTCTCCTGGCGCATCGCCAGGCGCAGCGCGCCGTAGCCCAGGTCCTCGTTGCGGGTGCGCTCGCCGTAGACGCGGGCCAGCACGACCGCGCCACGCGTGTCGGACCACACGTCGAACACCTGCGCCTGGCGCTTGATCGCCCCTAGGCCCTGGCCGGGGGTGCCGCCCGTGGAATAGCCATCGGGCAGACAGCTGGACAGCGAGAAGCCGGGGCCGTGGTCGATGCCGCAGACCTCCACGCCCTTGCCGGTGCGGCCCTGCACCAGCGACAGCAGCACGCGTCCGCCGCCGCCATGGCGCAGCACGTTGGTGGCGATCTCCACCGCCACCAGGGTGACGCGCCCGGCATCCAGCTCGGCGAAACCCGCGAGCTGCGCGAGAAACTGCGCCTCGCGCCTGACCTGGCCGACCCGGGTGGCTTCGTCGACCGTGATGGCGCGGGTGACCTGGCCGACGAACCCTATGCCCATTTGGTGATCGCAACCCGCGTGCCCTTGCCGGGCGAGCTTTCCAGTTCGAAGGCATCCACCAGCCGGCGCGAGCCGGACAGGCCCAGGCCCATGCCGGTGCCGGAGGTCCAGCCGTCGGTGAGGGCCTGGTCGATGTCCGGGATGCCGGGGCCCTGGTCGACGAACTCCAGGCGCACGCCCTTGCGCATGCCGTCCTTGACCGCGGTCCAGCTCATGGTGCCGCCACCGCCGTAGACCACGGCATTGCGCGCCAGCTCGGATGCGGCGGTGATCAGCTTGGTCTGGTCGACCAGGCGCAGGCCGCAGGCCACCGCCGCCTGGCGCGCGGCCTGGCGGGCGATGACCACGTCCTGCTCGGTGCGGATCGGCAGTTGGCCATCGGCGCTCATTCGGACTCCGCACTGGCCTGGCGCAGGAGGCGCATGCCGCGCTCCACGTCCAGGGCGGTGGACACGCCGGTGAGGTTCAGGCCGAGCTCGACCAGGGTGATGGCCACCGCCGGCTGCATGCCTACCACCACGGTGCGGGCGTCCATCACCGCGGCCAGCGCGGAGATGGTGGCGATCATGCGGCCGATGAAGGAGTCGACGATGTCCAGCGCCGAGATCTCGATCAGCACGCCGCGCGCCGAGGTCGCGCGGATGCGTTCGGCCAGGTCGTCCTGGAGGGTCAGCGCCAGCTGGTCGTGCATGTCCACCTGGATGGTCACCAGGAGGACGTCGCCCATCTGCAGGATCGGGATGCGCTCCATCAGCCCGCCCTGGTCACGGTGACGCCCGTGCGCTTGAGCGCCAGCGCCAGCGCGTCGGCGAGGTTGGCCTTGGTGACGATGCCCTGCAGGTCCAGGCCCAGGTGGACGATGGTCTGGGCGATCTGCGGACGCACGCCGCTGATGATGGCATCGGCGCCCATCAGGCGGATGGCGGTGACGGTCTTGAGCAGGTGCTGGGCGACCAGGGTGTCCACGGTCGGTACGCCGGTGATGTCGATGATCGCGATCTCCGAGCCGGTCTCGACGATCCGCTGCAGCAGCGACTCCATCACCACCTGGGTGCGCTGCGAATCCAGGGTGCCGATCATCGGCAGCGCCAGCACGCCTTCCCACAGCTTCACCACCGGGGTGGACAGCTCGAGCATCTCCTCCTGCTGGCGCTTGATCACGTCCTCGCGGTTCTTCTGGAACACCTTGACCGTGTGCATGCCCAGCTGGTCGACCAGTTCGCTCGCCACGCGGAGCTGGGCCGCCATCAGCTGCGGCTCGCCGGCGTGGCCCTGCTCGATCGCGTCGAACAGCGGCTTCTTCAGCGAGAACACGAAGTCCGCGGTCTCCGCGGCGCTGAAGCCCTTGAGCACGCGCTCGCGGGTGAGGTCCTCGAGGAAGTGGCGGGTCTCCTCCCAGGCCGGGCCCTGCAGGCTGGCCACGTCGGCGGTGGCGATCGCGCCCAGGAGCAGCTGCCAGAACCGGCGGACCTGCTCCTCGAGCTCGCGTTGCGAGGTGCGGCCGTCGGCGGTCGTCTGGGCGAAGCTCGCCGCCCAGGCGTCGATGATGTCGTTCTGGCGGGATTCGATGAGCGAGCGCGTGCGCGGGTCGAGGGCGGCCATGCAGGGAGTCCTGTATTGGGCGCAGCCGGAACGACCCCCGGCAAGCGTGGATCCCCCTGGCCACGTTTGTGTGTGATGAACGGGCGATTAGCCCCAACCGGGCGTGAAAATGGCGTGAAACATACGCCCTTCCCTGTAGTACACGGCCCCGGTCGAGGATATGAAGCCCGCCCCGCTTCCTGCGGCGGCCCTCCACTCCTCCGGCCAGCGGATGGGTCCAGGCCACGGCTTTGCGCCGGATGCCGTGCCATACAGGAACGCATATCGATCGCGGCACACTTCGAATCAGTGTGCGATCGCACGTTGCCTACACTCGGCTGGCTCGCGACCTGCGACCCATTCCGAACCGACGGAGCACCGCCGATGATGCCGAAGTCCCGCGTTCTGCCCGCCCTGCCCCGCCTCGCCTTCGCCGCCCTGCTCGCCTGCGCGCTGCCGGCCGCGGCGCTGGACGACAAGATGACCCCGATCCCGATCCCGGCGCAGCCGGACGCAATCGAACTGGGCACCGGCCCGCTGCCGGACGCTAAGAACCCGGAGGCCTGGCACAGCCAGTACGGCAGCAAGTTCGCGCGCAACGTCACCGTCGCCACGCTCACCCCGTTCCTGCCCGATCCGGCCAAGGCCACCGGCACCGCGGTGATCGTCGCCCCGGGTGGCGGCTTCCGTTCGCTGTCGATGGAGAACGAAGGCTGGCAGGTCGCGCAGGCGCTGGCCGACCGCGGCGTGGCCGCGTTCGTGCTCAAGTACCGGCTCAACCAGACCCCGGCGGACCTGGAAGGCTTCGGCAAGTCGATCCGCGAGATGCTGTCCGGCCCGCCGCCGAAGCACCGCGTCGACCCGATGTCGTCGATCGCCAACCTCGGCCCGCAGATCGCCGATGCGCGGGCCGCGTTCGCGCTGGTGCGCAGCCGCGCCGACGAATGGAACATCGACCCGGACCGCATCGGCATGGTCGGCTTCTCCGCCGGCGCCATGCTCACCATCGCCACCGCCATCGCCGGCGAGGACGCGAAGCCCGCCTTCATCGGCGACATCTACGGCCCGCTGGCGCCGTTCGATGTCCCCGCCGATGCGCCGCCGCTGTTCGTCGCCCTCGCTGCCGACGACGGCCTGTTCGCCAACAGCGGTTTCGGCCTGATCGAAAGCTGGCGCGCCGCCGGCCACCCGGTCGAGTTCCACTTCTACGAGCAGGGCGGCCATGGCTTCGGCATGTATCCGAAGCCGACCACCAGCACCCAGTGGTTCCACAACTTCGCCGCGTGGATGAAGATGCACGGCTGGCTGGAACCGCGGAACGCGACCGCGCAGGAGGGCAACTGATGCTCCGCGCGCGACACGTGGCCCGCCGCCCGAAGGCAGCGCGCGCCGCCAGCCTGCTGTTCGCGGCGCTGCTGCCGCTGCTGGCGGTGCCGGCGATGGCGGCCAGGCCGGTGGAGAACCCCGTCCCCGGTTCCAACCCGCTGTTCCGCGACAAGTTCACCGCCGACCCCGCCCCCCTGGTGGTCGGCGACACGCTCTACCTCTACGTCGGCCACGACGAAGCCCAGCGCGACGAGATGTTCAACATGCGCGAATGGCTGGTCTACTCGACGAAGGACATGAAGCACTGGGTCGAGCACGGCCCGATCATGAAGGCCACCGACTTCAAGTGGGCCAAGGCCGACGCCTGGGCGTCGCAGGCGATCGAGAAGGACGGCAGGTTCTGGTTCTACACCGCCGTGGAGCACGACGACACGCACCCGGGCAAGGCGATCGGTGTGGCCGTGTCCGACTCGCCCACCGGTCCGTTCGTCGACGCGAAGGGCTCGGCGCTGGTGACCAACCAGATGACGCCCAAGGGCGAGCACAGCTGGGAAGACATCGACCCGACCGCGTTCACCGACGACGACGGCACCACCTGGATCGCCTGGGGCAACCGCCACTGCTACATCGCCAGGCTCAAGCCCAATATGATCGAGATCGACGGGGAGATCACCGAGATCACGCCGCCGCACTTCGAGGAAGGCCCGTGGCTGCACAAGCGCGGCGACACCTACTACCTCACCTACGCCTCGCTGGACCGCGCCAGCCACCGCGACGAGAAGATCTCCTACGCCACCGCGCCGTCGATCCGCGGGCCGTGGACGTATCGCGGCGAACTCACCGGCTCGGGCAAGTACAGCTTCACCATCCACCCGGGCATCGCCGAGTTCAAGGGGCAGTGGTACATCTTCCTGCACAACGCGTCCCTGACCGTCGGCGACCAGAACGGCTCCATCGGCCGCCGCGCCGTCACCGTCGAGTACCTGCAGTACAACGACGACGGCACGCTGAAGCCGGTGGTGCAGACCGACGAGGGCGTGTCGGTCCCGCCGCCGCAGTAGGCGGCGACGCGCCGCCGTGGAACGCGGCCGGGTCGGGGGCCGCTTCCGCAGGCGGCGCGCCGGATTCCGCCGCTGGCGGCAGGACCGGCGCCGTCTAGGTCTGGAGGAAGCAGCGGGCGGTCGCCATCATCCGCAGCTCGCGGGTGGCGTTGATCGACGGCGTGTGCAGGACGCGCATGTCCATCAGGAACACGTCACCCGCGCGGCCGCACATCTCGATGAGCTCGATGCCCAGCGACTGCAAGTCGCGCTCCAGGTGCGTCGACGCCTTGAGCAGACGCCGCAACGCGGGAATGTCCACCCCCGGCCGGTGCGAACCGGCCAGCGCGAGGGTCGCGCCACCACGCGGCGCGACGTCGTCGATGAGGAAGAACGCCTGGATGCCGGGGATCGGCCCACGGGCGGCGGCCGTGACGTCCACGTGCCAGTTAAGACCCTGCAGGCTCCAATTGCCCTGAGCCCGGGGCGAAAGCAACAGTTGCGTCTCCTGGATCGACACCGGCGCTTGCCCACCCAGTGCGGTGATGGCCTCCTTCAACTCCGGCGTAACCAGCGAGGCATGCAACCCCGGCACCTGTACCAGCGCCGACAGCCGCGCGATCTGCTGGAACATCGGCAAAGAGCGGATCGCCGGCGGAATGCCCTTCCCCACATGCGCGCGCTTGAGCCCGTCGAGCAGCGACTGCCTGATCGATGCCATCCTCGCCTTCGGGTGGAAACCCTCCAGGCCGATGCAGCCTTTCTCCGCGAAGACACGGGGATCGATGGACGCCATGCAGCCGATGGTACGCCACGCGCCATCCCCAGGGAGGAGCCGGCTCTCAGTGCCGTGGCGAGTACCAATCGTCGCCTGGGCCGACCGGGATGCCGCGCCGCGCGGCGTATGCACCACGTACAGCAGGAAGAACGGCCGATTCCGGGAATCAGGCCAGGCCAGGCACCGGGCCAGGACTGGGCGAGCCGCCGGCCCGTCCACGCGCCAGGAGCAGTGCCGCCGCCGCACCCGCGAACAGCAAAAGCTCCAACCCGTAACCCCACCACGGTCGCTGGAATGCAAGCGAGAAGGACCAGCCCTCCGCAAGCGGGTATGCCAGGTACATCACCAGAAGTACGCCGGCGACGAAGGACACTGCAGAGGCCACGGTCGCCCTGCCGAACCGGAACACTGCCGACAGCACCATGAACGCCGGGATGCCCATCGCGGGCAGATAGGCCACCAGCAGGGTCCAGATGGCCAGGCCGAGGTCCAGTGCACCGTGCGACTTGAACCACGCGAAGAACCCGGCCGGCGCAGCAATCGCCATCGTGGCCGCCAGCAGCCAGGTGACCGCTACTGCCAGGACAGCCCCCAGGGCCAGGCACAGGACGGGTTGCTTGAGAGTTGCCGGCCTCATTCGCTTCCCCATGCATCCAACGACCGGAAACAGGATAAGGCAGGCTGGCGACCAGGAGACCGGCCATTGCGCAGCAATGTCACGGCTCTTCGATCGACACCTTGATGAAGGTGTAGAACGGCTCCGTCCATTCGCCTGGCAGCCCGGAGGCCTCCAGCTCGCGGTGCACGCACTGCGCCAGCGGCGTCTCGCCCTGGCGCCAGCTCTGCACCACGGAGCCGTCACTGCGCAGTTCGAACACCACCGTGAACGTGGAGAAGTCCCGGTCCGTGCCGCGGCACGCGGTCATGGCGCTCTTGAGCGCATCGCCCTGCACCTTGAGCAGCTGTTCGGTCACGGCCGCAGGGAGTTCGCTCTCGTTGGCCTCGGCCAGGGCCAGCGCGTCGTCGAAGGCCATCGGCGTGGCGGCAGCCAGCTGGGCGGCAAGCAGGAATACCTTCAAACCCATGGGAACCTCGCTTCAGTGGTGAGGTGGAACTTCGCTGCGGCGCCCTGCCGAGGCCAGCAGTTCGACCAGCTCGCCTGCATGCGGTCGCTGCGGTTCAACTGCCGGTTCCCGCGCATCACCGCGACGGTGTTCGCGAAGGGATAGATGAAGGCAGCGGCAATCACGCACACGGCCGCGCAGACCAGCGCGAATTCCGGATGCTGACCAGCTGGTCCAGCTGGAGCTGGGTCGATTCCATGGCCGGCACTCCGTCGAAGGACAACGGCGGAGCCCTCGAGGGGCGCAGGGCGATTCTGGGAGGGGCCCCGCGTGGCCGTCAAACGGACCGGCGGCCGGGGGCTTACGCCTCGCCGGCGACCGTACGCGTGTAGTGCAGCAGCCGCCCGCGGTACGGCGGCGCCTCGCCATCGTCCATCGGGCAGCGCGCCTCGGCCAGGGTGAAGCCGCGTTCGGCCATCATCCGGCTGAAGCGGGCGCTGTTGCCGCGTCCGGGGTCGGTCAGCAGGACTTCGGCCTCCGGCCAGGCGTGGCGGTCGATGACGCCGGCCAGCAGCGCGGCATGCTCGGCCTCGTACAGCACGTCGCTGGCGATGATCAGGTCGAAGTGGCCCAGCGTCGGCAACGGCACGTCCCAGCGCAGCTGGCGGTAGTGCAGCGCCGGCAGCGCGTTGAGCGCGGCGTTGTACGCGAGGAACGGCTCGGCCAGCGGATGCATGTCCGAGGCGACCACGTCGGCGCCGCGCTGCTGCAGCACCAGGCTGGCCAGGCCGATGCCGCAGCCCAGTTCCAGTACCCGCTTGCCCTCGATGTCGAAGCGCTGCATCGCCTGCGCCAGCAGCCGTCCCGCGGGCCACAGCTGCCCGAACAGGCTCCACTGCGCCGAGGAAATGCCCATCCGCCCGGCATGGCCGTCGGGATCGGAGAACTGCTGGCGGTCCTGCAGGACGCGCAGGCGCCAGTCGCGTCCGCCGATGGAGACGTGTTCGTTGCGGGTGAGGTAACCGGGCATGGGAGCTCCCGTCGTGCACCGGACGCGTGGGCGTGCCGGGTCGTGCGGTGGATGGGAGCGAATCGAAGGGCCGCGGGGGCCGAGCGGGACGCAGGGAAGGCCGATGGCCTGCGGCCATGTTACGCGACATGGCGGTGGCGGCCGCGAATGGCGGCCGCCACCGTTCAGGTTAGTGCCCTGCCCGCGGCAACGGGCAGGGTGCTGCAGTCCGGCGAGCTGGACCGGGGCGCGGACCCGGCGCGATCCCTCGCCTCAGTTCCCGGCGTCCGCGCCCCGCTCCAGTGCCCGCTTCACTTCTTCCAGCGCGTTCGGATCGTCCAGCGTGGACAGGTCGCCCGGATCGCGATGCTCGGCCAGCGCCTGCAGCGAGCGGCGCAGCAGCTTGCCCGAGCGGGTCTTCGGCAGCGCACAGACCACGTAGACGCGCGAGGGACGCGCCACCGCGCCCAGCTGTTCGGTCACCGTGCGCATCATCTGGCAGGCGGTCTCGGCCGCATCGCCATCGGCCTGGCGCAGCGTGGCGAACACCACCGGCACCTGGCCCTTGAGCTCGTCGTGCACGCCGATCACCGCCGCCTCGGCCACGGCCGGATGGCTGGACACCGATTCCTCGATCTCGCGCGTGCCCAGGCGGTGGCCGGCGACGTTGATCACGTCGTCGGTGCGGCCGAGGATGAAGGTGTAGCCGTCCTCGTCGCGGATCGCCCAGTCCAGCGAGCTGTACAGCTGTTCCCTGAAGTGGCTGAAGTAGCTGGCGATGAAGCGGTCGTCGTTGCCCCACACCGTGGTCAGGCAACCCGGCGGCAGCGGCGGCTGGATCGCCAGCACGCCCTTCTGTCCGGGCCCGACGTCTTCGCCGGTGGTCTCGTCGATCACGCGCAGCCTGTAGCCCGGCGACGGCAGGCCCGGCGAGCCCAGCTTCACCTGCTTGAGCTCCACGCCCGGCATCAACGTCAGCACCGGCCAGCCGGTCTCGGTCTGCCAGTAGTTGTCGATCACCGGCTTGCCCAGCGCGCTGGTGATCCAGTCGGCGGTCGGTTCGTCCAGCGGCTCGCCGGCCAGGAACAGGTACTGCAGCTTCGACAGGTCATGGCGCCGCAGCCACTCCGGGTCCTGCTTCTTCAGCACGCGCACCGCGGTGGGCGAGGAGAACATCGTGCGCACGCCGTAGCGTTCGCAGATCTTCCACCAGATGCCCGGGTCCGGGCAGGTCGGCAGGCCTTCGTAGAGGATCGAGGTGGCGCCGGCGATCAGCGGGCCGTACACGTTGTACGAATGCCCCACCACCCAGCCGATGTCGGAGGTGGAGAACATCACCTGGCCGGCGCGCACGTCGTAGATCGACCACATCGACAGCGCCAGCGCGACCGCGTAGCCGCCGACGTCGCGCTGCACGCCCTTCGGCTTGCCGGTGGTTCCGGAGGTGTAGAGGATGTAGCTGGGCTCGTTGGATTCCAGCCATTCCACCGGCACTTCGGCATCGGCGTGGATCTCGCGCAGCGGTGCGTAGACCAGGTCGCGGCCAGGCTGCAGGCTCACTTCGGCCAGGTCGCGGCTGACCACCAGCACGTGCACCGGCGGATGCTGCGCACGCGCCAGCGCCTCGTCGACCAGCGGCTTGAACGGGATGACCTTGCCGCCGCGGCTGCCGGCGTCGGCGCAGACCAGCACCTTCGGCTGCGCGTCGTCGATGCGCAGCGCCAGGTTGTGCGCGGCGAAGCCACCGAACACCACCGAGTGCACCGCGCCGATGCGCGCGCAGGCCAGCATGGCGATGGCCGCATCGACGGTGTGCGGCATGTAGATCACCACGCGGTCGCCCTTGCCCACGCCCAGCGAGCACAGCGCGGCGGCGAAGGTGTTCACTTCGCGGTGCAGCTCGCGGAAGGTCAGTTCGCGGACGCTGTCGGTCTCGGTGGACCAGCCGACCAGGGCGAGCTGGTCGCCGCGCTCCTCGAGGTGGCGGTCGACCGCGTTGTAGCAGAGGTTGGTCTGTCCGCCGACGAACCACTTGCGGAACGGCGGGTTGGAATAGTCGAGGATCTTCTGCGGCGGCACGTGCCAGTGGATGGCCTGCGCCTGCTCGGCCCAGAACTCTTCCGGAGATTCGATCGAACGCCGGTAGAAATCTTCGTATTGCATCTGGCCTGCCTCGGGGGATCTGTCCGCAGGCTAGACCCGTACCCCGGCGGGATGCGTTAAGACCTTGGTATGAAAACCGCGGGAAAAGGGGGGGGTTCGCGCGGGTGCCGGTCGGACAGGTTGATCGTGGCGATCAATCCGGTGAACGGGGGGCGTTGTGCAGCGCGGAAACGGGCCGAGGGGCGCGCACCAACCACCGGCGGGCGCCGCGCCTCCCTGTAGAGCGGGGCCTGACCCGCTGCTCTTCGGGCGCGTCGGGACATCTGGCGTGGGAGTCGGGCGGGCCCGACTCTACAGGGGCGCGCTGCCGCTGGGCTGGCTTCTGTAGAGCGGGGCTTGACCCGCTGCTNTTCNCGCGCGCCGGGACATCCGGCGTGGGAGTCGGGCAAGCCCGACTCTACAGGGGCGCTCCCCTCTCCATCGGGAGAGGGGTTATCCCGGGCTGCGCCTCAGCGCGCGGCGGTCTTCTTCGCGGGCTTCGCCGGCTTCACGTAGCGATCGAACCAGGCCAGCATTTCGGCGACGAAGTGCTCGTTCGACTCCTGCGCCGTGTACCAGTGCGGTTCGAACGGCAGCATCACCAGGCGGGTGGTGCCGCCGTTGCCGCGGATGGCCTGGAACAGTCGCGGCGACTGGGTCGGTTCGGTGCCCGGATTGGCATCGTCGGCGCCGTGCACGATCAGCAGCGGCTCGCCGATCTTCCCGGCATGGAAGAACGCCGAGGCCTGGTCGTACACCTGCGGCGCCGCCCAGAACGAACGGCGCTCGTTCTGGAAGCCGAACGGGGTCAGCGTCTTGTTGTAGCCGCCGCTGGAGGCGACGCCGGCGCGGAACAGGTCGGTGTGCGCCAGCAGGTTGGCGGTCATCAGCGCGCCGTGGCTGTGGCCGGTGACGCCGATGCGGTCGCGGTCGACCACGCCCAGCTCCACCGCCTTGTCCACCGCCGCCTCGGCGTTGGCGACCAGCTGTTCCAGGTAGGTGTCGTACGCGGTCCTGGGGTCGCCGACGATCGGGAACGAGGCGTTGTCGATGATCGCGTAGCCGGCCAGCAGCAGCAGGCGGTAGTTGGCCAGGCGGGTGAAGGTCTGCTCCGAACCGCTCACCTGGCCCGCCTTGGACGGATCAGCGTAGTCGTTCGGGTACGCGTACAGGATCGCCGGCAGGCGCGTGCCTTCGACGTAGCCCGGCGGCGTGTACAGGGTGAACGACAGGTCCACGCCGTCCTTGCGCTTGTAGCTCACCAGGCGCTTCTTCACCCCGCGCGCCAGCGGCGCCGGATCGGGGAAGCGGGTGATGGCCGCACGTCCGGAGGCATGCACGGCCTCGCCTTCGGCCGCGCCCTCGAGGCGCTCACCGAGGGTGCGCAGGTACAGGTTCGGCGGATCCAGCGGCGACTGGTGCCAAGTCAGCAGCCTGCCGGTGTCGCCACCGGCGAAGCCGACGAAGTGCTCGAGCGCATCGGCACTGCTGCGGAACAGGCGCGTGGTCGCGCCGGTCGCCACGTCGTAGCGGTCCAGGAACGGGCGGTCGCCCTGCGGCGAAGCGCCCTGCCCGCGCAGGAACAGCGCGCCGTTCTCCTCGCGCAGCACGGCCGCGCCGTTGGCCAGCACGCGGTACAGCGGCGAGCCCGGATCGGCGTACAGCTCGTCGGTGGACAGGTCCCACAGCACGCGACCCGGCGCGCCGGGCCTGTCGGCATCGAGCAGCGTGGTGGTGACCCAGTTGCGGTTGGCATCGTACTCGGCCAGCAGCGCGCGGCCGCCGTCCTCGAACCACGACAGGCCGGCGTAGCGCTGCTTCACCCGGGCGAACTCCTTCGGCTTGCCAGAGAACGGCGCGGCCAGGGTCAGCAGCCGGTCGCGCGCCGGCATCTCGACCTTCCAGTCGCCGTTGTCCAGCGCCTCGGCCCAGACCAGGGTGGCCGGCTGGTTGGCGCGCCAGCTGAAGCTGCGCGGGCCGGTCGGCACGCCGCGCACCGGGACGCGATCGGCGACCGGCAGGCTGGCGATGGTGCGGACGCTGCCGCTGGCCAGGTCCAGCACCTGCACGTCATGCGCGAAGCGGGCGTAGGTGGTGACGTAGGAATACGGGCGCTTGAGCTGCTGCAGGCGCACGTGGCGGCCGTCGGGCGCGGCGTCGACGCTGGCGTACACCGCCGGCGCGCCGATCTTCCTGACCGCGCCGGACACCACGTCGACCGTGGCCAGCTGCGCGGTGGCGTAGTGGTCGAACAGCGCCTCGTCCTCGGGACCGGTCAGCAGGTCGCGCGCCTCGTAGGTGCTGCTCTCGCCCTTGCCCTCGATCGCTTCCTTGATCTCCGGGCCCGGCGGCACCGCCGCCTTCTGCGGCGCCGGACCGAGCTCGGCGGGCACCAGCTTGACCAGCAGTTCCTGGCGGTTGCCGAGCCACTGCACTGCGTTGCCGAGGATGGTGTTGAGCAGCACACCTTCGACGCGGCGCACGCGGCCGTCGGTGGCGTCGCCGACCCACAGCTCCACGCCGCGGTCGGTGGTGTTGTCGAAGGCGAAGCTCCGGCCGTCCGGCGACCACGACGGCACGCCCGGGCAGGCGCCTTCCGGCAGCTGCACCGGCGTCTCGCGGCCGCTGGCCAGGTCGAGCAGATCGAAGCCTTCCAGGCAGGTGCGGATGCCGTAGCCGTTGGAGCGGTCGTGGCGGCTGTGGTTGCGCGGCTCGACGCGCACGCCGGCCAGCTTCAGGTACGGCTCGGCGACGCGGTCGATCGGCGGATACGGCGACTGCCGCAGCAGCAGCGCGGTGCTGCCGGTGGGATCGATCGCCGGCGACGGGTTCAGCGGCGCGCGCATCACGCCCAGCAGCGGTTCCGGCGGCGTCAGGTAGCCGCTTTCGGCGGCCAGCGCCGGCAGCATGAACATGCTGCCCGCCAGCACCGGCACTCCCATCCATCGCATCGACACGCGCATACGTTTCCCCTTGGACACAAAAGTGCCCGCACCGTAACACGCGCATGCGCCGCGTTTTCCGCCGCGGGCGGCTGCATGTGCCATCGGTCACGTGTGGCGGCGGCGCAAAAAGGAAGGGGCGGCCGAAGCCGCCCCTTCCTGTCCCACGCTGCTGCCTGGATCAGAGCAGGTGCGCCACGCCGGCGCGCTCCTCTTCCAGCTCGGCCAGGGTCTTGTCGATGGCCTTCTGGCTGAACTCGTCGATCGGCAGGTCCTTGACCAGGGTGTACTTGCCGTTCTCGGTGATCACCGGGAAGCCGAAGATCACGCCCTCCGGGATGCCGTAGGAGCCGTCGGACGGGATGCCCATGGTGACCCACTTGCCGTTGCTGCCCAGCACCCAGTCGCGGATGTGGTCGATGGCGGCGTTGGCGGCCGAGGCGGCCGAGGACAGGCCGCGGGCCTCGATGATCGCGGCGCCGCGCTTGGCGACCTTCGGGATGAACTCGTTGGCGTTCCAGTCGGCGTCGTTGATCTTGTCCTTCAGCGACTCGCCCTTGACCGTGGCGAAGCGGTAGTCCGGGTACATGGTCGGGCTGTGGTTGCCCCACACGACCAGCTTCTCGATGTCGCCGACGGCGACGTTGGCCTTGTTGGCCAGCTGGCTCAGCGCGCGGTTGTGGTCCAGGCGCAGCATCGCGGTGAAGTTCTCCGGCTTCAGGTCCGGGGCCGACTTCATGGCGATGTAGGCGTTGGTGTTGGCCGGGTTGCCGACGACCAGCACCTTCACGTCGCGCGAGGCGACCTTGTTCAGCGCAGCGCCCTGGGCGGTGAAGATCTTGGCGTTCTCCAGCAGCAGGTCCTTGCGCTCCATGCCCGGGCCGCGCGGACGCGCGCCGACCAGCAGGGCCACGTCGGCGTCCTTGAACGCCACTTCCGGATCGTCGGTGCCGATCATGCCGGCCAGCAGCGGGAACGCGCAGTCCTCCAGCTCCATCATCACGCCCTTCAGCGCGGCCTGCGCCTTCTCCATCGGCAGCTCAAGCAGCTGCAGGATCACCGGCTGGTCCTTGCCCAGCATTTCGCCGGAGGCGATGCGGAACAGCAGGGCGTAGCCGATCTGGCCGGCGGCACCGGTGACGGCAACTCGAACGGGGGTCTTCATCTGTGGGGTCCTTCGTGGCTGTTGCAGAAAGGGAGCTTGGCGGGGCGGGCCGGAGCCTGCGGCGCCGCGCAGGTTAATAGACGTCGTAGCCCAGCGGGCTCAGCCTTTGGTCCAATGCGGCCGTGTCGTAGCCGCGGACCACGGCCTGGCCGATGACGGTCACCGGGATGCCGCGGGCGCCCAGCGCGCGCATGGCGCGGTCGCCGTCGGGGGTATCCACGTCCAGGACGCGGTAGCGCACGCCGGCGCGCTCGAAGTCGCGCTGCTGCCGCTGGCAGTAGCCGCACCAGTCGGCGGCGAGCATGACGATGCCGGCCTCGCCGGTAGCCAGCCGGGGGTCGTCCGGGTGCAGCTCGGCCGGGCGCTGTGACCACCAGGAGTAGAGGCCGCCGGCCAGCCCCAGGATCAGCAGTAAGCCGAGGATGCGCATGCGGAGGACGGGATCCGGCAGGCCAGGAGGGACCGCGATTTTACCATGCGGTCCCGCGGCGGCCGGCCCGGACGGGACCGGGCCGGGCCGGCCCGGAAGGCCCGATTCAGGCGCTCAGGTAGCGGTTCCACTCGGCGACGCGGTCGGCCTTGGCCGCCAGCACCGCCTCGGCGTCGCCCTCGATCTTCACGGAGTTGATCTTGTCGCCCTGGGCGATGGCGTCGACCACGTCCTGGCCTTCCAGGACCTTGCCGAACACCGTATGGCGCCCGTCCAGCCAGGGGGTGGCCACGTGGGTGATGAAGAACTGGCTGCCGTTGGTGTTCGGGCCGGCATTGGCCATGGACAGGACGCCGCGCTCGTGGGCGACCCCGTTAGCGGTCTCGTCCTCGAAACGGTAGCCCGGGCCGCCACGGCCGGAACCCTCCGGGCAGCCGCCCTGGATCATGAAATCGGCGATCACCCGGTGGAAATTCAGGCCGTCATAGAAGCCGCGGCGGGCCAGGTTCACGAAATTGGCCACGGTCAGGGGGGCCTTGTCGGCCAGCAGGTCGATCTTGATCACGCCCTTGGCGGTGTCAAGGATGGCGGTCAGGCTCATGTATTCAGCTCCAGGTGCCCGGATGGGCCGGTAGACCGGTTATAATAACGCGCTTCCTTTTCGACCCTCCCTCGCGCCCTGCCCCTTCGAAGGGGGTACCCGGGTGCGTTTTCCCGATCCCAGAATCCATGTCCATCGATAACCTGCGCAACATCGCCATCGTCGCCCACGTCGACCATGGCAAGACCACCCTCGTCGACCAGCTCCTGAAGCAGTCCGGCACCCTGTCCGAACGCACCGTGCTGGCCGAGCGCGTGATGGACAGCAACGACCAGGAAAAGGAACGCGGCATCACCATCCTGGCCAAGAACACCGCCATCAACTGGAACGGCAACCGCATCAACATCGTCGACACGCCCGGGCACGCCGACTTCGGCGGCGAGGTCGAGCGCGTCCTGTCGATGGTCGATTCGGTGCTGCTGCTGGTCGATGCGATGGACGGGCCGATGCCGCAGACGCGCTTCGTCACCCAGAAGGCCTTCGCGATGGGCTTCAAGCCGATCGTGGTGGTCAACAAGATCGACCGTCCCGGCGCCCGCCCCGACTGGGTCATCGACCAGGTGTTCGACCTGTTCGACAAGCTCGGCGCGACCAACGAGCAGCTGGACTTCCCGATCGTCTACGCCTCGGGCCTGAACGGCTACGCGGGCCTGACCGACGACGTCCGCTCCGGCGACATGACCCCGCTGTACGAAGCGATCATGAAGTACGTGCCGGCGCCGCAGGTGGAGGCCGAAGGCCCGTTCCAGATGCGCATCAGCCAGCTGGACTACAACAACTTCGTCGGCGTGATCGGCATCGGCCGCATCCAGCGCGGCAAGGTCAAGAAGAACCAGCCGGTCTTCGTCATCGACCGCAATGGCAACAAGCGCCAGGGCAAGGTCCTGCAGGTGCTGGGCTTCATGGGCCTGGAGCGCATCGAGGTCGAGGAGGCCCAGGCCGGCGACATCGTCGCCATCTCCGGCATCCAGGAGCTGACCATCTCCGATACCGTCTGCGCGCTGGAAGCCCCCGAGGCGCTGCCGCCGCTGACCGTCGACGAGCCGACCATCTCGATGACCTTCCAGGTCAACAACTCGCCGTTCGCCGGCAACAAGGACCTGTCCGGCGGCAAGTTCCTCACCAGCCGCCAGCTGAAGGAGCGCCTGGAGCGCGAGTGCGTGCACAACGTCGCCCTGCGCGTGGAGCAGTTGCCCGACGCCGACAAGTTCCTGGTCTCCGGCCGCGGCGAGCTGCACCTGTCGGTGCTGATCGAGAACATGCGCCGCGAAGGCTACGAGCTGGCCGTCTCGCGCCCCGAGGTCATCATCAAGGAGATCGACGGCCAGCTGATGGAGCCGATCGAGCAGCTGGTGGTGGACATCGAGGAGCAGCACCAGGGCGGCGTGATGGAGAAGCTGGGCATCCGCAAGGCCCAGCTGAAGAACATGGAGCCGGACGGCAAGGGCCGCGTGCGCCTGGACTATGAAATCCCGGCGCGTGGCCTGATCGGCTTCCAGAACGAGTTCAAGACCCTGACCCAGGGCTCGGGCCTGCTGTTCCACGTATTCGACCACTACGGCCCGAAGGAACAGGGCGCCATCGCCAAGCGCCCGAACGGCGTGATGATCGCCAATGCCGCCGGCCCGACCCCGGCCTACGCGCTGGGCCCGCTGGAAGAGCGCGGCCGCCTGTTCGCCGCCGAAGGCGACCAGGTGTACGAAGGCCAGCTGGTCGGCATCCACTCCAAGGACAACGACCTGACGGTCAACGCGATCAAGACCAAGCCGCTGACCAACATGCGCGCTTCGGGCAAGGACGACGCGATCAAGCTGACCCCGGCGCTGAAGTTCTCGCTGGAGCAGGCGCTGGATTTCATCGAGGACGACGAGCTGGTCGAAGTCACCCCGAAGGAAATCCGCCTGCGCAAGAAGCTGCTGACCGAGAGCGACCGCAAGCGCGCCTCGCGCGCCGCCTGACCGGCACCCTGCCCGCCGCCGCGCAACGCGGCGGCGGGTTTGCCAAGCCCCGTCCCCGGGGTTAGCCTGCAAGGGTCTGCCGCGGGGAATGCCAGATGCGCGTAGTCGCGTTGCTCTCGGTGGCACTCGCGTGCATGGGCACTGCGGGCTGCCGCCGCGACGAACCATCGCCTCCACCACCGGCCCCAGTGGCCGCGACCACCTCCTCTTCCGCCGATCCCGCGGACTTCCCCTACGCCGAAGCCGGCATCGCCGACCTGCAGGCAGCGATGGAGCGCGGCGAGACCAGCAGCCACGCGCTGGTGCAGGCCTACCTGGCGCGGATCATCGCCCTGGACCGCAACGGTCCGAAGCTCAACTCCGTCATCGAACTCAATCCGCTGGCCCGCAACGAGGCGGCCCGGCTCGACGCCGAGCGCGCCGCCGGGCGCGTGCGTGGGCCGCTGCACGGCATCCCGCTGCTGCTGAAGGACAACATCGACGCCACGCCGATGGCGACCACCGCCGGCTCGCAGGCGCTGGCCGGCTTCCGCCCGCCGGCCGACGCCTTCCTGGTGAAGCGGCTGCGCGAGGCCGGCGCGGTGATCCTCGGCAAGGCCAACCTCAGCGAGTGGGCCAACTTCCGCTCCACCCGCTCGACCTCCGGCTGGAGCTCGGCCGGCGGCCAGACCCGCAATCCCTACGCGCTGGACCGCTCGCCCTGCGGCTCCAGCTCCGGCACCGCGGTGGCGGTGGCGGCCAACCTGGCGGTGGCCGGCATCGGCACCGAGACCGACGGCAGCATCCTCTGTCCGGCGGCGGTGAACGGCCTGGTCGGGCTCAAGCCCACCGTCGGCCTGGTCAGCCGCGACGGCATCGTCCCGATCGCGCCCAGCCAGGACACCGCCGGGCCGATGGCGCGTAGCGTCGAGGACGCGGCCCTGCTGCTGGCGGCCATCGCCGGCCGCGACCCGAACGACCCGGCCACCGCGGACAACCGCGTGCTGGCCACCTTCGACTATGCCGCGCGCCTGCACGGCGACCTGCGCGGCGTGCGCATCGGCCTGCTGCAGGACCACCTGGCCATTTCCCCGGAAGTGCATGCCGCGACCATGAAGGCCGTGGCTTCGCTGCGCGAGGCCGGCGCGACCGTGGTGCCGACGCGGATCCCGACCGAGGGCCAGTGGCGGGACGACGAGCGCGAGGTCCTGCTCAGCGAGTTCCGCCCGGCGCTGGAGCGCTACCTCCGGCAACGCGAGGCGCCGCTGCGCACGCTCGAGCAGCTGATCGAATACAACCGCGAGCACGCCAGCGAGGTGATGCCGCTGTTCGGCCAGGAACTGTTCGAGCAGGCCGCCACGCGGCCCGGGCTGGCGGCGCCGGCCTACATCTCCGCGCGCACCCGCGCCCGCCGCCTCGCCGGTGCCGAAGGCATCGACGCGGCGCTGAAGGCCGACCGCCTGGACCTGCTGGTCGCACCCACCACCGGCGTGGCCTGGCCGATCGACTACGCCGGTGGCGAGCGTTTCCCCGGTGCCGGCTATGGCGCCGCTGCCGTCGCCGGCTATCCGGCCGTCACCGTGCCGATGGGCCACAGCAAGGGCCTGCCGCTGGGCCTGGCGTTCATCGGTCCGGCATGGAGCGAGCCGCGCCTGCTGCAGGCCGCGCACGCCTACGAGCAGCTGACCCGGGCGCGGCGGCCGCCGACCTTCCCGGCCAGCGTTGCCGACGCCGACCCCACGCGCTGAACCGGCGACGCGGCGCTAGGCGCCGCCGGCGGCCGGATGCCGGGCCGGGTCGGCCGAGGCGTCCTCCATGTCCTCGGCCCGCGGCGAGCTGGGCACCTCGGTGGCGGCATCGGTGCGCGGCACGCGCCGGCCGGCGTCGCTGACCACCTCGGCACGCAGGCGCGGCAGCGCATGCGGGTAATGCTGGGCGAGGAAGCCGATCATCCGCTCGCGCACCGCGCAGCGCAGGTCGAAGGCCTCGCCGGAATCGCGCGCGCTCACCAGCAGGCGCACCTGCATCTCCCGCTCCGAGGTGTCGGTGACCTGGGCGATGCAGACACGGCCGTCCCAGCGCGGATCGCTCTGGCAGATCCGCTCCAGCTCGGCGCGCACCTCGTCCATCGGCGTGCGGTAGTCCAGCCACAGGAAGGCGGTGCCGAGCATCTGCGCGCTGCTGCGGGTCCAGTTCTGGAACGGGTTCTCGATCCACCACGACAGCGGCACGACCAGGCGCCGCTCGTCCCAGATGCGGACCACGACGTAGGTGCTGTTGATCTCCTCGATGCGGCCCCACTCCCCTTCCACGATCACCACGTCGTCGAGGCGGATCGGCTGGGCCAGGGCGATCTGCAGGCCGGCGATGAGGTTGCCGAACACCGGCCGGGCGGCGATGCCCGCGACCAGGCCGGCGATGCCGGCCGAAGCCAGCAGCGTGGCGCCGACCTGGCGCACCGCCGGGAAGGTCATCAGCGACAGCGAAACGCCCAGCAGGATGATCGCGCCCATGGCCACGCGGCTGAGCACGCGCGTCTGCGTCTGGATGCGCCGCGCATGCAGGTTGTCGGCGATCTCCATCGGGTTGTGGCGCAGGATCGAGTCCTCGACCGCGCCGACCACGCGCACCAGCAGCCAGGTCACGCAGGCGAACACCGCCAGGCGCAGCCCGTGCGCCCAGGTGCGCAGGTCCTCGTCGGGGATCGGCATCGCCCGCAACGCCGCCAGCACGAACAGCAGCGGCAGGGCGAATGCCAGCGGCAGCACCATCGCGTGGACGATGCGCGCGCGGGTGGACTGGTGGTCGGCGATGCGCCGTGCGACCCGCCGCAGCAGCACGTGCACCACCAGGCCCAGCAGCAGGGCGATGCCCAGCGGCACCACGTAGCCGCCCACCACGTACCAGTCCATCGCCGCCACGAATGCAGGCATCGCCGCCACCTCCTGCCGGATCGGGGTGGCGTGGCCCAGCAAGGACCAGGGGATGCGCGCCACCGTATCGGAAGCCCGCATCCTGCCGCGGCAGGCGTGACGGTATTGCATCGACGCGGCGCGTGACGGCGCCGCGTCGCGGCGGTCAGTGGCCGCCGTGGCGCGCGCCCTGCTTGCGCACGATCGCCATCGCGATCTCCAGCGACTGCTCGTAGTTCAGCCGCGGATCGACGGTGGACCGGTAGGCGCGCTCCAGGTCGGCGTCCTTGAGCTCGCGCGCGCCGCCGGTGCATTCGGTGACATCCTCGCCGGTCAGCTCCAGGTGCACGCCGCCGAGGCGGGTGCCCGCCGCGGCGTGCAGGTCGAAGGAGTGTTCGACCTCGGCCAGGATGTTGGCGAAGCGGCGGGTCTTGTAGCCGTTGGCGGTGCTCTCGGTGTTGCCGTGCATCGCATCGCACACCCACAGCACGCGGCGACCGTCGCGACGCACCGCCTCCAGCAGCGGCGGCAGCTTCGCGGCGATCTGCGCCGCGCCCATGCGGTGGATGAAGGTCAGCCGGCCCGGCTCGTCGTCGGGGTTGAGCGCGTCGATCAGGCGCAGCAGCTGGTCCGGCTGCACCGAAGGACCGACCTTGATCGCGATCGGGTTGCGGATGCCGCGGAAGTATTCGACATGGGCGCCATCGAGCGCGGCGGTACGCATGCCGATCCACGGGTAGTGCGTGGACAGGTTGAACCAGCCCCACTGCCGCGGCACCTGCCGGGTCAGCGCTTCCTCGTACGGCAGCAGCAGCGCTTCGTGCGAGGTGTAGAAGTCGATGCGGTTGAGGTTGTGCACCTCGGCGCCGGCGAGGGTCTCCATGAAGCGCACGGCGTCGCCAATGGAGTTCACCATCTTCTGGTAGTCGTCGGCCAGCGGCGAGCAGCCGACCCAGCTGAGGTTCCAGTACTCGGGATGGTGCAGGTCGGCGAAGCCGCCGTCGATCAGGGCGCGGACGAAGTTCATCGTCATCGCCGACCGCGCGTGCGCGGTGAGCATGCGCTGCGGATCGGGCACGCGCGCCTGCGCGGTGAACTCCGGCCCGTTGACCACGTCGCCGCGGTAGCTGGGCAGGCTCACCTCGCCGCGGGTCTCCATGTCGGCCGAGCGCGGCTTGGCGTACTGGCCGGCGAAGCGGCCCACGCGCACCACCGGCAGGCGCAGGCCATGGACCAGCACCAGGCTCATCTGCAGCAGCACCTTGAGCCGGTTGGAGATGGTGCCGGACTCGCAGTCGGCGAAGTTCTCGGCGCAGTCGCCGCCCTGCAACAGGAAGCGCCGGCCTTCCTGCGCCTCGGCGATCTGCTTCTTCAGCGCGAGGATTTCCCAGGAGGTGACCAGCGGCGGCAGTCGGCGCAACTCGGCCAGCGCGGCCTCCAGCGCCGCCGGGTCCGGGTACTGCGGCATCTGCAGCGCAGGCCGGCTGCGCCAGCTGCCCGGCGACCAGTCGCTGGCGACGTCGACGGGATGCAGGCTGCGTTCTGGGGTGCTCATGGGATGCTCGAGGTATGCGGGGGTTGTGGATCAGAGCCGGTTGCGGCCCTTGCGGCGGCGGAAGGCGGCGTGCAGGCCCCAGGCCGACAGCAGCACGAAGCCGAACAGGCTCCACACCGGCATGCTCAGGCCGAACAGGGTCCAGTCGACGGTGCCGCAGTCGCCGGTACCGGTGAGGACCTTGCGCACCAGCTCCATCGGGCCGAGGGTTTCCTGCAGGAAGGACAGCGGCGGTCCGCAGGCCGGGGCGACGTCGCGCGGCAACGTCTGCAGCCACACGTGGCGGCCGGCGATGCCGATGCCGACCAGCGCGGCGATGACCACCAGCACGCCATAGAAGCGGCGGCCGCCGGGCGCGCGCGGCGCGTGCAGCCCACCGGCCAGGAACACCAGCGCCAGCGCGGCGTAGGCGATGCGCTGGAAGATGCACAGCGGGCACGGTTCGAGCCCCTGGTAGAACTGCGTGTAGATCGCGTAGCCAAGCAGCGCGACGCAGCCGGCGAAGCCGGCAAGGAACTGCGCGCGGAAACTCCAGCGGAAGGGATTCATCGGCAGGACGGGCCCGGGACGTGGGGAGTGGTCCGATTATTCCGTATCCGCGCCACCAGCGGTAATGGTGGCGCCTGAAACAAAAACCCCGGCGCTGGGCCGGGGTTCTCGTGGTGCGTGCGTCGCGCTCGCTTACTCGGCCGCCTGCGGGCGGTCGACCAGCTCGACGTAGGCCATCGGCGCGTTGTCGCCGGCGCGGAAGCCGCACTTCAGGATGCGCAGGTAGCCACCCGGACGGGCCGCATAGCGCGGGCCCAGGATGGTGAACAGGTTGCCCACTGCTTCCTTGTCGCGCAGACGCGCGAAGGCGAGGCGGCGGTTGGCGACGCTGTCGACCTTGGCCAGGGTGATCAGCGGCTCGGCGACGCGGCGCAGTTCCTTGGCCTTCGGCAGGGTGGTCTTGATCAGTTCGTGCTTGAACAGCGAGGCGGCCATGTTCTTGAACATCGCTTCGCGGTGGGCACTGGTGCGGCTGAACTTGCGGCCGGCTTTCTGGTGACGCATGGTCGTGGTTCCTTCGGAATGTTGGGACTGTTGTACTTCGCTGTCGCCTTCCAGGCGGTGTTGCTGTGGACTGCGCTGGCCCGATCCGGCATTCCGTCGCCGGGGAGTCGCCGCGGGCTTCGGGGCCCGTCGGCGCTGGAACGCCCCGCGTCGCGATGGACGCGGGGCGGTGTTGCGTTATCAGCCGAGCATGCCGTGGGCGGCGACGCCGGCCGGCGGCCAGTTCTCGAGCTTCATGCCGAGGGACAGGCCGCGCTGGGCGAGGACTTCCTTGATCTCGGTGAGCGACTTCTTGCCCAGGTTCGGGGTCTTGAGCAGCTCGACCTCGGTCTTCTGGATCAGGTCGCCGATGTAGTAGATGCTCTCGGCCTTGAGGCAGTTGGCCGAACGCACGGTCAGCTCCAGGTCGTCGATCGGGCGCAGCAGCACCGGATCCACGCCGGTCGGGGCGGCCTTGGCGGCGCCACGGTCGCGGTGGGTGAAGTCGCCGAACACCGACAGCTGGTCGCTGAGGATGTCGGCGGCGGTGCGCACGGCTTCCTCGGCGTCGATGGTGCCGTTGGTCTCGATGTCCAGGACCAGCTTGTCCAGGTCGGTGCGCTGCTCGACGCGCGCCGCTTCGACGGCGTAGGCGACGCGGCGGACCGGCGAGAACGAGGCGTCCAGGACCAGGCGGCCGATGGCGCGGGTTTCCTCGTCCGGACGGCGACGGGCGGTGGCCGGCTGGTAGCCGAAGCCGCGCTCGATCTTCAGGCGCATGTTCAGCGCCGTGTCCTTGGTGAGGTGGCAGATCACGTGGTCGGGATTGAGGATCTCGACGTTGTGGTCGGTCTTGATGTCGCCGGCGGTGACGACGCCCGGGCCCTGCTTGGTCAGGGTCAGGGTGGCGCTCTCGCCGTTGTGCATGCGGATGGCGACGTCCTTGAGGTTCAGCAGGACCTCCAGCACGTCTTCCTGCAGGCCTTCCACAGTGGTGTACTCGTGCAGCACGCCGTCGATCTCGACCTCGGTGATCGCGAAGCCGGGGATCGAGGACAGCAGGACGCGGCGCAGCGCGTTACCCAGCGTGTGGCCGTAACCGCGCTCGAGCGGCTCGATCACGATCTTGGCGCGATTGTCGGTGAGGCGTTCGATCTGCGGTCCGCGGGGACGCAGGACCTGGTTGGCGGTAACCGTCATGTTTGCGGATTCTCCTGCAATGGGCCGACGATCGGGGGAAACGCCGGCCCTGAGTGTGTGCCCCGTATCCGGGGACGGCCGGAAGGCGGGGCGACGCGATCCGGCCGGGGTGTGGATGCGGCGCCGCGCCCTTGCGGGCGCGGCAGCCAGCCACTGTTACTTCGAGTACAGCTCGACGATCAGCGCTTCGTTGATGTCGGCCGGCAGGTCGCCGCGGTCCGGGACCGCCTTGAACACGCCGGCGAACTTCTTCGCATCGACCTCGATCCACGACGGGGTCATGTCGTGCTGCTCGGCGACGGTCAGGGCTTCCTGGACGCGCAGCTGCTTCTGCGCCTTCTCGGACAGCGAGATCGCGTCACCGGCCTTGACCTGGTACGACGGCAGGTTGACCGGCTTGCCGTTGACCAGCACGCCGCGGTGCGAGACCAACTGTCGGGCGGACGGACGGGTCACCGCGAAACCCATGCGGTAGACGACGTTGTCCAGGCGGGTTTCCAGCAGCTGCAGCAGGTTCTCGCCGGTGTTGCCCTTCTTGGTCGAGGCCTTCTTGTAGTAGTTGCGGAACTGGCGCTCCAGCAGGCCGTAGATGCGCTTGACCTTCTGCTTCTCGCGCAGCTGGGTGGCGTAGTCGGAGAGCTTGCCCTTGCGCGCGGCGCCGTGCTGGCCGGGCTTCTGCTCCAGCTTGCACTTGGAGTCCAGCGCACGGGCCGGGCTCTTGAGGGACAGGTCGGCGCCTTCGCGGCGCGCGAGCTTGCAGGTAGGACCGATATAACGAGCCATTTCTTATCGCCCCCTTAGACGCGACGCTTCTTCGGCGGACGGCACCCGTTGTGCGGGATCGGCGTCACGTCGATGATGTTGGTGATCTTGTAACCGACGGCGTTCAGCGAACGCACGGCGGACTCGCGACCCGGGCCCGGGCCCTTGATGCGCACTTCCAGCGACTTGACGCCGTAGTCCAGCGCGGCGCGGCCGGCCTTCTCGGCGGCGACCTGCGCGGCGAACGGGGTCGACTTGCGCGAGCCGCGGAAACCCGCGCCGCCGGAGGTCGCCCACGACAGGGCGTTGCCCTGGCGGTCGGTGATGGTCACGATGGTGTTGTTGAAGGAAGCGTGCACGTGGGCGATGCCGTCGGTGACGACGCGCTTGATCTTCTTCTTGGTCTTGGCAGCAGCTGGCTTGGCCATTGTCTTCTATCCCTTACTTCCGGATCGCCTTGCGCGGACCCTTGCGGGTGCGGGCGTTGGTACGGGTGCGCTGGCCACGCAGCGGCAGGCCGCGGCGGTGGCGCAGGCCGCGGTAGCAGCCCAGGTCCATCAGGCGCTTGATGGCCATGCCGATTTCGCGACGCAGGTCGCCTTCGACCACGTACTTGCCGACTTCGGCGCGCAGGCGCTCGACTTCCGGCTCGGACAGGTCACGGATCTTGGTCGTCGGGGCCACGTTGGCGGCCTCGCAAACCTTCTTCGACCGGGTGCGGCCGATGCCATAGATGCTCTGCAACCCCACCCAGACGTGCTTGTGGGTCGGCAGGTTGACGCCTGCAATACGCGCCATGACGCGATCTCCAAACTTGAGGGTCGGCAACGCACAGGGCGCCCCGACAGGATTGGTTCAAAAGTGAACTGCGAATTCTATCAATGTCCCGGATTACTTGGAAGCCCGAGGCCCGAAGGCCCTGGACCCGGCATGGGGAGTGTGCCCATGCTCCGGCGCCGGACTCTGCTGGCGTCCCCGGTTGCCCGGATCGGCCGGCCGCGCTACTCCAGCGCGGCACCGCATCGTCTCACCCGCGCGCGAGACGTCGCACGGGCCGCCCATTTCTGGATGGACCGGCCCCGCTGGGACCGGCTGCCGGCGGAATGGGTCCACCGGACTTCGAAATTCCCGGCCTCAGCCGGATCGGGGATCAGCCGCGGGCGAAACCGCCGCCGCGCGAACCGCCCTTCAGGTTGGCCTTCTTCAGAAGGCTCTCGTACTGGTGCGACATCAGGTGGGCCTGGATCTGGGCAATGAAGTCCATCACCACGACCACCACGATCAGCAGCGAGGTGCCGCCGAAGTAGAACGAGGTACCCATCTGGGTGCGCATCACTTCCGGCAGCAGGCACACGATCACCAGGTAGGTAGCGCCGGCCGCGGTCAGGCGGGTCAGCACGCCGTCGATGTAATCGGCGGTCGCCTTGCCCGGACGGATGCCCGGGATCAGCGCGCCCGACTTCTTCAGGTTGTCGGCGGTTTCCTGCGAGTTGAACACCAGCGCCGTGTAGAAGAACGCGAAGCCACTGATCAGCGCGGCGAACACGATCATGTGCAGCGGCTCGCCCGGGGCCAGCGCGTTGGACACGCGCTGCAGCCAGGTGGCCGAGGTGGCCTGGCCGGACCACTGCGCCAGGGTCGCCGGGAACGCCAGGATCGACGACGCGAAGATCGCCGGGATCACGCCCGACATGTTGAGCTTCAGCGGCAGGAACGAGGTCTGGTTCATGTACGCGCTGCGGCCACCTTGGCGGCGCGCGTAGTTGACCGTGATGCGGCGCTGGCCGCGCTCGACGAAGACCACGAACCAGGTGAACGCCAGGACCACGGCCACGATCAGCAGCAGGGTCAGGAAGTTCATGGTGCCGCCGCGGTAGGCCTCGATGGTCTGGATGACCGCGCCCGGCAGGCCGGCGACGATGCCGGCGAAGATGATCAGCGAGACGCCGTTGCCGATGCCGCGCTCGGTCACCTGCTCGCCCAGCCACATCAGGAAGATGGTGCCGGCGGTCAGCGAGACCACCGCGGTCAGGACGAAGCCCATGCCCGGGCCGTAGACCACCGGGACGCCACCCGGGGCGACCTGGTTCTGCAGGGCCAGGGCGATGCTGCCGCCCTGCACCACCGCCAGCAGCACCGCGCCGATGCGCGAGTACTGGGTGATCTTGCGGCGGCCGGACTCGCCTTCCTTCTGCAGCGATTTCAGCGCCGGGAAGATGTGCACCGCCAGCTGCATCACGATCGATGCCGAGATGTACGGCATCACGTTCAGCGCGAAGATGCTGAAGCGGTGCAGGGCGCCGCCCGAGAACATGTTGAACATGTCCACGATGCCGCCGCCCTGCGCCTGCATCATGGCGAGCATGGCATCGGGGTTGACGCCCGGCACCGGCACGAAACAGCCGATGCGATAGACCATCAACGCGCCAAGCACGAACAGCAGGCGCTGGCGCAGTTCGGTGAACTTGCCCAGGCCGCTGCCGAGATTGCCGATGCCAGCTTGCGCCATATGTCGCTTACTCCTCGACGCTGCCGCCGGCAGCTTCAACCGCGGCCTTGGCGCCGGCGGTCAGTGCGATGCCCTTGATGACCAGCTTGCGCGACAGGTCGCCCTTCTTGACGATCTTGGCGCGTTTGGCGGTCGACGGGACCAGCTTGGCGGCCTTCAGCGCCGCGAAGTCGACGGTGTCGCCTTCAACCAGGGCCAGCTTGTACAGCAGGACCTCGGCGGTGTCCTTCGCGGTCAGCGAACGGAAACCGACCTTCGGCAGGCGGCGCTGCATCGGGGTCTGGCCGCCTTCGAAGCCGGCCTTGATCTTGCCCTTGCCGGCGCGGGCGAACGAACCCTTGTGGCCGCGGCCAGCGGTCTTGCCGAGGCCCGAACCGATACCACGACCGACGCGGGTGCGCTCCTTGCGGGCGCCCTCGGCGGGCTTGAGAGTATTCAGACGCATGGGTTTCTCCTTAGTCCTCGACCCGCACCAGGTAGTGCAGCTGGTTGATGAGGCCGCGGACCTGCGGGCTGTCCTTCAGCTCGCGCACGTCGTTGAGCTTGTTCAGGCCCAGGGCGCGGACCGACAGACGGTGACGGGCCTGGGTGCCGCGCAGGCCGCGCACCAGGCGCACCTTGACGGTCTTGTTCGACTCGTTAGCCATTGAGGAGTTCCTCCGCCTTCTTGCCGCGCTTGGCCGCGATGCGGGTCGGCGACTGCATGGCTTCCAGGCCCTTCAGGGTGGCCCGGACCAGGTTGATCGGGTTGCGCGAACCGACGGCCTTGGCCAGCACGTTCTTCACGCCGACCGCTTCCAGGACGGCGCGCATCGCGCCACCGGCGATGACGCCGGTACCCTCGGAAGCCGGCTGCATGAACACGCGGGCGGCGCCGTGGCCGGCCTTGACCGGGTGCCACAGGGTGCCGTTGTTCAGGTCGACGGTCAGCATGCCCTTGCGCGCGTACTCCATCGACTTCTGGATGGCCACCGGGACCTCGCGGGCCTTGCCGTAGCCGAAGCCGACGCGGCCCTCGCCGTCGCCGACCACGGTCAGCGCGGTGAAGGTGAACTGGCGGCCGCCCTTGACGGTCTTGCTGACGCGGTTGACCGCGACCAGCTTCTCGATCATGCCGTCGTCGATTTTCTCTTCGCGGTTGCGGTCGCGATCGCGACCCCGCGGCTGACGCTCTTCTGCCATCTTGTTTTCCTCGGTATGTGGATATGTACGGCTCGGTCGCCGCTTATGGTTGTGGTCTGGAGCGGTGGAGCGTCACGTCCGCGCAGAAGTCGGACGGCGCCCGGCGCCACCTGCGCCGGCAGGACGGGCCCGCCTGGGCGGGCCCGCGGGAATCAGAACTGCAGGCCACCCTCGCGGGCGGCGTCGGCCAGCGCCTTGATGCGGCCGTGGTAGCGGTAGCCCGAGCGGTCGAAGGCGACCTTCTCGATGCCCGCGGCCTTGGCGCGCTCGGCGATGATCTTGCCCACCCTGGCGGCGGCGTCGACGTTCTTGCCGTTCTTCAGGCCGTCCTTGACGTCGGCCTGCAGCGTGTTGGCGGCGGCGATGACCTTGCTGCCGTCGGCGGTGAACAGCTGCGCGTACAGATGCTGGCCGGTACGCAGCACCGACAGGCGCGGCACGCCGAGCTTGCGGATGTGGGCCCGGGTCGACTTGGCGCGGCGCAGGCGGGCGTCGTTCTTGATGCTCATGGTGTTTGACCTCGTGGAAGCGGATCGGCTCTGGGACCAGCCGGGCCGGCGCCTCGGCGCCGACCCGGAAGGCCTTAGGCCTTCTTGGCTTCCTTGCGGATGATGACTTCGTCGGAGTACTTCACGCCCTTGCCCTTGTACGGCTCCGGCGGACGGAAGGCGCGGATCTTGGCCGCCACTTCACCGACGCGCTGCTTGTCGGCGCCCTGGACCAGGATCTCGGTCTGGGTCGGGGTCGACAGGGTGATGCCTTCCGGCGCCTGGAACACGACCGGGTGCGAGAAACCGAGCGACAGGCTCAGGTCCTTGCCCTGCATCGCGGCGCGGTAACCGACGCCCACCAGCTCGAGCTTGCGCTCGAAGCCTTCGGAGACGCCCTTGACCATGTTGGCCAGGATCGCGCGGACGGTGCCCGCCAGCGGGATCAGCGAGTCGTCGTTGGCCGACAGGACGGCGTTGCCGTCTTCGACCGAAACCAGCACGCCGGCCGGCTTGGCCAGCGACAGGGTGCCCTTCGGACCCTTGGCGCTGACGCTGGTGTCCTGGATGTTCAGTTCGACGCCCTTCGGCAGGGCGATCGGCTTCTTGGCTACGCGGGACATGTCGTCGTAACTCCTTCGCTTAGGCCACGTAGCACAGGACTTCGCCGCCCACGCCGGCGTTGCGCGCCTGCTTGTCGGTCATGATGCCCTGGGAGGTGGAGATGATGGCCACGCCGAGGCCGCCCAGGACCTTCGGCAGTTCGCTCTTGCCGCGGTACATGCGCAGGCCCGAGCGCGAAGCGCGCTTCAGCTGCTCGATGACCGGACGGCCTTCGAAGTACTTCAGCACGATCTCGAGTTCGGCCTTGTTGTTCTCGCCCTGGATGACGCGCAGGTCGGAGATGTAGCCCTCGTCCTTCAGGACGTTGGCGATGGCAACCTTGATCTTGGAGGACGGCAGCTTCACCGTCGGCTTGCCCACAGCGGCCGCATTCTTGATGCGGACCAGCATGTCGGCGATGGGATCAGTCATGCTCATGAGTGGTTCCTTGAGTGCACCGATATCCGCTTTCGCGAAATCTGGATTGTGTCCCGGAGAGGCCGGGTCCTTGCCGCGACGACCCGGGATGGCCGGGTGAAGCCGGGGATTATAGCGCAAGGAACCGGCCTTGGGGGCCGGCTCCTTGCCTGTTGCGTCGAGCGGGCGGCCGGGGGCCGCCCTGCCCGCTTACCAGCTGGCCTTGCGCAGGCCGGGCACGTCGCCACGCATGGTGGCTTCGCGCAGCTTGTTGCGGCCCAGGCCGAACTTGCGGTAGACGCCGCGCGGACGGCCCGACAGCTCGCAGCGGTTGCGCTGGCGGCTCGGCGAAGAGTCGCGCGGCAGCTTCTGCAGCTTGGTCGCGGCTTCGATCTTCTCTTGGTACGAAGCGGTCTGCGAGGCGACGATCTTCTTCAGCTCCTCGCGCTTGGCCGCGTACTTCTTGGCCAGCTTTTCCCGCTTCGCGTCGCGGTTGACCATGGAGGTCTTTGCCATGTTCTGTGACCCTTAGTTGCGGAACGGGAACTTGAACGCTTCGAGCAGCGCCTTGGCTTCGGCGTCGGTCTTGGCGGTCGTGGTGATCGCGATGTCCATGCCGCGGACGGCGTCGACGGCGTCGAAATCGATCTCCGGGAAGATGATCTGTTCCTTGACGCCCATGTTGAAGTTGCCGCGGCCGTCGAACGAACGGCCCGACACGCCGCGGAAGTCGCGGACGCGCGGCAGGGACACGCTGATCAGGCGGTCCAGGAACTCGAACATGGTGTCGCGGCGCAGGGTCACCTTGCAGCCGATCGGCCAGCCGTCGCGGATCTTGAACGAGGCCACCGAGACGCGGGCCTTGGTCGTCACCGGCTTCTGGCCGGAGATCTTGGCCAGGTCGGCGACGGCGTTTTCCAGCACCTTCTTGTTGGCAGCCGCCTCGCCCACGCCCATGTTGAGCGTGATCTTGACGAGCTTGGGGACTTGCATCGGATTGGTGTAGCCGAACTTCTCCATGAGAGCCGGCACAACCTCTTCCTTGTAGATCTTTTCGAGCCGCGTGGTCATTGCTTCATTCCTCAGGCGTCGAGCGCCTCACCACTGGAGCGGAACACACGCAGTTTGCGTCCATCCTCCAGGACCTTGTACCCGATGCGCTCGCCCTTGCCGGTGGCGGGGTTGAGCGGCATCACGTTGGAAATGTGGATCGAGGCTTCGCGCTCGACCACGCCGCCGGCGATGCCCGCCTGCGGGTTCGGCTTGGTGTGCCGCTTGACCAGGTTCACGTTGGAGACGACCACGCGGTCGCCATCGACGCGGATGACCTCGCCCTGCTTGCCCTTGTCCTTGCCGGTGGTGACCACGACCTGGTCACCCTTCTTGATACGGTTTGCCATGTCTGCTTCCTCCGCTCAGAGCACTTCAGGCGCGAGCGAGACGATCTTCATGAACTTCTCGGAACGCAGCTCACGGGTCACCGGTCCGAAGATACGGGTGCCGATCGGCTCCTGCTTGTTGTTCAGCAGGACGGCGGCGTTGCCGTCGAAGCGGATCAGCGAGCCGTCCGGACGGCGAACGCCCTTCCGGGTGCGGACCACGACGGCGTCGTAGACCTCGCCCTTCTTGACCTTGCCGCGCGGAATCGCTTCCTTGACGGTCACCTTGATGATGTCGCCGATGCCGGCGTAACGGCGCTTCGAGCCGCCCAGCACCTTGATGCACATCAGTTCCTTGGCGCCCGAGTTGTCGGCCACATCGAGGTAGCTCTGCATCTGGATCATGATTCAGATCTCCCTTATTCGGCCGCGCGGGTGACGATTTCCACCACGCGCCAGTTCTTGGTCTTGGACATCGGCGCGATCTCGGTCACGCGCACCACGTCGCCTTCGTTGCAGCTGTTGTCCGCATCGTGGGCGTGGAGCTTGGTCGAGCGCTTGATGTACTTGCCGTACAGCGCGTGCTTGACCTGACGCTCGACCAGGACGGTAACCGTCTTGTCCATCTTGTTGCTGATCACGCGGCCTTCGACCGTGCGCAGCTGCTTGTTGTTGTCGCTCATCGCTGCGATCCCTTACTGGTTGCTGCCGAGCAGGGTCTTCACGCGAGCGATCTCGCGGCGCACCCGGCGGGTTTCGTGGGTCTTCGACAGCTGGCCGGTCGCCTTCTGCATGCGCAGGGAAAACTGTTCCTTGCGCAGCTCCAGCAGGTGGTTCTTCAGCTCGTCGGCCGACTTTTCACGGAGTTCGTTGATCGTAGCCATTAGCGCACCGTACGGGTCACGAAGGTGGTGGTGACCGAGAGCTTGGCAGCCGCCAGGCGGAAGGCCTCGCGCGCCTGCTCCTCGGGCACACCCTCGATTTCATAGATCATGCGGCCGGGCTGGATCTGGGCGACCCAGTACTCGACGTTACCCTTACCGGAGCCCATTCGGACTTCGATCGGCTTCTGGGTGATCGGCTTGTCCGGGAACACGCGGATCCACATCTTGCCGCCGCGCTTGACGTAGCGGCTGATCGTGCGGCGGGCCGCTTCGATCTGGCGCGCGGTCAGGCGGCCGTGGGCGGTGGCCTTCAGGCCGTACTCGCCGAAGGACACGGCGTTGGCGCTCCAGCTCAGGCCCTCGTTACGGCCCTTGAACTGCTTGCGGAACTTGGTTCGCTTGGGTTGCAACATCGCCGTTACCTCGCTTCACGTGCGGGACGGGAGGGACGCTCGCGGTCGCCGCGCTCGCCGCGCGGGCTGCTGGCTTCTTCCTGCTTCTCCTGTCCGACCTGGGCGAAGTCGAAGATCTCGCCCTTGTAGACCCATACCTTGATGCCGATCACGCCGTAGGTGGTGTGAGCCTCGGCAAAGCCGTAGTCGATGTCCGCGCGCAGGGTATGCAGCGGCACGCGGCCTTCGCGGTACCACTCCGAACGGGCGATCTCGGCGCCGTTCAGGCGGCCGGCGACGTTGACCTTGATGCCCAGGGCACCCAGGCGCATCGCGTTGCCGACGGCGCGCTTCATCGCGCGGCGGAACATGATGCGGCGCTCCAGCTGCTGGGCGATGGACTCGGCGACCAGCTGCGCGTCGAGCTCCGGCTTGCGGACCTCGGTCACGTTGATGTGCGCCGGGACGCCCATCAGCTCGGACACTTCCTTGCGCAGCTTCTCGATGTCCTCGCCGCGCTTGCCGATCACCACGCCCGGGCGGGCGGTGTGGATCGTCACGCGGGCGGTCTTCGCCGGACGCTCGATCAGGATCTTGCTGATGCCGGCCTGCGCCAGCTTCTTGCGAAGCATGTCACGGACCTTCAGGTCGGCCGCCAGGTACTGGGCGTACTCGCCCTTGTCGGCATACCACTTCGAGTTCCAGTCCTTGGCGATGCCAAGACGGATGCCGGTGGGATGAACTTTGTGACCCATATTACTTGCCCTCTCCCACGACGACGGTGATGTGGCTGGTCCGCTTGAGGATGCGGGTGCCGCGGCCCTTCGCACGCGCCATGAAGCGCTTCAGGGTCGGGCCCTCGTCGACCATGATGGCCTTGACCTTCAGCGCGTCGACGTCGGCGCCCTGGTTGTTCTCGGCGTTCGCGATGGCCGACTCGACGACCTTCTTGATGAGGGCGGCGGCCTTCTTGTCCGAGAACTTCAGCAGGTTGACGGCGCGTTCGGCCGGCAGGCCACGCACCTGGTCGGCGACCAGGCGGGCCTTCTGCGGGGAGATGCGCGCGGTGCGCAGGATGGCTTTCGCTTCCATTGTCATCTCTCCTTACTTCGACTTCTTGTCGCCGCCGTGACCCTTGAAGGTCCGGGTGACGGCGAACTCGCCGAGCTTGTGGCCGACCATGTTCTCGTTCACGAGGACCGGGACATGGTTCTTGCCGTTATGCACGGCGATGGTGAATCCCACCATTTCCGGCAGGATCATGGAACGGCGCGACCAGGTCTTGATCGGCTTCTTGGTGCCGCCCGCGGCCTCCACCTTCTTGATGAGGTGGTGATCGACGAACGGGCCTTTCTTGAGGGAACGTGGCATGGTCGATTAGCCCCTACGATCGCGGACGATGAACTGCTGGGTGCGCTTGTTCTTGCGCGTCTTGTAACCCTTGGTCGGGACACCCCACGGGGTGACCGGATGCGGGTTGCCCTGGCCGGCCTTGGCCTCACCACCACCGTGCGGGTGGTCGACCGGGTTCATGGCCGCACCGCGGACCGTCGGGCGGACGCCGCGCCAACGCTTGGCGCCGGCCTTGCCCAGCTTCTCCAGGTTGTGCTCGTCGTTGCCGACCTCGCCGATGGTGGCGCGGCACTCGGCCGGGACCTTGCGCATTTCGCCCGAACGCAGGCGGAGCAGCGCGTAGGTGCCTTCGCGGGCGACCAGCTGCACGCCGGCGCCGGCGGCGCGGGCGATCTGCGCGCCCTTGCCCGGCTTCAGCTCGATGCAGTGCACCGTGGTGCCGACCGGGATGTTGCGCAGCGGCAGGGTGTTGCCGGCCTTGATCGGGGCGTCGGAACCGGCGATCACCTGGTCACCGGCCTTCAGGCCCTTCGGGGCGATGATGTAGCGACGCTCGCCGTCGACGTAGCACAGCAGGGCGATGTGCGCGGTGCGGTTCGGGTCGTACTCGATCCGCTCGACGCGCGCAGCGATGCCTTCCTTGTTGCGCTTGAAGTCGATGAGGCGGTAGTGCTGCTTGTGGCCGCCACCGACGTGGCGCGTGGTGATGCGGCCGTGGTGGTTGCGACCACCGGACTTGCTCTGCTTCTCGAGCAGCGCGGCGTGCGGGGCACCCTTGTGGAGATCCGGGGTGACCACGCGGACCGCGGAGCGGCGGCCGGCAGAGGTGGGCTTGAACTTCATCAATGGCATGGGATCACCCTCAGGCCTTCGCGGACACGTCGATGCTCTGGCCGTCGGCCAGGCGCACGTACGCCTTACGCCAGTCGCCGCGGCGACCGGAACGGAAGCGGAAGGACTTGTTCTTGCCCTTCACGTTGACGACGTTGACCGACTCGACCTTGACGTCGAACAGCTGTTCCACGGCGGCCTTCACGTCGGCCTTGGTGGCGTCGTTCGAAACTTCGAACACGTACTGGTTGCTGACTTCCTGCAGCCGGGCGGTCTTTTCGGACACGCGCGGCGCGAGCAGCACGCTGAAAACTTTCTCGTTGGCGCTCATGCCAGCCACTCCTCGACCTTCTTGACCGCATCGGCGGTGATCAGCACGGAATCGGCGCCGACCAGGGCGACCGGATCCAGGCCCTGCACGTCGCGGACCTGCACGTACGGCAGGTTGCGGGCCGACAGGAACAGGTTCTCGGAAGCGTCCTCGGTGACGATCAGCGGACGCTTGCCCAGCTCCAGGCCGGCCAGCTTCTCGACCAGGCCCCTGGTCTTGGCGGCCTCGACGTCGAAGGACTCGACGACCTTCAGGCGGCCCTGGCGGTTGAGCTCCGACAGGATCGAGCTGATCGCGGCGCGGTACTGCTTGCGGTTGACCTTCTGCGCGAAGCTGCGCGGCTTGGCCGCGAAGGCCACGCCGCCGCCGACGAAGATCGGAGCGGTCAGGGCGCCGTGACGGGCGCCGCCACCCTTCTGCTTCTTCGACTTCTTGGTGGTGCCGTTGACCTCGGCGCGGGTCTTCTGCGCCTTGGTGCCGGCGCGACCGGCGGCCTGGTAGGCCACCACGACCTGGTGGACCAGGTCTTCGCTGAATTCGCGGCCGAACACTTCGTCGGAGACCGACAGCTTGTTGGCGCTACCCGTAATGGTGAGTTCCATGGTGATTCTCCTTACGCCTTGCTCGCCGGGCGCACGACCACGTCGCCACCCGGGGCACCCGGGACAGCGCCGCGGACGGCGATCAGGCCGCGCTCGGCATCGACGCGAACCACTTCCAGGTTCTGCGCGCTCTGCGTTTCGGCGCCCATGTGGCCGGACATCTTCTTGCCCGGGAACACGCGGCCCGGCGTCTGGCGCTGGCCGATCGAACCCGGAGCACGATGGCTCAGCGAGTTACCGTGGGTGGCGTCACCCATGGTGAAGTTGTGGCGCTTGATCGTGCCCTGGAAGCCCTTGCCCTTGGTCACGCCCTGGACGTCGACGACCTGGCCCACCTCGAAGATGTCGGCCTTGATCTCGCCGCCAACGGCGAAGTCACCGATCTTGTCGTCGGCGACGCGGAACTCCCACAGGCCACGACCGGCTTCGACCTTGGCCTTGGCGTAGTGGCCGGCCAGCGGCTTGTTGACCAGCGCGGCGCGGCGCGTGCCAGTGGTGACCTGGACGGCGCTGTAGCCGTCGACTTCGACGGTCTTGATCTGGGTGATGCGGTTCGGGGTGGCCTCGATCAGGGTCACCGGGACGGAACGGCCATCCTCGGTGAAGACGCGGCTCATGCCGGCCTTGCGGCCGACCAGACCCAACGAATACTTCTTCGTCATGTCGGCAGTCCTCAGGCGAGCTTGATCTGGACGTCGACGCCAGCCGCGAGTTCGAGCTTCATCAGCGCGTCCACGGTCTTGTCGTTGGGGTCGACGATGTCGAGCACGCGCTTGTGCGTGCGGGTCTCGTACTGGTCACGCGCATCCTTGTCGGCATGCGGCGAAACGAGAATGGTGTAGCGTTCGATCTTGGTCGGCAGCGGGATCGGGCCACGCACCTGCGCGCCGGTCCTCTTGGCCGTCTCGACGATCTCGCTGGCCGAACGGTCGATCAGACGATGATCGAACGCCTTGAGCCGAATCCGGATCTTTTGGTCCGCCATGACGGAGTTCCTTCGTTAAAAGAGCGACGGGCGCGGCCTCTGGGATGCCTGCCCCGGTATTAGGGTTCCTGTTCGTCCGCCAGGCCGGAGCCCTTTGGACGGGCACCGGCACTGCCAGCACCCAAAAGCGCGGGCAGGCCAGCGAGCCGGCCTGCCCAGACGGGAAAGTATAGAACGCGTAAATATGCGCGTCAACAGCCAATACGGCCGTTGTACGCGCGATACGGTACGCGACTCTTCCCTGTCCGGCGAACACGAGGCACTTCCTGTGCCTCTTTTCGCTTGTAGGGTCGCCGCCCGCCCAGGGAGCGGCGACCATAACCTCTTGAATTACTTGATGATCTTGGCGACCACGCCGGCGCCGACGGTACGGCCGCCTTCGCGGATCGCGAAGCGCAGGCCTTCGTCCATCGCCACCGGGTTGATCAGCGACACGACCATCTTCACGTTGTCGCCCGGCATCACCATCTCCACGCCCTCCGGCAGCTGGACGGCGCCAGTGATGTCGGTGGTGCGGAAGTAGAACTGCGGACGGTAACCCTTGAAGAACGGGGTGTGGCGGCCGCCTTCGTCCTTCGACAGCACGTACACCTCGGCCTCGAAGTCGGTGTGCGGGGTGATCGTGCCCGGCTTGGCCAGCACCTGGCCACGCTCGACNTCGTCACGCTTGGTGCCGCGCAGCAGCAGGCCCGCGTTGTCGCCCGCCTGGCCCTGGTCCAGCAGCTTGCGGAACATCTCCACGCCGGTCACGGTGGTCTTGGTGGTCGGACGGATGCCGACGATCTCCACTTCGTCGCCCACCTTGATCACGCCGCGCTCGATACGGCCGGTCACCACGGTGCCGCGGCCGGAGATCGAGAACACGTCTTCCACCGGCATCAGGA
>NZ_AZUZ01000011.1 GCF_000513955.1 Pseudoxanthomonas suwonensis J47
CGCGCGAACGCAGGCCATCCATGGCCTGCTTGCGCCATACCCCCGCGCTGCCGCGGCTCCATCCGAAGCCGACCCACCTTGGCGCCGTTGCTGTTGGCGTTGCCGTTGCTGTTGCTGTTGCTCTTTGCTGTTGTACGACGACGCCTACGTCCCGTCGCAACAACGGGACGCCATGTCCCGCTAGACGCGCTCGAAGATCGCCGCGATGCCCTGGCCGCCGCCGATGCACATCGTCGCCAGGCCGTAGCGGCCATCGGTGCGGTGCAGCTCGTGGACCAGCTTCACCGTGATGATCGCGCCGGTCGCACCGACCGGATGGCCCAGCGAGATGCCGCTGCCGTTCGGATTGGTCCTCGCCGGATCGAAGCCCAGCGCATCGGCCACCGCGCAGGCCTGCGCCGCGAACGCCTCGTTGGACTCGACCACGTCCAGGTCCCCGACCGTCAGCCCCGCCCGCGCCAGTGCCGCACGCGTCGCCGGCACCGGTCCCATGCCCATGTACAGCGGCTCCACGCCCGCATGCGCATACGCGACCAGCCGCGCCAGCGGCTTCAACCCATGCCGCCGCACCGCCTCGCCCGTGGCCAGCACCACCGACGCCGCACCATCGTTGATGCCCGACGCATTGCCCGCCGTCACCGTGCCGTCGGCCTTGAACACCGGCCGCAGCCCCGCCAGGTCATCGGCACCCACTTCCGCGCGCACATGCTCGTCGACGCGGAACTCCGTCTCCCTGCCGCGGCGGCCCACCTTCACCGGCACGATCTGGCCGTCGAACCGGGCTTCCGCGATCGCCCGCGCCGCGCGCCGGTGGCTCTCCAGCGCCGCCGCATCCTGCCGCGCCCGGTCGATGCCATGGCGTTCGGCCACGTTCTCCGCGGTGATGCCCATCAGCACCTTGTCGAACGGATCCTTCAACCCCTCGTTGAGCGCATCCACCATCACCGCATCGCCGAGCTTGCGGCCCCAGCGCTGGCTGGGCACGTGGAACGGCACCCGGCTCATCGACTCCGCGCCACCGGCCAGCGCCACCTCGCAGTCGCCCAGCAGCAGCGACTGCGCCGCCGACACGATCGCCTGCAGGCCCGAACCGCACAGCCGGTTCACCGTGAACGCCGGCGTCTCCACCGGAACGCCCGCCTTCACCGCGACCACCCGGCCCAGGTAGGCGTCGGCCGGCTCGCTGGGCAGCACCTGCCCGTACACCGCATGGCCGATCACGGCGGGCTCGATGCCCGCGCGGGCGATCGCCTCGCGCGCCGTCGCCACGCCCAGGTCCGAAGGCGGCACCTCGCGCAGGCTGCCGCCGAAGGTGCCGATGGCCGTGCGCACGGCCGAGACAACGAATACGTCGGTCATGGGATTCCCCCGCGATCAGGCGGTCACGCCGGACTTTGCATGCCGCTGCGCGCTGGCCACCTCGCGCTCGGCCTGGGTGAAGCCGTAGTCGGGCACGACCTGGCCGGCGCTGTCCGAGACCACGTCCCACGCCGCCATCAGCCGCTCGCCCGCATCGTCGCCACCGCCGATATAGCAGCCTTCGGTCAGGGTCACGTAGGCGCGGGCGAAGTGCCCCGCGCCGGCGCAGACGACCGCGCGCGTCGGCGCGTCGTCCACGACCAGCGGCAGCAGCGCCGGGCTGACCAGCGACGGATCCAGCGCATCCAGCTGCTCCTGCGGCAGGATGCCTTCCATCATCCGCGTGTACGCGGTCGGCGCCAGGCAGTTGACCTTGATCCCGTACTTGGCGCCCTCGATGGCGAGGGTCTGCATCAGCCCGACCAGGGCCATCTTCGCCGCGCCGTAGTTGGCCTGGCCGATGTTGCCGTACAGGCCGCTGGACGAGGTGGTCATGACGATGCGGCCGAACTTCTGCTCGCGCATCACCTCCCACACCGCCTTGCAGCAGATCGCCGCGCCCATCAGGTGCACGTCCAGCACCAGGCGGAAGTCGGCCAGGTCCATCTTGGCGAAGCTCCTGTCGCGCAGGATGCCGGCGTTGTTGATGAGGATGTCGATGCGGCCCCACGCATCCATCGCGCGCTGGACCGTCGCCGCGACCGCGGCCTCGTCGGTCACCGAACCATTCCAGGCCGGAGCGGGCGCTCCCCGGTGGACACGCTGGCGTATGGAATGCCTGCATGCTGGCGCGCGCGGCGAAGCGCGCGCATGTGCAGGCGGTCATGGCGGCGCGGGCGCGCCGCGCTCAGCGGAACACGACGGTCCGGTGTCCGTTGAGCAGGATCCGGTGCTCGACGTGGCGGCGCACCGCGCGCGCCAGCACCTGCGATTCGATGTCGCTGCCCACCCGCACCAGGTCGCGCGGCGTCATCGCGTGGTCCACGCGCGCCACGTCCTGTTCGATGATCGGGCCTTCGTCCAGGTCAGGGGTCACGTAGTGCGCGGTGGCGCCGATGATCTTGACCCCGCGCGCGTGCGCCTGGTGGTACGGCTGCGCGCCCTTGAAGCTGGGCAGGAAGCTGTGGTGGATGTTGATCGCGCGCCCGGCCAGCGCCTGGCACAGCCGCGGCGAGAGGATCTGCATGTAGCGCGCCAGCACCACCAGGTCGATGCGCTCGCGCTCGACCAGGTCGAGGATCGCCTGCTCCTGCTGCGGGCGGTTGCCGGCATCCACCGGCAGGTGGTGGAACGGCACGCCGTAGGAGTTCGACAGCGCGGCGAAGTCGGTGTGGTTGGACGCCACCGCGGCGATGTCCACGCGCAGCTGGCCGCTGTGGGCGCGGAACAGCAGGTCGTTGAGGCAGTGGCCCTGCCTGCTCACCAGCACCAGCAGGCGCGCGCGGCGGCGCGCATCGTGCAGCTGCCAGTCCATGTCGAACTCGCCGGCGAGGTTGGCGAAGCGCTCGCGCACGACCTCCAGCGCCTGCGCCTCCGGCAGCTCGAAGTGCACGCGCAGGAAGAAGCGGCCGCTCTCCTCGTCGCCGTACTGCTGGGCGTCGAGGATGTTGCAGCCCTGGCCGAACAGCAGGCCGGAGACGCGGTAGACGATGCCGGTACGGTCCGGGCAGGAGAGGGCGAGGATGTGGTCGTTGCGCATAGGGCCGCCATGGTAGGCGAGCGCGCGACGCAATGGCACGGCGGTTGCCGGCGTTACCGCCGGCCCGGGGACGCGCCTGCGTCCCGCCGGCGGCCCGGCGCGGGCTCAGCGTGCGAACAGGCCGCGCACCGAAGCCGGTTCGCAGCGCAGGTGCTGCGGCGCCGGCGACAGGGTCGCGCCCAGTTCGGCGGCGGCATGCCATGGCCAACGCGGGTCGTAGAGCATGCCGCGGGCCAGCGCGACCGCGTCCGCGCGGCCTTCGGCCAGCACCGCCTCAGCCTGGCGCGGCCGGGTGATCAGCCCCACCGCGATCACCGCCATGCGCACCTCGCGGCGGATCGCCTCGGCGAACGGGACCTGGTAGCCGGGCACGGCGGCGATCTCCTGGCGCGGATCCAGCCCGCCGCTGGACACGTGGATGTAGTGGCAGCCGCGCGCATCCAGCGCGCGGGCCAGGGCGATGCTCTGCCCGAGGTCCCAGCCGCCCTCGACCCAGTCGGTGGCGGAGATGCGCACGCCCAGCGCGATCCGGTCCGGCAGCGCCGCGCGCACCGCGTCGAACACGCGCAGCACCAGACGCATGCGGTTCTCCAGGCTGCCGCCATATTCATCCGCGCGCCGGTTGCTCAGTGGCGACAGGAACTGGTGCAGCAGGTAGCCGTGCGCGGCATGGATCTCGACCACATCCAGCCCGGCGCGCACCGCGCGGTCCGCGGCCTGGACGAAGTCCCCGACCAGGGCGTCGATGCCGGCGGCGTCCAGCGCCTGCGGCACGCCGTGGTCGGCGTCGAAGGCCAGCGCCGAGGCCGAGACGGTGGTCCAGCCACGCGGATCATCGGCGGGGATCGCACCCTTGCCTTCCCACGGCCGGTGGGTCGAGGCCTTGCGTCCGGCATGCGCCAGCTGGATACCCAGCGGCATCGGCGACCAGCGCCGGATCGAGGCCAGCATCGCCGCCAGCGCCGCTTCCTGGTCGTCGTTCCACAGTCCGAGGTCGGCGTGGCTGATCCGGCCGCGCGATTCGACCGCTGTCGCCTCCAGCATGAGCAGGCCGGCGCCGGACAGGGCCAGGTTGCCGAGGTGGATGTGGTGCCAGTCGGAGACGCAGCCATCGTGCGCCGAGTACTGGCACATGGGCGCGATGACGATGCGGTTGGGCAGCTCGAGCGGCCCGAGCTGGAGCGGGGAGAACAGCAGGCTCATGGAAGGACGCCGGATGTTGGGACGCGCATTGCAGCAGCAGTTGCCGCCGCCATCAACCGCAACGGTGGATCACTGCATCGTCGCGCCGGCCAGCACGGACAGCGCCGACGCACAGTCGGCCCGTACCTTCAGCGCCAGCAGTCCGTCGGCGCGGGTCCGGCCCAGGTTCACCGCGGCCACCGGGATCCCGGCCTCCGCGGCCATGCGCGCGAAGCGGAAACCCGAATACACCATCAGCGAGGACCCGACGACCAGCATCGCGTCGCTGCGGTGCAGGGCCGCCACCGCCTGCTCCACCCGCGCCCGCGGCACGCTTTCCCCGAAGAACACCACGTCCGGCTTGAGCATGCCGCCGCAGTGCGGGCAGTCGGGTACCTGGAAACCGGCATAGTCGGCGCCCTCCAGGTCGGCGTCGCCGTCCGGGGCGATCCGCGCCACGCGCAGTTCCCAGCCGGGATTGGCCTCCAGCAGCGTGGTCTGGAAGGCGGCGCGGTCGCGGCGGTCGCCGCAGCCCAGGCAGACCACCGCATCGAGGCGGCCATGCAGGTCGACCACGGCCTGGCTGCCGGCGCGCTGGTGCAGGCCATCGACGTTCTGGGTCACCAGCAGCTCCACCCGGCCGGCGGCTTCCAGCGCGGCCAGCGCTTCGTGCGCGGCATTGGGCCGCGCGGCGGCGAAGTACTGCCACCCGGCCAGGCTGCGCGCCCAGTAGCGGCGGCGCGTGGCCGGCTCGCCGGTGAAGGCCTGCCAGCTCACCGGCGGGGTGCGCTTCCAGCCACCTTCGGCGTCGCGGTAGTCGGGAATGCCCGAGCGCGTGCTGCAGCCGGCGCCGGTCAGCACGAACAGCCGGCGGTGGCCGGCGATGAAGGATTCCAGCGCGGCGAGCTCCGCTTCCGCGCAGTCGCCGGCCAGCGCGAGGGTTTCATCCGGGACGCTTTGCATGGACAGCGATATTCCGCCGGCGCCGGCGATATGCAAGCCCGCAAACCGGGCGCGGCGATCAGGGCAACCCCCAGGGATGCGCGCCAAGACAGCGCTGTCGGCGGTTTCCGATGCTGCCAGGCCCAAGTCCCCGCGCTACCATTCACGCCTCCCGTAAACCACAGGAAACACCCGTCGTGGCCATCAATCCGCAGCAGAAGGACCGTATCGCTTCCGGCAAGGGCTTCATCGCCGCGCTCGACCAGAGCGGCGGCAGCACGCCCAAGGCACTCAAGCTCTACGGTATCGACGAGTCGGCGTACTCCGGCGATGCGGAGATGTTCGCCCTGGTGCACCAGATGCGTACCCGCATCGTGACCAGCCCGGCCTTCACCGGCGAGCGCGTGCTCGGCGCGATCCTGTTCGAACGCACCCTCGACGACCAGTTCGCCGGCCAGGACGCGGCCACCTACCTGTGGGAAACCAAGCAGGTCGTGCCTTTCCTGAAGATCGACAAGGGCCTGGAGGACGAGGCCAACGGCGTGCAGATGCTCAAGCCGATCCCGGGCCTGGCCGACCTGCTGGCCCGCGCCAAGGCCAAGGGCGTGTTCGGCACCAAGGAACGTTCGGTGATCAAGGCCAACAACCCGGCCGGCATCGCCGCCGTGCTCGACCAGCAGTTCGAGCTGGGCCAGCAGGTGCTGGACGCCGGCCTGGTGCCGATCATCGAGCCGGAAGTGGACATCAAGGCCGCCGACAAGGAAGCCATCGAGGTCGAACTGAAGAAGGGCCTGCTGGAGCGCCTGGACAAGGTCGACCCGGCCACCCCGGTGATCCTCAAGCTGACCCTGCCGAGCGTCGACGGCTTCTTCAAGGAGCTGGTCGAGCATCCGAGCGTGCTCAAGGTCGTGGCCCTGTCCGGCGGCTACAGCCGCGACGACGCCAACGCCAAGCTGGCGAAGAACCCGGGCGTGATCGCCAGCTTCAGCCGCGCGCTGACCGAAGGCCTGACCGCCCAGCAGAGCGACGAGGAGTTCAACCAGGCCCTCGACGCGGCGATCGAATCGATCTACCGCGCCTCGATCGCCTGATCGCGCTGGACGCCAGCGCCAGCGCGCCGGCGTCCTTTCCGTGGCGGGTGCGTCCCGCCCTCCGGCGAGGTCCCGATGTTCCCCGACGACACCGCCCTGATCGTGGTCGACCTGCAGCCGGACTTCATGCCCGGCGGCGCGCTGGCCTGCCACGACGGCGACGCGATCGTCCCCGGCATCGACGCGCTGCTGCGCGCGCGCCGCTACCGCACCGTCGTCGCCACCCAGGACTGGCATCCGCCGGGCCACGCCTCCTTTGCCAGCGCCCATCCGGGCCGCTCGCCCTTCGACACCATCGAACTGCACGGCCATCCGCAGACACTGTGGCCGGACCACTGCGTGCAGGGCAGCGCCGGCGCGGCGCTGGATCCGCGCGTGGACTGGACCCCGCTGGACCTGGTCCTGCGCAAGGGCACCGATCCACGGGTCGATTCGTACAGCGGCTTCCGCGAGAACCATGGTCCCGCCGGCACCCGCCCGGCCACCGGCCTGGCCGGCTGGCTGCGCGAGCGCGGCATCGCCGAGGTCCACGTCTGCGGCCTGGCCCGCGACTACTGCGTGCTGTGGACGGCTCAGGACGCGGCCGCCGCCGGCTTCCGCGTGCGCTTCCTCTGGGACCTCACCCGCCCGGTGACGCCGGACGGCGACGCGCCCACACGCCAGGCGCTGCAGGCGGGCGGCATCGCCATCGGCGTGTAAGCCCGTGTTCCATCCCGTCGCTACGCAGCCGTTGCAACGGCGGCTGCTAGGCTTTGCCGCATGAGTTCCCTGTCCGACCCCACCGGCCCGCAGGCCGCCGGCCACGATCCCGATCCGCCACCGGTGCCGCCGGAGAAGCCGCTGCCGGCCGAATGCTGTGAAAGCGGCTGCCCGATCTGCGTCTACGACCTCTACGCCGAGGCGCTGGACGACTACCGCCAGCGGCGCGCCGCATGGATTGCGCGCCACCCCGAGGCGACGCCGCCGCCGGAGACCTAGCCGGCCGCGGGCGCCGGCAGCGCCGGCACCGGCGTCGGCCGGCCCAGCGGATCCAGCGCGATCATCACGAAGCGCCCGCGCGTGCACAGCTTGCGCTCGCCGCTGAGCAGGTTCTCGGTGACCACTTCCACGTCGACGTTCATCGAGCTGCGCCCGACGCGGACGATGGTGGCGATCACCTCGACCAGGTCGCCCTTGTGGATCGGCTGGTTGAAGTCGACCTGTTCCGAGCGCGCGGTCACCACCGTGGTGCGCGCCCAGCGCGAGGCGACGATGAAGGCGGCCATGTCCATCCACGCCAGCGCCTGGCCGCCGAACAGCGTGCCCAGGTGGTTGGTGTGGTCGGGAAAGACCATGTGCAGCAGGCGTACTTCGGTCGAGCGGACTTCGGCATGTGGAACATCGGTCATGGCACGGTTCTCCATCGGTCTCGGCCTCCCGCGCGCATCATCGCCGATCCCCGGCCTTTCGTAGGAGCCGGCTTGCCGGCGGCCGCGACGTCGGCACAGGCGACGCGTTCACGGTTCCGACGACCGGGTCGCCGGCAAGCCGGCTCCTACAGGTGGGTGGCGACGACCTGGGCGATCTGCGGCGGCGACTGGAAGCCGGGCAGGCGCGCGACCTCGGCGCCGTCGCGGAACACGGCCAGGGTCGGGGTCTGGCGCAGGCCCAGGCCGCGGAAGAAGTCCTCGCCCACCTGCTCCAGCTTCACCTTGAGCAGGACCACGCCGGCCGCGGCCGGCTCGGCGGCGAACTTCTTCAGCGACAGCTCGAGCATGGTGCAGCCCGGGCAGCCGTCCTTGTGGAAGTCCACCAGCAGGCGCGGGTGGGCGGCGACGGCGGCGGCGTAGTCCTCAGGCGACGAAGCGTGCAGGGTCTGCATGGGTGGCGGTCTCGCTGGGCATGCCCGGGGCGGGCGGGGCTTGGGGTTGGGCCTGGGCCAGGACGTGGTCGGTCCAGCGCTGGATCTCCAGCGCGTCGCGCTCGCCGTGCGGCATCTGCTCGATCTCCAGGCGCGGATGCGCGGTGCCGAAGAACGCGGCGATCCGGCGCACCGCGCCGCAGTAGTACTCCGCGCCCCACTGGGTCTCGCCGGTGCCGAACACCGCCAGCCGGGACGGCCTGCCGACCGCGGCGACCAGCTCGGCGATGAGCGCCTTCATCTCCGCCGGCGTGCGCCCGCCGTTGTCGCTCCAGGAGCCGAGCAGGTACAGGTCGTGGCGCGGGTCGCCGGCATCGGCCAGGGCGTGGATCCCGGCCTCGATCCAGCTCACCTCGTGCCCGGCCGCCTCGCAGCGCGCGCGCACCTGGCGGGCGAGATCGCGGGTGTTGCCGCTCAACGAGGCGAAGGCGATCAGGATGCGCAAGGGTCGGACTCGATTTTCGCTCGATGGGGCAGGTTCCGGGGAGATGGCGCGAAAATCGACCCTGACCCCGGTTCTTGCCCGGGCGGGTCAGAGGTCGTCGAAGCCGTTGTCGACGTTGGTCTTCTTGTAGCTGGCGTTGCGCATCTCGAAGAAGTCGGTCTTGGTCTCGGTGAAGTTGTCGGCGTAGGCCTTGATCCACGGCATCACGTTGTCGGTGGTCTCCGCGTACAGCTTCTCGATGCCGAGCATGCCGGACATCTTGTTGGCGCGGTACTTCACGTAGCGGATCATCTCGTCCACGTCGATGCCGTCGATGCCGTCGAGCACCTCGCCGGTCCACTGCGTCTCCAGCTCGATCGCGTGCGCGAATGCCTTGTGCACGTAGTCGGTCAGCTCGTTGGTCTGCAGCTCCGGGTTCTCGCCGACGATGGCGCGGATCACCTCGCTGATGAACTTGGTGTGGGCCAGCTCGTCGCGGTTGATGAAGCTGATGATCTTGCCGGTGCCGGTCATCCGGTTCTGCCGCACCAGGTTGTAGAAGTAGGCGAAGCCGGAATAGAAGTTGATGCCTTCCAGGATCGAGGACTGGATCAGCGAGCGCAGCAGGGTCTCGGCGGTCTTCTCGCGCATGAAGTCGTCGTAGGACTCCATGATCGGCGCGTTGCGCTTGAGGATCGTCGGGTGGGTGCGGGCGATCTCGAACACGCGGTTCTGGTTGGCCAGGTCGGTGATCGAGGCCAGCACGTAGCTGTAGCTCTCGTTGTGGATCACTTCCTGCTGGCCGATGATCGCCGCGTTGGCGTGCGCGGCCGGGTCGGTGATGTACTCGGCGACGTTGTAGATGAAGCGCGTCTGCGGCGAGTCCAGCGTGGCCAGCAGGCCGATGATCGAGTCGTAGGCGTTGCGCTCGCGCGCGGACAGCTCGCCGTACTGCTTGGCGTCGCCCTTCATGTCCACTTCGTCGGGGATCCAGAAGTTGGTCGACAGCTCCTTGTACGCGCGGTAGAAGGACGGGTACGGGATGTCGTTCCAGTTGAGGATGCCGGACGTCTTGCCGTTGATGATGCCGGTCGAACGGTTCGGGTTGCGCGGCTCCAGGATCTTGATGCGGTCGAGCGGTGTGGCGGACATGGGTCTTCTCGTATTTCGGATGTCCAGACAGATCAATCTGGAGGGAAGCCCCCCTGAGTCAGGGGGGCGCGCCGAAGGCGCGGGGGTGTGGGTGCTGATGAGAAGGGGCCCGCGGTTCGCCCTGCGAACCGTGGGGCGTCAGCGCGAATGCGCTGGCGCTTCCCTTAGCTACTACACCACTCGCACTCGGCGACGTCGATGTCGTTGGAGCGCACGTAGTAGGTGGTCTTCAGGCCTTCGCGCCAGGCGCTCATGTGCAGCTCCAGCAGGGTGCTAGCGCGGATGGTGCTGGGCACGTAGAAGTTGAAGCTGATCGACTGGTCGACGTGGCGCTGGCGGCGCGCGTTCTGCCGCACCGAGGCGAACTGGTCGAGCCGGTACGCGCCCTTCTCGTAGTACGGCCAGGTTTCCAGCGACAGCCCCGGGGCGGCCACCGGGCGGCGGAAGTCCTTTTTCTCCTCGTAGTAGAACGCCGAGTAGACCGGGTCGATCGAGGCGGTCGAACCGGCGATCTGCGCGGTCGACATGTTTGGCGCCACCGCCACCAGCCAGCCGTTGCGCACGCCGTTGACCGCCACCTGCGCGGCCAGGTCCAGCCATTGCGGGCCGTTGTAGCCGCGGTCGCGGAAGTAGGCGCCGGTATGCCAGTCGCTGCCCGGGAACATGGCGTAGGTACCCTTCTCCCGCGCCAACTCCATGCTCGCCTGGATGGTCAGGTAGTTGATCCGCTCGTACAGCGCGTCGGCGTAGTCCTCGGCCTCGGTCGAGTTCCAGTGGATGCCCTTGAGCGCCAGCAGGTGGTGCCAGCCGAAGGTGCCCAGGCCGATGGCGCGGTACTTCTGGTTGGTGATCGTGGCCTGCGGCACCGGCAGGTCGTTGAGGTCGATCACGTTGTCGAGCATCCGCACCTGGATCGGGATCAGGCGCTCGAGCACGTCGGTGATCAGGTCGCCCTGGCCCTGCTGCGGAACCACGGCGCGGCCGAGGTTGATCGAGGACAGGTTGCAGACCACGAAGTCGCCGGCCTGCTTGGTGGTCACGATCTGGTTGCCGCTGATGATCTCCTGCATCAGCCGGGTCGGGCTCATGTTCTGCAGGATCTCGGTGCACAGGTTGGACGAATAGACCATCCCGCAGTGCTTGTTCGGGTTCTTCCGGTTGACCTCGTCGCGGTAGAACATGAACGGGTTGCCGGTCTCCAGCTGGCTGACCATGATCCGCTTGAACACGTCGATCGCCTTGACCGTCTTGCGGCCGATGCGCTCGTCGGCGACCACTTCCTCGTACTTCCTGCGGAACGTGCCCTCGCCCTTCTTCTCGTCGTAGAAGTCCTGCAGGTACCAGCCCTTGACCCGCTTGACCTCGTGCGGGTCGAACAGGTACCAGTCGCCGCGGCGCTCGACCGCCTCCATGAAGATGTCGGGGATGCACACCGAAGTGAACACGTCGTGCGCGCGCAGGCGCTGGTCGCCGTTGTTCAGGCGCAGGTCGAGGAAGGCCTCGATGTCGCGGTGCCAGATGTCCAGGTAGACCGCGACCGCGCCCTTGCGCTGGCCCAGCTGGTCCACCGACACGGCGGTGTTGTTGAGCTGCTTGATCCACGGCACCACGCCGCCGGAGGAGTTGGGCACCCCGCGGATCGCCGAGCCGGAGGAGCGCACGTAGCCCAGGTAGGCGCCGACGCCGCCGCCGCCCTTGGAAACCCGGGCGATGTCGGTGTTGGAGTCGTAGATGCCCTGCAGCGAGTCGTCGACCGTGTCGATGAAGCAGCTCGACAGCTGGCCGCCGATCTTGCCGGCGTTCTGCAGGGTCGGCGTGGCCACGGTCATGTACAGGTTGGACAGCGCCCAGTAGGCCTCGCCGACCAGCTGCATGCGCCGCTCGCGGCTGCCCTTGCCGGGCCCGTACTCGTCCTGCATCAGGTACAGCGCGATCGTCAGCCAGCGCTCCTGCGGCAGCTCGAACACCCCGCGCGAGTGGTCGGTGGCCAGGTAGCGGGTGGCCAGCAGGTACAGGCCGTTGTAGGCGAACAGCTTGTCGCGCTCCGGGTCGATCATGCGCCCGGCTTCCTGCAGCTCCTCCTTGGAGTAGGCGCGCAGGATGTCGTTGGAATACACGTTGCGGTCGGCCAGCGATTCCTGCAGGCCGACGTAGGAGCCGTACTTCTGCTCGGCGTCGTAGAAGCGGTTGCGGCTGGCGCGCTTGTACAGGCGGCGCAGGTACAGGCGCGCGGCGAAGTACTCCCACTGCGGCGCGGCCAGGTCCACGCGGGCCTCGGCCTCGCGGATCAGGTGGTCGACCAGGTCGTCGGCGTTGACCGCCTCCTTGCGCTCGACGAAGCCGAACACGCTGCGCTTGTAGTCGCCGATCTCCAGCATCGGGAACTCGGCGTGGATGGCGTCGATGCTGCGCTCCAGGCGGGCGCGGTCGAACGGGATCCGGCGGTTGCCGGCCTCCTTGGTGATCCAGGTGGAGACGCCCTGTTCGTCGGCCGGGGCGGACTCGGGCGCGGTTCCGGCCCGCGGCGGCGGCGGCACGACGTCGGCCGGATCGACCGCGGCATCGTCGCCGGCGGCGGGGGCCGCGGGCGCGGCAGGGCCGGCGGCGGCCGTGGCGTCTGCCGCCGGCGCGACGGCGGCGGGGGTTTCCTGGGGCATGCGCATCCTCCATGGCGTGGTGCACGCCGCGGCCCGCCCGCGCGAATCCGCGAAAGCCGGCCGGAATGGAGGATCGAAAAGCGGCGTCGCAGGAGCCGCGACCGCACGGAGCAACCGGCGGCGGACCTGCTTCGCCAGCCATCTCCCCCCGGAGATTCCGCGGCCGGCACCGCGCGCTGTGCTTCGCGCGGCCGTCGGCAGGTCTTCGGGCTCATGGACGCGGAAGGCGGCGCCTTCCTCCTAGCCCGTCGCTTCCCGGAGCCGTGCTCCAGTGCCAATGACGGGTTCGTTTCCATCTACCGCTGCGGGGCAGCGCCGGCATTGGACCGGCTTCCCTTTTGATCCGGAGGCTTGCGGGCCGCCGGAACCGACGGGCCACAACATAGTGGGGACGGGTCCGGTCGTCAACACTAAATCTGGGAACCGTGACTGCGCGGCGGCTTCCGGCGGGCGCCCCGCTCAGGCGCCGCGCAGTGCCTGCAGCGACTGCTCCTGCAGCGCCGCGTACAGCGCGAACGGATCGGCCACCGGGGCGCCCAGCGCGGCCTCGAACCGCGCCTGGTCCTGGTGCGCGTCGTAGGCCCGTTGCTCGTCGCCGCCGAGGTTGGACTGGAAGATGCCGGCGGCGCTGACCGGCAGGGAATCCTCGTAGACGATCGGGTCGGCGGTGGCATGGCCGGCGGCGACCAGCGCCTCCGGCGACAGCGCCGCGCGCGCCCGGCGCCAGCGCGCGGCCGCTGTCGGTCAGCCGGTAGCGGAAGTAGCCCAGGCCCTGGCGGCGCAGCTCGTCCAGGTCGTCGGGAAAACCGGCGAAGGCCTCGGCCAGCCGCCGCGGGTAGTCGTCGCCGGTGCTGCCGGCGCCGCCCGCCTGGCGGACCCCCGCCAGCAGGCGGTCGTAGAGCGCGCGCCCGGCGGGGGTCAGGGCCAGCCCGCGCTGTTCGATCGAGAAGGCGCAATCGCTGGGCGTGCGCATTGAAGTCCTGCCGGAACCGTTGACCCACATGGAGATCAACCGCGAGCTCGGCGCCCCCTCGGAGTACACCCGGCGCGTTGCCGCGTTCGTCGACGACGCGCTTGCCGACCACGCGCCGCGCTGACGCGGCGGATGCGCGTGGCATCATGCGCGCCGGCATGTCCGGCAGCGGGAAGGCGATGCGTGACGAGGGAAACACGGCAGAACGGCGCACGGCGTGGCTGGTGATCGCGCTGGTGGCGGCGTTCGCCGTCGCCGCGATCGCGGTGCAGGCGCTGCGGCGAGAATACGACTGGTGGCATGCGCCGCTGAGCTTCTACCTCGCCGGGCCCCACGGCGGCTGGCTGGTCGCCGCGTACTGCCTGCTCGGCGCCGGGCTCGCCGCGCTCGCGCTGGCGGTGCGCGACGTGACCGCGCCCGCCGCGCGCTACGCGCTGACGCCGGCGCTGTTCGTCGGCGGCGGCGCGTCGCTGGTGGTCACCGCGTTCTGGCCGGGGTCGAGCCCGGGCCATCCCGCCGATGCGCTCGGCGAACTGGTCCACGGCCTCTCGGCGGTCGCCAGCTTCCTCCTGGTCGGGCTGGGCATGCTGCTGCAGTCGCTGGGCCTGCTGCGCGATCCCGGCTGGCGCGGCGCGGCGAAACCGCTGGTGGCGCTGGCCGCGCTCGCGTTCATCGCGCTGTGGACCCACGTGCTGTGGCGCGAACTGCCGCGCGGCGCCTCGCAGAAGGCGGTGATCGCGCTGTACCTGCTGTGGGCGCTGCTGCTGGCGTGGCGGCTGCGCGGCCGCGCAACGGCGCCCGAATCCGCGTCGGCACCGGCATCGCGCGCGGCGCCGGAGCCGCACTAGCGCCGCGCATGCGCGGCGACCTCGCGTCGCGGATCGCCGGGCTCGGGGACGGGCTGCACCGTCTGCGCCTCGGCGACGGCCGCGCCGCGGTCGTCAAGCGGCGCCGGGGGGCGCCCGCGGGCTTCTTCGCGATGGAGGCGCACGGGCTTGCGCTGCTGCGCGACGCCGGCGGCCTGCGCGTGGCGGAGGTGATTGCAGTCGGGGACGGCGCGATCGTGCTGGAGGATCTCGGCACGGGCCGACCCTCGACGGCGCACTGGCGGGCCGCCGGCCGCGCGCTCGTGCGGCAGCATGCGCGGGTGTCCGATCGCTTCGGCCTCGATCGCGACGGCTGGTGCGGCGACGGCGCGCAGGCCAACACGCCGATGCTCGACGGCTGGCGGTTCTTCGCGGAGTGCCGGCTGCTGCCGCAGGGACGGCGCGCGTTCGATGCCGGGCTGCTCGGCGCCGCGGACGTCGCCGCGCTGGAACGGCTGTGCGCGCGATGCGCGAATGCGTTCCGCGACAGCCGCCCTCGCTGCTGCACGGCGACCTGTGGATCGCCAACCTGCACCCCTGCGCCGACGGCGGCCTGGCGCTGATCGACGCGGCCGCCGCCCACCACGGCTGGGCCGAGGCCGACCTGGCGATGCTGACCCTGTTCGGCGAGCCGCCGGCCGCGTTCTTCGACGCCTACCGCGAAGCCTCCGGCATCGATCCGGGCTGGCGCGACCGGGCGCCGCTGTACAACCTCTACCACCTGCTCAACCACCTCAACCTGTTCGGCGGCGGCTACCTGGGGGTGGTGCGGGCGGTGCTGGGTCGCGTCTGATCCGGGCGGAGGCGGTCGTGCCCGGGCCGGGAACGCGACCGCCGATCGGCTGCGATGTTTGTAGGAGCCGGCTTGCCGGCGACCGCGACGTCGGCGCAGGCGACGCCATCCTGGTTCCGACGACCGTGTCGCCGGCAAGCCGGCTCTTACAGAAGGCGGGCACGAAACCACGGCCCCGGCGCACGAGAGGTTTCCCGGGAGCACCGCCTTCGGCCACTCCTCAGAACGCGGCGGCATTCAGCCGGGTGACGCCCGCCAGTGCCGCGTCGGCGCTTCAGCCGCGATGCGTGCGCGCCAGGTACTCGGCGCTCTGCATCTCGATCAGGCGCGAGGCGGTGCGTTCGAAGGCGCCGGCCAGGCGGGTGCCGGCGTACAGCGCCACCGGCGCGGCGGCGGCGGTGCAGACCAGGGTCACCTGGCGGTCGTAGAGTTCGTCGACCAGGTTGACGAAGCGGCGAGCGGCGTCCTCGTTGCCGGCGTCGAAGCGGGGGATGCCGCCGAGCAGCACCACCTGGAACTCGCGCGCGATCTCGATGTAGTCGGCGGTCGAGCGCGGGCCCTCGCACAGCTCGGCGAAGTCGAACCAGGCCACGCCGGCGGCGCGGGCGCGCACGGCGACCGCGCGGCCCTCGATCTCCAGCGTTCCGCCGCGCACCGGCGCATCGCCCGCCAGCGCGTGCCAGCGTTCCTGCAGCCAGGGCTCGCTGCCGGCGTCCAGCGGCTGCCGGTACACCGGCGAACGGGTGAGCGCTCGCAGCCGGTAGTCCTCGCGGCCGTCGGCCGCCAGTTCCACGCAGTGCGCGCGCAGCTGCGCGATCGCCGGCAGGAAGCGCTCGCGCTGCAGGCCGTCGCGGTACAGGTGCTGCGGCGCGGTGTTGGAGGTGGTCACCAGGGTCACGCCCTCGGCGAACAGCCGTTCCAGCAGGCGGCCCAGCAGCATCGCGTCGCCGATGTCGGTGACGAAGAACTCGTCCAGCACCAGCACCCGCAGGCTGGCGCGCCATTCGCGCGCGATCCGCGCCAGCGGGTCGGCCTGGCCGGCGTGGACCCGCAGCTGCTCGTGCACGCCGCGCATGAAGCGATGGAAATGGGTGCGCTGCTTCTGCGCCAGCGGCAGGCCGTCGTAGAACAGGTCGACCAGGAAGGTCTTGCCGCGGCCGACGCCGCCCCACAGGTACAGGCCCTTCACCGGCGCCGGACGCCGGCCCAGCCCGAGGCGGGCCAGGAAACCGGTCGGCGTGGCTTCCAGCAACTGGCGGTGGATGCGGTCCAGCTCGCGCAGCGCGGCGTGCTGCGCGGGATCGTCGCGCCAGCGCCCGGCGGCGGCACCCTCGGCATAGGCCTGCGACGGCAGGCGCGTGGCGGCCGCGCTCATGCCTGCGGCAACCACGCCTTCACTTCGTGCTGGATGGCGCCACGCAGGTCGATCAGCTTGCGGTGGAAGAAGTGGCTGGTGTCGACCATGCGCACCAGCTGCGGCTTGCGCGGCAGGCCGTCGATCCAGTCGTAGACCGCCTGCGGGTCGACGATCTCGTCGGCATCGCCCTGCACGACCAGCCATGGCACTTCCGGTACTTCGATCGGGCCGAAGTCCCAGCCGCGCCCGCTGGCCGGCGGCGCGATCGAGATCAGCGCATCCGGCTGCAGCCCGGCGGCGGCGGACAGGGTCACGTACGAGCCGAAGCTGAAACCGGCCAGCCACAGCGCGTCGGCCGGGCGCGCCGCGCGCACCCAGTCGACCACCGCGCGCAGGTCCTCGCGTTCGCCGACGCCATGGTCGAAGGCGCCTTCGGAGGCGCCGGTGCCGCGGAAGTTGAAGCGGACGGTGGTGGCGCCCAGCTCGCGCAGCGCGCGGGCGACCATGGTCACCACCTTGTTGTGCATGGTGCCGCCCTCGGTGGGCAGCGGATGGCAGACCACCGCCGTCAGCGCGCGCGCGTCGGCGGGATCGGGCAGGTCGACGGCGACTTCGAGCGCGCCGGCCGGTCCGTCGAGCAGCAGCGTGCCCGACTCGGTGGGGAAGGGGGGATTGGCCATGGGCATATTGTACGGCGCGGCTGTCGGGCCTCCGTAGGCAAGCCCCTCTGCCTCCGGGTGAGGCGGCATGCCTGCGTGCCGCTGGCGCGGAGCGGGGGTTGGGAAGAGGGTTTGTGTCCCGACGACGGTCGGCACTTCCACGTAGCCGGGCTTCCTACCCTCACCCCCGGCCCCTCTCCCGGGGGAGAGGGGAGGGCAGTCGGGGTCCAGACATGGGTGCGGCCATACAATGGCCGCCCCTTCCACGGCACGCCGCCATGCACTTCATCCTGCTGAGCATGACCTGCAGCGTGCTGGTCTCGGTGCTGCTCAAACTGGCGCCGCGGCGGGGCTGGGACGTGGGCCAGATGGTCACCTGGAACTACCTGGGCGCGGCCATGCTCAGCGCCTGGCTGCTGCGTCCGCCGCCGGCCGCGCTGCGCCACGGCGACGCGCCCTGGCCGGAGCTGCTGGCGCTGGCCGTCGTCCTGCCGACCCTGTTCCTCGTGCTGGCCGCGGCGGTGCGCCGCACCGGCATCGTCCGCAGCGATGTCGCCCAGCGCCTGTCGCTGCTGCTGTCGCTGGGCGCGGCCTTCCTGCTGTTCGGCGAACAAGCCGGGGCGATGAAACTGGCCGGACTCGCCCTGGGCCTGTGCGCGGTGGTCGGCATCCTCGCCCGCCCGGACACGCATGCGGCGCCGGACCGGCGCGGCTGGATGCTGCTGCTGGCAGTGTGGATCGGCTTCGCCGTGGTCGACGTGCTGCTCAAGCGGCTGGCCGTGGCCGGCACGCCGGCGACCGCCGCGCTGCAGGTGGCCTTCGTCCTGGCCTTCCTCGGCATGCTGCTGTGGCAGGGCTGGCGGCGGGTGCGCCACGGCGTGCGCCCGGGCCTGCGCCACATCGCCGCCGGCCTGCTGCTGGGCCTGCTCAACTTCGGCAACATCGTGTTCTACGTGCGCGCCCACCAGTCGCTGCCGGAGAGCCCGGCGGTGGTGTTCGCCAGCATGAACATCGGCGTGGTGGTGCTGGGCACCGCGGTCGGCGTGCTGGCCTTCGGCGAGAAGACTTCCACCCTCAACCGGATCGCCATCGCGCTGGCGGTGCTGGCGATCGGGCTGATCTCGCTGGCGCCACGCTAGCAACCGCTTCCCGGGCGCCGCTCGGCCGGCGTTGGGGAAGCAGCCCCTAGAATGTGCGCATGAGTACGCCGCACGAATCCAGCCTCGGCCGCGAGGTCGCCTACCCCACCCGCTACGAGCCGGGCCTGCTGTTCCCGATCCCGCGCGCCGGCGCGCGCGCCGAACTGGGCCTGGCGACGGGCGACGCCCTGCCGTTCGCCGGCCACGACCGCTGGCACGCGTACGAGCTGAGCTGGCTGGACGGGCGCGGCAAGCCCTGCGTGGCCACCGCCACCGTGCAGGTACCGGCCAGCTCGCCGAACCTGGTCGAGTCGAAGTCGCTCAAGCTCTACCTCAACTCGCTCAATGCGCACCGCTTCGACAGCGCGGAAGCGGTGCTGGCATGCATCGCTGGCGACCTGTCGCGCAGCGCCGGCGCACCGGTGACGGTGGCCTTGGGCCTGCCGCCGATGGCTGCCGCCGCGGACGACGAAGGCGAATCGCTGGATGCGATCGAGGCCGACTTCGACCGCTACGGCCCGCCCGATGCCACGCTGCTGTCGGCCCGGGCCGGCGACATCGTCGAGGAGCACCTGCAGTCTTCGCTGCTGAAATCCAACTGCCCGGTCACCGGCCAGCCGGACTGGGCCAGCGTGCACCTGCGCTACCGCGGCCCGCGCATCGACCGCACCGGGCTGCTGCGTTACCTGGTGAGCTTCCGCGAGCACGCCGAATTCCACGAGCAGTGCGTGGAGCGCATCTTCCTCGACGTGCTGCGCCGGTGCGCGCCGCAGAGCCTGTCGGTGGAAGCGCGCTACACGCGTCGCGGCGGCCTCGACATCAATCCCTGGCGCGGCACTGCCGACACCACGCCGCCGCCTGCGCGACGCGACGAGCGCCAGTAAGCGCGTCGCCCGCGACGGGCGACACGCTCCAATGAATGTTTCACGAGCCCCGGATACTTTGTTAACAGGGGCTGTGAGACGGTGGCCGCGCCTTCCGAACCGGGCCACGCGCATGAGCAACGGCAACAAGCCGGACTTCTCCAACGTGCAGGGCGGTGTCCGCAGCACCGAGGGCGAGCGTGCCGATTTCGGCAACGTCCAGGGCGGCGTGCGCTCCACCGAGGAGATCGTCAACCCGCCGGAACAGACGTACACGGTCGCCAAGGGCGACACGCTGTCGGCCATCGCGAAGCAGTTCTACGGCAAGGCCAGCGCCTGGCCACGGATATTCGACGCCAACCGCGACCAGCTCGACGATCCGGACCGGATCCAACCCGGCCAGGTGCTGAAGATCCCGCCGGCGAAGGACTGACGTCCACCGCGCCGCTCCGTGCCCAACAAGGACCCCGACATGAGCCGCAACCGCCTGCTGTATCCCCTTTCCGCCGCGCTGGCCGCCACGCTCGCCCTGTCGGCATGCAAGAAGTCCGAGCCCGCTCCGCCGCCCGCGCCCGCAGAAACGGCGCCGGTCGCCACGCCGATGGAGCCGGCCGCACCGGCCACCGCCGCGAGCGTCACCAGCGTCGATCTCGGCAACAGCGTCGGTCCCGACAACCGCGTCGCCGCGTCGGCTACCACCTTCGCGCCGAACGACACCATCTACGCCGCGGTGACCACGCGCACCGCCGATGCCGCCGCCACCGTGCCCGGCCAGCTTTCCGCGCGCTGGACCTACCAGGACGGCCAGACCGTGCACGAGGAAAGCCGCGACCTGAACCTGACCGGCGACGGCGTGACCACGTTCCAGATCAGCAAGCCCGACGGCTTCCCGGCCGGGCGCTACAAGGTCGAAATCTCCCTCGACGGGTCGGTGGTCCAGTCGAAGGAGTTCGAGGTGAAGTAGGGAAGGACGGCTCTCTCTCCTGCTCTCTCTCCCAGCAGGGCGAGTCAGATTGGGCGCGGTGCGAACCGCGCCCTCTTTTTTGGCCCTTGATTCCCCCGGTCGCGGCCGCCATGGAAGAGGTTCGAACCATGGGAGCGCCCATGCCAGACCATCCATCGCCGCCTGCGCCCGATCCCGCCAGCGACCGCCGGCGCCTGCTGTTCGCCTTCAACTGCAGCCTCGGCTTCGTCCTGCTGCTGGTCGTGGTCGCGGCAATGCAGGCGCGGCTGCCGGTGGCGGCGATGTCGGTCACGCCCGGCACGCTGGCCGGCCTGCCCGGCCTGCTTACCGCGCCGCTGCTGCACGGCTCGGCCGCGCACCTGGCCGCCAACGCGACCGCGCTGCTGATCCTCGGCACGCTTGCTGGCAGCGTCTATCCGCGCGCCACCGTGCGCGCGCTGCCGCTGATGTGGCTGGGCTCCGGACTGGGCGCGTGGCTGCTGGGCGAACCCGGTTCGCACCACCTCGGCGCCAGCGGCGTGACCCACGGCCTGATGTTCCTGGTGACCACGCTGGGCCTGCTGCGCCGCGACCGTCCCTCGATCGCGGCGGGCATGATCGCGATGCTGTTCTATGGCGGCTCGGTGCTGACCGTGCTGCCGCATGGCGATGGAATTTCCTGGCAGTCGCACCTGGGCGGCGCCATTGCCGGCACCGTCTCCGCGCTGCTGTTCCGCCGCCTCGATCCGCTGCCGCCACGCAAGCGCTACAGCTGGGAAATCGAGGAAGAGGAGCAGGCACTGCAGGCGCGCGAAGAGCACGACACCTTCGAGCTTCCACCGCCGCGCGACGTGCCGGTGCTGTGGCGGCGCGAGGACGACGACGGCCCCGGCCAGGTGCTGCCGTTCCGCCCACGGTCGCCGCGCACGCCGCCGGATTGAGCCGCATCCGCCGCGGTGGCTGCGGCCGCGAAGCTTCCATCGATCGCTGCACACGGGGCATCATGCCGCCCGGATGAGGCCGGGACCGTCCGCGGTCCCGGCCTCCCTGCTACCCGGAGAACCCCGCATGTCGTTCCGTCTGTCGCGCCTGGCCGCGGCTTCGCTGTTCCTCGTCCTTGGCGCCTGCGCCACCACCGCCGCGCCGCCCGCCGCGGAACCGGCGACCACGCCGGGCATGCCCGCCGCCGCGGACATGCCCGAGCTGCGCCCGGGCTTCATCGCCGGCTACCTGGCCACCGCCGCGCTGCCCGACAGCCTCGCCCTGGTACCTGCGCCGCCGGCCGCCGGCAGCGCCGCGCTGGAACAGGACCACGCGGTGATGCGCGCGGCGCTGGCGCTGCGTGACACCCCGCGCTTCGAACAGGCGCGGCTCGACGCCGACCTGCACTTCCCGTTCGCGGCCGGCACCTTCGCCTGCGCGCTGGGCACCGACATCACCGAGCAGGACACCCCGGCCACCTGGCGCCTGCTGCGCCGCTCGCTGGCCGACGCCGCCGCGTCCACGCGCAAGGCCAAGAAGCACTACGAGCGCCCGCGTCCGTTCGTGGAGAACGCCGCGCCGACCTGCACGCCGGAGGACGAGGAAGCGCTGCGCAGCAACGGCTCGTATCCGTCCGGCCACACCACGATCGGCTGGATGTGGGCGCTGGTGCTGTCGCAGGCGGTGCCCGAGCGCACCACCGCTCTGCTGGCGCGCGGCCGCAACTTCGGCGAAAGCCGCCTGGTGTGCAACGTGCACTGGCAGAGCGACGTGCTGCAGGGCCGCTTCATGGCCGCCGGCACCTTCGCCCGCCTGCAGTCGCACCCGGAGTTCCGCGCCGACATGGCCGCCGCCACCGACGAGCTGGCCACCCGCGCCGGCCGCGGCACGGTGACCCAGCGCGACTGCGGCGCCGAGGCGGCGGCGCTGGCCCAGGCGCTGGAAGGCGTGCTCTGACGCGACGGCGCCGGTTCAGTTGCCGGCCGGCGCCTCGCACCAGGCGATGAAGGCTTCGCTGCTGCTGGCGAAGCCGCGCACCCGCGCCAGTTCCCACGGCCGTTCGCAGCGGCCGGTGCGCGCGCACCAGCGGAAGCCGGCCGGCGCCAGGCAGCCATGCGCGTCGCGCTGGCCGCCGATGGCTTCCCGGTTCGCCGGCTTTGCGCCCCCTCCGCCGGCCTGCGCCGCTTCCACGCGTGGCGCTTCGGCCTGCTGCAGCCAGCGCTCGTGGCGGCCGGCCAGTTCGATCATCCGTGGCAGGAATTCCGGGTCGCCGCGCTTGACCGTGCGGTTGAGCGCGGCGCGGTCGATGAAGAACTGCTCGAAGCCGGCCGGGGTGATGGTCAGCACCGTCTTCACCGGGGTGGTGCCGGTATTGCCCTGGGCGTGGACCGCGCCTGGCGGGATCACCACGTGCGAGCCGGCCGGATACTCGCGCGTGCCTTCGGCGGTATCCACGGTCAGCGTGCCCTCGACCACGTAGTAGCGCTCCTCCATGGTGTCGTGGCGATGCCACGGCGTGCGGTAGCCGGGACCTTCGTCGAGCTCGATCACCGCGTAACGGCCGCCGGTGGCCTCGCCCGGCACCAGCAGGCGGTAGGTGCCGGCGTCGTAGGCCACCGCCGCCGCGTCGGCCGGCGCGACGCCGTGCACCGCAGCGCGCGCCGGGTCATCCGGTGCCTGCGCTGCAATCGCGCCACCCGCGAATCCCGTCGCCAGCAGCATTGCCAGTCCGATCCTGCGCATCGCCTTCCTCCGGTGGTGGGCATACGTAGCGGGTCAACGCGCCGGCGGCCGGTTGCCGGCCAGCGTCCATGGCCTGTGTACCCATGTACGCGAAGCGCGCCCGCAAAGTGGCAGGCCGTGACCTTGCCACTACCGCGGCGCTCAGCCCGGCAGCGGCAGCCCGCCGGACGCCTTCACCGTGCGCAGCACGAAGCTGGAATTGACGTCGGCCACGCCGGAGGCGTTGAGCAGGCGGTCGAGCAGGAAGCGCGAGAAGTGCTCCAGGTCGCGCACGTAGACGTGCAGCAGGTAATCCATGTCGCCGGTCAGGGCGTGGCAGGCGACGACCTCGTCCCAGTCCTGCACCGCCGCGACGAAGCGCTCGATCCCGGGGGCGCCGTGCTTTTCCAGCTGCACGCGGACGAAGGCCTGCAGGCCCAGGCCCAGCGCCTGCGGGTCCAGCCGGGCGCCGTAACCGGTGACCACGCCGCTGGCCTCCAGGCGCTGGATCCGGCGCAGGCAGGCCGAGGGCGACAGGTTCACCTGCGCGGCCAGGTCGGCATTGCTGGCGCGGCCCTCGCGCTGGAGCAGGGCCAGCAGGCGCAGATCGGTGCGGTCAAAGGCGGGAGTAGCAGCCATTTGTTGCCCTGCAGCATCGGTTTCGTGCAACAAGATTGCAGGCGGGGCGCAGTTTCCTGCAACTTTGCAATCCCGTTGCGCGGCTTCCCGCCTACGCTGGACCCTCAACCGAGGAGCTTGCGACCGATGGCCGAAACCGCCGCCACCCCGCGCCGCGTCGAACACCAGCAGACCGACAAGGGCTACGTCCCGGTCTACACCACGGCCGTGGTCGAGCAGCCCTGGCAGGACTACAGCGCCGACGACCACGCCACCTGGGGCACGCTGTACACGCGCCAGCGCGAACTGCTGGACGGCCGCGCCTGCGACGAGTTCCTGCGCGCGCAGGACGCGATGGGCATGGAGTCGCGCGCGATCCCGCGCTTCGACCAGCTCAACGAGGTGCTGGGCGCCGCGACCGGCTGGACCCTGGTCGGCGTCGAAGGGCTGCTGCCGGAACTGGACTTCTTCGACCACCTGGCCAAGCGCCGCTTCCCGGTGACCTGGTGGATCCGCCGCCCCGAGCAGATCGACTACATCGCCGAGCCGGACCTGTTCCACGACCTGTTCGGCCACGTGCCGCTGCTGATGGACCCGATGTTCGCCGACTACATGCAGGCCTACGGCGCCGGCGGGGTGAAGGCGCACGCGATCGGCCCGGAGGCGCTGCAGCAGCTGACCCGGCTGTACTGGTACACGGTGGAGTTCGGCCTGATCCGCCAGGCCGACGGGCTGCGCATCTACGGCGCCGGGATCGTCTCGTCCAAGGGCGAATCCCTGTATTCGCTGGAGTCGGAGGCGCCGAACCGGATCGGCTTCGACCTGGAGCGGATCATGCGCACCCGCTACCGGATCGACACCTACCAGAAGACCTATTTCGTCATCGACAGCTTCGAACAGCTGATGCAGGCCACCGCCCCGGACTTCACCCCGATCTACGCGCGCCTGGCCGCGCTGGAGACGATCCCGGCCGGCGACGTGCGCGACGGCGACGAGGTGATCCACCGCGGCACCGGCGAGGGCTGGGCCAGCGGCGGCGACGTCTGACTTCCGGCCCTGTACCGGGGCCGGGGCCCCGATACACTGGGCCGCATGCACCGGCCCCGCCGCCCCCACCGGCACCGCGGTGCGCTGCTGGCCGCCGCCTGCAGCGCCGTCGCGGCCGCACATGCACAACCGGCCACCGACCTGCCGGGCGTCTCGGTCACCGCCCGGGTCGAATCGGCACCGGCCTTCGACCTGCCCGCCTCGATCGACGTCATCGCGCTGGACGGCACGTCCACCCGCGCGCAGGCCACGCTGTCCGAAGCGCTGGGCAGCGTGCCGGGCGTGCTGGCGCGCGAACGCCAGAACCTGGCCCAGGACACCCAGCTGTCGATCCGCGGCTTCGGCGCGCGCGCCACCTTCGGCGTGCGCGGCGTGCGCCTGTACGCCGACGGCATCCCGGCAACGATGCCCGACGGCCAGGGCCAGCTCTCGCATTTCGCCCTGGCCGCGGCCGAGCGCGTGGAAGTGATGCGCGGGCCGTTCTCCGCGCTGTACGGCAATTCCTCCGGCGGCGTGGTGCAGCTGTGGAGCGCCGACGGCACGGATGACACGCAGGCGGTGCTGCGCGCCACCGGCGCCCGCTGCGGCAACCGTTCGGCCAGCGCGCGCCTGCTCGGCGAGGCCGGCGGCACCGGCTACCACCTGGCCGCTTCGCGCTTCGAGACCGACGGCTTCCGCGAGCACGGCGCCGCGCGCCGCGATTCGCTCAACCTCAAGCTGCACCGCGAGCTGGACGGCGACGGCCGCCTCGAGCTGGTCGGCAACTTCCTCGACGCGCCCGACGCGCAGGATCCGCTGGGCCTCAACCTTGCGCAGCTGCGCGAGGACCCGCGCCAGGCGCCGCCGCAGGCGCTGCAGTACGACACCCGCAAGTCGGTGCGGCAGGGCCAGCTCGGCCTGGCCTGGAGCCAGCCGCTGGGCGGATCCACGCGGCTGCGGCTGAGCGCCCATGGCGGCCAGCGCCAGGTCGAGCAGTACCTGGCCGTGCCGGTAGCCGCGCAGGCCAGCCCGCTCAGCGCCGGCGGCGTGGTCGACCTGGACGGCAGCTATGGCGGCGCCGACCTGCGCCTGGCCTGGACGCCCGGCGAGGGCGACTTCGAACTGACGGTCGGCACCAGTGCGGAACTGCAGACGCAGCAGCGGCGCGGCTACGAGAACTTCGTCGGCGACCGCCTCGGCGTGCGCGGCCGCCTGCGCCGCGACCAGGACGACCGCGTGCACGGTTTCGACCAGTACGCCCAGGCCTGGTGGCGGCTGGCGCCGCGCTGGTCGCTGCAGGCCGGCGCGCGTTACAGCGAGGTGCGCTTCCGCTCGCAGGACCGCTACGTCACCGCCGCCAACCCGGACGACAGCGGCCGCGCCGGATACTCGGAATTCACCCCGGTGGCCGGCGTGGTGTTCGCCCCGGCCGGGGACCTGCGCGTCTACCTCTCCGCCGGCCGCGGCTTCGAGACGCCGACCTTCAACGAACTGGCCTACCGCACCGACGGCCAGGGCGGCCTGGCCTTCGACCTGCGCCCGGCGGTGAGCGACAACCTGGAGCTGGGCCTGAAGTGGCGCGGCGACGGCGGGCGCCTGCTGCAGGCGGCGCTGTTCCGCGCCGACACCGACGACGAGCTGGCGGTGGGGCGCAACAGCGGCGGGCGCAGCAGTTACCGCAACGTCGGCCAGGCGCGGCGGCAGGGTGCGGAACTCTCGGCGCGGCTGCCGCTGGCGCAGGCCTGGTCGCTGGACCTGGCCGCGACTTGGCTGGACGCGCGCTTCCGCGAGGGCTTCTGCAGCGGCAGTTGCGCCACGCCGGCCGACGCGGTGCCCGCCGGCGCACGCATCCCCGGCCTGCCGCGCCGCCATGGCTGGTTGCGCCTGCAGTACGCCGGCACGGCCTGGGAGCTGGCGGCGGAGGCCAGCGCGGTCTCGGCGCTGGTCGCCGACGACCGCGGCACCGCGGTGGCGCCCGGTTACGGCCTGCTCGGGCTGGAAGCCGCGCGCGCGCTCTCGCTGCGCGACGGCCGCCTGCGCGCCTTCGCCCGGCTCGACAACCTGCTCGACCGCGCCCATGTGGGCTCGGTGATCGTCAACGAGGCCAACGGCCGCTACTACGAACCCGGGCCCGGGCGCAGCCTGCTCGTCGGCCTGGAATGGCGCCCGTGAAGCGGCGCGCGGCGGGCGTATAGTCGTCCCACCGGCCGTCCCGGTCCGCCCGTGGCGGGCCCGGCAGCCTTCCCGGAACGGGGGACGTATGCGCACCTCGCGTCGCTGGGTGACCGCGCTGCTGGCGGCGCTGCTCGCGCCCGGCACCGCCGCGGCCGTGGAGCCGCTGGACCGCTTCAGCTTCAGCATCGGCACCTACCTCACCCGCTTCGACACCCAGCTGCGCGCCGACGGCGAAACCGGCCGCGGCACCCGGGTCGACCTGCGCCGCGACTTCGGCCTGGACCCGGAGGCCCGGATCGCCTTCGCCGGCCTGACCTGGCGGCCGTTCGACCGCCACGAGTTCGGCGTCGGCTATTTCGCCGACAGCGTCGAAGCGGACCGGCGCCTGCAGCGCGACATCGTGTTCGAGGACAAGGTCTACGAGGCGGCGAGCACGGTGCACGCGCGCTACGACCTGGACAGCATCGAGGCGTACTACGTGTGGTGGGCCTTCAGCGAGGACACCTGGGCGCTGGGCCCGCGCGTGGGCCTGACCTGGTACCAGGTGGACTTCGGCCTGAAGGCGACGCTGCAGATGGACGGCACGCCGGCCACCGGCGAGCTGGAGGAACACTACAAGGGCGACCTGCCGGCGCCCACGATCGGCGCCGGCTGGCGCTGGACCCCGGCCCGCGACTGGCGCGTCTCCGCCGACGCCGGCTGGCTGTCGACCGAGGTCAACGGCATCGACGCCGACATCGGGTACGGCCGCGTGGGCCTGGAATGGCATCCGCGCCCACGCTTCGGCGTGCTGCTGGACTACAGCCGGTTCCAGATCGACGCCAGCACCCGGCGCCGCGACTTCACCGGCCACCTGCGCATGCACAACAGCGGCGTGCGCCTGGGCCTGGTGTTCCGCTACTGAGGTCGCAGCCCTCCGTCTCAGCCGAAACGGTCGAGGCCGTCCGGGCGGCCTGTTACGATTGGGCGGTTTGCCGGCGCGCCATCCGCGTGGCCCGCAGGCCGAACATCCTTCCCCCAGCATCCAGAGTGCAGCCGTGTCCTTCTTCACGAACGTCGAACTGGTCCCCGGCGACCCGATCCTCGGCCTGACCGAGGCGTACAACGCCGATTCCCGCTCCACCAAGGTCAACCTCGGCGTGGGCATCTACTACGACGAACAGGGTCGGATCCCGCTGCTGAAAGCCGTGCAGCAGGTCGAGCAGTCGCTCTCGGCCTCCGCGCGCCCGCGCGGCTACCTGCCGATCGACGGCCTGCCGGCCTACACCCAGGCCACCCGCGAACTGCTGTTCGGCAAGGATTCGCCGCTGCTGGCGGCCGGCCGCGTCGCCACCACCCAGACCGTCGGCGGTTCCGGCGCGCTGCGCGTCGGCGCCGAACTGCTGCGCAAGGTGCTGCCGCACGCCACCCTGGCGCTGAGCAACCCGAGCTGGGAAAACCACCGCGCGGTGTTCTCCGCCGCCGGCTTCGAGGTGGTGGACTACACCTACTTCGATGCGGCCACCCACGGCGTCGACTTCGCCGGCATGCTCGCCGACCTGCAGAAGCTGCAGCCGGGCACCACCGTGCTGCTGCATGCCTGCTGCCACAACCCGACCGGCGCCGACCTCACCGTCGAGCAGTGGAAGCAGGTCGCCGCGGTGGTGAAGGAACGGCAGCTGTTCCCGTTCATCGACATGGCCTACCAGGGCTTCGACAAGGGCCTGGCCGAGGACGCCGCGGCGATCGCGGTCATGGTCGAGGCCGGCATCGACAGCTTCATCGTCGCCAGCTCGTACTCCAAGTCGTTCTCCCTGTACGGCGAGCGCGTGGGCGCGCTGTCGGTGGTGGCCGCCAGCGCCGAACAGGCCAGGGCGGTGCAGTCGCAGGTCAAGCGCATCATCCGCACGATCTACTCCAGCCCGTCCACGCATGGCGCGGCGCTGGTCGCCGGCGTGCTCGGCAGCGCCGAACTGCGCGCGCTGTGGGAACAGGAGCTGGGCGAGATGCGCACCCGCATCCACGCGCTGCGCGCGGGCCTGGTCGAGAAGCTGGCCGCGGCCGGCGCGCCGGAGTTCGGCTTCATCAACCAGCAGGCCGGCATGTTCTCGTACTCGGGCCTGGGCCGCGCCCAGGTCGACCGCCTGCGCGACGAGTTCGGCATCTATGCCGTGGGCACCGGCCGCATCTGCGTGGCCGCGCTCAACCAGGGCAACCTGGAGTACGTGGCCAAGGCGGTGGCGACCGTCAGCCGCGGCTGAGGCATTCCGCCGGATGCACGCAGGGAAGGCCCGGTTCGCCGGGCCTTCCGCTTTTCCGGGGTGCTGAATGCGTGCAGGGCGTTATTCGGGCACCTTCGCCGGGACGAACGGCGAGACCGGATCGCTGGCCGGGAAGGTTTCCTCCAGCGCCTCGTCCTGGTTCTCGTCCTCGCGCTTCTTGCGCTCCTCGCGCTCGCGCGGGGTCTCGGGATGGTCGTGCTGCTCGCCCGGCAGCGGGGGATCCTTGCGGTCTCGCGGAGCCATGCTGGCGGTCTCTCGGGGGGACGGGCGGTCATGCTGGCTCCGCTCCCGGGAAGGCGGCGTGATCGGCGGCGAAATGCCCGGTAAACGCCGTCACGGACAGGCGACGGCAGGCGTGGAACGCTGGCGCTTCCGTCACCCGGAGTCCCGCCATGGCCCGCCCGATCTGGACCGGCACCCTGTCCTTCGGCCTGCTCAACGTGCCGGTGTCGCTGATGTCCGGCGAGCGCCGCACCGACCTGCACTTCCGCATGCTCGACTCGCGCGACCGCAAGCCGGTGCGCTACGAGCGGGTCAACGCCGACACCGGCGAGGAAGTGCCGTGGAAGGACGTGGTCAAGGCCTACGAGTACGACAAGGGCAGCTACGTCGTGCTCGAGGAATCGGACATCAAGGCCGCCGCGCCGGAGAGCCACGAGACGGTGGAGGTGGAGACCTTCGTCGACGTTGCCGAGATCGACCCGCGCTATTACGAGAAGCCCTACGTGCTGGTGCCGGCGAAGAAGGCAGAAAAGGGCTACGTGCTGCTGCGCGAGACCCTGCGCGCCAGCAACCGCGTCGGCATCGCCCGGGTGGTGATCCGCACCCGCCAGTACCTGTCGGCGGTGCTGCCGCAGGGGGACGCGCTGATCCTGATGCTGCTGCGCTACCCGCAGGAACTGGTCGACCCGGCCGATTACGCGCTGCCGGAAGGCAAGCCGTCCGACTACCGCGTCACCGCGCGCGAACTGCAGATGGCCGAGCAGCTGATCGATTCGATGAGCGGCAAGTGGAAGGCCGACGACTACCGCGACGAGTTCCGCGAGCGCCTGCACGCGATCATCCGCAAGCGGGTCAAGAGCAAGGGCGGCACGGCGAAGATCGAGGAAGAGGCCGAGGCACCGGAGGAGGCCACCACCAACGTGGTCGACTTCATGGCCCTCCTGCAGCAGAGCCTGGACGCGAAGAAGCGTACCCCGGCGAAGAAGGCCGGCAAGGCGGCGAAATCGACTGCCGGCAAGTCCACCGGCAAGACCGCGGCGAAGACCACCCGGCGCGCACCGGCCAAGAAGGCGCGCAAGGCCCCGGCCAAGCGCAAGGCCGGGTGACCTGGCCTGCCGATACGGACCGTTGCCGAGCCTGAACCCGCCATGCCAGCCCGCAAACCGGCGAAAGCACCCGCGAAGCGTGGCCCGAAGCGTGCGCCAGCGGATACGCGTGCCGCACGTCCACGCCGACCCGGCGGAGCCGCGGACAAGGACGGGTCGACGGTCGCCGCCGGGGTATCGATCACCCATCCGGAGCGGGTGGTATTCGCCGCCGACGGGATCACCAAGGGCGAAGTCGCCGCGTACTACGCCGCGGTCGCACGCTGGCTGCTGCCGGAGGCGGCGCGGCGCCCGCTGTCGCTGGTGCGCTGCCCGGATGGCGCCGGCGGCGAATGCTTCTTCCAGAAGCACCATGGTCCGGGCTTCGGCAAGGCCGTGCATGCGATCCCGCTGCGGCAGAAGAGCGGCGTCGAGGACTACCTGTACATCGAGGACGAGGCCGGGCTGCTGCAGCTGGTGCAGATGAACGCGCTGGAGCTGCATCCCTGGGGCGCGACCATCGACAACCCCGAGCGCGCCGACCGGCTGGTTTTCGACCTGGATCCGGGCGAGGGCGTGCCCTGGGCCGAGGTGCGCGACGCCGCGCGCCTGGTGCGCCGGCGCCTGCGCGCGGCCGGGCTGGAGAGCTTCCTGCGCCCGAGCGGCGGCAAGGGCCTGCACGTGGTCGTGCCGCTGGCGCCGGCGGCACCGTGGGACCGGGCCAGCGCGTTCTGCGAGGCGTTCGCGAAGGCGCTGGCCGGGGACAAGCCGGAGCGGTTCGTCGCCAACATGCGCAAGGACCTGCGCAGCGGCCGCATCTTCCTCGACTGGCTGCGCAACACCCGCGGCGCGACCAGCGTGACAGGCTGGTCGCTGCGCGCGCGCGAACACGCCACCGTGGCCCTGCCGCTGCGCTGGGAGGAGCTGGCGAAGGTCGATTCGCCGGCCTGGCCGAGCATGGCCCGGGCGCTGCAGCGCGCATCGCGCCTGCGGCGCGACCCGTGGGACGGCATCGACACGCTGCGCCAGTCCCTGCCGGACAGCTGAGCGTCGCAGCGCCACCGGCGCAGTGCCGGAAGTCACAACCTGTGTCTCCGCCATTGCCAGGCGCATCGCGGGGCGGGAGCATTCGCGCATGCGCCAGGCTTTCGCCAACCTGCTGCGGCCCCTGCCCCTGGCCGGGCTGCTGACCATCCTCACCGTCGGTTACGCGATGCGCTTCACCGCGCCCGGCCAGCGCCTGCTGGCGGGATCCGCGCTCGGCGTCTTCCTCGTGCTGTTCGTGCTGCTGAGCGTGGTGCCCGAGCGCATGCGCCGGGTCCACCACGCGGTACTGCTGCTGATGCCGGTGGTGATCGTGGTGCTCAGCACGGCCAGCGCCAGGGTCGGCGCGGCGCAGGTGCTGATGGTGGTGTGGGTGGCCTGCGCCTTCACCACCTGGCCGCGGGCGCTGGCCATCGGCGCGGCGCTGCTGGCCAACGCGGCCTTCTACCTGGCCCTGCGCGGCGGCAGCGAAGGCGACCCGCTGCCGATGGTGCTGATCAACATGGGCTTCCAGGCGCTGGCGGCGATCTGCGTGCACTACGCGCGTGCAGCGGAGGAATCGCGCGATGCGCTGGCCCGGGTCAACGCCGACCTGCTCGCCACCCGCGCCCTGCTCGCCGACAGCGCGCGCGACGCCGAACGCCTGCGTCTGGCGCGCGAACTGCACGACGTGGCCGGGCACAAGCTCACCGCGATGCGGCTGAACCTGCGCGCGCTGGCCAGCGACCCGGCGCTGGCCGGGCACCCCGGCATCGCCCTGGCCGAACGCCTTTCGGGCGAGCTGCTGGGGGACCTGCGCCAGGTCGTGCAGTCGCTGCGCGACGACCGCGGCCTGGACCTGGCCACTGCGCTGCGCGCGCTCGCCGCGCCGTTCCCGCGCCCGCTGCTGGACGTCGCCATCGCCCCGGGCGTGCGCATCGCCGACCCGGCCGTGGCCGAGGCGGTGCTGCGCCTGGCCCAGGAAGCGCTGACCAACGCCGCGCGCCACGCCAACGCCGAGCACGTGTGGCTGCACATCGACGAGGAGGACGGCCGCCTGCGTATCGACATCCACGACGACGGCTGCTGCGGCGAGCGCCTGCGCGAAGGCAACGGCATCGCCGGCATGCGCGAGCGCCTGGCCGCGCTGTCCGGCAGCCTGGAACTGGATCGCACCGACCGCGGCGGCCTGCGCCTGCTGGCGAGGCTCCCGGCATGAGCCGCCTGCGCGTGGCCCTGGCCGACGACCAGGCGCTGGTGCGCGCCGGCCTGCGCGCGCTGCTGGAGGGGCTGGGCGTGGAAGTCGCGTTCGAGGCCGAGGACGGGCAGGGCCTGCTCGACGCGCTGCAGCTGCAGGCGGTTGACATGGTGCTCAGCGATATACGCATGCCCGGCCTGGACGGCATCGCCGCCCTGCGCCGGCTGCGCGAAACAGGCGACGCCACCCCGGTGCTGCTGCTGACCACCTTCGACGACAGCGACCTGCTGCTGGATGCGCGCGAGGCCGGCGCCCAGGGCTTCCTGCTCAAGGACGCCGCCCCGGCGGAACTGCACGAGGCCATCGTCCGCGTCGCCGGCGGCGACACCCTGCTGGCGCCGGTCAGCACCGACCCGGTGCGGGCGCGCTACCGCTTCCATGACGAGACCCCGCCGCACGACGGCTTCAACGAACGCGAGGTGGCGATCCTGCGCCTGCTCGCCGGCGGCTACTCGAACAAGGAGATCGCGCGGAGCCTGTTCCTGGCCGAGGGCACGGTGAAGAACTACGTGTCCAACATCCTCGACAAGCTCGGCACCCGCGACCGTACCCGCGCCGTGCTCAAGGCGATCACCCTGCGCATCATCTGACCCGCGATCGCCGGCCGGCGCCATCGGCGCCGCGCCGGCGATGCGTCGCAAGGTCGCGTTTGCTCAGCGACCGGCGGCACGCAGGATCAGGTCGGCGACCTCGCGCGGGTGCGAGACCATCGCCAGGTGGCCGGCGTCCACCTCGATGGTGGTGGCGTCCATGCGCTTGGCCAGGAAGCGCTCCAGGCCCGGATCGATGGTCTGGTCGTCGCGGGCGACGACGTAGAACGACGGGCGTTCGCGCCAGGCCGCGACGGTGGTGCGGGCGCCGAACAGCGAGGTCGCGGTCTCGCCCTGCACCGCGTACAGCTCGCGCGCCTGGGCCGGGGCCACGCCGTTGGCGAAATGGCGCAGGAACGCATCCTCGGACAGGCGCGTGTAGCCGTCGCGGGTCTGGATGCCGGCCCGCGCCGGACCGGCCGGGAACCTGCCAGCCAGGGCGACGAAGTCCTCGCCGGCATCCGGCGCGCGCGCGGCCACGTAGACCAGCGCCGACACCTTCGAGGCTCAGCGCTTCACGTCGAAGCGGCCCTCGCCCATCAGCGCCTCGACGTCCGCCTCCGACACCAGGTTGAAGTCGCCCGGGATCGAATGCTTCAGGCAGCCGGCGGCCAGGCCGAAGCGGATCGTGCGCTCCGGCGCCCAGCCGCGGCACAGGCCATGCAGCACGCCGGCGGCGAAGGCGTCGCCGCCGCCGATGCGGTCGACGATCGGGCCCACTTCCTCCTGCGGCGCCAGCGCGGTGCCGGCCGTGCGCCCCACCAGCACGCCGGACAGGGCGTGGTGGTCGACGTTGCGCGGGGTGCGGATGGTGCAGGCCATCCACTGCAGGTTCGGGAACGCGGCGAAGGCGTCGGCCGCGGCGGCCTCCACCCGCGCCAGCGGTTCGGGCTGCGGGTACTGCCCGCCCAGGACCACGCCCATGTCGCGGTAGTCGGCGAACAGCAGGTCGGCCTCGGCCATCAGCTCCGACAGGATCGCCCTGGCATCGCCCTTCCACACTTCCCACAGTTTCGGCCGGAAGTTGCCGTCGAAGGACACCCTGACCCCGGCGGCGCGCGCGGCGCGCGCGGCGGCCAGGGCCGCGGCGGCGGTGTTGGCGCCCAGCGCGGGGGTCACCCCGGACAGGTGCAGCCAGTCGGCGCCGCCCAGCAGGGCCGGCCAGTCGTAGGCGTCGGCCGGGGCCAGGGCGAAGGCCGAGCCGGCGCGGTCGTAGAGGACTTCGGCCGGACGCTGCGCGGCGCCGGGGGCGAGGAAGTACAGGCCCATGCGGCCGGGCACGCGGCGCAGGCCGGAGGTGTCCACGCCGTGGCGGCGCAGTTCGCCGGCGGCGGCTTCGCCCAGGGCGTTGTCGGCCACGGTGCCGGCCGCGGCAACCTGGTGGCCGAACTGGGCCAGCGACACGCCGACGTTGGCCTCGGCGCCGCCGATGCGGACCTCCAGCGCCGGGCTCTGCAGCAGCCTTTCCCGGCCCGGCGCGCTCAGCCGCAGCAGGAGCTCACCGAAACACACGACACGCGCCATCTTTCCTCCCTGGTATGACGGCCTGCGACGCGGGCATGGTGGCATGCCATGGGATGCCCACGCGGTTGGCCAGCGGTGTCATTCTAGCGTGGCCGGCTCGGCCGGGATGGCAAGTGCGCGGGCGGGCCGTGCTGCGCTGCAAGATGAACGACCCTGCCGGCGATGTTAGCGTCTTGTTTGACCAGCGGTGTCATCCGCTGGCTGCGCATTTCCAATTCAAACTTGCGAGTATTTTCCTCTGGGAGGGGACATGAATACCCGGAACACCCGCCGTAAGACACCGGTTACCTTGCTGGCCGCGTCGATCGGCCTCGCCCTGTACATGCCGTCGGCGATCGCGCAGGACGCCACCGAGGCGCAGGGCACGGCCACCGACCTGGATACCATCGTCGTCACCGGCTACCGGGCCAGCCTCGAGCGCGCGCAGGACATCAAGCGCGGCGAGATCGGCATGGTCGACGCGGTCGTCGCCCAGGACATCGGCAAGTTCCCCGACCTCAACCTGGCCGAGTCGCTGCAGCGCATCCCGGGCGTGGTCATCACCCGCGACGGCGGCGAAGGCCGCCAGATCACCGTCCGCGGCCTGGGCCCGGACTTCACCCGCGTGCGCCTCAACGGCCTGGAAGCGCTGAGCACGGTCGGCAGCACCGACGGCGCCGGCGGCACCAACCGCAGCCGCGGCTTCGACTTCAACGTGTTCGCCTCGGACCTGTTCTCGCAGCTGGTCGTGCGCAAGACCGCCTCGGCCGACGTGGACGAAGGCTCGCTGGGCGCCACCGTCGACCTGCGCACCGCGCGTCCGTTCGACTACGACGGCTTCACCGCGGTGACCAACATCCAGGGCAGCTGGAACGATGCCGCCCGCGCCGCCACCCCGCGCATCGCCGCGCTGATCGCCGAGACCTGGGCCGACGGCAAGGTCGGCGGCCTGCTCTCGGTCGCCTACTCCGAGCGCGAGACCGTCGACGAGGGCAGCGGCACCGTGCGCTGGGCCAACGGCCCGGCCAACGGCAACTTCAGCGCCGCCTCGCCGTTCCAGGAAGCCCGTTCGGCCGACGTGTTCGCGCCGCGCTTCCCGCGCTACACGCTGATGGAGCACGACCAGAAGCGCCTGGGCGTCACCGCCTCGCTGCAGTTCCGCCCGACCGACAGCACCGAGATCAACTTCGACGCGCTGTACTCGAAGATCGACGCCGAGCGCGACGAGAAGTACATCGAGGCCAACGGCCTGAGCAAGTCGTCGGCCGACGGCAAGCGGCAGATCATCGTCAACCGCGGCGAGATCCGTAACGGCGCGCTGGTCTACGCCGAGATGGACAACGTCGACATCCGCGCCGAGAACCGCCACGACGAGTGGACCACCGAGTTCACCCAGTTCAGCCTGGATGGCAAGCACGAGTTCAGCGACAGCTTCTTCATGACCGCCAAGGTCGGCACCTCGAAGTCGGACCACAAGAACCCGGTCCAGGCCACGGTGATGATGGACAAGCTGGACGTCCAGGGTTACAGCTACGACTACCGTGGCAACATGAACAAGCCGGTCTTCAACTACGGCGTCGACCCGACCGACCCGAACGGCTGGACCCTGTCCACGATCCGCCTGCGCCAGAACTACGTGACCAACGAGTTCGATACCGGCCAGGTCGACTTCACCTGGTTGGCCACCCCGTCGTTCACCCTGCAGGGCGGCATCCAGGCCAAGGACTACACCTTCGACTCGATCGAGCGCCGCCGCACCGCGACCGAAACCATCGTCCCGAACTTCTCCGACGGCACCCGCATCGTCCCGGCCGACATGACCGAGTTCGGCAAGCTGACCGGCGTCAACGGCCACCCGGGCAAGTGGGTGGTGCCGGACTTCGACAAGATCGTGAACCTGTTCGGCGCGCTCGGCGGCGACGGCACCTTCGCCCTGTCCAACTACGCCCCGAGCGACCGCACCGTCGAGGAGAAGGACCGCGGCGGCTACCTGATGGGCAAGTTCTCGACCGACCTCGGCGCGATCCCGCTGTCGGGCAACTTCGGCGTGCGCTACGTCAAGACCAAGCAGAGCTCCACCGGCGTCGCCACCGCCAGCGGCCAGCCGGTCCCGGTGACCGTCTCGCGCGAGTACAGCGACACCCTGCCGTCGCTGAACCTGGTCGCCGAGCTGACCCCCGACTTCCTGGTCCGCTTCGGCGCCGCCAAGGTCATGTCGCGTCCGGGCCTGGGCAGCCTGACCCCGGGCGTCACCGTCAGCGTCAGCGGCAGCGCGCGCACCGTCAGCGGCGGCAACCCGATGCTGGATCCGACCCGCGCCAAGACCTACGACCTGGGCTTCGAGTGGTACTTCGACGAAGGCGCGATGCTGGGCCTGGCGGCGTTCTACAAGGACATCGACAGCTTCATCCAGAACACCCGCGAGTCGCGCGTCTACGCCCAGAGCGGCCTGCCGGCCAACCTGCTCGACGGTACCACCGCCACGGTCAACGACGAGTTCGTGTTCACCGTGCCGATCAACACCCCGGGCGGCAGCCTGCGTGGCCTGGAGTTCAACTACACCCAGCCGTTCACCTTCCTGCCGGGCTTCTGGCAGAACTTCGGCGTGCAGCTGAACTACACCTACGTCGATTCGGAGATCCAGTACCTGCTGTCCAGCGGCGCCGCGGCGCAGAAGGCGGCGATGACCGGCCAGTCGAAGAATTCGTGGAACGCCACCGTGTTCTACGAAGGCGAGCGCTTCTCCGGCCGCATCTCGGCGACCAACCGCAACGACTACCTGATCCAGGTCCCGGGCACCGAGACCGGCTTCAACAGCGCCGCCAACGGCGTGCACGGCCAGAGCGGTTCCACGGTGCTCGACGCCTCGATCCGCTACAAGCTGAGCGAGAAGGCCGAGCTGAGCCTGGAAGGCAGCAACCTGACCAACGAGGCACAGGAGTCGTGGGTGGCCAACCCGAACGTGTCGCTGCCGCTGGAGTACAGCGAGACCGGCCGCACCTTCCTGCTGGGCCTGCGCTACAAGTTCTGAGGCCTGCCGGCTGTTGCGTGAACGGAGGGCCGGGGCGGCAACGCCCCGGCCTTTTCCTTTGTGCGGCTGCCTGCCGGGTGTTGCGATGCAAGATGCCAAGCCCCGCGGCCGCTGCTAGGTTCGCTTTGACCATCGGTGTCATCGACACCGGCGCCCCCTTGGGCCGATGCCGGACCGCCCCCTGTTGCCCGACCTATCCGCACCACCAACCCCTGGGAGGGATCTGGAATGCCGAAGCACGTTCGTATCGGAAAGACACCGGTTACCTTTCTGGCCACCTCCATCGCGGCCGCCCTGGCCCTGCCCGCCGCGGCGCAGGAGGGTGGCGCCGCCCAGGACGTCACCGAGCTCGACCGGGTGACCGTCACCGGCTACCGGCAGAGCCTGCAGAAGTCCCTGGACGAGAAGCGCTATTCGACCGAACAGGTCGACGCGATCTTCGCCGAGGACATCGGCAAGTTCCCCGACCAGAACCTGGCCGAGTCGCTGCAGCGCATCGCCGGCGTGTCCATCGACCGCGAGGGCGGCGAAGGCCAGCGCATCTCCATCCGCGGCCTGGGCTCGGACTTCACCCGCGTGCGCCTGAACGGGCTTGAGGCGCTGGCCACCTCCGGCACCGGCAGCGCCGGCGTCAACCGCAGCCGCGGCTTCGATTTCAACACCTTCGCCTCCGAGCTGTTCAGCCAGGTCAAGGTCAACAAGACCCAGTCGGCGCAGATGGACGAGGGCTCGCTCGGTTCGACCGTGGACCTGCGCGGCTCGCGCCCGTTCGACTTCGACGGCTTCCGCGCCTCGGCCAGCGCCCAGGTAGGCTACGGCGAGATGGCCGAGGAATACGACCCGCGTGTGTCCGGGCTGCTGTCCAACACCTGGGCCGACGGCCGCTTCGGCGCCTTGCTGTCGGCCTCCTACAGCAAGCGCAATGTGTTCGAGGAAGGCTACAACCCGGTGCGCTGGGAACACGGCAACCACCGCAACTCCAACCAGAGCAACGCCAACAACAACGGCACCTATGGCTTCTNCTCGCCGGTGGGCTACACCCCGCAGACGCCGCGCAACCCGCTGTCGAACGAGACGCCTGCAGGCACCGGCTCGCAGGCCAACCAGGACCGCAACAACGGCTGGGGCAGCTTCGGCATCGACGCCAACAACTGCGGCACCGGCCTGCCGCGCCCGGCCAACACGCCGGAGAACATCGCCGCCTACGAGACCGCGACCAACGCCTGGCACCCGCGCTACCCGCGCTACATCCGCACCGCCAGCGAGATCGAACGCATCGGCGTGACCGGCGCGCTGCAGTGGCGCGCCTCCGACGACACCCTGCTCAGCTTCGACGCCATGTACTCGGAGCTGTCCAAGGACCAGCGCGAGGATTCGCTGGGCGCCAACCTGCACCGCGCGGCCAACCTGGGCGGCAAGACCCAGATCGTGGTCCGGGAGGCCGAGGTCGACAGCATGAACCGCCTGGTCTACGGCGTGTTCGACAACGTCGACTTCCGCACCGAGTCCACCAACATCCAGGAATCGACGAAGTTCCAGCAGTACAGCCTGAGCCTGGAACACCACGTCAACGATTCGGTCCGCCTGGACGCGCAGCTGGGCCACTCCAGCTCCGACTACGAGCGGCCGGTGTTCTCGCTGGTCAGCTTCGACAACCAGAACCTGGACGGTTTCGTGCTGGACCTGCGCGGCAACCCCGACATGCCGCGGATGACCTTCCCGTTCGACCTCAACGACGCCTCGGCCTGGTCCTGGCTGGGCTACGGCGCCGTGCCGGTGAACAGCAACGGCACCGCGCGCGGCAGCAACATCAGCGAGGTCCGGCTCAACCCGAGCTATGTCGAGAACAGCTTCGACACGGCCAAGGTCGACCTGCAGTTCGACATCAACCCGACCTTCACCCTCCGCGGCGGCCTGGCCTACAAGGACTACGACATGGCCTCCGAGGAATACCGGCACATCAGCTACGGCCGCCTGGCCCAGGCGCTGCCGTCCGGGCTCACCGTCGCCGACCTGAGCACCACGCTCACCGGCTTCGGCAAGAACCTCTCCGGCGCGCCGTCCAGCTGGCTGGTGCCGGACTTCGGCAAGATCGTCGACCTGCTGGACATCTACTGCAACTGCGACTCCGGCGCGCAGGGCGGCGACTACCGCTTGGCCAGCATCGGCCACTTCGGCGCCTCGAACAACAACTTCGAGGTCAACGAGCGCAGCATGGCCGCCTACCTGCAGCTGGACTTCAACACCGACCTGCTGGACCGCGCTCTGCGCGGCAACATCGGCGTGCGCGTGGTCGACACCCGGATCACCGCTTCCGGGTGGGCGCCGTGCGCGGCGGCCTCGCCCGACCTGAACTCGCCCAACTGCCAGGCCTTCTTCGGCGTGGCCAGCGCCACCGCGGCGCCGGGCGACCGCTACCTGGTGCGCAGCGAGGTCACCCACGACTACCAGGACGTGCTGCCCTCGCTGAACCTGGCCTGGGACCTGACCGACGAGCTGGTGCTGCGCTTCGGCGCGGCCAAGACCATGGCCCGGCCGACGCTGGGCTACCTGTCGCCCGGCGTGAGCGGCGGCCCGACCCAGTACTTCGACGACGGCCGCACCTACTCGATCAACATGGGCAACCCGAAGCTGGACCCGTACCGGTCGACCAACTACGACCTGAGCCTGGAGTGGTACTTCGCCGAAGGCGCGCTGCTGTCCGGCGCGGTGTTCTACAAGGACATCGACAGCTACATCCAGCGCACCCGCCTGATCTCCACCTGGGAGGGCATGGGCTACTCGCTGGACCTGCTGCCGGCGGGCTTCACCCCCGACACGCTGTTCAACGTGCAGAGCTACTACAACACCCCGGGCGGTCCACTGAAGGGCTACGAGCTCAGCTACCAGCAGCCGTTCTCGTTCCTGCCCGGGTTCTGGCGCAACTTCGGCGTGCAGCTGAACTACACCCACGTGCAGTCCAGCATCCAGTACTGGTTCAGCACCGCGGCCAACAGCAACACCACGGTGGTCACGACCACGACCGAGAACGACCTGGTCAACCTGTCGCCGAACTCGCACAACGCGACCCTGTACTACGACGACGGCAGGTTCAGCGCGCGCATCTCCACCAGCTACCGGGACGGCTACATCGGCGAGGTGCTCAGCCGCGAGAACGTCTGGGACCTGGACGGCAACGAACTGGTCACCGCCGACGTGACCGGCAAGGATTCGGTGCGCAACGTCGACTTCAACATGTCCTACCGGATGAACAGCAAACTGAGCCTGACCTTCGAGGCGATCAACCTCACCGACACGCCGGACCGCCGCTACGTCGACTCGACGCTGCGGCTGCCCGACCGCTACACGGTGAACGGCCGCCAGTACTACCTCGGCGTCCGCTACCGCTTCTGACGTGTCGTACCGGCCACGCCCGCCGCAGTCCCCCTCCCGGCGTGGCCGGCTTGCCCGGACGCGTGCACGGCGCGATCGCCTCGACGGCACGCGGACGGGCGTTTTCCTTCATCCGCCCGGCCGGTATGCCCGCGCAGCGGCCGGCTCCCATGCCGGGCGATTCCGGCAACGGCGTCGCGCCACGCCTCCACGAAGACCGTATCGATGAGACGCATGCACCTCCGGCTCCTGCTGCTGACCCTGCTGCTGCCGGCCTCCGCCATGGCCGGCGACACCCACGCGGCCCTCGACCCGGTGGCCGAGAACATGCTGCTGCTGCAGACACCCTCCGGCGGCTGGTCGAAGCACTACAGCGGGAAGAAGGTCGACTACGACCGCCACTACGACGAAGCCGAGCGCGCCGCGCTGCGTGCGTCCGGCCGCCCGGACGACGCCACGATCGACAACCACGCCACCACGAGCGAGATCGCCTACCTGGCGGAGGCGCACGCGCGCACCGGCAATCCCCTCTACCTCGACGCGGCCCGGCGCGGCGTCGAATACCTGCTGCGCGCCCAGTACGCGAACGGCGGTTGGCCGCAGTTCTTCCCGGACCGCTCCGGCTACCGCGCCCGCATCACCCTCAACGACGACGCGATGGTGCATGCGATCGCGCTGCTGCAGGACATCGCCGAACGCCGCGGTGGACTGGCCACGCTGGCACCGGAATTCGGCGCGCGCGCGGCCGACGCGGTCGCCCGCGGCATCGACTGCCTGCTTGCGCTGCAGGTACGCATCGACGGCCAGCCCACCATCTGGGCGGCGCAGTACGACGAGGCCAGCCTCGAACCGGCACAGGCCCGCAGCTACGAGCTGCCTTCGCTGGCGGTGGCAGAGTCGGTGGGCGTGGTGCGCCTGCTGATGCGCCAGCCGAACCCGGACCCGCGCGTCGTCGCGGCGATCGAAGCGGCGGCGCGCTGGTTCGAGGCGCACCGCCTGCCCGGCCTCGCCCTGCGCCACGTCGAGGCGCCGCACGAGGAAACCGGCCGCGATGTGCTCGTGGTACCGTCCCCCGGCGCGTCGTTGTGGGCGCGGTTCCATGATCTGCGCACGCAGCAGCCGCTGTTCGCCAACCGCGACGGCCGGCGCGTGGACTTCGCCGACCTTCCGAACGAGCGCCGTACCGGCTACGCCTGGTACGGCACCTGGCCCGGGCCACTGCTGGCCGAGGAACTGCCGCGGTGGCGGCAGGTCCAAGCCGCGGCAGCCCGCCCCTGACCCCACACCGCAACACTGGAACAGCAACACGATGACCCATCCGATCCACCCGGGCAGGCGCCTGCTCGCGATCCTCCTCGCTTCCGCACTCGCCTCCCCCGCCCTGGCCGCCGGCAACGCGCCGCAGCTGCTGTTCCGCGTCTCCGCCGATAGCGGCTTCGTCGCCGACCACGCCAATGGCGACGCGGTCCCGAACTTCCAGGACAAGGTGAAGATCGTCCCGACCGGCGTGCAGGGCGGCGCGATCGAATGGGCCGACGACGGCGTGCTGGCCTGGAACGCACCAGGCAACATCTACGCCGAGCGGGGCACGCTGTCGTTCTTCTGGCGCCCGCGCTACGAGGTCGGCGAGGCGCCGTTCGTGATCTTCCGCGTCGGCTATGCCGACCACAGCAGCTGGGACATGGCCTGGCTGCGGATCGACTGGAACGGGCACGGCTTCGATGCCTTCGTCACCGATGCCAACCTCGCCCGCACCCGGGTGTCCTTCAGGCTGGACCGGGTGCCTGGCCCGCAGGACTGGATGCACCTGGCCTTCGCCTGGGACGAGACCCAGGGCGTGCGCCTGTACGTGGACGGGCGCGAGGTCGCGCGCGAGCAGGCGACGGGCGACTACGACGCGGCACTGGACCAGCTCGGCCTCGCCGGGCGGGTGATGGCGCCGTACCAGGTGCAGAGCCGCTACAACTTCCTGCGCGGCAGCGATTTCGACGAGATCCGCGTGTACGACCGGATGCTCGACGCGCGCGGCGTGGCCGCGCTGGCCAGCCGTGGCGACCTGGCCAGGGCCACGGCCGACAGCGCGGTGCCGGTCGACACGGGCGCGCGCCGTGCGGCCTGGAACCACCGCTACGGCTGGGAGGCCGGCCGCGTGCCGCCGGCGCTGCAGGCGCCGGACACCTCGATCCGCCACGTCGGCTTCGACGACGTGAAGGACCTCAAGCAGTGGATGTGGAAGGGCAGCGACGGCATTCCCGAGACCACCTGGCCGGGCGTGTACAACCGTTCGCGCCTGCCCGGCCGCAACGACTACTTCCAGCTGCCGGACTGGAACACCTACGTCGAAGGCGGCAAGGCGCTGGACCTGGCGATGCCGGGCGAGCCGTTCAACCGCATCGAGATCCGCGGCGCGGCCTTCGGCCAGGCCACCTGGAAGGACGCCGACGGCCGCGAACAGCCGCTGTTCGAGCGTCCGCGCGGCCTGGTCCGCAGCGTCGACCAGTTCGCCACGCGCACCGGCGGCCAGGTGCGCTTCACCAACACCGAGCAGGAAACCCCGATCCAGGAGATCTGGGCCTACCACGTCAGCGACGCCGCCGAGCCGGAAGGCACGGTCAAGCAGACCTACCTGGTCGACAGCGCGGTGCTGCCCGACTACGGGAACGTGCAGGCGCTGCGCCAGTACATCGATGGGCGCTTCCTGCCGGAGGCGCGCAGCACGGTGATGGCCCTGCCGAAGGGCGCCGGCTCGCGCAAGCGCGCTGGCGACGCCGGCCTTGAAGCCGGTCTGCCCACCGAGCCGGCACCGATCGTGCACGTGCTCATCCCCTCCAGCGTCGGCGACGCGCCAGCGGCGCAGCCGCTGATCCGCAGCTGGGCCTACAGCTGGGAGAACATGTACGACGGCCTCGACGGCGTGGCCATCGACATCCCTGCCCTGGACCTGCCGGCCACCGCCAACGGCCTGATCCCGCTCAACATCCGCGTCAAGGATCCGATCTGGCCGGCGCGCGACATGATCGACGTGTCGGTGTCGGTGGCGCCGAAACAGAAGCGCACCCTGTGGCTGGACCTGCGCGACCGCATCCTCACCGCCGACAGCCTGTGGATCAGCATCGCCTCCGGCGCGCCGGGCTTCGACGCGCACTCGCTGGACGGCGCCGAGATCCGCCTGGTGTTCAAGGACCGCGCCGAGGCGAAGAAGCAGCACCTGGCCGACCGCTTCAACCAGGTGCGCGACAACTGGGGCTTCCTGGTCGAGGAGCACACCACCTCCAAGCGCCAGCGCCTGTACGCGCGCGTGCACGCCGACCTCAGCGACCTGCTGCGCGTCGACCCGGACCACGAGCTCGGCCGCCAGTACTGGAACTACATCAGCTACAACAGCCAGGGCCGCCCGCCGGTGGCCCTGCCGCAGCCGCCGAAGGGCGTGCCGCTGTGGGCGTTCCGCCAGGTCGAGGACCTGAAGCTGGCGCGCCGCTTCGTCGACTGGTGGATCGACAACCGCCAGGTCGAGTACGGCGATTTCGGTGGCGGCATTTCCGACGACAGTGACCTGGTCCAGCAGTGGCCGGGCCTGGCGCTGATGGGCGTGATGCCGGACCGGCTCAACGCCTCGCTCACCGCGCTGTCCGACGCGGTCTACCGCAACGGCATGTTCAGCAACGGCCTCAGCACCATCGAGACCGACGAGCTGCACTCCTACGAGGAAGGCATCAACGCCAACAGCGCGATGCTCTACCTCAACTGGGGCGACCCGCTCACCCTCGAGCGGCTGATGGAGACGGTGAAGGCGTTCGACGAGAAGATCATCCTGCGCAACCCGCAGGGGCACCTGCTGTTCTCCAGCAACTGGTTCGGCGGCAACAAGGTCTACCGCGACCCGAACTGGCAGTGGCAGAAGCCGTACTCGTTCCCGGCGCTGCACCCGGCCTTCCTGCTCGGCGACTGGAACGCCGATCCGACCGGCCGCAAGCTGGTCACCGGCCTGGCCGACGGCTACCTGGCCCACGCCTGGACCGGCAAGGACGGGCGCTGGCTGCTGCCCAACGAGATCCACTGGGCCACCGGCGAAACCCGCGGCGGCGAGCTGCTCGACGGTTCCGGCGGCGGCGACACCATGCACCTGTTCTGGGCGGCTTGGCGCTGGACCGGCGACGAGCGCTACCTGCGCGCGCTCGACTACCGCATCGGCCGCGGCGGTCCGGCCGGCCTGTCCAACCTCGGCGAGAACTTCATCGGCGTGCTCGGCCGCGAGGGCGACTGGGGCAAGGCCCTGGTCGAGGCCGCCGACAAGGGCGCGACCGGCTTCCCGAGCCTGGCCGCGTGGCAGCTGACCGGCGACAAGAAGTACCTGGAAGCCCTGCACGCCGAAGGCATCGAGTCGAAGCTGCTGCGCCGCTACATGATGACCGAGGGCCACTGGTGGTCCGACCGCGTCGAGGCGCCGACCGAGTTCCTGCAGCGCGCGCGCCTGGGCGGCATCGCGCTCAAGCGCAACCAGTCCTATCCGGGCCACACGGTGAGCTGGCGCTTCGCCGAGGCAGACGGCGCCGAGCAGGTGGCGATCCTGGTGCCGGATCCGCGCCGCGACCGCTTCAAGGTGATCGGCTACAACCTGGGACCGAAGCCGCTGCACGCGAGCATGACCGGCTGGAACGTCGAGGCCGGCACCTGGCGCATGACCTCGGGCATCGACGGCGACGGCGACGACCGCATCGACGGCAAGCCCAGCACCCGCGAGTTCGCGTTCGAGAAGAGCGCCTCGGTCGACGTGGTGTTCCCGGCCGGCCGCACCGTGGTGATGGAGTTCGAACTGGTGCAACCGGGCACGCCGGTGGAGACCCGCGCAGACCTCGGCATCGGCCGCGGCGACGTGCGCGTGTCCGGTGACGCGGTGGAGGTGACCGTACACAGCCTCGGCCATGCCGCCACGGGGGCTGGTTACGCGGTACTGGAAGACGCACGTGGCCGCGAGCTGGCGCGCGTGGCGGTGCCGGCGCTGGAAGCGCCGCTGGACCTGCAGCCGCGCACCACCACCGTCTCGCTGCCGCTGGGCGGACGCAAGGCCGACGGGCTGTACGTGCGAGTCGGCCTGGAAGGCGACGGCGAGGAAGTGACCCGGCTCAACAACCGCCGCGCCGTGCGCTGAGCGGCGCCGGCGAAGTCCACGAGGAAGGGCCGGACATCGTCCGGCCCTTTTTCTTTTCCCGATCGGTCACGCGGCGACGATGCCACGCCGCGTGTTACAGCGGCAGCGCCTGCCGCAGCACGACCATGGCGATGGCCGCCACCAGCCACGCCACCACGCGCTTGCCCAGGCCACTGTCGGCCGGCGCGCGCGCGAAGCCCACCACGAAGGCATGCGCCGGCAGCGCGATCACCAGCAGGAAGGCGGCGATCCAGTACAGCGTGTCGTCGCCCAGCCACGGCCACAGCCAGGGCATCACCACGCCGGTGAATACCCCGGCGAGCGCGGCGGTCAACGGTGTCGGTGTGATCTTCATGCGGTGGTGGCCTCCCCGTGGCGCCCGAGTCTAGCGCGACCGCGGGTGCGGGCTCACGGGACCAGCTGGCGGCGCAGCGCCGGTACCTGCCGCGCCAGCTCGTCGGCGACGATCGCGGCGAAGAAGGCCGCGCCCTCGCCGCCGAGGTGGGTGTAGTCGAAGGCCTGCTTCGGCGTGCCCATCGGCTCGACGGACGCGTTGTCCAGCACGGGCGCGACGGCAGGCGCCGGACCCGCGGCCGTCGGCGGCGCACCGATCGTGGTGCCGGCCTGCGCGGCGGTGACCTGCTCCGGCAGCGGCCGCGCCTGGGCGAAACGCATCGCCTGCACCGGGCCCATGGCCTGCACCGCGGCGGTGCTGCGCGCGTGCAGGTCCACCAGCGGCACCTGCAGTTCCTTCGCCACCCGGCGGATGCTTTCCGCCCACGGCGCCAGGTCGTCGACCAGCTTGCCTTCGCGGAACTGGCGGCGGGTGAGCGGCGTCAGCAGCACCGGCACCGCGCCGGCGGCGCGCGCTTCCCCCACGTAGCGGCGCAGGTTGTCGGGGAACTCGCGTTCCAGGTCGGTGGAGCGCCCGGGCTTGCCCGGCTGGTCGTTGTGGCCGAACTGGATCAGCACGTACACCGCCTGGTACGGGCCCGGGCCCATCTCGTGCAGGGCGATGTCCCAGGAACCTTCCGCGCGGTAGTTGTAGGTGCTGCGCCCGCCGCGGGCCAGGTTCACGCAGGCCACGAACGAGGTGACGTGGTCGGCGCAGAACGCCGGACCCCAGCCGCCCTGCACCGCGGTGGTCGAGTCGCCGACGAGGACGATCTTGCTGGCGCGGATGGGCGTCACCGGCGGGCGTTCGCCGATCGACGGGTCGACGGCGGGGTGGACGCTCCCGGCGGCCAGAAGCAGGGCGAGCAGCGAAGCGGGCGGAAGCAGGCGCGGCAGTCCAGGCGTCATGACAGGTCATCTCGGGGGAGAAGGCGGGCGAAAACCGCTGGCCATCGGTGTCATGCAGGCAGCACGAGCGGTTCCAATGTTGCGCACTGTAGCCCGGAGCCGGCGCCCGGCCTTGCTGCGGCGCAGGATGGCCGCAGCCACAAGGGTCTGATAGGTTCGTTGACCATCGGTGTCATCGCGTGGCACCACCTCCCCCACGACCCGAAGGACTGCCATGGCCCTGCGCCGTTTCCGCGCCCCAGCCCTGTCGACGCTGCTGCTGCTGCTGCCGCTGGTGGCCACCGCCGAGCCGACCAGCCCGTGGAAACGCGGCATCGAGAACCAGCGCCAGGCCGACCTCGGCGACGGTACCTTCCTCAACCCGGTGTTCGCCGGCGACCGGCCCGACCCGTCGGTCCTCAAGGACGGCGACGACTACTACCTGACCCTGTCCTCGTTCGATGCCTACCCCGGCCTGCCGATCTGGCACTCCCGCGACCTGGTGAACTGGGTACCGCTGGGCCACGCGATCACGAAGAACGTCGGCTCGATCTGGGCGCCGGACATCGTCAGGCACGACGGCCGCTACTTCATCTACTTCCCGGCACGCACCGGCGGCACCGAAGGCAGCACCCGCAGCAACTGGGTGGTGTGGGCCGACGACATCCGCGGCCCGTGGAGCGAGCCGGTCGAGCTGGGCCTGGGCAAGTACATCGACCCCGGCCACGCCGTCGGCGAGGATGGCAAGCGCTACCTGTTCCTCAGCGGCGGCGACTACGTGCAGCTGTCCGACGACGGCCTGCGCGTGGTCGGCGAACCGAAGCACGTGTACGACGGCTGGCAGTACCCGGAAGAGTGGGACGTGGAGTCCTACGCCCAGGAAGGCCCGAAGATCCACAAGCGCGGCGACTGGTACTACATGACCACCGCGGTCGGCGGCACCGCCGGCCCGCCGACCGGGCACATGGTCATCACCGCGCGCTCCAGGTCGATCCACGGGCCGTGGGAGAACTCGCCGCACAACCCGATCACCCGCACGCGCAGCCGCGACGAACCGTGGTGGTCGCGCGGCCACGCCACCGTGGTCGAAGGCACCGACGGGCGCTGGTGGATGATCTACCACGGCTACGAGAACGGGTACTGGACCCTCGGCCGCCAGGCGCTGCTGGAGCCGATCGAATGGACCGCCGACGGCTGGTTCGTGGCGAAGGGCGGCGACCTCGGCCAGCCGCTGCGCAAACCCAGCGGCACCAGGGTCGGCGAGCACGGCATGGCGCTGACGGACGGCTTCGACGGCCAGGCGCTCGGCCACCAGTGGTCGTTCTTCAACCCCGCGAAGGACGAGTACCGGCGCCTGTCCTTCGGCAACGGCGCGATGACCGTGCAGGGCAAGGGCCGCACCCCGGCCGACAGCTCGCCGCTGACCGTGATCGCCGGCGACAAGGCCTACGAGTTCGAAGTGGAGATGGAGATCGAACCGGGCGCGGTCGGCGGGGCGCTGCTGTTCTACAACGAGCGCCTGTACGCCGGCGTGGGCAGCAACGGCGAGCGCTTCGTCATGCACCGCTACGGCCAGGAGCGGCCGACCGGCGGCCTGCCGCCGGGCAAGGGTGGCAGGTTGTGGCTGCGGGTGACCAACAACCAGCACGTGGTCACCTTCCACACCAGCACCGACGGCAGGGACTGGGAGAAGTACCCGGTGCAGATGGAAGTGTCCGGCTACCACCACAATGTGGCAGGCCAGTTCCTGGCGCTGAAGCCGGCGATCTACGCGGCGGGGCAAGGGAAGGTGCACTTCCGCGACTTCCGCTACCGCGCGCTCGACTACTGAGCGCGACGGTCGGCATGCGCCTGCGGATGGAACTGGCGATCGCGATGCTGCTGGCCATGGCGGCCGGCAGCGCCGCCGCGCCGGATCCGGCTGCTGCCGGAGCACCGCCTTACCACGTCGCCCCGGGCCTGCTCGACCACCAGGCGCCGGACCTTGGCCTGCGCACGGCCACAGGCACTCGCAGCGCCACGGTGTTCCGGGCCACGCCCGAGCAGGGCATGTTCAACAACGGCGCAGTGCCGGTGGTGTTCAGGGGCCGGCTCTACGTGCAATGGCAGAACTCGGCGCGCGACGAGGACTCTCCGGACACGCGCGTGCTCTACAGCCACAGCGACGACGGCGAACACTGGGCCGCGCCGGCGGTGCTGATGGAGGCCAGCGAGGACGGGGCCATGCATTCCAGCGGCGGCTGGTGGACCGATGGCGAAACCCTGGTCGCCTACATCAACGTGTGGCCAGGCGGCTTCCAGTCCGGCGACGGCGGCTGGACCGGCTACCGGCTCAGCCGCGACGGCATCGACTGGTCGCCGCTGCGCCCGGTCACCGGTGCCGATGGCGCGCCGGTGGACGGGGTGATCGAACAGGATCCGCACCGCCTGGCCGACGGCCGCATCCTCACCGCCTTCCACCGGCGCCCCGGCATCGTCGCCGCACCGTTCTTCACCGACGATCCGCTGGGCGTGTCCGGCTGGCGTCGCGGATCCATGCGCAACCTGCCGCACGCAGGCCACGCCAGTCGCGAACTGGAACCGAGCCTGTTCCTGCGCAGGGACCGCGACGGCCGCGAATGCGCGGTGATGGTGTTCCGCGACCAGGGCGACAGCTACCGGCAGCTGGCCAGCGAAAGCTGCGACCGCGGCGAAAGCTGGACCATACCGGCGCTGACCGCGATGCCGGATTCGCGCGCCAAGCAGAGCGCCGGCAACCTTCCCGACGGCAGCGCCTTCCTGGTCAACGCGCCCAGCGGCCAGCGCGAACGCATGCCGCTGGCGCTGACCCTGTCGGCCGAAGGCCGCTGCTTCGACCGCACCTTCCTGCTGCGCGGCCGCGACGACCTGCCGCCGCTGCGCGCCGAGGGCCGCTACAAGCGGCCCGGCTACCACTATCCCAAGAGCGTGCTGTGGAACGGCCGCCTGCTCGTCGCCTACGCGGCGAACAAGGAGGACGTGGAGGTCAGCCAGGTGCCGCTGGCATCGCTGGCTGCGGACGACGCGCGCGCCGCCTGCGCGGGCGCGTCGCACTGAGCACGGACGCCACGCAGGGCGCCCGCGCCCGCCGCGTCACAGCGTCCCGCGCTGCACGAACGGTGCCTGCTGCCAGAACGCGCGCTCGCCGCCGCGCGGATCGTCGACCAGCACGGGCGGTGCGTCGAACAGCATCGTCTGCCGCCGCGGCAGCGAGTACGGCTCCCAGCGCGGAATGCCGGCATGGTTGGGATCGCCGTGCCGGGCCAGCGCCAGCAGCGCGGCGCTCATCGCATCGGCTACCGCCTGCGCCCCGGCGCCGTCGCCGGTGCGCGAGCCGGGCTGGCGGATGTTGTCGAACACCAGCGGGATGTCGAGGGTGTGGAAGGCGCGGAACCTGCCGCCATCCAGCGGCGAGCCCCAGTCCAGCTGGTAGGCCCAGGTCGGCGCCGCGCCCTGCGGCTGGCGCGCGCGCACTTCCAGTTCCTCCACCGCACCGCGCCAGGAACGCCCGGCGGTGGTGGCGGCGAAGAACACCTCCGAGGGCGTGTAGTGCGGATACAGCGCGCGGTAGTGCGCGACCACCAGGTCGGCGCGGATGTCGACGTACTGCTGCTTCTCCAGCCGCGCCGGCAGTTCGTCCCAGTCCAGCTCGAAGTTCTCCGGGTCGCCGCCGAGGAAGGCGCGGGTCTCGTCGCGGGTGTTGCCGATCACCATCGGGATCGCCGCCGACTGCGCCGGCGCGTCCGGCCAGAACGGATGCCGCGGCAGCACCTCGCCGTCCATCACCGGGCCGAAGTACAGACGCGTGTCCTCGATCCGCGAGAAGTCGCGCGCGGCCGTGCCCTCGAGCACTTCCTCCAGCGGCAGCGCGCGCAGCCTCGCCAGCGCATCGCCCGCCTCCGGATCGATGCCCACGGTGCGCAGGAACAGTTGTGCCCGCTGCGTGGCCGCGCGGGGACCGGCGGCGGTGACCTGCTGGCCGCTCATCGTCCAGGCCTTGTGGAACAGGCCGCGCGCGGCCGGCATCGCCATCAGCGTGGCGATCTTGGCGCCGCCGCCGGACTGGCCGAACACGGTGACGTTGCCCGGGTCGCCGCCGAACGCGGCGATGTTGTCGCGCACCCACTGCAGCGCCAGCACCAGGTCCAGCTGGCCGGCGTTGCCGGAGGTCGCGTATTCCGCCCCGCCGAGCAGGCCCAGGTAGAGGTAGCCGAAGGCGTTGAGGCGGTGGTTCACCGTGACCACGACCACGTCGCCGCGCTCGCACAGGCGCCGGCCGTCGTACAGCGGGTCGCTGCCGGAACCGGTGTCGTAGCCGCCGCCATGGATGTAGAACAGCACCGGCCGCCGCGCGCGCGCATCCAGGCCCGGCGTCCACACGTTGAGGAACAGGCAGTCCTCGCTGCCGGGGCCTTCCTTGCCGCGCTGGGGGGCCGACCCGGCGTAGCCGGTGGCCTCGGCCACGCCGCGCCATGGCCGCGCCGCGAGCGGCGCGCGGAACCGCACCGGCGTGGTGTCCTCGCCGTAGCGGATGCCCCGGAACACATGCACGCCCTGTTCGCGTACGCCGCGCACGCGTCCCGCGCGGGTCGCGGCCACGGTAGACGCGGGCTGCGCGGCGAATGCCGCCGGCAGCACGCCAGCCACGGCCAGGCCCGCGCCGAGCCCGGCGGCCTGCAGCAGGCGGCGCCGCGCCGGATCCGCGGGCGCGGACTGCGCCGGAGACAGGAAAGGATGCTTGCGATCGCCGGCCATGCTTACTCCCGTGCAGGTTCGTTGTCTGTCGCACCCGGCGCCGCCGGCAGCGGCGCGTGCGCGCGGATCCATTCCACCGCCAGCGTCGGCCACAGCGGCAGGGTGCCGTGCGCGCCACGCACGCCGAAGCCGTGGCCGCCTTTCGCGTAGAGATGGGTCTCGTGTTCGATGCCGGCCGCGCGCAGCGCCGCTTCGAACAGCAGGCTGTTTTCCACCGGCACCACGTCGTCGTCCTGGGCGTGCAGCAGGAACACCGGCGGGGTGTGCGCGTCGACCCGGTTCTGCGCCGAATACATGCGCACGGCGTCCGCATCGGGTGCATCGCCCAGCAGCTTCTGCCGCGAGCCTGGATGGGCGTGCGCGCCCATGTCGATCACCGGGTAGACCAGCACGGCGTAGGCCGGGCGCGCATCGAGTCCATCGGCATCGTCGACCGGCGCATAGACGCGCTCGTGATGGCGCGTGGCCAGGCTCGCGGCCAGGTGGCCGCCGGCGGAAAAGCCCATCACCCCGACGCTGGCCGGATCGATGCCCCATTCGCGCGCCTGGCTGCGGACCAGGCGCATCGCCCGCTGCGCGTCGGCCAGCGGCACGTCGCGTGCGTTGGCGTGGCCTTCGCCCGGGAGCCGGTACTGCAGCACGAACAGGGTCAGCCCGGCCTGCCCGGCGAAGGCCGGCAGCAGGGCCGTTCCCTCCTTGTCCAGGACCACCCGCTGGTAACCGCCGCCCGGCAGCACCAGCAGGGCACGGCCGTCGGGGCGGGCCGGGCGGTACACGTCCAGCCAGGGGCGGGCGACGCCGTCGACGTAGCGGTCGGGCAGGGCAGGGTCGCTGCTGCGTTCGACGATGCGCTGGGGCAGGTCCAGGCCTTCCGAGCCAGGCGGGGTACCGGGCCACAGCGGTATCTGGCGGTCGGGCGCCGGGGGCGCGGCCCCGGCATCGGCGGCGACGGCGGCCGGCAGCAGCGACAGCGCCACCAGGGCGGCCCTGAAGCGGTGACGCAGGCGGCGGATTGGCATGGTCACGGACCCTCCCGGTTGTTGCGTTGCAGCGTGCAGTAAGGCCTTGGCGCAGTGCACATTGCTACATGACACCGGTTTACCATATACAGCTTCCGCGCCCGCTGTCGATCCGCGGCGCAACACGTTACGGGCCTGTTCCCGGGGAGACATCTTGAGTACTGCAACTGGCCACCAGGACGCCACGCCGCCGATGCCCGAACTGGCCGGCATCGCCGACCGCTTCGTCGCCGCCCGGCGCGCGGGCGCCGCCCTGGAAGCCTTTCCCGGCGAGATCCCGGCCGACCTGGTGACCGCCTACCAGGTCCAGGACCTGGCCATCGCCCGGTGGCCCGACCGGGTGGTCGGCTGGAAGGTCGGCTTCATCGCCCCGGAGCGCCGCGACGTGTCCGGCGACGAACGCCTGCTGGGCCCGATCTTTGCCCGCCAGCTGTGGAATGCCACCGGTGACAGCATGCCGATCCCGGTGTTCACCGGCGGCTTCGGCGCGGTCGAGGCCGAATACGTGCTGCGCCTGGACGCCGACGTCCCGGCCGACAAACTGGAGTGGACGCCGGAGGAAGCCGCGGCCGTGCCGAGTACGCTGTTCGCCGGCGTCGAGGTGGCCAGCAGTCCGCTGGCCACGATCAACGAACTGGGTCCGCGCGTGGTGGTGTCCGATTTCGGCAACAACAACGGCCTGGTCCTCGGTCCGGAGATCCCGGAATGGGCCTCGCTGGACGAAGCCACGCTGCTGGCCGGGACCTTCATCGACGGGGCCAGCGTCGGCAGCGGCGGCGCGCAGCGCCTGCCCGGCGGCCTGCGCGCCGCCTTCGCCTTCGCCCTGGCGCGTTCGGCGCGCCGCGGCCGCCCGCTGAAGGCGGGCGAGTACATCGCCACCGGCAATGCCACCGGCATCCACGACATCGTCGCCGGCCAGGCCGCGCGCGTCGTGTTCGACGGCTACGCCATCCTGGACTGCCACGCCGTCCCCGCGGGGAACAGCGACGCATGAGCGGGCTGACCCGTCGACGCCTGCTGCTGGGCGGCGCCGGCGCGGCCTGCGCGCTGCCGCTGGCGATGGGCGGAAGCGCCTTCGCCGCCGGCGCGGCCGATCCTTCCGGTCGCCACCTGCTCACCGCCACCGACGTCCACGTCTCCGACTACCCGACCGTGGAAGCGGTGCGCTGGATCGGGCAGACGCTGGAACGCGAGACCGGCGGCCGCCTGTCGATCCGCCTCTACCACTCCGGCCAGCTCGGCCGCGAGTCCGAGGCGATCGACATGGCCCGCTACGGGGTGATCGACATCACCCGCGTGTTCGCCGGCGCGCTCAACAACGCCTTCCCCCTGACCCAGGCGCTGTGCCTGCCGTACGTGTTCGACTCGGTCGAACACATGCGCCGGGTCATCGACGGCGACGTCGGCGAGGCGGTGCTGCGCGGCTTCGAGAGCCGCGACCTGGTCGGCCTGGCGATCTACGACTCCGGCGCGCGCTGCTTCTACAACACGAAACATCCGATCGTGGAGCCGAAGGACCTGCACGGCATGAAGATGCGCGTGGCGGCCTCGGACATCTTCATCCGCCTGGTCCGCCTGCTCGGCGCCAACCCGACGCCGATGTCGCTGGGCGAGACCTTCTCGGCGATGGAGACGCACATGATCGACGGCGCCGAGAACAACATGCGCAGCTTCCACTCCAGCCGTCACTTCGAGGCGGCACGGTACTGGTCGGAGACGCGCCATTCCTACGCGCCGGACGTGCTGCTGATGTCGCGCGCCAGCTTCGAGGCGCTGACGCCGTCCGACCGCAACCTGCTGGTCCGCGTGGCCCGCGAGTCGGTGCCGGTGATGCGCGGGAAGTGGGATGCCTCCGAAGGCGCCGCGCGCAAGGCCGTGCTCGCCCACGGCATCCAGGCCAACGAGTGCGACCTGGACGCCTTCCGCGCCGCCGCCCAGCCGCTGCTGGACGAGTACCAGCGCAAACCGGGCATCGATGACCTCTACCGTCGCATCCGCGACCTCGCCTGATCGGATCCAATGACCGAGACCGCTTCCCCCGTCCCGGCCAGCCCCGTGCAGCGCGCGCTGGACCGGCTCGCCGGCATCGTCATCGCCATCGCCGCCACCGCCCTGGTCGGGCTGGTGGTGGTGCAGGGCTGGCAGGTGTTCACCCGCTACGTGCTCAACGATTCGCCCAGCTGGACCGAACCGGTGACCCTGCTGCTGCTGGCCATCGCCATGGCGATGGGCGCCGCCGCCGGCGTGCATACCAACCGCCACTTCGGCTTCTTCCTGCTGCACGACCACCTGCGTCCGGCCGTGCGCCGCGCGATCGACGTGGTCGTGCCGCTGGTGATCGCCGGCATCGGCGCAGTGGTTTCGTACTGGGCCGGCGTGCTGCTGCTCGACGGCCTGGACATCCGCGCCGCCGGCGCCAACCTGCCGCAGAGCATCAACTACCTGCCGCTGTCGCTGGGCGGCGCGCTGATGGTCGTGTTCGCGCTCAACCGGCTGTTCCTCGCGTTCGCACCTGCAGCGCCGGCCACGCCGGCCGCACCGCCGGCACCGCAGGACGGAGACCTCTGACATGGCCATCGCCCTGCTCTTCCTCGTATTCGCCATCCTGCTCATCATCGGCGTGCCGGTGGCCTTCGCCCTGGCCGCCGCGTCGCTGGTGACCCTGCTGTACCTGGACCTGCCGTCGGTGGTGCTGGTCCAGCAGATCTCGGCCGGCTCCGGTTCGGCCTCGCTGATCGCGATCCCGCTGTTCATCTTCGCCGGCGAGATCATGATGCGCGGCGGCATCTCCGAGCGCCTGATCGCGCTGGCGTCTTCGCTGGTCGGCCGCCTCCGCGGCGGCCTGGGCCAGGTCTCGGTGCTGTCCTCGCTGTTCTTCGGCGGCGTGTCCGGTTCGGCCATCGCCGACGTCTCGGCGGTCGGCGGCACGATGATCCCGCAGATGGTCAAGCGCGGTTACGACCGCGATTTCGCCGTGAACGTCAGCATCACCGCGGCGCTGGTCGCGCTGCTGGTGCCGCCCTCGCACAACCTGATCCTGTTCTCGGCCGCGGCCGGCGGCGGCCTGTCGATCGCCCGGCTGTTCGCGGCCGGCATCGTCCCGGCACTGCTGATGACCGTGGCGCTGATGGTCACCGGCTACGCGGTGGCGCGCCGCCGCGGCTACGGTACCGAGCCGTTCCCGGGCATGCGCGCGGTGATGGTGCGCCTGGTCGCGGCGCTACCGGGCCTGGGCCTGGTCGCGCTGATCTTCGTCGGCATCCGCGCCGGCATCTTCACCGCGGTCGAGTCGGCGGCCATCGCCGTGGTCTACGCGCTGCTGGTGACGGTCGTGCTGTACCGGCAGCTGCGCCTGCGCGAGTTCCTCGACACGGTGGTGCACGCGGCACGCAGCACCGGCGTGATCCTGTTCGTGATCGCCACCGCGGCGGTGTTCGGCTGGCTGCTGGCCTACCTGCAGGTGCCGGCGGCGGCGGTGGAGTTCCTGCAGTCGTTCGCGCACAGCAAGTACATGGTGCTGCTGATGATCGTGGTCATGCTGCTGCTGCTGGGCACCTTCATGGACCTGGCGCCGATGATCCTGATCTGCACGCCGATCTTCCTGCCGGTGGCCAAGGCCTACGGCATCGACCCGATCCACTTCGGCCTGGTGCTGGTCCTGACCGGCGGCCTGGGCCTGGTCACCCCGCCGGTGGGCTCGGTGCTGTTCATCGGCACGGCGATCGGCAAGATCAGCGTGGCCGAGGCCATGCGCACGATCTGGCCGTTCTGGCTGGCCGGCCTGGCCGTGCTGCTGGTCGTGGCCTTCTTCCCGCAGCTGTCGCTGTGGCTGCCCGACATCCTGGCCTGATCCCGTCCGGCCCCGGCCGGCCGGGGCAGTCCGCCGGCCACCGCTGGGGCTAGAATCGGCCCAACCTTCCATCGAAAGCTTCCATGCCCGCGCGTCCTTCCCAAGCCTCGCAGACCCCCCGGGCCGCCACCGGCAAGGCGGCGACCATCAACGACATCGCGCGGCTGGCGGGCGTTTCCAAGAAGACCGTTTCGCGGATCATCAACAACTCGCCGCTGGTACGTAAGGACACCCGCGAGAAGGTCGAGGCGCTGATGCGCGAGGTCGGCTACGTGCCCGACCCGCTGGCGCGCGGCCTGGCCTTCCGCCGCTCGTTCCTGATCGGCATGGTCTACGACAACCCCACCGCGCAGTACATCGTCGACATGCAGTACGGCGCGCTGGACGCGCTGCGCGAGTCGGGCTTCGAACTGGTGGTGCATCCCTGCGACACCCGCAGCCCCGGCTACATCGACGGGGTGCGCCGTTTCGTCCAGCAGCAGAAGCTGCACGGGGTGATGCTGGTGCCGCGCGCCTCCGAAGACCAGAACCTGGCCGACATGCTGGCCGAGATGGGTTGCCGCTACACCCGCATCGTGCCGGTGGGCTTCGAGGACACCGACGGCCGCATGATCGTCACCCACGACCGCGACGGCGCGGCGGAGGCGGCCGACTACCTGCTCACCCTGGGCCACCGCGACATCGCCCTGATCACCGGTCCGCAGGCCTACCGCTCGGCGGTGGAGCGCACCACCGGTTTCGTCGAGACCCTCGCACGGCGCGGGATCGAGGTGCCGAAGGACCGCATCATCGAGGCCAGCTACACCTTCGAGTCCGGCGTGGCCGCGGCCGAGAAGCTGCTGGCCGGCAAACAGCGCCCGACCGCGATCTTCTGCGGCAACGACGAGATGGCCGCCGGCGTCTACAAGGTGGCCATGCGCGCGGGCATCAGCATCCCGCGCGACCTGTCGGTGATCGGCTACGACGACAGCCCGCTGGCCTCGCGCCTGTGGCCGTCGCTGACCTCGGTCCGCCGCCAGACCCGCGACACCGGCCGGATCGCCGCGAGCATGCTGATCCGCACCGACAACGCGCCGCTGCCGGTGGCCAGCGTGCGTCCGCACCTGATCGTCCGCGACTCCTGCCAGCCCCCCGCCTGAGCCCCGCCGGAGGCGGCTTCCCGGGCCGTGCCGGCGTTTGTCGCATTGCGGTATGACACCGGTTACCATCGTCCGCTAGAATGCCGCTTCAATGCACCACCCTGGCCGGGAATCCCAAGCCCCGGCCTTGCGTACCGAGGAGCCCCGAGCCGATGTACCAGAAGACCTATTACGCGACCCACCCCGGCGTGATGCAGGGCGCCAGCAACGACGAGCTGCGCGACCTGTACCTGATCGGCGACCTGTTCGCCGCCGACGAGGTGCGCCTGAACTACACCCACTACGAGCGCTTCGTGATCGGCGGCGCCGCCCCGGTCAGCAAGGCCGTGTCGCTGCCGAAGCAGACCGAGCCGGCCTCGGCCGCGGGCAAGCCGTTCCTGGAGCGTCGCGAACTGGGCGTGATCAACGTCGGCGCCGGCACCGGCACGGTGACCGTCGACGGCACCGAATACGTGCTCGGTCCGAAGGACGGCCTGTACGTGGCAATGGGCAGCGAGGAAGTGAGCTTCTCCTCGGCCGACGCCGCCAACCCGGCGAAGTTCTACCTGACCTCGACCCCGGCGCACGCCCGCTTCGAGACGAAGCAGCTGTCGATCAAGGACGCCGTCGCCCTCGACCGCGGCGCGCTGGAGACCAGCAACGAGCGCACGATCTACCAGTTCGTCGTGCCGGCGACCTGCAAGTCCTCGCAGCTGCTGCTGGGCCTGACCGTGCTGAAGCCGGGCAGCGTGTGGAACACCATGCCGCCGCACCTGCACGACCGCCGCAGCGAGGTCTACTTCTACTTCGACCTGGGCGAGAACGACCGCGTCTACCACTTCATGGGCCAGCCGGACCAGCAGCGCCACATCGTCATGAAGAACGACGAGGCCGTGGTCTCGCCGCCGTGGTCGATCCACATGGGTTCGGGCACGTCCAACTACGCCTTCATCTGGGCGATGGGCGGCGAGAACCTCGACTACACCGACATGAACGTGCTGGACATCTGCCAGCTCAAGTGACGCGGCGCGCCGCTGCGGCGGCGCGCGCTTCGCCGGCGGGACCATCCCGCCACTCCCTACGGAACGCCGCGCCGCCCGCGCGGCTTCCCCGCAGAAAACGCCTCCGGCGGGCCGATCCCCGCCCCACGAACAACGAGGACCGCTCATGGCAAACAACCCGTTCAGTCTGGAAGGCAAGGTCGCCCTGGTCACCGGCGCCAACACCGGCCTCGGCCAGGGCATCGCCCTGGCGCTGGCCGAAGCCGGCGCCGACATCGCCGCCGCCGGCATCGTCGAGGCCACCGAGACCGGCGAGAAGGTGCGCGCCCTGGGCCGCCGCTTCCTCAACCTGCAGGCGAACCTGATCTCGATCGAGCCGGTCGAGCGCCTGGTCAAGGAAACCGTCGAAGGTCTCGGCGGGCTGGACATCCTGGTCAACAACGCCGGCCTGATCCGCCGCGCCGATGCGGTGGAGTTCAGCGAGAAGGACTGGGACGACGTCATGAACGTCAACATCAAGTCCGCCTTCTTCATGTCGCAGGCCGCCGGCAAGCACTTCATCGCCCAGGGCAGCGGCAAGATCATCAACATCGCCTCGATGCTGTCGTTCCAGGGCGGCATCCGCGTGCCGTCGTACACCGCGTCCAAGAGCGGCATCGCGGGCATCACCCGCCTGCTGGCCAACGAGTGGGCTTCCAAGGGCATCAACATCAACGCCATCGCCCCGGGCTACATGGCCACCGACAACACCGCCCAGCTGCGCGCCGACGAACAGCGCAGCGCCGAGATCCTCGGCCGCATCCCGGCCGGCCGCTGGGGCACGCCGGCGGACCTGGGCGGCACCGCGGTGTTCCTGGCCAGCCGCGCCTCCGACTACGTCAACGGCGCGATCATCCCGGTCGACGGCGGCTGGCTGGCGCGCTGATCCCCACGTCGGAATGTTCCCGGCCGCGGGCACGCGGCGCCCAGCCAACGACGCTGCACCTCTCCACGCCCGCGGGCCGGCAAGTTACCGGCAACCTTTGCCCCGTCCCGGCCTGCCGACGACGGGGCGTTTTTTCTGGAGCATGCCCATGACCACCAGGCTGCTGTCGCTGCTGCTGATCCTCGCCTGCATCGCCGGCACCGCGCAGGCCGAAGCGGCGCGGCGCGTCTTCCTCGCCGGCGACTCCACCGTCGCCGAGTACGGCCCCGAGCGCGCGCCGCGCAACGGCTGGGGCCAGCAGCTGCAGTCGTTCCTCGATCCGGCCGCGCTGGAAGTGCGCAACCACGCCATTGGCGGGCGCAGCTCGCGCAGCTTCATCGAGGAAGGCCGGCTCGACGCGATCGCCAGGGAACTTCGCAAGGGCGACGTGCTGCTGGTGCAGTTCGGCCACAACGATGCCAAGATCGAGGACCCGACGCGCTACACCGACCCGTCGGAGGAGTATCCGCGGTGGCTGATGCGCTACGTGGAACTGGCGCGCAGCCGCGGCGCCACGCCGATCCTGGTCAGCCCGGTGTCGCGGCGGATCTGGGACTTCGGGTCGCTGCTGGACACCCACGCCCGCTACACCGACGCGATCCGCGCCCTCGCCGCGCGCGAACAGGTCGCTTTGATCGACCTCAACGCCAGCAGCAGCGCGTGGATCCGTGCACTCGGTGACGAGGCCTCCAGGCCGTATTTCGAGCACGTGCCCGAACGCGGCGTGCGCGACGACACCCACCTCAGCGTCGCCGGCGCCACCCTGGTCGCCTGCCTGGTGGTGCGCGACTGGAAAGCGCTGGATCCGTCGCTGGCCGGGCACGTGGTGCGCGACACCGACTGCGGTGCGCCGCCGACCGCACGCGCCGACAGGGCTGCACAGGCGCATCCGTCCTCGGTGGTGCACGAACGCGACTTCGCACGGCAGCAGCCCGGGCCGCACGGCGGTCCCGGCACGACCACCGGCTACACGCTGTTCGCCGACGCGCCGGGCCTGCCGTTCGTGATGCGCAAGCGCGTGCTGCATCCGGGCGCGGGCATCGGCCTGCACCAGCACCACAAGGACGAGATCTACTACGTGCTGGAAGGCCGCGGACGCTACGTGCTCGATGGCCAGGCCTACGACGTCGGCCCCGGCCACGCGATGCTGACCCGCTCCGGCAGTACCCATGCGATCGAGCAGGTGGGCGAGGAACCGCTGGTCCTGATGCTCGCGTACCCCGCGAAAACGCCGTGACGCTGTCGTCACATGACTGAATGAAATATGGGCAGTGAGGCGCGCGCTGTCCCTTGCGCGCGCCGGTCGTCGTTTCTTCCCGATACAGAAGAGACATGCGCGAAGCCTCGCGCATCCCGGGGGACCATCATGAACTGCCCGATCCGAGAAGCACCGCCAGGCCGATCCCGGCCCCGCCTCCCTGAAGCCAGGCAGCGCCGTCGATGCTGAAGGCCCGCGCGCATGCGCACCGCGGCGGAGGTTCCGCCGCGCGGCCTTCCCGACCACGCCCACCCACTGTCACCGGACGATGACGGCCTGACGGCGCGCCCTTGCGCCGCCGGCGGCCATCCGCCGGTCGGCATGCGGAGCGACGCAGGGAGCAAGGAACGATGGCGGTAGTTCCCGAAATCCGACCACGCTGCATGATCTGGCTGGGGCAGCCCACGCCCCGCGAACGCGAGCTGCTGGCCGCGGCTGGCTGGGAGCTGCGCGTGATCGACGATCCCCGCGGCGCGCGCATCGGCCTGCGCGGCGGCGACCGCGTCGCCGTCCTGCTCGACCTGCGCGGCGCCGAACCGGCCTGGGCCGACGCGATGCGCGGCCTGCTCGGCCCGCATTCCGACCTGCCGCTGATGCTGCTAGGAGGCCCGCGCGAGGCCACCCGCGGCGAAGGCCTGCTGCAGCTGCGCGAACCGCTGGACCTGGACCAGATCCAGCAGCTGGCGCAGATCGTCGATGGCGGCTGCCAGGACCATGGCCGCGCCGGCACCGACTGCCTGGTCGGCAACAGCGCGCCGATGCTGGCCGTGCGCGCGGCCCTGTACAAGTTCGCGCCGGTGGACCTGCCGGTGCTGGTCACCGGCGAAACCGGCACCGGCAAGGAACTGGCCGCGCGCGCCCTGCACGAGATGTCCTCGCGGCGCGGCCGCCCGTTCATCGCGGTCAACTGCGGGGCGCTGCCGGCGACGCTGGTGCAGTCGGAACTGTTCGGCCACGAGAAGGGCGCGTTCACCGGCGCCACCGCGCGCAGGATCGGCCTGTTCGAGGCCGCCGACGGCGGCACCATCTTCCTCGACGAGATCGGCGACCTGCCGCTGGACGCGCAGACCAACCTGCTGCGCGTGCTGCAGGAAGGCACGCTCGAGCGGGTCGGCAGCCACCACACCATCCGCATCGACGTGCGCGTGGTCGCGGCCACCCACGTCGACCTCGAGGAAGCGGTGGCGCAGGGCCGGTTCCGTGAGGACCTGTTCTACCGCCTCGACGTCCTGCGCCTGCACATGCCGCCGCTGCGCGAACGCGGCGACGACGTGGAACTGCTTGCGAAGCACTTCCTGGCCGCGTTCCGCGAGCAGCACCGCGTTCGCGCGCGCGGCTTCGACGCGTCCGCCCGCCGCCAGCTGCGCGCCCACGCCTGGCCGGGCAACGTGCGCGAACTGCTCAACCGCGTGCGCCGCGCGGCGGTGGTGTGCGAAAGCGAGCTGATCGACGCCGCCTCCCTGCAGCTGCACGAGTCGGCGGCCGCGGCGGCCGTGCATGGCGACGGCCTGGACGACGTGCGCGTGCAGGCCGAACGCGAGGCGATCCTCGCCACCCTGCGCGAGTCCGGTTTCAACGTCAGCGAATGCGCGCGGCGCCTGCGGGTATCGCGGGTGACGGTCTACCGGCTGTGCCGCAAGCACCAGCTGGAACTGGAATCGCTGCGCACCTGACAGCGGCTCCGCGACGGCGCCGGCCGGCGTCCCGCACGGCCCTTACAGGCTGTACGGGATCTTGAAGCCGAGGCTGAAGTCCGGCGCGTCCGGGGTCAGGCCGATGCCGAGCAGGCCGACCATGGTCGCGTGCGGGTTGAGCGCGTAGGTCACGCCCAGGTTGAACATCGCCGCGTTGGCGTCGCTGCCGATGACCTTGGTCCACGGCTGCCCGTCGTAGCGGGTGCGGGCGCGGGCGCTCATGCGGTTGCTCAGCGACATGCTGAAGCTGGTGCGTTCGTTGAAGGCGAAGGCCACGCCGGCGCCGTAGTAGAACGAGTCGCCGAGCTTCACCTCGCCCGGGTTGACCGTGTCCGGGTTGTTGTCGATGTCGTCGAAGCTGGACTTGAACGAATAGGTGTAGCCGATGTTGCCGAACAGGATCGCCGGGTCGCTGGTCTTCACCGCCGACAGGCCGATGCTGGTCTGCCAGGCGCCGTTGCCGGTGGGCTGCTCCTCGGGCACGGCGAAGCGGATGAAGTCGTCGTCGTCGCGTTCCAGCACCCGCCACGGGATCCCGTAGGGCTCCTGGCCGGTCGGCGCGGTGACGCCGAAGTTCAGCACCATCTCCGGGCGTGCGCCGCGTTCGGGCAGCAGGCGGAAGTTGGCGCTGGCGGTGATGTCGCCCAGGCCGCTGCCGGTGGTCTCCTCCTGCGCGATCGCCGCGGCCGCGCCGCCGGCGCCGCCCTTCTGGTAGACGGTCTTGCGCGCGATGTAGGGCACGTCCAGGTTGAGGGTGAGGCGCGGGCTGACGCCCCAGCGCGCGGCGAGGTTGTAGTTGAGCGTGTCGGATTCGACGTTCTCGACGGCGATGCTGCCGAGGAAGATCGCGTCCAGGGCGAGGAAGCCGTTGAGGGTGAGCTGCTTGCGGTCGTAGCGGTTGTAGGTGAGGCCGTTCTCGATGGTCAGGCGCTGGTCGAACAGCGCGCGCGCCTGCTGCTTCACGTCGGCCACGCTGCGCGACTCCTCCGCGCGCGCCTTCTCCGCATCCGCGGCGGAACTGGCATAGCCGTCCTGGGGCTGCGCCGGCGAGCCCGAAGGTTCGGCCGGGGGCTCGGCCCGCGCCGCTGCCGCGGCCGCGGCGGTGGCTGCCGGGGTCTGCGCCAGCGGCGTGCCGGCAGCCGGGACCTTGCCGGCCAGGCGCGCCTGCAGCGCCTGCACCTGCATGTCCAGTTCGCGCAGGCGCCGCACTTCCTGGGCGTAGCTGGCCTTCAGCTCGGCCAGCTGGGAGGCGAGCTGGCGCAGGTCCGCCTCGTCTTCCGGGTTGGAGGCGTCGGCCTGCTGGGCCAGGGCGCCCGGAGCCGCGGCCCCCAGCGCCACGGCGATCGCGATACGCAGTGCGGAAGCGGATGCCGCCGGCATCTTCCTGATCACGTGCTTCTCCTTGCTCGCTGCGGTTGGCAGGCCGGAGCCTGCGTCAGTAGCCGACGGCGATGCCGCGGCTCAGTGCGATCGCTTGGGCGACGTTCTGCCCGAGCGAGGCGCGTGCCTGGGTGCTGCTGCTGCGGACCAGGTCCAGTTCCAGCCAGTTGCTGGCCATCTGCCCGTCGCTGGCCAGCTGGATGCTCTGGCCCATGCCGCTCTGGCCGATCCACTGCTCTACGGCGCCGTGGCCGTCGACCTGCAGCAGCACGCGGGCGGCGTTTCCGTCCAGCGTGGCCAGCGCGGTCATGCCGTTGACGCTGGTGCTGGCGAGCACCGACGCGGCCGGGTCGGGTTCGGGCGCGGTCGGCACGTCGCCGTCGCGCATGTTGATCGAGGCGACGTTGATCGCGCGGTTGCCGTCGCCGGCGACCTGCACGCTCTGCACCATGCCGCTGGCGTTGGCCAGGCCGGCGGCGTCGACGTGGCGGTCGCCGTCCGGGGTGGGCATCGGCGCGTTCGCCGCAGTGATGCTCACGCGCGGCTCGAAGGTCACCTTCGGCGCCTGCGGGCGGCTGACGTCGACGCCCACTTTCATGGTGCTCTTCAGCTGCGCGCCGGCCTGGGTCTGCCAGGTGGAGACCATGGTCACCCCGAACCACGCCACCTTGTTGTCGCCGACCGTGTAGCGGCCGCGCATGTCGCCCATTTCCTCGTCGCTCAGCTCGACCAGCCCGGTACCCGGGGCCGGCGGCGGCGCCTCTTCGACGTGCGCCAGGGCAGGCAGGGCCACCGGGGTGGTTGCCAGCCCGAGGGCGATGCAGAGCCTGCGTTTGGTGTTCATGGTGGAGTCCTCTCAGAACAGGTCGGCATGGGAGAAACCGAAGTCGAGCAGCTCGGCGTCGGTGATCGGTCCCTGCCGCGCGTACAGCGCCCGCGCACTGGGCCTGGTGGTGGGTTGCAGGAGCACGGTGTTGCGGTCGAAGTCGGTGCCGATAACGACGAATACCGCGCGCGACGGCCAGGCGGCCATGAACTCCGGCAGCGGGATCACCCGGTTGCCGAGGATCGGGTCGCCGACCTCGACGACCTCGCCGCGCACCTGCTTGAGCACGACGAAGTGGCGGAAGCCGTTGACGTCCATCAGGGCCAGGGACGGCACGCGCAGCGAGCGCAGGCGTGCCTCGTCGATGCGGTAGCCGCGGCCGCGCATGCCCAGCGACTCGACGTAGCGCTTGATGTCCAGCAGGGAGAAGCCGCGTTCCTTGACGACTTCCGGGTCGGCCAGCGCGAGCATGCCTTCGATGACCGTGTCCTCGTCCGCATCCAGGTGGTATGCGTAACGCAGGATCGTGGCCAGCGAGGCCGCGCCGCAGCTGTAGTCCGTCTGCTGGCGCACCAGGTGGCGGAAGCGCGATTCGCGCATGCTCTCCACCGGCGTGTGGTACAGCGCGCCGTTGGGCAGTACCCCGCTGAAGGCCACTTCCGCCGCGCGCGCCTGGACAGGCAGCGTGGACAGCAGCGGCAGGGCCAGCAGGGCCAGGCTCGGGAGCAGCGTGCGCGACATGGCGGGTCCTGGTGCGAAAGGGGAATGGGGCGCCGGTTCGATGGAGTTGGAACACCCCGCCCCGGGGGGGCGGAGCGGGGTGTTCCGTGATTTCCCGGCCACGGCGGATGGCCGGGAGTCACTCCTTTGCCCTTGCGGGCCTAACCGTGGATCACTCGCCGGACGGCGGCGGCGGCGGCGGCGGCGGCGGGGTTTCGCCACCACCACCACCCGCGGACGGCTGGGCGACGGCCATCGACAGGCTGTTGGCCTGCTGGTTGCCGGTGCCGGCCGACACGTTCACGCCGATGTTGCCGCTGGCGCGGGCGAAGGCGTCGCCGGACAGCGAGGCGGTGTTGGTCGTGTAGGTATCCACGACGTCACGCGCGATCGTCACGTAGCCGCTGAGGCTGGCCCACAGGTCGGCATAGCCGAGCTCCAGGAAACCGATCTCGCCGCTTTCCTCGCCGGCGTAGGTGCCGCTTTCGGCGTTGTCGAAGCCGATACCACCGACGCCGGGCTTGTTCGGGTTGGCGACCGCGTTCTGGATCGAGGCGTCCATGTCGATATGGCCGGTCTCATTGCCGTTGGTGTGCGGCAGCGCGCCACTCCACGTATCCAGGTAGAAGTTGTCGGTCTGGTAGGAGTTGCCGGTGCCCGCGTAGGTGCCGCTCTCGCTACCGCTGTAGCTGCCACCACCGACGGCGACGGTGCCGCCGGCCACGCGGCCGCGCAGGTCGATGGCGATCCTGTCGTACTGCACGTCACGCTTCGGCGCGTTGAGCGTGAAGTTGTCGTGCGACTGCTGGTTGGAGCTCACGGCAGCCGAGGCGTACCGCGAGGTCGCGACCGAGGCGGCCAGCGCGTTCTTCTGCTGGTTGTTGTTGCCGGAGGTGACGTTCACCCCGATGTTGCCGCTGGCATCGGCGAAGGCGGCGTCGCGGACGCTGGCGACGTTGGTGTTGCCGATGTTCTTGGTGATGTTGCTGGTGCCGAACTGCTGCACGAACACCTTCGAATCGGCCAGGCCGAAGGCGAAGGCGGCGTCGACGGCCGACAGGGCCGCGGCGTTGTCCTGCTGGTTGTTGTCGCCGGCGGCGACGTTGAAGCCGAGGTTGCCTTCGGCGGCGGTCGCGGTGTTGCCGCTGATCGACGCGTCGTTGGTCAGGACGTCGTTCCAGCCGAAGTTGCCGCTGTTGTGCTGGCGGTTGTCGACCACGGCCAGGGAGGCCGAATCGATCGGCAGGTCGCCGGACACGGTCGGGCTGCCGGAGAAGTCGATGTCGGAGGTCAGCGACAGGTCGGACTCGAGTTCCGCCGAGACGCCGTGCTCGTCGAGTTCCTTGTCGACGTTCACGGTGACGTTGACGTTGACGTTCTTGTCGTAGTCGATATCGGTGTCGATGTCCGTATCGATGTCAGTGTCGATGTCGGTCTTCGCCGTGTACTCGTTCTCGACCTTGTTCTTGACCTGGCTCTCCCACTTGTTCTTGACTTCGTTCTCGAACTTGTTCTTGACCGTGTTGGTCAGCTCGTTGTGGCTGGTGTTGTCGATGTGGGTGTCGATGTGGGTGTGGATGTCGACATCGACCGCAGCGGCGTTACCGGCGGCAGTCGCGGCCACGACGGCCACGGCGAGCACGGTCCATTTCATGTTCCCTTTCATGATGTCCTCTCTCTCTTGCTCTGGTTGGGTGGATTTCCTACCGCCTCACGGGCCCGGTGGGAGCGACAACGTCAGGACGTTGCCGGTCTCGTTGGCCGAGCCCGCGATCTGGTTGAGCTGCAGCGCACCCTCGAACCCGCGCAGCGCGGTGGCCTCGACGGCCACGTTGCGGCTCGCGGTCCTCCCCGCCGGGTGCGGGGCGCGCTGACGCTCCGCCGACGCGAACTCGACGGTCGACAGTTGTTGCCTGTCGGTCGTCGACTCGCGCATGCCCTGTTGCGCCAGCACCATCGACACCGCGTTGACTTCCGCGTTGCCGCTGCCGCTGGCCTGGTTGATCGAAGCGAGTCCACCGGCGCCGGCCAGGGCCGAGCCGCCGATCGTGGCGCTGGCCTGGGCCGGGACGTCGTAGACATCGCCGCTGGCCCGCTGGCGCGCGTCCACATGGGTGCTGGCGTTGGGGCCGACCGCGATGGCGCGCAGGTTGGCCTGCCGGTTGTGGTCGCCGGCGGCCTGGTTGACCGCGATCGCGCCCTGGCTCCCGGACAGCGCGCGGTCGTCGATGCGCGACTGCGCCAGGTAGCCGAGCATCTCGGCGTAGGTATCGTCCGCGGCGCGCGCGGCCGTCGCGCTGGCCAGCAGCGCCAGCAGCACCGTCACGGTGAAGGCGAGCTGGCGGAACTGGAGGAATGCGCGCCTCACGGCCCGGTCCCCTGGTTGCCGCCGACCGGGAACTGGGAGAGCGCGCCGGAGATGGTCGGCGCAATGCCGCGGGTGGCGCCGGTGACCGCACCGGTGACGCCGCCGACGCGGCCGCTGATGCTGCCGCCGGAGAGCATGCCTTCGCCGCCGACGCGGCCCAGCGAGCCCTGCAGGGCGCGCTCGGTGGCTGCCGTGGCGAACGGCACCGGGCCGCCCGAGGGACCGGCGGACAGCAGCCCGGAGATCTCGTCGTCGGACATCTCGCCGGTACCCAGGGTCGCGTTGATCTCCCGGTTCGGCTTCGGATCGGCGATCAGGGCGAGGCCCGGCGGCACCTGGCGGTAGGCGTGGCGCGCATGGACGTCGCGCATCACCACCATCTCGCCGCGATTGGGATAGACGCCGATATGGGCGTCCGCAGCGAAGGCCCCGGCGGCGGGCAGCGACGCCAGCAGGAGGCAGGCCAGGATCCGGGTCGGTCGCATCGCGGGTCTCCCATGGAGGGTGGGAGAACAGGAGCACGAGCCGTGCCACCTGATTTTTTCCAGCGGAATCAGCGTGTTGCGAAAGAAGCGGTGGGCGCGGCCGGCAACCGGGTGTTACACCGCGGTTGCGGCGGAAGCAGCCGCGCCCGCGCAAACCCGCGCCGGTACTGCGTTTGCGCCGGTTGTATCGCGGCTGTTACACCCCGGCGGCGCGTTTACAGGTTCAGAACAATTCGCCCTGCGGCGAGGCCGCGCGCGGCGGCGCGAAGCGGCTGCAGTCGAGCCGGTGCCCGCGCAGGCCGGCATAGCCGAAGCGGCGCCAGGCCAGGACGAAGCGCTGCTCCAGCAGGTCCGCGTAGCGCCCGCGTCCGCGCATGCGGGTGCCGAAGCCGGATTCGTAGTCGCGCCCGTCGCGCATCTGCTGCAGCGTGCTCATCACGTGCGCGGCACGGTCGGGCACGTGTGCCTGCAGCCAGTCGCGGAACAGCGGCGCCACCTCGTGCGGCAGGCGCAGCAGGATGTAGCTGGCGCTGCTTGCGCCCGCGGCGCGCGCGGCTTCGAGTACCGCCTCCATCTCGTGGTCGTTGACCCATGGAATGGTCGGCGCGAACAGCACGCCCACCGGCACGCCGGCCGCGTGCAGTTTCTCCATCGCCCGCAACCGCGCGTGCGGCGCGGCCGCGCGCGGTTCCAGCTTCGCCGACAGGTGCGGATCGAGCGAGGTGACCGAGAAGTGCACGTGCACCAGGTCCTGTTCCGCCAGCGGCTGCAGCAGGTCCAGGTCGCGTTCGACCAGCGCGTTCTTGGTGACCAGGCTGACCGGGTGGCGGAACTCCAGCATCACCTCCAGCAGCTGCCTGGTCAGGCGCAGGCGCCGCTCCAGCGGCTGGTAGGCGTCGGTGTTGATCCCCAGCGCGATCGGGCTGGGCTGGTAGCCCTTGCGCGACAGCTCGCGCCGCAGCAGTTCCGGCGCGTTGGTCTTGGCGAAGATCTTCGTCTCGAAGTCCAGGCCGGGGGACAGGTTGAGGTAGGCGTGGCTGGGCCGGGCGAAGCAGTAGCTGCAGCCGTGCTCGCAGCCGCGGTACGGATTGACCGACTGCGAGAAGCCGACGTCGGGCGAACTGTTGCGGCTGATGATGCTGCGCGCGGTTTCCTCGCGGACCTCGGTGCGCGGACGCAGCGGATCCGGCCCGGACTCGTCGTCGGCCGTGGCCGGGTGGCCCGGCACGGTCCAGCCGTCGTCCACGGCTTCGGTGGTGGTGGTTTCGAAGCGGCCCGGCAGGTACTGGCGCGAGCCGCGGCCCTTGATCGTCGCGCCCATCGCCGCAGGGTACGCCGGCCCGGTCTCGCCGGGCGCGACGCGGGCCTCCCCGTACGGTTGCCGTTCAAGCCGCCTTACGCACCGGGGCTCGCCTAGAATCGGGCCATGACTCCACTGCTTGAGTTGTGGGACCGGCTCGTCGACCTGCCCCGCCTGGGCCTGTACCTGGGTCTCGCGTGGGCGTTGTACATGGTGGGCCTGGGGGTATGGATCGTGCTGCAGAAGCGCGAACCGGTGGCCACCCTGAGCTGGCTGATGTCGCTGGCGCTGCTGCCGTACATCGGCTTCGTCATCTACTTCCTGCTCGGCCCGCAGAAGATCCAGCGCCAGCGCCTGCGCCGCGGCCGTTCGCGCACGGGCATGGAGCAGTTCAGCGGCCTGGCCGGCGAGGAGCTGAAGTCGGTCGAACTGGCGCGCCTGGGCCAGTCGGTCACCGGCCTGCCGCCCTCGACCGCCGCCGCGGTGCAGTGGCTGGTGGACGGCAGCGGCAAGTATCCGGCGCTGCTGGAGGCGATCGCTTCGGCGCAACACCACATCCACCTGCAGTACTACATCTGGATGCCGGACCGGACCGGCAAGGCCTTCCTCGAGGCGCTGGTCGAGCGCGCCCGCGCCGGCGTGCAGGTGCGGCTGCTGCTGGACGCGGTCGGCTCCGGGAAGATCCGGCGTCGCCACCTGCAACCGCTGCTCGATGCCGGCGGCCAGGTGTGCTGGTTCCATCCGACGAAGTTCCGGCCCTTCACCCGGCCGTGGCTCAACCTGCGCAGCCACCGCAAGATCGTCGTGATCGACGGCCACACCGGTTTCATCGGCGGGATGAACATCACCGACGAGGAGGACGAACGCCTGCTGCCGGAGGCCTACCGCGACCTGCACCTGCGCGTGGACGGCGAGGTCGTGCGCAGCCTGCAGCTGGTGTTCGTGGAGGACTGGATCTACGCCGACAGCTGCCCTGCGTCGGACTTCGGCGCGCCCGAGTACTGGCCGGCCTGCGACCCGGGCCCGGTGCGCGCGCAGGTGCTGGTGTCCGGCCCGGATTCGTCCTGGGAAGCGATCCATCGCCTGCACGTGGCCGCGATCCACGAGGCGCGGCGCCGGGTGTGGCTGGTCACGCCCTACTTCGTCCCCGGCGAGGCGGCGCGCATGGCGCTGACCTCGGCGGCGTTGGGTGGCCTGGACACGCGCCTGCTGGTGCCGCGCTGGAGCGATTCGCGGCTGGTCACGCTGGCCGCGCGCTCGTATTTCGACGAGCTGCTCAAGGCCGGCGTGCAGGTCTACGAGTACGGGCCGCGCATGCTGCACACCAAGGCCCTGCTTGCCGACGACCTGTGCATCGTCGGCAGCGCCAACTTCGACCACCGCAGCTTCCGCCTGAACTTCGAGGCCTCGCTGATGCTGCAGGACGCCGAATCCTGCGCCGGACTGGAACAGCTGCTGCAGGGCGAGTTCCTGCGCGCGCGGCGGGTGCGCCTGGACCGGCCGTCGGGCCTGTGGCGGCACCGCCTGCCCGAGGCCTGCGCGCGCCTGATGTCGCCGCTGCTGTAGGCCGCGGCGACGGGCGGACGGGCGCCGCGGATGCGCGGTGGCCGCCGGGGCCCGCGTCGCGGCATCATGGCGGCCGACCGCGGCACGGGGCCACGGTGCTCCACCGGGAGGCTATCGATCGATGCACTGGCTTTACCTGCTGCTGGCCGTCGGCGCGCTGCTGCTGGCGATGAACGCATCCCATGTCTGGCTGGTCATGCTGGCGCTGCTGGCCACGCTGGGTTTCCTCGCCCTCTGGGCGCGCGGCTGGTACCTGGAGCGCATCGGCGAGAGCCAGCGCGACGAGTCGGCGATGATCGACCCGGTCGAACTGCGCCGCCTGCGCGAACTGGCCGAGGCCCGCAGGCGCGCCGCCGCCACCGGCGCGAGCGATGCGGAGCCGCCGCAGGCATGAGCACCCGGCTGAGCGTCAACGTCAACAAGGTTGCGGTGCTGCGCAACTCGCGCGGCGGCCAGGAGCCGGACGTCGCCGCCGCCGCGCGCGCCTGCCTGGCAGCGGGCGCGCACGGCATCACCGTGCATCCGCGCCCGGACCGGCGCCACATCGTCGCCGAGGACCTGCCGCCGCTGGCCGCGCTCACCGCGGAGTTCGGCGTGGAACTCAACATCGAGGGCAATCCGTTCGCGCCGCCGCGCCCGGGCTATCCGGGCCTGCTCGAGCTGTGCCGGCAGGTGCGCCCGGCCCAGGTCACCCTGGTGCCCGACAGCGACGGCCAGCTGACCTCCGACCATGGTTTCCGCTTCGACGGCGACACCGGCGCGCTGGCCGCGCAGGTCGCCGGCTTCGCCGCGCTCGGCTGCCGGGTCAGCCTGTTCGTCGATCCGGACGTCGACCAGCTGGAACGCGCCGCGGCCCTGGGCGCGCACCGCATCGAGATCTACACCGGTCCCTACGCGGAAGCCTTCGCCGCCGGCGACCCGGGCCAGGCCCTGGCCGCCTGCGCCGCCACCGCGCGCCGGGCCAGCGCCGCCGGGCTCGGGGTGAACGCCGGCCACGACCTCTCGCAGGCCAACCTGGGGCTGTTCCTGGACACGGTACCCGGCGTGGAGGAGGTCTCGATCGGCCACGCCCTGGTCGGCGAGGCGCTGTACGCCGGGCTGGACGCCACCGTGCGCGGCTACCTGTCGATCCTGGAGCGCGCCAGCTGAGCCCTCCGGCGGCACGCCGTCCGTTTCCCATGCGCGCATAAAAAACGCCGCCCCGGAGGGCGGCGTCAGTGGCTTGCCTTGCGGTCCCGCCGCTGCAGGAAGCGGGACCTGCGAGGCGCGCCAGTCTTACTGGTTGACGAAGTTGATCTTCATCATCTGCGCGTTCTTCGCGGCCGCCAGCACCCGGGCCGTGGTCTCGTACTCCGAGTCCGCGCTGGCGTCGATGCGCAGCTCCGGCTGGTTGGTCGGATCGCGCTGCACTTCGGTCTCCATCATCTGGGGCAGCGCGGCCAGCGAGACCGGGCTGTTGTTCCAGAAGACCTGGTTGGTGGCATCGATGCGCAGGTCGATCGGCGGCGGCGGTTCGCGCAACTGCGGCGGCGGGTTGATGACCCGCTGCGGCAGGGCCACGTCGATCTGGTAGGTCATGATCGGCGCGGTGACGATGAAGATGATCAGCAGCACCAGCATCACGTCCACGAGGGGCGTGACGTTGATGTCGGCCATGGGGCCCTTGCCGGATCCGGAACTGAAAGCCATGGCTTAGTGACCCTTCTCTTTGGTGGCGACGAAGCCCACGTCGAGCATGCCCTGGTTCTGCGCGATCTTGGTCACGTCACTGATGATGCGCATCTTCGTGGTCTTGTCGCCACGCAGGTTGAGCTTGGGCTGCGGCGTCTGCTGGGCGACGCTGGAAAGACGCGACTCGATCACCTCGCGGGTGACCGGCTCGTCGTTCCAGAACAGCGAGCCATCCTCCTTCACCGAGATGGTGATGGGCATGACCCGCGGTTCGTCCTCGTCCTTGGCGACGACGTCCGTTTCCGGCAGCTCGATCTTCACTTTGTGCTGCATCAGCGGCGCAGTGATGATGAAGATGATGAGCAGCACCAGCATCACGTCCACGAGGGGCGTGACGTTGATGTCGGCCATTGGGCCGCCGCTGTTGTCGGAACTGAAGGCCATGCGGGCTCTCCGTTACTTGCCTGCGACTTCTGGGAACCGGCTCAGCGCACGCGCGAGCCGGTGGCGAAGAAGTCGTGCAGATCGTGAGCGAACGAATCGAACTTGGCGATCGTGGCGCTGTTGATCTTGCTGAAGAAGTTGTAGGCGAACACGGCCGGGATCGCGACGAACAGACCGATCGCGGTCATGATCAGCGCTTCACCCACCGGGCCGGCGACGGCGTCGATCGAGGCGGAGCCGGTGGCACCGATCTTGATCAGCGCGCCGTAGATGCCCCACACGGTGCCCAGCAGGCCGACGAACGGAGCGGTCGCACCGACGGTCGCCAGCAGGATCATGCCCGACTGCAGCTTGCTGCTCTCGCGGGTGACGGCTTGGCGCAGGGCGCGGTCGACGAACTCGGAGCGGCTCAGCGACTCGCCCAGGCCGGTGCCGGCGCCTTCGGCGCGCTGGTGGTGGGCGGCGGCCTGCGCGGCGTCCAGGGCGATCTTCGAGAACGGCTCGCTACGCGGCTGCTCTTCCATCGCACGGATGGCTTCCTGGGCGTTCGGGGCGTCCCAGAACGCGTTGACCACGCGGTCGGCGGCCGACTTCAGGCGGGTGTTCTTGATGGCGTTGAAGATGGTCCAGTACCAGGACGCGGCCGACATCAGGACCAGGGTGAGGAGCACGATCCACGAGACGGCGAACTCGCCCGGATTGGCGACCATCTCGCTCAGCAGGTGGTCGAAGCCCATCTGCGTGAGGGCGGAGGCGTTGCCCCCGGCGGCGGCGGCGATGAAGAGTTCCTGCAGCATGACGCTTACCTTTGGTTTGTTTGGTGGAGAAGGAAGGCGGAAACGCTAGGCCCGGTTTCCGTCAGGGAAACAAACGGACATCAACCCAGGGTGAAGTTCACCGGGACCCGAACGCGACCGGCCGCCTTCTGGCCGTTCACAGTCGCGGGATTGAAACGCCACTTGCGGGCGGCCTCCATGGCGGCGCGGTCCAGGTCACGGTTGCGGCTGGACTTCTCGACCGACACGTTGGTCACGTTGCCGTTGGCGTCGACATCGATGACCAGGATGACCTCGCCCTCGATGCCGGCGCGCGCGGCGGCCGGCGGATAGCGCGGCGGATTCATGTTCTTCGACGAGATGTCGACGCTGGCGCCGATGTCGGCGACCGGGGCCGGCGGGGCCGGCGGAGACGGCTCCTGGTACACGTCGGTCGGGCGCGGCTCGGCCACGTCGATCGGCGGGGCTTCCGGCGGCGGCGGAACCGGGGACGGCTTCGGCGGCGACAGCTCCTTGATCGGCGGCGGCGGCTTGTCCTGCGGCGGCGGCGGCGGCGGCGGCGGGGGCGGCGGCGGCGGTGCGTCGACGAGGGTGACGAGGACGTTGCGCTCTTCCTTGACGTCGGCCTTGGGGGCGACGGCCGGGATCAGCAGCAGCATGAGCGCGGCCAGGTGCAGCGCGATGACGAACGCAATGCCGATGATGCGCGGCCAGCTGAGCCCGCGATCCTCGGTTTCTTCGTAGTTCCTGTGGACGACCAGTTGTTCAGCCATGCGCCTAGTGACTCGGGTGTGGGGCCGGGCCTCGAGGAAAGCGTTTCCACCAGAGGCCCAGGTTCTCGCGGGTGACACCGCATGAACCGCCAAGCATATACCAAATACCGCGTCCGATGCCTAGGACGCGGCGCTTTTACGTTTTCTTACTTCAAGTTGATGATCTTGCGGGCGTCCTCGGGCTTCTTCACGCCCTTGGCCAGCGCCTGCTGGGCCGCCTGCTTGGCCTCCGGGACGCGGCCTTCCTGCCACAGCACGCGGGCCAGGTTCAGGTAGGTCTCGCCGTCCTTGGACAGGGGGGCGGCCTTCTGCCAGGCGTCGATCGCCTGCGGGATCTGCTCGCTGTAGTAGTAGGACTGGGCCAGGGCCACGTAGGTCTGGTAGTCCTGCTTCAGCACGCCCTTCTGCACGCCCTCGTTGATGACCGCGATGACGTCCTTCTCGCGGCCGTCCATGTTGGCGTAGGTCACGTACAGCTGGCGGTACTCGCGCTCCTCGGTGAGCTGGCCGGCGGCACGCAGCTTCTCCATCACCTCGGCGGCCTTGTCCATGCGGTCGGCCTGGGCGTAGATGGTGGCCAGGTTGACCTGGGTCTTCTTGTCGTTCGGGTTCTTCGCCACCAGCTGTTCGGCGAGGGCGATCGCCGCGTCGTTCTGGTCGGATTCGGCGTAGGCCGCCATCAGCAGCTGGACCCAGTTGTCCTTCGGCTCCGGCGTCGAATCGATCGCCTGCTTCAGCACCGGGATCGCTTCCTGGAAGCGCTCCAGCTGGTACAGCGCCTGGCCCTTCAGTGCCAGGTCGTCGGCCTTCTTCGACCCGCTTTCGGCGAGGTAGCGGTCGAGGGTGGCCAGGCCTTCCTGCAGTTCGTCGTCGCCCAGCTGCAGCTGCGCCAGCATCAGCATCGACTGGAAGTGGCCGTTGTTGTCGAGGCCGCCGATTTCCAGCGCCTGCTTCAGGTAGGCCTTCGCCGCCGGGATGTCGTCCAGGTTGTACGCGGCCTGCGCGGCCAGCTGCGCGGCGACCGAGCGGTCGTATTCGTTGGCCACGTCCAGCGCCAGGATCTCGTCGGCGAGGACGCGGGTCTGCTCGGCGTCGTCCTTGTTGTAGACGTCGATCAGCTTCTGCAGCTTCTTGCCGGCCTTGGCCGACGGCTTGATGCCCGGTTCCTCGCGCGTGGCCTCCGGGAACATCGCTTCCGCCTTCGCGGACTTCTTCGATTTGGCCGAAGTCGGGGCGGCGGCCGCGTCGGCGATCACCACGCCCCCGAGCGCGGCAGCGACGAACAGCGACAGGAGGGCTTGCTTGCTGCGGAATTTCATTGGATCACCTCTTGCGGGCCGCCTGTTTTCGGGCGGCGACGGAAACCGGGTCGGCAACGCTAACAGAACCGGCCTTCTTACGGAATGGCACAAGCTGCCAGTTTTTTTCGGGTCACGGACCGCACTGTGGCGTACGGCCGGCGCGTCGCGCCTCCTGCGCGAGCGGCTGCAGCGCGGGCGCGCGGGCTTCCAGCGCACGGATGCGGTTCTGCGGATCCGGGTGCGTGGACAGCCACTCCGGCGAACGTCCGCCGCCGGAAGCCATCATGTTCTGCCACAGGTCCACGGCCTGCGCCGGATCGAAACCGGCCTGGGCCATCAGGCGCTGGCCGATCTCGTCGGCCTCGCTCTCCTGGGTGCGCGAGAACGGTAGCAGCACGCCCAGCTGGGCCAGCGTGCCGCCGCCCTGGGTCACCAGGTCGCTGCCGGTCTGGCCATAGCGGGCGCCGGCGAGTGCACCGATCACCGCCAGTCCGGTCGACGTCGCCGCCTGGCGGGAGACGCGTTCGTTGGTGTGGCGCGCGTAGACGTGGCCGATCTCATGGCCGATCACCGCCGCCAGCTGGTCCTGGTTCTTCGCCACCTTGAACATGCCGCTGTTCACGCCGACCTTGCCGCCGGGCAGCGCGAACGCGTTGGGCGTGTCGTCGACGAACACCGCCGTTTCCCACGGCAGGTTGCGCCATTCGGGCGGCAGGTGCGGGACGAGGGCATCGACCACGCATTGCACGTAGCGGCTCTGCTGGCCGCCCGTGGTCTGCTGCTTGCTCTTCATCTCGGCGAAGGCCTGCGCGCCCATCTGGTTGAGCTGGGCGTCCGAATAGGCCATGTACTGGGTACGGCCGGTCGGCGAAGTCGTGGTCGCGCACGCCGCGACGACGACCGCCATTGCCAACGCGAGCGCGGTCGGCTTCCAGTGCATGTGCAGGGCAACCCCCGTTCCGGTACCTGAAGGAAAGTGTCCGCGTTGCCGGCTTAACTTTTCGTCAAGCGGGTCCTTCAGGCCAGGCCGTGCAGGGCCAGCGCTATGCCGTTGTTCAGCGCGTGGGCGATCACCGCCGCCCACAGCGTGCCGGTGCGCCAGTACACCCAGGCGAAGACCGCGCCCAGGCCGCCGTAGACCAGCCACAGCAGCAGCATCGCCGGCAGCGTGTTGCCGTGGCTGAGGAAGGGCACTTCGTGGGCCAGGGCGAAGGCCAGGCTGCTGAGCACCAGGCCCAGCCAGGGGCGGCCGGCGCGCAGGAACCGCCCGAACAGCACGCGCCGGAACAGCAGTTCCTCGTAGGCCGGGGCCAGGACCACGACGAACAGGGCCAGGAACACCGGCCAGCGCGCAGCGGCTTCCTCGACCATCGCCTCGTTGGTCGGCACCGGTTCGATGCCGGCCTGCCGGCCCAGCCAGCTGAACAGCGACGAACCGAGGAATACGAGCACGCCGCCGGCCAGGGTCCAGCCCCAGGTCAAGGGCCGCCGCAGCGCCGCCAAGGAGCGGGCGCGTTCGGCGGCGCTGGCCGGCTGGCGCAGGAAGTACAGGCTGAGCGCGATGGTTCCAGTGGAAAAGATCACCAGCACGATCTGCGCGAGCACGCCGGGCTGGCCGATCCCCCTCGCGAACTGGCCCGGGTCGGCGCCGGACTGCTGCAGCGTGATGAGCTGCCACAGGCCCCAGGCGATGCCGCCGGCGAGGCTGATCGCCAGCATGAGGAACACCGCCAGGCCGATGTCGGCGAGGAACGCGCCGACCAGCGGCGCGGTGCGTGGCGGCATGGCAGGCACGTCCGGCGGCAGCGCCGGTGGCGCTGCCGATGCCGGGACGGCGGCCCCCGGATCAGACATCCAGGTTGGCGACCTTCAAGGCGTTGGTCTCGATGAACTCGCGGCGCGGCTCGACCACGTCGCCCATCAGCGTGCTGAAGATGCGGTCGGCGGCGACCGCGTCCTCGATGCGCACGCGCAGCAGGCGGCGGGTATCCGGGTTCACCGTGGTTTCCCACAGCTGCTCGGGGTTCATTTCGCCCAGGCCCTTGAAGCGCTGGATCTGGCGGCCCTTCTTCGCCTCCTCCAGCAGCCAGGCCTGGGCCTGGGCGAAGCTGGTGACCGGCTGCGACTTGCCGCCGCGCACGACCTGCGCGCCTTCGCGGACCAGGCCGTGCAGCAACGCCGCGGCGTCGCGCAGCGGGCGCAGCTCGCCGCTTTCGAAGATCGACAACGGCAGCACCTGCAGCAGCTCCTCGCCCATGTGCCGGCGGGTGACCTGCAGCGCAGCCGGGCGCGACTCGGTGGCCGGCAGCAGCTTCAGCGCATAGCGCGGGCTGCCGAGCTTGCCGCGGTTGAGGCGCGCTTCCAGCGCCTGCAGTTCGTGCTGCCCGTCGGTGTTCTGCGCCAGGTGCTGCGCGTCCAGCGGGGTGAAGTCGATCAGCGCTTCCAGCAGCAGCGGGTCGAAGCGGTGGCTGTTGCGCGCGATCGCCTCGCGCGCGCCGGCGTAGGCCAGCAGCAGCTTCTCCAGGCCCTCGCCGCTCACCGGCGGTTCGCCCTCGGCCGGCACCAGCGCCGCGTTCTCCACGGCATTGCTGGCCAGGTAGCTGTCCAGCGCCGCGTCGTCCTTGAGGTACAGCTCGGTCTTGCCCTGCTTGATCTTGTACAGCGGCGGCAGGCCGATGTAGACGTGGCCGCGCTCGATCAGCTCCGGCATCTGCCGGTAGAAGAACGTCAGCAGCAACGTGCGGATGTGCGAGCCGTCCACGTCCGCGTCGGTCATGATGATGATGCGGTGGTAGCGCAGCTTGTCCGGGTTGTACTCGTCCTTGCCGATGCCGGTGCCCAGCGCGGTGATCAGCGTGCCGACCTCCGCCGAGGACAGCATGCGGTCGAAGCGCGCGCGTTCCACGTTGAGGATCTTGCCGCGCAGCGGCAGCACCGCCTGGTTCTTGCGGTTGCGGCCCTGCTTGGCCGAGCCGCCCGCCGAGTCGCCCTCGACGATGAACAGTTCGGACAGTGCCGGATCCTTCTCCTGGCAGTCGGCCAGCTTGCCCGGCAGGCCGGCGATATCGAGCGCGCCCTTGCGGCGGGTCAACTCGCGCGCCTTGCGCGCGGCCTCGCGGGCACGGGCGGCGTCGACCACCTTTTCCGCGATGGCACGGGCTTCCTGCGGGTGTTCCTGGAGGAACTCCTCCAAACGCGCACCGAACGTGCTCTCAACTGCCGGCTTCACCTCGGAACTGACCAGCTTCTCCTTGGTCTGGCTGGAGAAGCTCGGGTCCGGGACCTTCACCGACAGCACGGCGATCATGCCTTCGCGCATGTCGTCGCCGGACAGGTTGATCTTGGCCTGCTTGGCCAGGCCGTTCTGCTCGATGTAGTTGGTGAGGGTGCGGGTCAGCGCGGCGCGGAAGCCGGCCAGGTGGGTACCGCCGTCCTTCTGCGGGATGTTGTTGGTGAAGCAGAACATCGTTTCCTGGTAGGCGTCGGTCCACTGCAGGGCCACGTCCACCACGATGCCGTTGGCTTCGCCGGTCACCGAGATCACGTTCGGGTGCAGCGGCGTCTTCAGCTGGGCCAGGTGCTCGACGAAGCTGCGGATGCCGCCTTCGTACTGGAACACGTCCTGGCGGCCTTCGCCGCGCTCGTCGATCAGGGTGATCTTGACCCCGGAGTTCAGGAACGAGAGCTCGCGCAGGCGGCGCGCCAGGATCTCGTAGTGGAACTCGGTGTCGGTGAAGATTTCCGCCGCCGGCTTGAAGCGCAGGCAGGTACCGCGGCGCTCGGAGGCTTCCAGCTGCTTGAGCGGGTACAGCGGCTCGCCCAGCGCGTATTCCTGCTGCCAGTGGAAACCGTCGCGCCAGATGTCCAGCCACAGGTGCTCGGACAGCGCGTTGACCACCGACACGCCGACGCCGTGCAGGCCGCCGGAAACCTTGTAGCTGTTGTCGTCGAACTTGCCGCCGGCGTGGAGCACGGTGAGGATCACCTCGGCCGCCGAACGGCCCTCCTCCTTGTGCGTATCCACCGGGATGCCGCGGCCGTTGTCGGAGACCGCCACCGAGCCGTCCTCGAGGATGCGGACGACGATGTCGTCGGCATGGCCGGCCAGGGCTTCGTCGACCGAGTTGTCGACCACCTCGAACACCATGTGGTGCAGGCCGGTGCCATCATGCACGTCGCCGATGTACATGCCGGGGCGCTTGCGCACCGCTTCCAGGCCACGCAGGACGGTGATCTTGCTGGAGTCGTAGGAATCGTTGACGGGGGTGGAGCTCTGGATCTGTTCGCTCATGCGCTCGCCGCAATCGGGGCCGGGCCGCGGCAGGAGGCCACGACACCTTAGCTATAGGAATCAGCGGCTGATTATAGCAGCCCCGCCCCCTTGACCTGACGGGCGGGATTTACTCTGCGATCAGGCCGTGTTCCACGTGGAACACGCGACAGGCGGCGGGCAGTTCGCGCAGCGCCTCCGGGACCTCGGTAGCGGTCACGAACAGCTGCACGCCGGGCTGTTCCAGCAGGAATTCGAGGGTGCGGCGCTGGTGCTCGCGGTCCAGCTCCGATGGCAGGTCGTCCAGGGCCATCACCGGCCAGTGCCCCCGCCGCCCGGCGTAGTCCGCGGCCTGCGCCAGCAGCAGGGACAGCGCGGCCAGCTTGGTCTGGCCGCGGGACAGGGCTTCCCTGCCCGGCAACCCCGCCAGGCGCAGGCTCCAGTCGGCCCGGTGCGGCCCCACCCCGGTGTGCCCGCTGGAACGGTCGCGGTCGCGGGCCAGCAGCAGGGCATCTGCCAGCGACAGCTCCTGCCGGCGCCAGCCGGGCTGGAATTCCAGGGCCAGCAGCTCTGGACCCGTGCTCAGGCGGCGGCCGATGTCGGCGGCGCGCGGCATCAGCTCGCCCAGATAGCGCTCGCGGAAGGCGGTGAGCACTTCCCCGCTCTCGGCCAGCTCCGCATCCCAGGCGTCCAGCTGGGCATTGGAGCCGCCGGCCTTGAGCAACGCATTGCGCTGCTTGAGCGCCCGGGCATAGCGTCGCCAGAGGGCCATGAAGTCCTGTTCCACGTGGAACAGGCCCCAGTCGAGATAGCGGCGACGGTTCTCCGCGCCTCCTGCGACCAGCGCGTGGCTGCCGGGTTCGAAGGTCACCACGGCGAGAGCGGCGCACAGCTGGCCCAGATGGGCGACATCCCGCCCGTCCAGCCGCCCGGTCCAGGCCTGCCCGGTATGGCGGAGACCGGCACGGCGCGAAATGCCGCCCGTGCCCTCCTCCCACTCCACGAACACTTCGACCGCTTCGGCCCCGTCGCGGACCAGCCCGTCCCGGACCCGTCCGCGGAAGCTGCGGCCGTAAGCCATCAGGTGCAGCGCCTCGAGCACGCTGGTCTTGCCGGCCCCATTGGCGCCGGTGATCAGGTTCAGGCCGGGCGCCGGGGCCAGTTCCGCATGCTGGAACCGGCGCAGGTCGCCCATCACCAGCCGCGTCACCCGCACCGGCCGGTATCCAAAGTACGACGCCCGGCGAGGGCCGGGCGTCGTTCGGGTTCCACGTGGAACATGGTTCGGTCCACGGCGTCGGTCAGAGGCGCAGCGGCATCACCACGTGCCGGCAACGGCTGTTGCTGGCCTCGCGGACCAGGGCCGAGGAGTTGGCGTCGCGCAGGGCCAGCACGACGTGCTCGTCGCGCAGCGCGCCCAGCGCGTCCAGCAGGTAGTTCACGTTGAAGCCGATAGCCAGGTTGTCGACCTTGGTGTCGGCCTCGATCTCTTCCTGGGCCTCTTCCTGCTCCGGGTTGTGCGAGCTGATCCGCAGCTGGCCCGGCGAAACCTCGACGCGGACGCCGCGGTACTTCTCGTTGGACAGGATCGCAGCACGCTGCAGGGCCGCACGCAGGACCTCACGGTCCAGCTTGACCTCCTTCTCGGCGCCGATCGGGATCACCGCCTCGTAATCGGGGAAACGGCCGTCGATCAGCTTCGAGGTAAAGGTCACGTCGTCGCGCTTCACCCGGATGTGGCTGCGGCCCAGTTCCAGCTCGAGCGCGCGGTCGCCGCCTTCCAGCAGGCGCTGCAGCTCGGTCACGCCCTTGCGCGGGACGATGATCTGGCGCTTGGCGCCGGAAGCGCCTTCCAGCGGGGCTTCGCACAGGGCCAGGCGGTGGCCGTCGGTGGCCACGCAGCGCAGCGACTGGTCGCGCAGGTCGAACAGCAGGCCGTTGAGGTAGTAGCGCACGTCCTGCTGGGCCATCGCGAACGCGGTGCGTTCGATCAGCTCCTTCAGGCCGCCCTCCGGCACGCCGATGCGTTCGGTGGCTTCGACCTCGTCCACGGACGGGAAATCGTTGGCCGGCAGCGTCGCCAGGGTGAAGCGACTGCGCCCGGCCTGCACGGTGACCTTGTCGCCGGACTGGCTCACGGTGACGCGGCTGCCGTCCGGCAGCGCACGCACGATCTCGAACAGCTTGCGCGCGGGGATCGTGGTCTCGCCGTCCTGCGCGTCATCGACCGCGGCACGGGCCACCATCTCCACTTCCAGGTCGGTGCCGGTCAGCGAGAGCTGGCCGCCCTGCACCTGCACCAGGAAATTGGCCAGGACCGGCAGGGTCTGCCGTCTTTCAACGACGTTGACGACCTGGGCCAGGGGCTTGAGAAAGGCCTCGCGTTGCAGAGTGAAACGCATGGGAGTCCGTGCCTCTACGCTTTGAAGGAATGTGGAATAAATCTAAAAGAGGTGGTGCTGGAGTCGGTCCTGACCTGTGGATAACAGCACCAACTATTTGAATTACAATAAATTTGTTTGAGGGTAAAGTCTGCGTGCAAGGCCGGTCGGGGCGGTGGGACAAGCTGTGGATGGTTTTGCGCGTCGCATTTTGTCCCCGGTTTATCCCCAGCCCGTCCCCCTGCTCTCCACCGCGTATCCCGCCGCAAATCTACCTCACCTGCGGGAACGCGTCGTGGCACCCGTTTCCTTACTCGCTGAGCTTGCGGATCAGCTTGTCCCAGTCCTCGCGCAGCTTGCCGTCGGTCTCCATCAGGCTGCGGATCTGCCGGCAGGCGTGCAGCACGGTAGTGTGGTCGCGACCGGCGAAGGCGTCGCCGATCTCCGGCAGGCTGTGCTCGGTCAGTTCCTTGGTCAGCGCCATCGCGACCTGGCGCGGGCGCGCCAGCGATCGGGTGCGGCGCTTGGACAGCAGGTCCTTGACCTGCAGCCCGTAGTAGTCGGCCACGGTCTTCTGGATGTTGGGGATGCCGATCGCCTGCTGCTGGGCGCGCAGCAGGTCGCGCAGCGTCTCCTGGGCGAACTCGATGCTGATCGCGCGGCCGGTGAAGTTGGCGCGCGCCGCCAGGGTGTTGAGCGCGCCTTCCAGGTCGCGCACGTTCGAGCGCATCTTCTTGGCCAGCAGGAACGCCACCTCGTCCGGGATCTCGGCGCCGCGCTCGCGGGCCTTGGCCAGCACGATCGCCGCGCGGGTCTCGAAGTCCGGCGGGTCGATCGCCACCGACAGGCCCCAGGCCAGGCGCGACTTCAGCCGCGGCTCCAGGCCGTCCACCTCGCGCGGGTAGCGGTCGCAGGTCATGATGATCTGCTGCCGGCTGTCGAACAGCGCGTTGAAGGTGTGGAAGAACTCTTCCTGGGTGCGGTCCTTGCCGGCGAAGAACTGGATGTCGTCGATCAGCAGCGCGTCGATCTGCTGGAACTGGCGCTTGAACTGGTCGGCGGTCTTCTCCTGCAGCGAGCGGAAGAAGGCGTTGTAGAACTGCTCCGAGCGCAGGTACAGCACGCGCGCGCCGGGGTTCAGGCGGCGCATCTCGTTGCCGGCGGCGAACATCAGGTGGGTCTTGCCCAGGCCGGTGCCGCCGTACAGCAGCAGCGGGTTGTGGGCGCGGTCGCCCGGCTTCTGCGCCGCCTGCCAGGCCGCGGCGCGGCCGAGCTGGTTGGAACGGCCTTCGACGAAATTCTCGAAGGTGTAGTGCGGGTCCAGGTTGCCGTTGAACGGCTCGGCCGGGACCGGCGCCGGGCGGGCGCTGGCGGTGGCCATCGCGGCCGTGGCGGGCTTCGGCGGTTCGGCCGCGCGCGGGCGCGAGCCGATCTCCAGGGCCACGTTCAGGCCGGCGAAGTGCCGGGCCAGCTCGCGGATCCGCGGCAGGTAGCGGTCGCGCACCTGCTCGACGATAAAGGCGTTGGGGGCGTAGAGGACGACGCTGTCCGCGCGTTCCTCCGCCTGCAGGGGTTTGAGCCAGGTATGGACGTCTTCGGCCGGGAATTCGGCCTCCAGACGTTCCAGACAGCGGGGCCAGGCATCCATCGGAAAGGCAAAGCTCATGGGGCGGTCGCCGGTCGCCAGGGGCGCCGCCGGGGACCGGGAGGGTCGGGGGATCGGACTGGGCAGACTACCATCCGGACCTGCTTTTCCCAAGAATCATCCACAGGGCATCCACAGGCTCGTTGACAGGCCGCACGGCCGCAAGTGCCGCAAAGGTTGACCCGCGGCGGGGCCTCCCCTAGACTTTCCGGTTCTTTCGATCCGACTTCAGCCGAGTGCCACCATGGCCACCAAGCGCACCTACCAGCCCAGCAACCTCAAGCGCAAGCGCGACCACGGTTTCCGTGCCCGCATGAAGACCGCCGACGGCCGCAAGGTCCTCGCGCGTCGCCGCGCCAAGGGCCGCAAGCGCCTCTGCGCCTGATCGCCTCCCGGCCCCGCCTGCCGCGTGCAGGCCTGCCTTCCGCAGACCGGGGCCGCCGCGATCCACAGCCCACGATGAATCCCGGCCCGCGCGCGCGATTCCCTCGCAGCGCGCGGGTTCGTTTGCGCGCCGAATACACCGCGGTGTTCGAGCAGGGTCGCCGCCACGGCGATGCCCTGTTCGGCCTGCACTGGGTGCCCGGCGACCAGCCCGCGCGGCTGGGCCTGGCCGTGTCGCGCAAGGTCGACCCGCGTGCGGTCGGCCGCAACCGGATCAAGCGCGTGCTGCGCGAGGCCACCCGCCACCTGCGTCCGCAGATGGCTGGCGGCGACTACGTCGTGGTCGCGCGTCCGGCCGCGGCCCGCGCCAGCAATGCCCAGCTGTTCGAGGCCTACGTGAAACTGCTGCGGCGGCTGGGCGCATTGCCCCACCCGGGCGCCGGCGGCACAATGCCCGCGGCCACTCCGGCCGGATTGCAGCCCTCTTCCCCGACTTCCTCTTCCAGGCCGGACCCCCACTCCGGCTGAGCCTGCCTGCCCGATGAACCAGACCCGCGTATTCCTGATCCTTGCCTGGCTGATGGTGGCGACGCTGCTATGGATGGAGTGGGGCAAGGAGCAGGCCGCGCCTGCCGCGCCCGCCACCCCGGCCGCCGCGACCACCGACGGCGTGCCCGCCTCGGTCCCGGCCGCGGTCCCCGCTGCCGCCACCGGCGATGCCGCCGTGCCGTCCGCCACCGCGCCGTCGGTGCCGGACGCCGCCGTCGCCGCGGCCCCGGCCGGCCCGAGCCGGGTCAGCGTGCGCACCGATACCCTGGACCTGGTCCTGGACGGCGGCGCCGTGCTGCAGGCCGACCTGCCGCAGTTCCCGCAGACCCGCGAGGCCGGCAGCCCGCCGGTGCGCATGTTCGACACCGACCCGGCGAAGTTCTACGCCGCCCAGCTCGGCTGGGTCAGCGCCAGCGGCGCCGCGCCGAACCACCAGTCCGGCTTCGTGCCGGAGGGCAGCGAGCGCGAGTTCGTCCTGGCCGACGGCCAGCAGCAGGTCGAGGTCCCCTTCATCTGGAACGGGCCGGACGGCGTCAGCATCCGCCGCACCTTCACCCTGACCCGCGGTTCCTACGCGATCGAAGTGCGCGACGAGGTGGTCAACCGCGGCAGCGCGCCGTGGCAGGGCCAGGTCTACCGCCAGCTGATCCGCAAGCCGCTGGTGATCGAGCGCGGTTATACGAAGCCGGAGTCCTTCAGCTTCACCGGCGCGGCCTGGTACGACGGCGACTACCAGCGCCGCAAGTTCGACGAGGACTACCTCGAGGACGGCCACGTCAACGCCAAGGCCTCGCGCGGCTGGATCGCGATGCTGCAGCACCATTTCTTCAGCGCCTGGATCCCCGAAGGCGACCAGCCGTCGACGATCTCGCTGGACCAGCCGGCCACCGGCGCGCTGGTGCGCGAGCTGGGCGAGGTCGTGCAGGTCGCCCCGGGCGCCACCGCCACCAGCCAGGCCCGCCTGTACGTCGGTCCGAAGCTGGTCTCGCAGATCCGCGCCCAGCAGGTGCCGGGCCTGGAGCGCGCGGTCGACTACAGCCAGTTCTCGATCCTGGCGCTGCTGGGCGAAGGCCTGTTCTGGGTGCTCAGCCACCTGTACGGCCTGTTCGGCAACTGGGGCTGGGCCATCATCGGCCTGGTCGTGGTGGTGAAGGGCCTGATGTATCCGCTCTCCGCGGCGCAGTACAAGAGCTTCGCCAAGATGCGCAAGTTCCAGCCGCGCATCCAGCAGCTGAAGGAACGCTATGGCGACGACCGCCAGAAGTTCCAGGAAGCGATGATGGAGCTGTACCGCAAGGAGAAGATCAACCCGATGGGCGGCTGCCTGCCGATCCTGGTGCAGATGCCGGTGTTCCTGGCGCTGTACTGGGTGCTGGTGGAGTCGGTCGAGCTGCGCCACGCGCCGTGGATCCTGTGGATCCAGGACCTGACCGCGCGCGACCCGTACTTCATCCTGCCGGTGATCAACGTGGCGGTGATGTGGTTCACCCAGAAGCTGCAGCCGGCGCCGGGCATGGATCCGGTGCAGCAGAAGATGATGCAGTTCATGCCGGTCGCCTTCGGCGTGATGATGGCCTTCTTCCCGGCCGGCCTGGTCCTGTACTGGGTCACCAACGGCGCGCTGGGCCTGCTGCAGCAGTGGTACATGATGAAGAAGCACGGCGAGCCGGCACCGAAGCCCACCGCGGCGAAGTAAGCGGACCGCATGAGCAAGGAACCCGCCGCCCAGGCGGGTTCCTTGTTTGTGGCGGGCAGGCGATCCCGCGAACCGCTAGGCTTTCCACCAGATCCAGGGCCGACTACCGATGAACCAGCCCGACACCATCGCCGCGATCGCCACCGCGCCCGGTGCCGGCGGCGTCGGCATCGTGCGCCTGTCCGGGCCGCGCGCACTGCAGATCGCGCACGCGCTGTGCGGCCGCGAGGCGCCGCCGCGGCAGGCGCTGCGCGCGCTGTTCCGCGACGCCGACGGCGAGGTGATCGACGACGGCATCGTCCTGGCCTTCCCCGCGCCGCGCAGTTTCACCGGCGAGGACGTGGCCGAACTGCAGGCCCACGGCAGCCCGGTGCTGCTGCGCGCGCTGGTGGCGCGTTGCATCGAACTGGGCGCGCGCCAGGCGCGGCCGGGCGAGTTCAGCGAACGCGCCTTCCTCAACGGCAAGCTGGACCTGGTCCAGGCCGAGGCCATCGCCGACATGATCGCCGCCGCCGACGTGCGCGCCGCTCGCGCGGCGCGGCGTTCGCTGGACGGCGTGTTCTCGCAGCGCGTCGAGGCGCTGGCCGACACCCTGCTGCGCCTGCGCGTGCACGTGGAGGCGGCGATCGATTTCGTCGACGAACCGATCGAGACGCTCGGCATTCCCGCCGTCCGCGCCGGCATCGGACAGCTATGCGCCGACCTGCGCACCCTGCTGGCCGAGGCCGAGCGCGGCCGCCGCCTGCGCGATGGCCTCCACGCGGTGCTGCTCGGCCCGCCCAATGCCGGCAAGAGTTCGCTGCTCAACGCGCTGGCCGGCGACGCCCGCGCCATCGTCGCCGACGTGGCCGGCACCACGCGCGACGTGCTGCGCGAGACCGTGCGCATCGACGGCCTGGAACTGGTGCTGGCCGACACCGCCGGCTTGCGCGAGGGCGGCGACGAGATCGAACGCGAAGGCATGCGCCGCGCCCATGCCGAGGTGCAGCGCGCCGACGTCGCCCTGCTGGTGCTGGATGCCCGCGATCCGCAGGCTGGCCGCGCCGAGCTGGAGGCCGCTGCTGCCGGCGTGCCGGAACAGCTGTGGATCCTCAACAAGTCCGATCTGCTCGACCCGGCCGCGCCGGCCCCCGCCGGCGGCATCGCCGTGTCGGCGAAGACCGGCGCCGGCCTGGACACCCTGCACGCCGCGCTGCGCGGACTGGCCGCCGGCGGCGCGCCGGAAACGGTGGAGGGCGAGTTCAGCGCCCGCGCCCGCCAGGTCGCCGAACTGCAGCAGACCCTGGAACACGCCGGCGCCGCCCTGGCCGAACTGGACGCCGGCCACCTCGAGCTGGCCGCCGAGGAACTGCGCCTGGGCCATGCCGCGCTCGGCCGCATCACCGGCCAGGTCAGCGCCGACGAACTGCTCGGCCACATCTTCTCCAGCTTCTGTATCGGCAAGTAGTCCGCGGTTTGTTGATCTGTGTCACACTTTTTCGCGGCGATCTTGGCCGCCGCATTCCCGCCAGGGCCGTGCCGCGCTTGTGATGCGGGCCGGCGAGGTTGACAATCGACCGGGGATGGCGCGAGCTGAAAGGGGGATCGCGCCAGATGCCGTACAACAGCTTTTCCACGGGGGAGTACTGATGTTGTCCATGACGATTTCGCCGAAGTCGCGGCTGTGCGCGGGCCTGTTGCTGGCCATCGCGCTGGGCGCCTGCTCCAAGCAGGAAGAATCCGCGCCGGCCACCGCCGCGGAAGGCACGCGCGCCTCCACCTCCGCGGCCCCGGCACCGGCCGTCGCTGCCGAGGTGCAGGCGATGGGCGCCGACCAGCTGCGCGAGGCCGCCGGCCAGGCCCTGCGCGAGAACCGGATGTACGCGCCGGCCGGCGACAACGCCATGGAGTACTACCTGGCCCTGCGCGACAAGCTGCCCGACGACGCTTCGGTGACCAGCGCGCTGACCGACCTGATGCCGTACACCGTGATCGCCGCCGAACAGGCGGTGGCGCGCGAGCAGTTCGACGAAGCCCAGCGCCTGGCGGCGCTGATCGAGAAGGCCGACAGCGCCGCCCCGGCGCTGCCGCGCCTGCGCCAGGCCATCGACAACGCGCAGCAGGCGGTGGCCCAGCGCAGCGAGGCCGAAGCCGCCCGCGCCAAGGCCGAGGCCGAAGCCCGCAAGCAGCAGCTGGCCGCGCAGCAGGCGGCGCAGCAGGCCGCCGAGGCCGAGGCGGCCCGCCGCCTCGCCGAACAGCAGGAAGCCGCGCGCCAGGAAGCCGCCCGCCGCGAGGCCGAGCAGCGCGAAGCCGCCGCCCGCCAGGCCGCGGCCCAGCAGCAGCAACAGCAGGCCGCGCAGACCGCCCAGCAGGCCCCGGCGCAGCGCAACCTGCGTCCGATCAGCATGCCGGCCCCGCGCTATCCGCCTGATGCGCTGCGCGCGGGCCTGTCCGGCGAAGTGCTGGTCGAGTTCACCGTGGGCAGCGACGGTTCGGTCACCGATGCGCGCGTGCTGCGCGCCAACCCGGCCCGCACCTTCGACCGCGAAGCGCTCAACGCGGTCCGTCGCTGGCGCTTCGAGCCGGTCGACGCACCGGTCACCACCCGCCGTACCGTGGCCTTCAGCCCGGGCGGCTGAGCGGTTCCAGCAACGGAAACGGAAAGGCCCGGCATTGCCGGGCCTTTCTTCTTGCGTGCGGGGCGGGTCCCGCGGCCATCAGGTGGAGATGGCCAGCTTCTCCTGGCGGTAGCGCATCACCGCCGCCAGCCACAGCAGCAGGGCCAGGCCCAGGCTGCTGCCGAGGTAGATGCCCCACATCTGCGCGGTGACCGGCTCGCTGCGGATCACCTTCAGCAGCAGCTGGTTCTGCGCCAGGAACGGCACCGCGAACTGCCACAGCTGGGTCTTCACCGGGTTCACCATCAGCATGAGCGTGGGGATCATCGGCAGCAGCATCAGCCAGGTCATGTGCGTCTGCGCTTCCTTCAGGCTCTTCGCGGCCGCGGCGAGGAAGGTCAGCAGCGAGGTGCCGATCAGCAGCATCGGCAGCAGCACGAACAGCATCTTGCCGATCGACAGCAGCGACACGTCCAGCGAGCGCGCCGTGCCCGTGGCCATCTGCGCGCTGAGCTTCAGCGCCAGCAGCGAGAGCAGCAAGGTGCCCAGGCCCAGTACGATCGCCGCGGCGATCTTGCCGCTGACGATGGCGCCGCGTGCGGCCGGCGTGGCAAGCAGGGGTTCCAGCGACTGCCGTTCGCGTTCGCCGGCGGTGACGTCGAGCACGAGCGCCGCGCCGCCGAGGAAGGCGGTGATGATCAGGAAGTACGGCAGGATCACCGCCAGCAGCCGGCCGCGCTGGGCTTCCGGCGTGGACACGTCCAGCGTGCCCACCGCCACCGGCCGGGCCACGCCCGCGTCGATGCCGCGCACCATCAGGCGCAGCGAGCCGACCTGGCCGCTGTAGGCGGCCAGCGCCCCGCGCACGCGCTGGCCGGGGATCTCCGCGTCGCGCTGGGTCGAATCCAGCATCACCTCCACCAGCGCCGGGCGTCCGGCGCGCCAGTCCTCGGCGAAGCTTTCGGAGATGCGCAGGCCCACGTCGTGCTGCTGGGAACGCAGCGCGTGCTCGAGGTCCGCGGGCGCCTCGATCGCGCGGATGCCCTGCGTGCCGAGGAAGGCCACCAGGTTGGGCGCGCGTTCGATGCCGATGGTCGGCACCTCCAGCACCTGTTCGATCTGGGTGCGCGCGCGCTTCTCGCCGAGGGTGCCGATGCCGAGGATGATCGCCGGGAACAGCAGCGGGCTCAGCAGCAGGGTCAGCGCCAGGGTGCGGCGGTCGCGGCTGATGTCGCGCAGCTCCTTGAGCATCACCGTCCACGTCGTTGCCAGGATGCTCATGCGTGCAGGCCCTCCTCCGAGCCGATCACCTTGACGAAGGCGTCTTCCAGGTTGTCCTCGCCGGTCTGTTCGCGCAGCTGGTCGGCGGTGCCGGCGGCCACGACCTGGCCCTTGGCCACGATCACGATGCGGTCGCAGAGCGCGGCGACCTCCTGCATGATGTGGCTGGAGAAGATCACGCAGCGGCCTTCGTCGCGCAGCTTGCGCAGGAACTCGCGCATCGCGCGCGTGGTCATCACGTCCAGGCCGTTGGTCGGCTCGTCGAGGATCACGTTGCGCGGATCGTGGACCAGGGCGCGCGCGATCGCGGTCTTGGTGCGCTGGCCCTGCGAGAAGCCTTCGGTCTGCCGGTCGAGGATGTCGCCCATGTCCAGCGCCGCCGACAGCGCCTCGATGCGCTCGGCAGTGCGCTGCGCGGACAGCCCGTGCAGGCGCGCGAAGTAGGCGATGTTCTCGCGCGCGGTCAGGCGCTTGTACACGCCGCGCGCGTCGGGCAACACGCCCAGGGCGCGGCGCACCGCCATGGGATCCTTCGCCGGATCGATGCCGTCCACCTCGATGCGGCCCTGGTCGGGCTTCATCAGCGTGTAGAGCATGCGCAGCGTGGTGGTCTTGCCGGCGCCGTTGGGGCCGAGCAGGCCGGTGATCTGGCCGTCGTGCGCGTCGAAGCCGACGCCGGACACCGCCTTCACCAGGCCGGTCCTGGTCTTGAAGCTCTTGTGCAGGTCGTGGGCGCGGATCATGTCGCGTCTCCCGCGTGGATGCGTCGGTTCATCAGGGTTCCCATCCATTGAAGCTGGTGAAGGGCGGCACGTAGGTCATCGTGTCCAGGCAGCTGGCATCCAGCGCCTTGGCGTCGGCCGATTCCATGAACTGTCCCAGCAGGCGCGGCATGCAGCCGAGCCCGAAGGTGCCGTGGCCCTGGCCGCGCACGACCAGGTGGCGGCCGTTGGGCAGGGTCTCCAGCACGCGCTCGCCGAAGCGCGGCGGCGTCACCGGATCCAGTTCGCCGGACAGCAGCAGCACCGGCAGGTCCGACGCCAGCGGCGCGGTGGAGTCGTCCGGCCGGCTGCCATGCGGCCAGTGCGGGCACGCTGCGAAGAACATGCGCGCCACGTCCGGGCCGAGCAGGGTGCCTTCGGCGCTGGCGTCCTGGTGGCGGTCGGCGTCCTCGGCGCAGATCACCGACCACTGCATGCCGCGCGCCATCGAGCCGGCGGTATTGCGCCCCATCAGTTCATACAGCGACATCAGCGACGCGTAGCGGCCGTGGCTGGCCTCGTCCAGCACCAGCGGCAGCAGCGCGGCGGTCTGCGGCATGTACGAGAACAGGAAGGCCAGGCTGGTCACGGTCTGCGCGTTGACGGTGCCGGTGCGCATCTCGCCGGTGCTCGGATCGCGGTACTCGACCTGTGCCGGCCCGGCGCGCAGTCTCTCGACCAGGCTGCCCAGCTGCGCGCGCGCATCCTGCGGGAAGCGCTGCGCGCAGGCGGGCAGCTCGCGGCACTGCGCCGACTGCAGCGCCAGCGCGTCCTCGAAGGTACGCGCGAACTCGCCGCCGACGACCAGGTCGTTCGGCGCCACGCCGTCGAGCACGATGCTGCGCACGTGCTGCGGATAGCGCTTCGCGTACTGCTGGGCCACGCGGGTGCCGTACGAACCGCCGACCAGATTGATCTTCTGCGCGCCGATGGCCTCACGCACCGCATCGAGGTCGGCGATGGCATCGGTGGTGGTGTAGAAGCGCGTATCGGCGCGCCCGGCCACCTCTTTGGCGCAGCGGCGCGCGAACGCGGCAAGCGCCTCCGCATCCGCCGGACCCGCCTGCGCCGCCGACTCCTCTTCAGTCGGTTCGCAGGCCAGCAGGTTGGAGCCGCCGGTGCCGCGCTGGTCGACCAGCACGACATGCCGCTGCCGCCGTATCTGGCCGAACGCGCCGTCGATCACCGGCCACACCTGCACCGCCGACTGGCCCGGGCCTCCGGCAAGGAAGAACACCGGATCGTCCGTCGCCGCGCCTTCGTCGGTGGCCGGCAGCCAGGCGAGGTTGAGGCGGATCTTCCGCGCCTCGGGATTGGCGCGATCCTCCGGCACTTCGAAGGTGGCGCATTGCGCCTGCACGTTGTTCGTGCCCGCGCCGCTGGCCAGCGTGCACGGCTCGAAGGCGATCTCGCCGTAATGGCGGGTGGCGCTGTCCTGCTTCGCCTGTTCGGCGTCGTCGCAGCCGCCGAGCAGCGCGACCGCCAGCGCCAGGGCGCCGATACGGAACACCTGCTTGCGTGGATTACCGGGGGTCATCGAACGGGTTCTCCGTGGATGGAAGGTGGAAGGAACGGAAGGAGGGGAGGCGCCTGCTCAGTCTTCCGGCAGGAACACGTCCTCGATGCGCAGCCCGAACAGGCGCGCGATGCGGAACGCCAGCGGCAGGCTGGGGTCGTACTTGCCCGTTTCCAGCGCGTTGATCGTCTGCCGCGACACCTGCAGCTGTTCGGCCAGCTCGCCTTGCGACCAGGCCCGCGCCTCGCGCAGTTCACGCAAGCGGTTGTTCATCGGCCGGCGCTCACTGGTACCGGCGCGAGACCGCGACCTTGGCCAGGCCGTAGGCGAAGCAGACCAGTGGGAACACCCAGATCATCGCCGCGCCTGCCGGCACGTCGATGACCTTCGCCAGCTGCAGGAAGCCGCCGGCCATGTACAGCAGGCAGACGAAGGCGGTGGCGATGCTCACCGCTTCCAGCTCGATGCGTTGCTGCAGCTCGTCGACGTCGCGGATGTAGCGCACGATCGCGCGCAGGGCGAAGGCGATCGGCGGCACCGGCAGCAGCGCCACCAGCGCGCGCAGCAGCGGATCCATGTCCTCCACGCGCCTGAGCACGGTGATCGACGCCAGCAGCACCACCACGTAGGCGCCCATCGCCAGCAGCATCTCGCGGGTGTAACGCCGGCGCAGGCTGGCCGTGGCGACGTCGCAGGAATCGGGCAGGCGCCAGCGCAGCAGCGCGGCGAAGCCCAGGCCCAGCCCCGTGCCGACCAGCAGCCCGGACACCAGCGCCGGGATCCGCTCCGGCAGCAGCTGCGGCAGGCCCAGCCCCAGCCCCGCGCAGAGCACCGCCCCGCCCAGCATGACCGCGGGATGCGAGGCCTTCATCGCCCCCATCCCTGGCGGAGGAGCGCACCCAGCCCCAGCGCGGTGAACAGCAGGCCGGCGAGTAGCATGCCCGGCACCCTGACCCCGGCCAGCCACGCGCCAAGCAGGGCCAGGCCCGTGCCGAGGAAGCCATCAGCGGAATCCTTGATGCAGAAGCTGTCCATCGCCCTACTCCCTGTCAAGTTTGCTTGACAGACGATAGAGGCGAGGGCGGCTTGTGTCAAGCGTCCTTTACAAGGCGCCGGCCCAAGCCCCGTTCCCCCGGGGGAGGCGGCATGTTTGCGCGCTCGCGCATGGCGCCGAACGCCCGCGTCCCATGGACGCCGGCAGGGGCGCGGAGTGGGGGTGGGGCGAGAGTAGGTATTCCGACGCCGCTGGGTTCCCGACCCTCACCCCCGGCCCCTCTCCGGAGGGAGAGGGGAAATAGAAGCCACAACCCCAACGCGCCGAAAGACGCGGTAGTGCGGGGGTATGCCGCAAGCAGGCCATGGATGGCCTGCGCTCGCGCGTTGGAGCCANGGAGGGCGGAACCGCGCGATGCGGCATACCCCCGCACTGCCGCGGCTCCGTCCGAAGCGGGCCGCGCCAATGCTTTCAAGCAGTGAACTGTGGATGCGGTGAGGCAACAGGCGCGTGGCGACGCGCCAGACGTCGCCAGCGCCCTCGTTCATTCCCGGCGCCCCCGCACTGCCGCGGCTCCGTCCGAGGTCGGCCACCCCAGTGCCTTTGCTCTCTACCGATCTCCCCCAAAAATGTTCGCTGCGGATCAACGCGCGCGGAACCGGGATCGCTGGCGCCCTACTTGTTGCTGACGTACTTCTCGCGCCGGATCTGCGCCACCGGCAGGCCGTAGCCCTTCAGCGCCTCGAAGCTCGCGTCGACCATGTCCGGGTTGCCGCACAGGTAGGCGATGTCCCCCGCCGCATCCGGCGCGAACTCCGCCAGCTGCTGCTGCACGTAGCCATGGCGCACGTCCGGATGGTCCAGCGCCGAGCCGGCCGCCGGCAGCTCGCGCGACAGGCACGGCACGTAGCGGAAGCCCGGATGCGTCCCGGCGAAGGCGCGGAAGTCCTCCGCGTACAGCAGCTCGCCCGGCGTGCGCGCACCGGACAGCAGCACCACCTCGATGCCGCGCTCGCGGATCTGCTGCGCCAGCACCGGCAGCATCGAACGGTACGGCGTCACGCCCGTGCCGGTCCCGATCAGCAGGTAGCGGCGGTTACGGTCGCCCGGCATCAGGCAGAAGCGCCCGTACGGTCCGCTGGCATTGACCCGGTCGCCGATGGCCATGCCCTCGAACAGCGCCGTGGCCGCGCCGCCAGGCACGTGGCTGACCGCGATCTCCACCGATTCGCCCGGACCGATCGCATGGTCGTGGATCGTCGCCAGCGAATAGCTGCGCCGCGCCGGCGTGCCGTCCGCGTAGTCGAAGTGGATCTGGATGAATTGCCCCGGAACGAAGTCCAGCGGCTTGCCATCGTCGCGCGCCAGCACGTAGTGGCCGATGGTGGGCGCCAGCATGCGGCGTTCGACGAGGCGGAGCGGGAACTGGACGGGCACGATGGTGGTTTTCGCAACAGTGTGTAGCCGGGTCCAGGCCCGAGGCGCTCCTATAATAGCCGTTGCCCAGAGCAGGCGCCGATACGGCGCGAAGGCCCCCCTGATGAACCCCACCCACGAGGCAGCCGTCCCCGCGCTGCGCGTGCGCGAACTGCGCAAGACCTACGACAACGGCGTCGAAGCGCTCAAGGGCGTGTCCCTCGACGTGGCGCCCGGCGACTTCTTCGCCCTCCTCGGCCCCAACGGCGCCGGCAAGTCCACCCTGATCGGCATCGTCAGCTCGCTGGTGAACCTGACCTCCGGCTCGGTCGAGGTGTTCGGCACCGACCTGGTCGCCCGCCGCAGCGACGCGATGCGCCTGATCGGCCTGGTCCCGCAGGAGATCAACTTCAACCTGTTCGAACAGCCGTTCGACATCCTGGTCAACTACGCCGGCTTCTACGGCGTGCCGCGCGACGAGGCCGAGGCGCTGGCCGAGGTCGAGCTGCGCCGCGCCCACCTGTGGGACAAGGCGAAGGTGATGAGCCGCACCCTGTCCGGCGGCATGAAGCGCCGGCTGATGATCGCCCGCGCGATGATGACCCGGCCGAAGCTGCTGATCCTCGACGAGCCCACCGCCGGCGTGGACATCGAGATCCGCCGCGACATGTGGCGCGTGCTGCGCGAGATCAACGCCGCCGGCACCACCATCATCCTCACCACGCACTACCTCGAGGAAGCGGAGAACCTGTGCCGCAACCTCGCCATCATCGACCGCGGCACGATCGTCGAGCAGGGGCCGATGCGCGCGCTGCTGGCCAAGCTCGACGTCGAAGGCTTCCTGTTCGACATCGACGGCGCCCTGCCAGCGCAGCTGCCGGCGATCGAAGGCACCACCCTGGTCGCGCTCGACGACCACACCCTGGACCTGGACATGCCGCGCGCCATGGACCTCAACCGCGTGTTCGCCGCGCTCGACGCCGCCGGGATCCGGATCCGTTCGATGCGCACCAAGAGCAACCGCCTGGAAGAGCTGTTCGTGCGCCTGACCGGCAAGCAGCAGGAGGCCGCATGAAGGACACCGCCAGCCCCGCCGTCGCGACCGCGCGCAGCGATACCGCGCGCAACTGGATCGCGCTGGCCACCATCGTCCGCCGCGAGGTGCGCCGGATCCTGCGCATCTGGGGCCAGACCCTGGTGCCGCCGGCGATCACCATGACGCTCTACTTCCTGATCTTCGGCGGCCTGATCGGCTCGCGGATCGGCGACATGGGCGGCTACGACTACATGCAGTTCATCGTCCCCGGCCTGGTGATGATGAGCGTGATCCAGAACAGCTACGGCAACATCTCCTCCTCGTTCTTCGGCGCCAAGTTCGGCCGCCACGTCGAGGAGCTGCTGGTCAGCCCGATGCCGAACTGGGTGATCCTGTGGGGCTATGTCGCCGGGGCGGTGCTGCGCGGGCTGATGGTCGGCGTGATCGTGCTGGGCATCGCCATGTGCTTCACCTCGGTGCGGATCCCGCACCCGCTGGTGACGCTGAGCACCGTGCTGCTGGGCGCGACGATCTTCTCGCTGGCCGGCTTCGTCAACGCCGTGTACGCCAAGAAATTCGACGACGTGGCGATCGTGCCGACCTTCATCCTGACCCCGCTGACCTACCTGGGCGGCGTGTTCTATTCGGTGACCCTGCTGCCGGGATGGGCGCAGGCGGCGACCCACGCCAACCCGATCTTCTACATGGTCAACGCGTTCCGCTACGGCCTGCTCGGCACTTCCGACGTGCCGCTGTGGGTGGCCTACGCGCTGATGCTCGGCTTCACCGCCGCGCTCGCCATCCTCTCGCTGTGGCTGCTGCGCCGCGGCGTGGGCCTGCGCAGCTGAGGAGGCGACGATGCGCATCCTCGTGCTCGGCGCCGGCGGTACCGGCGGCTATTTCGGCGGGCGCCTGGCCCAGTCCGGCGCGGACGTGACCTTCCTGGTGCGGCCGGCGCGCGCGCGGTCGCTGGCGCGCGAAGGCCTGCGCATCCGCAGCCCGCTCGGCGACGCCGACCTGGCGGTGGCCTGCACCACCGCCGAGGACCTGCCTGCGCTGGCGGCCGCGAACCCGTTCGACCTGGTCCTGCTGGCCTGCAAGGCCTACGACCTGGACAGCGCGATCGCCGCGGTCGCCCCGGCGGTCGGCCCGGCCACCACCGTGCTGCCGATCCTCAACGGCCTGCTCCACTACGAAGCGCTGGATGCGCGCTTCGGCCGCGACCGCGTGCTCGGCGGGCTGTGCTTCATCAGCGCCAGCAAGGGTGCGGACGGCGGGATCGTGCACCACGCGCGGCCGGCCTCGATCACCTTCGGCGAACGCGACGGCGGCGGCAGCGAACGGGTCGCCGCGTTCGCCGCGCTGTGCGCCCAGGCGGGCATCGATTGCCGCGCGGTGGACGACATCGCCCGCGAACAGTGGATCAAGTTCTCCTTCCTCGCCGCGCTGGCCGCCGGCACCTGCCTGATGCGCGGCAGCGTGGGCGAAGTGGTCGCCGCCGAGGGCGGCGCTGGGTTCATGCGCGCGCTGCACGCCGAATGCCTGGCCGTGGCGGCGGCCGCCGGCCAGCCGATCCCGGAGCCGGCCCAGGCCACCGCCCTGGCCCAGCTCACCGCGACCGGCTCGGAGATCAAGGCCTCGATGCTGCGCGACCTCGAAGCCGGGCAGGCGGTGGAAGCGGCGCATATCGTCGGCGACATGCTGCACCGCGCCCGCACCGCCGGCCTGGAGGCCCCGCTGCTGCAGGCCGCCTGGGTGCACCTGCAGGTCTACCAGGCCGGCCGGGCCGCGAACCGCCAGTCCTGACGCCCCCGCGACGGCCGCGCTAAGCTTGCCCCGATCCCGCCCTGGCGCGGGATGGGGGGCGGCATGGGGCAGGAGTTCGAGATCACCGGGCTGCTGGCGCGCGCGCGCGAAGGCGACCGCCAGCCGCTGACCGAAGTCTTCCAGGCCCTGTACCCGGAGCTGCACCGCATCGCGGTGGCCCGGGTCGGTGGCGGCGACCGCACCGTCACCCCGACCGTCCTGGTCAACGAGCTCTACCTGCGCCTGGCCAACGGCGGCCTGCCGGAACTGGCCGACCGCCGCCACTTCTTCGTCGCCGCGGCGCAGGCCATGCGCTGGATCCTGGTCGACCACGCGCGCCGCTCCAGCGCCGGCAAGCGCGGCGGCGGCCTGGTCGGGATCACCCTGGACGAGGGCCTGGTCGACGGCATCGCCGATCCCGATACCCGCATCCTCGCCCTGCACGAAGGCCTGGAGGCGCTCGAACAGATCGACCCGCAGCGCCGCCAGGTGGTCGAGCTGCGCTACTTCGTCGGCCTGGGCTTCGCCGAGATCGCCGGGCTGCTCGGCTGTTCCGAGCGCACCGCCAAGCGCGAGTGGGAGCGGGCCCGCGCCTTCCTCTACAGCATGCTGCTGCCATGACTGGCACTGCCGCGCCCTGGACTCCGTATGTGGGTCGGGAGCGTCGGCCGGACGATCGCGTCCACCGGGATCGCTCTCCGTCATCCGGAGACAGGGACATGAAGCTGAAATCGACGATGTGGATCGTGGCGCTGGGCCTGGCGGCACCGTGCTGCGCGCTGGCGCAGGACGCGTCCGATGCGATCGTGGGCGAGAAGGGCGTGGTCGAACGCAGCGAGGCCAAGCCCGGCAAGGCCGGCATGGTCGGCGACGACGCGAGGGCCAGGGCCAGGCTGGGCGTGATCGGCGAAGAGCGCCCGCAGGCGCAGCTGCAGGCCGTGCGCCACGGCGCCCTCGGGCCGGCGGGAACCCCGGGCATCCGCGCCGGAAACGACAATACCGGCAACAGCAACGGCCCCAAGGAACCGGTCAACAAGGACCCGAAGGGCCCCGACAAGCTCGTCCACACGCCCGCGCTCGCCCGGCTTGGCCAGGGCGTGGCCATGGATCCCAAGGAAGAGCCGCCGAAGGACAAGGATCCGAAGGATCCGAAGGGCCCGGACAAGCTCGAGCAAGCCCTGCTGCGCGACGAGGCCGTGGGCACGCGCGACCTGCGCCAGGCCACGCAGAACCGCGCAGGCCAGCAGGCCACCCGCGCGGCCAGCCAGGCGACCGGACCCTAGGAGGCGCGATGGTCTTCGCCGGCGGGGCCATGGACGGACAGGAGCGTGAGCTGTGGCGGCGCGCGGACGCGCTCTTCGATGCGCTGCTCGACCTGCCCGAAGACCAGCGCGAAGCCCGCCTCGCGGAACTGACCGCCGACGAGGCCCTGCGCATGCGGGTGCGCCGCCTGCTGGCCGCGCACTCGCGCCCTACCGGTCCGCTGGACCAGCCGCCGCCGGCGCTGCAGCTGCCGGCGGCGGCGCTGGTGGGACAGCGCCTGGGCCGCTGGCGCCTGCAGGAGGAGATCGGCCGCGGCGGCATGGCCGTGGTCTACCGCGCCACCGCCGAGGACGGCGCCGAAGGCCAGGTCGCCGCGGTCAAGGTCCTGACACTCGGCAGCGTCGCCCGCCATGGCCGCGACCGCTTCCTGCAGGAACAGCAGGCGCTGCTGCGCCTGCGCCATCCCTACATCGCCGCGCTCTACGACGCCGGGGTCAGTGCCGACGGCACGCCATGGCTGGCGATGCAGCTGGTCGAAGGCGAACCGATCGACCGCTGGTGTACCCGCCGCGGCCTCGATGCCGCCGCGCGCGTGCGCCTGATGCTGCAGGTCTGCGCGGCGCTGGACTACAGCCACCGCAACCTGGTCGTGCATCGCGACATCAAGCCGTCGAACGTGCTGGTCGATGCCGACGGCCACGTGCGCGTGCTCGACTTCGGCATCGCCCGCACCCTCGACGGCGAAGCACTGGCCCTGACCAGCACCGCGCTGCAGGCGCTGACGCCCGAGTACGCCGCGCCGGAACAGTTCGCCGGCGCACCGCCGGCCACGGCGATGGACGTGTACGGCGTCGGCGCCCTGCTCTACCGCCTGCTCGCCGGCGTGGCCCCGCGCCAGGGCATGCGCGGCGGCGAGGTCACCGCGCCCTCGAAGGCGCTGCGCCAGCGCGCCGAGACCGATCCGGCGCAGCGCCAGCTGGCCGCGCAGCTGCGCGGCGACCTCGACACGATCGCGCTCAAGGCCCTGGCCGAACGTCCCGAGGACCGCTACGCCAGCGTCGCCGCGCTGTCCGAGGACCTGCGCCGCTGGCTCGACCGCCTGCCCATCGCCGCGCATCCGCCGAGCCTGCGCTACCGCCTGCGCAAGTTCGCCGTGCGCAACCGCTGGCCGGTGGCGGGTGCCGCGGCGACGGCGCTGCTACTGGTCGCGGGTATCAGCGGCACGGTCTGGCAGATGCGCAAGGCGCAGGCCGAAGCCGCGCGCGCCAACGCCCTGGCCGAGGAATCGCAGGCCCAGCTCGATTACCTGGACAGCCTGCTGGAGGTGCTGGCGCCGGGCACCGAGGAATCGCGCGAGATCGACCGCGCGCAGCTGCTCGCCGAGGCGACCTTGCGCGCGCGCAGCGAGCTGGCCGACCGTCCGCGCGTGCTCGCCGCCGTCGAGCTGCGCCTGGGCCTGCTGGCCGAGGCGATCGGCGACTATGCCCGGGCCGCCGACCTGTTCGATGCCGCGCTGGCCCGCCGCCGCGAGCTGTTCGGCGACGATTCGGCGGCCACCGCCGACGCCCTGGCCAAGTCCGGCTACGTGCGGCCGCACCTCAATCCGCCGGCATCGGAGGAAGGATTGCGGCGCATGGACGCGGCATTGCCGGTGCTGCGCCGGCACGCCCCGGGCAGCGGCGAACTGGTGCGCACGCTGAGCGCCTCGATCAGCGTGCTCGGCGAACTGGACCGCTATCCGGAAGTGGACGCACGCATGCAGGAAGCGATGGCGCTCTGCGACGCGCCGGCGGCACCGGAAGAGGAGTGCGCCGCGTTCTGGCTCAACGCCGGCAGCTACTACGAACGGGTCAGCGAACCACGGCGCTCCGCGGAGCTGCTCGAGCGCGCGCTGGAAGTGCGCCGCCGCCGCTCCGGCGCCGAGCATGCCGACACCCTGCTCGTGGCCAGCCGCCTCGGCGCGGTCTACGCCGGCATGGGCGAGCTGGGTCGCGGCCTGGCCCTGCTGGAGGAAGTGGTGGGCTCGCAGCGGCGCATCTACATCCGCCCGAACCGGCAATCGGTGACCACGCTGCAGTTGCTGGCGCGCCTGGTCGCGGCCAGCGGCGACGTCGAGCGCGCGCTGGTGCTCAATGCCGAATACCTCGAACAGGTCCAGGCGCTGTTCGGCGACGGGCATCCCACCGGCGCACTGGGCCATACCGAACGCGGCAGCCTGCTGTTCGCCGAAGCGCGCTTCGCCGAGGCCGCCGAGGCTTTCGCCGAAGGCCTGCGCCGCTACCGCCTGGCGCACGGCGACGCCGGCGCGGCGATCGCCGAGGGCAACTATGCCGACGCCCTGCGCGAGCAGGGCCAGGCCGCGCGGGCGCTGCCGCTGCAGCACAGCTCGCTGCAGGTGATGGAACGCCTGTTCGGCGCGGAGAACCCGCGCGTGGCCGCGCGCCTGGGCAACCTCGCCCGCACCCAGGCCGCGCTTGGACAGCACGCGCAGGCGCTGGAGCATTACGCGCGCGCCATCGAGCTGTATGCGAAGCACGCGCGCGAACAGGGCGGCGATCCGGACAACGCCGCCTACGTGGCCGCCTGGCGCGCGCGCAGCCTGCTGGCCCTGGGCCGACGCGACGAAGCGGAGGCCGAGCTGCGCCGCAGCGTCGGCCAGATGCAGGCCAATCCGCAGGCCAACCCGCGCATGCTCAACGAGGCCTTCGCCTTCCTGGTCGAAACCGCCTGCCAGGTGCGCGCCGCCGACTGCGCGGACCTGCGCCTGCAGGCCGAGGTGCGTCTGCAGGAGGACATCCCCGGTATCGCCAAGCTGCGCCTGCGCCAGGCCCTCGCCGCCCGCGGCTGAGCCGCTGTCACTTTCCGCGCCGGCATTGCGTATGTCGGTCAGGAGCGGCTGCCGGGCAGGGCAACCGCAGGGCGACGGAGGGCAGCGCGATGCGGGAAAGCCGGAAGCGGGCGACGGGCGTGGTGGCGGTGCTGCTGCTTGCGCTGGCCGCGGGCGGCTGCCGTCCTGCCGCACCCGGCCATTCCGACGTGGATCCGGCGCGCCTGCAGGAAGCGGTGGCCCGGTACGAGTCCGCCGTCGCCTGGCTGCTGGGCGCCGACCAGGCCGAGCTGCAGGCGTGCTGGACCGAGGACCGCGAAGACTTCGCCCGGCGGCTGGCCGCGTGCGCGGACCCGGCCTGCCGCAGCGACGCGCTGCGCGCGCGCCTGGCCGAACTGGAAGGCTGGCAGGCCGACCACCAGCGCATCGACGGCCTGGCCCTGGTGCCGCCGCGACAGGAGCTGCTGGCCGTGCTCGCCCCCGAGGAAGGCGCTGCGCCGCCGGGCCTGGACCGCCGTCCGTCGCAGGCGCTCGACGGCGTGCTGGTCCACGCCGTCGCCGATCCCGAACACATGGGCCTGGCCCTCGCCGGCAGCGGCGGCACGCACGTGGTCGTGTTCGAGGCCGAGCTGGGCAACCAGGACGGCCACGGCGTGCTGCAGGAACTGGCCGGCACCCGGGTACCGGTGCGCGTGCATGGCCACCTGGCCACCGCGCCGGACGGCATCGACAACTTCGACACCGCGCGCTGCCGCCGCGTCTACCGGCTGCCCGGGTCTTCGCCCCGCTGATTCCCCAATTTTCACGGAAGGAGAGCCGCAATGAAGCCGCAACGTTCCACCGTCCTGGCCGCGGGCCTGGTCCCGCTGCTGTCGCTGGCGGCGATCGCGCCGGCCAGTGCCGCCAGCGATGCCTGCATCGTCGGCACCTGGCAGCCGATCGGCAACGCCGCCGCCGAATGGATGCAGCGCAACGCCCCGGGCATCCGCGTCGCCGTCGAGCAGCAGCAGGGCGCGCTGGAGTTCCGCGCCGACGGCAGCTACGCCGCCGCCGGCAGCGCCACCGCCAAGGCCAGCTCCGAGAACATGTCGGCCACCACGCGCGATACCCGCTTCCAGGCGCAGGGCACCTGGAGCACGGACGGCGGCCGCCTGACCCTGCGCCCGTCGCGCGAATCGATGAGCGGGACGATGAAGATCCAGGGGCCCAACGGCCGCACCATCGAGATGCCGATGCCCAAGGGGCCGGCGCAGGTGCAGGAGATGCAGTACGCCTGCGGCGCCACCGAGCTGGAAACGCGCACGGCGATCCGCAACGCCACCCCGATCGTGCAGCGCTACAAGCGCCTGCGCTGACGCCACCCCACCCGACAAGGACATCGCAATGCATATCCATGATCTGCCCGCCCGCGGGCCGCTCCGCTGCACCCTGCTTCTCGTCGCCGCACTGTTCGCCCCGGTCCTGCACGCGCAGGTCGTGCTGCCGGGCAAGGCGGCGAAGATCCAGATCCCGGTGGGAACCTGGTCCGAATCCAGCGCCGTGGCCAACGGCCTCACCGGCAGCGGCAACGGCGCCAACCAGCCGGCGCTGCCGCAGGTGGCCGCGCTCAACGGCTTCCTGCTCTCGTTCGGCAACGGCGACCACAAGCTGCGCCAGGTCGGCGTGCTGGCCGACGGCCGCTACACCCGCTTCGCCTTCGCCGACAGCAATGGCGACGACCCCTTCCGCGCCAGCGCCGGCTGGACGACCTTCACCCACGGCACCGCCGGCGAGGTCAGCGCGGTCGGCGGCGGCAAGTTCCGCATCCCGCTGCCGACGCAGAAGCCGGCCGGGCACGTGCTGGTGCTGCGCGGCTTCGAGTTCCGCCGCGCCGACGGCAGCGACGCCAACCTGCGCAACATCAGCGTGTGGCTGGACAGCGAGCGCAACGTCGCCGAGGTCTCGCTCACCGACGACCAGGGCCTGGACTTCCGCGGCCTGGAACGCACCCTCGGGCTGGCCGCCGCGGCCGGCGCGACCCTGCTGCCGGGCCTGCTCGAGGCCGCGCACATGGACGCCACCCGGATCGCGGCGCGCAACATCCCGCAGATGGTCGGCAAGTACCGCGGCTACAAGGTGACCGTGCAGTACGCGTGGATCCCGCAGGGCCTGGTGCAGCAGGAAGGCACCCTCGCCGGCGGTGGCGGCGACCTCGACCGTCCGCGCGTGGCCACGCCGGTGCATGCGCTGCAGGGTTTCGAGTTCACCTTCGACAACAGCGACCACCACCTGCTGACCCTGGCGGTGAACGCCGACGACCGCGGCCGCCGCGTGTTCGCCTTCCAGGACAACAACCGCGACGATCCGCTGCACTGGACCGTCAACTACCTCACGCTGAAGCCCGAGCTGCGCCGCTGAGCGGCGCGGCCGTCAGGGCAGGCGGAAGAAGGCCCGTGCCGTCGCGGTGCTCGCCGCCGCGACGGCCTCCACGGCCTCGCCGCGGTCGCGCGCCAGTTCCTCGACGATGTGCGGCAGGAAGGCCGGCTCGTTGCGCCGGTCCTTGGGCATCGGCCTGAGCGTGCGCGGCAGCAGGTAGGGGGCGTCGGTTTCCACCATCAGCCGGTGGGCGGGGATGTTCTTCACGATCTCGCGCAGGTGCTGGCCGCGGCGTTCGTCGCACAGCCAGCCGGTGATGCCGATGTGCCAGTCCCGGTCGAGGTAGTCGAACATCTCCTCGCGGGTGCCGGTGAAGCAGTGCACCACCGCCGGGCCATGGCGGCCGTCGAACTGCTTCATGATCGCCATGAAGTCCTCGTGCGCGTCGCGCTGGTGCAGGAACAGCGGCTTGGGATTGCCGGCCGCGGCCAGGTCGGCGGCGATCTGCAGCTGGCGTTCGAACGCGCGGCGCTGCGCCGGCCGCGGCGAGAAGTCGCGGAAATAGTCCAGCCCGCACTCGCCCACCGCCACCACCTCGGCGTGCGCATGCAGCGCGCGCAGTTCGGCGTCGCATTCCTCGGTGTATTCGGTGGCGTGGTGCGGATGCACGCCGGCGGTGGCGTACAGCACGCCCGGATGGCGGCGGGCCAGTTCCAGCGCCTGCGGGTTGTGCTCGCGGCTGGCGCCGGTCACCACCATCTGCGCCACCCCGGCCGCGCGCGCGCGCTGCAGCACCGCGTCCAGGTCGTGCCCGAAACTCTCGTGGGTGAGGTTGGCGCCGATGTCGACCAGTTGCATGGAACGTCCGCTCGCGAAAACACGCATTTTACCCGGGCGTCGGAGCCCGGTTCCCGCGCCGGGCCCGCGGGCGACTATCATCGCCGGCCCATGCAGTTCCCCATCAGCCCGCTGCTGCCCGCGATCCGCGACAGCCTCGCCACGCACCCGCGCCTGGTGCTCGAGGCCCCGCCCGGCGCCGGCAAGACCACCCAGGTGCCGCTGGCGCTGCTCGATGCGCCGTGGCTGGAAGGGCGCAGGATCGTGATGCTGGAACCGCGCCGGGTGGCCGCGCGCAGCGCCGCCATGTTCATGGCCCGGCAGCTGGGCGAGGAGGCCGGGCAGACCGTCGGCTACCGCATCCGCTTCGAGAACCGGGTGTCGGCGCAGACCCGGATCGAGGTGGTCACCGAGGGCATCCTGACCCGGATGATCCAGGACGATCCGCTGCTGGAAGGCGTCGGCGCCCTGCTGTTCGACGAATTCCACGAGCGCCACCTGTCCGCCGACCTCGGCCTGGCCCTGGCCCTGGACGTGCAGGCGCAGCTGCGCGAGGACCTGCGCGTCGTAGTCATGTCGGCGACTCTCGACGGCGAACGCCTGGCGCGCTTCCTCGACGCCCCACGCCTGTCCAGCGAGGGCCGCTCGTTCCCGGTGGAGATCGGTCATTTCCCGGCGCGCCGCGACGAGGCCTTGGAAGCGCAGGCGCGGCGCGCAGTGGAACAGGCGCTGGCCCAGCACCCGGGCGACGTGCTGGTGTTCCTGCCCGGCCAGCGCGAGATCGCGCGGCTCGGCGCGGCGCTGGACGCCGCGGGCCTGCCCGGCGACGTCGAAGTACTGGCGCTGCACGGCGAGCTGCCGGTGGAGCAGCAGTCGAAGGTGCTGCAGCCGGCGCCGGACGGCCGCCGCCGGGTGGTGCTGGCGACCAACGTCGCCGAATCCTCGGTGACCCTGCCCGGGGTGCGCGTGGTGGTCGACTCCGGGCTGGCGCGCGAGCCCCGCTTCGATCCCAACAGCGGTTTCTCGCGCCTGGACGCGGTGGCCATTTCGCAGGCGTCGGCCGACCAGCGCGCCGGCCGTGCCGGCCGCGTCGCCGAAGGCTGGGCCTGGCGGCTGTGGCCGGAATCGCAGCGGCTGGAAGCGCAGCGCCGTCCGGAAATGGCCCAGGTCGAACTGGCCGGGCTGGCGCTGGAGCTGGCCGCCTGGGGCAGCGACGCACTGCGCTTCGTCGACCCGCCGCCACCCGGCGCCCTGGCCGCCGCGCGCGAGCTGCTGCAGCGGCTGGGCGCGCTGGACGGCCATGCGATCACCGCGCTGGGCCGGCGCATGCTGGCGCTGGGCACGCATCCGCGGCTGGCGTCGATGCTGCTGGCCGCCCGCGGCCCGCGCGAACAGGCGCTGGCCGCCGACCTGGCCGCGCTGCTGGAAGCGCGCGACCCGCTGCGCAGCCGCAGCGACGCCCTCGCCGAACGCTGGCGCGCGCTGGCCGCGTTCCGCGCCGGGCGCATGCCCCCCGATGCCAGCCGGTCCGCCCTGGCGGCGATCGATGCGGCGGCCAGGCAGTGGCGCCGCCGCCTGCGCTGCGAGGCCGCGCCGCCGGCCGAGATCGAGGCGCACGAGCTGGGCGACCTGCTCGCCCACGCCTTCCCCGACCGCATCGCCGCGCGGCATCCGGCCGATCCGCTGCGTTACCAGCTGGCCAACGGCCGCATGGCGCGCCTGTTCGAGGACAGCGCACTGCGCGGCGAACCGTGGCTGGTGGCCAGCGAGCTGCGCTTCGAGGCGCGCGGCGACGCCCTGCTGCTGCGGGCCGCGCCGGTGGACGAGGCGCGCCTGCGCGCCGACTTCCCCGACCGCTTCGTCGAGGAGGAAGGCGCGGTCTGGGACGGCGAACGCCGCGCCCTGGTGGCCCGGCGCGAATCGCGCTTCGACCGCATCGTGCTGGACAGCCGCCCCGCCGGCCGCGTCGACCCGGCGCAGGCCGCGCAGGCGCTGACCGCGGCGGTGCGCGAGCTGGGCCTGGAGGCGCTGCCGTGGACCGAAGGCCTGCGCCAGTGGCAGGCCCGCGCGGTATCGCTGCGCCAGTGGATGCCGGAGCTCGGCCTGCCCGACATCGGCGATGTCGCCCTGCTGGCGACGCTGGACGATTGGCTGAAGCCGGCCTTCGCCGGCAAGACCCGCCTGGACGCACTGTCGGAGGAGGAGCTGGGCGAGGCGCTGAAGTCGCCGCTGGAATGGAACCTGCGCCAGCAGCTGGACCGCCTGGCCCCGGTGCGGATCACCGTGCCCTCGGGCATGGAGCGGCGCATCGAATACGCGCTGGACCACGAAGGCCAGGCGCAGCCGCCGGTGCTGGCGGTGAAACTGCAGGAGCTGTTCGGCCTGGCCGACACCCCGCGCATCGCCGATGGCCGCGTGCCGCTGACCCTGCACCTGCTCTCCCCCGGCGGCCGCCCGCTGCAGGTCACCCGGGACCTGCGCGGCTTCTGGGACCGCACCTATCCGGAGGTGAAGAAGGAGATGAAGGGGCGCTATCCCAAGCATCCGTGGCCGGACGACCCCTGGACGGCCACGGCTACGCATCGCGCCAAGCCGCGGGGCACGTGAGGGGTTCGTCGCCCATGGCGACGGTGGAACGGGCAGGCTGCCAAGGAAGAGTACTGGCACGGCGCGGCCGCACGATCCCTGGACGGCCCCGCAACCCATCGGGCGAAACCGCGGGGCACGTGAGCGGTTCAGCCGCGCTGGCTGTCTGGAATCTTCCTGCGCCGCGGATGCACCGCCCGTGATGTCGGTGTAGCGTGAGGGGCACGGCATGGACCGGCCTGCACGCGGCAGACTGCCGCTGACGCCCCATGCACGGCCCGTCGCCGACACTGGCGGCGTCCCCACTTTCCCGCCACGGATTGCGCCATGAGCAAGATGACCATCATCACCGACCGCGCGATGGAGCTGGCCGAGCAGGCCGGCGCCGGACTGCGCAACGCCGGAGCCAGCCTGCGCGACGCCGGCGTCGGTGCCGAGCAGTGGATCCGCACCGGCGCCGCGCTGGGCGCGGCCAAGGCCGGCTTCAACGTCGCCCGCGGCACCGTGCGCCGGCACCCCGTCGCGGTCGCCGCCGCCGCCGCGGTGGTCGGTGCCGGCGTGCTGGCCTACGTGATGTACCGCAAGCGCCGCCAGGAAGAGCGGCAGGCGCCGATCGACGGCCAGTCGCGTCGCGTCTCCCGCGAAGGCAACGGTGCCCCGCGTGCCCGTCCGCGCGCGCGTCGCACTTCGGCCGCGGACGACACCGCCAGCACCTGAGTGCAGGCGCGGCGCTTACGCCGCGCCGTCCACCTGGCGCCAGCTGCCCGGTGGCAGCCAGCCGGCTTCCGGTCCCTGGCCCAGCGCCAGCCGGTGCCGGCCGATCGCCACGCGTACCAGCCGCAGCGTCGGCAGGCCGACCGCCGCGGTCATGCGCCGCACCTGGCGGTTGCGGCCTTCGCTGATCGCCAGCTCCAGCCAGGCATCCGGCACGGTCTTGCGATAGCGCACCGGCGGATCGCGCGGCCACAGCTGCGGTGCCGGATCGAGCCGCCGCACCTTCGCCGGTCGCGTCGGCCCGTCGTTGAGCACCACTCCCTCGCGCAGCGCCTGCAGCTGTTCCGGCTGCGGGTCGCCCTCCACCTGCACCCAGTAGGTCTTCGGCAGCTTGTGCCGCGGATCGGTCAGGCGGTGGGCGAGGCCGCCATCGTCGGTGAGCAGCAGCAGGCCCTCGCTGTCGTGGTCCAGGCGGCCGGCAGCGTATACGCCCGCCGGCAGGCCGAAGCCGGCCAGGGTCGGCCGCGGCGGCACGCTGCGGTCGGTGAACTGGCACAGCACCCCGTAGGGCTTGTTGAACGCGATCAGCATCCCGGCAGCGGCTGCGGGGTGGAACGGTGCGGCATCGCGGATCAGTCCTGCGCCAGGCCGTGCCCACCCAGCGGGCGGGTCAGCACGTGCGAATCGAAGCCGGCGATCAGCGGCCGCGCGCGGGCGATCGCTTCGCGCACCGCGGGCAGCTGCAGCGAGGCTTCATGGCTGGCGGCGTTGTCCCAGACTTCGGTGATCCACAGGGCGTCCGCGTCGTTGGGATCCTCGGCGACGACGTAGCTCAGGCAGCCGGGCATGCCGCGGATGCCATCGAGCAGGATCGCGGCAAGTTCATCGCGGTTGCCGGGGGTGGCGCGCAGGCGTCCGATGAGACCGTGCATGGGGGAGGGCTCCGGTGGGGGGGCGGAGTGGTGGAACGTCGGAGGAAAAGCGCTGGCAGCGTCACGGCCACTGGGCCGCGGTCGCGGCGCCAGCGCTCTCACCATTCATTTCATTCCCGGGACGGTTTCACGAAGCGCAGGGTCATGCGGTCGCTTTCGCCGATGGCCTGGTACTTCGCTTGGTCCACCTCGTCGTGGTTGTTGGTGGGCGGCAGGGTCCACACGCCGTTCGGGTGGTCCTTGGTGTCGCGCGGGTTGGCGTTGACCTCGCTGCTGCCGGCCAGCTCGAAACCGGCGGCGGTCGCCAGCGCGATCACCTGGTCCTGCCCGACATAGCCGCTCCCGTCGTCGGCCGGCACGTCGGCCTTGGCGCGGTGCTCGACCACGCCGAGCACGCCGCCGGGCTTGAGCACCTCGTAGAAGCCCTTGAACATGCCCTCGGCCTGGCCGGCGCTGCGCCAGTTGTGCACGTTGCGGAAGGTCAGGACCATGTCGGCCGAACCGGCCTCGCCGAACACCGGCGCCTTCGGGTCGTAGGCCACGACCTCGGCCTTGCCGAACTGCTCCGGCGCGCCGGCGAACTTCTTCGCCAGGCCGTCCTTCCCGCGCTGGTAGTAGTCGCGCTGGCGTCCGGGCTGGAAGGCGTCCGGATCGACCACCGCGGCCACGTAGCGACCCTTCGCCGACAGGTACGGCGCCAGGATCTCGCTGTACCAGCCGCCGCCGGGGGTGATCTCGACCACGCGCATGTCCGGGCGGATGCCGAAGAACGCCAGGGTCTGGCCCGGATGGCGCCAGGGATCGCGGGCGACATTGCCCTCGGCGCGCCAGCTGCCGTCGATCGCCGCCTGCAGCGCGGCGTCGGGCGCCGGCAGGCTGGCGGCATCGGCGGGCTTGGTTGCCTGCGCGGCGGGAACGCCCAGGGCCAGGGCGATGGCCACGGCACAGGCGGCGGAACGGGACATGCGGATCATGCACGGGCTCCTGCGGAAAGTGCGGCCGAGACTAGCATTGGGAGCCGGGATTCGGGATTAGGGATTCGTGATCCGAAAGAGCAGGAGCGGCTTTCCGGTCGCCGCGGCATGACCGGAGGAGCTTTTACGAATCCCCAATCCCGAATCCCGAATCCCCCCCGATTCGTTACGCCAGGCGCAACGAATCGGGATACGGCGGCGTGTCCGGCCATTCGCCGCGGCGCAGCGCGGCCTGCAGGGTGCGCCACCACTGCGGGTCGAAGATCGCCCCGTGCACGGTCTTCAATGCCGCCAGCAGCGGCCCCGGCAGGCCCATGAACATGCCGAAGCGCTCCGGGAACACATCGTCGGGGTCGACGTGGAACCACGGCTCGGCCGCCACCTGCTCCTCGTAGCTGCCCGCCTTCGGCCAGTCGCGGAAATTGCATTCGCTGACCGCGCGGATCTCGTCGTAGTCGTAGAACACCACGCGGCGGTGGCGCGACACGCCGAAGTTCTTCAGCAGCATGTCGCCGGGGAAGATGTCGTTGCGGGCCAGGTCGATGATCGCCTGGCCGTAGTCCAGCGCCGCCTGGCGCGCGCCTTCGGCGGTCTGCTCGCGCAGGTACAGGTCGAGCGGGCGCAGCCGGCGCTGCACGTAGCACAGGCGCAGGACGATGTCCTCGCCGTCCTCCTCCAGGCTGGCCGCGCAGGTCTCCCGCAGTTCCTGCAGCAGCGCCGGGTCGAAGCGCGCGCGCGGGAAGCGCAGGTGGCGGAACGGCTGCGCATCGAGCAGGCGGCCGACCCGGTCCAGGCGGAACACGCGCTCGTACTGCGCCTGCACTTCCTCGCGGGTGGTGTTCTTCGGCCAGGCGAAGTGGTCGCGGATGACCTTGAACACCAGCGGCTGCCCGGGCAGGGTGAACACCGCCATGACCATGCCCGGCGTGCCTTCGGCGCGCACCAGGCGTTCGGCCGGATGTGCGTGGAAGTAGCGGAAGAAGCTGCGGTAGCGCTCGGTCTTGCCCTGCTTGGCGCGGCCGAGCACGGTGTAGATCTCGTCCACGGGTTTCTGCGGCAGCAGGCTGCGCAGGAACACCACTGCGTCGCCTACCGTCGGCAGGTCGGCCTGGAAGTAGCTGCGCGACACGCCGAACAGCTGGGCCACGTCGGCGCGGCGGGTCAGCACCGCCTCGGCGCGGATCCCGTCCTCGCCGTTGACCAGGGCGATCACGCACGGCGAGAAGCGGTGCTCGCCGAACACGCGGCCGACCAGGTAGGCGCGGCGCTCGCGGTAGAACACCGTGTCCAGCAGCTCGATGCCGCGCACCGGGTGCTCGCCCCAGTGCGCCAGGTCGTCCTGCAGGCGGATCGCGATTGCCGCCGCGCAGCGGGTCAGGTGCGCGTAGGGCACGTCGAAGCGGTAGTTGCCCAGCACGCGGATGAAGGTGTCGGTCGGGCGTCGTTCCGACACCGCATAGCTGTGCCGCGCCACCGGGCGGGTGATCGCGTCCGTGGACTCGATGTCCAGGGCCACGAATTCGACCGCCGGATCGACGCCGCGGGTGCCGAAGAAGCGCCGGCTCAGGGTGTTGTAGAAGGTCTTGTACAGCTCCGTGTCGATCGCGTCCCCGATCGAGGCGGCGTAGTGGTCGCGCACCTGCGCCCACAGCGCGCGGTCGTGCGCGTGCGTGCCGAGGGTCGCGGCCAGCCGCCGCCCGCAGTCGCCGATGCAGGCGTCGTACAGGTCCAGGCGCTCGGCGGCGTCGGCGCGGGCGCCGGCCCAGTCGCGCTGCTCGAAGCGGCGCCGCGCGCGCCGGCTGATCTCGGCGAAGCGCGCGTGGTAGTCGTCGAAGGCGTCGTGGATCTGCTGGGCGATGGCGTCGGCTCGGAGCATGCGGGGATAGTGGCAGGCGTGGGTGGCGGGCGGGCGCGTTCAGCGCGAGGGCGTGGCGGCGGCCTGTTCGAGGATCCAGGCGCGCACCGTGGCGAAGGCCGGATGCGACAGGCTGCGCTCCGGATAGACCAGGTAATGGCCGAACCCGGCCGGCAGGCGCCGGCGGCCGAGCAGGACCAGGCGCCCGGCGCGCAGCAGCGGTTCGGCCAGGGTCAGGCGCGCCAGCGCCACGCCCACGCCTTCGGCCGCGGCCTGGTGCAGGGTCTCGGTGTCGTCGAAGTGGGCGACGTGGTGCGCCGGCGCGCGGCCGCCGGCGTGGGCGAACCATTCCTTCCAGCGGTCGGCCGGGTCGCCCAGCAGCGGCAGCTTCGCCAGGCGCTGCGCCGCCGGCACGTCGCGGTGCTTCTGCAGCAGCGCCGGGCTGGCCACCGGCGCGATCCATTCGTTGAACAGCAGTTCGGCGTGCACGCCCGGCCAGCGCCCGCCGCCCAGGCGCAGGGCCATGTCCACCGGCTCGCGCTCGAAGTCGACCACGTGGGTGCTGGACTGCAGGCTCAGGCCCAGGTCCGGGTGCGCGGCGAGGAACGCCGGCAGCCGCGGCACCAGCCAGGCGGTGGCCATCGACGGGATCAGGCTCAAGGTGATGCTGCGGTCGTTGCGCGGGGTCGCCCGGCGCAGGGCCAGGCCGATCGCGTCCAGCGGCGCGGACACCGCGTCGTACAGCCGGCGCCCTTCCACGGTCAGCTCGACCCCGCGCGGGCCGCGCGCCAGCAGGCGCTGGCCCAGCCGCTCCTCGAGCTGGCGCATGCGGTGGCTCAGCGCGCTGACGGTCAGGTGCATCGCCTCGGCCGCGCGGGTCAGGTTGCCCAGCCGCGCGGCGGTGACGAAGGCCTCGACCTGGTCCAGCGGAAGTCGTCCCATCTTGAATCGCCCTCAAGCCTGGCTTGCAGGATTTGCGCTTTTTTCCCGCCCAGCATCGGTCTAGCTTGATCTGCATTCAAGCCCGAGGAGACGGCAATGGCTGGCTGGGACGACGGGGCGGTATACCGGCAGATGGCGGCGATGTTCGGCGGCCTGGTGTCGCTTCAGGGCTACGCGGTGGACCTGGATGCGGCCGGGCCCGTGGAGCAGCGCGCACCGCCGCGAGCCACAAAACGGAACGCCCGGCATGGAGCCGGGCGTTCCGATCAGCAGGTGGAGGCGGAAGAGGCGATCAGGCCGCCAGTTCCGCGAGGCTGGCGTTGAAGGTGGCCGACGGGCGCATCGCCGCGCCGGTCTTGGCCAGGTCCGGCTGGTAGTAGCCGCCGATGTCGACCGGCTTGCCCTGCGCGCCGTTGAGCTCGGCGACGATCTTCGCCTCGTTCTCCGACAGCGCCTTGGCCAGCGGCGCGAACTTCGCCTGCAGCGCGGCGTCCTCGTCCTGGGCGGCCAGCGCCTGAGCCCAGTACAGGGCCAGGTAGAAATGGCTGCCGCGGTTGTCCAGCTCGCCGACCTTGCGCGCCGGCGAGCGGTTGTTGTCCAGGATCAGGCCGTTGGCCTGGTCCAGGGCCTTGGCCAGCACCGCCGCCCTGGCATTGCCGGTCTGCTCGGCCAGGTGTTCCAGCGAGGCGGCCAGGGCCAGGAACTCGCCCAGCGAATCCCAGCGCAGGTAGTTCTCCTCGACGAACTGCTGCACGTGCTTGGGCGCGCTGCCGCCGGCGCCGGTCTCGAACAGGCCGCCACCGGCCATCAGCGGCACGATCGACAGCATCTTGGCGCTGGTGCCCAGCTCCAGGATCGGGAACAGGTCGGTCAGGTAGTCACGCAGCACGTTGCCGGTCACCGAGATGGTGTCCTTGCCCTGGCGGATGCGCTCGAGCGAGAACTTGGTCGCTTCCACCGGGGCGAGGATGCGGATGTCCAGGCCGCTGGTGTCGTGGTCCTTGAGGTACTTCTCGACCTTGGCGATGACCTCGCGGTCGTGGGCGCGGTTGGTATCCAGCCAGAACACCGCCGGGGTATTGCTCAGGCGGGCGCGGTTCACGGCCAGCTTGACCCAGTCCTGGATCGGCGCGTCCTTGGTCTGGCACATGCGCCAGATGTCGCCGGCCTCGACCTTGTGTTCGAACACCAGCTTGCCGTCCTGGTCGGTGACGCGCACGGTGCCGTCGGCCGGGATGCGGAAGGTCTTGTCGTGGCTGCCGTATTCCTCGGCCTTCTGCGCCATCAGGCCCACGTTCGGCACCGAGCCCATGGTGGTCGGGTCGAAGGCGCCGTTGGCCTTGCAGTCCTCGATCACCGCCTGGTACACGCCGGCGTAGCAGCGGTCCGGAATCACCGCCTTGGTGTCCTGCAGCTTGCCTTCGGCGTTCCACATGCGGCCGGAGTCGCGGATCATCGCCGGCATCGAGGCGTCGACGATCACGTCGCTGGGCACGTGCAGGTTGGTGATGCCCTTGTCCGAGTTGACCATGGCCACGGCCGGGCCGTTGGCGTACACGGCCTCGATGTCGGCCTTGATCGCCGCCTGCCGGTCTTCCGGCAGCGAGGCGATGCGCGCGTACAGGTCGCCGATGCCGTTCTCGGGCGAGAAACCGACCGAGGCCAGTGCGTCGGCGTGCCTGGCCAGCGCGTCCTTGTAGAACTCCGAGACCACCACGCCGAACATGATCGGGTCGGAAACCTTCATCATGGTCGCCTTCAGGTGCACCGAGAACAGCACGTCCCTGGCGCGCGCGTCGGCCACCTGGGCGGCGACGAACGCGGCCAGCGCCTTGCGGCTCATGGTCGAGGCGTCGACGATCTCGCCGGCCTTGACCACCACCTTTTCCTTCAGCACCACGGTCTGGCCGTCGGCCTGGGCCAGCTCGATGCGCAGGCTGCCGGCGTTGGCGATGGTGGCGGACTGCTCGCTGCCGTAGAAGTCGCCGGCGTCCATGTGCGCCACGTGCGACTTCGAATCCTTGCTCCACGCGCCCATGCGGTGCGGGTGCTTGCGGGCGTAGTTCTTCACCGAGGCCGGCGCGCGGCGGTCGGAGTTGCCTTCGCGCAGCACCGGGTTCACGGCCGAGCCCTTGACCCGGTCGTAGCGGGCCTGGATGTCCTTTTCCTTCTCGTCCTTCGGCGCGTCCGGGTAGTCCGGCAGCGGATAGCCCTTGCCCTGCAGCTCCCTGATCGCGGCCTTCAGCTGCGGCACCGAGGCGGAGATGTTGGGCAGCTTGATGATGTTGGCTTCGGGTTTCGTCGCCAGCTCGCCCAGCTCGGCCAGGTCGTCGCTGACCTTCTGCCCCTCGCCGAGGTAGTCCGGGAACTGGGCCAGGATGCGGCCGGCCAGCGAGATGTCGCGGGTCTCCACCGCGATGCCCGCGGTGGCGGCGAAGGCCTGCACGATCGGCAGCAGCGACTGCGTTGCCAGGAAGGGGGCTTCGTCGGTCAGCGTGTAGATGATCTTGGGAGCGTTGGGCATGGGAAGGCAGCTACTCTGTCGGGAGAACGGGTTCGCTAGGCGGGGCTGGGGGAGGCGACGCCTACCGGAAGACTGCTGGCGCTGCGAGCGCGCATCGCCGGCTATTGTCGCCGCTCGGCGGACGCGGCGGAAGGCGATTCGCCGCCCTGTCGCCCGATAGGCGCAATACGCCATGGAATGTTGCCCGGTCCTGGGCTAGATTGCGGGGCACAGACATCGGCGCGTCTCATGGGGAGAGACGGAGGTGGTGCAAGCTTCGCGGCGCACCACATTGGGGGACTGGTCATGGACGGCGACAAGCGATCGTTTTTCGCTCATTCCACTGCGTCTGCGGACAGGCGCGACTGGCAACCGTTGTCCGTGCACCTGCGCGATGTCGGCGCGCTGGCAGCGGCGAACGCATCCTTTTTCGCAGCCGCGGACCTGGCTAGAACGGCCGGGCTGTTGCATGATCTCGGCAAGTATTCCGATCACTTCCAGAAACGCTTGGAAGGCCAGGCACCCCGTGTCGATCACGCTACTTGGGGCGCATGGATCGCCGGCGAACGTTACGGCGGTCTCGGGACCCTGATCGCCTACGCAATCGCCGGTCACCATGCCGGGCTGGCCAATGGCAGGCCCGGCCTGGACGGCCAGTCTCGTACGACGCTCTACGAGCGCTTGTCCGAGGGTTACTGCCAAGAACTGCCACCGCTGCTGCCTGACTGGGAGCGGGAGATTGCGCTGCCCGGCAAGCTGTCCTTGCCCTTGGGGTTCACCAGGCATCCCAAGCCACAACTCCGCCCGTTCCAGTTGTCGATGCTGGCGCGCATGATTTTTTCCTGCCTGGTCGACGCCGACTTCGTCGATACCGACGACTTCTATCGGCGCATCGAAGGTCGATCGTCCCGGGACGAGGATGCTGGCCCCAGGCCGTCTTTGGCCCAGCTGCGCGACGCGCTCGACCGCCATCTGGCCGGGTTGCCTGGCGAAGGTGGCATCAATCCGCTGCGCGCACACATCCTGCGCGAGGTGCGAGCCAAGGCCGCGCAGCGGCCGGGGCTGTTCTCGCTGACCGTGCCCACCGGCGGCGGCAAGACGCTGGCTTCACTGGCCTTTGCCTTGGACCATGCCCTCGCCCATGGCCTGCGCCGGGTGATCTACGTGATCCCCTTTACCAGCATCGTCGAGCAGACCGTACAGGTGTTCCGGCATGCGCTCGGCGTGCCGGCCGACCGGGACGACATCGTGCTGGAGCACCACAGCGCCTTCTTCGACGATCCGGCCAAGGCGCCACAGGCCATCGAGAAACGCCATCTGGCTATGGAGAACTGGGATGCGCCGATCGTGGTCACCACCTCCGTGCAGTTCTTCGAGAGCCTGTTCGCCGACCGCCCCTCGCGCTGCCGCAAGCTGCATAACATCGCCGCCAGCGTGGTGATCCTGGACGAGGCACAGACCCTGCCGCATGAGCTGCTGCGCCCCTGCGTGGCCGTGCTGGACGAACTGGCGCAAAATTACCGGGTCAGCCCGCTGCTGTGCACCGCCACTCAGCCGGCGCTACGGCTGGACCAGGGCTTCAAGGATGGCCTTGAAAACGTCCGCGAGCTGGCGCCGGACCCTCCGGTCCTGTACACCGAGCTACGCCGCGTCCGTGCGCGCCATGCCGGCACGCTTGACGACGACGCATTGGCCGAGCACCTGCGCCGTCGCGATCAGGTGCTGTGCATTGTCAACAACCGACGCCATGCCCGGCATTTGTTCGAAGCCATCGCCGAGCAGCCGGGGGCGCGCCACCTGACCACGCTGATGCACGCTCGCCATCGCAGCGCCGTATTGTCCGAGGTGCGCCAGGACCTGAAGGCCGGAAGGCCCTGCCGGCTGGTCGCGACCAGCCTGGTCGAGGCGGGCGTGGACGTGAGCTTCCCCGCCGTGCTGCGCGCGGAAGCCGGGCTGGATTCCATCGCCCAGGCGGCCGGGCGCTGTAACCGCAACAGGGAGTGGGACGTGGAGGCCAGCGAAGTACTCGTATTCGAGCCTGCCAACGGCGACTGGGCGCCACCGAAGGAACTCAGACTGTTCGCGGAAGTCTTCCGCACGGTCGAGCGCGCCCATCGCGATGACTTGCTGTCGTTGGACGCCGTCGATGCGTACTTCCGCGAGCTGTACTTCCGCCTGGGCGATGGTCAGCTGGACCGCGACGACCTGCTGGGTCTGTTGCGCGGTTGCGAGATCGACGGACTGCCGCTGGACACGCTGGCAAGAAAGTTTCGGATGATCCGCACCACCCTGCGGCCGGTGATCGTGCCCTACCTGCCAGGCAGCCACGAAGAGGCCCCCGAGGTCGCCGCCGTCCTGCGCCAACTCGAGCACGCCGAGCACGTCGGTACGGCTGGCGCCGCGCGCCGCCTGCAGGCCTGGTTGGTCCAGGTGCCGGAACGGGCCTACCAGGCCCTGTGGCAGGCCCATGCCATCGCCCCGGTCGCTCAGGAGCGCTTCGACGAACAGTTCGTGCGGCTGGTCAACCCGCGTCTATACGACGCCCGGTTCGGATTGCATTGGGATGACAATCCACAATTTCTGGCGTTAGAAACACTGCTTGTCTGACCATACTTCTGCTGGATTATCTACGCTGCAGAGAATATCTTCCGTCGCAGCTTTTGCGACACCAACGAGGCACATTCTCGGAAAGCACGACAGGGGGCAAGGATGAGTTACGGAGTCAGGCTTCACGTCTGGGGCGAACGGGCATTGTTCACGCGTCCGGAAATGAAGGTGGAACGCGCCTCGTATGATGTGATCACTCCATCGGCGGCACGCGGCATCCTGGAAGCGATCCACTGGAAGCCGGCGATCCGTTGGGTCGTGGACAGCATCCAGGTCCTCAGGCCGATCCGCTTCGAGTCGATCCGGCGCAACGAGGTCGGCGGAAAGCTGGCCGCGGCCAGCGTCGGCAAGGCGATCAAGGCCGGCCGCACCGATGGACTGATCGCCTATGTCGAGGACGATCGGCAGCAACGTGCTGCCACGGTGCTACGTGATGTCGGCTACGTCATCGGCGCGCATTTCGAACTGACCGACAAGGCCGGACCGGACGATAACGTCGGCAAACACCTGGACATCTTCAACCGCCGCGCCCGGCGCGGGCAATGCTTCCACGCGCCCTGCCTGGGGACGCGGGAGTTTCCGGCCAGTTTCGCGCTGATCGAATCCGACGACGCTCTCCCCACACCGGACCCTTCGCTGATGGGCGAGCGCGATCTCGGCTGGATGCTGCACGACATCGATTTCGCCGACGGCATGACCCCGCGTTTCTTCCGCGCCCGCATGGTCGATGGCCGGATCGACGTGAAGACGCTGGTCGGGGATGGAGCAGGAGTGCGCGCATGATCCTGTCCGCCCTCGTCGATTACTACCAGCGTCTGCGGGACGATCCCGAGTCCGGCATCGCCGAACCCGGCTACAGCCAGGAGAAGATTGGCTTTGCCATCGTGCTGGATGGCAGTGGGAACGTCGTCGACGTCCATGACCTGCGTGATCTCTCCGGCAAGAAGCCACAGCCACGGCTGCTGGACGTACCGCAGCCGGAAAAGCGGACAGCCGGGATCAAGCCCAATTTTCTCTGGGACAAGACCAGCTATGTGCTCGGGGTCAGTGCCAGCAGCAAGCGCAGCGAGCAGGAGCGCGCAGCGTTCAAGGCCCTGCACCGGCAGGCGCTTTGCGGCACCGACGACCCTGGGTTGCTCGCATTACTCGCCTTCCTCGACGGATGGTCGCCAGATCAGTTTGTCGATGACTCGCTCTTTATCCGTCACGGCGAGGCACTGCTGGATGCCAACATCGTCTTCCGTCTCGACGGGGACACCGGTTATCTGCACCAGCGCCCGGCCGCTCGCGCCGCATGGGCACGGCAGCAGGGACAAGGCAAGGATGCACGACTCGGCAGCTGCCTCGCCACCGGCGAACATGCACCATTGGCGCGCCTGCACCCGGCCATCAAGGGTGTCTATGGCGTCCAGAGCTCCGGCGCGTCGATCGTCTCGTTCAATCTCGAGGCATTCGCGTCCTACGGCAAAAGCCAGGGTGAAAATGCGCCGATCTCCGAGCAAGCGGCGTTCGCCTACACCACGGCCCTCAACCATCTGCTGCGCCGCGATCCGCACAATCGGCAACACCTGCAGATCGGCGACACCACCGTCGTTTTCTGGGCGCACGCAAAGACCGCACCGCAGGCAGAGGCCGCCGAAGACCTGATCGCGGATTTCCTGCGCGGCGAAGACGGCGACTCAACCGCGCTGGCCGACGGCCAGGCTACGCAACGCCTGCAACAGGCGCTGGAGCAGGTGCGGCAAGGTCGGCCACTTCGCGAACTGGACCCGACCCTGGACGACGAGGCGGACATCTTCGTCCTGGGACTGGCGCCGAACGCTTCACGCCTGTCGATCCGCTTCTGGGAAACGCAGACGCTGGCCGGCTTCGCACAGCGCCTAGCCGAACACCATGCCGATCTCGAGCTCAAACCACCTGCGTGGAGGCGGCCACCGACACCGCAATACCTGGCCCTGCAAACCGCCACCATCTACGGCGAGAACGGCAAGCCGAAGGCCGAGGACGTGCCACCACTACTGGCCGGCGAGCTGACCCGCGCGATCCTCGCCGGCACCCGTTACCCACGCAGCCTGCTTGGCACCATCGTGATGCGGTTCCGTGCTGATGGGCAGATCTCGCCGCTGCGTGTCGCGCTGTGCAAGGCCGTCCTGGCCCGAGACGCGCGGCTGGGCAGGCAACAAGGTATGTCGTCATCCACCAACCAGGGGGAACCACCCGTGAGTCTCGATACCGGCAATACGGATCCCGGCTATCTGCTGGGACGGCTGTTCTCGTTGCTGGAGAACCTGCAGCGCGCCGCACTCGGTACGCAGATCAACGCCACCATACGTGATCGCTACTACGGCGCCGCTTCGGCGACACCGGCCAGCATTTTCCCGGTGCTGTTGCGCAACGCCCAGAACCACCTGGGCAAGCTGCGCAAGGACAAGGCCGGGCTCGCGGTGAACCTGGAGAAGGAAATCGGCCAGATCATCGATGCCCTGCCGCCCCAGTTCCCGCGGACGCTACCGATCGAGGAACAGGGCCGTTTCGCCATCGGTTACTACCACCAGGCCCAGGCGCGCTTTACCCGCAGTGGCGGGCAGATTGCCGATATCGACACCGAGACCGAGAGTGAAGGAGAGACCCCATGAGCGCCATCGCCCACCGCTACGAGTTCGTCTACCTGTTCGACGTGAGCAACGGCAACCCCAACGGCGACCCGGACGCCGGCAACCTGCCGCGTCTAGATCCGGAAACCAACCAGGGGCTGGTCACCGACGTTGCGATCAAGCGCAAGATCCGCAACTACGTCTCGCTGGAAAAGGAAGGCGAGCCGGGCTATGCCATCTACATGCAGGAAAAATCGGTGCTCAACAGTCAGCACGAGCTGGCCTGGAAAGCATTGAATATTCCGCCAGACGAGAAGGAGAAGTACAAAAAGCTTCCCAAAGATCAAGCCAAGGCGCAGGAACTTACCGCCTGGATGTGCAAGAACTTCTTCGACGTGCGGGCCTTTGGCGCAGTGATGACCACCGAGGTCAATTCGGGCCAGGTGCGCGGGCCGGTGCAGTTGGCCTTCGCCAGTTCCATCGAACCCGTGCTTCCGCTAGAAGTAGCTATCACCCGCGTGGCCGTGACCAACGAGAAAGATCTTGAAAAGGAACGCACGATGGGCCGCAAGCACATCCTGCCCTACGGCCTGTATCGAGCCCACGGCTTCGTCTCGGCCAAGTTGGCCGAGCGTACCGGTTTCTCCGAGGACGATCTGCAGCTGCTGTGGCGCGCTCTTGTCAACCTGTTCGAACACGACCGATCCGCTGCTCGCGGCGAGATGTCGGCGCGCAAGTTGATCGTGTTCGAGCACGAACACCCCATGGGCAACGCCCCTGCCCACGTACTGTTCGACAAGGTGAAGGTGACACGCACTAGTGATGCTTCGGCTCCCGCCCGGCACTTTTCCGACTACATGGTCGAGATTGACCGCAACTTGCCGGCCGGCATCACCATCACCGAAGTGCTTTGACCGCAGTGGAGGGCGCAGCATGGACGACGAGGATCTGATTCCCCTCTCCGCCCTCCAGCATTTCCTGTATTGCCCACGCCAATGCGCCTTGATCCATTTGGAACAACAGTGGGCCGAGAACCGACTTACGGCGGAAGGCCGACTGCTGCATCATCGCTCGGACACCCCACAGGCCGAACGTCGCCGCGGTGTACGCACCGTGACCGCTATGCCATTGCTCTCGCTTGAGCTGGGTATCACGGGTAAGGCCGACGTGATGGAGTTCCACCGCACCAATGACGGCGAACGTGCCTTTCCAGTGGAGTACAAGCGCGGTCGCCCGAAGTCTCACCGTGCAGACGAAGTACAGCTATGCGCCCAGGCGCTGTGCCTGGAAGCGATGCTGGGTCAGCCCGTGCACGCCGGCGCATTGTTCTACGGACAGACTCGCCGTCGCAAGGACGTCCTCTTCGATTCTGCATTGCGCGCGCTCACTCTAAGCACCATCGCCCAAACCCGGGCCATGCTGGCATCGGGCGTGACGCCAACCGCTCGATATGAGCCCAAGCGCTGCGATGCTTGCTCTCTGATCGGCATATGTCAGCCGCGCCTACTCGGACATCGGAGCATACGGGACTGGCTGCAGTTGCAGTTGCGCGAGGAGAAAGCCTGAAGTGCGCCGACAGCTGAACACGCTGTATGTCAGCACCGATGGCGCCTGGCTTCGCAAGGACGGCGCCAACATTGTCATGGAGGTTGACCGCCAAGAGCGCGTGCGGCTGCCCGTACACATGTTGGAGAGCCTAGTTTGTATCGGCCGTGTCGCGGTGTCCCCGCAATTACTTGGCTATTGCGCGGCGCAAGGCATCAGTATCTGCTATCTCACGCCACAGGGCCGCTTCCTGGCCCGCGTCGAAGGCCCCATCTCCGGCAATGTGCTGTTGCGGCGCGCCCAGTATCGCACCAGCGACGACCCGCAGCGATGTGCGAGCGTCGTCCGCAATCTGCTCGTAGGCAAGATCCACAACCAGCGTGCCGTGCTTGCCCGGGGCTGGCGCGATCACGGCACCAGGCTCCCCGACCTGCCGTCGTTCCAGCATGCCCTGAAGCGGCTTAAGCGTATTCCGCACAGACTGCTCGTAGAACAGGACGTAGATCTCTTGCGCGGTCTGGAGGGCGAAGCGGCTCAGGCCTACTTTGGTGTATTCGACCAACTCATCAGGGTCGAATCGCCATTGCTGCGCTTTGCTGGACGCAACCGGCGCCCGCCACGCGATGCGTTCAACGCGCTGCTGTCGTTTCTCTACACACTGCTTACGCACGATTGCCGATCGGCATTGGAGACGGTCGGACTGGATCCATCCGTGGGTTTCCTGCATCGCGACCGGCCAGGCCGACCCAGCTTGGCGCTCGACCTGGCCGAGGAATTTCGCCCACTGCTCGGTGAAAGGCTCGCGCTGTCTTTGATAAACCGCAGGCAATTGAACGAACGCGACTTCCAGGTATTCGATAGCGGTGCGGTACAGTTGAAGGACGATGCACGAAAAATCGTCCTGACGGCCTACCAGGAACGCAAGCGCGAACAACTCCAACACCCTTTCCTAGACGAGAAAGTAGACATCGGCCTGCTGCCATTCGTACAGGCGCAGCTCCTGGCCCGCCACCTGCGTGGTGACTTGGACGGCTATCCGCCGTTTCTGTGGAAATGACTCAGGGACCCTACACGCATGATGGTTCTCGTAAGCTACGATGTCAGCACCGTCACTACAGGCGGCCAGAAGCGTCTGCGCAAGGTCGCCAAGGCCTGCCGTGATCTTGGACAGCGGGTGCAATTTTCGGTATTCGAGATACAGGTGGAGCCAGCACAGTGGGTTGCCCTGCGCCAACGGCTATGCGACCTGATCGACCCGAAGGTGGATAGCTTACGCTTCTATTACCTAGGCGCCCGCTGGGAGGGCAAGGTAGAACACGTCGGGGCCAAGCCGACGCTGGACTTGAAGGGGCCATTGATATTCTGACGCGAACGTGAAGCTACCGGACAAATCCCGGCAGGATCGCGCTCTCTTTAAGTCATTGATTTTATAAATACAACGCCTGCCAGCTCATGCTGTTTGTACAGCAGGAAGCATCTTCCTTGGACAACCTTCGCGCTATCAGGCTATTTTCCCC
>NZ_AZUZ01000012.1 GCF_000513955.1 Pseudoxanthomonas suwonensis J47
GCAGATCGGCTCGACCCCGTAGGCATCGCGATGATCGTCGATGAACCCTTTCAGGATTTGAATCGGCGGTCAGCTCCGCCTGGGCAAAATACGCCGACGCCTTGCGCAGGATCTCGTTTGCCTGGCGCAGCTCGCGCACTTCGCGCTCCAGGGCCTTGATCCGGGCCTGCTCGTCGGTCGTCAGNCCCGGTCGGAGCCCGCTGTCGCGCTCGGCCCGCCGAACCCATGTCCGCAGCGTCTCCGCCTTGCAGCCGATCTTCCCGGCCACCGACGTAATCGCCGCCCACTGGCACCTCGGGTGCGTACCTCGTCAATTTGTTGCTCATGGCTCCATCCTCTCAAGGTTTGGAGCCTCCGGGAAAGCCGGGGCGATTCAACCTGTGGCGTGGTGTGCCAGTAGACAGATAGACTTCCGAATGAAATCCGACGCTCTGGCTGTTGATGGATGTGCTTGGCTCGCTTTGGATCACCCGCAACGGCCTGCGTTGACCAGGCCGAAGACTTGAGTCCACAATCGAGTCCATTCCGTGACGCCTGGATCGGAAAAAGCGTTCGTAATAAACGAGTTAGCGACCGGGTGCTGTTCCCATCACCCGCTCCAGACACCACGCCAGGCGCCGCGGATGCATCCGCGGCGTTCTGCGTTTCCAGGGGCCAGGCTCCACGGCGGCGCATCGATGAAACTGGCGATCCTCTCGCGCAACGCTTCCCTGTATTCCACCCGCCGCCTGGTCGAGGCGGCGCGCGTGCGCGGGCACAGCGTGCGCGTGCTCGACCCGCTGCGCTGCTACATGCGCATCGCCCCGGACGGCTTTGCCATGCGCTACAAGGGCAAGCCGGTGAGCGGCTACGACGCGGTGATCCCGCGGATCGGCACCTCGATCACCCGCTATGCCACCGCGGTGCTGCGCCAGTTCGAGCTGATGGGCAGCTGGACCCCCAACGGCTCCGACGCGATCCTGCGCGCCCGCGACAAGCTGCGCACCCACCAGCTGCTGGCGGCGCAGGGCATCGGCCTGCCGACCACGGTGTTCGGCGACAACCCCGACGACACCGACGACCTGCTGTCGCTGCTGGGCCCGCCGCCGCACGTGGTCAAGCTCAGCGAGGGCACCCAGGGGGCCGGGGTGATGCTGACCGAGAAGCCCTCCGCCTCGCGGGCGGTGGTGGAGGCCTTGCGCGGGCTTTACGCCAACTTCCTGCTGCAGGAGTTCGTCGCCGAGGCCGAGGGCGCCGACCTGCGCTGCTTCGTGGTCGGCGACCGGGTGGTCGCGGCGATGCGCCGGCAGGCCGCCGAGGGCGAGTTCCGCTCCAACCTGCACCGCGGCGGCGAAGCCTCGCCGGCGCAGGCCAGCGAGGAGGAGCAGGCGATGGCGGTGCGCTCGGCGCGGGCCCTGGGCCTGGGGGTGGCGGGGGTGGACCTGATCCGCTCCAGCCGCGGTCCGCTGGTCCTGGAGGTCAACTCGACCCCGGGCCTGGAGGGGGTCGAGACCGCCTGCGGGGTCGACGTGGCCGGGGCGATCATGGATTACGTGGCGGCCTCTGTTTCCCTTGTGAATCAAGGGGGTGGATCGGTTCCGGCGGTCCGCGGCGGGGTCCGGCGCCGGCCCCTTTAACGCACCTTTAATCGGTTCCGGCTTAGGCTCCGTCGGACCGCAGCTCCTTCGTCAGCCGGGGGGATCGCAGCCTCCCCGGCCGGCACACGAGATACGGTAATCGGGGCAATCCTTGGCCCAGGCGGTCTCCCCAGCCTGGGCCTTTTTGCATCCGGGCGATGTCGTTTGCCCGGTCACGCGCGCCTAGGCAGAATCGGGACGGCGCCCCTGTCGCCGAACCGTCCCTTTCCCACCCGTTCCCTGCGAGGTTCCGATGTACAAGCTGCTCATCCTTTCCGTCCTCGCCCTGGCCCCGCTGGCCGCCGGCGCCACCATCAACGCCAGCGGCGAATCCTTCTCCCCCGAGAAGGGCCTGGACCTGGCGCGGTCGTTCGACGCCCAGCGCACCGCGATCCTGAAGGCGCTCGCCGACGGCGAGACCTACGCCGAGATCGGCGCCGAGGAGCGCCGCCAGGTGCGCGCGTCCCTGGACCGCATCGACGCGCTGCTGGGCGGCGTGCAGGACGTGAACCAGCTTTCGGAGCGCGACAAGGTCGAGGTCTTCAACGAGCAGGAGCGGATCAACACGCTGCTGACCAAGGCCCGCGAGGACAGCCGCCTGGTGTGCGTGCGCGAGAAGAAGGTCGGCTCGCACCGCGCCACCAACAACTGCCAGACCGTGGCCGAGCGCCGCCGCGCCCACGAGCAGACCCAGAACGCGCTGATGAACAATCGCGGTATCCGCCTGCCACAGGCCAACTGAGGCGCCCATGCGCATCCTCGTCATCGAAGACAACAGCGACATCGCGGCCAACCTCGGGGACTATCTCGAGGACCGCGGCCATACCGTCGATTTCGCCGCCGACGGGGTCACCGGCCTGCACCTGGCGGTGGTCCACGATTTCGACGCGATCGTGCTGGACCTGAACCTGCCGGGGATGGACGGCATCGAGGTCTGTCGCAAGCTTCGCAACGAGGCGCGCAAGCAGACCCCGGTGCTGATGCTCACAGCCCGCGACAGCCTGGAGAACAAGCTGGCCGGCTTCGACTCCGGCGCCGACGACTACCTGATCAAGCCGTTCGCGCTGCAGGAAGTCGAGGTGCGGCTGAACGCGCTGTCGCGGCGCGGCAAGGGCGTGCAGACGCGGGTGCTCAACGTCGGCGACCTCGAGTACAACCTCGACACCCTCGAGGTCCGCCGCGAAGGCCGCCTGCTGCAGCTCAATCCCACCGCGCTGAAGATCCTGCAGGCGCTGATGGAGGCCTCGCCCGCCGTGGTCACCCGCCAGGAGCTGGAGACCCGCGTGTGGGGCGAGGAACTGCCGGATTCCGATTCCCTGCGCGTGCACATCCACGGCCTGCGTGCGGTGGTCGACAAGCCTTTCCCGGTGCCCTACATCCAGACCCGGCATGGCATCGGCTACCGCATCGCCGCGCCCGATGGCGGAAGCTGAGTCCGCGACGCATCCCCGCCGGCACCGGAGGTTCCGGCGCCGGCTGCGCACCCGCATCATCCTCTCGTTCCTGCTGCTGGGCACGGGCCTGACGGCCCTGTTCGCGTTCCTGACCGACTACGCGCGCCAGCGCGTGGAGAGCCAGCTGGTCGAGGACGTGATGAACCGCAACATCAACGAGTACGCGCGGCGGTTCTACCTCAACCCCGGCAACGCGCGCCCGGAGCTGCCGGTGCAGCAGATGTACGGGCGCGTGGTCACCCGCGAGGGCTTCGAGCAGCTGCGCCGCGAGGAGCCTGACTGGTACGAGCTGCCCGACGGCATCCACAACATCAGCGGCCAGGACGAAGACGGCAACCCGTTCGCCTACAAGCTGGCGGTGCGCAAGACGCCGAACGAGTGGTTCTTCCTCGCCTACGACATGACCCAGACGCTGCGCGGCGAGGTCCAGCTCAAGCGCGCGCTGTACGTGTCGATCCTGCTGTTCAGCGGCCTGTCGCTGCTGATCGGCTGGTGGTCGGCGTCGCGGGTGATGCGGCCGGTCACCGAACTGGCCTCGCGCCTGCGCGCCTACCGTGGCAGCAGCCAGCCGCGACGCCTGGCGCCGCACTTCCCCGAGGACGAGGTCGGCCAGCTGGCCGAGGCGCTGGACGACTACGCCACCCGGCTGACCGAGGTGGTCCAGCGCGACCGCGAGTTCAACGCCGACGTCAGCCACGAACTGCGCACGCCGCTGGCGGTGATCAAGGGCGCGGTGGAACTGCTGCTGTCGCGCCCGGACCTGGACGAACGCACCCGCGCGCGCCTGCTGCGCATCCAGCGCGCCGAACAGCAGTGCAGCGACCTGATCGGCTCGCTGCTGCTGCTGTCGCGCAACGAGCGCGGCCAGGGCCACAGCGACGTGGCGCGTGTGGCCGAGCAGCTGCTGGATTCGCACCGCGCGCAGCTGGGCGGCAAGCCGCTGGAGCTGCGCCTGGAGGGCGAGCCGGGCCTGGTCATCGAGGCGCCGGAGGCGGCGCTGGCGGTGGCCCTGGGCAACCTGGTCGGCAACGCGGTCAAGTACACGCCCGCCGGCGAGGTGGTGGTGCGCCTGCTCGCCGATGGCGTGCAGGTGGTCGACACCGGCCCGGGCCTGAGCGAGGAGGACGCGGCTCGGCTGTTCCAGCGCGGCTACCGCGGCACCCACGCCGGCCATTCGCAGGGCGCCGGCATCGGCCTGTCGATCGTGGGCCGGCTGTGCGACCTGTACGGCTGGGAGGTGAAGGTGCGCCCGCGCCAGGACGGCCACAGCGGGGTGGTGGCGACGCTGTCCTTCGGCGGCGCGCCGCTGGACGAAGGCTGAAGAAGCCGCGGCGGCGCATCGCCGCCGCCGCGCTTACACGTAGTCGAGCCAGCCCCGCGTATCCGGCGTGCTGCCGTCGAACAGGCCGAAGAACAGCTGCTGCATGCGCCGGGTGACCGGTCCCGGCCTGCCATCGCCGACCGGCTTGCCGTCTACCGAGCGCAGCGGGGTGATTTCCGCCGCGGTGCCGCACATGAACAGCTCGTCGCACAGGTACAGGTATTCGCGCGGGATGTCGCGCTCGACCACCTCGATGCCGGCGTCGCGCGCCAGGCGGATGATCGAATCGCGGGTGATGCCGGTGAGGATCGAGGCGCTGGCCGGGGTGGTGTGCAGGGCGCCGTCGAACACCAGGAACAGGTTCTCGCCGGCGCCCTCGCTGAGCAGGCCGCCGGCCGCCAGGGCGATGCCTTCGCCGTAGCCATGGCGGCGCGCCTCGCGCGTGACCAGCTGCCCGGACAGGTAGTTGCCGCCGGCCTTGGCGCCCGCCGGTACCGTGTTCGGCGCGACCCGCTGCCAGCTCGACACGCATGCGTCGATGCCCTGTTCCAGCGCCTCGGCGCCGAGGTAGCGGCCGAAGTCCAGCGCGGCGATGGCCACGTCGATCGGCGTCTCCGCGGCGATGCCGACGCTGCCGACGCCGCGGAACGCGACCGGGCGCAGGTAGGCGCTGCGCAGGCCGTTGGCGCGGACGATGTCGCGGCAGGCCTGGTCGATCTCGTCGGGCGTGTACGGAATGGCGATGTCGTAGATCTTCGCCGAGCCGAACAGGCGCCGGGTGTGGTCGCGCAGGCGGAAGATTGCCGTGCCCCTGGGCGTGTCGTAGGCGCGCAGGCCTTCGAAGACCGAGGAGCCGTAATGGATGGCATGCGCCATCACGTGGGTCGTGGCCTCTGCCCAGGGCTTGATGGCGCCGTTGTGCCAGATCTTCTCGGGGAACTGCATGGGCCTGCTCCACCGGACGGGTGGCCCATTCTGCCGCAGCACGCGCCGTCCGGCGCTAGAGCCCGATCCAGAAGCAGCCGTGGCTGCGGCGCAGGCTCAAGCGGGTGGTGAGTGGGGTGGCGGTGCCGCCGCGGACCTGTTCCACCCGCAGCCCGACCGGCCGCGGCCGCGAGTAGGTCCGCGCAAGCGGCGGCGGCGCGGGCAGGGTGGAGAGGTCGATGGACGGGCGTTGCGTGGGTTCCGGCGCGCTGGTCGGCCAGCTGGGTATCCAGGCGGGCGGGCCGGAGGCCTCCGGTGGCGACGCGCTTTCCGGGGGCGGCGCCGGCAAAGGGGGGAGGGCGGCCGCCACCGGCGGCGGTGCGGACGGCATGTACGGATCGGCCGGGTAGACCGGGCCGATGTCGACCAGCGGGTCCTGCACCATCGCTTCCAGGCGGTCGAGGATGCGCGAGGCGGCGCTGCGCGGGACGCCCTGCCAGTCGTAGATGCTGGCCAGGCGGTTGACGTCGCGCGCCTGGATCGCGCCCTGGATCTCCGACACCAGCTGGCTGAGCCGGCGCGGGCAGCCGTCGCGGAACATCCGCTGCGTCGCCTCCGGCACCGCCCCGCCGGTGGCCGCCGGCGGCGGCGGGCGTTCGCTTGCGCCGAGCGCGCTGCAGGGCTGGTCGGTGTAGATCGCCTGGCCGTCGGGAGTCACGCAGCGCTGCACCTGCTGCGCCCGGGCCGCGTCGGGCGCGGCCAGCAGCAGGCAGGTGGACAGCAGCAGGAGGGCGGCATGGCGCATGGCCTGCCAGCCTAATCCGCCGCCGCGCGCGGCGGAATCACGACGCCGCGGCGACGTTCACAGCCGGGCCAGCACCGCCTCGGTTGGCCGGGCCAGGTTGAGCGTGTAGAAGTGCAGGCCCGGCGCGCCGCCGGCGACGAGCCTGCGGCACAGGTCGGCGACCACGTCGGCGCCGAACTCGCGCACCGCCGCCACGTCGTCGCCGAAGGCCTGCATGCGCCTGCCGATCCAGCGCGGGATCTCCGCGCCGCAGGCCTCGGAGAAGCGGCGCAGCTGGGTGAAGTTGGAGATCGGCATGATCCCCGGCACCACCGGGATGTCCACGCCCAGCCGGCGCACGTCGTCGACGAAACGGAAGTAGGCGTCGGCGTTGTAGAAGTACTGGGTGATCGCTGCGTCGGCGCCGGCCTCGACCTTGGCCTTGAAGTGGCGCAGGTCGGTGAGCGCGTCCTCGGCCTGCGGATGGGTCTCCGGATAGGCGGCGACCTCGATGCGGAAGCGGTCGCCATGCTCGGCGCGGATCAGCTGCACCAGCTCGGAGGCGTAGCGCAGGTCGCCCGGATGGCCCATGCCCGAGGGCAGGTCGCCGCGCAGGGCGACGATGCGGCGGCAGCCGATCGCGCGGTACAGCTTGAGCAGTTCGCGGATCTCCTCGCGGTCGCCGCCGACGCAGGACAGGTGCGGGGCCGCCTCGAAGCCGTGGTGCTGGTTGAGGTGGCGCACGGTTTCGGAGGTGTAGCTGAGCGTGGAGCCGCCCGCGCCGAAGGTACAGGACACGTATTCGGGCGCGTAGGCGCGCAGCCGGGCGGCGGCGCGGTCCAGCTGCTGGCGCTGCTCGTCGGTCTTGGGCGGGTAGAACTCGAAGCTGATGGGGGTGGTCATCGCGGCCGGCGGCTGGGGCGTTGGCCGGATAATATCTCTTTATCGCGATGGAAGCATGGGTGGGATTCGGGATTCGGGATCGAATCCCAATCCCGCATCCCGGCTTCTGGGACAATCCCGCCATGAGCATCGTCATGACCCCGTTCGCCCGCAACCGCCTGTTCCCGCGCATGCCGCGCGCCAACACCATCCAGGACTGCACCCCGGCCGGGTTCGAGCGCCATCTCAACGAGCACGAGCCGCTGGCGGTGCTCGACGGCTACGCCCCGTTCTGCAAGCTGCACGTGCACCGCAACTGGACCAGCACCCGCTGCCTGACCGTGCCGATCACCGACGCCAACCGCCACCTGCTGCGCTCGGCCTACGAGGCGCGCACCCGTTCGGAGCTGCCGGTGCTGGTGCGCTGGTTCGAGGGCGTGCAGCCGCCGGTAGCCGAATACCTGGTGGTGATCCTGTACAGCCGCGAGCAGCTGGCGAAGGAAGGCACGCCGATCGAGGCCGACTGGGGCGTGGTCGGCTGCCTGTACACGATGGAGCCGGCAGAGATCCCGATGGCGCCGATCACGATGATGCGCAACGCGCTGGGCGTGGAGGAGGGCGGTTCCGGGGTGCCGCTGGACCGCGAAGCCTACCTGCGCAGCGTCGAGTTCTGGGAGAACAACGCCAACTGGCGTTGAGCCGCGCGCCGCAGCCTGCATGGCGCGGCCGGCCACCTGGCTGCTGCGCAGGGCGCGGCGCAGCGCGCCGTATCAGGCCGACCAGCGGTGCTGCAGGAAATAGCAGCCGCGGTGGCGACGCACGTCGAAGTCCGCGACCTTCTGCCTCCCCGCTTCCTCCAGCAGGACCTGCAAGGTGCCGTCGCCGGCGCTGGGCGTCGAGCCGAAGAACTCCGCGTCGACCAGGGCCGCGCGACCGAGCCGCGTGAGCTGCGCCATCACCCGCATCGCCTGGCGGTGCCGCATGCCGGCCCAGTCGAAGCTCTCCGCGATGCGGTTCACGTCGCCCTGCGCCATGGAAGCGCGCAGGTCCACTGCCAGCTCGCGCGGGCTCGTCGCGCATCCCTGGCCTTTCGGTCGCCGCGACTGGCGCGGGCGGGATTCCGCCAGCAGTCCGGCCGCCGGCAGCGGCATGCCGGTCAGCTCGGCCTCGCGGCGCTGCTCGTGACGGATGCGGTTCTGGACCTCGGCCGACAGGGCCACGTGGCGTCCACCCAGGCGGCTGCAGGCGACGTTGGTGTAGGCGTAGGTGCCGTCGGGCATCGCGCAGCGGGCGATGCCGGTCGCGGCTTCGGCGTGGCCCGGCATGGCCAGCGTGCAGCTGGCAATGGCGCAGGCGAGCATGGAAGACAGGAACGGGCGCATGGCGGTGGGGCGTGGCATGCCTTGGACGGCATGCGCGGATGATCCGTTCGCATTCGTGGAGGCCGCGTCCGGAAGCGGCGAATGCCGGCTGAATCGCTTCGCGCCTTGCGGCGGCGTTCAGTTGCGGCTCCACGTTTCCGCCACGTCGCCGACGCGCGCTGTTCACGGCGGTGGCGCGAAGGTCGTCGCAAGGGCCGGTCGCAACCGGCGCCACCCCACCGGAGAACCGCCCCGATGCTGGCCACCACCTACCGCCGCCCGCGCAGGATGCGCATCGCCCATGTCGCCGAACCGGTGATCGAGCATCCCAACGACGCCATCGTCCGCGTCACCCGCACCTGCATCTGCGGCTCGGACATCCACATCTACAACGGCCTGGTGCCGGACACGCGGGTCGGCTCGATCATCGGCCACGAGTTCTGCGGCGTGGTAGAGGAAGTGGGGCCGTCGGTGCAGAACCTGAAGGTGGGCGACCGGGTGCTGGTGCCGTTCAACATCTTCTGCGGCAGCTGCTTCTTCTGCCAGAAGGAGCTGTACGGCAACTGCCACAACGTCAATTCGCAGGCCAGCGCGATGGGCGGCTTCTACGGCTACACCCACACCGCCGGCGGTTATGACGGCGGGCAGGCCGAGTACGTGCGCGTCCCGTTCGCAGACGTAGGCCCAACCATCATCCCCGACGACATCCACGTCGAGGACGCGGTGCTGCTGACCGATGCCTTCCCCACCGGCTACCAGGCCGCCGAGATGGGCAGCATCCGAGAGGGCGACACCGTCGTGGTGTTCGGCGCCGGCCCGGTCGGCCTGTTCGCGGCGAAGAGCGCCTGGTTCTTCGGCGCCGGGCGGGTGATCGTGGTGGATTGCGAGGACTACCGCCTCGAGTTCGCCCGGACCTTCGCCCACGCCGAGACGGTGAACTTCCGCGAGGTCGACGACGTCGCCACGTACCTGAAGAAGATCACCGACTGGCTGGGCGCGGACGTGTGCATCGACGCGGTCGGCTGCGACGCCAGTGGCAGCGCGTTCCACAGCCTCACCGGCAAGGTGATGATGCTGCAGGCCGGTTCGGCGATCGCCCTGCACTGGGCGATCAACAGCGCGCGCACGGGCGGGCGCATCTCGATCGTCGGCGTGTACGGGCCGACCTTCAACATGGTTCCGATCGGCAACGCGGTGAACAAGGGCCTGACCCTGCGCATGAACCAGGCCAGCGTGAAGCGGCACCTGCCGCGGCTGATCGAGCACATCCGCGCCGGTCACATCTCGCCGCGCGAGATCATCACCCACCGCATCCCGCTGGAAGAGGTGGCGGATGCCTACGACATCTTCGTCAACAAGCGCGACAACTGCATCAAGCCGGTGCTGATCCCGCCCTCCGCGCAGGGAGAGGCGTGATGGCCGGCGACGCACGGGAGGACGCCATGGCTGCGCAACGCTACGCACACATCCCCGGCTGGGGTTCGGACCTGCCGCGCGAGAACCGCCCCGCGGTGCCAATGGAGCGCACGCCGCCGCGGCTGGACGTGCCGTGGAGCGATCCGCCGCCGCAGCAGCCGATGACGGTGGAAGTGCTGAAGTCGGTCGAGCGCCCGGTGCATTCGCGCACCTTCGGCACGCGCCTGCCGCCGAAGGGACTCAGCGGCGCGATCCGCCGCGCCGCCTTCCGCCGGAGCGAGAACGACGTCGGCCACTGGCTGATGCTGGTCGCCGCCGATCGGGTCAATGTGGTCGAAGGCCTGTGCGAGGACGTGCGCCGTTCGCCGGGCAAGGCCGCGCTCGCCGGCATGGGCGTGGCGCTGCTGGCCTGGTGGTGGTTGCGGGACTGAAGGAAGCGCACGCCATCCATGGCCTGCTTGCGCCAGGCCCAGGAGCTATCCGCGCCGCGGGGGACTCGACGGCAGTTCGCCCGCTGCTGCGATCGCGCGAGCTCAATCCCCGTCGTGGGCTGCGGGCCATGGCGACTTCCTCGCGGAACAGGTGCAGCATCGCCCGCCGGTAGGCCTCGCCAATGCTGGCCGCATGCGTGCCTTCGGGCAACACCATCAGGTCGAGTTCCCATGGGCGGTCGCGACGGCTCCAGTAGCCATGCCAGTCGTGGGCGTTGCGCACCCGGTAGTCGAGGTCGCCTGCGCCGCTGGTGACCACCAGCCGCGTTTCCGTCGTCGCGGCGGCGGGTGGCGCGAACAGTGCATCGCGGCCGCGGCTCAGCGCCGGATTGCTGGCGATCCGGCCCCAGAACAGGTCCGGTTCGCGCAGTGCCGACCACAGCACGAAGTAGCCGCCGCGCGACTGCCCGACCAGCACCCGCCGCCGCCGGTCGACGCGGTGGCGGCGTTCGGCTTCCGGCAGCAGTTCGTCGCGCAGGAAGGCGAGGAACGCCGCGGCGCCGGCTTCGCCCTGCGGGGTGTCCGGTGCGGCGTCGGAGAAGTCGATGTGGCGCGCGTTGACCGCAGGGTCGAAGCTGCCGTAGGCGATGCCGACGAGGATCGCCTCGGGCAGCTGCTCGTCGTAGTGCAGGAACAGGTGGGTGGGCGCCAGCAGCGGGAACAGGCTGTCGCCATCGAGCAGGTAGACCACGGGCCAGCGCCTGTCGGGGTGCTGGGCATGGCCCTCGGGCAGGCGCACGTAGACGTGGTACTCGCGCCCGGTGGCCTGCGAACGGATGGCGAAGTAGTCGCCGCTCAGGGCCGGGAGGTGGTCGAGCGGTACCGTCGCCGCGTCCCGCGCATGGGCGATGGTGGACAGGGCCAGGCCTTGCACGCCCGCCAGGAGCAGGGCGATGAGTCGGCGTCGCACGCAGGCACTCCCGGCTGTCCGAGGTCAGGCGCGGATGCTGGCATGACGCTGGCCGGGAGACAAACCGGAGCGCGCGCCGCGGAGCCGGGAGAGCCGACGACCGGGGCCGCAGGGAAGCTGGCCGCATACGGAAACGGGCGCCTCGCGGCGCCCGTTCCATGTCCATCGCGGCGCTCCGCTCAGTAGCGGTAGTGCTCCGGCTTGAACGGGCCGTCGACCGGCACGCCCAGGTAGTCGGCCTGGCCCTGGGTCAGCTTCGTCAGCTTCACCCCGATCTTCTCCAGGTGCAGGCGCGCCACTTCCTCGTCCAGCTTCTTGGGCAGGCGGTAGACCGTCTTCTCGTAGGTCTCCTTGTTGGCCCACAGGTCGATCTGGGCCAGGGTCTGGTTGGAGAACGAATTGGACATCACGAAGCTCGGGTGGCCGGTGGCGCAACCCAGGTTCACCAGGCGGCCTTCGGCCAGCAGGAAGATGCTGTTGCCCGACGGGAAGGTGAACTTGTCCACCTGCGGCTTGATGTTGGTCTTCACCGCGCCGGAGGCGTACAGCCGGTCGACCTGGATCTCGTTGTCGAAGTGGCCGATGTTGCAGACGATGGCCTGGTCCTTCATCGCCTGCATGTGCTCGAGGGTGATGATGTCGCGGTTGCCGGTGGTGGTGACGTAGATGTCGGCCTTGCCGAGGGTGTCCTCGACGGTGGCGACCTCGAAGCCTTCCATCGCCGCCTGCAGGGCGCAGATCGGGTCGATCTCGGTGACGATCACGCGGGCGCCATAGGCGCGCAGCGAGTGCGCCGAGCCCTTGCCGACGTCGCCATAGCCGCAGACCACGGCGACCTTGCCGGCCAGCATCACGTCCATCGCGCGCTTCAGGCCGTCGGCCAGCGACTCGCGGCAGCCGTAGAGGTTGTCGAACTTGGACTTGGTGACCGAGTCGTTGACGTTGATCGCCGGCACCAGCAGCTTGCCGGCCTCGGCCAGCTGGTAGAGGCGGTGCACGCCGGTGGTGGTCTCCTCGGAGACGCCCTTCCAGTCGGCGACCACGCGGGTCCAGTAGCCCGGGCGCTCCTGCGCCACGCGCTTGAGCAGGTTCTTGATCACCTGCTCCTCGTGGGAGCCGGACGGCGAGTTGACCCAGCTGTCGTCGCCCTGCTCGAGCTCGTAGCCCTTGTGGATCAGCAGGGTGACGTCGCCGCCGTCGTCCACCACCAGCTCCGGGCCGGCGAGGGTGCCGTCGGGCAGGGTGAAGGTCAGCGCGTCGAGGGTGCAGTCCCAGTACTCCTCCAGGGTCTCGCCCTTCCAGGCGAACACCGGGGTGCCGGTGGCGGCGATCGCCGCGGCGGCATGGTCCTGGGTCGAGAAGATGTTGCACGAGGCCCAGCGCACGTCGGCGCCGATGTCCTTGAGCGTCTCGATCAGCACCGCGGTCTGGATGGTCATGTGCAGCGAGCCGGTCACGCGCACGCCCCTGAGCGGCTGCGCGGCGGCGTACTTGCGGCGGATCGACATCAGGCCCGGCATCTCGTGCTCGGCGATGTCGATTTCCTTGCGGCCCCAGTCGGCCAGCGAGATGTCGGCGACCTTGTAGTCGCCGCCGGTGGAGAAGGTCTTGGCTACGGCATTCATGCGGGTGCTCCGGTTAAGGCGGGCGTATGCTCGCTTCGTCCGGGCGCCGTTGTCGCGTGGGAATGCGCGTCGAGCCTGGCCCCGGATGCGGTGGCGTCCTCGCGGGACGCGCTCCGGCGGTCGTGAACCGCGGATCCTGGGTCGCAGCGCCCCTCGACGGGCGCGCGCATTATATCGGCCCATCGGGATCGACGGATGAACCCGCCCGGGACTTTCGTCATGGGTCCCGGTGGGCCTGCGCATGGTATCCAGAAGGGTCGTCATACCCCTGGGGAACCCATCGATGTCCGAAACCGCACCCAAGCCCGTCCGGGCGGGCCGCCAGCGGCGCGCGCCGCGCCCGCTCGCCGCGTGGGCGGCGCTGCCGCTGCTGGCCTGCACCGTCCTCGCCGGCGGCTGGCCGCAGCCGGCTGGCGCCCAGCCGCAGGCCAGCACCGCCAGCACCTACCGTGAACCCGTGCCGGAGCTGCGCGCGATCGTCGACGCGCCGCGTCCGCCGCAGATGAGCCTGTCGCCGCGCCGCGACCTGATCGCGATGCGCCAGGTGCCGGACCTGCCGGGCATCGACGTGGTCGCCCAGCCGGAGCTGAAGCTGGCCGGCCTGCGCCTGCACCCGCGCGTGCACGCCGCCAGCCAGTTCTCCTTCTCCAGCGACCTGTGGCTGATGGAGGTCGAAAGCGGTGCCGAGCAGCGCATCGCCGGCCTGCCGCAGCCGCTGGGCCTGGCCAGCATGGCCTGGTCGCCCGACCAGCGCTGGCTGGCCTTCAACCGCATCGACAGCGCCAGCGGCGCCAACGAGCTGTGGCTGGTCGACGTGGCCGCGCGCAAGGCGCGCCGCCTGGCCACCGGGCTCAACACCGTCGCCGGCGGCGCCTACAGCTGGCTGCCGGACAGCCGTGGCCTGCTGGTCCGCCTGCAGACCCCGCAGGCGCGGCCGCTGCCGCCGGCCGACGCGGTGCCGACCGGTCCGTCGATCCAGCAGACCGATGCCGGTGCCGGCGTGCGTTCGGTGCGCACCTACCAGGACCTGCTGCGCAGCGAGAACGACGCGCAGGTGCTGGAGCACTACCTCACCTCGCAGCCGGCGCGCGTCGGCATCGACGGCAAGGTCACCCCGCTGGGTGCGACCGGCCTGTACATCGACACCTCGCCTTCGCCCGATGGCCGCTACGTGCTGGCGCAGCGGGTCGAGCGTCCGTTCTCCTACCTGGTGCCGCTGTCGCGCTTCCCGCGCGTGATCGAGGTGCTGGACGCGGCCACCGGCAAGCCGGTGCACACCGTCGCGCGCCTGCCGCTGGTGGAAGGCCTGCCGACCGGCAACGACGCGGTGGCCACCGGCGTGCGTTCGATCGACTGGCGCAGCGACGCCCCGGCAACCCTGGTGTGGGCCGAAGCGCAGGATGGCGGCGACCCGGCGCGCGAGGCGGAAGTGCGCGACGCGGTGTTCGCGCACGCGGCGCCGTTCAAGGGCGCGCCGGTGCGCCTGGCCGAACTCGGCTACCGCTACGGCGGCATCTACTGGGGTCGCGGCGACCTGGCCGTGCTCGGCGAGTACTGGTGGAAGACCCGTCGCAGCCGTACCTGGCGGATCCATCCGGACGAGCCGGGGCGCGCGCCGCAGCTGCTGTTCGACGTGTCCTTCGAGGACCGCTACGCCGATCCGGGCTCGCCGATGACCGCGCCGGACGATGCCGGCCACCAGCGCCTGCTCACCAGCGCCGACGGCAACAGCCTGTTCCTGTCCGGCGACGGCGCCTCGCCCGAGGGCGACCGTCCGTTCCTGGACCGCTACGACCTGGCCACCGGCAGGACCGAGCGCCTGTTCCACTCGCAGGCGCCGTACTACGAGGTGCCGGCGGTGATGCTCGACAACACCGGCAAGCGCCTGCTGGTCAGCCGCGAATCGCCGACCGAGCCGATGAACGTGTACGTGCACGACGCCGACCGTCCGCAACCGCTGCGCGCGCTGACCCGCTTCGAACATCCGACGCCGCAGCTGCGCGACATCAGCAAGGAGCAGATCCGCTACCGCCGCGACGACGGTGTGGAGCTGACCGCCACGCTGTACCTGCCGGCCGGCTACGACGCCAGCCGCGACGGCCCGCTGCCGGTGCTGATGTGGGCCTATCCGCAGGAGTTCAAGTCGGCCGCTGCGGCCAGCCAGGTGACCGACTCGCCGTACCGCTTCAACCGGGTCAGCTACTGGGGCCCGCTGCCGTTCCTGGCCCGCGGCTTCGCCGTGCTCGACGATCCGTCGATGCCGATCGTGGGCGAGGGCGATGCCGAGCCCAACGACACCTACATCAGGCAGCTGGTCGCCAGCGCGCAGGCGGCGGTGGACGAGCTGGCCCGGCGCGGCGTGGGCGACCCGCAGCGCGTGGCGGTGGGCGGCCACTCGTATGGCGCGTTCATGACCGCCAACCTGCTTGCGCACAGCCGCCTGTTCAAGGCCGGCATCGCCCGCAGCGGCGCGTACAACCGCACGCTGACGCCGTTCGGTTTCCAATCCGAGGAGCGCAACTACTGGCAGGCGCAGGAAACCTACCTGGCGATGTCGCCGTTCAACTACGCCGACCGGATCAAGGACGCGCTGCTGCTGATCCACGGCGAGGAGGACAACAACCCGGGTACCTTCCCGATGCAGAGCGAGCGCATGTTCGCCGCGGTGAAGGGCCTGGGCGGCAACGCGCGGCTGGTGATGCTGCCGCGCGAATCGCACGGCTATCGCGCGCGCGAGTCGATCCTGCACATGCTCGCCGAGACCGACGACTGGCTGCAGCACCACGTGCGCCAGGCGCCGGCCGACCACACGGCGGCGAACTGAATGGACGCGGCCCGCTCCCCTGGAGCGGGCCGCTTTCCATGCGGAACCGGTACTGCTGAAACTTTTGCGGCATTGCACAAGGCGCGGCTAAGCTCGGGATTCCCCCGACCCGCCGTGCATCGATGAACGCACCCCGCCAGCTGGAATTCGCCCCGCCGGACCTGCCCCTGCGCGACGACGTGCGCCGCCTCGGCGCCCTGGTCGGCGACGTGCTCGCCGAGCAGGTCTCGCCGGCCTTCCTCGACGAGGTCGAGAAGGTGCGCACCACCGCGATTGCCCGGCGCCAGAACGGCAGCCCGATCGAAGCGCTGTCGGCGCTGCTGGACGGGCTGGAGCCGGCGCACGCCGAGGCGCTGGTGCGCGCGTTCAGTACCTATTTCCAGGTGGTGAACATCGCCGAACGCGTGCACCGCATCCGCCGCCGCCGCGACTACCAGCGAACCGGCACCGGTCCGCAGCCGGAGAGCCTGCACGACGCGCTGCGCCGGCTGAAGGACAAGGGCGTGGCCGCGGAGGAGCTGCGCGACTGGCTCGAGCGCATCGACATCGAGCCGGTGTTCACCGCGCACCCGACCGAGGCGGTGCGGCGCGCGCTGCTGGAGAAGGAACAGATCATGGTCGCCGCGCTGGTCGACGACCTCGACGGCGGGCGCACTCCGGGCGAGCGCGCCGCCGACCTGGCCCGCTTCCGCATGGCGCTGACCTCGGCCTGGCAGACCGCCGATTCCTCGCCGGTGCGCCCGGGCGTGGAGGACGAGCGCGAGCACGTCGGCTTCTACCTCACCGAAGTGCTGTACCGGGTCATGCCGGTGTTCTACGAGACCCTGGAACACGCGATCGGCGAGTACTTCGGCATCGCCACCGAACTGCCGCGGCTGCTGCGCTTCGGCACCTGGGTCGGCGGCGACATGGACGGCAACCCCAACGTCGACGCCAACACCATTCGCGAGACCCTGGACGCGCAGCGCCGCGCCATCCTCGGCAAGTACCTGGTCGAACTGCAGCAGCTGGCGCGGCTGCTGACCCAGTCCGCCGGCGTGGTCGGGGTGGACGCGGCGGTGCTGGAGCAGGTGGAACGCTACCGCGCGCTGCTGCCGGAAGCGGCCGCGGCGGCGCGGCCGCGCCACGCCGACATGCCGTACCGGCTGCTGATCGACCTGGTGCGCGCGCGCCTGCAGGCGACCCTGGAGGACCGGGCCGAGGGCTACGCCTCGCCGCGCGGGTTCGCCGACGACATCGACATGATCCGGCAGAGCCTGGAACACAACCGCGGCATCCACGCCGGCTGGTTCCAGGTGCGGCGCCTGGTCTGGCGCCTGCGCACCTTCGGCTTCCACCTGGCGCGGCTGGACGTGCGCCAGGAGTCGAGCGTGCACGCGCGCGCGGTGGCCGCCGCGCTGGACGACGCGCAGTGGGAGGCGCGCGAGCCGGTGGAACAGGCCGGCGTGCTCGGGCCCTACGCCGGTGGCGAGCGCGTCCTGCCGTCCAGCGACGAGGCCACCAACCAGCGCCTGGACGCGGTGTTCGCTGCGCTGGGCGACGCGCGCCGCCGCCACGGCGCCGACGCGCTGGGCGCCTACATCATCTCGATGGCGCGCAGCCGCGCCGACGTGCTGACCGTGCTGGCGCTGGCCCGCCGCGGCGGCCTGGTCGACGCCGACGGCCACGTGCCGCTGGACATCGCCCCGCTGTTCGAGACCGTCGACGACCTGCGCCACGGTCCGGACACGCTGCGCGACCTGCTCGCCGACCCGGTCTACCGCGCACACCTGGCCGCGCGCGGCGACGTGCAGATGGTGATGCTCGGCTATTCGGACAGCGGCAAGGACGGCGGCATCGCCGCCTCGCGCTGGGGCCTGCAGCGCGCCCAGGTCGAGCTGCTGCAGGTGGCCGACGAGCAGGGCGTGCGCCTGACCTTCTTCCACGGCCGTGGCGGCTCGCTCAGCCGCGGCGGCAGCAAGACCACGCGCGCGGTGGACGCCTCGCCGCGCGGCAGCGTCGACGGCCGCCTGCGCGTGACCGAGCAGGGCGAGGCGATCCACCGCAAGTACGGCATCCGCGCTTTGGCCCTGCGTTCGCTGGAACAGGCCACCGGCGCGGTACTGGCGTCGAGCATCCGCCCGCGCGACCCGGAGCCGCGCGAGGCGCGCTGGCGCGAGATCATGGCCACCGTCGCCGAGGCCAGCAGCGCGGCTTACCGCACCTTCGTCGGCGCGCCGCGCTTCATGGACTACTTCCGCGGCGCCACCCCGATCGACGTGATCGAACGGATGACCCTGGGCTCGCGGCCCTCGCGCCGGCTCGGCGAGGACGCGGCGCTGTCCAACCTGCGCGCGATCCCGTGGGTGTTCGCCTGGAGCCAGGCGCGCGCGGTGATCCCGGGCTGGTACGGCCTGGGTACCGGCCTGAAGGCGGCGGTGGACCGCCACGGCGAGGATGCGCTGCGCGAGATGGGCCGCGACTGGCCGTTCTTCAAGACGATGCTGGACGACGTGTCGATGGTGCTGGCCAAGGGCGACATGGGCATCGCCGGCATGTTCTCGAAGCTGGCAGGCGAGGAGCTGCACGGGGAGTTCTTCCCGCGGATCGAGGCCGAGCACGCGCTGACGAAGGAGTGGGTGCTGCGCCTCAACGGCAACGAGTGGCTGCTGCAGCACGACCAGCGCCTGGCCCTGTCGATCCGCCTGCGCAATCCGTACGTGGATCCGATCAGCGTGCTGCAGGCCGACCTGCTGGCACGCTGGCGCGCCAGCGGCCGCGAGGACGACGTGCTGCTGCGCGCGCTGGTAGCCGCGGTCAATGGCGTTTCCCAGGGCGTGCAGAACACCGGTTAACGGTTCTTCCACGTAGCTGAAAGGATGTTCAATGCAGGGCGGCGACCGGTCTTGAAGACCGTGCGGCGGCGCCTATCTGCAGCGCCGCGGCGGCGCCACGGCCGGCCGCGGGAAACACCGCTCCCATCGTCCACCGGGCTTCTTCCGGGACGGATTGACGATGCTGGCCGTGAGTCCTTCCACCTGCTGCGGCGGGCCTGCCTGGCCGCAGCCACGGATCGTGGTCCGCCGCCGGCGTACCGCAACGAGGAGGAGCACGATGAACGACGCAAGGCCGTTGATCCTGTACCACCACGCGCGCAGGCCGCCCATGCGTGGCCAAGGCCCGGCGCGGTCCTGCTGAGGTGGGCGCATGCGTATCGCCCACGTCGCCCCGTTGTACGAAGCCGTCCCGCCGCGCCTGTACGGCGGCACCGAGCGTATCGTCGCCTGGCTGGCCGATGCGCAGGTCGACCTCGGCCATGACGTCACCGTGTTCGCCAGCGGCGACAGCCGCACCCGCGCGCGCCTGGTGGCCTGCCGCGAGCAGGCGCTGCGCCTGGATCCGCAGCCGCTGAAATCCGACCTCGCCGCGCACCTGGCGATGCTGCACGAGGTGCGCCGTCGCGCCGGCGAGTTCGACCTGCTGCACTTCCACGTCGACCTGCTGCATTTCCCGCTGTTCGCGGACATGGCCGGGCGCACGCTGACCACCCTGCACGGCCGCCTCGACCTGGCGGACCTGCCCGACGCCTACCGGCGCTGGCCGCATTTCCCGCTGGTCTCGATTTCGGCACAGCAGCGCCAGCCGCTGCGTTTCGCCAACTGGATCGGCACCGTGCCGCACGGCCTGCCCGCCGACTTGCTGCAGCCGCCGGAATCGCCGCGCGGTGACTACCTGGCCTTCCTCGGCCGCATCTCGCCGGAGAAGCGCCCGGACCGCGCGATCGGGATCGCCAGCCGCGCCGGCATGCGCCTGCGGATGGCGGCCAAGGTCGACGCCGCCGACGCGGTCTACTTCCACGACGCCATCGAGCCGCTGCTGGACGAGGCCGGGGTCGACTTCGTCGGCGAGATCGACGACGCGCGCAAGCCGGGCTTCCTCGGCCATGCCGCCGCGCTGCTGTTCCCGATCGACTGGCCGGAGCCGTTCGGGCTGGTGATGATCGAGGCGATGGCCTGCGGCACGCCGGTGATCGCCTGGGACTGCGGTTCGGTGCGCGAGGTGGTCGAGCACGGCGTGACCGGCTTCATCGTGTCCTCGATGGACGAGGCGGTGGCGGCGGTGGAGCGCCTGCATGAACTGGACCGCGCCACGATCCGCCGCGTGTTCGAGCGCCGCTTCTCGGCCACGGTAATGGCGCGCGGCTACCTGGAGCTGTACCGGCGGCTGCTCGGCGGCGGCGCCCGCGTGGCCGATGCAGGCGAGGCCGCCAACGATGCGGCGGGGCTGGCCCGGCTGGCCTGAAGCTCATGCGCATGGCGCCGACCCTGCCTGTGACCCACCAGGCGAGCTATTCGCTCAAGGACGGCGACAGCTTCCTGGTCTGCGACGCGCTCGGCGACTTCCATGGAGGGGAGGTCGCCGATGGGCTGTTCCATGACGGCACGCGCATCCTCTCGCGCCTGCAGCTGGGCCTGGACGGCACCACGCCGACCCTGCTCAGCGCCGCGCTCGGCCAGGACCGGGTGGTGTTCAGCGCACACCTCACCAACCGCCCGCTGCCGCCGATCGGCGGCAGCGGCGCGAAGGGCGTGATCCACATCGAACGCTCGCGCTTCCTCTGGGAAGGGCGGCTGCACGAGCGCATCGCCTGCTCGAACCATGACCGGGCGCCGGTGTCCGTGCCGCTGACCCTCGAGTTCGCCGCCGACTTCCGCGACATGTTCGAGGTGCGCGGGATGGAGCGGGTGCGCCGCGGCAGCTATCCGCAGGCGCAGGTCGACGGCGACCGGGTGGTGCTGCACTACGAGGGCCTGGACGGGGTGGCGCGGCGCACCGTGATCGCGTTCTCGGTGGCGCCTACCCGGCTTGAGGAGGGCAGGGCGCGCTTCGAGTGCCGGCTGGCGCCGCGCGAGTGCTTCGAGCTGTACCTCGAGGTGGGCAGCGACGCGCAGCGTCCGGACGCGGCGCGGCACCGCCGGGCCATGGTCCACGCGCGTGGCGCGCTGCGCGCACGCCGCCGCTCGGGCGCGCGCCTGCGCGGCAGCGGCCTGCTGTTCGACGCCTGGGTGGAGCGCTCGCGCACTGACATCGCCCTGCTGGCCAGCGACCTGCCGTCGGGGCGCTACCCGTACGCCGGCATTCCGTGGTTCTCCACCCCGTTCGGGCGCGACGCGATCATCACCGCGCTGCAGACGCTGTGGCTGGATCCGGAGCTGGCGCGCGGCGTGCTGGCCTACCTGGCCGAACGCCAGGCCGCGGAGGATTCCAGCTTCCGCGACTCGGCGCCGGGCAAGATCATGCACGAGGCGCGCAAGGGCGAGATGGCGGCGCTGGGCGAGGTGCCGTTCGGCCTGTACTACGGCGGCGTCGACACCACGCCGTTGTTCGTGATGCTCGCCGGACGCTACTTCCGCCGCACTGGCGACATCGCCTTCATCGAGCGGCTGTGGCCGGCGCTGCGGCGCGCCACCGGCTGGATCGAGCGCAGCTGCGATGCCGATCCCGACGGCCTGCTCGCCTACGCGCGCGGAGAGGCCAGTGGCCTGTCCAACCAGGGCTGGAAGGACAGCGGCGACTCGGTCTTCCACGAGGATGGCCGCCTGGCGGAAGGCCCGCTCGCGCTGGTGGAAGTGCAGGGCTATGCCTGGGAGGCGCTGCAGTCGATGGCGCTGCTGGCCCTGGAGCGCGGCGAGGTGGAAGCGGCGGCTGCCTGGCGCGCGCGCGCCCAGGCGCTGCGCGACACGGTCGAGGCGCGCTACTGGGATGCCGCGCTGGACTTCTACGCGCTGGCCCGCGACGGCACCGGGCAGATGTGCCGGGTGCTGGCGTCCAATCCGGGGCACCTGCTCTACGTCGGCCTGCCCGCACCCGAACGGGCATTGCGGGTGGTCGCGCAGCTGGCTTCGCCGCGCTTCGACAACGGCTGGGGCGTGCGCACGCTGGCCGCCGACCAGCCGCGCTACAACCCGATGTCGTACCACAACGGCTCGGTGTGGCCGCACGACGTGGCCCTGTGCGCGGCGGGCATGGCCCGCTACGGCGCGCGTCGCCAGGCCGCGCGCCTGCTCGGTGAGGTGTTCGAGGCAGCCACCCACTTCGGCATGCGCCTGCCGGAACTGTTCTGCGGTTTCCCGCGCAGCGCCGGCCAGCCGCCGATCGCCTACCCGGTGGCCTGCCTGCCGCAGGCCTGGTCGGCCGGCTCGGTGTTCATGCTGCTGCAGGCCTGCCTCGGCCTGGAGGTGGACGCGCGCAATGGCGAGGTGGCGATCGCCCACCCGCAGCTGCCGCCGGGCGTGGACCGCCTGCGCGTGGAACGGCTGGACGTGGGTGGCGTGCGCGTGGACCTGCTGTTCACCCGCCTGGGCGAGCGCGTGGTCGCCACCCGCGCGGGCGGGCCGGAGGACGTGCGGGTGACGGTGCGGACCTGACCGGCTCCGTTCCGCCGCCGGAAAAGAAGACGGGCCGCTTGCGCGGCCCGTCGTCCAGCTGCATCGCCGCTCGCGCGGCGCGCTTACTTCAGCCTGGCGTCGGCGCGCAGCGCCTCGGCCCTGTCGGTCTTCTCCCACGAGAACGCGGTGGCGACCTGCTTCTTGCCGGCGCCATCGATGTAGGCCAGCTCGAACGGCTTGCGGCCGAAGTGGCCGTAGGCGGCGGTCGGCTGGTAGACCGGGTGGATCAGGTCGAGCATCTTGACGATGCCATACGGACGCAGGTCGAAGTGCTTGCGGATCAGCTTCTCGATCTGCGCGTCCGGGATGCGGCCGGTGCCGAAGGTGGTGACCGAGATCGAGGTCGGCTCGGCCACGCCGATGGCGTAGGAGACCTGCACCTCGCACTTGTCGGCCAGGCCGGCGGCGACCACGTTCTTGGCCACGTAGCGGGCGGCGTAGGCGGCCGAGCGGTCGACCTTCGACGGATCCTTGCCCGAGAACGCGCCACCGCCGTGGCGGGCCATGCCGCCGTAGCTGTCGACGATGATCTTGCGGCCGGTCAGGCCGCAGTCGCCCACCGGGCCGCCGATCACGAAGATGCCGGTCGGGTTGATGTGGACCTTCTTCTTCGGCAGCGATTCCAGCCACTTCTTCGGCAGCACCGGCTTGAGGATGTGCTCGTACACGCCCTCGACCAGCTCCTTCTGCTTCACGCCCGGGTCGTGCTGGGTCGACAGCACCACGGCGTCGAGCCCGACCACCTTGTGCTGGTCGTCGTAGCGCAGGGTGACCTGCGACTTGGCGTCCGGGCGCAGCCACGGCAGCGGCGAGTTCTTCTTCTTGCGGACCTTGGCCTGCTGCTCGACCAGGCGGTGCGAGTAGTAGATCGGGGCCGGCATGAATTCCGGCGCCTCGTTGCAGGCGTAGCCGAACATCAGGCCCTGGTCGCCCGCGCCCTGTTCCTCCGGCTTCTTGCGGTCCACGCCGGCGGCGATGTCCGGGGACTGCTTGCCGAGCATGTTGATGATGGCGCAGGTGTGGCCGTCGAAGCCGACGTCCGAATTGTTGTAGCCGATGCTGTTGATGACCTGGCGGGCCAGGCCCTCGATGTCGACCCACGCGCTGGTGGTGACTTCGCCGGCGACGATGGCGGCGCCGGTCTTCACCAGGGTCTCGCAGGCCACGCGGGCGCGCTTGTCCTGCGCCAGGATGGCGTCGAGGACCGCATCGGAGATCTGGTCGGCGATCTTGTCCGGATGGCCCTCGGAGACCGATTCGGAGGTGAAGAGATAGCTGGACATCGGGCTATATCCCTGTATTCGGATGAAAAGATGGCCGCGCATGATACACGGCCGGGGGCGTGGGTGCATTCTGCCCGCCGCGGGTGCGCCTCCGGGTTAAGGATTCATGCACGCGGCGGCGCGTGGCGGGCCGCTCCGGCACGGCGCCGGCGGCGGCGCGCGCTGGCCTGCTGCTAGCATCCGCGCATGGATTCCCTGACCCAGATCGTCCTCGGCGGCGCGGTCGCCGCCGCCATCGCGCCGGCCGGGCACCGCCGCGCCGCGCTGCTCGCCGGCGCCGCGCTTGGCACCCTGCCGGACCTCGATTCGCTGCCCCTGGCCTTGTTCACCGACGACCCGGTGGCGCGGATGACTTTGCACCGTGGCCTCAGCCATTCCCTGCTGGTGCTGCCGTTGGTGGGCTGGGCGATCTGGTGGCTGTTCCGGCGCTACGGCAAGGGACGGGTGGCGGAGTCGCCGCGGCGCTGGTTCTGGGCGATCCAGCTGGCGCTGCTGACGCATCCGCTGCTGGACGCGTTCACCGTCTACGGCACGCAGCTGCTGTGGCCGCTGCCGCTGCGGCCGGTGATGTGGTCGAGCGTGTTCATCATCGATCCGGCGTACACGCTGTGGCTGCTGCTGGCCTGCGTGGTGGCCTGGTTCGCGCGCGAGCGCAGGCTCGCCAGCCACGCGCTGGTGGCCGGCCTGGCGCTGAGCAGCGCCTACCTGGGCTGGTCGCTGCTGGCCAAGGCGATGGTCGAGCGCGAGGCGCAGCGCAGCCTGGCGGCGATGGGCCTGGGCGAAGCACCGCGTTTCTCGGTGCCGATGCCGTTCAACACCCTGCTGTGGCGGGTGGTGGCGATGACCCCGGACGGATTCGTCGAGGGCGAGCGTTCGCTGGTCGCCGACCGCGGGCCGATGCAGTTCCGCGCCTACGATTCGGACACGCAGGCGCTGGCCGAAGCCGCGGAGATTCCTGCGGTGGTGCGCCTGGCCTGGTTCAACCACGGCTTCATGAAGGCGCGCGTGCGCGACGGCCGCCTCGAGCTGAGCGACCTGCGCATGGGCGCCGAGCCCGACTACACCTTCGTGTTCGCGGTCGCCGCGCGCGACGGCGATGCCTGGCATGCGATGCCGCCCGAGCAGCTGCGCCTCCCGTGGGAAGCGCCGCGCCGCCTGGCGTCGATGTGGGAGCGGATCTGGAACGCGCCGCCGCCGGCCGGGATGCCGGAAGCCGGCACCCCGGTGCAGGACGCGGTCGGCGGGCGCTGACCGCTCAACCCTGGTTGCGCGCCTTGGCGGCTTCGGCTTCCTTCTCGCGGGCGGCGGTGGCGGCCGCGCGCTCGCGATAGGCCTCGCTGGCCGCGGCGACTTCGCCCTTCAGCAGGTAGTGGTAGCCCTCGTCGCCGAGCGTGTTCTTCAGCTGGCGCTCGACGCGGTCGAACACGATCCGGTATTCCGGATAAGGCGTGCGTGCGCCGGCGACCATTCGCAGGTGGCGCTCGCTGACGCCGGTTTCCCGCGACAGGTCGGCGAGGGTGACATCGGCGGCGAAGGCGGAAGGAGCGACGGCCAGCGCGGCCGCAACAACGGCGATGCGTGCAAACATGACAACCTCCTGGGGCGGGGGAGCCCACGTTGAAGGGCCGGGAGGGGATGCCTCGGCCCGGAAGTCCGGCGCGCCCAGAATCCTCCCGTGGCACGCGATTCCCCAGTGCCGGAATACACGTGTCTATGGTCATGTTTACTCGAAGGATGGTTACATGAAGCAACCTTCGGAACCGCGGTTCTATGCGGCGGAAAGCATCGGTGGCGGCACGCCGGCGGCGAGCGCGTCGAAGTAGTCCGCGGTGAGCCGCAGCTGTTCCTCCGCACTCTGCGCGCGATTGACCACCGCGCGGAACGCGGCGTTTTCCGGTCGGTCTTTCGCGTACCAGCCCAGGTGCTTGCGGGCGATGCGCACGCCGTGTTCCTCGCCGTAGAACGCGTGCAGCGCGGCGAGGTGTCCGAGCAGGATGTCGCGCACTTCCGCCACGTCCGGCTCCGGCAGCTCCTCGCCGGTGGCCAGGTAGTGGGCGATCCGGCCGAAGATCCACGGACGGCCCTGCGCGGCGCGGCCGACCATCACCGCGTCCACGCCGGTGTGGCGCAGCACGAAGGCGGCCTTGCGCGGCGAATCGATGTCGCCGTTGGCGACCACCGGGATGCGCAGGCGCGATTTCACCTCGGCGATGGTGTCGTACTCGGCCTGCCCGGTGTAGTGCTGGTTGCGGGTGCGGCCGTGGATCGCCAGCGCGGCGATGCCGGCGTCCTCGGCGATGCGCGCGATGGTCGGGGCGTTGCGCACCTCGGCGCACCAGCCGGTGCGGATCTTCAGCGTCACCGGCACGTCGACCGCGGCGACCACCGCCTCGAGGATGCGCGCGACCAGCGCCTCGTCGCGCATCAGCGCCGAACCGGCCCAGGCGTTGCACACCTTCTTGGCCGGGCAGCCCATGTTGATGTCGATGATCTGCGCGCCGTGGTCGACGTTGTAGCGCGCCGCCTCGGCCAGCTGCGCCGGCTCGGTGCCGGCGATCTGCACGCTGACCGGGTCCGGCTCGCCGGCGTGGTCCATGCGGTGCAGCGACTTGCGCGTGCCCCAGAAGCGCGGGTCGCTGATCGTCATCTCCGACACCGCCAGGCCCGCGCCCAGGCGCTTGCACAGCAGCCGGAACGGCTTGTCGGTGACCCCGGCCATCGGGGCCAGGACCACGCGCGGTTCGATGCTGTAGGGGCCGATGCGCATGGCGCGGATTCTACGTGGCGTCCCGTGGCCGCAGCGGCGCGGCGGGCCCTGAGGCCGCCGCGGTCCCGCCGGCTCAGCCGGGGAAGCGCTCCTGCACCTCGGCCAGCCGCGGCATCGCCACCGCCGCGCCCGGGCGCTCGGTGGACAGCGCGGCGTAGCGGTTGGCGAAGCGCACGTGGCTGGCGAAGGGCGCGCCGCCGTTGTTCGCCAGCGAAGCGACCAGGGCGCCGTTGAAGGCGTCGCCGGCGCCGGTGGTGTCGCTGGCCGATACGCTCTCGGCGCCGACGCGGTAATAGGCCTGCGCGTCGCCGCGGGTGGCCTCGTCCGGATGCGAGACGAAGGCGCCGACCGATCCGAGGGTGACGACCACGCTGCCGTGCGGCAGCAGCTTGCGGCACAGGCCGTGCAGGCTGGCGCCGTCGAGCGCGGCCACCGCCTCGGCATCCATGCGCTCGCCGACGTGGCGCGAGAGCAGGGCGGCGAACTCGGTCTCGTTCGGGGTCAGCACGTCCGCCAGGCGCAGCAGGCTGATGCTGGTGGACGCGTTGGCCGGGGCCGGGTTGAGCACGGTGGTGGCGCCGGCCTGGCGGGCCAGGGCCAGTGCCGCCTCGATCGTTTCCACCGGCGATTCGAGCTGGGCCAGCAGCACGCGCGCGCCGGCCAGCAGGGCCGGGTCGCTGCCGACATGGGCGGCCGACAGGGTGCCGTTGGCGCCCGGGCCGATCACGATGCTGTTGCGGCCGCGCGCGTCGACGTAGATGCCGGCGGTGCCGGTGGGCTGTTCGCTGGCCTCGGCGCGCAGGTCGATGCCGTCGGCGGCAGCCAGCTGGCGGGCGAGGGCGCCGCCGGCGTCGTCGCCCAGCGCGCACACGAAGGCGGTGCGGGCGCCGGCGCGCGCCGCGGCCACGGCCTGGTTGAAGCCCTTGCCGCCCGGTCCGGTGGAGTACTGGCCGGCGATGGTCGCGCCGACGGCCGGCAGCTCGGCACAGCGCCAGACGTGGTCGACATTGAACGAACCGACGACGATGACCGGATTCATGGGATTACCTGCACAAGCTCTGGAACGGGAAGCGGAAACGGCGGGCCACGCGGGCCCGCCTCTTGCTGGAGTCTGGCGGACGGCTCAGCCGAAGTGCGTGAGGACGCCGGCGATCGTCGCGGTCATGAAGGTGGCGATGGAGCCGCCGAGCACGGCGCGCAGGCCGAAGCGGGCCAGGTCCTGGCGACGCTCCGGGGCCAGGCCGCCGATGCCGCCGATCTGGATCGCGATCGAGCTGAAGTTGGCGAAGCCGCACAGGGCATAGGTGGCGATCAGGGCGCCTTCGGGGCTCAGCGAGACGTTCGGCACCTGGCCGTTCACCACGCTGGCCAGCTGGGTGTAGGCGACGAACTCGTTGATCACGATCTTCTGGCCGATCAGCGAGCCGACCGTGGTCGCGTCCGCCCACGGCGTGCCGATCACCCAGGCGATCGGGGCCAGCACGTAGCCGAGGATGGTCGACAGGCTGGTCGGCTGGCCGAGCGCCGCGGCAATGCCGGTGACCTCGCCGAACCACTTCAGCGGGGCATCGACCAGGGCGATCAGGGCGATGAAGGCCAGCAGCATCGCGCCGATGTTCAGCGCCAGTCGCAGGCCGTCGCCGGCGCCGGCCGCGGCCGCGTCGATGACGTTGGCGGTGGTCTTCTCGACCTCCATCTTCACCGTGCCGCGGGTCAGCGGCTCGCCGGTCTCCGGCACCAGGATCTTGGCGATCACCAGGGTGGCCGGCGCGGCCATGATGCTGGCCGCCAGCAGGTGCTTGGCGAAGAACGCCTGCTGCGCCGGGTCGCCGCCGCCAAGCATGCCCACGTAGGCGGCCAGCACGCCGCCGGCGATGTGGGCCATGCCGCCGATCATCATGGTCAGCAGCTCGGACTGGGTCATCTTGGCGATGTACGGGCGCACGGTCAGCGGCGCCTCGGTCTGGCCGATGAACACGCTGGCGCAGACGCTGGTGGTCTCGGCGCCGGACACGCGCATGACCTTGGTGATCGCCCAGGCCATCGCCCGCACCACCGCCTGCATCGCGCCGAGGTGGTAGAGCACGCCCATCAGCGCCGAGAAGAAGATGATGGTCGGCAGCACCTGGAAGGCGAAGATGAAGCCGTTGGACTGGATGTCCATCAGGCTGCCGAAGATGAAGTTGGAACCCTCGGCGACGAAGCTCAGGATCTTCACGAAGCCGTGGCTGAGCCAGTCGAAGACGTTCTTGCCGCCCGGCACCAGCAGGACCAGGGTGGCGAAGGCGATCTGCAGGACCACGCCGGTGATGACCAGCTTCCAGTCCACCGCGCGGCGGTTGTTCGAGCACAGCCAGACGATGCCGACCAGCACGGCCAATCCGAACAGGCCGAAGCCGATCCGTCCGAGTGCCTCGATCATGGGGTTCCCTGTGGATGTTAAAGAATCGCGAAATCGTAGCAGTTTGGCGCCCCCGGCGCCCGTGCACGAAGGTCCAGCCCGCCGGAAGCCGCGCTACGGGCGGTTGCGGCCGTGCCGGCGCCGCCGCGGGCCATGGCGCCACGCCGTGGCTGCGCAGGCGGGCCGGCGCGGGGCCGGTGGCCGCACGGGCGCCCGCCCCTCGCGGCCAGCCTCGCAGGCCCGGCCTACAATCGGGGTTTTCCGCGGAGACCGCCCATGCAATACCGCCGCCTCGGTGCTTCCGGCCTGAAGCTGTCCGCGCTGTCCTTCGGCGCCTGGATGACCTTCGGCCGCCAGGTCGGGCGCAGCCAGGCCCGCGAGCTCATCGCCGCCGCCTGGGACCACGGCATCAACTTCTTCGACAACGCCGAGGCCTACGCCAACGGCGAGGCCGAACGGGTGATGGGCGACGTGATCGCCGACCTGCGCCTGCCGCGCGACGGCTTCTGCGTGTCGAGCAAGGTGTTCTTCGGCGCCGCGGAGGATCCGCGACCGACCCAGCGCGGGCTGTCGCGCAAGCACGTGGTCGAGGCCTGCCACGCCGCGCTGAAGCGCCTGCGTGTCGAGCACCTGGACCTCTACTACTGCCATCGCCCCGATCCGGACACGCCGGTGGGCGAGACCGTGGCGGCGATGGACCTGCTGGTGCGGCAGGGCAAGGTCCTGTACTGGGGCACCTCGGAGTGGCCGGTGGACCTGATCCGCGAGGCGGCGAAGTTCGCCCGCGCCAACCACCTCACCCCGCCGACCATGGAGCAGCCGCAGTACAACCTGCTGCACCGCGAGCGGGTGGAACTGGAGTACGCGCCGCTGTACCCGGAGCTGGGGCTGGGCACCACGATCTGGTCGCCGCTGGCCTCGGGCCTGCTCACCGGCAAGTACACCGACGGCATCCACCGCGAAGGCCGCCTGGCCCAACCCGACGCCGGCTGGCTGCAGAAGCTGGTGGTGGGGCAGAGCGGCGAGCGCCGCCTGGAGCGCGCACAGCGCTTCGTCCAGGCCGCCGCCGAACTGGGCGAGAAGCCGGCGCCGCTGGCCATCGCCTGGTGCCTGCGCAACCCGCACGTCAGCAGCGTGATCCTCGGTGCCAGCGGCCTGGCCCAGCTGGAGGAGAACGTGCGCGCGCTGGAGCTGGTGGAACGCTACGACGAGCAGGTGTGGGGCCGGCTGGAGGTGGCCGCCGCCGGCTGAGCGGTTGACAGGGAAATGCGAATTATTATCATTGAGTGGGTTCCAAGCCCTCCACTGGAGCTCCCGATGAACGTGCATCGCCTCACCCTGCCGCACGCCGAACCCGCCCGCGAGGCCGTGCCGGTCCTGCAGGCCGATGACCTGGTGCTGGACAGCGACCAGCTGCTCAAGGGTCGCCGCGAAATCCTGATCCGCCACGGCGACCGGGTGTACCGCCTGCGCCACACCAGCAACGACAAGCTGATCCTGACCAAGTGACGGGGTGCCGGCGCGGGTAGCGCCAGCCGCCGGAAGCGACACGGCCGGCACGAGGCCGGCCGTCACGTCGCACGTTCCGCTTCTCCAGTGCGGACGACATCCCCGGATGCCATCCGCCGGGGATCGCGCCTACAGCACCGCCGTGTTCTTCGGCCGCGGCGCCGGGGCCGGCGGCGCGGGCGGGGCTGGTGGCGCCGGAGGCGCGGGCACGAAGTCCAGCGTGCGCAGCCGCTCCGGCACGGTGACCATCACCTCCTGGCGGCTGCGGTCGCGCAGGACGCCGACCCTGGCTTTCTCGCCAGGCTTCTTCGCGGTCATCGCCTGCATCGCCTCGCGCGGGCTGGCGACCGCCTTGCCCTCGATCTCCTGGATCACGTCGCCCGGCTGCAGCCCCGGCAGGTTGCCCTGCTGCAGCACCAGCACGCCGCGATCGGTGCCGAAGTAACGGCCCAGCTGCGGTTCCAGCGCCAGCAGGTTGAGGCCGTTCCAGCGCAACGCCTCGGCCAGCAGCGGGGCGCTGCACTTGCCATCGGTGCAGTCGAGCGAGCGCGACAGCTGCAGCACTTCGCCGCGCAGCTTCGGCGCCAGTTCCCTCAGCCTGGCCAGCTCCGGGCTGTCGGCCAGCGTGGCCAGCTCCGTGGCATCCAGGCCGAGGCCGCGGGTGAAGGCGAAGCTGCGGGTCGGCGCGGGGGTGACGTCGACGTCGTGCTGCCTGCCGTCGCGCTGGTAGGTGATGCGCACCGGCTTGCCTTCGGCCAGGTCGGCCAGGGCCTCGCGCGCGGCTTCGACGCGGGCTTCGCCGTTGCTGCCGGCGATGGCCTTGCCGCCGATGCGCAGCAGGCGGTCGCCGCTCTTCAGGCCGGCCTTGTCGGCGCCGCCGCCCGGGGTGACGCCGGCGATGCGCACGCCGCTCTGTTCGTCCACGCCCAGCAGCACGCCCAGGCGCGGCTTCGCCGAGACGCCGGCGCCATCGATCACGAAGCGCAGCGCGTCGCCGTCGAGTTGCAGTTCGCGGCTCAGTTCGGCGACGCGGGCGGCGGCGGCCTGCAGCTCCTTGCGCGCCTGGTCGAGTTCCTTGCGCCGCGCCTCGTCGTCCTTGTCGGCGGCCATGGCCGGGGCGGCGATCGCGCAGGCCAGGGCCAGCGCAAGCGGGGCGAGCCGGCGGAAGGGAATGGAACGGATATCCATGGTGTCGTTCTCGGGTAGGGAAGCGGTTGGGGATCAATAGACCTGGACGAGCGCGTATGCGCTGGAATCGCCGCCGTACAGCGCCTGCCAGCGCTGGTCGGCGGCGAGGCTGGCCAGTTCGCGCAGCGCCTCGACGCGCTGCTGCCACAGCCCGGCGCGCGCGCCCTCGTCGAGCGCCGGCCGGGCCAGCGCGTCGTCGATGCCGGCGACTTGCGCCTGCAGCGAGGCGGCGAGCGCCAGCTGCAGGGCGTCGCCGCCCTGCGTGCCGGCGAGGCTGCCGAGCAGGCGTTCGAGGCGGGCGGACTCTTCCTGCAACGGGCGCAGGTCGGCGGCGGGCATGACGGCCGGTTCCTGCGTCGCCGCCACCGTCGCGGGCGTCGTGGGAGCAGTCTGGGCGGGCGCATCGGGCGTCGTGGCCGCGATGGGCGCCGGTTCCGGTGCGGGATCCTGGTGAATGGCGACCGTGCCAGCGGTGGCCGGCATCGAAGTGGTGGGCGCCGGCACATGCGCATCCGCTTCCGGTTGCGACGCGGGCTGGCGCAGCAGCTGCAGCGCCGGCAGCGCGGCCACGCAGGCAGTGGCCGCGGCCAGCGCCCAGGGCAGGACGCGGCGGGGACGACGTGTGGCCGGAAGCGCGGCGGCGATGTGCGGCCACCGGTCCTGGCGCGGCGCTTCCAGCGGCAGCGCGGCGAAGGCCTCGTGCCAGTCGGTCGGCGGCGTCGTGGCGGGCGGATGATTGCGCTCAGGCATGGGACACCTCCTGGACCTGCAGCAGCGCCCTCAGGCGGCGGGTGCCGCGCGACAGCTGCGACTTGGAGAAACTCGGGGTGCGCTGCATCAGTTCGGCGATTTCCTCGTGGGTATAGCCTTCGGCGTGGTACAGCCAGAGCACGCTGCGGGTGGCCGCCGGCAGGGACTGCAGCGCACGCTGCAGCAGCGCGCCGTCGGCGGCGGCCGGCGGGGGTGGCGCCTGGTCCTCGAAGTCCTGGCCGTCCAGCGGCAGGGTGTCGTCGAGGCGGCGGCCGCGGCGCAGGCGCAGCAGCGCCTCGTTGATCGCGATCTGCCGCAGCCAGCCCCAGAACGGGCCGCTGCCGCGGTACTCGCCGATCCGGCGCAGCAGCTTGAGCATGGTTTCCTGCAGCGCCTCGCAGGCCTCGTCGTGGTCGCCGCACAGGCGCAGCGCCAGGGTGAACACCGGGCGCTCGAACCAGCGGTACAGCTGCTCGAAGGCCGCCGCGTCGCCGCGTCGCGCGCGAGCCAGCAGGGTCTCGGGCACGTCGATGGCGAAACCCGAGCGTGGCGCGGCCGCGTCGCCGCGCGTGTCGGCCGCCGGCATCGCCGGGACGAAGGCCCGGCAGCTGGCCGGCGCGGCCAGGCTGGCGGAAGCGGGCGGGAACGGTTGGCTCATATGCGCTGTGGATGCACGGGGCGGGCAAACCGTCGCAGCCGGTCGCCGTTCCCCTGCGACCGCGCCCGCCGCCCGCCAGTTCCCGCCGCCGGCCGACCCTATACTGGGACCGACCGGGGATGGCCCGACGGGCCAGGAGGAGGAAAGGATGACGACGGGTTTCCTGACGCTGGTACTGCTGGTTGCCGGCGCCATCGTGCTGTTCAAGACCGTGCGCATGGTGCCGCAGGGCTACGAATGGACGGTGGAGCGTTTCGGCAGGTACACGCACACGCTTGATCCGGGCCTGCACTTCCTGGTCCCGATCGTCTACGGCATTGGCCGCAAGGTGAACATGATGGAGCAGGTGCTGGACGTGCCCAGCCAGGACGTCATCACCAAGGACAACGCGGTCGTGCGCGTGGACGGGGTGGTGTTCTTCCAGGTGCTGGACGCGGCCAAGGCGGCGTACGAGGTGGCCAACCTGGAGGTGGCGATGATCGCCCTGGTCCAGACCAACATCCGTACCGTGATCGGCTCGATGGACCTGGACGAATCGCTGAGCCAGCGCGAGGCGATCAACGCCCAGCTGCTGGGTGTGGTCGACCACGCGACCAGTCCGTGGGGCGTGAAGGTGACCCGCATCGAGATCCGCGACATCCAGCCGCCGCGCGACCTGGTCGACGCAATGGCGCGGCAGATGAAGGCCGAGCGCGAGAAGCGCGCGCAGATCCTCGAGGCCGAGGGCCTGCGCCAGGCCGAGATCCTGCGCGCTGACGGCGAGAAGCAGGCGGCGGTGCTGGAGGCCGAGGGCCGCAAGGAGGCCGCGTTCCGCGACGCCGAGGCGCGCGAACGCCTGGCCGAGGCCGAGGCCAGGGCCACCTCGATGGTGTCCGAAGCCATCGCCAAGGGCGACGTGCAGGCGATCAACTACTTCGTCGCGCAGAAGTACGTGGAGGCGTTCAAGGAGCTCGCCACCGCGCCGAACCAGAAGTTCGTGCTGATGCCGATGGAGGCCAGTGGCGTGATCGGTTCCATCGCCGGCATCGCCGAACTGGCGAAGGAAGCGCTTTCCGGCCAGCAGGCCTCGACGTCGTCGCGGCGCGCGCAGCCGCCGCGGCTGGGGGAGTGAGGCCATGCGCTGGGACGTGGTGACCTGGGCGGCGGCGGCCCTGCTGCTGATCGCCGCCGAGACGCTGGCCCCCGGGGCCTTCATGCTGTGGATGGGTTTCGCCGCCGCGGCGGTGTTCCTGCTGGTGCTGCTGCTGCCCGATGTGCCGGTGCTGGCGCAGGTGGCGGCCTTCGTGGTGCTGAGTTTCGTCTCGATCCAGGTCTACCGGAAGTGGTTCCGCAACGCCGGCCGGCAGAGCGACCGCCCGCTGCTCAACCGCCGCGCCGAGCAGAACATCGGCGTGGTCGCGCCGCTGGACCAGCCCATCGCCGGCGGCCGCGGCCGGATCAGGATCGGCGACGCGTTCTGGGTGGTCGAAGGTCCGGAGCTGCCGGCCGGCACGCCGGTGCGGGTGGTCGCGGTCGACGGCATGGTGCTGAAGGTGCAGGAGGCCTGATCGCCATGGCCTCCATGCGCGGGGCGCCAGGGGAAGGCTGAGGTGGCCGGCCGCTGTGGCTGCGAGGTCGAGGCGCGTCGGCTGCAGGCGCGGCAGCGCCGCGTGCTGTGGATCGTGCTGCTGCTCAACGCGGCGACCTTCGTGCTGATGGTCGCCGCCGCCTTGTCCGCGCGTTCCACCGCGCTGCTGTCCGGTGCCCTGGACAATCTCGGCGACGCGCTGACCTATGCGCTGAGCCTGGCGGTGGTCGCCTCCTCGCTGCGGGCCAAGGCCCGGGTGGCGATGTTCAAGGCGGCGATGATCCTGGGCGCGGCGCTGGCGGTGGCCGCGTCCATCGCCTGGCGGCTGTTCGTCGATCCGGCCCTGCCGCTGTTCGGGACGATGGGCTGGGCCGGCGCAGTGAACCTGACGGCCAACCTGCTGTGCCTGGTCCTGCTGCACCCGCACCGCCATGGCGACGTCAACCTTGCGTCGGCCTGGGAGTGCGCGCGCAACGACATCGCCGACGGCCTGGCGGTGCTGGCCGCCGGCGCGGCGGTGTGGTGGACGGGCGCGGCCTGGCCCGACCTGCTGGTCGCGGGGCTGCTGCTGGGCGTGTTCCTGCGCTCGGCCTGGCGCGTTTCCGCCGCCGCGCGGAAGGCGCTGGCCCGTGCCGGGAGCCCCGTCCAGGCCGGTTGATGGCGGGCGCATCACCGGGCGGACGGTTTCATCTGGGATAATGGCGTTTTCCCTCCGGGCGAGATGCCATGACCCGCAAGACCATCCTCAACGATACCCATCGCGCGCTCGGCGCCAAGATGGTCGACTTCGGCGGCTGGGACATGCCGATCCACTACGGTTCCCAGATCGACGAGCACCACCTGGTCCGCCGCGAGGCGGGCATGTTCGACGTCAGCCACATGACCGTGGTCGACCTGCGCGGCGAGCGCGTGCGCGAATTCCTGCGCCACCTGCTGGCCAATTCGGTCGACAAGCTGAAGGTGCCGGGCAAGGCGCTGTACTCGTGCATGCTCGACGAGCAGGGCGGGGTGATCGACGACCTGATCGCCTATTACATGGGCGAGGCGTTCTTCCGCCTGGTGGTCAACGCCGCGACCCGCGACAAGGACCTGGCGTGGATCGAAGCCCAGGCTGCCGCCTTCGGCGTCGAGGTGCGCGAGCGCCCGGACTTCGCCCTCGTCGCCGTGCAGGGCCCGCAGGCCCGCGACAAGGTGATCGGCCTGCTGCGCGAATCCGACCGCGACGCCGCCACCCGCCTGGGCCGCTTCGCCGCAGTGGAAGTGCAGTCGGCCGCCGGCGTGCCGCTGTTCCTGGCGCGCACCGGCTACACCGGCGAGGACGGCTTCGAGGTCGTGCTGCCGGAAGGCGATGCGGTGGCGTTCTGGAACGCGCTGCTGGAAGCCGGGGTGAAGCCGGCCGGCCTCGGTGCGCGCGACACCCTGCGCCTGGAGGCGGGCATGAACCTCTACGGCCAGGACATGGACGAGTCGACCACGCCGTGGGAAGCCGCGCTGGGCTGGACCGTCGCCCTCGACGAAGGCCGCGACTTCATCGGCCGCGCCGCCCTGGAGGCGCAGAAGGCCGCTGGCGTGCCGCGGGTGATGGTCGGCCTGGTGATGGACGACAAGGGCGTGCTGCGCCACGGGCAGAAGGTGCTGACCGCCAGCGGCGAAGGCGAGATCCTGTCGGGCACGTTCTCGCCGACGCTGGGCAAGGCGATCGCCTTCGCCCGGGTGCCGGCCGGCGAGACCGGTAACGTGCGTGTCGACATCCGTGGGCGCGAAGTGCCGGTGCGGGTGGTGAAGTTCCCGTTCGTGCGCGACGGCCAGGCGCAGCCGGGCGTGCTCGGCTGAGCCGTTCCCGCCCGGCAGGGTCCCCGCTAAACTAGCCATCCCATCCAGACCAAACGCGTGACCGGAGCAGCCCCCATGAGCGAGATCCCCGGCGACCTCAAGTTCCTCAAGTCCCACGAGTGGGCCCGCGTCGAAGGCAACGGCCGCGTGACCGTGGGTATTTCCGACCACGCCCAGGGCCTGCTTGGCGACCTGGTCTACGTCGAGCTGCCGAACGTCGGCGACCCGGTCGAAGCCGGCGCCGCGGTGGCGGTGGTGGAGTCGGTCAAGGCCGCCTCGGACGTCTACAGCCCGGTCAGCGGCAAGATCGTCGAGGTCAACTCCGACCTGTCCGACAAGCCGGAGACCATCAACGAGGACGCCTACGGCGAGGGCTGGCTGTTCGTCGTGGAAGCCAGCGACCCGGACCAGCTCGCCGAGCTGCTGTCCCCGGACGACTACGCCGAGCTGATCGAAAGCGACGACGACTGACCGGTCGCCGCCCGCTTCCAGGAAAAACGCCCGCCCCCGAGCGGGCGTTTTTCTTTTCCGCCGAAGGAGGACGGCGCGGTTTCGGCATGGGTGCATGAAGGCGGCGTGCACGACGCGTCGACGGCGCGTTGGACGCGGGGTGCGTCGACCGCCGCGCGCCATGCGCGCGGATGGGTGTGGGGCAGTCCGGACGCGATGCGTTTTCGATCGTCGCCGGGATGCATCGGCGCGCGATGGCGTCGTCGAACCCCCTCCGAGGCTTGCGCAGTTCTTGCGCAAATCGGCTTGTGCGACGCGAAAAGGAATCGTCGCCGGAGAAATTTTTTCGCGTCCCGGAAAGGTCGTCGGAAGGTCGGCGGCACGGTCGGCGCGCGCGCGCGCGACCGGCGGAAAAAAACACCGCGCGAATCGCGTGCGAAGAAAACCGCTTGTTTTCAGCATCCGAATTGCAGGCGCCTGGAATGCGCGCGCGCATCGCTCCGGTGTCGCGCCGTCCAGCCGGCGATAAGCCGCGCCGGCATGGCCTGGACGGCGCCGGAAAAAATCCCGGCGGGGTGTTGACAGTGAAAAAAACCGTGATTAGGTTTCGCCCAGCAGACGCTGCCTGCCGAAGCGAGTGAGTCGAATCAACACCACAACGCGAAGCAAAACTCGGGCATCCGCCAGGAACCTTCAGACGGTGGATACGGCCCGCTTCCCTCAAAAAAAAAGCAGCGACCACCCGATTGACCGCCCGCGCCGACGTCCCGCGCGGGCGTTACCGTATCCGTATCGACGTGCCCATCGCGCCGACGGACTCTCCCCCCCGGCGGACACCGCCGCGGGTTTTCGAGACTGGGCGTTACCCATCCGTAGTTCACTGACGAGGAGCCACCCATGGCAACGAAGAAAGCTGCGAAGAAGAAGCCCGCCGCCAAGAAGGCGGTGAAGAAGGTCGCCAAGAAGGCTGCTGCCAAGAAGGCCGTCAAGAAGACCGCCAAGAAGGCCGCCGCCAAGAAGACCGTGAAGAAGGCTGCCGCCAAGAAGACGGTGAAGAAGGCCGCGAAGAAGACCGCCAAGAAGGCCGCCGCCAAGAAGACCGCGAAGAAGGCGACCAAGAAGACCGCGAAGAAGACCGCCAAGAAGGCGGTGAAGAAGACCGCGAAGAAGGCTGCCAAGAAGACTGCGAAGAAGGCCGCCAAGAAGCCTGCCGCGAAGAAGGCCGCCGCCAAGAAGCCGGCCAGGAAGAAGGCTGCCAAGAAGAAGGCCGCCCCGGTCGCGCTGCCGGCCACCCCGGCTCCGCTGATCTGATCAAGCCCCGATAGCCGTAGAAAAAAATGGCCCCCTCCCCGAAGCCCAGCGGGGAGGGGGCTTTTTTATTGCGAGTCCGCCGGCGTGACCGGCGCGCGTGGTGCTCCGGTCCGGTCCGCTTCGCGGCGTTGCCGCGGCCCGGGTCGCCGGCATTACCCCGGCTGGCGATGATCCGTCGCCGATCGGCGCGCGCAGGGCAGGGCGTCGCGCCGCAGGCGTGCTTCCCCGGGATGCGGCTTCGACAGGGGCGTATGCAGGCCGCCCCGGAACGGGGGCTCGCCAGGTGCGTCCGGAAGGAATCGCGAAGGTCCGCGGGCGGGGCCCGCGGCTCCCGCGATCAGCGCGGCGAAGCGGTCGCCGTGGTGCCCGAGCTGCCGCGCTGGGCCGGCGCTTCCGGCTGCTCGTTGCTGCGCTCGACCATCAGGTTGTCGGCGCCGAATTCGACGTCCACGTCCAGCCAGCGCTCCGGCGGCAGGCCGAGGGCGCGGTCGAGGATGGTCGGCAGCAGGCCGCTGGGCAGCGAGCTCTCGCTGTTCCAGAGGATGGCGATGCCCAGGTCGCGGCCCGGCAGCATCGCGGTCATGCCGCGGTAGCCCTGCACCGCGCCGGCATGGAACACCAGTTCCTCGCCGGCGTAGTCGAACACGCGCCAGCCCAGCGCATAGCTGGCCGCCTGCACGCGGTCGCGGCGCCAGCCCGAACGCAGCTCGCCCGGGGTCGACACCACCGGCGCGTGCAGCGTGGCCAGCAGCGGCGCCGGCAGCACGTCCGGGCGGTGGCCGGTGTGCGCAAGCAGCCACTGCGCCATGTCGCTGATGCTGGCGTTGACGCCGGCCGCCGGCGGCAGGCGGTAGTAGGTGGGTTTGGGCCTCAGCGAGACCCAGCCATTGCGGCTGCGCACGTGCGGGCGCGCCCAGCGCGGGCTGGATTCGATCCCGGCCAGGCCGAGGCTGGCGTCGTTCATGCCCAGCGGCTTGAACACGCGGCGCTGGACTTCCTGTTCGTAGAAGTTGCCGGAGGCGGCGAAGACCACGTCGCCGATCAGGCTGAAGGCGACGTTCTGGTAGGCGTAGCACTCGCCCGGGGCGCAGGCCAGTTCGGCGCTGCCGAGCTTCTGCGAGACCGTGTAGTACTCGGCGTTGCCCTCGATGTCGCGGTCGAAGGCGTTGTGCGCCTTCAGACCGACGCGGTGGCTGAGCAGGTCGGCGACGGTCACCTGGCGGGTGAGCTGCGGATCCTGCAGCTGGAAGCCGGGCACGTAGTCGGCCACGCGGCTGTCCCAGCGCAGGCTGCCGTCGCTGACCAGCAGGCCGGCCATGGTTCCGGCGAAGGCCTTGGACAGCGAGGCCAGGCGGAACACGGTGTGCGAGTCGACCGGCTGCGGGCGGACCACGTCGGTGACGCCGTAGCCGCGCGCGCTGAGGATGCGGCCCTCGTGCACGATCGCCATCGCCAGGCCCGGCACGCGCTGGCCCTGGACCAGTTGCTCGGCCATCGCCTCGAACAGGGCGACGTCGAACTCCTCGGACAGCGGCTTGCGCGCGGCGGTGTCGTAGGTACGGTAGGGGAGCGGCTGGGTCGGCGGCGGCAGCACCGCCGGCGACAGGGTGGGCGTCTGCGCGGTCGACGGCAGCGCCATGGCCAGCATCAGGGCGAGCGCACCCAGCGTCAGCGGTCGGATTCCCCGCGGCCGGTCCGGCCCCACGCGCCCGTCTTTCATGTATTTGATGCCTGTAAGCTACCGCTGCAACCGATTCTAGCGCCGGTTTCCGGGGAATGTACAAACCAGGAGAAGATGAATGGGCACAATGTTGATCCTGTTGGTGTTTTTGGGTGCCGTCGTGGTCCTCGCGCTGTGGGCGGTGGGCGTCTACAACGGCCTGGTCACCAGCCGCAACGCGTGGAAGAACGCCTTCGCCCAGATCGACGTGCAGCTGCAGCGACGCTTCGACCTGATCCCGAACCTGGTCGAAACCGCACGCGCCTACATGTCGCACGAGCGTGAAACCCTCGAGGCGGTGATCGCCGCGCGTTCCGCCGCGCAGGCCGGCCTGGCCGCGGCCAAGGCCCATCCGGGCGACGAGTCGGCGATGGCGCAGCTGGCCGCCGGCCAGGGCCAGCTCAACGGCGTGCTCGGCCGCCTGCTGGCGGTGGCCGAGGCCTACCCGGACCTGAAGGCCAACCAGAACATGATGCAGCTCACCGAGGAACTGTCCTCGACCGAGAACCGGGTGGCGTTCGCGCGCCAGGCCTACAACGACGCGGTGATGGCCTACAACAACAAGCGCGAGATCTTCCCGTCGAGCGTGGTCGCCGGCATGTTCAACTTCGCCCCGGCGGCGCTGCTGGACATCCCCGCGGACAAGGCGCAGGTGCGCGAGGCACCGAAGGTCCAGTTCTGACCGGCGCAGCCGGCGCGACCAACCAGGACGTGGGGCGGGGGCGATGAACTTCTTCGAGCATCAGGCCGCGGCACGCCGCGGCTCGGGGCGGCTGGTGCTGCTGTTCGTGGCGGCGGTGGTGGCGATCGTGCTGGCGGTGGACCTGGTCACGCTGGTGCTGACCGGCAGCATCGGCGCGACCGTGGCGGCGACCTTCGCCACGCTGGCGGTGATCGGCCTGGGATCGCTGTACCGGATCGCCTCGCTGCGCGGCGGCGGCGCGGTGGTCGCGGCGCAGATGGGCGGCACCTTCGTGCCGGAGGACACCCGCGACCCGTCGCTGCGGCGCCTGCGCAACGTGGTGGAGGAGATCGCGATCGCCTCCGGCGTGCCGGTGCCGGCGCTGTTCGTGCTGGAGAACGAGTCCGGCATCAATGCCTTCGCCGCCGGCTACGGCCCCTCCGACGCGGCCATCGCGGTGACCCGCGGCGCGCTGGACCGGCTCAACCGCGACGAGCTGCAGGGCGTGATCGCGCACGAGTTCAGCCACGTGCTCAACGGCGACATGCGCCTGAACATCCGCCTGATCGGCCTGCTGTTCGGCATCCTCATGCTGAGCCTGATCGGCCAGCGCATCCTGGTCTACGGGCGCCTGGGCCGCTCGCGCGACACCACCCCGCTGCTGGTCGCCGCGCTGGTGGCGATGGTGGTCGGCAGCATCGGCGTGTTCTTCGGGCGCATGATCAAGGCCGGCGTCAGCCGCCAGCGCGAATACCTGGCCGATGCTTCGGCGGTGCAGTTCACCCGCCAGACCCGCGGCCTGGCCGGTGCGCTGAAGAAGATCGGCGGGCTGCAGTCGGGTTCGGCGCTGCAGGACCGCGCCGATGCCGAGGAGGTCAGCCACATGCTGTTCGGCCCGGGCGCGGCGCTGTCCGGGCTGTTCGCCACCCATCCGCCGCTGGTCGAGCGCATCCGCCGCCTCGAGCCGACCTTCGACGCCAGCCAGCTGCAGCAGCTGCAGGCGCGCTGGAAGATGGCGCCGCCGGACGGCCTGGCCGAGGACGTGGCCCTGGGCCTGGCCGCGCGCGACGGGTACGCCGGCGGTCCGCCGCCGCTGCCGCCGGCCGACGCGCAGCTGGTCGTCACCCCGCCGATGGTCGCCGGACAGGTCGCCACGCCGGCCGAGGACGACTACCAGCGCGCCCATGACCTGGTGGCCAGCCTGCCGGACGACCTGCGCGAGCTGGCGCGCCAGCGCACCGCGGCGATGCCGCTGCTGCTGGGCATGCTGCTGGACGCCGACCCGGCGGTGGCCGCGCGCCAGCGCACCGAGATCGCCGCGCGCTGCGGCGCCGAACTGGCGCAGCAGGCCTTCGACCTGCGCGACCGGCACCTGCGCGGCCTGCATCCTTCGCTGCGCCTGCCGCTGGCCGCGCTGGCCTTCCCGGTGCTGCGCCAGCGCCCGCGACCGGAGCTGGATGCCTTCCTCGACGCGATCGAGGCGATGGTCCACGCCGACGGTCGCGTGTCGTTGTTCGAGTACTGCCTGTCCAAGCTGCTGCAGGTGCAGGTGCGCGAGGCGCTGGACCCGTCGCGCCACGCCCGCTTCGGCCACCGCAAGGCGCCGGGCGTGCGCCAGGAGTTCGCCACCCTGCTGGCGGTGATCGCCGAGGCTGGGCACCCGGGCGAGCCGATGGAGGCGCAGCGCGCCTACCTGGCCGGCCTGCAGCGGGTGCTGCCGCGCGACCACCTGCCGTACGCGCCGCCGGCCGAAGGCGTGCGCGCGCTGGACGCGGTGTGGGAGCCGCTCGACGCGCTGGCGCCGCCAGCCAAGCAGGTGCTGGTGGAGGCGCTGGTCGACGCGGTCTCGCACGACCGCCGGGTCAGCGTGGCCGAAGCGGAGCTGCTGCGCACGGTGTGCGCGCTGCTGCACTGCCCGCTGCCGGCGATGCTGGAGCGGGCGTAGGTCCCGCGGCTGGACGACGTCCACCACGCAGGGGGTGGACGTCCATGGACCGGACAGGCTTTCCGCTACACCGCGGGGGCGGCGAGCGCGTCGGCGCGCGCGGCCATGCCAGGCGTGGCGGCAGCCACGCGTCCACGGACGATGTCCGCGGCGCGTTCGGCCATGGCGATCACCGGCGCGTTGGTGTTGCCGCCGACCAGGGTGGGCATCACCGAGGCGTCGACCACGCGCAGGCCGTCGACGCCGCGCACGCGCAGCTGCGGATCGACCACGGCCTCGCCGTCGCTGCCCATGCGGCAGGTGCCGACCGGGTGGTAGATGGTCTCCGCCTTGGCGCGGACGAATTCCTCCAGCCCGGCGTCGTCGAGGTCGTCGCGTGACGGGTGGATCGGCGCGCCGCGGTAGCGGTCGAAGGCCGGCTGCGCCAGCAGCTCGCGCGACAGCTTCGCGCACTCGACCATCATCCGCAGGTCGAAACCCTGCGGATCCGACAGGTAGCCGGCTTCGATCCGCGGCGCGCTGCGCGGATCGGCGTCGCGCAGGGAGATCCGGCCGCGGCTGCGCGGGCGCAGGAAGCAGGCGTGCACGGTCATGCCGTCGCCTTCCAGGCGGTTGCGGCCGTGGTCGTCGAGCATGGCCGGGACGAAGTGGAACTGCACGTCGGGACGGTCGTCGGCGGCCAGCGCGGAGCGGACGAAGCCGCCGGCCTCGGCGATGTTGCTGCTGCCGGCGCCGCGGCGGCCGCGCAGGAAGTAGTCGAAGGCGATCTTCAGCTCGCTGGCGCGGTCGTAGCTGAGCCCGGGCGGGCAGTGGTAGAGGGTGCAGATGTCGAGGTGGTCCTGCAGGTTGCCGCCGACGCCGGGCAGGTCGGCGTGCACCTCGAGGCCGTGGCGGCGCAGCTGCGCCGCCGGACCGATGCCGGAGAGCATCAGCAGCTGCGGCGAGTTGACCGCGCCGGCGCTGAGCAGGATCTCGCCGGCGGCCCCGGCGCGGTGCAGGCGGCGGCCGGTCGCGTATTCGACAGCGGTGGCGCGGCCGCGTTCGACCACGATCCGTCGTACCAGCGCGCCGGTGACGACGTGGAGGTTGGGCCGCGCGCGCGCCGGGGCCAGGTAGGCGGCCGCGGCGGAGCAGCGTGCGCCGTCGCGCTGGGTCACCTGGTAGAAGCCGAAGCCGTCCTGGCGCGGGCCGTTGAAATCGTCGTTGCCGCCCCAGCCGGCCTGCACGCCGGCCTCGATGAAGGCTTCCGAGAGCGGGTTGCGGTGGCGCAGGTCGGAGACCCGCAGCGGGCCGCCGGCGCCGTGCAGTCCCGAGGCGCCGCGCGCGTTGTCCTCGGCGCGCAGGAAATACGGCAGCAGCGCGCTCCAGCTCCAGCCGGCCGCGCCGGTCTGGTCCCATTCGTCGTAGTCGCCGGGGACGCCGCGGGTGTAGCACATCGCGTTGATCGAGCTGCAGCCGCCAAGCACCTTGCCGCGCGGCCACCACAGCCGGCGCCCGTGCAGCTGCGGCTCCGGCTCGGTGCTGTAGTTCCAGTTCACCGTGCGGTTGCTGGCCAGGCGGCCGAGGCCGGCGGGCATGTGGATCAGCGGGTTCCAGTCGCGCGGGCCGGCCTCCAGCAGCAGCACCCGGCAGGCCGGGTCCTTGCTCAGCCGCGCGGCCAGCACGCAGCCGGCCGATCCGGCCCCGATCACGATGAAGTCGTACATGGATCTCCCGTCATCCGCCGCGAGTGCGGCACGGGGATGCTGTGGGCAGGCGGCGCATGCGCGCAAGGCCCCGGGGCGTACGGCGCCGCTCTGGCCATGTTGCGCTGCATCGTATACTTCGCGGCAAGGACGGACCGTGTGGGCCGGCCGGTTCGACCCCCCAGGAACGCCTCGCCCATGACCCCTGCAGACACGGCTTCCAGCCGCATCGGCCGTCTCCGCTCGGCGATGACCGAATCGCCGCCGCTGCTGTGGGCGTTCGTGTACTTCTTCTGCCTGCTCAGCGGCTACTACGTGCTGCGCCCGGTGCGCGAGGCGATGGGCGCCTCGGCCGACGTGGAGGCGATCTTCCCGCCGGCGATGATCGGCTTCTTCGCCGAGCGCGGCGTGCCGCTGCGCGACTTCACCCTGCAGGTGCTGTTCACCTGCACCTTCCTGATCATGCTGGCGCTGCAGCCGGTGTATGGCTGGCTGGTCAGCCGCTTCCCGCGGCGGGTGTTCCTGCCGGTGGTGTACGGCTTCTTCATCGCCACCCTGCTGGGTTTCTACGTGCTGTTCGACAGCGGCGTGCCGGGGCGGGGCATGGCCTTCTTCCTCTGGATCACGGTGTTCAACCTGTTCGCGGTGGCCGTGTTCTGGAGCTTCATGGCCGATGTGTTCAGCAACGCCGAGGCGCGCGCCTTCTACGGCTACATCGGCGCGGCCGGCACCCTCGGCGCGTTCCTCGGGCCGATCCTCACCCGCAGCCTCGTCGAGCGGATCGGCATCGCCAACCTGATGCTGGTCTCGGCCGGGTTCCTGGCGATGTGCGTGGTCTGCCTGCTGCGGCTGCGCCTGTGGGCGGTGGCCCGCGAGCAGGCGCGCGGCGTGGTGACCGGCGAGGTGGCGATGGGCGGCGAGGTGCTGGCCGGGCTCAAGCTGGTCCTGCGCGAACCGCTGCTGCGCTGGATGGCGCTGATGGTGATCGGCGGGGTCGGCGTGGGCACCCTGCTGTACAACGAGCAGGCGGCGATCGTGCGCCGCGCCTACACCGACCCGGCCGCGGCCACCGCCTTCTACGCGACCCTGGACCTGGCGGTGAACGCGCTGACCCTGGTGGTGCAGCTGCTGGTCACCCGCGGCCTGCTGTCGCGCTTCGGCATCGCCCCGGCGCTGCTGATCCCCGGCTGCGCGATCATCGTTGGCTTCTCGGTGCTGGCCGCCTCGCCGCTGCCGCTGATCGTGGCGGTGGTGCAGGTGGTGACCCGCGCCAGCGAGTTCTCCCTGGCCAAGCCGGCGCGCGAGACGATCTATACCCGGGTCGGCCGCGAATGGCGCTACAAGGCCGGCGCGGCCATCGACACGGTGATCTACCGCGGCGCCGACCTGAGCTTCGTCTGGCTGCACAAGCCGCTGTCGCTGATCGGCTCCAGCGCGGTGTTCGGCGCCGGTGCGCTGGTCGCCGCGGCGATGACCTTCTCGGTGCTCAGGCTGCTGCGCCAGGAGAAGCAGCTCCCCGACGAACGCGGCGCCGGGGTGGCCGCGGCGGACGGCGCCGCCTGAGCCCGGCGGCAGCTGCGCCGGAGTCCGGGGGTTACCGGCGTTCCGTAGCCGGCGTGCGGGCCGGCTTCGGCGAGATCCACATCATCACCCGGGCGCGGAACACCACCTCGCCGGCCGGGTTGCGCGCCTCCACCGCCACCGGCAGCTCGTAGGCCTCGCCGGCCTCGACCAGCGCGCCTTCCGGCGTGGCGGTGGCATGGATGGTGCCGACCGCCTTCTTCAGGTACTCGACCGTCATCCCGCGCGGGATCCAGCGCATCGACGCCGGCACGCTGGCGTCGGTCATCACCCCGGCGACCAGTTCGGCGAGGTTGCACAGGGCGATGGCGTGGACCGTGCCGAGGTGGTTGGTGACCTTGCGGCGGTGCCGGATCGTGGCCTCGCAGCGGCCCGGTTCGAGCACGGTGATGCGCGGGGCGATGGTGGCGAAGTAGGGCGCCTTGAAACAGACCGCGCGCGAGAACAGCCAGCCTCCGGCCGGCCAGCGCTGCATGCGGTGCCAGGTGTCGAGCAGGCGGTTGGACATCGGTTCGCTCCTGGGGCGTGGGTCCGGATACGCGGACGGCGGGCCCTGGGGCCCGCCGTCCTGGTGTCGCTCTGCCGGTGTCGCGGGCGGATCAGGCCGCTTCGCGATTGCCCGGGCGGGGCTGGTCGTAGTAGCTGGCCGCGCGCAGCTCGTGGGCGTCGAAGTCGTCCACGGTGATCGCCTCGAGGGTGATCTGGCGCAGCTCTTCCAGCTGCTTGCGCTCCTCGGCGGTGATCACGCCCTCGGCCACGGCCTCGTCCAGCTGCGCCGGGAAGTCCAGCGCCTCGATGCCCTTGGTCTTGAGCGCCTTGAGGAACTTGCGCTCGACCGGCTCGGCGGCCACGGCCTTGGCCAGGTAGCTGTCGATGCGGCCGCCCGGGTTGTTCTCGCACGGGGTCAGGAACACGCCCTGGCCCAGGCGGTCGCGCGCCTCGTTCGGCGACATCAGCAGCGAGGCCACGCGGTGGTTCAGGCGGTCGCCGGGGGCCTCGGCGCGACGGCCGAGCGGGAACACCAGTGCCCACAGCAGCCAGCCCACCGGGCGGATCGGGAAGTTGCGCAGCGCATCGGACAGCGCCTTCTCGATCACGTAGAAGCTGTTGTACATGCTCCACGCCAGCAGCGGCTTGTCCGCTTCCGGGGTGCCCTCGTCGTGGTAGCGCTTGAGCACGGCGCCGGCCATGTACAGGTGGCTCAGCACGTCGCCCAGGCGGCCGGACAGCGACTCCTTGAACTTCAGCTTGCCGCCCAGCAGCAGCATCGACAGGTCGGTCATCAGCGCCAGGTTGGCCGAGTACCGGTCGAGCTTGCGGAAGAACGGACGGGTGTAGTCGTTGCCCGGGACGCTGCCGAACTTGGAGCCGGTCAGGCCCATCCAGAACGAACGCACGGCGTTGGAGATGCCGTAGCGGACGTGGCCGGCCAGGCTCTCGTCGAAGGACTCGACCGCGGCCTTGCGGTCCTTGTCCTGCGCCGCCTTCATTTCCTTCATCACCCACGGATGGCACAGGATCGCGCCCTGGCCGAAGATCAGCAGGCTGCGGGTCATGATGTTGGCGCCTTCCACGGTCACGCCGATCGGCGCGGCCTGCCAGCCGCGGCCGGCGAAGTTGCGCGGGCCGAGGATGATGCCCTTGCCGCCGATCACGTCCATGACGTCGGTGATCACTTCGCGGCCCATGGTGGTGCAGTGGTACTTGGCGATCGCCGACGGCACCGACGGCACATCGCCGCGGTCGACGGCGGCAGCGGTGGCCTGGGCCAGCGCGCTGGCGGTGTAGGCCTTGCCGCCGATGCGGGCCAGCGCTTCCTCGACGCCCTCGAAGCGGCCGACCGACAGGCCGAACTGCTTGCGGATGCGGGCGTAGGCGCCGGTCACGCGGGCACCGGCCTTGGCGCCGCCGGACGCGGTCGACGGCAGGGTGATCGAGCGGCCCACGGCCAGGCACTCGTTGAGCATGTTCCAGCCCTTGCCGGCCATCTCGGCGCCGCCGATCAGCTGGCTGAGCGGGATGAACACGTCCTTGCCGCGGATCGGGCCGTTCTGGAACGGCGAGTTCAGCGGGAAGTGGCGGCGGCCGATCTCGACGCCGGCGGTGTCACGCGGCAGCAGGGCCAGGGTGATGCCGATGTCCTTGGTGTCGCCGATCAGGCCATCCGGGTCGTACATGCGGAAGGCCAGGCCGATCAGCGTGGCGACCGGGGCCAGGGTGATGTAGCGCTTGTCGAACGTCAGGCGCACGCCGAGCACGTTGGCGCCGTTCCACTCGCCCTTGCAGACGATGCCGTAGTCCGGGATCGAGGTCGCGTCGGAACCGGCGAACGGGCCGGTCAGGCCGAAGCAGGGCACTTCCTGGCCGACGGCCAGGCGCGGCAGGTAGTACTCCTTCTGCTCCCTGGTGCCGTAGTGGTTGAGCAGCTCGCCCGGGCCCAGCGAGTTCGGCACGCCGACGGTGGAGCTGACCACCGAGGAGACCGAGGCGATCTTCTGGATCACCTTGTGGTGGGCCAGCGCGGAGAAGCCCAGGCCGCCGTATTCCTTCGGGATGATCATGCCGAAGAACCGGTTCTTCTTGATGAAGTCCCACAGCTCCGGCGGCAGGTCCGCGTGGACGTGGGTGATCTCCCAGTCGTTGATCATCCTGCACAGCTCCTCGACCGGGCCGTCGAGGAAGGCCTGCTCTTCGGCGCTGAGCTGCGGCTTCGGGTAGTCGAGCAGCTTCTGCCAGTCCGGGTCGCCGGTGAACAGCTCGCCTTCGAAGCCGACCGAACCGGTCTCCAGGGCGATGCGCTCGGTCTGCGACAGCGGCGGCAGGATCCTGCGGAACACGTCCAGCAGCGGCGCCACCAGCAGCGGCTTGCGGATGAACGGCAGCAGCAGCGGCACGGCGATGACCGCCGCGACGATGGCCACGACGACGGTGGCGGTCTGGTGGGCGCCGAGCAGCCAGCAGCCGACCAGCGCCGTGGCAAGCAGGGCTGCCCAGGCGGCGAGGCGCCAGCGGTGGTATGCGGCGAATGCGCTGATCAGTATGAATGCCAGGATTGGCGCGGCGATGCTCATGGGTCTGCTCCGGTGACGGGCGCTGGAGCCCGGTGCGCGGTGGAAATGCCGGAGTTTTCGCTCCGGTCCAGTTCCGCCAGGTATTCCAGCACGGTGGCGGTAAAACGGTCGTTGTCGTCGCCGGCCAGCATATGCGTGGCATCGGCGAGCTGCACATGGCGCGCGTGCGGCGCCAGTTCGAGGAAATGTCCGATGGTGTCGGCGGACACCAGGTCGCTGCGGCCGCCGCTGACCAGCAGCAGCGGGCAGCGCACCGCGCGGGTGGCCTCGGCGATGTCGTCCTGGTGGCGTTCGGCGTCGCGTGCCAGCTCGTCGACCAGGCGCGGGTCCCAGTGCCAGCGCCAGCGGCCGTCTTCGCCCTGGCGCAGCAGTTCGCGCAGGGTTCCGGGCGACTTGCGGCCGCGGCGGTGCGGCAGGTAGGCGGCAATCGCGTCGGCGGCCTCGTCGAGCGAGGCGAAGCCCTGCGGGAAGGCAGTCATGAAGCCGAGCACGCGCTCGACCCCGGCCGCTTCCCAGCGCGGAGTGATGTCGACCAGCACCATCGCCCGGAACAGGCCGGGCCAGCGCGCCTCGGCGAGGAGGCCGAACAGCCCGCCCATCGAGGCGGCGACCAGCACCGGCGGCTGCGGCAGCTCGCCGGCCAGCACGATCAGGTCGTCGGTGAACTGGTGCCCGGTGTAGGGCTCGTCGGCCGCATTGCGGTCCGAGCCGCCATGGCCGCGGGCGTCGTAGGCCAGGCCGGGATGGCCATGCGCGGCGAGGGTCGCGGCGGTAGCCGACCAGGCGCCGCGGGTCTGGCCGAAGCCGTGCGCGTAGACGACGGCGGGCGCCTCGTGGGCCTGCCCGGCGGCGTGGCAGCGGGTGGCAGCCAGCGCCAGTCCCGCGCCTTCGAGGCGCAGGTCGACGACCGTCGGGACGGTAGTGGCAGCCAGATCCATACCTGATGGTATGGACCGCCTCGAGGGAAAGTCAATACGAAGGCGTATGGCGGTGCAGCATCGGCCGTATGGTTCGTGATCCACTGCAGTTTCCCGAGAAACGGCGTACTGCAACGCACTACTGCGTATGGTTAAATCGGGGCATGAACACGAGCCCCGCCGCCCCGATGCCTTCCGCTCCCGCGCGCAGCAGTCGTCTCAGTGCTGCCGACTGGGCCCAGGTCGCCCTCGACGTGATCGCCGAGCAGGGCGTCGCCGCCGTGGCGGTCGAACCGCTTGCCCGCCGACTCGGCGTCACCAAGGGCAGCTTCTATTGGCACTTCCCGTCGCGCGACGCGCTGCTGCAGGCTGCGCTGGAGCGCTGGGAAGAAGTCGAGCAGGAGCAGGTCTTCGGCAGCCTGGAAGAGGTGCCCGATCCGCGTGAACGGCTGCGCCGCCTGTTCCAGCTGGTCGGCCACGAGACCAAGCCGCACGCGATCTACAGCGAACTGCTCAAGGCGCTGGAACACCCGGCGGTGGGCCCGGTGATCCAGCGCGTGTCGCAGCGCCGCCTGGACTACCTCACCGCCTCGTTCCGCCAGGCCGGGCTCGGCCGCACCGAATCGGTGAACCGCGCGCGCCTGACCTACGCGGCGTACGTCGGCTTCCTGCAGCTGCGCCCGCACCAGCCGAAGATGACCCACGAGGAGTTCGAGGAGTACCTCGAGCACGTGATCAATACGCTGATCCCGGTCTGACACCGGATCGGCCGCGGCGCTCTGCGCGCCGGGACGCCTCGCCCCCGCTGGCGCGGGGGCGTTCCGGCGTCGAAGCTCAGGCGAAGGCCGGCCGGGTCAGGTTCTCCGGCGCGCCATCGGTGCACGCCACGTCGTCCTCGATGCGGATGCCGCCGTACGGGCGGAAGTGGTCGACGCGCGCCCAGTCGACGCTGTCGCCGTGGCCGTTCTTCTTCACCTCGTCCAGCAGCATGTCGATGAAGTAGATGCCCGGCTCGATGGTGACGACCATGCCCGGCTCCAGCACGCGGGTCATGCGCAGGTAGGGATGGCCTTCCGGGCGCGGGATGGTGCCGCCGCGGTCGCTGGCGGCGAAGCCGGCCACGTCGTGCACCTGCAGGCCGATCGGGTGGCCCAGGCCGTGCGGGAAGAACGCCGCGCTGACGCCGGTGGCCAGCGCCGCTTCCGGCGACACCTTCAGCACGCCGAAGTCGCGCAGGATGCCCATCAGCGCCAGGTGCGCGTCCACGTGCAGCTGGCGGTAGTCGGCGCCGGCGCGCACCGCCGCGCACATGCCCTGCTGGGCGGCGTCGACCGCGTCGATCATCGCCTGGAACTCGCTGCCGCGGTCGGCCGCGTAGGTGCGGGTGATGTCGGCCGCGTAGCCGCAATGGCTGGCGCCGGCGTCGATCAGGAAGCCGAGCGATTCGGCCGGCGGGTCGCGGTCCAGCTCGGTGTAGTGCAGCACCGCGCCGTGCGTGTTGAGCGCGACGATGTTCTGGTACGGGACCTCGGTCGCGTCCTGCTGCGCGGCGGCGCAATAGGCCATGTGGATCTCGAACTCGCTGGCGCCGGCGCGGAAGGCGCGCTCGGCGGCACGGTGCGCGTGCGCGGCGCGGCGCTGGGCCAGGCGCATCAGCGCCAGCTCGTACGGGGTCTTGTACGAGCGCTGGTAATGCAGGTAGTCCAGCGCCGCGGCCGGGTTGTTCGGCGCGTAGTCGCCCAGGGTGCTGTTGGCCTCGCCGAGGATCGCGCAGCGCGCCGCCGGCGGCAGCAGCGGCAGCGCCTCCTCCGGCGTGCGGATCACGTGCACCTCGCAATGCTCGACCCACCAGCCGCCCGGCGCCTCCGGCACCACGTGCCAGTAGTCGAACGGCTGCAGGTAGATCACCTTCGGCCGCTGGCCGGGCGTGTACAACAGCCAGCTGTCGGTGACCGTGGTCAGCGGCAGCCAGTGCTTGAAGTGCGGGTTCACCGCGAACGGATAGTCGCGGTCGTCGAACAGCTGGTAGTGGCGGCGGCCGCTGGGAACCAGCAGGTGGTCATGGCCGCTGCGCGCCAGCGCCTCGTCGGCGCGGGCCTTCAGCACGGCCAGGTGTTGGGGGTAGAGCTGGGCGGGATTGGCGGCGTCCATGGCGGCATGCAGGTGCGGAAAGGGGCAAGTGTGCCCCATCCGGCCTGTACCGGGACGGGCCGGCGGTCATGGCGTCGCGCCGGTCTGCGGCGCAGGCGGGGCGGGGCACATCGCGCCCCGCGTGCCGGTTCAGCGCACCGTGGCCTCGTCGCCGGCGCGCACCCACTCGCGGATGTGGCGGCGCTGCTCGTCGGCGATGGTCAGGAAGCGGAAGCCGCACCAGCTCTGCCCCGGGGTGTTGGCGTCGACCTTCCACAGCAGGTGCACGCCGACGTTGAGCGGCTGCGGCCGGCCGCCTAGGTGGAAGCGCAGCTGGTACAGCGCGTCCTCGACCAGCGGCGCCGAGGCGATCAGCAGCATGCCGGTTTCGGAGAGGTTGCCCAGCTGGCCGACGACCTGGTCGGTCATGGTGTCGATCACCGGCACCACCGTGGTGACGTGGCGGCGCGGCGCGCGGCGGGTGTCGTGGATCATGCGCGGGCCCCCACGGTGGTGTCGTTGCCGATCCCGGCCAGGCCGCGCAGCGCGCGCAGGGTGGCCTGCCAGGCGCGGTCGATCAGGCGCCCGCGGTCCTCGGTGACCACCCGCGCCTGGCCGCGGGCCATCAGCCGCGCCAGCGAGTCCATCGAGTGCTCGCCGACCCTGTGGCCGCGCGCGTTCACGAACAGCGCGTTGTCGCTGACCGGGCTGTACCAGGACAGGCGTTCGCGGTGTACGTGGCCCTGCTGGTTGTGCACGAACTCGAACCAGGTGCCGAACGGCAGCGTGCGCAGGTACTCGTAGCAGGACTGCTCCTCGGTGGTGCGCGGCGGCAGCTTCGGCTTCTTCGCCTCGCCGGCCGCGCCTTCGCCCAGGCGCGCGCGCGCCTTGAGCCGGGCGGTCAGTTCGGTGCGCGAGGTGCTCTCGTCCTCGTCGCTGCGGGCAAGGCGGCGCGCGATCGCGCTGGCCTCGTCCTCGTGGTAGCCGACCTGGCGCAGCGCGGTATCGATCTGGCCCGCCAGCTCCGGATCCAGCGGCGCGTCGGGCGTGCAGGTCACCTCCAGGATGCGCTCGGTCGCCGCGTCGCGCTCGCGCCACTCCGGCGAGTCCTCGCCGTGGCGCAGCGCGGTCAGGGTCAGCACGTCGGCCCAGGCCTGGTTGATCAGGGCGCGCACGAACTGCGGCGGATTGCGCCCTTCCAGGCGGGTGGCGATCGCCACCGAGGCGGCGCGCTTGGCCGTCTCCAGGCGGTCGCGGCCGCGCGCGGCCTCGACCTGGCGGCGCTCGGCGATCTCGGCCTTGCGCGCCTGCGAGCGGTAGTGCTCCTGCACCTCGCGGTTGGCGCGCTCGAATACGGCCTCGTCGCCGTCGTATTCCTCGACCACGCGGTCGACCGCCTGCTCCAGCTGCAGGACCAGTTGCGGGTCGTTGTCGTCGTCCGCCAGCCAGGTGGCGCCGGATTCGGCCACCGAGTTGAGCAGTTCGCGCGCCGGGTGCTGGTCGCGGACGAAGAAGCTGCGGTCCTGCACCGCCGCGCGCATCACCGGGACCTGCAGGCGTTCGAGCAGGTCCTGCGCCGGCGCATCCTCGTGCACCTCGCGGCCGATCTCGCGGTACAGCATGCCCAGCAGGTCGAAGGTGTCGTTGTGCTCCTGCGACAGCCCGGCCTGCGGGCCGTGCTGTTCGCGGGCCCGCGCCAGCATCGCCTGGCGCAGGTCGTCGAGCGTGCGGCGCGGCCGGCCCGGCGCGCGCTTCGGCGGCGGCGCCGCCTGCATCGCGCCGAGGGTGTTGACCACCGCGTCCACCGGCAGGATGTTGCCGGCCGGCGCCACGGGCGCCTGGCCGCTGGCGGCGCGGCGCTCGTTGAGCAGCTCCTGCAGCGCGGCGAACAGCGTCTCGGGCAGTTCGGCCGTGACCGTGGCGCCGTCGTGGGCGCCCGCTGCGCCCTGCGCTGCGCCGGCGGCGGCCGCCCCAGCGGCTCCCGCNCCCGCGCCCCCGCCGGTTCCGGCTTCGCCGGCATCGGCGCCGTGGCGCGCGCCCAGCCCGGCCATCAGCGCGCCGCTCCAGGCCGAAGGCGCCGCCTGCCCGTGCCAGCCGGTCAGCGGGCGCTGGCCCGGCGTGCCGGTGCCGGGTGGCGGCACGCGGCTGGCGCCCGGGGTGCGCGGGCGGTAGGGCATGTAGGCCAGCCCGGGGAGGATGTCCTCGTGGGCCAGCAGCACGTTGAGCCGCTCGACCAGTTCGCCGTAGCGCTCCATCACCTGGCGTTCGAACACCCGGTACAGCAGCAGCTGCGAATCCAGGCTCAGTTCCAGCGCCTCGCCGGACTCGCGCAGGATCCGGCACAGCGCATGCGGACCGATCGGCAGGGTTTCCGGATCGTAGGCCGGGCGCGCCGCGAGCACGGCGAAGCGCTGGCCGAGCAGCAGCAGCGGGGTGCCGCCGCGCTGCGCCTCGCGGCGCGCGATCTCGTTGAGGACGATGTCGCGGTCGAGGTCGGTGTCCTCGACCAGGGTCAGGTGCTGGAACTGCAGCGGCGGCGCGGTTGCCGGCGGGGCGGCCGGTTCCTGCGGATCGCGCAGGCAGGCCAGTTCCGCCTCCAGGCCGGCGAGGAAGCGCGGCACCAGGTCGGCGCGGTGCTTGCGCAGGTGCTGCAGTTCGGCGAAGTGCTCGGACTGGTCCTGGCTGCTGCGCGCGCGGTCGGCCTGCTTGAACAGCTGCCGTTCGAACTCGGCGAGGGCCAGGTTGAGCGAGGTGGTCAGCGCCTGCCCGGCGTGGGTGTTCACCGCCTCCAGGACGTGGCGGACGCGCGGCGGCAGCGGTGCACCCGCGAGCGTTCGCAGGCGCGCCCCGGCGTTGGAAACAGGCCGATCAGTCGCAGGCATCCGTGGTACCCCCTGTGGCGCGGTATTTAGCACGTTTGCCCCGGTGCGGCCACCGAACGGAGCAAGCGGGGCGACGGGTCAGAGGAACAGGCCGATGACGTCGTTGGCGAAGCGGCGCCCCAGGACGGTCGGCGCGACCCGCGTGGCCGAAACCGACAGCCATTCCCGTTGCCGGGCCGTTTCCAGCGCCGGCGCGATGCTGTCCCGGGACAGCCCGGTCCGTACCTCGAAATCGGCCAGGTCGAAGCCCTCGTGCAGGCGCAGGGCGTTGAGCATGTATTCGAACGGGCGCTGCTCCGGGGCGATGCGGTCGTCGCCACCGATCGCCTGGTCGCTGCCGGCGGCGGCCATCCAGGTGGCCGGGTGCTTGTGCTTCCAGCGGCGCAGGATCGCCTGTTCGGCGCCCAGGGTAATCTTGCCGTGGGCGCCGGCGCCGATCCCCAGATAGTCGCCGTAACGCCAGTAGTTGAGGTTGTGCGCGCACTGCCGGCCCGGGCGGGCGTAGGCGCTGGTCTCGTAGTGGCCGTAGCCGGCGTCGGCCAGCAGGGCCTGGCAACGTTCCTGGATGTCCCAGGCGAGGTCGTCGTCCGGGATGCCCTGCGGCGGCCGGGCGTAGAACACCGTGTTCGGTTCCAGAGTCAGCTGGTAGTGGCTGATGTGCGCCGGCTGCAGGGCGAAGGCGCGTTCCAGGTCGCGCTCGGCCATGGCCAGGTCCTGGCCGGGCAGGGCGTACATCAGGTCCAGGTTGAGGTTGTCGAAGCCGGCGTCCTGGGCCAGCTTCACCGCCGCATCGGCCTCGGCGCTGTCGTGGATCCGGCCCAGGCGCTGCAGGCAGCCGTCGTCGAAGCTCTGGATGCCGAAGCTGATCCGGTTCACGCCGGCGGCGCGGTAGCCCTCGAAGCGGTCGTGTTCGGCGGTGCCGGGGTTGGCCTCGAGGGTGATCTCCGCATCGGGCGCGAAGCGCAGCCGCGCCGAGGCGGCCGAGAGGATGGCTTCGATCGCGGAGGCGGGGAACAGGCTGGGCGTGCCGCCGCCGAAGAACACGCTGTGCACGGTGCGGCCCCAGACCAGCGGCAGGTCGTGCTCGAGGTCGCGCACCAGCGCGGCGACGTAGTCGTCGAACGGCAGTTCGCCCTTGGCGCCGTGCGAGTTGAAGTCGCAGTACGGGCATTTGCGCACGCACCAGGGCAGGTGCACGTACAGCGACAGCGGCGGCGGGATCAGGTCGGGCATGGTTGGGTCGCGCCGGGCGCTCAGCCGAGTACTTCGGGCAGGCGCGCGCGCAGCTGTTCCAGCGCCTTGCCGCGGTGGCTGATGCGGTTCTTCAGCGCCATCGGCATTTCCGCCGCGGTCTGCCCGTGCTCCGGGTCGAGGAACACCGGATCGTAGCCATGGCCGCCTTCGCCGCGGCGCTCACGGGTGATGCGGCCGCGCCACTGGCCTTCCACCAGCAGCGGCTGCGGGTCTTCGGCATGGCGCAGCACCACCAGCACGCACTGGAAGTGGGCGCCGCGATGGTCGTCTTCCACGCCGTCGAGTTCGGCCAGCAGCTTGTCGATGTTGCGCTGCGGATCGACCGGTTCGCCGGCGTAGCGCGCCGAGTACAGGCCCGGCGCGCCGCCGAGCGCGTCCACGCACAGGCCGGAATCGTCAGCCAGCGCCGGCAGGCCGGTGACGCGGCTGGCGTGGCGGGCCTTGATCAGCGCGTTCTCGATGAAGGTCAGCCCGGTTTCCTCGGCGTCCTCGACGCCCAGCTCCGGCTGCGCGACCAGCTCGATGCCGCTGCCGGCCAGCAGGTGGCGCAGTTCGTCGAGCTTGCCGCGATTGGAGGAGGCCAATACCAGTTTCATTGCCTGTTCCCGCCTCAGCCGGCCAGCGCCTGGCGCTGCAGCTCCAGCAGCTGGCCGATGCCGGTTTCGGCCAGGGCCAGCAGCGCATCCAGTTCGTCGCGGCGGAAGGCATGGCCCTCGGCCGTGCCCTGCAGCTCGATGAAGCCGCCGCCGTCGTTCATCACCACGTTCATGTCGGTGTCGCAGTCGCTGTCCTCGGCGTAGTCCAGGTCCAGCACCGGCACGCCCTTGTACACGCCGACCGAGACCGCGGCGACCGCGCCGAACACCGGGTCGCGCTTGATCTCGCCACGGCCCTGCAGCCAGCGCACCGCGTCGACCAGGGCCACGTAGGCGCCGGTGATCGCCGCGGTGCGGGTGCCGCCGTCGGCCTGAAGCACGTCGCAGTCGAGGGTGATGGTGCGCTCGCCGAGGGCGCCGCGGTCGACGCAGGCGCGCAGGGTGCGGCCGATCAGGCGCTGGATCTCCAAGGTGCGGCCGCCCTGCTTGCCGCGCGAGGCCTCGCGGTCGGAGCGGGTATGGGTGGAGCGCGGCAGCATGCCGTACTCGGCGGTCACCCAGCCCTCGCCCTTGCCACGCAGGAACGCCGGCACCTTGTTGTCGACGCTGGCGGTGCACAGCACGCGGGTATCGCCGAAGCTCACCAGCACCGAGCCTTCGGCGTGGCGGGTGAAGCCGCGCTGGATGCGCACTTCGCGCAGCTGGTCGGGCGCGCGGCCACTGGGACGGACTACGGTCATTCGGGGGTTCCGGTCGGGAAGTACGGGGGGGCGCAACGGGCGCGCGGGCGGTCGCGGGCAGGCGGCCCGGGGTGCCGTGGCGGGCCGGCTAGATTACCATTCGCGCCTTGCCGCAGCGCCCGCGCGCCTGCGCCCCGTGACACAAGGACCCCGCATGATCCGCAGCATGACCGCCTTCGCCAGCGGCGAACGCGCTACTCCCTGGGGCGTGCTGGCCTGCGAGCTGCGCTCGGTCAACCACCGCTTCCTCGAGACCGGCCTGCGCCTGTCCGACGAGCTGCGCGCGCTGGAACCGCTGCTGCGCGAGCGGGTCGCCGCACGCGTCCAGCGCGGCAAGCTCGACCTGGCCCTGCGCCTGCGCGCGCCGGAGTCGACCGCCTCGCTGGTGGTGAACGAAGCGCTGCTCGGCCAGCTCGGCGAGCTGGCGACGAAGCTCGACGGCCAGTTCCCCGGCCTGCGGGTCGAATTCACCCAGCTGCTGCAGGTGCCCGGGGTGATGCAGGTGCAGGCCGCCGACAGCGAAGCCCTGCAGGCCGAAGCGCTGTCGCTGCTGGACGAGGTGCTCGACGGCTTCGTTGCCGCGCGCGAGCGCGAGGGCGCCAAGCTGGCCGCCGCCATCGTCGAACGCGTCGACGGCATCGAGCGCATCGCCGCGCAGGTGCGCGAGCTGATCCCGGCGATCCGCGACGGCCAGCGCGCCAAGCTCGCCGCCCGCCTGGCCGACCTGCCGCACCCGGTCGACCCCGGCCGCGCCGAGCAGGAACTGGTGCTGTGGCTGCAGAAGCTGGACGTGGACGAGGAGCTGGACCGCCTCGGCAGCCACATCGCCGAGATCCGCCGCATCCTCGCCCAGCGCGAGCCGGTCGGCCGCCGCCTCGACTTCCTGCTGCAGGAATTCAACCGCGAGGCCAACACCCTGGGCTCCAAGTCGGTGGACGCGCGCACCTCGGCCGCCGCGGTCGAGCTGAAGGTGCTGATCGACCAGGTCCGCGAACAGGTACAGAACATCGAGTAAGAGCCGGGTGGTGATTCGTGATTCGTGGAAGAGCCGGGATGGAAGAGCCGGGATTGGTGATTTGTGATTCGTGATTCGATAGAGCAAAGGCAGCGGCCGGGGCAGGCATGGATGGGAGTGTTGCGATGACCAATCCCGAATCCCGGATCCCGGATCCCGCGCCCATGCGCGGCACCCTCTTCGTCGTGGCCGCGCCCTCCGGGGCCGGCAAGTCGAGCATCGTCAACGCGGTGCTGGCCCGCGACCCGCAGATCCGCCTGTCGATCTCGTTCACCTCGCGCGGGCCGCGCCCGGGCGAGCGCCATGCGCAGCACTACCACTTCGTGTCCGAGGAGGAGTTCCAGCGCATGATCGACGCCGGCGACTTCTTCGAGTACGCCCGCGTGCACGGCGACTGGAAGGGCACGGCGCGGCAGTCGGTGGAGCCGCAGCTGGCCGCCGGCCACGACGTGCTGCTGGAGATCGACTGGCAGGGCGCGCTGCAGGTGCGGGAGAAGGTGCCCGATGCGGTCAGCCTGTTCATCCTGCCGCCCTCGCGCCAGGCGCTGGAGCAGCGCATGCGCGCCCGCGGCCAGGACACCGAGGAAGTCATCGCCCGCCGCCTGGCCGCCGCCCGCGAGGAGATGTCGCATTACAGCGACTTCGACTACGTGATCGTCAACGAGGTCTTCGAAACCGCGGTGGACGAGGCCTGCGCGGTGTTCACCGCCAGTCGCCTGCGCTGCGCCCAGCAGCAGCAGCGCCATGCCGCGCTGATCGAGGCGCTGCTGGCGCCGGAGGCCTGAGCCCGCCGTGCAAGGGCGGACTCGGCCCCTGCCTGCGGCCTAAGCGTTTGATTGCAAAGGCCCGTTCAGCCGGAAGGCTTGCCCGGACGGCCGGCCAGGGCGTACACTCCGCGCCCGATCCCCCTTTCACGAGCGGCGACCGCAGTCGCCTGGAACCCCTATGGCCCGTATCACCGTCGAAGATTGCCTGGAAGTGGTCAACAACCGCTTCGAACTGGTCATGATGGCCGCCAAGCGCGCCCGCCAGCTGGCCAATGGCGTGCCGGCCACCCTGGACAACAGCGAGAGCGACGACAAGCCGACCGTGCTGGCGCTGCGCGAGATCGCTGCCCGCACCATCGACAACGCCCTGATCGACGAGGTCGAGAAGGCCGAGCGCGAGCGTGCCGAGCGCGAGGCGCTGGAGTGGGCCGCCGCCGAGGTGGTCGCCGACGAGGACATGTCCAAGGGCGACGACTGACGCCGCGCCACCGCGCTGCCTGCTTCCCCGGACGGCCCGCCTCGCGCGGGCCGTTCGCGTTTCCGTGACCGCCGGCTGACGGCGCCTGCACAGGGCCGGGAGCAGGCTCCGCCCATGGCCAGCCTCCCGATGGCGCACATGCGGTTACGCGAAGGCCCGCGCGGATTCCCGGCGATGGCTGCCGCCTGGCGGCGGCACTGGCAGGGCCTGCTCGGCGCGCTGGTGGTGTGCGCGGCGCTGCTGTTCGTCGTGCGACAGCCCCTGGCCGAACGCCTCTGGCCGCAGGCGCGGCTGGACCGGCTGCTGGCCGAAGCCGACGCGGCGCTCGCCGCCGGCTGGCTGGACGGCCCCGAGGAGCGTCCCGGCGCGCGGCAGAAGTTCGAGGCCGCGCTGGCCCTGGACAACGACCGCGGCGAGGCCCGCGACGGCCTGCTGCGGGTCGGGGGTGCCGCCCTGCTGCGCGCCAACGCCGCGATCCGTGCCGGGAATCTGGACGAGGCGCGGCGCTGGGTCGCACTGGCCCGCGAGCTGCAGCTGCCGCGCAACCAGGTCGAGCCGGTGGCCGCCTGGCTGCACCGGGCCGAGGCCGCCGCCACCGACCTGGACGCGCTGCGCCAGCGCGCCGGCGCCGCGCTGGCCGCCGGCGACGTCGAAGCGGCGTTGCCGCTGTACGCGCGCTGGCTGGAGCTGCAGCCCGACGACGGCATGGCCCTGGAAGGCCGCGAGGATGCCCTGGCCCTGCTGCTGCAGCCGGTGCGCGCGGCGCTGCGCGACGGCGACCTGGCCGGCGCCGCGCAACGGCTGGCGCTGGCGCGGCGTTACGACCCCGGCTACATCGCCTTGCCGGACCTGCAGGACGCCTATGCCCAGGCGCTGGCCGCGCAGGTCCGCGCCGCCGGCGAGGCGCTGCGCCGCGGACGCCTGGAACAGGCCGCGGGTGTCTTCCTGCGGTTGCAGCCGCTGGCGCCCGAGAACCCGGTGGTGCAGGACGGCGCGCGCGATACCGCGGTGGCGCTGGCGGCGCAGGCCCGGCGCGAGGCGGCCGGGTTCCGCTTCGAGGCGGCCGCCAGCCTGCTCGGCCAGGCCCGCGCGCTGGCCCCGGAGAACGCCGCGGTCGAGGCCGCCGCGCGCGGTCGAACAGGCGCGGCAGGCACGTTCGCGGATGCCGCCGGGGCAGGGCTCGGCGCCCGCCACGCGCGGCGCGGTGCGCCGTTCGCTGGGGCCTTCGATGCGGCGCTGGAGCGCGGCGACTGGACCGATCCGCCCGGCGCCAGCGCCTACGACCACCTGCATGCCGCGCAGGCGCTGGCGCCGGCCGATCCGGACGTGCGCGCCGCGGCGAAGCGGATGCGCCGGGCGGCGGCGCAATGCGTCGATGCCGCGTTGCGCGACAACCGCCTGCGCCTGGGGCAGCGCTGCCTGGATGCCTGGCAGGCGCTGGCGCCGTCGGATCCGGCCCTGGCCACGGAACGCCAGCGCCTGGCCCAGCGCTGGCTGGCGGTGGGCGAGGAGCGCCTGCGTGCAGGCGAGGTCGACGTGGCCGCGCGCGCGCTGTCCTCGGCGCGCGGGCTGGACCCGGCCACGCCGGGGCTGGCCGAATTCGACGCGCGGATGGACCAGGCGCAGCAGGCGACGCCGCTGTAGCCTGCGCGGCCTCAACCTGCGAAGAACACCCGCTGCACCGTGGCCCGCGCCGCGTCCAGCGAGAAGTGCCGGGCCACGTTGTCCAGGCCCGCGGCGGCCTGGCGTTCCCAGCGCTCGCGGTCGCCGTACAGCGACACCACCGCCTCGGCGAAGTCTTCCGGCGTATCGGCGACGGCCACGTCCACGCCGTCGTGCAGGTGCATGCCTTCCACCGCGCACGAGGTGGCGACGACGGGCTGCCCGTGCGCCATGCTCAGGTTGACCTTGCCCTTCACCCCGGCGCCGAAGCGCAGCGGCGCCACCGCGATCCGCACCTGGTCCATGTACGGATCGAGGTCCGGCACGTGGCCGTGCACCTCGATCCCCGGGATGTCCGCCAGGGCGCGGATTTCCGCGGTCGGGCCCGCGCCGATGCAGTGGAAGCGCACGTCCGGCAGGCGCAGGCGGATGCGGGGGAACACCTCGCGCCCGAACCACAGCACCGCGTCCACGTTCGGCGGATGGCGGAAGCCGCCGACGAAAACCAGGTCGCGGCGCGACTCGAAGGGCGCACCGGGGCCGGCGACCTCGTGCAGGTTGGACAGCACTTCCACGCGCACGCCCGGCGCGTCGACCGCCAGCTGCGTGCGCTCCTCGTCGCTGACCACCAGGGTGAGGTCCGCCATCGCCATCGCCGCCAGTTCCGACGCGCGCGTGGCATCGGCCGTGCGCAGCGCCGTCGCGTCGCCGGCCAGCTGCGCGCCGCGGCGTTCGCGCACGTAATGCAGGTCGATGGTGTCGAACACCAGCCGCGCGCCTGGCGCGTGCCTGCGCAGCAATGGCAGCAGGGCCGAGGCGAGGTGGTGGCGGGTCACCACGATGACGTCGAAGCGCGAAGCGTTGGCGCGCAGCCAGCTCGCCGCGCTGCCGGCGAATGGCGCGTACCAGGTCTCCACGCCTAGCTGCTGCAACGCGACGGTGGCCGCGCCTTCGTGGGCCAGGCCGGTGGGGAGGAAGGCGACGTGCGCGCCGGCGTCGCGCAGCATGCGCAGCAGGTTGAACTGGCGCAGCGAAGCCGAGTCGCGGTCCGGATGCGGCACGCCCTCGTCGACCACCAGCACGCGCCGCTGCCGCGCGTGCAGCAGGGCCGGGCCGGGCACGCTGCCCGGCGGCGGATGCGCCTGCAGCGCCTCGGCCCACCTGGCGGCGAACACGCCGCGGTTGCGCACCTGGTAGGCCTTCACCCCGCTGCCGGTGTCGGTGCCGGCGGTGGTGCCTTCGTCGTGGACCACGCGCGCGGCCGGCTGGTAGCGCACCGCATGCCCGAGCGCGCGCACGGCGAAGGCCAGGTCGGTGTCCTCGTAATAGGCCGGCGCGTATCGCGTGTCGAAGCCGCCGGCGCGCACGAACAGCGCCCGCGGCAGCGCCAGCGCCGCGCCGGAGCCGTAGTCGCAGTCGCGCAGGTAGGCGTAGCGCGGGTCGTCGGCCGATTCGAAGCGGCCGTAGCTCCACGCGCTGCCGTCGGCGAACACCACGCCGCCGGCTTCCTGCAGGCGCCCGTCCGGGTACAGCAGCTGCGCCACCGCCATGCCGGTGCGCGGATGCGCGAAGGTCGCCAGCAGCGCGTCCAGCCAGCCCGGCTGCGGGAGGGTGTCGTTGTTGAGGAACACCAGGTATTCGCCGCGCGCCAGCGAGGCACCGTCATTGCAGGCGGCGATGAAACCGCCATTCGATGCGCGCGGGTGGTAGCGCAGGCCTTCGACCTGGGACATCCACGTGGCGGTGTCGTCGCTGCTGCCGTCGTCGACCACGATCACCTCGCAGGCGGCGGCCGGCGGATGCGCGGCGAGGGCGCGCAGGCAGGCGAGGGTGGCCTCGCAGTGGTTGTAGACAGGGATGACGATGCTGGCCCGCGGCGTCGTGCCGGCGGCCGGGGCCGGCACCGCGAACGGGGCGAACGGCGCCGGTTCCGGCAGGTACAGCGGGGTTCGCGGCGGCGGCGGGGGCGGGCGCAGGTGGACCAGCAGGCGCTGCCAGGTGGCGCGCCAGCCGCGGCTGCGCAGGCTCGACAGGCCGCGGCGCAGCAGGCCGCGCAGGTGGGCCAGCCAGTAACGGGGGACGGCGAGCCGGTCGGGGGACCGTGGCGTGGACGGCATTCCGCTTCGCAACTCCGACTGAAGGGGGGGGGCGGCGGAGGCGCGGCACGGACGGGTGCGTGCGCTAGACTCGGCCGACTGCAGCATTCTCGCATCCCCGTGCCCCGACGCCACGAGCCGGAAGACATCGACGATTTCGAGGACTCCCCCGACGCGCCCGCGCCGGCCTGGCGTCGCCACCTGCTGACCGCGGTCCTCGCCGCTGCGGCGCTGGCCGCCGGCTTCCTGATCCCCTACGTCCTGTACCTGAACCACCAGGTCAGCGAGCGCTTCGCCGCCCTGCAGTGGCAGATTCCCACGCGCGTCTATGCCCGCCCGCTCGAGCTCAAGCCGCAGCTGGCGATGGACGCGGGCACGCTGAAGACCGAGCTGGCCGCGGCGGGCTACCAGGAGGACGAGGCCGGCGAGCGTCCCGGCAGCTACCACGCCGACGGCGGCCGCTTCACCATCGCCAGCCGCGGCTACACCGACGTCGACGGCGTGGTGCCGGCGCGGCGGATCGAGGTCACCCTGTCCGGCGGGCGGGTCAGCGCGCTGCGCGACGCGGCTACCCGCAAGTCGCTGAAGGCGGCCCGGCTCGACCCGGCGCGCATCGCCACCCTTTACGGCCAGCGCCAGGAAGAGCGGCGCCTGGTCCGCATCGAGGAGGTGCCGGAACTGCTGGTGACCGGCCTGCAGGCGGTCGAGGACCGCGACTTCGCCCACCACCATGGCGTGGACCTGTCGGGCATGGCGCGCGCGGCCTGGGTCAACCTGCTCGCAGGCGAGAAGCGCCAGGGCGCCAGCACCCTGACCCAGCAGCTGGCCCGCAGCGGCCTGCTGGGCATCGGCAAGGAACAGACCTGGACCCGCAAGTTCAACGAGATCCTGTACGCGCTGATCCTGGAGGCGCGCTACGACAAGCGTACGATCCTGGAGACCTACCTCAACCAGGTCTACCTGGGCCAGCGCGGCAACCAGGCCATCCACGGCGTCGCCTCCGGCGCCGAGTTCTGGTTCGGACGCGACCTGGGCGAGCTGAGCACCGAGCAGGTGGCGCTGCTGCTGGGCCTGGTCAAGGGCCCGTCCTACTACGACCCGCGCAAGCACCCGGAGCGCGCGCTGGAACGGCGCAACGTCGCCCTGTCGATGGTCCACGCCACCGGCCTGATCGACGACGCCGAGTACGAACGCGCGCGCAAGGCCCCCCTGGGGGTGACCGCGAATCCCGGCGTGGCCGCGGCCAACCGCTTCCCGGCCTACATCGACCTGGTCCGCCGCCAGCTGGCCAACGACTACCCGGAAAGCGCGCTGCAGGGCGCCGGCCTGACCGTGCTCACCGGGATGTCGCCGTCCGCGCAGGCCTATGCCGAAGGCGCCGTCGTGCGCGCCATCGAGGCGCTGCAGACCGGCAAGCGTCCGCCGCTGCAGGCCGGCGTGGTGGTCACCGACGTGCACGGTGGCGACGTGCTGGCGGTGGTCGGCGGCCGCGACGTGGCCGACCACGGTTTCAACCGCGCGGTCGAGGCCAGGCGCCCGGTCGGTTCGCTGCTCAAGCCCTACGTCTACCTGCTGGCGCTGGCGCAGCCGCAGCGCTGGTCGCTGGCCAGCTGGGTCGAGGACACCCCGGTGACCGTGCAGCTGTCGCGCGGCCGCACCTGGTCGCCGGACAACTCCGACCGAACCAGCCACGGCACCGTGCGCGTGGTCGACGCGCTGGCCCATTCCTACAACCAGGCCACGGTGCGGATCGGCATGCAGGTCGGCCCGGAGCGCGTCGCCCAGCTGATCCGCGTGCTGGCCGGGCTCAAGGCCGAGCCGAACCCGGCGCTGATCCTCGGCTCCACCGACCAGAGCCCGTACGGCATGGCGCAGCTGTACCAGTTCCTGGCCTCCGGCGGGCAGGTCCAGCCGCTGCGCGCGGTGCGCGGCGTGCTCGATCCCGAAGGCAGGCTGCTCAAGCGCTACGACACCGCGCCGGCACCGGCGCAGGAAGGCGATTCGATCGCCGCCAACCTGGTCACCGTGGCCCTGCAGCACGCGGTCAGCGAAGGCACCGGCCGGCGCCTGCTGTCCGACGGCCTCGGTCGCCTGCAGCCGGCCGGCAAGACCGGCACCAGCAACGATGGTCGCGACAGCTGGTTCGCCGGCTACACCGGCGACCACCTGGCCGTGGTGTGGATGGGCAACGACCAGAATGCGCAGACCGGCCTGTACGGCGCCACCGGCGCGATGCGGGTGTGGTCGGGGCTGTTCTCGCGCCTGCCGAGTTCGCCGCTGCGCGTGGCGGGCAAGGGCCTGGACTGGCAGTGGGTGCATCCGCAGGGCAGCGCGATCACTGACGCCGACTGCCCCGGCGCGCGGCGCCTGCCGTTCGTGGCCGGCACCGCGCCGGGGTACCTGCCCTGCGCGCCGGCATACTACGACCCCGCGGGCGGCGGCGAAGGCCAGGCGCAGCCCGGCCAGGAGCAGGGGCAGGGGCAGCGCGAAGGCGGTTTCTGGCGGCGCCTGTTCGGGCGCGACCGCCCCGCCGAGCCGCCGCCTTCGCAACCGGCCACGCCGCCTGCGCCATAATGCCGGCATGAACTTCCGCTTCCGTTGCGCGGCGATCGCCGCGATGGGCCTGTGGCTGTCCGCATGCGCGCCGGTGTCGACCGCGCCGCCGCTGCCGGCCGGGCCCACCCCCCTGGAACGCCTGGCCGCGGTCGAGGCCGCCGGTGGCGTCGACGACACCGAGGTGGACGTGCAGCCGCTGGGCGATCCGCAGGTCGGCGACCTGCGCGAGCACGCCGCCCGTGCGCGCGCCGCCGGCGATGCCGCCGCCGCGGCGAAGGCGCTGGACCATGCGCTGCAGCTGGTGCCCGACGATCCGGCGGTGCTGCAGGAACGCGCCGAGATCGCCCTGCTGCAGGCCGACTACGCCACCGCCGAGCAGCTGGCGCGCCGCGCCTATGCGGGCGGCTCCAGGGTCGGCCCGCTATGCCGCCGCCACTGGGCCACGATCGAGCAGGCCGCGCTGGCGCGCGGGCAGGCCGAGAACGCCGCTTCCGCGCGCGTCCAGATCGGCACCTGCACGGTGCCGGGCATCAAGCGGATGTAGGACGCAGCGGCGGTCCGCGGGGCGCGCGTCACGGTCCCGGTTCCTCCATCGCGCGTGCACCGATGTCACGCCTTGCCCATGCCAGCCGCGAAGCGCTCAGCGAAGGCGGCGCGCTCGCCTCGCGCCTCGACGGTTTTGTCGCCCGTCCCGCGCAGCAGCGCCTGACCGCCGCGGTCGCCGAGGCGATCGAGCAGCGCGAAGTGCTGCTGGCCGAAGCCGGCACCGGCACCGGCAAGACCTACGCGTATCTGGTCCCGGCGCTGCTGTCGGGGCTGAAGACCATCGTCAGCACCGGCACCCGCGCGCTGCAGGACCAGCTCTACCACCGCGACCTGCCGCGCGTGCGCGAGGCGCTGGGCGTGGGCCTGCGCAGCGCCCTGCTCAAGGGCCGCGCCAACTACCTGTGCCACTACCGGCTCAACCAGGCCAAGGGCGACGCGCGCTTCGCCACGCCCGAGCAGGCCAGCCAGTTCCAGCGCATCGTCGCCTGGTCCGGGCGCACCCGTGCCGGCGACATGGCCGAGCTGGAAAGCCTGCCGGACGATTCGCCGCTGCTGCCGCTGGTCACCTCCACGGTCGACAACTGCCTCGGCAGCGAATGCCCGTTCTACGAGGACTGCTTCGTGGTCGCCGCGCGCCAGCGCGCGCAGGCGGCCGACCTGGTGGTGGTCAACCACCACCTGCTGCTGGCCGACCTGGCGCTCAAGCAGGAGGGCTTCGGCGAGATCCTGCCCGGGGCGCAGGCCTTCGTGATCGACGAAGCGCACCAGCTGCCGGAGCTGGCCGCCAGCTTCTTCGGCGAAGGCTTTGGCATGCGCCAGCTCCAGGAACTGGGTCGCGACTGCCTGGCCGAATGCAAGCAGACCACCGGCGCGCTGGCCGTGGTGCAGGCGCCGGTGCGCGAGCTGGAGCAGGCGCTGCGCAGCCTGCGCGCGGCGATGGAAGCGCTGCCGCCGCGCGGCACCCGCTATCGCGCGCTGACCCTGCCGGCGGTGGTCGATGCCTTCGACGTGCTGGCCGACGCACTGGCTGCGCTGGAGCATGCGATGGAGCCGCTGGCGCAGACCTCGCCCGGCTTCGATGCCTGCGTGGCGCGCGCGCGCGACCTCGGCGAACGCCTGGGCCGCTGGCGCGACGGCGGCGACGCTTCCGACGCCTTCGACGACGGGGAAGCGGCGGAGGACGAGGAAGCCACGCTGGCCGCGCTCGGCGACGACGGCAATCCGCTGGACGCCAGCGCGCTGGCGCGCGTCACCGCGCGCGGCGGCGAGGTCTACTGGTACGAGCTGAGCGCGCGCGGCTTCCGCTGCCAGCGCACGCCGCTGGACGTGTCCGCGCCGCTGCGCGCGCACCGCGAGCGTTCGCAGGCGGCATGGATCTTCACCTCGGCCACGCTGGCGGTGGGCGGCGGTTTCACCCACGTCTCGCGCAAGCTCGGCCTGTTCGACCCGGACACGCTGCTGGAGCCCAGCCCGTTCGACTGGCAGCGCCAGGCACTGTGCTACCTGCCGCGCAACCTGCCGGAGCCGAACAGCCGCGAGTTCGGCGCGGCGATGATGGCTGCGGTGCGGCCGGTGCTGGAAGCTTCCGGCGGCCGCGCCTTCCTGCTGTTCGCCTCGCACCGCGCGCTGCGCGAGGCGGCCGAGGCGCTGCGCGGAGGGCCGTGGCCGCTGTTCGTGCAGGGCGAGTCGCCGAAGGCCGAGCTGCTGCGCCGTTTCCGCGAGTCCGGCAACGGCGTGCTGCTGGGCTCGGCCACCTTCCGCGAGGGCGTGGACGTGGCCGGCGACGCGCTGAGCGTGGTGGTGATCGACAAGCTGCCGTTCGCCGCGCCTGACGACCCGGTGTTCGAGGCGCGCCTGGAAGCGGTGCGCCGCCGCGGCGGCAACCCGTTCCGCGACGAACAGCTGCCGCAGGCGGTGATCGCGCTCAAGCAGGGCGTCGGACGCCTGATCCGCACCGAATCGGACCGCGGCGTGCTGGTGCTGTGCGACCCGCGGATTACCGGCAAGCCGTACGGCCGGGTGTTCATGCAGTCGCTGCCGAAGTTCGCGGTGACCCGCCGCATCGAGGACGTGCAGGCCTTCTTCGCGCGCGAGTGATCCGCGTCGTCCGCACCGCATCGTTTACCCTTCCGCTCAAAGCCGCGTACCCGCCCATGAAGCTGCTCGCCTTCGAAACCTCCACCGAAGCCTGTTCGGTCGCCCTGTACCTGGACGGGGAGGTGCGCGAGCGCTTCGACATCGCCCCGCGCCGCCACGCCGAACTGGCCCTGCCGTGGGCCGACGCGCTGCTGGCCGAGGCCGGGGTGGCGCGCGCGCAGCTGGACGCCATCGCCGTGGGCCGCGGTCCCGGCGCCTTCACCGGCGTGCGCCTGGCCATCGCCCTGGCGCAAGGCGTGGCCCTGGCGCTGGAGCGGCCGGTGGTGGCGCTGTCGACCCTGCAGGTGCTCGCCGCCGGCGCGCCCCTGGACGGCCCGGAGCACATCCTGGCCGCGATCGACGCGCGCATGGGCGAGGTCTACGCCGCCGCGTTCCTGCGCGAAGGCGCGGCGCTGCACGCGCTGGATGCCGAGCGGGTGCTACCGCCCGATGCCGTCGAGCTGCCGGCCGGCCTGGCCGGCCCGTGGCAGGGCGTGGGCACTGGCTTCGCCGCCGGCGGCGGCGTGCTGGCCCAGCGCCTGGGCGACGCCGTGCGCCCGATCGATGCCGCCGTGCTTCCCCATGCCGCCGACCTGGCCCGGCAGGCCGCGGCCGCGTTCGAACGCGGCGAGGCGGTGGCCCCGGAGCGGATCGAACCGGCCTACCTGCGCGACAACGTCGCCCTGACCCTGGCCGAGCAGCAGGCGCTGCGCGCCAGGCGCTAGGCCCGCCCCGTGGACCGGCAGGCCTACAGCGCGCTGCTGGCCCACGCCCGGCGCCTCACCGGCAATCCCGAGGACGCCCGCGACCTGGTCCAGGACACCCTGCTGGTGGCGGTGGAGCACGGCCGCCTGGGCCTGCGCGGCGACGCGGCCTGGCTGGCCGGGGTGCTGCGCCGGCAGGCCGCGCTGCGATTCCGCCGCGACCGGCGCCGGCGCCGCCGCGAGGCGCTGGCCGCGGAGGCGCGCTGGCCGCGGAGGCCGATGTCATGGCCGCCGCAGCGGGCACGCCGCCGCTGCCGGGCCGCGCCACCTTCCTGCGCAAGCTGTCGCCGGCGTCGCGGCTGCTGGCGGTGCTGGCCCTGCATGGGCTGCAACCGGTCGAGATCCGCTGGATCCTCGGCCTCGACGCGGCGGCGCTGCGCCAGCGGATCGCGCGGCTGCGCCGGGCCCTGGCCGCGCTGGAGCCGGACCTGCGCGAGGAGGCGCAAGCGCTTGCCACGGCGACGCCGCTCCGGCTGGAGACCCACCACGGCATCCGCCTGCGCCGGGTGCTGCGCCAGGCACTGGGCGGGGGTGCGCTGGCCACGCACGATCCCGACGGCCACCTGCTGGTGCTGCGCGGCGGTCACGCCCACGCCTCCGGCGGCAACTGACACAGGGCCAGGGGCGGCATCGCGGCCGCCCGGCCCGGCGCCCGCGCCGGTTCCTGAACCCGCATTCCCCTCGAAGGAGAGTCCCGATGCTCGCGCAGTCCCGTCTCGACACCGTGGTCCTGTTCGTTTCCAGCCTCGCCCGCAGCGTGGCCTTCTACCGCGACACCCTGGGGCTGGCGGTCACCCCGCCGGCCGAAGGCCACGAGGGTCCCTACGCCACGACCACGGCCGGCGCGGTGACCCTGGTGTTCATCGAACGCCCGGCCCGCGCCGGCGAATCGCCGGTGCTGGTGTTCGGCCTGGACGGGGGCATCGACCGCTGCGCCGAGCGCCTGGCCGGGCAGGGCGTGGAGATCGTCGTGCCGGTGAGCGAGGCCCCCGATGGCGGGCTCACCCTGGACTTCCTGGATCCCGACGGCACGGTGCTGAGCCTCTACCAGCCGCCCGGCGCGCCCCGCTGAGGGGGCGCGCCGGGCGGATGTCAGGGTGGCGACGGGGGGATGTGGCAAAATTGCGGCTTCCATCCCCTCGAACCCGCGCATGCCGTCCCAGCCCGAAGCCTGGCCCAGCCAGCAGCAGCGGTTCCCCGAAGGTAACCCGGCGCCCGCGCGGAGCGCGGCCCGTGGCTGACATCACCGGGCACCTGCCGCGCGGCCCCGGCAGGATGTTCAAGGCGCTGAAGTGGTCCCTGAAGGGCCTGGCCGCGGCCTGGCGCCACGAGTCCTCGTTCCGCCTGGAGGTCTACCTGTTCGTGGTCCTGGCGCCGCTGGCGCTGTGGCTGGGCCGCGACGGGATCGAACGCGTGCTGCTGGTCGGTTCGATGCTGCTGGTGCTGTCGGCCGAGCTGCTGAACTCCGCCATCGAGGCGGTGATCGAGCGCTACGGCGCCGAACACCACGAACTCGCCGGCCGGGCCAAGGACATGGGCTCGGCCGCGGTGTTCGTGCTGATGATGAACGTGCTGCTGGTGTGGGGCCTGGTACTTGGCTCGCGGCTGCTTTGACTTCGCTGTGAAGGATTGACCCCCTGATGAATCTGGAATTCCTGGCCGACCCGAACGTCTGGCTGACCCTGGTGACCCTCAGTGCCCTGGAGATCGTGCTGGGCATCGACAACCTGGTGTTCATCTCGATCGCGGTCGGCCGCCTGCCGCCGGAGCAGCGCGCGTTCGCGCGCAAGTTCGGCATCGCCGTGGCCTGCGTCACCCGCATCTTCCTGCTGGTCTCGCTGGCGTTCCTGGCGCGGATGCAGACCGACCTGTTCACCATCGCCGGCATGGGCATCTCGGTGCGCGACCTGGTGCTGGTGGTCGGCGGCGCGTTCCTGCTGGTGAAGGGCACCATGGAGATCCGCGAGCTGATCAACGGCGGCGAGGACGAGGACCCGCGCACCACCAAGAGCTCGCAGGTGTTCTGGGTGGTGATCGCGCAGATCGCGGTGATCGACATCGTGTTCTCGCTGGACTCGGTGATCACCGCGGTCGGCATCGCCGAGCACATCCCGGTGATGATCGTGGCGATCCTGGCGGCGGTGGCGATCATGCTGCTGGCGGCCAACCCGCTGGGCCGCTTCATCGACGCCAACCCGACCATCAAGATGCTGGCCCTGGCCTTCATCCTGCTGATCGGCGTGGTGCTGATCCTGGACGGCTTCGACGTGCACGTGCCCAAGCCGTACATCTACTTCGCCATGGCCTTCTCGGTGATGGTGGAGATCCTCAACCTGCTGATGCGCCGCCGCGCGGCGCAGAAGCGCGTGCCGGGCGCGGGCGAGTGGTGATCGCCGCCTGAACCCGGCGTGGAGACGGGCCCGGCAGGTCGCTTGCGCGGCTTCCGGGCCGGTGCTGGAATGCCCCGGAGCGGCGGCCCGCCGCGCAGGAGCAATGCCATGCAGGGAATCGTCCGCAGGTCCTTGGCCGTCCTGGCCATGCTCGCCGCCGCCGTGCTGCTCTCCGGCTGCGGCTACAACGACATCCAGCAGAAGGACGAGGCGACCCGGGCCGCCTGGTCCGAAGTGCTCAACCAGTACCAGCGCCGCGCCGACCTGGTGCCCAACCTGGTCAACACGGTCAAGGGTTACGCCGCGCACGAGAGCCAGGTACTGACCGAGGTCACCGAGGCGCGCGCCCGCGTCGGCCAGGTCCAGGTGAACGCCGACGACCCCGAGTCCCTGCAGCGCTTCCAGGCCGCGCAGGGCGAACTGTCCTCGGCGCTGTCGCGGCTGCTGGTGGTCAGCGAGAACTACCCGACGCTGAAGGCCGACCAGTCCTTCCGCGACCTGCAGGCGCAGCTGGAAGGCACCGAGAACCGGATCACCGTCGCCCGCGGCCGCTACATCGCCGCGGTGCAGGACTACAACACCTACATCCGCTCGTTCCCGCAGCTGGTCACCGCCAAGGTGTTCGGCTACGCGGCCAAGCCGAACTTCAGCGTGGAGAACGAGGCGCAGATCGCGCGCGCGCCCGCGGTCGACTTCGGTGCCGCGCCGCCCGCACCGGCCCGGCCGCAACCGCCCGCGCCGCCCGCGCCGGGCAACTGACCCTGCCCGCCGCGATGCGTGCATCGCTGCTGTTCCGCCTGTGCGGCCTGTGGCTGCTGCTGGCCTGCGCGCCAGCCTTCGCCCAGGCGCCGGCCGCGGCGATCCCGCCGCTGGACGCGCCGGTGGTCGACACCACCGGCACCCTGGACCCCGCCACCGTGCAGCGCCTCGACGCGCAGGCGCGCGCGCTGCAGCAGCGCAAGGGCAGCCAGCTGCAGGTGCTCGTCGTGGCGTCGACCCGGCCGGAGAGCATCGAGCAGTACGCGGTGCGCGTGTTCGAGGCCTGGAAGCCGGGCCGCGCGGGCGTCGACGACGGCGTGCTGCTGCTGGTGGCCAAGGACGACCGGGCGGTGCGCATCGAGACCGGCTACGGCCTGGAGGGCGCGATCCCGGACGCGGTGGCCAACCGGGTGATCCAGGAGTACCTGGTGCCGAAGTTCCGCAACGGCGACTACGACGGCGGCATCGAGGACGCGACCACGGTGCTGGTGAAGCTGGTCGATGGCGAACCGCTGCCGGCGCCGGTCAGCCGCAACACGCCGCGCGACTCGCGGGGCACGGCGCTGGGCGCCCTGTTCCTGCCGGCGCTGTTCGTCGCCTTCGTCGTCGCCCAGGTCGCGCGCGGCCTGTTCGGCCGCCTGGCGCTGGGCGTGCGCGGCCTGCTCACCGCCATCGCCGCGGGCGCGGCGGCCTGGCTGGTGTCGTCGCTCGTGCTGGCCGGCCTGGCCGGCGCGGTGCTCGGCGCACTGGTGGGCATGGTCAGCTTCGGCGGCGGCCGTTACGTCGGTCGTGGCGGCAGCGACTGGGGCGACTGGGGCGGCGGCTTCGGCGGGATGGGGGGCATGGGCGGCATCGGTCGCGGGGCGGGGCGCGGCATGGGCGGTGGTCGCCGCTCCGGCGGCTTCGGTGGTGGCGGCGGCTGGTCGGGCGGCGGTGGCCGTTCCGGCGGCGGCGGCGCATCGGGGCGCTGGTGAATCGCTGGCTGCGCCACCTGTTCGCGCCCCCGGCGGCGCGGCGCTTCCCGGCCGACAGCCTGGAGCGCATCGCCGCGGCGATCGCCGAGGGCGAGCGCCGGCACGACGGCGAGGTGGTGTTCGCGGTCGAGGCCGGGTTGCCGCCGGGCGAGCTGTGGCGCGGCTGCACGCCGCGCGAACGCGCGCACGAGGTCTTCGCCCGGCTGCGGGTCTGGGACACGCGCGACAGCAACGGCGTGCTGCTGTACCTGCTGCTGGCCGACCACGCCATCGAGATCGTCGCCGACCGCGGCCTGCACGACCGCGTCGTCGCCCAGGAATGGGAGGCGGTGTGCGAGGCGGTGGAAGCCGGGCTGCGCGCCGGCGCCGCCGAAGCGGCGGTGATCGACGGCATCCACCGCATCTCCACGCTGCTGGCCGCGCACTATCCGGCCGGCGCGGAGAACCGCGACGAACTTCCCGACCGCCCGGTGCTGTTGTGAGGCCGGCGCGCCGCGGCGGCCTGCTCGGGCACAATAGGCCGCAATGACCCGGAACCCGGCACCATGATCGTCCTGCACCAGATCGACCCGATCGCGTTCTCGCTGGGCCCGCTGCGCGTGCACTGGTACGGGCTGATGTACGCGATAGGCTTCCTGGTGGCGTGGTGGCTGGGCCGGCTGCGGATCCGCGCCGGGCGCCTGCCGGGCGTCGACGGCGACGCCTTCGCCGACCTGCTGTTCTATTCGATGCTCGGCGTGATCCTCGGCGGGCGGCTGGGCTGGGTGCTGTTCTACGGGCTTGGCGAACTGGTCCGCGATCCGCTGATGATCATCCGCGTGTGGGACGGCGGCATGAGCTTCCACGGCGGACTGATCGGCGTGCTGCTGGCCTCGTGGCTGTGGTCGCGCAGGCACCGGCTGCACTTCTTCGACACGATGGATTTCGTCGCGCCGCTGGTGCCGCCGGGGCTGGGCTTCGGCCGGATCGGCAACTACATCGGCGGCGAGTTGTGGGGCAAGTACACCGAGGCCGGCTGGGGCGTGGTGTTCCCCAGCGGGCTACCGCGCGAGCTGCAGGGCATGGATCCGGCGATGCTGCGCGCGCAGTTCGAGGCAGGCGCGCTGGACGCATACGCGCGCCATCCCTCGCAGCTGTACCAGGCCGTGCTGGAGGGGCTGGTGATGTTCTGCGTGCTGTGGTGGTTCTCGGCCAGGCCGCGGCCGCGCTACGCGGTGTCGGGGATGTTCGCGCTGCTGTACGGGCTGTTCCGTTTCGCGGTGGAGTTCGTGCGCGTGCCGGACGCGCAGCTGGGCTACCTGGCCTTCGGCTGGCTGACCATGGGCCAGGTGCTGAGCCTGCCGCTGGTCGCGCTGGGCCTGTTCCTGCTGTGGCGTTCGCGCGGCGCGCCGGTGCTGCAGCCGCAGCCGGTGGTGGAGGAGGCACGATGAGGCAGTACCTGGATCTGCTCGGGCACGTGCTCGAGGACGGCACCGAAAAGTCCGACCGCACCGGCACCGGCACGCGCAGCGTGTTCGGCTGGCAGATGCGCTTCGACCTGGCCGAAGGCTTCCCGCTGGTCACCACCAAGAAGCTGCACCTGCGCTCGATCATCCACGAGCTGCTGTGGTTCCTGAAGGGCGAGACCAACATCGCCTACCTCAAGGACAACAAGGTCAGCATCTGGGACGAGTGGGCCGACGAGGACGGCGAGCTGGGCCCGGTCTATGGCAAGCAGTGGCGGCGCTGGACCGGCAGCGACGGCAGCGAGATCGACCAGATCCGCTGGGTCGTGGACGAGATCCGCCGCAACCCGGATTCGCGCCGGCTGGTGGTCAGCGCCTGGAACGTGGCCGACCTGCCGAAGATGGCGCTGATGCCGTGCCACACCATGTTCCAGTTCTACGTCGCCGGCGGGAAGCTGAGCTGCCAGCTGTACCAGCGCAGCGGCGACATCTTCCTGGGCGTGCCGTTCAACATCGCCAGCTACGCGCTGCTGACCCACATGGTCGCGCAGGTGACCGGGTTGCAGCCGGGCGATTTCGTCCACACCCTGGGCGATGCGCACCTGTACTCGAACCACTACGAGCAGGCGCGCGAACAGCTGTCGCGCACGCCGCGCGCGCTGCCGCGGCTGCGGCTCAATCCGGAAGTGACCGACCTGTTCGCCTTCGGTTTCGACGACATCGCCATCGAAGGCTACGACCCGGCGCCGGCGATCAAGGCGCCGGTGGCGGTCTGAGCGCGATGCGCCTGGTCCTGGTCGCCGCGCTGGACCGCGACCGCGCGATCGGCCGCGGCAACGACCTGCCGTGGCGGTTGCCCGACGACCTCAAGCGGTTCAAGGCGCTGACCCTGGGCCGGCCGGTGCTGATGGGCCGGCGCACCGCCGAATCGCTGGGCCGCGCCCTGCCGGGACGGACCAACCTGGTGCTGACCTCTGGTGCCGGCGTGCCGTTCGAAGGGATGCGCGCGGTGGCCTCGCTGGACGAGGCGATCGCCGCGGCGGATGCCGAAGGCGCGGACGAGCTGTGCGTAATAGGCGGCGGCAAGGTCTACGCGCTCACCCTGCCGCGCGCCGACGTGCTGCAGCTGACCCACGTCGACACCCGCGTAGAGGGTGCCGATACCTGGTTCCCCGAGTGGGATCCGGCGCAGTGGCGAGCGGTGTGGCGCCAGGCGCATCCGGCCGACGCGCGCCATCCGCACGCGTTCGAGTTCGTCGAGTACCACCGCGTCGCCGGCGGCGACCGCTAGCCCCGCTTCAGTCCTTGTCCTTGCGCAGGTGCGGCGGCAGCGCGGCCACGTCGCGCCCGGGCACCTGCAGCACGCGCAGTTCCTCGCTGTCCAGCTGCAGCGCGGTCAGGCGACCGCCCCAGACCGCGCCGGTGTCGATCGCGTGCACGCCCTGGGTGATGGTCAGGCCCAGGGTCGACCAGTGGCCGCAGACGATCTTCAGGTCGCGCTCGGCGCGGCCCGGGGCCTCGTACCAGGGATACAGGCCCGCCGCCTGGGTGCCCGGCGGCCCCTTCTCGTCGATGGCGATGCGACCGCGCGGCGTGCAGTAACGGGCGCGGGTCAGCCAGTTGATGATCGAACGCCAGCGGTCGTGGCCGCGCAGGCCCGGCGACCAGTGGGGCTTGTCGCCGTACATGTTGCGCAGCAGGCCGCGGTAGCCGTCGCCGCGCAGCTGGCGCTCGACCTCGGCGGCGTGCTGCTCGGCCTGCTGGGTGGTCCACTGCGGGGCCAGGCCGGCGTGGATCATCATCCAGCCCAGCTCGCGGTCGGCATGCAGCAGCTTCTGCCGGCGCAGCCAGCCCAGCAGCTCGGTGCTGTCGTCGGCGAAGACCACGCGCTGCAGGTCCGGGTTGACCTTGCGCCGCTCGGCCGGGGTGCGCTCGCCGATCGCCAGCAGCGACAGGTCGTGGTTGCCCAGCACCACCACGCTGCGTTCGCGCAGCGAGTGGACCAGGCGCAGGGTTTCCAGCGACTGCCCGCCGCGGTTGACCAGGTCGCCGCAGAACCACAGCGTGTCGGCGGCCGGATCGAACCGGATCTTCTCCAGCAGGCGCTGGGTTGCGTCGTAGCAGCCCTGCAGGTCGCCGATGGCCCAGATGCTCATCGTGTGGCCTCAGTGCAGGGTGCGCGGGATGGTGAGCAGGAACGGGGCGATGGGCGCGTCGAAGCGGGTGCCGTCTGCGGCGAGCATGTCGTAGCGTCCCTGCATCGCGCCTTCGCCGGTCTCCAGCACCACGCCGGAGGTGTATTCGTAGTCCTCGCCGGGCTCCAGCCACGGCTGTTCGCCGGCCACGCCGTCGCCGTGCACTTCCTCGGTGCGGCCGTTGCCGTCGGTGATCTGCCAGTGGCGCGCCAGCAGGCGCGCGGCGACCCGGCCGCGGTTGTGGATGCGGATCGTGTAGGCGAAGACGTAGCGGCCGGCTTCTGGCGCGGACTGCTCCGCGAGGAAGCGCGGCTCCACTTCCACGTCGATCGAGTAGGGCGGCACCGGTTGCTGCATGGCCGACAGTGTAAGCAAAAAGCGCGTGATGGCCGAGGCGAGGGCCGCGGTCGCGTGACGCAGGCGTGGTTTCAGGCGCCGGCGTTGGCCAGGCGGATGAAGGCGGCGACGTCGATCTGTTCGGCGCGGGCGTCGGCGGCGACGCCGGCGGCCTCGAACTGCGCCGCGTCGCAGACGCCGTTCAGTGCGTTGCGCAGGGTCTTGCGGCGCTGGCCGAAAGCGGCGCGGACCACGTTGGCGAAGCGGTCGCGGTCGCGGATCGCGATCGTGGCCGGGTCGCGCGGCACCAGCCGCACCACCGCCGAGTCCACCTTCGGCGCCGGGCGGAACGCGCCCGGCGGGACCACGAACAGCGGCGTCACCGTGCAGTAGGCCTGCAGCATCACGCTCAGCCGCCCGTAGACCTTGCTGCCCGGGCCGGCGCCCATGCGGTCGACCACTTCCTTCTGCAGCATGAAGACCATGTCGCGGATCGCCGCGGCGTGTTCCAGGGCATGGAACAGGATCGGCGAGGAGATGTTGTAGGGGAGGTTGCCGGCCAGCTTGATGCGTTCGCCGCCGGCCAATGCGGTGAGGTCCACCTGCAGCACGTCGCGGTGGACGATGGCCAGCTCGCCGACGCCTTCGGCCATCGCCGCCAGCGGTCCGACCAGGTCGCGGTCGAACTCGATCACGGTCAGCGTGCCATGGCGGCGCAGCAGCGGCAGGGTCAGGGCGCCCTGGCCGGGGCCGATCTCGACCACCCGGTCGCCGGGCTGCGGGTCGATGGCCTGGACGATCCGCTCGATGTAGCTGCGGTCGTGCAGGAAGTTCTGGCCCAGCGATTTCTTGGGCGTGTGGTTCGCGGTCATGCGCCATTATCACCGCTGGCGGGGCGGTGGCGCAGCCGATGGGCCGTATGGTGCGGAAAGGCGGCGCGCGGCTGCCTCAGTCCATGCCCAGCTTCTTGAGCTTGTAGCGCAGGGCGCGGAAGGTGATGCCCAGCTGCGCGGCGGTGCGGGTCTTGTTCCAGCGGTTCTCTTCCAGCGCCTTCTGGATCGCCGCCCGCTCCAGCTGCTCGATATAGGAGGGCAGGGCGCCGGTGCCCGGATCCAGGTCGATCACCGCCTCGGCCTGCGCCGCAGCGGCCGCACCGTTGGGCGCCGCCGGGCTCGCGGTACGCGGGGCCGGCTGCGGCAGGTGCAGGTCCGGCGCATCGATGGTGTCGCCCTCGGCCAGGGCCAGGGCGCGCTCGAGGATGTTCTCCAGCTCGCGTACGTTGCCGGGGAAGGCGTAGCCGGCCAGCGCGGCCAGCGCGGCCGGGGTCAGTTCCGGGCTGGGGCGGCCCTGCCCGGCGGACAGGCGCTGCAGGATCGCGTTGGCCAGCTGCGGCAGGTCGGCGGTGCGCTCGCGCAGCGGCGGCACGCGCAGCTCGATGACGTTGATCCGGTAATAGAGGTCGTGACGGAAGCGCCCGTCGGCGACCAGGCCGGACAGGTCCTTGTGCGTGGCCGAGAGGATGCGCACGTCCACCGGCACCTCGCTGGAGGCGCCGACCGGGCGCACCGACTTCTCCTGGATCGCGCGCAGCAGCTTGACCTGCATCGGCAGCGGCAGCTCGGCCACCTCGTCCAGGAACAGGGTGCCGCCGCTGGCGGCCTGGAACAGGCCGGGCTTGTCGGCGTGGGCGCCGGTGAAGCTGCCCTTCTTGTGGCCGAAGAACTCGCTTTCCATCAGCTCGGCCGGGATCGCGCCGCAGTTGACCGGCACGAATGGCCCGGCCGCGCGCGCGCCCTGTTCGTGGATGGTGCGGGCGACCAGCTCCTTGCCCACGCCGGACTCGCCGAGGATGTAGACCGGGGCCTGGCTGCGGGCGACCTTGGCGATGGTCGCACGCAGGGTGGCCATTGCCGGCGACTCGCCCAGCAGGCGGCTGGCCTGCTCCGGCGGGGTCGGCGGCGGCTTGGGCCGCTCGGCGTTGTTGAGTTCCAGCGCGTGGCGGACCAGGCCGCGCAGCACGTTGATGTCGACCGGCTTGCTGACGAAGTCGAAGGCTCCGGCCTTCAGCGCTTCCACCGCCAGATCCATGTTGCCGAAGGCGGTGATCATCGCCACCGGCGTCTGCGGGTGGTGGCGGGCGATCTCGCCGACCAGTTCGATGCCGTTGCCGTCGGGCAGGCGCATGTCGGTGAAGCAGAGGTCGTAGCGGTTGCCGGAAAGCAGCTCGCGCGCTTCGGTCAGGTTGGCCGCGGTGTCGACCCGCAGCCCCATCCGCCCGAGCGTCAGTACCAGCAGTTCGCGGATATCGCGCTCGTCATCGACGATGAGGGCACTGCGATTGGGCGTCATATCTGAACGATAGCCGACCAGGGCCGCCGCGGCCAAGCCCGCGCGGGCGAGGTCATGGCGGCAGGATGGCATTGGGGCCCTGCATGGCGACCCGGAAACAGGCGCCGCCGCCAGGGACGGGGACGTATTCCAGCGTGGCCTGGTTGGCCCTGCAGAGTTCGCGGGCGATGTACAGGCCAAGGCCGGTGCCGTGCTCGGACGTGGTGAAGAACGGCCGGAACAGCTGCGCGGCCACGCCTTCGGCGATGCCGGGGCCGCGGTCGAGCACGTCGACGAAGGCGTTGCGGCCGTCCTGGAACACCCGCAGGCGCACCCGCGCCGGTTCGTCCATCAGCCGCCCGTACTTGAGCGCGTTGTGCACCAGCGCGGTCAGCAGCTGCTGCAGGTGGCGCGGGTCGACCATGGCCGGCACCGGCTGCGCCGGCACCACCGCCTCCAGGCTGTCGGTCTCGATCGAAAGGGTCAGCCGGTAGTCGTCGACGAAGCGGCGGACGAAGGCGCACAGGTCCAGGTTCTCCGGGTTGGCGCGCTCGCGCCGCGCCAGGCCGAGCACGCTCTCGACGATGCCGTTGGTGCGCTGGCACTGCTGGTGGATGATCTGCAGCAGGCGGCGGTCGGCCTCGTCGATGTTGCGCGACTCCTCCAGCAGCTGGGCGGCGTAGTTGATCGCCGCCAGCGGGTTGCGGATCTCGTGGGCGAGGCTGGCCGAAAAGCGGCCCAGCGCGGCCAGGGTCAGCGATTCGGCGCGGCGCGAGACCACGGTGGTGTCGTCCAGGAACACCAGGGTCAGGTCGCTGTCGGCCAGCAGCCGGGCGAAGCGCGGCTGCACTTCCGGCTGGTCCGGCTGCAGCTGCATCGGCGTCTCGTCCACCTGCCAGCCGTTGCGCCAGCGCTGCAGGCGGCGGGCCAGTTCCGGTGCGATCTGGTTGAGGTCCATGCTCGCAGCCTGGCTGCCTTCGCCCAGCAGCAGCGCGGCGGCCTCGTTGGCCAGGGTGATGCGGTTGTCGGCATCGACCACCAGCACGCCGGTGCGCATGCGCCGGATCACCAGCTCGTTGATCTCCACCAGGTTGGCGACCTCGGCGGTGCGCTTCTCGGCCAGCTGCTGGCTGGAGCGCGCGCGCTGGCCGATCCGGTAGCCCAGCCAGGCCAGGGCCAGGTAGCTGGTGACGAACATGCTCAGCTCGGCCAGGGTGCGCGGCGCGCCGCCGTCGGCCAGGCTGCTGAGGATGTATTCGCCGACCAGGGCCGCGCTGGCCAGCAGCGCCACCACCAGGCCCTGGCGCAGCGGCAGCAGCATCGACGCGGCGGCCACGTTGAACAGCAGCATCATCGCGATGCCGGCGGCCACGGTGGGCAGGGCGTGGGTGGCCAGGGAGGCGGCGAGGATGTCGATGCAGGCCCCGCCGAACACCAGCTGGGCGAACCAGCGCTCGTTGCGCCCCAGCACCAGCAGGACCACCGCCACGACCAGGTAGGCCACGGCCACCGTCGAGGCCAGCCCCGGGTTCCGTGGCGCACCAATGAGTTCCGCCATCGGGCTGAATACGAGGGCGGCGATGATCCCGGCTTCCAGGGTCCGGTACAGGCCGAAGAAATACAGTTCGCGCCGCGGAATCGACTCGATGCGGTCTATGAGCGATGCGTTCGGCAAGCCCTGATCTCCCCGGTCCAGGCCGGGGCCAGTATAGGCGCAGGCGGGGCGGGGGAGCCGGGGTTTCCCCGGGGGCGTTTTGCACCGCCGAGGCCTTGTCGGCGACAATATCGCCCCCGCCCGCCAGCCCCCCTGGCCGCAAGGCCCTGGCCGGACCAGCGTGGCGGCGTCCCTCTCCTCCACTGGTGAAGCATGAATTTCCACGAGTACCAGGCGAAACAACTGTTTGCCGGCTACGGCATTCCGGTCCCGGCCGGGCAAGTCGCGTCCACCCCGGCTGAAGCGGTCGATGCGGCCAAGGCCCTGGGCAGCGGCCCGTGGATGGTCAAGGCGCAGATCCATGCGGGCGGCCGCGGCAAGGCCGGCGGCGTCAAGTTCTGCAAGACCACCGACGACGTGTTCAACGCCGCCATCGGCATGCTCGGCACGAAGATGGCCACCTACCAGTCCGGCGGCGTGGCCCTGCCGGTCAACCAGGTGCTGGTGACCGAGGCCGGCGAGATCGCCAAGGAGCTCTACCTGTCGGTGCTGGTGGACCGCGGCAGCAAGTCGATCACCTACATCGCCTCGTCCGAGGGCGGCGTGGAGATCGAGAAGGTCGCCGCCGAGACCCCGCACCTGATCCATACCCTCAACGTCAACTTCGTCGAGGGCCTGCAGCCGTACCAGGCGCGCAACATCGGCTTCGCCCTGGGCCTGAACGCCAAGCAGGTCAACCAGCTGGTCAAGATCATGACCGGCCTGTACAAGCTGTTCAACGAGAAGGACCTGTCGCTGGTCGAACTGAACCCGCTGGCCATCCTCGACAACGGCGACCTGTACGCGCTCGACGGCAAGGTCAACTCCGACGACAACGCCAGCTTCCGCCATCCGGACCTGGTCGCCATGCGCGACAAGAGCCAGGAGGACGAGACCGAGGTCCTGGCCAGCCAGCACGACCTCAACTACGTCACCATGGACGGCAACATCGGCTGCATGGTCAACGGCGCCGGCCTGGCGATGGCGACCATGGACGTGATCAAGCTCAACGGCGGCGAGCCGGCGAACTTCCTCGACGTCGGCGGCGGCGCCACCAAGGAGCGCGTCACCACCGCGTTCAAGCTGATCCTGTCCTCGGACAAGGTGAAGGCGATCTTCGTGAACATCTTCGGCGGCATCGTCCGCTGCGACATGATCGCCGAGGGCATCATCGCCGCGGTCAAGGAGGTGGGCGTGAAGGTGCCGGTGGTCGTGCGCCTGGAAGGCACGAACGTGGAAGAAGGCAAGAAGCTGCTGAAGGAAAGCGGCCTGGCCATCATCCCGGCCGACGACATCAACGACGGCGCCAAGAAGGCCGTCGCCGCGGTCGCCTGATCCTGACCTGACGGCTCCGGATGGCGTGAATCCCGACCTCATCCCCCTTGAGCCAAGGGGGTGGCCCGCCGCGAAGCAGCGGGGCAGGGGGATCTGGAGCCACGCCGCCGGGCATCGGCGCAGCCGGTGCCGGGCATCCGGAGCCGGCGTCCAAATACGAACTACTAAGGACTAAAGAACATGTCCGTTCTGGTTAACAAGAACACGAAGGTGATCGTGCAGGGCTTCACCGGCCAGCAGGGCACCTTCCACGCCGAGCAGATGGTCGAGTACGGCACCAAGGTCGTCGGCGGCGTCACCCCCGGCAAGGGCGGCCAGCAACACATCGGCCTTCCGGTCTTCAACACCGTCGCCGACGCGGTCGCCGAGACCGGCGCCGACGCTTCGGTCATCTACGTCCCGCCGCCGTTCGCGGCCGACGCGATCCTGGAAGCGGCCGCGGCCGGCATCAAGGTCATCGTCGCCATCACCGAGGGCATCCCGGTGCTGGACATGCTGCGCGTGAAGAACGTGCTGAAGGGCTACGACGACGTGGTCCTGATCGGCCCGAACTGCCCCGGCATCATCACCCCGGGCGAGTGCAAGATCGGCATCATGCCGGGCCACATCCACAAGCCGGGCAAGATCGGCATCGTCTCGCGTTCGGGCACGCTGACCTATGAAGCGGTCAAGCAGACCACCGACGCGGGCCTGGGCCAGTCCACCTGCATCGGCATCGGCGGCGACCCGATCAACGGCCTGAACTTCGTCGACTGCCTCAAGCTGTTCAACGAGGATCCGCAGACCGAGGGCATCATCATGGTCGGCGAGATCGGCGGCAGCGCCGAGGAAGAGGGCGCCGAGTACATCAAGAACCACGTCAAGAAGCCGGTCGTCGGCTTCATCGCCGGCGCTTCGGCCCCTCCGGGCAAGCGCATGGGCCACGCCGGCGCGATCGCATCGGGCGGCCAGGGCACGGCCGAGGGCAAGTTCGCGGCGATGGAAGCGGCGGGCATCACCACCGTCCGTTCGCCGGGCGACCTGGGCGCGGCGATGAAGGCCCGCCTGGGCGGCTGATCCAGCCGACCCGTGTCACACGGAAAGGCCGCCTCCGGGCGGCCTTTTCTTTTGCCGTTCGCGCCGGGAGTGGCGCGACGCCTCCCGCCCCGCGGCACGCCGGGGGGGCTGTCAGGCCCAGGCTTCCGATGGCGGCCAGGCCCCGACGTCCGGCCGTGTGACAAACCGGCCCGTCCTGCGAATCACTCCTGCAACGGACACAATCCGGATGCACGGAACCCGCATGGAACTCGCCACCCCCATGACCGACAGCCAGGCCCAGGCCTTCGATGCGTTGCTGCAGCGGCACCGCGGCATCGTCCACAAGGTGGCCGCCAGCTATGCCCGTGGCGCCGAGGACCGTGCCGACCTCGCCCAGGAGATCGCCATCCAGTTGTGGCGTGCCTGGCCGTCGTACGACCCCGCGCGCTCCTTCTCGACGTGGATGTACCGGATCGCGCTGAACACCGCGATCTCGTTTCTGCGCGGGCAGTCGCCGACCCGCCGCAACGCGGTGTCGCTGGACGAACACCTCCACGAGCTGCCCGGCGAAGGCGCGTTCGACCCGGAAATGCACGAACGCGTGCGCCTGCTGCAGCGCTTCATGGCCACGCTCGGCCCGCTCGACCGCGCGCTGCTGCTGCTCTACCTGGAAGAGCGCAGCGGCCGCGAGATCGGCGAGGTGCTGGGCCTGGGCGCAAGCAACGTCACCACCCGCATCGCGCGGCTCAAGCAGCGCCTCCGCGATTTCGCCACCCATCCCCACCAGGACTGATCGTGGAGACGGCCATGGAACTCGACGAACTCAAGCAGGCCTGGCAGGCGCTGGGTCGGCAGATGGAGCGCCAGGAGACGATCCAGTGGCAGCTGTTGCGCGAACGCAGGCTGGACCGCGTGCGGCGCGGAATGTGGCCGCTGGTCGCGGGCCAGGTGCTGCAGTTCGTGCTCGGCGTCGGCATGGTCGTGCTCGGGGTGGCGTGCTGGACGCGCAACACCGATGTCCCCGGGCTGTTCGCGTCCGGGCTGCTGGTGCACGCTTTCGGCGTGGCCACCGCGGTCTTCGCCGCGATCACCCTGGTCCTGCTGGGCACCGTCGACTATTCGGCGCCGGTGCTGAAGATCCAGAAGCGGATGGCCCTGCTGCGCCGTTTCTACGCGATCAACGCGCTGCTGTGCGGCCTGCCGTGGTGGATCATGTGGCTGCCGGTGGTCGTGGCCTTCGCCGGGCTCGATGCGCACGACGCGGCCGCCGGCACGCCGGCGTGGATCCAGGCCAGCCTCGCGATCAGCGTGGCGGGCCTGCTCGCCACCGCGGGCGGCGCCTGGATCCTGCACCGTCGTGCCCGCGCCGCCGGCCGCGGCGGCCTGCTCGACGAAAGCCCTTCGCTGCGCCGGGGCGCGGAGACCCTCGACGAGATCGCCGGCATGGAGCGCGACCGGTCGGCGTGACGGGGCGGTGCAGGCCCGGCGCCGGCCGCGCCGGTATCATGGCCGCAGCGTCCACCAACGGTCTTCCCCCCATGAAGGATTCCCTGCGCATCGCCCTGGCCCAGTTCGACTTCCCGGTGGGCGCGGTGGCCGGCAACGCGGAGCGCATCGCCGGGATGATCGTCGACGCGCGCGACGAATACGGCGCCGACATCGTCCTGTTCCCGGAGCTGGCGCTGAGCGGATATCCGCCGGAGGACCTGCTGCTGCGGCCGTCGTTCCTGGCCGAATGCGAGGCGGCGCTGCAACGCATCGCCGCGGGCGTGCACGGCATCGTCGCGGTGGTGGGCTGGCCGGAATCGGCCGGAGCGGTGCTGTACAACTCCGCCAGCGTGCTGCGCGACGGCCGCATCGAGGCCACCTACCGCAAGCGCGAACTGCCCAACTACGCGGTGTTCGACGAGCGCCGCTACTTCGAGGTCGATCCGGATGGCGGCCCCTGCGTGTTCGACGTGGAGGGCGTGCCGGTCGGCGTGGTGGTGTGCGAGGACCTGTGGTTCCCCGAGCCGCTGGCCGGCACGGTCGAGGCCGGCGCACAGCTGGTGCTGGTGCCCAACGCCTCGCCGTTCGAGCGCGGCAAGCACGCCCAGCGCGACGCCCTGCTGGCCGAACGCACCCGCGAAACCGGCGCGGCGCTGGCCTATCTCAACCTGGTCGGCGGCCAGGACTCGGTGGTGTTCGATGGCGCCTCGGTGGTCGCCGACGGCGACGGCACCGTGCATCCGGCCGCGGCCGCCTTCACCGACCAGTGGCTGCTGGTCGACTACGACACCGCCGGACGCCGTTTCACCCCGGTGCAGTGGATGGACGACGGCGACGAGAGCATGGACGCACTGGCCTGGCGCGCGATCGTCCGCGGCATCCAGGACTACTTCCGCAAGAACGGGTTCTCGCGCGCCTGGCTGGGCCTGTCCGGCGGCATCGATTCGGCGCTGGTGCTGGCGCTGGCGGTTGACGCGCTGGGCGCGGAGAACGTCACCGCGGTGCGCCTGCCCTCGCGCTACACCGCCGGCCTGTCCAACGACCTGGCCGCCGAGCAGTGCGCGGCGCTGGGCGTGAAGCTGGAGACCGTGGCGATCGAGCCGGCGTTCCAGGGGTTCCTGCAGGCGCTGGAGCCGCTGTTCGCCGGCCACGAGGTCGACACCACCGAGGAGAACCTGCAGTCGCGCAGCCGCGGCGCGCTCCTGATGGCGCTGTCGAACAAGTTCGGCGGGCTGCTGCTGACTACCGGCAACAAGAGCGAGTACGCGGTCGGTTACGCCACCATCTACGGCGACATGTGCGGCGGCTACGCGCCGCTGAAGGACCTGTACAAGACCGAGGTGTTCGGCCTGGCGAAGTGGCGCAACACGGTCGGCGGGGCGCCGGTGATCCCGCCGGCGGTGATCTCGCGGCCGCCCTCGGCCGAGCTGCGCGCCAACCAGGTCGACCAGGATTCGCTGCCGGCCTACGACGTGCTCGACGGGATCCTCTACCGCTACGTGGACCAGGAACAGTCTCGCGAGGAGATCGTCGCCGCCGGCTACGCGGCGGAGGTGGTCGACCGGGTGCTGCGGCTGGTGCGGACCAGCGAGTGGAAGCGGCATCAGGCCGCGCCGGGGCCGAAGGTCTCGCGGCGCGCGTTCGGCCGCGAGCGCCGCTATCCGATCAGCAACGGCTTCCGCCACTGAAGGCCCGGCCGGTCGCGTGTCGGCCAGCGGTACCACTTCACAGACCCGGAAACGAAAAGGGCGCGCCTTCCAGCGCGCCCTTCGTGCCTGCTGCGGCGTAGCGCTTACTGGCGCTGCGCGTTGCGCTGGCCGGTTGGCGACTTCTCGCCGGCGAACGGGTTGAGCCGGCGGATCGCCCACGGGTAGTCCGGCCACTTGCCCTGCAGGGCCGGGTGCGAGGGGTCGTTCAGGCGCAGCACGCGCTCGGCGTCGGCGGCCAGGGTGGCGTTGTCCAGCTCGCGGTAGGACACGGCCAGCACGGCGACGGCGTCGTTCTGGAACTCGCTCTGCGGGTAGGTCTCGAGGATGTACTGGGCGCGGGCGATCGCCGACAGCCAGGCGCCGCGGCGCATGTAGTACAGCGCCGTGTCCAGCTCGTGGCGGGCGAACATGTTGCGCAGCTGGACCATGCGCTGGCGCGCGTCGGCGGCGTAGCGGCTGTTCGGATAGCGCTGGACCACGCGCGAGAAGTCGTCGTAGGCCTGCTGCGGCGAGGCCAGGTCGCGGCGGGACGGGTCCAGCGACCAGACGCGCTGCAGGAACACCGCGTCGCGGTTGGAGTTGGACAGGCCGCGCAGGTAATAGAAGTAGGCGATGTTGCGGTGGGTCGGGTAGGTGCGGATGAAGCGGTCGATGGTCGAGACCGCGTCCTCGTGCTTGCCGGCCTTGAACTGGGCGTAGGCGGTTTCCATCAGCGCCTGCTCGGTGTGCGGCCCGTACGGGTACTGCGCGACCAGTCGCTTGAAGGTCTTCTCCGCGCCGGCCCAGTCGCCGCGCTGCATCTGGGTGTGGCCCTTGTCGTACAACTCGGTGACCGGCAGGCCCTCGTCGGCGTCCTTCTTGCTGTTGCGGCCGCAGCCGGTGGCGACGATGAGCACGGCCAGCAGCAGGGCGGCCAGGCGCAGCGGGGCGGGGAAGATGGAACGGGAGCGGTGGGCCATCGGAGGCTGCGGCACGTATAAACGGAAGGGCCGATGATAGCCTAGTGGCCTGTCCGGCGACTGACTTCCGCCGTCGGGCCGTCCCCCGCAGCGACTTTCACATGCCCCAGCAAACCCCTGAACCCCGCCAGGCCATCGTCCCGGACGAGGCCGCCGGCCGCCGCTTCGACGCGGTCCTGGCCGAACTGTTCCCCGAATACTCGCGCTCGCGCCTGGCGGCCTGGATCAAGTCCGGCGATGCCCTGCTGGACGGGGCGGCGGCGCGCCCGCGCGACCCGGTCAAGGGCGGCGAGACCGTCCGCCTGGCCGCGGTGGCCGAAATCCAGACCGAGGCGGTGGCCGAGGACATCCCGCTGGACGTCCTGTACGAGGACCGGCACCTGTTCGTGCTGGACAAGCCGGCCGGGCTGGTCGTCCACCCCGGCGCCGGCAACCCGGCCGGGACCCTGGTCAACGCCCTGCTGCACCGGGATCCGGGGCTGGCGGTGCTGCCGCGCGCCGGCATCGTCCATCGCCTGGACAAGGACACCAGCGGGGTCATGGTCGTGGCCCGCACCCTGGAGGCGCACACCGGTCTGGCCGCGCAGCTGGCCGCGCGCGAGGTGCACCGCCAGTACGTGGCCGTGGTGGTCGGCTCGCTGGTGTCCGGCGGCACCGCCGACGCGCCGATCGATCGGCATCCGCGCGACCGCCTGCGCATGGCCGTGCGCGAGGACGGCCGCGAGGCGGTGACCCATTTCCGCCTGCGCGAGCGCTTCCGCGCCCACACCGCGCTGGAATGCCGCCTGGAGACCGGGCGCACCCACCAGATCCGCGTACACATGCAGCACCTGCGCCACCCGATCGTCGGCGACCCGCTGTACGGCGGCCCGCTGAAGCTGCCGCGCGGCGCTACCGAGGAGCTGGCCGCCGGGCTGCGTGGCTTCAAGCGCCAGGCGCTGCACGCCGAGGTCCTCGAGTTCGCCCATCCGCTGACCGGCGAGCCGGTGCGGGTGTCGGCGCCGCTGCCGGCGGACATGGTCCAGCTGCTGCAGGTGCTGCGCGAGGACACCCGCGCCTGGGAAGAGAGCCAGCGGCGCTGAGCGCCCCGGGCGAGGCCATGGCCGGATCCGCTTCCATGCCCGACATCGCCGCCGATCCGGCCTTGCTGCCGGCCAGCTGGCCGGCGCCGCCGGGCGTGGTCGCCTTCACCACCCTGCGCCACGGCGCGGGGGTGTCGGCGGCGCCGTTCGACACGTTCAACCTGGGCACGCGCAGCGGCGACGATCCGCCCGCGGCGGCGGCCAACCGCGCCGAACTGGTGCGCCGCGCCGGCCTGCCGTCGGTGCCGCACTGGCTGCGCCAGGTGCATGGCACCGGCGTGCTGCGCTTCGAGGCGCCGGCGCGGTCCGAAGCCGGCGATGCCGGGGAAGCGGAGGCCGATGCGTCGGTGACGTCCACCGCCGGCGTGGTGCTGGCCATCCTCACTGCCGACTGCCTGCCGGTGGTGTTCGCCGCCGTCGACGGCAGTGAGGTCGGTGCTGCCCATGCCGGCTGGCGCGGGCTGGCCGGGGGCGTGCTGGAGGCGACGGTGGCGGCGATGCGCACGCCGCCGGCGCGGCTGCACGCCTGGCTGGGCCCGGCCGCGGGACCGCAGGCCTACGAGATCGGCGCCGAGGTGCGCGACGCCTTCGTCGGCAGCGACGAAGGCGCGGCGGCGGCTTTCGCCACCACCCGGCCCGGGCACTGGAAGGTCGACCTGTACGCGCTGGCGCGGCGGCGGCTGCAGGCCGCGGGCCTGGCGCCGGAAGCGATCCACGGCGGCGGCCTGTGCACGATCTCCGATCCGGCGCGCTTCTATTCGCACCGCCGCGACCAGCGCACCGGGCGCATGGCCACGCTGGTGTTCATCGCGCCCGCCGCGGGCTGAGGCGGCCACGGCGGCGCCATCGCAGCGCCGCCATCGGTGTCAGCGGAAGGTGTAGACCAGGTTCACCGTGGTCAGGGTGTCGGTGCGGCGCGTCTCCGCGTCCTCGACCTCGGTGTTGTGCCGCGCCTGCAGGCCGGCCTTCAGCGCGAAGCGCTCGTTCATCGCCACCGACACGCCCAGGTCGTTCTGGGCGAAGGTGTTGTCCTTGCCCGACTCGACCAGCAGGGTGTTGGACAGTTCGGTGTTGTCGGTGAGCTGGTGGCGGAATTCGACCAGGGCGCGGCCGATCAGGTTGCTCTGCACCTCGCCGTCGACCGTGGTGCGCGCGCGGCGGTAACCGGGGCCGATTTCGCCGCTGAACTTCGTGCGCTCGCTGTCGATGAAGCGCCGGCCGTAGCCGAGCGCGACCGTGCCCTGGTAGTCGAAGGACGAGAAGTCGTCGTGCTCGTAGCGGGCAGTGCCGGAGAGGTGGTTGCGTTCGTTGAAGCGGTAGGCGGTCGAACCGGCGACGTCGTAGCGGTTGGCGCTGGTCTCGTAGCGGCGTTCCTCGACGCCGTCGCCGTCGAAGTCGCCGCTGACCTCGGCGCGCGACCGCAGCGCCGACAGGCCGAAGCTGTTCTTCCACTGCGCGTCCTCGCGGGCGAAGCGCAGGCGGGTGTTGAGGCTTTCCGAGCGCGAATTGCCGCGCGCCATGGCCAGGCCCAGCTCGCCGGTGCCGGTCCAGCCGTTGGGTGATCCGGCCAGTTCCTGGGCGTGGGTGCCCAGCGGGACGAGGGCGGCGAGGAGGAGCAGGGTGGAGCGGCGTTGCATGCGGGGGAGCCTCTTTGCGGATGGAGGCGCGTACCGGCGTGCCGCAGTGGGCGTTGCACCGTCCGGTGCGCGCGAACGCCCATCATCCACATTCCGCCTGAGGGAAACCTGTCAGGCCGATTCCAGCGCTGACAGATAGTCCTTGCGCCAGGCGTTGATATCGTGCTTCCGCAGGTGCTCCATCATCGCGTGCCAGCGCTCCTTGCGCCGCGCCAGCGGCATGGCCGCCGCCGAGGCGATCGCGTCGGCCACGCCATCCAGGTCGTGCGGGTTGACCAGCAATGCCTCGCGCAGTTCGTCGGCGGCGCCGGCCAGCAGCGACAGCACCAGCACGCCGGGATTCTCCGGATCCTGCGAGGCCACATACTCCTTCGCCACCAGGTTCATGCCGTCGCGCAGCGGCGTGACCAGGCCCACCCGCGCGCTGCGGTAGAAACCGGTGAGGGTGGCGTGCGGGAAGTTGCGGTTGACGTAGCGCAGCGGGGTCCAGTTCGGCTCGGCGTGGGCGCCGTTGATGTGCCCGGCGATCTGCTCGAGGTGGTTGCGCAGCATCTGGTATTCGTTGACCTCGCCACGCGAGACCGGCGCCAGCTGCAGGTAGGTCAGGCTGCCCTTCTGGTCGGGATGGCGTTGCAGGTAGCGCTCGAAGCCGTGGAAGCGCTCCGGCAGGCCCTTGGAGTAGTCCAGCCGGTCCACGCCGATCGCCAGCAGGCGGTCCTCCAGGCTGGTGCGCAGGCCGCGCACGGCCGGCTTGTTGACCGCGGCGGCGGCCTGCGAGGCGATGTGCGCGGTGTCGATGCTGATCGGGAACACGCCGGTGCGGAAGCGGCGTCCGCCCGGCGCCTGCAGCAGGTCCTTGCCGACCACCTCGCCGCCGCCGTACAGGCGCACGTAGGACTGGAAACGGTCGTTGTCGCGGCGGGTCTGGAAGCCGAGCAGGTCGTAGGCGTAAAGCCCGGAGAACAGCCGCTGGTGGTCGGGCATGGCCATCAGCAGGTCGGCCGAGGGCATCGGCACGTGCAGGAAGAAGCCGATCCGGCAGCCGATCCCGCGCTCGCGCAGCAGCGCCGCCAGCGGGATCAGGTGGTAGTCGTGCACCCAGACCGTGTCGTCCTCGCGCAGCATCGGGGCCAGCCGGTCGGCGAACATCGCGTTGACCCGCCGGTAGCCCTCGCGGGTGGCGCGGTCGTAGTCGACCAGGTCCAGGCGGAAGTGCAGCAGCGGCCACAGCGTGCGGTTGGAGAAGCCGTTGTAGTAGGCGTCCAGGTCGGCGCGGCTGAGGTCGACGGTGGCGTAGCGGATGTTGCCTTCGTCCTGCTGCTCGAGGTTGCCGCCGGGGCCTCGAACGGACTTGCCGTTCCAGCCGAACCACAGGCCGCCGCGCTCGCGCAGCGCCGCCTGCAGCGCCACCGCCAGGCCGCCGGCCATGCTCTGGCCGGGCAGGGCGACGCGGTTGGATACCACCACCAGCCGGCTCATGAAGCCTCCTGCCAGGAACGCGACAGGCGCATCGCGGCGATGATCAGGCCCACGTGCGAGTAGGTCTGCGGGAAGTTGCCCCAGCCCTCGCCGTCCTCGAAGGCCATGTCCTCCGAGAGCAGGCCCAGGTGGTTGCGCCGGTCCAGCACGCGCTCGAACAGCTCGCGGGCCTCGTCCTTGCGGCCGATCGCCGCCAGCGCGTCGATGTACCAGAAGGTGCAGATGGTGAAGCTGGTCTCCGGCGTGCCGAAGTCGTCCGGTGCGACGTAGCGGAACATGCCGTCGCCGTGGCGCAGCTCGCGGCCGATCGCCTCGACCGTGGCTACGTAGCGCGGGTCCTTCGCCTCGAGGAAGCCGAACTTGGCCAGCAGCAGCAGCGAGGCGTCCAGGTAGTCGCTCTGGAACGAGGCGCTGAAGTGGTTGCTCTGCGGGCGCCAGGCGCGCTCCACGGTGGCGGCGTGGATGATGTCGGCGCGTTCCCGCCAGTATGCCGCGCGGTCCTCCAGACCCAGCCGCAGCGCGATCTTGGCCAGGCGGTCGCAGGCGACCCAGCACATCGCCGCGGTGTAGGTATGGACCTCGGCGCGGTTGCGGAACTCCCACAGGCCCGAATCGGGCACGTCGTACAGGGCGAAGGCGCGCTCGCCCAGCGGTTCCAGGCGGGCGAAGGTGTTGGCATTGCCCGGGTCGGCCAGGCGCTGGTCGAAGAACAGCTGGGTCGAGGCCAGCACCACGCTGCCGTAGACGTCGTGCTGCTTCTGCATCCACGCCAGGTTGCCGCGCCGCACCGGGCCCATGCCGCGGTAGCCGAGCAGCGAGGGCACCTCGTGCTCCTCCAGGTGTTCCTCGAAGCCGATGCCGTACAGCGGTTGCAGGTGGCCGTCGTGGGTGGCGATGTTGAAGATGTAGCGCAGGAACTCCTCCATGGTCCGCGTCGCGCCCAGGCGGTTGAGCGCGCGCACCACGAAGGCCGCGTCGCGCAGCCAGCAGTAGCGGTAGTCCCAGTTGCGCGAGGAACCCGGCGCCTCCGGGATGGAGGTGGTCATCGCCGCGATGATCGCGCCGCTGTCCTCGTACTGGCACAGCTTGAGGGTGATGGCGCTGCGGATCACCGCTTCCTGCCAGTCCAGCGGGATGGACAGGTAGCGCACCCATTCGCGCCAGTACTCGGTGGTCTGGGCCAGCGCCTCGGTGACGTAGCCGGAGATCGAGCGAGCCAGCGGCTCGTCCGGACCCATCACCAGGTGCACGGGGTGGGTGAGCACGAACGGCAGGCCGTCGCGCACGAAGCGCACCGGCATGTCGGTGGTCAGGCGCAGGGTGAATTCCGGCAGCAGCCAGCGGATGTGGTTGCTGCCCCAGGTCCGTTCGGGCACGCGCGCGCCCCAGTCGGCCAGCGGCCGCACCCGCACGCGGATGCGCGGGTTGCCGGACAGCGGGGTGAGCCGGCGGATGATCGAGACCGGCCGGTAGAAGCGGCTGTTCTGGCGCCAGCGCGGGGCGAAATCGAGGATCTCCACCGAGCCGCCATGGCTGTCGTGCAGCACCGTACGCAGGATCGCGGTGTTGGGCACGTAGGCCTGTTCGGAACGGGAAAAATCCTCCAGCTCGATGCCGTAGTCGCCGCCCTCCTGCACCGGCGTCAGCAGTCTGCAGAAGGCCGGGTCGCCGTCGAAGGCCGGCAGGCACGACCACACCACGCATCCGCGTTCGTCGACCAGTGCGCCGAAGCTGCCGTTGCCGATCACGCCGAGCTGGAGGTTGGAATCGTGTACGGGTACTTGCATGCGTGCTCCTCGTCCCTGGTGCAGGTGCGCGGCTATCCGGCGCCGGCGAGCGGCAGCGCCGCGCTGGCGCGCAGCCAGGCGTGCACCGCGTGAATGTCCGGCAGCGCGTGGCGGGCAACGCTGGCGGCGCGCCCGCCGACCAGCACGCTCCAGCCGCCGGCGCGATGGGCCGCGGCGAAGCCGAATTCGTCGGTCAGGTCGTCGCCGACGAACACCGGCACGCGGCCGGCGAAGGGCGGGCGCGCCATCAGCCGCTCGACCGCGCGGCCCTTGTCGCTGCCTTCCGGGACGAACTCGACCACATGGTCGCCCGGCTGCAGGCGGTAGCCGGGCAGGCTGTCGATGCGCTCGCGGGCAAAACCGGTCACGACCTCGGCCGCATGCGGTGCTGCCCGCCAGTGCAGGGCCAGGCTGCTGCCCTTGTCCTCCACCAGCACGCCTGGATGGGCGGCGGCCAGGTGCGCGGCGGCGCGATGCAGCTCGTGCAGGAAAGCGGAGGTGTCGTCGGGGATCGCCGCCGCGGCCTCCGCATCGCCACGGATCTGGTGGCCATGCAGGCCGGCGGCGGGCAGCCGCAGCGGCGCGAACAGCGCGTCGAGCTGTTCCAGCGGGCGGCCGCTGACCAGCGCAACCGCGCCATGCAGGCGGTCGCTGACCGCGCCGATGGCCTCGAGCACTGTCGGGGGCACGCGTACGGCGGCCGGATCGGTGGTGAAGCCGACCAGGGTGCCGTCGACGTCGAGGAACAGGGCGCAGGCGTCGTCGATGGGGGGCGGCGGCATGCGCCGGGGGGTCGCGTCGACCATGGGGGGATTGTGCATGGCGTGCCATGATGTCCGGGTTATACGGGTGCGTGCGCCGCGGCGGGCGATGAGCAGGGATCGGCGATGGCCGGTGCGGCGGCAGCTCCGTGGCAGGCTATCATCCGCCTGCGTCCGGCGCGACCGCGCCGTGGCATATGCTCATTACGCGGCGTTGTTTGCCGCCATGCAACCCGGACCGACACCCTGCGGAGCCCCTGGAACCGCGCCATGTGCATCCGATCCGCCCTGCTGTCCGTACTGGTGCTCGCCGCCTGCGCGGGTGGACCGCCTGTCGTCGCCGGCGGCCATGCCACGGGGCAGGGCGCGGCGCCGGTCGCCGCATCCGCGTCCGGATGGGTGCGCAGCGAGCTGTATTTCGGGCTCGGCAGCGAAGAGGGCGGGGCCGCCGACGCGCGCACCGCGCGGATCGACGAGGCCGGCTGGCGCGAGTTCCTCGACCGCGAGGTGACGCCGCGTTTCCCCGACGGCCTGACCGTGTTCGATGCCTACGGCCAGTGGCGCTTCCGCGATGGCGAGGCGCCGGAGCGGCTGCGCACGCGCGTGCTGGTGATCCTGCACGAAGACAGCGCGCCGCGCCTGGCCGACATCGAGGCCATCCGCCAGGCCTGGCGGCGCGCCACCGGGCACGAATCGGTGCTGTGGTCGAGGCACCCCGTGGAGGTTTCCTTCTGACCCGGCGCTGTCGGGCAGCTTTGCACCATCGTTGTGCCGTCCGCTCCCCACCCCGAGGACATGCCGATGAACCCGAGGTCTACCGTATTCCACCGCCCCTTGCCACGCCGCCGTGCGCTGGCCACCACGCTCGCCGCCCTCCTGCCGCTGGCCGCCGCGGCGCAGGACAGTCCCACCACCCTCGACGCGGTGCAGGTCACCGCCCAGCGCAAGGTCGAGAACATCCAGGACGTGCCGGTGTCGATCACCAGCATCGACCCGGAAAAGCTCCACGTGCTCGGCTCCGGCGGCAACGACATCCGCTTCCTGTCCGGGCGCGTGCCCAGCCTCAACATCGAATCCTCGTACGGCCGCGCCTTCCCGCGCTTCTACATCCGCGGCCTCGGCAATACCGACTTCGACCTCAACGCCTCGCAGCCGGTGTCGCTGGTATACGACGACGTGGTCCAGGAGAACCCGCTGCTCAAGGGCTTCCCGCTGTTCGACATCGAACGGGTGGAAGTGCTGCGCGGGCCTCAGGGGACGCTGTTCGGCCGCAACACCCCGGCCGGCGTGGTCAAGTTCGACTCGGTGCGGCCGTCGCAGGAGTTCGGCGGCTACGCGCAGCTGGCCGTCGGCAACGATGCCATGGTCAACTTCGAGGGCGCGGTGGGCGGGCCGCTGGGCGCAGGCTGGTCCGGGCGCGTGTCGGCGCTGTACCAGCGTCGCGACGACTGGGTCAGCAATACCTATCCCGGCCCGAACGACGGATTCGAGGGTTACGACGAGTCCGCCGCACGCGTGCAGATGCTGTACGAAGGCGACGGGTTCGAGGCGCTGTTCAACCTGCACCGGCGCAACCTCAATGGCACCGCGCGGCTGTTCCGCGCAAACATCATCCAGCCGGGCAGCAACCGCTTCGTCCCCGGCTTCGACCGCGACAAGGTCGCGCTGGACGGCGTCAACTTCTCCGACCTGGAGACCTGGGGCGGCAGCGCACGCCTGCGCTGGGACTTCGGCGACCTGAGCCTGCATTCGATCACCGGCTACGAGACCCTGGAATCGCTCAACCGCGGCGACATCGACGGCGGTTACGGCGCGGTGTTCCTGCCCGATTCCGGCCCGGGCCTGATCCCGTTCGCCTCCGAGTCCGCCGACGGCATCCCCGACCACAGGCAGGTGAGCCAGGAGTTCCGCCTCGAGTCCGACTACGGCGGCCGCTTCGACTGGCAGGCCGGCCTGTTCTGGTACCGCGAGGAGCTGACCATCGACAGCTTCAACTACGACTCGCTGGCTCCGGGCAATCCGCTGGCCGGCCACGCCGTGCAGGAGCAGGAGAACACCGCTTGGGCGGTGTTCGCTTCCGGCGAGTACGCGGCCACCGAGCAGTTGAAGTTGCGCGCCGGTGTGCGCTACACCAAGGACGAGAAGGACTTCTCGGCCAGCGTGCTGGAGCCGGCGCCGTTCGGCGCGCCGGCCGGCGGCCCGTACACGGTGGACACCAGCGTCGACGACGTCAGCTGGGATGCCAGCGCGGTCTATTCGGCCAACGACGATGTCAACCTCTATGCGCGCGTCGCGAAGGGCTTCCGCGCCCCGTCGATCCAGGGGCGGTTGCTGTTCGCCGCGCCGGGCGCGCCCAATGGAGGCGTGTCCACCGCCGATTCGGAGAAGGTGATCTCGTACGAGATCGGCGTGAAGGCGGACCTGTGGGACCGCCGCGCGCGGGTGGGGTTCAACGTGTTCCGCTACGAGGTCAGCGACCAGCAGCTGATCGCGGTCGGCGGCGGCTCCAACATCGCCACCCTGCTCAACGCCGACAAGACCCGCGGCCAGGGGGTGGAGCTGGACCTGCAGGCGTGGCTGGCCGAAGGCCTGCTGCTCACCTGGGGCACCAGCTACAACGACACCCGCATCGACGACCCGGGCCTGGCGGTGGCGATCTGCGGCGGCGGCTGCACCATTACCGACCCGACCACGGTGATCGCCGGTGCGACCTATGCGCTGATCGACGGCAACCCGCTGCCGCAGGCGCCGGAGTGGATCCACAACCTGACCCTGCGCTACGGCGTGCCGGTGGGCGACGGCGAGTTCTACGCCTTCACCGACTGGGCCTACCGCAGCGCGGTCAACTTCTTCCTGTACGAGTCGCCGGAGTTCCGCGGCCGCTCCTCGCTGGAAGGCGGCCTGCGCGTGGGTTACGGCTGGGGCGATGGCGCCTACGACCTGGCGGTGTTCGGGCGCAACATCACCGACCAGACCCGGATCGTCGGCGGCATCGACTTCAACAACCTCACCGGCTTCATCAACGAGCCGCGCACCTGGGGCGTGGAGTTCCGCTACGGGTTCTGATGGGGCGAGGCGGGGCGCCACCGGGGCGCCCCGCCGTCGCGTTCGTCCACAATTGCCCGCTTCGTGCCGGCCCATGCGCGGGCCGGCCAGCGCCTGCCCGAAGCCCGTTACCAGGACCTGACATGCCGATATCCACGCAGTCTTCCCGCCGCCTGCCCTGGTTCGTCGCCGGCGACCTCAACGGCTTCTTCGGCCTGGTGGTCGACAACCTGTCCATCCTCGGCTTCATTGCCGCGGCGCTGGTCGGGATCTTCGGGTTCCCGGCGGAGGTGGTGTTCCTGCGCATGTTCCCCGGCACCGCGCTGGGCGTGCTGCTGGGCAACCTGATGTACACGGTGATGGCGCGGCGCCTGGCCATGCGCAGCGGTCGCGACGACGTGACCGCGATGCCGCTGGGCCTGGACGCGCCGACCAGCATCGGCATGGCCCTGCTGGTGCTGGGCCCGGCTTTCGCCGGCTTCCGCCAGCAGGGCATGGACGAACAGGCCGCGGCGTTGGCGACCTGGCAGCTGGGCATGGCCTCGCTGGTGGTGATGGGGCTGCTGAAGCTGGCGCTGTCCTTCGCCGGCGACTGGATCACCCGGATGCTGGCGACTGGATCACCCGGATGCTGCCACGGGCGGCCCTGCTGGGCTCGATCGGCGGCGCGGCGCTGGCGCTGCTGGGCTTCCTGCCGCTGCTGGAGACCTTGCGCAACCCGGTGGTCGGCATGGCCAGCTTCGGCGTGCTGCTGTACGTGCTGCTCGGCCGGGGCCGGCTGCCCTGGCGGGTACCCGGCGTGCTCGCCGCGTTCGTCGTCGGCACCGCGCTGTACTACGGCCTGGGCCTGGCCGGCCTGGGCCTGCCCGGCTTCGCCGTGCCGCAGCCGCAGCCGCTGCAGGCGGTGCTGCCGTTGCCGGACGCCGGCTTCATCACCGGGCTGCCCTACACCGTGCCCTACCTGCCGCTGCTGCTGCCGTTCGGGCTGCTGATGGTGATCGGCGGGATCAGTGTGGCCGAAAGCGCGCGTGCGGCCGGCGACGACTACCGCACCCGTGACGTGCTGCTGGTGGAGGCGGTGGCGACGTTGCTGGCCGGGATCTGCGGAGGCGTGGCGCAGACCACGCCGTACATCGGCCAGCCGGCGTACAAGCACATGGGCGCGCGCCACGGCTATACGCTGCTGACGGGACTGTTCATCGGCCTGGGCGGCATGCTCGGCTACGTCTCGCTGCTGGTGCAGTGGCTGCCGGTGCCGGTGCTGGCGCCGATCATCGTCTACGTCGGCCTGGGCATCACCGTACAGGCCTTCCAGGCCAGTCCCCGCCAGCACGCGCCGGCGGTGGCGCTGGCGTTCCTGCCGGCGCTGGCCTACCTGCTGGTGATCAAGCTGGGCAACCCGGCGTGGATCGCGCCGGACAGCTTCGCCGCACTGTACGCGGGTATCGATGCGCACGGCCTGTCCGACCTGGCCGCGATCGTGAGCCTGGGCAACGGCTTCATCATCACCGCGATGCTGTGGGGCACCGCGCTGGTGGCGATCATCGACCGGCACCCGCGCCGGGCCGCGGCGGTCCTGCTGCTGGCGGGCGTGCTCACCCTCTTCGGCGTGATCCACTCGGTCGATCCTCGTGGCGGCATCTACCTGCCGTGGATGCTGGAGGGCGTGCGCGCGACCATCGCCTGGCAGTTCGCCGCCGGTTATGCGGTGCTGGCGCTGCTGCTGGGCCTGCTCTCGCTGCAGCGGCCCGTCGCGGACGAAGCGGAGGCGCACGATCCGCGTTGAGAACGATGGCCGGAGGAACCCCCGGCGCGCATGGCTGTCACAGCTGCATGTCCGAAGCAGAAGGAGACGACATGCAGCAGGTACGCAAGCCGCCGGCACGATGGCCCTGGCTGGTGGTTGCCGTGGTGGCAGGGGCGGCCGGCTGGTGGCTGTTGCGGCCGGCGATGCCGGTGCACCAGGCGCCGGCGTCGGCGGAAACAGCCGCGCCCGGGGGCGCGCCGCCGCCGCCGGTCGCGACGGGCAGCGATGCCCCCCGCATCCAGCATCCGCCGGAGCCGCTGCCGGACGCCGCCGACGAAGCGATCCCCGCGCTGGCCGACAGCGATGCGCTCGTGTTCGGGGAGCTGGAAGCCCTGTCCGGCGATCCTTCGCTGCTGGGCCTGCTGATCCGCGAGCACCTGGTGCAGCGGCTGGTGGTGATGGTCGACAACCTCACCGAACCGCGCGTGCAAACCTCGGTGATGGCCCTGCGCAGTCCGCCGGGGCAGTACGCGGTGGTCGAAGGCGAGGGGGCGGCCGTGGCCGACATGCAGGCCAACACGGCGCGCTATGCGCCGTACGTGGCCGCGTTCACCGGTGCCGAGCCGCAGCGCCTGGCCAATACCTACCGCCGGCTGTATCCGCTGTTCCAGCAGGCCTATGCCGAGATCGGCGGTCCGGATGCCTACTTCAACGACCGCCTGGTGCAGGTGATCGACCACCTCCTGCAGGCGCCGCCTCCGCCGTCCGCCGCCGCCCTGGTGCGCGACGAGCGCGGGCGCTGGCGCTACGTCGATCCGGCGCTGGAATCGGCCTCGGTGGGGCACAAGGCGCTGATGCGGCTTTCGGCCGAACAGCAGGCCGCGGTCAAACAGCAGCTGCGCGCGCTGCGCCGGGCCCTGGCCCGGCCCTGAGGGGTCCATGGAGGGCGCGGCGGGAGTATCCTGCGCGCCCTCCCGTGCCTGCTCGACCCGATGACCGGCGACCCGCGCCCGCTGCCCCTGACCACCGCCGCCGAGCCCACCGTGTTCCAGCAGGTGCTGGGCGCGCCGTTCTTCAAGCTGCCCGACAGCCTGCGCGCGCTGCATTCGATCCGCGGGCACGGGGCGTTCGCGGGGCGGGTGGAGATCGAGCGCGGTACCGGCCTGCTGGCGCGGCTGTGCGGCGCCATCGCCGGCCTGCCGCCGTCGATGCGCGATGCCCCGCTGCGGGTGGAGTTCGAAGCCGGCCCGCGCATGGAGACCTGGCGCCGCGATTTCGGCGGGCACCGCCTGGTCTCGCGCCTGCGTTGCCGCAAGGGCCTGCTGCGGGAACGGATGGGGCCGCTGCAGTTCCGCTTCGCCCTGCATACCGCCGGCGGCGCGATCTACTGGAACGCGGTCGGCGTGCGCGTGCTGGGCGTGCTGCCGCTGCCGGCGCGGCTGTTCGCCGGCGTGCAGTGCCGCGAGCGCGAACAGGCCGGACGCTACGAATTCCGGGTCGAAGCCCGGCTGCCGCTGGTCGGCTGCCTGGTCCGCTACGAGGGCTGGCTGGAACCGGCCTGAGAGGCCGCCCCCGCCCCGTCCGGCGAGGCTTCCAGTAGGAACGCCAGCTTGCGTTCGCGCGGCAGGCGCTTGATCTCCCACTCGGCCCGCGAGGCCGCGGCCCGGTCCGGGAAGGCGCGGCTGCCGAGCAGGCGCAGCGGCGGGTTGGCGCGGGTATAGCGCGCGCCCTTGCCGGCCAGGTGGGCCTGGAAGCGGGCCTCCACGTCGGTGCTGATCCCGGCGTACCAGGCGCCGTTGCGGCATTCGAGCAGGTACAGGAACCAGGGGCGCGGGGCGGTCATGCCGGCATTATCCGCCGCCCCGGAGCCATCCCGCGCTTGAACGTCCGTCGCAGCCGGGCTTGAAACCCCCGCCGGCAACCGCATCTGGAGGACATCGCCGGCGCGTGGCCGGCCACCACCTTCGGGGGACCAATCGATGCGGATGGACAAGCTCACCTCGCGTTTCCAGCAGGCGCTGGCCGACGCGCAGTCGCTGGCCGTGGGCCGCGACCACAACCTGCTCGAGCCGGTGCACGTGCTCGTGGCCCTGCTGGACCAGTCCGGCGGCAGTACCCGGCCGCTGCTGGCCCAGGCCGGGGTCAACGTGCCGCTGCTGCGCGAGCGCCTGGGCGAAGCCCTGGAAAAGCTGCCGAAGGTGTCCGGCCAGGCCGGCAACCTCTCGGTCGGCAACGACCTGACCCGCCTGCTCAACCTCACCGACAAGCTGGCCCAGCAGCATGGCGACCAGTTCATCGCCAGCGAGTGGTTCGTGCTGGCCGCGCTGGAAGGCGGCGGCGAGACCGCCCAGGCACTGAAGGCCGCCGGCGCCGACAAGGCGAAGCTGGAGGCGGCGATCGCGAAGATCCGTGGAGGCGAGACCGTGCAGTCGGAGAATGCGGAAGACCAGCGCCAGGCGCTGGAGAAGTACACCATCGACCTGACCGCGCGCGCCGAGTCCGGCAAGCTCGACCCGGTGATCGGCCGCGACGAGGAGATCCGCCGCACCATCCAGGTCCTGCAGCGCCGCACCAAGAACAACCCGGTGCTGATCGGCGAGCCGGGCGTGGGCAAGACCGCGATCGTCGAGGGCCTGGCCCAGCGCATCGTCAAGGGCGAGGTCCCCGAGCAGCTCAAGGGCAAGCGCGTGCTGAGCCTGGACATGGGCGCGCTGATTGCCGGCGCCAAGTTCCGCGGCGAGTTCGAGGAGCGCCTGAAGGGCGTGCTGAACGACCTGGCCAAGAACGAAGGCCAGATCATCCTGTTCATCGACGAACTGCACACCATGGTCGGCGCCGGCAAGGCCGACGGCGCCATGGACGCGGGCAACATGCTCAAGCCGGCGCTGGCGCGCGGCGAGCTGCACTGCATCGGCGCGACCACCCTGGACGAGTACCGCCAGTACATCGAGAAGGACGCCGCGCTGGAGCGCCGCTTCCAGAAGGTGTTCGTGGGCGAGCCGAGCGTCGAGGACACCATCGCCATCCTGCGCGGCCTCAAGGAGCGCTACGCGGTGCACCACGGCGTGGAGATCACCGACCCGGCGATCGTCGCCGCGGCGACCCTGTCCAACCGCTACATCACCGACCGCCAGCTGCCGGACAAGGCCATCGACCTGATGGACGAGGCCGCCTCGCGCATCCGCATGGAGATCGACTCCAAGCCGGAGGAGCTGGACCGCCTCGAGCGCCGCCTGATCCAGCTGAAGATCCAGCGCGAGATGTTGAAGAAGGAGAAGGACGACGCCTCGAAGCAGCGCCTGGCCGACCTGGAAAGCGACATCGACAAGCTCGAGCGCGAGTTCTCCGACCTCAACGAGGTGTGGAAGTCGGAGAAGGCCGCGCTGCAGGGCGCGACGAAGATCAAGGAGCAGATCGAGCAGGCCAGGCTGGAGCTGGAGGCCGCCCAGCGCGCCCAGGACTTCGCCAGGATGAGCGAGATCCAGTACGGCCGCATCCCGGCGCTGGAGAAGCAGCTGGCCGCCGCGCAGGAAGCCGAGCAGAAGGAATTCAGGCTGGTCCAGGACAAGGTCACCGCCGAGGAGATCGCCGAGGTGGTCAGCCGCTGGACCGGCATCCCGGTCAGCAAGATGCTCGAAGGCGAGCGCGAGAAGCTGCTGCGCATGGAGAGTGAGCTGGGCCAGCGCGTGGTCGGGCAGGAAGAAGCGATCCGCGTGGTCTCCGACGCGGTGCGCCGCTCGCGCGCCGGCCTGTCGGACCCGAACCGCCCGATCGGCTCGTTCCTGTTCCTCGGCCCGACCGGCGTCGGCAAGACCGAGCTGTGCAAGTCGCTGGCCGGGTTCCTGTTCGACTCGACCGACGCGATGGTGCGCATCGACATGAGCGAGTTCATGGAGAAGCACTCCGTGGCCCGCCTGATCGGCGCGCCCCCGGGCTACGTCGGCTACGAGGAGGGCGGCTACCTGACCGAAGCGGTGCGCCGCCGGCCGTATTCGCTGATCCTGCTGGACGAGGTGGAGAAGGCGCACCCGGACGTGTTCAACATCCTGCTGCAGGTGCTGGACGACGGCCGCCTGACCGACGGCCAGGGCCGCACGGTCGACTTCCGCAACACCGTCATCGTGATGACCTCCAACCTGGGCTCGCACCAGATCCAGGAGCTGTCGGGCGACGACTCGCCGGAAGCCTACGTGCAGATGAAGGCCGCGGTGATGGGCGTGGTCCAGGCGCACTTCCGCCCGGAGTTCATCAACCGCCTCGACGACATCGTCGTGTTCCACCCGCTGGACAAGGCGCAGATCAAGTCGATCGCGCGGATCCAGCTGCGCGGCCTGGAGAAGCGCCTGGCCGAGCGCGGCCTGAAGCTGGAGCTGTCCGACGCGGCGCTGGAGCTGCTGGCCAACGTCGGCTTCGACCCGGTCTACGGCGCCCGCCCGCTCAAGCGCGCGATCCAGGCCCAGGTCGAGAACCCGCTGGCGCAGAAGATCCTCGCCGGAGAGTTCGCCAACGGCGATACGGTGAAGGTCGACGCCTCCGGCGGGCAGCTGGTGTTCGCCCACGAGTGAGCGTGGCGAGGCCGGCACCCTGAGTCCCTGGCCCCTCTCCACCGGGAGAGGGGAACATGGAAGCCACGACCTCAAAGCGCCGGAAGACGCGGTAGCGCGGGGGTGACACCAGCAGGCTGCCGGCTGACGCGGCAAGGAGGCTGGCGCGTGGCGACGCGCCAGACGTCCCACCGCCCGCGTTCATTCCCGGCGCGGCGCAAGCAGGCCATGGATGGCCTGCGCTCGCCGCTGGAGCCATGGAAGGCGGAACCGCGCGATGCGCCATACCCCCGTGCTGCCGCGGCTCCGTCCGAAGTTCGCAACGCCAGTGCGGTTGCTTGCAGGCCCCGACCTGCGGAGCAAGGTGGAGAAAAACAACGGCCGCCCATGGGCGGCCGTTGCGGTCTCACGGAAGAGGCGCCGTCACTCAAGCAGCGAACGCAGCATCCACGCGTACTTCTCGTGGGTCTGCAGGCGCTGGGTCAGCAGGTCGACGGTCGGGTCGTCGCCGGCGTCGTCGGCGGTCTTCAGCACGCTGCGCGCCGTGCGGCACACCGCCTCGTTGCCGGCGACCAGCTGCTGGACCATGCCCTTCCAGTCCGGCACGCCGTCCGCGCCTTCCTCCTCGCGGATCGAGGTCAGGCGGATGAACTCGGCGTACGAACCCGGCGCGTTGTAGCCCAGCGCGCGGATGCGTTCGGCGACGTCGTCCAGCGCGTTCCACTGCTCCGTGTACTGGTCCATGAACATCGCATGCAGCGAATTGAACATCGAACCGGTCACGTTCCAGTGGAAGTTGTGGGTCTTCAGGTACAGGGTGAAGGCATCGGACAGGTAGTGGGCGAGGCCCTCGGCGATTTCCTTGCGGTCCTCGTTGGCGATGCCGATGTTGATGCGCGAAGGCGAGGCGACCTGGTCCAGGACCTTGCCCTTGCCCTTCGGGGCGGCCTTGTCCTTGGTGGTGGTCTTGGTCTTGGCCATGAACGGCTCCTTGGCTGGGGTCTACAGGGTGCAGATGGGGCTGTCACAATAGATGTTAAACCCCGCAGCGTTATGCAAAGTTTCACACGGCCCAATAGATGGAAGCGATCCCCGCCGAATTTCGAGCAGCCCTGGAAGCCGGCCGGCGAGGCATCGACCAGGCCCTGAGCCGCGACCGCGGGCGCCTGCACGGCGCCTGGTCGCGCTGGCGCGGCCGTCCGGCCGACGCCGCCCTGCGCGAACGCTTCGAACAGGCGCTGGCCGGTTCGGTGGCGGCCCGCCAGGCGCGCGCCGACAGCATCCCGGCGGTGCAGGTGGACACCGCCCTGCCCATCGCCGCCGAGGCCGAGCGCATCGTCGCGCTGATCCGCGAGCACCCGGTGGTGGTCGTGGCCGGCGAGACCGGCTCGGGCAAGACCACCCAGCTGCCCAAGCTGTGCCTGGCCGCCGGCCGCGGCGTGGCCGGCACCATCGGCTGCACCCAGCCGCGCCGGATCGCCGCCCGCGCGGTGGCCGCGCGCGTGGCCGAGGAACTGAAGACCCCGCTGGGCGGCCAGGTCGGCTACCAGGTGCGCTTCACCGAGAACACCGGCGACGACACCCGGATCAAGTTCATGACCGACGGCATCCTGCTGGCCGAGATCGCCTCGGACCGCTGGCTGTCGGCCTACGACACGATCATCGTCGACGAAGCCCACGAGCGCAGCCTCAACATCGACTTCCTGCTCGGCTATCTCAGGCAGCTGCTGCGCAAGCGCCGCGACCTCAAGGTCATCGTGACCTCGGCGACCATCGACACCGCCCGTTTCGCCAAACACTTCGGCGACGCGCCGGTGGTCGAGGTGGCCGGACGCACCTATCCGGTCGAGGTCCGCTACCGGCCGCCGGGCGGCGAGGGCGGCGAAGCGCCAGAGCCGGCGCCGGCCGCGCCCGGCCGCGGTGCCCGCGGCGGCCGTCCGCGCCGCGAACCGGATCCCGGACGCGAGCTCGACCCGCTGGCCGCGATCACCGCCGCGGTCGACGAGATCACCGCCGAGGACCCGCGCGGCGACGTGCTGGTGTTCCTGCCCGGCGAGCGCGAGATCCGCGACCTGCACCGCACGCTGGAGAAGCGCCAGTACCGCTCCACCGAAGTGCTGCCGCTGTATGCGCGGCTGTCGGCGAAGGACCAGGACCGGGTGTTCAATCCCGGTCCGCAGCGACGCATCGTGCTGGCGACGAACGTCGCCGAGACTTCGCTGACCGTGCCGCGGATCCGCTACGTGGTCGATCCGGGAGAGGCGCGGATCAAGCGCTACAGCCCGCGTTCGAAGATCGACCGCCTGCACGTGGAGCCGATCAGCCAGGCCAGCGCCAACCAGCGCAAGGGCCGCTGCGGCCGCGTCTCCGAAGGCGTGTGCTACCGGCTGTATTCGGAAGCCGACTTCCTTTCGCGCCCGGAGTTCACCGACCCGGAGATCCGTCGCTCCAGCCTGGCCGGCGTGATCCTGCGCATGCTCCACCTCGGCCTGGGCCGGATCGAGGACTTCCCGTTCCTCGAGCCGCCGGACGAGCGCGCCATCGCCGACGGCTGGCAGCAGCTGGTCGAACTGGGCGCGGTGGAGGAGGGCGCCGACGGCCAGCGCCGCCTGACCGCGATCGGCCGGCAGATGGCACGCCTGCCGGTGGACGTGAAGCTGTCGCGGATGCTGGTGGCCGCGCAGGCGCACGGCGTGCTGCGCGCGATGCTGCCGATCGCCGCCTTCCTCGGCGTGCAGGACCCGCGCGAGCGCCCGCCTGAGGCGCGCGAGGCGGCGGACAACGCGCACGCGCAGTTCGCCGATCCGCGCTCGGAGTTCGTCGGCATCCTGCGCCTGTGGCAGGCCTACGACGACGCCCATGGCGAGCTGACCCAGTCGAAGTTGCGCGACTGGTGCGGCAAGCGCTTCCTCGGTTTCCTGCGCATGCGCGAATGGCGCGAGCTGCACCGCCAGCTCAAGCTGCTGTGCGGGGAGCTGGGCTGGCGCGAGGAGCCGCAGGAACAGGCGCTGGCGCCGCTGCTGGCCGGTGCGCCGGCGGCGGAAGAGGGGCGCGGTGCTTCCGGCGAGCGCCCGACCCGCGGCGAGCTGCACCGCGCCGCGCGCCTGGCGCGCGAGGGCAAGGCCGCGGGCAATACGCGGTCCGGGTCACTTTCCCCCCAAGCACACGGAGATCGGCAACAGGACAGGGGGGGCAGTGGCTCTGACCCCGTTCTGCGCAGCCCCCGCATCGGCGCCCGCGAGCGCGCCTCGGCCTACCAGGCGCTGCACCGTGCGCTGATTGCCGGCCTGCCGACCCAGCTTGGCCATCGCACCGAGAAGGGCGACTTCCAGGCACCGCGGCAACGCCGCTTCCAGCTGTTCCCGGCTTCGCCGCTGGCGAAGAAGCCGCCGCCGTGGGTGCTGGTCGCGACCCTGCTGGACACGCAGAAGGTCTGGGGCCTGACCGCCGCGGCGATCGAGCCGGACTGGGCCATCGCCGAACTGCCGCACCTGCTGGCGCGCAAGCACTACGACCCGCGCTGGTCGCGCGCCCAGGGCAACGTGCTGGCCTCCGAGCAGATCAGCCTGTTCGGCCTGGTGCTGGCGCCGAAGCGCCCGGTGCACTACGGCCGCATCGACCCGGTCGGCGCGCATGACGTCTTCGTGCGCCAGGCGCTGGTCACCGGCGAGATCGACACGAAGGCCGCCTTCCTCGCCGCCAACCTCAAGACCCTCGAACAGGCGCGCGAGGAGGAAGCCAAGCTGCGCCGCGCCGGCCTGGTCGCCGACGAGGACTGGCAGGCGCGCTGGTACCTGGACCGCGTGTCAGGCGAGATCCACTCGGCCACCGGCCTGGATGCCTGGTACCAGAAGCTGCCGCGGGAGAAGCAGCAGGGCCTGCGCTGGTCGACCGTCGACCTGCTGCCCGGCGAAGGCAGCCAGCAGGACCTGTACCCGAAGTATTTCCCGCTGGGCGACGCGCGCCTGCCGCTGCACTACCGGTTCGAGCCGGGCGCGCCGGACGACGGCGTCACCCTGGAAGTCCCGCTGCCGCTGCTCAACGCGCTGGATCCGGCGCGCCTGTCATGGCTGGCGCCGGGTTTCGTCGCCGACAAGGCTGCCGGCCTGATCCGCAGCCTGCCCAAGGCGATGCGCCGCAACTACGTGCCGGCGCCGGATTTCGGCCGCGCCTTCTACGAGGCCTTCGCGCAGCCGTCCGCCGACGCCATCACCGGCGAGCTGGCGCGCTTCCTCAGCAGAACGACAGGCGTGCAGGTAAGCGCGCTTGATTTCGACGAGGCCGCGCTGGAGCCGCACCTGCGCATGAACCTGCGCCTGCGCGAGGAAGGGCGCAACGGCAAGGTGCTGGCCGAGTCGCGCGACCTGGAGGAGCTGCGCGCCCGCTTCGGCGAACGCGCCAGCCGCGCCTTCGCCGCGCGCGCCGCACGGGCTCTGGCCAGCGGTCCGCGCGAGCTGCGCGAGTTCCCCGACGAGCCGCTGCCGCTGCAGGTCACCGGCGACGCCGGCGTCCCCGGTTACCCGGCGCTGGTCGACGAGGGCGAGCACGCGGTGATGCGCGTGTTCGCCGACCGCGCCGAGGCGGCGGCCGCGCATCCGCGCGGGGTCGAGCGCCTGCTGCGCATCGCCCTGGCCGACAAGGCCCGGCAGGCGCGGAAGCAGCTGCCGGTGTCGCCGCGGCTGGGCCTTCTGTACGCGGCGATCGACCAGTTCGGCCAGGGCCCGGAGGCGAAGGCGAAAGAGAAGGAACAGCTGCGCGCCGACCTGGTCGAGGCCGCGCTCAACGCGGTGCTGGCCGAAGGCCTGGACGGGATCCGCGACCGCGCCGCGTTCCAGAAGCGCGCCGGGGCCGCCGGTCGCGCCCTGTTTGGCGAGGCGATGGCGCGGCTGCAGCTGGCCGAGCAGATCCTCGCCGCGGTGGCGGAACTGAAGCCGAAGCTCGAGGCGCCGCTGATGGGCTGGGCGGGTGCCAACCTCGACGACCTGCGCGCGCAGCTCGAAGGCCTGGTCCATCCGGGCTTCCTGCGCCACACGCCGGCCGCTGCGCTGGCGCAGTTCCCGCGCTGGCTCAAGGGCATGGCCCTGCGCGCCGAACGCGCGCTGCGCGACCCGGCGCGCGACCAGGCGCGGATGCTCGAGATCAAGCCGTTCACCGATGCACTCGAACGCGCCCGTGCCGCCGGCAACGGCGATTCGCCGGAATGGCAGGCGCTGCGCTGGGACCTGGAGGAGCTGCGGATCTCGCTGTTCGCGCAGGAGCTGGGCTCGCGCGGCGGGATCTCGCCGAAGAAGCTGGCCCAGCGCCTGGCGACGCTGGGCTGACGACGCACCGGGCGGCGGTGCGTTCCGCCGCCCGTGCGACGCCTTACTTGATCCGGCGCACCTTGGCGGGGGTGTTGTAGCCGTCGATGCGCAGGTACCAGACGTTGAACAGGCCCGGCTTGATCGTCACCGCCGGATCGGTGCGCTTGACGCCGTCCAGGCGCGCCGGCTCGATCTGTTCCCACACCTGGCCGTTGGCGAGGGCGTAGGTGCGGCCCTTGGCGAAGCCACGGAACTCGCCGACCAGGGTGCTGCGGATCGGTTCGTCGGAGCCGAAGTCGAAGAAGCCGCGGCTCTCCTCCTTCACCTCGCGGCGGCCTTCCTCGCGGGCCTGCTCGCGGATGCGTTCGATCTCCGCCGCGTCGAGTGCGGTGGTACCGGCGACCGCGGGCGCCGCGGTGGTCGCGGCCGGGGCCTGCTGTCCCTGCGTGGTGACGCCGGCCTGCTGGCGGCGGATCCAGTCCTGCAGCGCGGCCAGTTCCGCGGCGCTCAGCTTGTGCAGGCCGGCGGCCCGGAATTCCTCCGCGGTCATCTGCTGTTCCAGCGTGGTGGCAGCGTCGGACTGGGCCAGCGCGGCGGGCGCGCAGACGGCCAGCGCGAACGCGAGCGGCAGGGTGGACCACAGCGGCAGCGGACGAGGTTTCATGCTTGTTCCTCCGGTACGTTGGCCGCTAGTGTAGTCGCAACCCCACGCGCCGGAACGGCCTTGTCTCGCCCTGCCATCGACGGTCTGCCTGCCCTGCTGCGGGGTCCGCTTGCGGACCCGCTGTCCGCTGCGCTGCGCGCGCTGTTGCTGGAAGCCTGGGAAGCCGTCGCGGACCGCACGCAGCGCTCGTCGTGGCCGGTGATCGCCGACACCCTGCAGACGCTCGCGCGCCTCGACGCCGACGAATCCGCGCTGCTGGCCGGGCTGCTGTTCGAGCTGCCGGGGCTGCGCGCGGCGGTGGCCACGCGCGTCGCCGCCAGCCATCCGGCGGTGCCGGGCCTGCTCGACGGCCAGGACGCGGCCGACCAGGTCTGGGCGCTGCATGCCGGCCGCGAGGCCGGGCGCAATGGCGAAGGCCTGCGCCGGCTGCTGCTGGCGATCGTCCAGGACCTGCGCGTGGTGCCGATCCTGCTGTCGCGGCAGCTGGCGAAGATGCGTGTCGCCGACCGCCTGGCCGAGGCCGAGCGCCGCGCGCTGGCGCAGCTGACCCGCGACATCCACGCGCCGCTGGCCAACCGCCTGGGCATCTGGCAGCTGAAGTGGGAGCTGGAGGACCTGGCGTTCCGCTTCCTCGAGCCGGACACCTACCGCCACCTGGCGCGCGAGCTGGACGAGAGCCGCACCGCGCGCGAGCGCTACATCGAGGCGGTGAAGAAGGAGCTCGGCCGCACCCTGGCCGGACACGGCATCCGCGCCGACATCAGCGGCCGGCCGAAGCACATCTACAGCATCTGGCGGAAGATGCAGAAGAAGAACCTGCCGCTGGACCGCCTCTACGACCTGCGCGCGGTACGGGTGATGGTCGACGACGTCGCCGCCTGCTACGCCGCGCTGGGCGTGGTCCACGCGCTGTGGGCGCCGGTGCCGGGCGAGTTCGACGACTACATCGCCCGGCCCAAGCCCAACGGCTACAGCTCGCTGCATACCGCGGTGGTCGGCCCGGAAGGGCGCACCCTGGAAGTGCAGATCCGCACCCGCGAGATGCACGAGCAGGCCGAGCTGGGCGTGGCCGCGCACTGGCGCTACAAGGAGACCGGCGGCAGCGCCGCGGGCAAGGGCGCCGGCCGCGCGTTCGAGCGCAAGATCGCGTGGATGCGGCAGCTGCTGGAGCAGTCCGGCGACGGCCGCGACGAGGGCCTGGCCGGGGCGCTCGACGCCGAGCTGGTCGAGGAGCGCGTCTACGCGTTGACCCCGAAGGGCGAGGTGGTGGACCTGCCGCAGGGCGCCACGCCGCTGGACTTCGCCTACCACGTGCACACGATGGTCGGGCATCGCTACCGCGGGGCCAAGGTCAACGGCCGCATCGTGCCGCTGGGCCACCGCCTGCGCAGCGGCGACCGGGTCGAGATCCTCACCGGCAAGGAGCCGGATCCCAAGCGCGACTGGCTGCTGCCGGCCAACGGCTACCTGGCCAGTGGCCGCTCGCGCGACAAGGTCCGCGCCTGGTTCCACAAGCTGGACCGTTCGCGCAACGTGGCCGCCGGCAGGGAAATGCTCGAGCGCGAGATCAAGCGCCTGGGCCTGCACCAGGCCGACCTGGCGCCGGTGGCGAAGAAGTTCCACGCCGAGACCGTGGACGACCTGTACATCCAGGTGGCGCTGGGCGACGTCGGACCGCACCAGATCGGCCGCGCCCTGCACGAGCTCTCGCGTCCGGCCGAGCCGGCGCCGGCGGTGCTGCCGCCGCCGCGGGTGCCGCGCCAGGTCCGGCGGAAGAAGGCCGAGGCCGGCTTCACCGTGCAGGGTGTCGGCAACCTGCTGGTGCAGCTGGGACGCTGCTGCCAGCCGGTGCCGGGCGAGCCGATCGCCGGCTACCTGACCCGCACCCGCGGCGTCACCGTGCACCGCGCCGACTGCGCCGCGTTCGCGCGCCTGGCCGCGGCCCAGCCGCAGCGGGTGCTGCCGGTGGAGTGGGGCCACGGCGGGGGCGGCTACGAGGTCGACGTGGAGGTGGATGGCGTCGACCGCAAGTGGCTGCTCAAGGACGTGACCACGCTGATCGCCCAGGAGGACGCGCACGTGTCCGACATCCGCAGCGAATTGCGTGACAGCGGCCGGGTACGCCTGCGCCTGCGCCTGCGGGTGACCGACTACGGCCAGCTTTCGACCCTGCTCGGCAAGCTGGACGCGCTGCCGGGCGTGGAGCGGGCGTACCGGCTCGGCTGAACGCGGAGTCAGCGGAATGGCGGCGGACGGGTGCGCGTTACCACGGTATTTCCGGTTTGCCGTTCACCGGTAGCTGGCATAACCTCTGCACATGAATACCGGCCTTTCCGCCCACGCAGTCGATAGCGCTCCGCCGTCCGCTGGCGAGCCCTTGCCCGACTACGTCCTGGAGCTGGAACGGGCGGCCGCGTACCTGCCGCGCGAGCAGCTGCCGCTGCTGCGCGAGGCCTGGCGGGTCGGCGCGATCGCCCACGCCGGGCAGACCCGCAAGTCCGGCGAGCCGTACATCACCCACCCGGTGGCGGTGGCCGGCGTGCTGGCCGAGCTGGGCCTGGACGTGGAGACGCTGATCGCGGCGATCCTGCACGACACCATCGAGGACACGCCGCTCACCCGCGAGGAGCTGGCGGCGCAGTTCGGCGAGGACGTGGCCGAGCTGGTCGATGGCGTCACCAAGCTGGACAAGCTGAAGTTCCGCGACCGCCAGGAGGCGGCCGCCGAGAGCTTCCGCAAGATGCTGCTGGCCATGTCGCGCGACCTGCGCGTGATCATGATCAAGCTGGCCGACCGCCTGCACAACATGCGCACGCTCGGCGCGCAGAGCGCCGAGGCCCGCACCCGCATCGCCCGCGAGACGCTGGAGATCTACGCGCCGATCGCGCAGCGGCTGGGCATGAGCCTGGTCAAGTCGGAGCTGCAGAACCTCGGCTTCCGCGCGTTGCATCCGTGGCGCCACGCGATCATCGAGAAGCACATCCGCAGCCAGCCGGTGGTCCGCCGCGAGGCGATGGCGCAGGTGGAGGTGAAGCTGTCGCAGGGCCTGGCCCGCGACGGCCTCGAGCACCGCCTGGTCAGCCGGATCAAGACGCCCTGGAGCATCTACAACAAGATGCAGGGCGAGGGTAAGAGCTTCGACCAGGTGATGGACGTGTTCGGCTTCCGCGTGGTGGTGCGGTCGGTGGCCGACTGCTACCGCGCGCTGGGCGTGGTCCATGCGCAGTTCAAGCCGCTGGACGGGCGCTTCCGCGATTTCATCGCCATCCCCAAGGCCAACGGCTACCAGTCGCTGCACACGGTGCTGTTCGGGCCCTACGGCTCGCCGATCGAGGTGCAGATCCGCACCGAGGAGATGGACCTGATCGCCGAGCGCGGCATCGCCGCGCACTGGACCTACAAGCACGGCGGCGACAGCCCGAACAGCGCGCAGAGCCGGGCCCACGCCTGGATCGTGGAGCTGATCGAGTCGCAGCGCGCGGCCGGTTCGTCGCTGGAGTTCCTGGAGAACGTCAAGGTCGACCTGTTCCCGGACGAGGTCTACCTGTTCACGCCGAAGGGCCGGATCCTGGCGTTGCCGCGCAATTCCACGGCGCTGGATTTCGCCTATGCGGTGCACACCGACGTGGGCAACCAGGCGGTGGCGGCGCGCGTGGACAAGAAGCTGGTGCCGCTGAAGACCAAGCTCTCCAGCGGGCAGACGGTGGAGATCATCACCGCCAAGTCGGCGGCGCCGAAGCCGCAGTGGCTGGAGTTCGTGGTCACCAGCAAGGCGCGTACTTCGATCCGCCACCAGCTCAAGCAGCTGGAGCACGAGGACGCGGTGCAGCTGGGCCACCGCATGCTCGACCGCGCGCTGGAGGCGATGGGCAGTTCGCTGGAGCGGCTGCCGGCCAAGCGGCTGGAGTCGTTCCTGGTGGAGCACCGTTTCCCGCGGCTGGAGGCCTTCCTGGCCGAGGTGGCGCTGGGCAACTGGATGCCGAGCCAGGCGGCGCAGGCGCTGATGGCCTACGCGGAACTGCGCGGCGGCGGGCATTCGAAGCATTCGCAGGAAAAGATCCTGATCAACGGCACCGAGGGCGGGGTGGTCAGCTTCGCCAACTGCTGCCAGCCGATCCCGGGCGACGAGATCATGGGTTACCACACCTCGGGCAAGGGCGTGGTGGTGCACCGGCTGGACTGCCCGAACCTGGCGGAGTTCCGCAAGTCGCCGGAGCGCTGGGTGCCGATCGACTGGGATCCGAACGTGAGCGGCGACTACGATACGTCGCTGATCGTCGACGTGGAGAACCACACCGGCGTGCTGGCGCAGCTGGCGGCGGCGGTGGCGCAGAGCCAGTCGAACATCGAGCGGGTGGACTACCTGGACCGCGACATGAATGCGGCGCAGCTGCGCTTCGCGATCCAGGTCCGCGACCGCAACCACCTCGCCGAAGTCATCCGCCGCCTGCGCCGGCTCAACGTGGTGCAGGCGGTACGCCGGCAGTAAGCCGCGTTCGTGCCGCAGACAGGGGCTGCGGGAGCAACAGCAACAGCGTCCGGGTGGCTGGCTTCGGGCGGAGCCGCGGCAGCGCGGAGGGGGCGCCGGGAATGAGCCAGGGCGCTGGCGACGTTTGACGCGTCGCCACGCGCCAGTTGACTTGCCGCATCCTCGGCGTCCTGCTGTTTGAAGCATTGGCGTGGCGGGCTTCGGACGGAGCCGCGGCAGCGCGGGGGTATGGCGCATCGCGCGGTTCCGCCGTCCATGGCTCCAACGCGCGAGCGCAGGCCATCCATGGCCTGCTTGCGCCATACCCCCGCGCTACCGCGTCTTTCGGCGC
>NZ_AZUZ01000013.1 GCF_000513955.1 Pseudoxanthomonas suwonensis J47
GGCTTGCCGGCGTCCTTGAGCAGGTACATGCCCTTGATGATGCCGGTCTCCGCACCCGCCGGCATTTCCGGATGGGTGTAGTTCTCGTTCATCAGGGTGACGTAGTAGTACTCGTCGATCTGGTCTTCCAGCATGGCCTTCATGCCGTGCTGCATGATCACCGTGACCTCGTAGCCGAAGGTCGGGTCGTAGCTGCGCACGTTCGGGATGGCGCCGGCCAGCAGGTGGCTGTGGCCGTCCTCGTGCTGCAGGCCTTCGCCGTTGAGCGTGGTGCGGCCGGCGGTGCCGCCGAGCAGGAAGCCGCGGGTACGCATGTCCGCCGCCTGCCAGGCGATGTCGCCCACGCGCTGGAAGCCGAACATCGAGTAGTAGATGTAGAACGGCAGCATCGGCACGTCGGACACCGAGTAGCTGGTGCCCGCCGCCATCCACGACGCGATCGCACCCGGCTCGCTGATGCCCTGCTGCAGCACCTGGCCGGCCTGGTCCTCGCGGTAGTACATCAGCTGGTCGGAGTCGACCGGCTTGTACTTCTGGCCGAACGGGGCGTAGATGCCGATCTGGCGGAACAGGCCTTCCATGCCGAAGGTGCGCGCCTCGTCGGCGACGATCGGCACCAGGCGCGGGCCCACCTCCTTGTCGCGCAGGGCGATGTTCAGCGTCTGCACGAAGGCCATGGTGGTGGAGTAGCTGCGCTCGCCGCTGTCCTTGAGCAGGCGCTCGAACTTGTCCAGGCCGGGCACGGCGAAGGACTTGCTCGCCTTGCGGCGGCGCTGCGGCAGGTAGCCGCCGAGCGCGGCGCGGCGCTCCTTCAGGTACTGCACTTCCGGCGAATCCTCGCCGGGGTGGTAGAACGGCACCTGCTCGGCGTCGGCCAGCTGCTTGTCCGACAGCGGGATGTTGAAGCGGTCGCGGAACGCGCGCACCGCGTCGTCGTCCAGCTTCTTGGTCTGGTGGGTCGGGTTGAGCGACTCGCCGGCCGAACCCATGCCGTAGCCCTTGACCGTCTTGGCCAGGATCACGGTGGGCATGCCCTTGGTGTTCACCGCGGCGTGGTAGGCGGCGTACACCTTGTGCGGGTCATGGCCGCCGCGGTTCAGGCGCCAGATGTCCTCGTCCGACAGCGAGGCGACCATCGCGGCGGTCTCCGGGTACTTGCCGAAGAAGTGCTCGCGCGTGTACGCGCCGCCGAAGGCCTTGCAGTTCTGGTACTCGCCGTCGACGGTTTCCATCATCAGCTTGCGCAGCACGCCGTTGGTGTCGCGCGCCAGGAGCGGATCCCAGTACGAGCCCCACAGCAGCTTGATGACGTTCCAGCCGCCGCCGCGGAACACGCCTTCCAGTTCCTGGATGATCTTGCCGTTGCCGCGCACCGGGCCGTCCAGGCGCTGCAGGTTGCAGTTGACCACGAACACCAGGTTGTCCAGGCCTTCGCGGCCGGCCAGCGCGATCGCGCCCAGGCTCTCCGGCTCGTCGGTCTCGCCGTCGCCAAGGAAGCACCAGACCTTGCGGTCGGACGGCTCGATCAGGCCGCGGTGCTCCAGGTACTTCATGAACTGCGCCTGGTAGATCGCCGCGAGCGGACCCAGGCCCATCGACACGGTCGGGGTCTGCCAGTAGTCCGGCATCAGCCACGGGTGCGGGTACGACGAGATGCCGCGGCCGTCCACTTCCATGCGGAAGTTGTCCAGCTGGTTCTCGGAGATGCGGCCTTCCAGGAACGAGCGGGCGTAGATGCCCGGGGCGCTGTGGCCCTGGATGTACAGCAGGTCGCCCGGATGGTGGTCCGACGGCGCGCGCCAGAAGTGGTTGAAGCCGACGTCGTACAGGGTCGCCGCCGAGGCGAAGGAGGCGATGTGGCCGCCCAGGTCGCCCGGCTTGCGGTTGGCGCGCACGACCATCGCCATCGCGTTCCAGCGGATGATCGAGCGGATGCGCCACTCCAGGTCCGCGTTACCGGGGCTCTTGGCCTCCATGTGCGGCGGGATGGTGTTGACGTACTCGGTGGTCGGGGAGAAGGGGAGGAACGCGCCGGAACGGCGGGTCAGCTCGACCAGGTCCTCCAGCAACAGGTGCGCGCGCTCCGGTCCGTCGCGGTCGATGACCGCCTTGAGCGACTCGATCCACTCCTGGGTCTCCGCCGGATCCGGATCGTTCTGCAACACCTCGTTCAGCCAGTTCATATCACTCCGATGCCGCGCGTGGGGGGCCGCGGCGCTATGCGTTCTTGTGGACCACCGAGTTTAGCGCAAGGAACCGGCTCCGCCGCGTCGCTACGGGGGCGTATGTGCCTGTGAATCCAATGGTTTCGTGCGCAATCGGGCACATGTCCCGGACATTCCCGGGACACTGCGCCGATGCCGCAGTGCAGCATCCGGAATGGTCCAAAGCGTTCCATTTGTAGGCCGGAAGTCACGGTGACTTCCGGCGGCCGCTTTCCTTCATCCCGACCACAGGCAGTCGTGGCGTTGGCGGCGGGTACCTACGGTGCCGCGTCTGGCCGCACCGGGGAGTGGCCAGTCCACCCAACCGAATGGAAATTGCGCAATGACCAAAGGTCCCACCGGCGGAAGAGTCCGCCTGACCGCGCTGAGCCTGGCCCTGGCGGCCTGCATCAGCGGCGGCGCCCACGCCCAGTCGAACACGACCGGCACGATCTCCGGCCAGGCCGGATCGGGCGACACCATCACCGCCATCAGCGACGTCACCGGCTTCCAGCGCTCGATCACCGCTGGCGCCGACGGCAGCTTCCGCTTCTCGTCCCTGCCCGCCGGCCGCTACCGCATCACCCGCACCGGGCCGGACGGCACCGCCACCACCCGCGAGGTCGTGGTGAACACCGGCACCGGCAGCAGCGTGTCGTTCGCCGACGCCGCCACCTCCATCCTGGACGCCGTGCAGGTGCGCGGCATGGCGGCGGTGAACCCGATCGACCTGTCGTCGGTGGAATCGACCACGATCTTCACCGAGGCGCAGCTGGACGCGGCAACGGCCGCCACCGCGACTTCATCACCGACGGTTTCGACTACCGCGCCCGCGCCTGGTTCGGGCGCACGCGCGCGGCCGGGCGCGGCTGGTGGTCCGATCCCTACCTCAACCAGACCGCCGGCCGCGTCTGGATGACCACCTACAACGCGGCGAGCGACGCACTAACGCACCCCCAGGGCCATTCCATAGAACGCCATGGACAGCACGGCGAACGCGTTGCTGCACAAATGGAGCATCCAGGTCGCGAAGAAGGCCCTCTGTGCGCCTTCCCTCCGTGCCAGGGCATACATGATCGACAGGGTGATGCCCCCTGTCAGGCCGTACACGAGTCCGTTGAACGCGCCGTTCATGAGGAGATGCAGCGCGAAGAACACGAGTCCTGACAGCGAGACTCCCACATAGAGCGCCACGCGGGATCCCCTTCCAAGCTTCAGTGCGAGCTCCGTCAATGCAGAATGGATGATTGCCGTCTCCATGAACGGCATCACCAGGAGCATCGGGAGCAGGAAGCGTGTGCCCAGGAACTTGTCCAGGTTGACCGGCGCCTGCAGAAGGCCTTGGAACAGCAGTCCCAGGACCAGGATCGCCGGATACTCGAGCACCAGGATGATGGGCAGGTACTTCATGCAGTGCTTCCCCTCTTCCTTGCTCTCTTGGCAAGGGCGCGGTCAGGCCGCGCCCTTGCAGTCGATCACTCGAAGCTCCCCATCAGAAGCCGACGCCTACCTGTATGCCATGCAGCGCAAGATGATCGAGGGCGACAGCGACGATTGATCGCTGCGCGGGGCGGGATCTCTAGCCGAGGATGACCTTGGCGAAGTACGCGTACGACGCCGCCAACAGGGCATTCGATGCCAGGTGCAGCATCCAGGTGTAGGCGAAGGCTGCCTTCATTCCGTCCGGGCGCTTGAGCGCGTACATGCTCGCATAGACCAATCCACCCACCGCGCCGTAGGCGATGCCGTTGAAGGCACCATTCAAGCGGTAGTGGAGGAAGAAGAACAGGAGGGCCGATGCCAGGGCTCCCGCCCACAGGCCAGCGGTGTTCCTGTACTTCCCGGACATCCACCGGATCACTTCGATCACGCCAAGCTGCAGCACGAGCGTCTCGAGGAATGGCAGGACGAGCAGCATTGCGACCTGCCGCCGGGTATCGAGGAATCGCTCAGGGCTGGCTACCCCGGGGTACATGTCCGCGATGGCGTACCCGACAGCGATCGAGCCAACGTACTTCGCAAGCAGCAGCCAAGAGAATTGCTTCATCGCATGCTCCCCAGATGGGCGTGACCACATTGGGTCACGCCCAGGCGAAGATCACGGCAGGGATTCGGCAACCCGCTCGATGACGTGGGAAACGAACTGCACGATCCCCTCGTAGGTCTCGATGAGTGCATCACCGAGCTCCTTCGTATCCGACTTGACCTCCACGCCCCCGACGGGGGTTTCCACCTTCACCGTCGCTTCGCCACCAGTGCCGCCGGCGACCCACGCAAGTTCGTTGACAGTCAGATTACGCATGACATCCACTCCTTGGTTGTGTGCGTAGCGGGCCACCCTGGCCCGCACGGCCGGCTCCTGCCGGCCGTCTACGTATCGCATATCGGGCCTCGCCCATGGCAGGCCGGAATCCCCGAATCATTTGTCAGAGAAATCTGCTCCTGGTCAAGCGGGCGCTCCAGCCCGACGCCGCCGGATGGCGACTTCAAAGCAGTTCGACGCGTCTCATCCGCACTCGTACACCCCGCTCCGGTCCAGCGCATCCTGCTGTGGCCAAGACCAGGTCAAACATCGAGCTCCCCTCGGCGACAGCCTTCTGCCATGCCTCGCGGCCCATGGCGCGATCGAGGATGAGGCCGGCTTCCACCCCGGCCACGAACAGCTCGAACCCTTCGTTCCCGCCGTTGAAGAGCCTGGACCTGAAGTTCCGGTAGGAAGCGGTGTCGCTTCCGAACGTGGTCTGCTGCGCATAGAACTCGGCAGGCCACTCCCAGAACATCTTGTAGTCGAGGTAACGCCGCCCGTCGTCCGCGAGGGCACGATAGGCGTCGACCAGGGCCGGACATGACAGTTCGCCACCCGAATCGAGGGCGGCCAACAGCGCATCCACCTCGGCAAAGAGGGGCTGGAACGCTGAGCTGCCGGCGAAGCGTTCGACCAGGGACGGTTCGATCTCCAGGAATTCCAGCGGGATCTTCGACCCGTACATCTGCGCGGCTACGTGGAATGCCTCGTGGCGCGCCAGGAAGGCCTCCGCCAGCTGCGGATCGCTGGTTCCGGCGGAAAGGTCTATCAGCACCACGAGCTGCTTGCAGTACTCGCCCATCCGGAACGAGTGTTGCCCGCCGGATGGACTTGCCGCCGGCAAGTCTCCGCAACCGGTGCGATACATCCCGGCCACCGGCTGGACTACCTCGACCCGGTGCGATTCGCCAGGCCACTCGATCCGCTGCACCTGCGTCCAGGCCGCAGGATCGATCGCGATCGACAGGGCCTGTGCAGCCGCCATCACCAGGTTCCACCCCATTTGTCCCACCTGCTGCAGGAACGGCGCACCGCAGTTTGCGGTGCGCCGGGAAAATCAGCCACCGCCGCCGGACGCCGCGCGCAGGTCGCCGCAGGTGGTCTCGATCGTGACGGTCTGGGTCGTGGTGGCTTCGCCACCGAGGCCCACGACCTTGCCGGAAACGTTCGCTTCGATGCTGATCTCGAACGTGACCTTGGTGCTGTCCGGCAGGCCCTGGCACTGCTCCACCGCGGCCTGTCGGGCCGCGGAGCCGCTATTGCTGGTTCCGCCGCTCCCGTTGCCGCCTGCAACGAGCCTGAGTTCCCTGACTTCGAGCGAGCGCATGATCTCCTCCTTGAGTATGCGATGGGGGTGGGCCCTGCGGGCCCGCCATCAGGCTGGCACCGCATGACCCACCCCCGCAATGGCAGATCCACGCGCTCGCGTGTAGTCCTTTTCTGACCCTTACGGCTTGCGCCCCTCTTCCAGCGCCTGGCGGATCTGGGCATCCACCGCGGCGATGGCGGTCATGTTGAGGATGCGGCGCGGGGTGGCCGAGGTGGTGAGGATGTGCACCGACTTGCTCACGCCCATCAGGATCGGGCCGATCGCCACGCCGTCGGTGAACACGCGCACCAGGTTGTAGGCGATGTTCGCCGCTTCCAGGTTCGGCATCACGAACAGGTTGGCGCGGCCCTTGAGGGTGTTGTTGGGCATGATCTTGCTGCGCAGGATCTCGTCCCACGCCGTGTCGCCCTGCATCTCGCCGTCCACGTTCAGGCGCGGGCTGCGCTTGCGCAGCAGCTCGCGCACCTGGCGCATCTTCTGCGCGTCCTTGGACTCGTGGCTGCCGAAGTTGGAGTGCGACAGCAGTGCCACGTTCGGCTCGATCCCGAACAGCCTCATCCGGTAGGCCGCCTGCAGGGTCGCCTCGGCGATCTGTTCGGCCGTCGGGTCTTCCTGCACGTGGGTGTCCACGAAGAAGAACACGCCCTGGTTGTTGATGACGCCGGTCATCGCCGAGGTCGACTGCACCCGCGGTTCCAGCGGGATGACGCTGCGCACATAGCCCAGCTTCTTGTGGAACCGGCCGACGATACCGGTCAGCAGCGCATCGGCCTCGCCGCGGGCCACCATCACCGCGCCGATCAGGGTCGGGCGCGAACGCATCAGGTTCTTGGCCGCCGCCACGGTCACGCCACGGCGCTCGGTCAGGGCGTGGTAGTGCTGCCAGTAGTCGTTGAAGCGCGGGTCGTCGTCCTGGTTGGTGATCTCGAAGTCCACCCCGGCCTGCATGCGCAGGCCCAGGCGCTTGATCCGGGTCTCGATCACCTCCGGACGGCCGATCAGGATCGGGAAGGCCAGGCCCTCGTCGACCACCGTCTGCACCGCCCGCAGCACCACTTCTTCCTCGCCCTCGGCGTAGGCCACGCGCTTGCGGTCGGCGCGGGCGCGGTCGTAGACCGGCTTCATCAGCAGGCTGGTGCGGTACACGAACTGGCCCAGCTTCTCGCGGTAGGCGTCCATGTCCTCGATCGGGCGGGTGGCGATGCCCGAGTCCATCGCCGCCTGGGCCACGGCGCTGGACAGCTCCACCAGCAGGCGCGGATCGAACGGGCGCGGGATCAGGTACTCCGGGCCGAAGCTGGGCACGTCGTCGCCATAGGCGCTGCCCAGGTCCGAGGCCTCCTTGCGGGCCAGGGCGGCGATGGCGTGCACGCAGGCCACCTTCATCGCCTCGTTGATCCCGGTGGCGCCCACGTCCAGCGCGCCGCGGAACAGGTAGGGGAAGCACAGGGCGTTGTTGACCTGGTTCGGGTAGTCCGACCGGCCCGTGGCGATGATCGCGTCCGGGCGCACCCGCCGCGCGTCCTCCGGCAGGATCTCCGGGTACGGGTTGGCCAGGGCCAGGATGATCGGGTGGGGGGCCATGCTGGCCACCATCTCCGGCTTGAGGATGCCGCCGGCCGACAGGCCCAGGAAGATGTCCGCCCCGGCGACGATCTCCTCCAGGGTGCGGGCGTCGGTATCGCGGGCGTAGCGGCGCTTGTCCGGGTCCAGGTCGGTGCGGCCGCTGTGGATCACCCCGCCGCGGTCGAAGGCGGTGATGTTCTCCGGCTTCAGGCCCAGCGAGACCAGCATGTCCACGCAGGAGACGCCGGCGGCGCCCATGCCGGTGGTGGCCAGCTTCACGTCCTCGATCTTCTTGCCGACCACGTGCAGGGCGTTGACCACCGCCGCGCCGACGATGATCGCCGTGCCGTGCTGGTCGTCGTGGAACACCGGGATGTTCATCCGCTCGCGCAGCTTGCGCTCGACGATGAAGCACTCCGGCGCCTTGATGTCCTCCAGGTTGATGCCGCCGAAGGTCGGCTCCAGCGAGGCGATGATGTCGACCAGCTTGTCCGGGTCGTTCTCGTCGATCTCGATGTCGAACACGTCGATGCCGGCGAACTTCTTGAACAGCACGCCCTTGCCTTCCATCACCGGCTTGCCGGCCAGCGGGCCGATGTTGCCCAGGCCCAGCACCGCGGTGCCGTTGGACACCACCGCCACCAGGTTGCCGCGCGCGGTCAGCTCGCTGGCCTGCTGCGGGTCCTCCACGATCGCCTCGCAGGCGTAGGCCACGCCCGGCGAGTAGGCCAGCGCCAGGTCGCGCTGGGTCAGCATCGGCTTGGTCGGCGAGACCTTGATCTTGCCCGGGCGCGGATGGCGGTGGTAGTCGAGGGCGGCCTGCTTGAAATCTTCTTGTTCGGACATCGTGCTCGATTCGGGTGGCGCTGCCGCGCGGGAATGGGACCGATTCTAACCGTCGGCGCGGTGCTCCGGCCCTCCCCGGGGCGGGGGCGCCGGGATCGGCAGGTCGCGGCGCTTGTGCCGGCAACCGCGGCCACGGCGGTGGTCGCGGCACGAAACGCGGGCCGGCGCGGTGTTACCGCTCACTCCGCGACCCGCCTCGCGGGGGCGGGTCGCAGCGCGCCCAAGGCCGTGGCGCGCGGGCAGGAGCGCCGCCGGGTAGGCGATACTCGCGGTTTCCCTGCCCGTGGAAGTCCCTGGATGATCGAACTGGATGCGGTCCAGACCGTGGCCCTCGGCGGCCTGGCCCTGTTCGCCGGCTATGCGCTGACCCGCGCGATCCCGATCCTGCGCCGTTACAACCTGCCCGAACCGGTGCTCGGCGGCCTGCTGTTCGCCCTGGCCGCCTGGTGGGGCCACGCCCGCGGCACGCCGCTGTACCAGCTCGACACCTCGCTGCAGTCGCCGCTGATGATCGCCTTCTTCACCGCGATCGGCGTCAACGCCAGCCTGGCGCTGCTGCGCATCAGCGGCCGCCAGGTGGCGGTGTTCCTGGTCCTGGCCAGCGGCTTCGCGGTGGTGCAGAACCTGCTGGGCATCGCCGTGGCCCGCATGTTCGACCTGCATCCGATGTTCGGCGTGCTCGCCGGCTCGGCCACCCTCACCGGCGGCCCGGCCACCGGTCTGGCCTTCGCGCCGATGTTCGAGGCCGCCGGCCTCAAGGGCGCCGAGTCGATCGCGATCACCGCGGCGATGGCAGGCATCGTCTGCGGCGGCGTGGTCGGCGGCCCGGTGGTCACCGTGCTGCTGCGCCGCTTCAAGATCTCCAACCACAACATCGGCCTGCACGTGCCCACGCCGGTGGCCGACGAGGTCAGCGGCAAGCTCGTGCACGAGGAAACCGACGCGGCGCGCGAGTTCAATGCGCTCAAATGCATCGTGTTGCTGCTGCTGGCGATCTGGGCCGGCAGCTGGCTGGGTCGGGGTTTCCAGGCGCTGGGCCTGACCCTGCCGGCCTACATCGGCGCGATGCTGGTGGGCGCGGCGCTGCGCAACATCGACGACGCCACCGGCTGGCTGCGCCTGCCGGTGCACACCATCGAGCTGATCGGCAACGTCTGCCTGGCGCTGTTCCTGGCGGTGGCGCTGATGAACCTCAAGCTGTGGGAGCTGGCCGGCATGGGCCTGCCGCTGCTGGTCAACCTGGGCCTGCAGGTGGCCCTGGTGGCGCTGTTCGTGGTGCCGGTGTTCTGGCTGATGGGCCGCGACTACGACGCAGCGGTGATGGGCGGCGGCTTCATCGGCTTCATGCTCGGCACCACCGCCAACGCCATGGCGGTGATGCGCACCCTGGTGCAGCGCTACGGCATCGCCCCGCGCGCATTCCTGGTGGCGCCGCTGGTCGGCGCGTTCTTCATCGACTTCAGCAACGCGCTGATCATCACCGGCTTCGTCAACTTCTGGCCGCACTGACGCAGCCCGCCCTTCGTCCAACCCTCCAGCAGCAACGCAGCACGGATGAACCAGTCCAACGCCCCGGGGCAGCCCCGTACCCTCGTCATCGGCGCCGGCGTGGTCGGCCTGGCGACCGCCTACGCCCTCGCCCGCCGCGGCGAAGCGGTACACGTAATCGACCGCCACGCGGGCCCGGCGATGGGCACGTCCTTCGCCAACGGCGCACAGCTCAGCTACGCCTATACCGATGCGATGGCCGGGCCGGGCACCTGGAAGCAGCTGCCGGGCCTGCTCGGCGGCCGCGACCGCTGCTTCCGCGCGCGCAACAGCCTGGACCTGCATTACCTGCGTTGGGGCCTGGCTTTCCTGCGCAACGCGAATACCGGCCGCCTGCAGCGCAACACCCTGGACATCCTGCAGCTGGCGATGGAATCGCGCGCGGCGATGCAGGCGCTGTTGGAACGCACGCCGATCGAGTTCAACCGCCGCGTCGCCGGCAAGCTGCACGTCTACTTCAGCGCCGCCTCGCTGCCGGCCGCGCGCGACATGATCGCGATCAAGCGCACCCAGGGCGTGCGCCAGGAGCTGCTGGATCCGGACGCGGCGATCCGCGTGGAGCCGGCGCTGGCCGGTGCCCGCGGCATGGTCGCGGTGGTGCATTCGCCGGAGGAGGAGGTCGGCGACCCGTGGCGTTTCGGCGTCGGCCTGCTCGCGGTGCTTCGCCGCGAACATGGGGTGCAGGCCACGTTCGGCTTCGACCTGCGGCGCCTGCAGCGCGACGGCGCCGGCTGGCGCGTGCATGCCGCCGACGGCAGCAGCCTGCATGCGGACCGCGTGGTGGTCTGCGCCGGCATCGACAGCGTCGGCCTGCTGCGCCAGGTCGGCATCCGCGTGCCGGTGATGGCGGTGAAGGGCTATTCCTTCACCGCGCCGCTGGGCGCGAACCCGCCGTCGGCGAGCATCACCGACACTTCGCGCAAGCTGGTGTTCGCCCGCCTCGGCGACCGCATCCGCGTCGCCGGCCTGGCCGAGGTCAACGAGTGGGATCCCACGCCCGTCGCCGGGCGCGTCGCTGATCTGGTGACCCTGGCCCGGGATTCGCTGCCCGAAGCGGCCGACTACGACGCCATCGAGAGCCGTTGGGCCGGCCTGCGCCCGGTGACGCCGCATTCGGCGCCGATCATCCGCGAGGCCGCGCCGGGCCTGCTGCTCAACATCGGCCACGGCATGCTCGGCTGGACCCTGGCGATGGGCAGCGGCGAACGCATCGCCGCACTACTCGGGAAGCGCTGAGCTAGTCCGGCTTCGCGCCGGCCTCGTCCATGTGCGGCGGCCGGCGGCCGAGCAGGCCTTCGTCGATCCGGTCCATGCGGATGCGGTTGGCGAACAGCGAGAAGGCGAGCATGCCGGCCAGGCCGCTGGCGCGTTCGACCCACGGCGGCAGCCAGCGCGGCGGCGACAGCGTGCCGTCGGCGAACAGCGGTTCGAAGCGGACCACGTCGGCCAGGGTCATCTTGCCGGCGAACAGCCAGCGGCACAGGCGCAGGCGATCGCGCTGCAGCGCGCGGCGGAAGAAGGTGTGCACGCCGATCAGGCCGCGCAGGTACACCGTGTCCTTGGTGAAGGCGCAGCCTCCGGTGAGCGGCACGCCGCGGAACACCCGCTGCGCCGAGGCGAAGCTTTCCGCCTCGTTCTGCCCGGCGTCGAGGAAGTAGCGGAACACCTGCAGGAAATCGGCGCCTTCCAGCGCCATCGCCACCGCCTCGATGCGCAGGCTGATCCGCTTCATCCGTTCGATGTCGATGCTGCCGGTGATCTGCTCGGCGAAGGTCGCCAGGCCTTCCTGGGTGGCGGTGACCCGCGGCGAGGCCAGCGCCAGGCTGGGCAGCCGGCCCTGGGTGCGGCCGTTGAGCGCGGTCAGCGAATGCACCAGCGCCTCGTGGTGGAACAGCTGGCGGCGGTCGTAGTCGCTGAAGGCGGCACCGGCGCGCAGGCGGATGCGGGTGGCGCCGGCAGCGGCCTTGGCGATCAGCTCCGGATCCAGCTCCACGCTGATCACGCGGCTGCCGAAGAACTCGTCGAGGTCGCCCTGCAGCTGCAGCGCCAGCGCGGTGGCCGAGACCGGCACCTGTTCCTCCGGCGCGAGCAGCTCGTGGTCCAGTTCGCCGGCGATCTGGATGAAGTGGCCGGCGGCCTCGCGCGTGGTCGGGCCTTCGCCCGGCAGCGCCTGGTCGGGGCGACCGAACAGCGCCATCGATTCGATGCAGGCCTGCGGCGTGCCCAGCGCCTCGAGCAGGCGCGCGGCGCTTTCCCAGCTGGCGGCCGATTCGCGCAGGTACTGGCCAAGCGGTTCGTCCGGATCGGCGGCCGCGGCGATCGCCTGCAGCTCGGCGCGCTCGTCGGCGAAATCCAGCTTCGGATACACCACGTCCGGCAGCCGCGCATTGCCCTGGCGCCAGGCTTCGAGGAAACCGGCCTGCACCGGCGCCGGCCAGCTGGCCAGGCCGAGCAGGCGGATGCCGCGCACCGCGCGGACCAGGCGGGCGTCCAGCTCGGCATGGCGGGCGATGACGTCGGGACGTGGCATGCGGCGTCCGGCGGTGGCGATGCGGCGAGTGTAGTCGGTGCGCCGCCGCGGCGCGGACACGCAGGTCCGGCAGCCTCAGCGGCGCGGGTACTTCTGGTCCAGGCGCTTGCGCAGCGCCTTGTTCTGCACGCGCGCGTCGGCCTTCTGCGCCAGCCGCGTCGCCAGGCGGTCGGCGGCGCCGGCGACCTCGTCGCGCAGCTTGAGGTAGTTGGCCACGCGCGCCGCATCGAGCGTGCCGGCCGCGATCGCCGCGCGGATCGCGCAGCCGGGCTCGGCGCGGTGCGCGCAGTCGCTGAAGCGGCACTGCGACGCCAGCTCCTCGATGTCGGCGAAACCGCCGTCGGCCAGCTCTTCCTCGCCGGTGGGCTTGAGCTCGCGCATGCCTGGCGTGTCGATCAGGCAGGCGCCGGAAGGCAGCGCGATCAGTGCGCGGTGCGTGGTGGTGTGGCGTCCACGCGAGTCATGCTCGCGCACCGCGCCGGTCTTCATCCGCTCCTCGCCGAGCAGGGTGTTGGTGACGGTCGACTTGCCGGCGCCGGAGGAACCGACCAGCACCGCGGTGCGGCCCGGGCCCAGCCACGGCGACAGCGCTTCGGCGGTGGACGGGTCGCGCGCGTTCAGCGCCAGCACCGGCACGCCCTGGGCGCGCAGGTCGGCCAGCGCGGCGAGCGCGGCGTCGGCGTCGGCGCCGTCGCGGTCGGCCTTGGTCAGCACCACCACCGGCTTCACCCCGCCGCCGCCGACCAGCAGCAGGTAGCGTTCGATGCGGCGCGGGTTGAAGTCGGCGTCCAGGCCGCAGACCACGAAGGCGGTATCGACGTTGGCCGCGATCACCTGCTGCTGGTAGTGCTCGCCGGCGGCGGCGCGCTTGATCGCGGTCAGGCGCGGCAGCAGGGCGAGGATGCGGCGGCCGTCCTGCAGCACCCAGTCGCCGACCGCGGCGCGCTCGTGCAGCGGCACGCCGTCGGCGGTGAACACCGGGCGACGCTGCCATTCCGGCGGCGATTCGGCGCGGAACCCGCCCTGCGGGCCGTCGGCGAGCACGTAGCCGGTGCGGTGCTGTTCGATCACCCGCGCCGGGCGTGCGCCGGGATGGGCCTCGGCCAGGGCCTGCCAGGCCGGGTCCTCGGCTGCGCCGGCCCAGGGCCAGCCGATCTGGCGCAGGGAGGCGAAGTCGGGGGCGGCATGGTCCATGGGCGGCATTGTAGAGCGCCGCCCGCCCCGTCTGCCGGAGCGGCTTCAACCCAGGCGCGCCCCGCCACCAGCCGGCCCTGCCTGTGCGAGGACGGTACGGGACGTGGACGCCGTCACGGTTCGCGGCCATGCCGCCGCCCCGGAAACGTTCCCCGCCCGCCGATGCGGGCCGCCCGCCACGGTACGGTTCCAGCCGAAACCGTACCGGCGCCGAACGTCGCGCAAAACATCGGGAATCCGGGCACTTGCGCGCGCTTTTTCCGATACCATCGCGGTTCCCTGTCCGCGCCGCCCCGCCGTCATGCCCGCCACCGAGAAAACGCTCCGCGTCCGCGAGCGCCTGTCAGAAGTCCGCTACGAGATCCGCGGAGAACTGAACCGGCGAGCCCACGCGCTCGAGGCGGAAGGGCGCACGCTGATCAAGCTCAACATCGGCAATCCGGGCGCATTCGGCTTCCGCGCGCCGGCGCACCTGCAGCGCGCGATCGTCGACGACATTGCCCACACCGATCCGTACACCCACCAGCTCGGCCTGCCGGCCGCGCGCGAGGCGCTGGCTTCGGCCTACCGCAAGCGCGGCGCGCCGCATGTCGACACCGACCGGGTATTCGTCGGCAACGGCGTGTCCGAGCTGATCGACATGACCCTGCGCGCCCTGCTCAACCCGGGCGACGAGGTGCTGGTGCCGTCGCCGGACTACCCGCTGTGGTCGGCCGCGACCATCCTCAACGACGGTCGCCCGGTGTACTACCACTGCGCCCCGGAGAACGGCTTCATGCCCGACCCGGTGCAGATCGAGACGCTGGTGTCCTCGCGCACCCGCGCGATCGTGCTGATCAACCCGAACAACCCCACCGGCGCGGTCTACCCGAGGGAACTGCTCGAGCGCCTGGTGGCGATCGCGCAGCGCCACGACCTGCTCCTGCTCGTGGACGAGATCTACGACCAGGTGCTGTACGACGGCGCGCAGTTCGTGCCGCTGGCGCCGATCGCCGGCGACCATCCGTGCATCACCTTCTCCGGCCTGAGCAAGGTGCACCGCGCCTGCGGCTGGCGCGTGGGCTGGGCGATCCTCACCGGCACCGCGGCGCGCACCGCCGATTACCGCAACGCGCTGGACCTGCTGTCCGGCCTGCGCCTGTGCGCCAACGTCGCCGGCCAGTATGCGATCGAGGCGGCGGTCAACGGCCCGGACACGATCAGCGAACTGTGCGCGCCCGGCGGGCGCCTGTACGAGACCCGCCGCGCGGTGGTCGAGGCCTGCGCGGCCAGCGAGCACCTGCGCCTGGTCGAGCCGAAGGGCGCGCTGTATGCGTTCCCCGGCGTGGTCGGCCCGGCCGCGCGCGGCTTCGACGACCACGAGTTCGCACTGGAGCTGCTGGAAACCGAGGACGTGCTGATCGTGCCCGGCTCCAGCTTCAACGTGCCCTACCGCGACCACTTCCGCGTCACCCTGCTGCCCGAGGCGGGGCTGATGCGCGAGGTGTTCGCGCGCATCGACCGCGCGCTCGGCCGCCGCGCCGAGGCTGCGACCAAGGTGGTGCCGCTGAAGGCACGCTCGCGCAACGCGGCGGCCTGATGACGGCGGCCGCGAAGGTCCCCGCCAGCGCTTCCCCGTCCGCGTTCCTGGCGCTGGGCGATTCCTACACGATCGGCGAAGGCGTCGCGCCCGAAGGCCGCTGGCCGGTGCAGCTGGCCGCGGCGCTGCGCGCGGAAGGTTTCGCCATCGGCGAACCGCGGATCATCGCCACCACCGGCTGGACCACCGACGAGCTGGACGCCGGCATCGACGCGGCGCACGCGCAGGCGCCCATCGGTAACGAACACGCCCTGGTGAGCCTGCTGGTCGGGGTGAACAACCAGTACCGCGGGCGGCCGCTGGACGAGTTCCGCAGCCAGTTCGCGGCGCTGCTGCGGCGCGCGTCCGGGTTCGCCGGCGGCGACCCGCGGCGGGTGCTGGTGCTGGCGATTCCGGACTGGGGCGTCACTCCGTTCGCGTTCGCGCAGCGGCGCGACGCGGCGCTGGTCGCCGCGCAGATCGACGGTTTCAACGCGGTATGCCGCGAGGAAGCCGCGCGCGCCGGCGCGCGCTGGATCGATATCGCCCCGGTCAGCCGCGAACGCGGCGGCGAGGTCGAAATGCTGGCCGACGACGGCCTGCACCCGTCCGCGGCGATGTACGCATTGTGGGCCGCGCTGGCCCTGCCGGCGGCGCGCGAGGTGCTGCGCTGATGGCCGCGTCCGCCACCGACGCCACGCCGCAGCCTTTGCCGCGCAGGAACGCCCGGTACATTGCCGAGGCCTTCCTGCCCGGTACCCTGCTGGGCAGCCGCTACCACTACTACTACGCCAAGGCGAAGCTCGGCAGCGACCCGCTCTATCCAGGCGTGTGCGCGGCGCTGCGCGGCACCACCGCACCGCTGCTCGACCTGGGCTGCGGGCTGGGCCTGCTGGCCCATGCGCTGCACGCCGACGGCAGCCGCCTGCGCTACTTCGGCGTGGACAACGACGCGCGCAAGATCGCCGCCGCCCGCCGCGCCGCCGCGCGCAGCGGACTGGCCGACGCCGGCTTCGAAACCCTCGACCTGTCGCGCGACCTGCCGCCGCACCGCGGCAGCGTCGCCATCCTCGACGTGCTGCAGTTCTTCGATCCCGAGCGGCAGCTGGCCGTGGTCGACGCGATGGTCGGCATGCTGGAACCGGGCGCGAAGCTGGTGATCCGCACCGGCCTGGACGACGGCAGCCGCCGCGCCCGCATCACCCGCACCACCGACCACCTGGCGCGCCTGCTGGGCTGGATGAACGCCGCGCCGCGACACTATCCGGACGCCGATGTGCTGCGTGCACGCTTCGACGCCGCCGGCCTGCGCAGCAGTTTCGCGCCATGGTCCGGCAACACGCCATTCAACAACTGGCTGATCGTGGCCACGCGCGACTAGCGGCGCGTCCTGACGGGGATATCGGACTTTCCTGATGGCGGGGGCACGGGGCGCGCGGGAGACTGGCCGCCTCCGTCCATGTTGCAGGGAAGCCTTCCGATGCGGGACCTCGTCCTCAACCTCGCGATCATCGCCCAGCTGTCCGGCCTGCTGGTGATGGCCAGCCTCGATCCGCTGCGCATCGTGCTCGGCCTGTGGGTGTTCATCGGCGGTGCCGTGCTCTACCGCCATCGCCAGCGGCAGCGACGCGAGGAGAAGCAGGAGCGCCTGCTCGCGACCTCGCACCCGCCGCCGGGGCAGTCGTAACACGCTGTTCGCCCGCACAGCAGACCGGATCGGCCGATCCGTCCATGCAGCGGATCGCGGCCCGCCGATAACGTGGGCGACGGATCAGGGCAGGCCTGCCGCTGCCACAGTGGCTCAGGGCGCGGCCAGCTCCGCCGCGGCGACGACGTGCCTGCCGGGCACCGGCTCGACCGCCGCCTCCACCAGCGCCGCGGCGATCCGCGGCGCCGGACTGATCCGCCAGGCGCGCGGCAGCAGCGGACCGGCCACGCGCAACGCGGCCAGCGCGGCGCGTTCGCCGCGGCGCGCCTCGTGGCGGTCGCCGCCGATCAGGCCGGGGCGGACGCAGGTGAACGACTCGAAGCCCAGCACTGCCAGGTCGCGCTCCACCGCACCCTTGACCCGGTTGTAGAAGAACATCGAACCGGAATCGGCGCCGGTCGCCGAGTTCAGCGCATAGGCTTTCGCGCCATGGTGCCGCGCCAGTTCGCCCACGCGCAGCGGATAGTCGTGGTCGACGCACTGGAAGGCCTGGCGCGAACCGGCCTGGGCCATGGTCGTGCCCAGCGTGCAGACCACCGCGTCGACGTCCCACCAGGGCGCGTCCGCGTCGAGGGCGTCGTAGTCCACCTGCGGCTGCAGCAGCTTCGGATGCGCCGGCAGCGGCCGCCGCACTGGCGTGACCACCTGGCCGACGCGCGGATCGGCCAGGAACAGGTCGAGCACGTGGCGGCCGACCAGGCCGGTGGCGCCGGCGAGCAGGACCCGGCGCGGCACCGTCGGCGCCGGCTCGCGCAGGCCACCGGTTTCGGGCGCTGCGTTCACTGCGGCGGTTCCACGGTGGCGTAGCCGCGCTCGGCCAGCAGGCACAGCGCGCCTTCGACGATCTCCACGCTGCGGCCGTGGGCGGCGCCTTCGTGCAGCAGCACGATCGCACCCGGGCGCAGGTCGCGGCCGATCCGTTGCAGCACCCGCACCGGGTCGCCATCGACCGCGTCGTAGCCGCGCGCGGTCCAGGCCAGCCGGGCCAGGCCGTGCTCGCGCAGCGGCGCGGCCAGGAACGGGTTGCTGTGCCCGGCCACCGAGCGGAACCAGCGCGGCGCCACGCCCGCCACCTCGGCCAGCGCCTGCTGCGCCTGGCCGATCTCGGCGGCCATCGCCCGCGGCCCCAGCGCCCAGAACCGCGCCGACGGGTGGGTATGGGTGTGGTTGCCGATGGCGTGGCCACGGCGGCGGATCTCGGCCACCAGCGCCGGTCGCGCCCGCGCGCGTTCGCCGACCAGGAAGAAGGTGGCGCGGGCGCCGTGCCGGTCCAGCGCATCCAGGATCGCGACGGTGTCGTCGGAGGGGCCGTCGTCGATGGTCAGCCACGCCACCCGGTCGTCCGCCGGAAGCCGCGACAGCACCGGCAGGTACAGCGGCGAACGCGGCAGGAACACCGGCAGCAGGAAGGCCAGGTGCGACAGGGCCAGCGCCGGCAGGCCCCAGGCCCAGCCCAGCCGCCACCACAGCAGCGCCACCGCCAGCTGCGACAGCAGCAGCCAGGCCCACCAGGCGCCGGGGCGCGGAATGCGATGCAGCGTTGCCGGGGCGCTCATCGGCGCATGATGCCACGGGGGTAGAATGGCCGGCCCGGGCCTGCCCGGTTCCCTTTCCGTTTGCGAGTTTCCCCCCATGTCCCTCGATCCCGCCCTGCGTTCGCGCATCGAATCGCTGCTCCAGGCCAACCGCGTCGTGCTGTTCATGAAGGGCCAGCCCGGCATGCCGCAGTGTGGCTTCTCGGCCAAGGCCAGCGGCGTGCTGGAAGACCTGGGCGTGGAGTACGCCCACGTCAACGTGCTGGCCGACCCGGAGATCCGCGAAGGCATCAAGGTGTTCGGCAACTGGCCGACCATCCCGCAGCTCTACGTCGACGGCGAGCTGGTCGGCGGCAGCGACATCATCGAGCAGATGGCCTCCAGCGGCGAGCTGTCGCAGCTGCTGGGCGTGCCGGAGCCGGACCGCACCCCGCCGCAGGTCACCGTCACCGAAGCGGCCGCGGAGAAGCTGCGCGGTGCCCTGGCCGACGCCGGCAACGCCGCGCTGGCGCTGTCGATCGACGCGCGCTTCCAGCCGCGCTTCCAGATCGCTCCGCGCAACGACAACGCCATCGCCGTGGAGACCCAGGGCCTGCGCATCCAGTTCGACCCGGCCAGCGCGCGCCGCGCCAATGGCATCACCATCGACTGGGTCGACGATTTCCGTGGGCAGGGCCTGGCCATCGACAACCCGAACGCGCCCAAGCCCGTCCAGGCCATCACCCCGGCCGAAGCCGACCGCCAGGTCCGCAGCGGCGAGCTGGTGCTGGTCGACGTGCGTCCGCCGGAAGAGCGCGCGATCGCCTCGGTCGCCGTGCCGCACCGTACCTTCGACGGCAGCGGCCGCATCGACCTGGAGTCGCTGCCGAAGGACACCCGCATCGCCTTCCTCTGCCACCGCGGCGGCCGCAGCGGCCAGGCGGCGGAAGAGTTCCGCCACAAGGGCTTCAGCAACGTGCTGAACGTGGAAGGCGGCATCGACCGCTGGGCGCAGGAAGTGGACGGCAGCGTGCCGCGCTACTGAGCCACGCGACACCCGGAAGCGACACCGTAGAGCGGGGCTTGCCCCGCTCTTCTTCTATCCGTCCCCCGCAAGTCACCCTAGAACCCGCCACCCGCATCCAGCCAGGCCTGCTCCTCCGCCGTGCTGATCCGCCCCAGCGCGCGGTTGCGGTGCGGGAAGCGGCCGAAGCGGGCGATCACTTGCTGGTGCTGGCGCGCGTAGTCGGTATAGACCGGATCGCCCAGCGGTTCGAACAGCCCGACCGAACGCTGCTGGTCGGCCGGATCCTCCGAGTGCTCGAACGGCAGGTAGAAGAACGCGCGCAGCGCCGGTTCGAAGGCCTGGTCGTGGCCGGCGGCCAGGGCGCGGTCGGCGTACAGCCGGGCCAGGCCGTCGGTGGCGAAGGCGTGGCCGCTGCCGCGGAACACGTTGCGGGGAATCTGGTCGAGCAGGAGCAGCAGCGCCAGCGCGCCTTCGGCATCGTCCAGCCACGCCTCCAGCTCGCGTCGCGCCGCGGCCAGGTGCGCCTGCAGGAAGCGCGACTCGCACTCGCGGTCGAAGGCCTCGCCGCCACTGAACCAGGCTTTCGGCCCCGCTTCGCGCCAGAACCGCACCACTCCGGCTGCCGTCGTCTCCATCACCTTCTCCTTTTCCCGTGCGGGCCAGCCTGCCACAGCCGCGTCCGTGCCACGACCGCACGCGCGCGCTGCTACGTTCCACGCCCGCATCCGTCGCCTGCTTTGTGCGCAAGGTCCCACCACCGGCACATTGCGCGATCCACGCCTGCCCGCTAGCTTCGGTGCCCTTGCGTCCGTCCAGGGGAAACACCATGCGACACCTGCCGCTCGCCGCGGCGTGCCTGGCCTTCATCGGCCTGGCCAGCAGCGGTCCCGCGATGGCTGCCTCCGCGGCCTCGCGCTTCACCGAAGACCCGTATCCGAGCACCTACCGGCCGCTGCCGTCGGAGCCGGTGCTGCTGCGCAACGCCATCGTGCTCACCGGCACCGGCGAGCGCCTCGACGGCGCCGACGTGCTGATGCGCGACGGCCGCATCGCCGCGGTCGGCGCCGGCCTGCAGGCGCCGGCGGACGCGCGCGTGGTCGACGCCACCGGCAAGTGGATCACCCCCGGCATCATCGACGTGCACTCGCACCTGGGCGTGTATCCCAGCCCCGGCATGAAGGCGCACAGCGACGGCAACGAGATGACCGCGCCGGTCACCGCGAACGTGTGGGCCGAGCATTCGGTGTGGCCGCAGGATCCGGGCTTCGCCGCGGCGCTGGCCGGCGGCATCACCACCCTGCAGGTCCTGCCCGGCTCGGCCAACCTGGTCGGCGGCCGCGGCGTGACCCTGCGCAACGTGCCGGCCACCACCTACCAGGCGATGAAGTTCCCCGGCGCGCCGTGGGGCCTGAAGATGGCCTGCGGCGAGAACCCCAAGCGCGTCTACGGCGGCAAGGGCACCGCGCCGTCCACGCGCATGGGCAACGTCGCCGGCTACCGCGCCGCGTTCATCGACGCCAGCGAATACCTGCGCAAGAACGGCGGCGGCAAGCCGAAGGATCCGCCGAAGCGCCGCTGGTGGCAGTCCGGTTCGGGAAGCGAGGACAGCTCCGGCGACGCCGGCGGCAAGCGCGACCTCAAGCTCGATACCCTCGCCGGTGCGATCAACGGCGACATCCTGGTGCACATCCACTGCTATCGCGCCGACGAGATCACCACGATGATCGACCTGGCCAAGGAATTCGGCTTCACGATCTCGGCGTTCCACCACGGCGTGGAGGCGTACAAGGTCGCCGACCGGCTGGCGCAGGAAGGCATCTGCGGTGCGCTGTGGGCCGACTGGTGGGGCTTCAAGATGGAAGCCTTCGACGGCATCCAGGAGAACATCGCCCTGGTCGACCGCCCGGCCAACAGCTGCGCGATCGTGCATTCGGATTCGGAGGAAGGCATCCAGCGGCTCAACCAGGAAGCGGCCAAGGTGATCGCCAACGCGCGCCGCGCCGGCATCGAGATCCCGCCGGAGCGCGCGATCCGCTGGCTCACCGCCAACGCCGCACGCGCCCTGGGCGTGGCCGACCGCACCGGCAGCCTGGAGCCGGGCAAGCTCGCCGACGTGGTGGTGTGGAACCGCAGCCCGTTCAGTTCCTACGCGCAGGCCGAGCAGGTCTACATCGACGGCGCGCGCGTGTTCGACCGCAACGACCCGTCGCGGCAGCCGCGTTCGGATTTCCTCCTCGGCCAGCCGGCCGCCGCCCCCGGAGGTGTGCTGTGAGCCGCCGCATCCGTTTCCGTCCGCTGGCGCGCCTGGCGCGCGCCGGCCTCGCCGCCGGCCTGCTCGCGGCGCTGGCCGTCCCCGGCCTCGCCCAGGACCTGCTGGTGCGCAATGCCACCGTGCACACCGCCGGCGCGCAGGGCACCCTGCGGGGCGCCGACGTGCTCGTGCAGGGCGGCGTGATCCGCGCCGTCGGCACCGGCCTGGCCGTGCCGGCCGGAGTGAGCGTGGTCGAAGCCAACGGCCGCCCGCTGACCCCGGCGCTGTTCGGCGGCATCACCGACATCGGCCTGGAGGAAGTCTCCGGCGAGGCGCCCACCGTCGATGGCGAACTCAAGCTCGACGGGCAGCCGGTGCGTCCGGAGTTCGACGTCACCCTCGCCTACAACCCGGCCTCGGTGCTGGTGCCGGTGGCGCGCGTGGAAGGCATCGGCTTCACCCTGCTGGCCGCCGACAACGGCCACAGCTTCGTCGCCGGCCAGGGCGGGGTGATCCGCCTGGACGGCAGCGCCGACCCGGTCGGGCCGAAGGCGCTGTTCATCCGCCTGGGCGCCAGCGCGGCCGACCTCAGCGGCAAGTCGCGCGCGGCGCAGTGGATGCTGCTGGACCAGATGGTCGCCGAGGCGCGCGGCCGGGTGCCGGCCGACTCGCCGCATGCGCTGCTCACCCCGGCCGGGCGCGCGGTGCTGGCGCGCTTCCTCGCCGGCGAAGGCCGCATCGTGGTCAAGGTCGACCGCGCCGCCGACATCCGCCAGCTGTTGCGCTGGACCGCGCGCGAGAAGGTGAAGATCGCCATCGCCGGTGGCGCCGAGGCCTGGCAGCTGGCGCCGCAGCTGGCGGCGGCACGGGTGCCGGTCTTCGTCGACGTGCTGGCCAACCTGCCGGGCAACTTCGACCAGATCGGCGCGACGATGCGCAACGCGGCGCTGCTGCAGGCCGCCGGCGTCGAGGTCGGCTTCACCCAGGCCGGCGACGCCTCGCACAACGCGCGCAAGGTGCGCCAGCTGGCCGGCAATGCCGTGGCCAACGGCCTCCCCTGGGAAGCCGGCCTGGCCGGGCTGACCCGGGTGCCGGCGCAGGCCTTCGGCGTGGACGACCGCTTCGGCACGATCGCCGTGGGCAAGAGCGCCGACCTGGTGCTGTGGAGCGGCGATCCGCTGGACGTGATCAACACCGCCGAGCAGGTGTGGCTGGGCGGCCGGGCGATGCCGATGCGTTCGCGCCAGACCGAACTGCGCGACCGCTACCTGCGCGGCAGCGGCGAGTCCGGCCTGCCGCCGGCGTACACCCGCTAGGCCTTGCCCCGTCCGGGCGCAGGCCGCAGGCTTGCGCCCGGACTCCACCGGAACAACGCGATGGACGGGATCAACCTGTGGGCGGTACTGGTAGCGGCGGTCTCGGCCTTCGTGCTTGGCGGCATCTGGTACGGGCCGCTGTTCCGCCTGGCCTGGTGCCGCGAGGCCGGGATCGATCCGGACAAACCCGGCGGGCATCCGGCGAAGGTGTTCGGCGGCGCGTTCGTGGCCAGCCTGGTCGCCGCAGGCGTGTTCGCGTGGTTCATCGGCCCGGCGCCGGAACTGGCGCGGGCAGTAGGCACCGGCCTGGTGGCCGGCGCCGGCTGGGTGGCCACCAGCTTCGCCATCAATTACCTGTTCGCCGGGCGCTCGCTGAAGATGTGGCTGATCGATGGCGGCTACCACAGCCTGCAGTTCGCCCTGTACGGACTGGTCCTGGGCCTGTGGCACTGAGTGGGGCGTGGTGATGATGCAAGCGGACTGGTACTTCGATTTCGTCTCGCCGTTCTCCTATCTGCACTGGCAGAAGATCCGGCCCCTGGTGGACGCCGGCCGCGTGCGGCCGCTGCCGATCGTGTTCGGTGCGGTGCTGGCCACCTTGCAGCAGCGCGGCCCGGCGGAAATCCCGAAGAAGCGCGAGTTCATCTACCGCCAGGCGCTGTGGCAGGCCCGGCGCGAGGGCGTGCCGATGGTGTTCCCGCCGGCGCATCCGTTCAATCCGCTGCCGGCGCTGCGCCTGTGCGTGGCCGCCGGCACCACGGTGGCGGCGATCGATGCGCTGTTCGATGCGGTCTGGCGCGACGGCCGGGCGCTGGATACGGCGGAGGCCCTCGCGGACGTCGCCTCGTCGCTGGGCATCGACGATGCCGCGGCGACGATCGCCGACCCGGCCGTGAAGGAGCGGCTGCGCGCCAATACCGACGCCGCGCTGGCCGCCGGCGTGTTCGGCGTGCCGACCCTGGCGGTGGGCGGCGAGCTGTTCTGGGGCAACGAGAGCCACGACCTGATGCTGGCCGTGCTCGACGATCCGGGCCTGCTCGAACACGGCCCGCTGGCCGGCGTCGGCCTGATACCGGTGGGCATCGAGCGGCGTCGCTGAACGGCGTTCCGGCCCTTGCCACGGGCCGCAGGATTTGCGATAGGGTTCACGTTCCAGGGGCATGCCACGGGAGGGGCTCATGCGCATTGGAATCGTCGTCGACTCGGCCTGCGATCTGCCGAGCGGCTATATCGAACGCAATAACGTCATCCTGCTGCCGATTACCGTGCGCATCGGCGACGCCATCCTCGCCGACCACCGCGACGAGGAGGCGACGCTGAGCTTCCTGCACGCGCACGTGGCCGAACGCGGCCACGAGGCCGAGACCATTCCCTATTCGGTCGAGCAGATCCGCGACCTGTTCCTGGGCAAGCTGGTGGTCGACTACGACCACGTGTTCTGCATGACCCTCACCAAGACCCGCAGCCCGATCCACGAGCACGCGGTGCAGGCCAGCTTCGCCATCCTCAACGACTACAAGCCGATCCGGCAGGCCGCCGGGCACAACACCCCGTTCGCGCTGCGCGTGATCGACAGCCAGAACCTGTTCTCCGCCCAGGGCGTGGGCGTGGTCGAGGCGGTGCGCATGCGCGATGCCGGCGAGAACGTGCAGAAGATCCGCGAGCGGCTGGAGGAACTGGCCCTGCACACGCACGGCTACATGGTGCCGCCGGACCTGTACTACCTGCGCAACCGCGCCCGCAACAAGGGTGACCGCAGCGTGAGCCTGTTCAGCGCGGCGCTGGGCACGGCGCTGGACATCAAGCCGATCCTGCACTGCAACCGCGGCGAGACCGCGCCGGCGGGCAAGGTCAAGGGCTTCGAGCCGGCGGTGCAGAAGCTGTTCGACTTCACCGTGCAGCGCATCCAGGCCGGCCTGCTCACCCCGACGCTGTGCATCAGCTACGGCGGCGAGCTGTCCGAACTGCGCGCCCTGCCCGGTTACGCGCGCCTGCTCGATGCTTGCGAGGCCAACAAGGTCGAGGTCTTCGAGAGCGTGATGAGCCTCACCGGCATGGTCAACGTGGGCAAGGGCGCGGTGGTGGTGGGCTTCGCCGCCCCGCCGCACAAGTTCGCCTGAGCATGCCCACGCCGGTATCGCGACGCGTCTGGCAGGATGGAGCCCAGCCCCCACGGAGCACGCCATGACCGTCCGTTACCAGATCCGCCTGCCCGATCCCGCCCTGGCCCGCGGCAGCGAGCCTGCCCTGGCCTTCACCGCCAACGGCGCCGAGGCCTTCGCCGAACAGCTGCAGGATGCGCTGCGCACGCCGGCGCTGTTCGAGCGCTGGCGGGCGATGCAGCCGGAACCGGACGAGGTGAACCCGGCGCTGGGCGCCACCGACCCCACCGCCACCGTCACCGGCGAGCAGCACGACCTGGCGATCAACCTGGTCGCGCTGACCTCGATTCCCGGCGACATCCTCCAGCACCGCCTGCGCCTGCTCGCCGGCAACCGCTGGGAAATGCGCAACGTCAGCAAGGGCTGAGATGGCCATGCAGGTACTGCTGGCCTGGAGCGGGGGCAAGGACGCGGCGTGGGCGCTGCACACGTTGCGCCAGCGCGGCGAAGTCGAGGTGGCGGGCCTGCTGTCCACCGTGACCCGCGAGGACGGCCGCGCCTCGCTGCAGGGCGTGCGCCGCGAGGTGCTGCAGGCCCAGGCCCGGGCTGCCGGCCTGCCGCTGCTGGAGGCCTCGATCCCGGCGCAGTGCGACAACGCCGCCTATGCCGCGGCGATGCAGGCGGTACTGGAAGAGGCGAAGGCGCGCTGGCCGGGCATCCGCCACGCCGCCTTCGGCGACCTGTTCCTCGAGGACATCCGCGCCTGGCGGGAGCAACGCCTGGCCGAGGCCGGCTGGGAACTGCTGGTGCCGCTGTTCGGCAGCGACACCGCGGCGCTGGCGCGGGAGATGCAGGCCGGCGGCCTGCGCGCCCGGCTCAGCTGCGTGGACACCGCGCAGCTGCATGCCGGTTTCGCCGGCCGCGATTTCGACGCGGACTTCCTCGACGCGCTGCCGGCGAACGTGGATCCGTGCGGCGAGAACGGCGAGTTCCACTCCTGCGTCTGGGCCGGGCCGATGTTCGCCGCGCCCCTGCAGCTGGAGCGCGGCGACACCGAACTGCGTGACGGCCGCTACGCCTTCACCGACTACCGCCTGGCCGGCTAGGCGGCGCTGCGGCTCAGTGGCCGCAGCAGCCGTCGTGCGGGTGGGCGACACCCGTGTGTTGGCGCGCCTCGCCGTGCAGCGCCGCGGCGTGGTGGGCGATGTGCTCGCCGATGAAGCTGGCGATGAAGTAGTAGCTGTGGTCGTAGCCCGGGCGCATGCGCAGCTGCAGCGGATGGCCGGCGGCCACCGCCGCGGCCTGCAGCAGCTGCGGGCGCAGCTGCACGTCGAGGAATTCGTCGTCGCCGCCCTGGTCGACCAGCAGCGGCAGCTTCTCCTGCGCGGTCTTCACCAGCTCGCACGCATCCCAGGCCTTCCACGCCTCGCGGTCCTCGCCCAGGTACGCAGAGAAGGCCTTCTCGCCCCACGGCACCTTCGAAGGCGCCACGATCGGCGAGAACGCCGAGACGCTGCGGTAGCGGCCCGGGTTGCGCAGCGCGATCACCAGCGCGCCGTGCCCGCCCATCGAATGGCCGGCGATCGCGCGCACGTCGCTGGCAGCCGGGTCGGCTTCGACCCAGGCCGGCAGCTCCTCGACGATGTAGTCGTACATCCGGTAGTGCCTCGCCCACGGCTCGCGGGTGGCGTTGAGGTAGAAGCCGGCGCCCTTGCCCAGGTCGTAGCCGTCCGCATCGGGGACGTCATCGCCGCGCGGACTGGTGTCCGGCGCAACCAGGATGACCCCGTGCTCGGCGGCATAGCGCTGAGCGCCGGCCTTGGTGATGAAGTTCTGCTCGGTGCAGGTCAGGCCCGACAGCCAGTACAGCACCGGGCACGGACCGTGCTCGGCCTGCGGCGGGAAGTACACGCCCACGGTCATGTCGCAGCCCAGCACCTGCGAGCGGTGCCGGTACACGTCCTGCCAGCCGCCGAAGCAGGCGCGGTGTTCGATGCGTTGCATATCGCAGTTCCTGTGCGGCCTTGGCGACCATCACTCATTGGGAATAGCCCCCTTTAGTAAAGGGGGCGCGGCGGCAGCCGCGGGGATTCGGGTGTAACGAAATCGGGGGCCCATGCTTCCGCGTAACGCGGAAGCATGGGGGCGCAGCCTGCATTTCAGCCCTCGCTGAAATGCACCACCGAACGGATCGACTTGCCTTCGTGCATCAGCTCGAAGGCGGTATTGATCTGCTCCAGCGGCATGGTGTGGGTCACGAACGGCGCCAGTTCGATCTTGCCGGCCATCGCGTCCTCGACCATGCCCGGCAGCTGCGAGCGGCCCTTCACCCCGCCGAAGGCGGTGCCCATCCACTTGCGGCCGGTGACCAGCTGGAACGGACGGGTGCTGATCTCCTGGCCGGCGCCGGCGACGCCGATGATCACGCTCTGGCCCCATCCGCGGTGCGCGCATTCGAGCGCGGCGCGCATGACGTTGACGTTGCCGATGCACTCGAAGGAATGGTCCACGCCCCAGCCGGTCATGTCGATGACCACCTGCTGGATCGGCTTGTCGTGGTCGTTCGGGTTGATGCAGTCGGTGGCGCCGAACTGGCGCGCCAGCTCGAACTTCGACGGGTTGGTGTCGATGGCGATGATGCGGCCGGCCCGGGCCTGGCGCGCGCCCTGGATCACCGCCAGGCCGATGCCACCCAGGCCGAACACCGCGACCGAATCGCCTTCCTGCACCTTGGCGGTGTTGTGCACCGCTCCAATACCGGTGGTCACGCCGCAGCCGAGCAGGCAGACGTGCTCGTGGTTGGCCTCCGGATTGACCTTGGCCAGCGAAACCTCGGCCACCACGGTGTACTCGGAGAAGGTCGAGCAGCCCATGTAGTGGTAGATCGGCTCGCCGTTGTAGGAGAAACGGGTGGTGCCGTCGGGCATCACGCCCTTGCCCTGGGTGGCGCGCACGGCCACGCACAGGTTGGTCTTGCCGCTTTTGCAGAACAGGCACTCGCCGCACTCGGCGGTGTACAGCGGGATCACGTGGTCGCCCGGCTTCACGCTGGTCACGCCCTCGCCCACCTCGACCACCACGCCGGCGCCCTCGTGGCCCAGCACCACCGGGAACAGGCCTTCCGGGTCGTCGCCGCTGAGGGTGAACGCATCGGTGTGGCAGACGCCGGTGTGGGTGATCTTCACCAGCACCTCGCCAGCCTTCGGCGGGGCGACGTCGATCTCGACGATCTGCAGGGGCTGGCCGGGACCGAAGGCAACGGCGGCGCGGGATTTCATGGCATGGACTCCTGGGTGGTGCGATTGCGGAAGGCCGGCGGCGCGGGCGCGCCGGCCGCTTACTTCAGATAGGAACGGACCAGCGCGGTCATCTCGGCAACGCGGGCCTGGCGCTGCGCGCTGGAGCCGGCCGGCTGGCCGAACTCCTCGCGGATGTGCGCCTCCATCACCCCCGACATCAGGCCGTTGACCGCGCCGCGCACGGCGGCGATCTGCTGCAGCACGGCACCGCAGTCGGCGCCGGCTTCCAGCGCGCGTTCCAGCGCCTCGAGCTGGCCGCGGATGCGGCGCACCCGGGTGAGGACACGCTTCTTCTCGTGGGCGCTATGGGGCACGCGGGACTCCGTCGTGGCTCGATCCGATACTGGGGTATGGTATCAGCCCGCCCCGCGCCAGGCCACCGCACGGAGGGGATTGTCTGCCGTCGGGATCTCCCGCGCCCCTGGAGCCCGGACGTCGCCGTTTCGTACCGCGCAAACAAGAAGGGCCTCCGTGATGGAGGCCCTTTCACCTGGTGCCGGGAGGCTCAGCGCTGCTGGCCGCCCTGCTGGCCCTGGCGGTCGCGCTGGTTCTGGTCCTGCTGCTGCTGGCGACCCTGCTGGTCCTGCTGCTCCTGGTCGCGCTGCTGCTGCTGCCCGCCCTGCTGGTTCTGCCGACCCTGGTCGTTCTGCTGGTTCTGCTGGCGGTTCTGGTCCTGCTGCTGGTTGTCGCGATTCTGCTGGTTGCCCATTTCGACTTCCTCGATCGGCCAGGGCGGGATTGCGCTGGCTGGACACCACTGTGAGCCCGACACCGTTAGCCGGGCTGCAGGTTGACAGTGAACGCCTGTTTTACATCGCGCGACCGTCCGTCGCGCGATCGCGGTCGATTGCAGCCGGGGCCGCAAACAAGACGTTTCCTTGATCCGCGCGCGCCCAGTATCGGCCCGGCATGGATGCATCGCGCCACGCCAGCGGGCAGGAACCCGTGCACGCGGACGCCAGGGCGATTCCACCGCATCCCGCCATGGGACGCCGCCTTGCGGTGGATCCGTCCAAGCCTGGCCGCGAGGCCGCCCACGTAGACGGCCTCACGGCCCGCAGGAGAAGACATGTTCATCCACAACAAGAGCCTGATGTACACCGTGCGGGTCGCCCAGCCCAACCCGGACCTGGCCTCGCTGATGCTGGAGCAGTTCGGCGGCCCGCAGGGCGAGCTGGCCGCGGCGATGCGCTATTTCACCCAGGCCATCGGCGACGCCGACCCGGGGCGCAAGGACCTTCTCTACGACATTGCCACCGAGGAGCTGAGCCACCTGGAAATCATCGGCTCGATCATCGCGATGCTGAACCGTGGCCCGAAGGCGGTGCTGTCCGAGGGCATGGAGGAGGCGATGGAGATGCGCAACCTCACCCAGAACAGCACCAGCCATACCCAGCAGATCCTCTATGGCGGCGGTCCGGCGCTGGTGAACTCCAGCGGCGTGCCGTGGACGGCGGCCTACGTCGATTCGATCGGCGAGCCGACCTCGGACCTGCGTTCGAACATCGCCGCCGAGGCGCGCGCGAAGATCGTCTACGAACGCCTGATCAACGTCACCGACGACCCGGGCATCAAGGACGCGCTCACCTTCCTGATGACCCGCGAGGTCGCCCACCAGAAGTCGTTCGAGAAGGCGCTGTATGCGATCGAGCCGAACTTCCCGCCGGGCAAGCTGCCGGGTGATCCGCGCTTCACCGACGTATTCTTCGACATGTCGCAGGGCCCGGGCGACCAGGACGGTCCGTGGAACTCCGGCGAACTGTGGGAGAAGGTCTCCGACCGCGATCGCCAGGCGGCGGTGGACGGCGACGACGGCACCGCGACCGTGGGCCTGGATGGCGTGGAAGCCGAGGCCGACGAGGCAATGCGCCTGCGCACCCGCTCCAATCCGGAACTGGACCGGGTGACCGGCGCGGACCTGGGCGCCGGCCCGGGCGCGGGTTCGACCACCGGAGCGCCAGGGGAACGCTGAGTCCCCTGCCGACGCGGCGGAGACCCTCCTCCGCCGCGGACGCGCGGCCATGAGTGCGAACACACCGGAAAGTCCGGCGCCCTCCCGCATCTGGACCGTGGGCCATTCGACGCGCCCATGGGAAGACTTCGTCGGGCTGTTGCAGCTGCACGGCATCGAAGCCGTCGCCGATGTGCGCCGCCACCCCGGTTCGCGGCGCTATCCCTGGTTCGGCAGCGAGGCGATGGCCGCCGGGCTGGCCGACGCCGAAATCGCCTACCTGTGGCTGCCGGAGCTGGGCGGCCGGCGCAAGGTCCAGCCGGGCTCGCCCAACGGCGGCTGGCGCAACGCCTCCTTCCAGGGCTACGCCGACCACATGGCCACTGCGGAGTTCGCCGAAGCCCTCGGCCGCGTCCTGGAGCTGGCGCGTACGAAACGGACCGCGCTGATGTGCGCCGAGCTGCTGTGGTGGCAATGCCACCGGCGGCTGATCGCCGACCTGCTGTCGCGGCGCATGGAGGTCCTGCACATCATGGATGCCAAGCCGCCGCAGCCGCACGTGCTGCACCCGCTGGCGCGCATGCAGGGCGGCCACCTGGTCTACCCGCCCGCGCAGGGCGGCCTGTTCGCGGACGACGCCTCGTCCTGACACCCGCCGGGAACCCTTCGCGGCCGTCCGGGAAACGTGGCCGGTTCCGGCCCGATTCCGCGCTCTAGGGATATCCACTCCACCGGACGGAATGCCCATGAAGTCGCGCCCGCTGCCGTACCTGTTCGCCACTCCCCTGCTGCTGGCCGTGCCGGCCAGCAGCGCCCCCTCCTCCGCGCCGCCGACCCAGGTCTGGATCGACGTGGCCACCCACCACATGGCGGGCATGCCGGACATGGGTGCGCTGGGCGGACTGGCGAAGATGATCGGCGGCGGCGCCGGCGGCCAGCTGCAATGGCCGGACACCCGCTACCCGACCGGCAACGGCCGCTTCCTCGACGTGGCGCTGCACAACCGCCTCGACCCCGGCAAGCCGGCCGAGCAGCAGGTGCCGGCCGGGCTCGGCCTCGGCGCCGCGCTGCCGCTGCTGCCGCCCCCGACCCGACCGCGGGTGCCGGACGAACGCGGGCCGGGTCAGGACATGGGCAAGCCGCGCGACGGCGAGATGCGCATGCTGTTCTACTGGGGCTGCGGCAACGAGGTCCGCCCCGGCCAGCCGCGCGAGTTCGTGGTGCGGGTGAAGGACGGCAAGGTCGACGTCAGCGGCGATCCGCAGCAGGGCCGCTACGCGCCCGACCGCGACATCGATCCGGATCCGTCCTACGCGCTGTGGCCGAACACCCAGGCGCGCAAGCGCGCGCCGGCCAATGCCTCGCTGGTCGGCACGCACCGCATCACCGGCGCGGGCGTGCCCGGGTCGCTGCAGTTCGAACTGACCCGCAGCGCCGACTTCATGCCGGCGATCGCGTTGTCCAGCAGCGGCACCCCGGCCACCGGCCTGGACCTGCGCTGGCAGCCGGTCGACAACGCCAGGGCGTATTTCCTCCACGCCGTCGGCAACCGCGGCAGCGACATGGTGATGTGGAGCAGCGCCGAGGTGCCGGACGCCGGCCAAGGGGTGATGCAGTACCTCACCGGCGCCACCATCGACCGCTGGATCAGGGAGAAGGTGCTGCTGCCGCCTTCCACCACCACGTGCGCGATCCCCGGGGGCATCTTCCAGGACGCCGGCATGCTCTCGATGATGGCCTACGGTCCGGAGACCAACATCGCCTACCCGCCGCGGCCGGCGGACCCGAAGCAGCCCTGGAACCCGGAATGGAACGTGCGCGTGCGCACCAAGTCCACCACCAGCGCGATCCTCGGCATGGACCTGTCCGGGGCGATGCCGCAGGACGATGAAGGCAGCCGCGCCGACCGCGAGCAGAAGCCGGAGGAAGGCGCCGCCAAGAAGCTGCTGAAGGGCCTGCTGCGCAACCGCTAGCAGGAAGGCCGCAGTCCGGCTCGCGCGCGGCGTGGCGGCCACGCCGCGCCTTGCGACACGCGCCTCAGTAGGCGAACTGGCGGAACACCTGGTCGATGTCGCCGTTCCACTCCCCGTGGAACAGCTCCAGCTTGCGCTCGGCGGCGGTCACGCCGCTGCTGGCGATCTCCAGCAGCGGATCGAGGAAGTGCGATTCGTCAAGGCCGTCGATGTTGCAGGCGGCGCGCCGGCGCAGGCCGGCGGCGGAGATCTCCAGCGCCTGCAGCGCCAGCTCGCGCACGCTGGCGCCGCGGAACGGCAGCTTCAGCGCGTGCCTCGGCACGCCGTCGCGCAGGGCGTGGCGCTCTTCGAGGGTGAAGTCCTTGACCAGGTCCCAGGCCGCGTCCAGCGCCGCGTCGTCGTACAGCAGGCCGACCCAGAACGCCGGCAGCGCGCACAGCCGCGACCACGGGCCGCTGTCGGCGCCGCGCATCTCCAGGTACTTCTTCAGCCGCACCTCGGGGAAGGCGGTGGTCATGTGGTCGGACCAGTCGCGCAGCGTCGGCAGCGTGCCCGGCAGCGCCGGCAGCCGGCCTGCGAGGAAGTCGCGGAAACTCTGCCCGCTGGCGTCCACGTACACGCCGTCGCGGTAGGAGAAGTACATCGGCACGTCGAGCAGGTAGTCGACGTAGCGCTCGTAGCCGAAGCCGTCCTCGAACACGAAGTCGAGCATGCCGGTGCGGTCCGGATCGGTGTCGGTCCAGATGTGCGAGCGGTAGCTGAGGTAGCCGTTGGGCCTGCCCTCGGTGAACGGGGAGTCGGCGAACAGCGCCGTGGCCACCGGCTGCAACGCCAGCGACACGCGGAACTTCTTCACCATGTCCGCTTCGGAGGCGAAGTCGAGGTTGACCTGCACCGTGCAGGTGCGGGTCATCATGTCCAGGCCGAGCTTGCCGACCCTGGGCATGTACTCGCGCATGATCCGGTAGCGGCCCTTGGGCATCCACGGCATGTCCGCGCGCGACCACTTCGGCTGGAAGCCCATGCCGAGGAAACCCAGCTGCAGTTCGTCGGAGACCAGGTGCACCTCGTTGAGGTGGGTGCCCAGCTCGACACAGGTCTGGTGGATGTCCGGCAGCGGCGCGCCGGACAGTTCCAGCTGACCGGCCGGCTCCAGGGTCACCGAGGCGCCGCCGCGCAGCAGGGCGATGGTGCGCGGCGGATTGCCGTCGACGCTTTCCTGGACCGGGGTCCAGCCGAAGCGGGCCAGCCCCTGCAGCAGCGCCTCGATCCCGCGCTCGCCGTCGAACGCCGGCGGCCGCAGGTCGTCCAGGCGAAAGCCGAACTTCTCGTGCTCGGTGCCGATGCGCCAGTCGCCCCGCGGCTTCTCGCCGGAAGCGAGGTATTCGACCAGCTGGGCGCGCTGGGTGATCGGCGTATCGGCGACGTGGCTGGGGCTCGACAAGGGCGGCTCGCGTGGAGGCGGCGGCCGCGCGGCCGCGTGGATGGGTGCGAACTATAACGTGACGGGCACCCCGCCCGACGTTTCGCCGGCAGGCGTGCAGCTTTCCGCCGGCCGCCCCGATGGCTTAGCCTAGGCGCATGCTCAGGACGCCGGAACACCGCCCCCGCCATCGCGAACTGCATCGCACCGAGCGGGTGGGATGGCTGCGCGCGGCGGTGCTGGGCGCCAACGACGGCATCGTCTCGGTGGCCGGCGTGGTGGTCGGCGTGGCCGCCAGCGGCGCCGAGCCGGGCGCGATCCTCACCGCCGGCATTGCCGCCACCGTCGCGGGCGCGATGTCGATGGCCGCCGGCGAATACGTCTCGGTGCAGTCGCAGGCCGACACCGAAGAGGCCGACATGGCCATCGAGAAGCGCGAGCTGCGCGAGGACCCGGAGGCGGAGCTGGAGGAGCTGGCGCAGATCTACCGGCAGCGCGGCCTCGAGCCGGCGCTGGCCCGCCAGGTCGCCGAGCAGCTGACCGCGCACGATGCGCTCGGTGCGCACGCCCGCGACGAACTGGGCATCAGCGAGAGCCTGCGCGCGCGCCCGGTGCAGGCGGCCTCGGCCTCGGCCGCCGCGTTCTGCGCCGGCGCGGTGCTGCCGGTCGCGGCCACCCTGCTTTCGCCGCCGGCCGCCACCGGTCTGGTGGTGACCTCGGCCACCCTGGTCGGGCTGCTGCTGTCCGGTGCGCTGGCCGCCTGGACCGGCGGCGCGCCGATGCTGCGCGGCGCACTGCGCGTGGGGTTCTGGGGCGCTGCGGCGATGGCCGCCGCCCACCTCATCGGCGGGCTGTTCGACGTGGCGGTCTGAGCGGCCGCCGGGGCGGCCGCGCGGTCAGGCCAGCTCCAGCCAGCCGGACACCACCGCGCGGGCTTCGTCCACGCCCTGCTTGCTCTCGCTGGAGAACGCCTGCACCCCGACCTGGCCGGCACCGGCCGCGGCCAGTTCGCGCCGCACCGCCAGCACCGCCTGCGCCTGCTGGCCGCGGCCGAGCTTGTCGGCCTTGGTCAGCAGCGCGTGCGCCGGCAGGCCGCGGTTGATCGCGTAGTCGATCATCTGCCGGTCGTAGTCCTTGAGCGGATGGCGGATGTCCATGACCACCACCAGGCCGCGCAGGGCCTCGCGGGTCTGGAACCAGCCGTCGAGGAAGCGCTCCCAGTGGGCCTTCATCTCCATCGGCACCTTGGCGTAGCCGTAGCCGGGCAGGTCGACCAGGTAGCGTTCCGGCGCCACCTCGAAATAGACCAGCTGCTGGGTGCGGCCGGGGGTCTTGGAGACGCGGGCCAGGGCGTTCTGCCGGGTCAGGGCGTTGAGCGCGCTGGACTTGCCGGCGTTGGAGCGGCCGGCGAAGGCCACTTCGAAGCCGCCATCGGGCGGCAGCTGCGCGGGCGTGTGCGCGGAGCCCAGGTAGCGGGCCTTCTCGAGGGGATTGGACATGCGCACAGGATCGCACGAGTCGGCATCGCCGGGCTGCGCTGGCCGGGCATGGCCGGGATTTCGTTGACCGTCGCGCCCCGCCACAGGGATAATCCCGACGTTTCGCGGCCGTTCACCGGCCGCCTCCTGAATCGGGTTCCCGGAGCTCTAGCATGCGCCACGCTCGCGTTTTCGCCCTTGCCGGACTGACCCTCGCGGTCGCCACCGTCGCTGCCTACGCCAACCAGACCACGGTGGTGCCGGTGCCGGACAACGCGCCCGTGGAGACGGCTCCGCTGGAGGTGGACCTGAGCAAGACCCACTGGGGCGACGCCGAAGCCGGCGCCGGCCTGGCCGGCACCTGCGCCGCCTGCCATGGCGCCGACGGCAACCCGGTCGACCCGATGTACCCGCGCCTGGCCGGCCAGGGCGAGCTCTACATCGCCCGCCAGCTGGCCCTGTTCGCCAGCGGCGAGCGCCACAGCGGCCTGGCCGCGGTGATGGTGCCCTTCGCCCAGACCCTGAGCCCGCAGGACATGCGCGACGTCGGCGCCTACTTCGCGAAGCAGAAGTCCGGCGCGGGCGTGGCCGACGACGGCGAGATCGCCGACGGCACCTACGCCGGCCTGAAGTACTACCAGATCGGCGAGCAGCTGTTCCGCGGCGGCGACGCCGGGCGCGGCATCCCGGCCTGCATGGCCTGCCACGGCCCGACCGGCGCCGGCAACCCGGGCCCGGGCTACCCGCGCGTGGGCGGCCAGCACGCCGACTACACCGCCCGCCGCCTGCAGGAGTACAAGGCCGGCGTGACCAGCGAGCGCGACCCGGCCCGCTTCGGGATCATGGCCAAGGTCGCCCGCTCGCTGACCGAGGAAGAGATCGGCGCGCTGTCCAGCTACCTGCAGGGCCTGCATCCCCGCGCCGACGACGTGGCCGCCGCCGCCGAACCGCAATCCTGAACTTCGCGGCGCCGGCGCGGTCTGATGGCCGCGGTTCCTCTCTCCAGACTCGCGCCGGCCCCAGGGCCGGCGTCGTTTTTTCCGCCGGCCGGCAACGCCGGTCCCAGCCCGGAGACTCATCGATGAAGGCATTGCTGTCCGGACTCCTGCTCGCCGCCCTGGCCTTCCTGCCCGGGCCGACCCTGGCCGCCGACACGCCGGTGGCCGGGCGCGACTATGTCGAGATCCCGGGCGGCAAGCCGTGGGCGGCCAGGCCCGGGCGGATCGAGGTGGCCGAGCTGTTCGGCTATTCCTGTCCGCACTGCGCCCACTTCGAGCCGATGCTCAAGGAATGGAAGGGCCGCCAGGGCCGCGACGTCGACCTGGTGCCGGTACCGGCGGTGTTCGGCGGCTACTGGGACGCCTGGGCGCGCGCCTACTTCGCTGCCTCCGACCTGGGCGTGCTGGCGCGCAGCCACGACGCCGTGTTCGCCGCGATCCACCGCAACGGCGAGCTGCCGCGCAACCCGACCGCGCAGGAACTGGCCGCCTTCTATTCGCGCTACGGCGTGGACGCCGAGCGCTTCCGCGCCGCGCTGGCCGATCCGTCGGTCGACGCGCGCATGCGCCAGGCGCGCGAGTTCGCCGTCGCCAGCGGCGTGGACGCCACCCCGACCCTCATCGTCGCCGGCCGCTACCGCGTGCGCGGCAGCAGCCTCGAGGATTCGCTGCGCATCGCCGAATGGCTGGTGGCGCATGAACGCCAGGCCCTGAAGACCGGCCGATAACCCCCGGCGGCGGCCATCCCGACCTTGCGTTGACGGCCGACGACCCAACCTCTGCTTCCAGGAGACCATCCATGAGCAAGCGCCACCTCAGCCTCACCCTGCCGTTCCTGCTGGCCCTGGCCGCCTGTTCCGGCCCCGAGGCCCCGGCTCCGGCCGCCCCCGCCGCCGAGGCCCCGGCCGCCACGCCAGCCGAAACCGCGCCCGCCGCCAGCTCGGAGGCCTCGCCGCAGGCCGAGGCCGCCGGCACCGAAGCCGCCAGCGCCCCGGCGCAGGACGCGCCGGCTGCCCCGGTCGCGCCGGCCGCGCCGCAGGGCCCGGCCCCGGTCGCCGGCGTCGACTACATCGAGATCAGCGGCGGCCAGCCGTTCCAGCCGGCCACCGGCCGCATCGAGGTGGCCGAGGTGTTCGGCTACACCTGCCCGCACTGCGCCCACTTCGAGCCGGTCTACCAGGCCTGGAAGCAGCGCCAGCCGGCCGACGTGAACGCGATCCACGTGCCGGCGGCCTTCGGCGGCTACTGGACCCCGTACGCGCGCGCCTACTTCACCGCCGAGGCGCTGGGCGTGCTGCCGCAGACCCACGACGCGGTGTTCAACGCGATCCACGTGCAGCGCACCCTGCCGGTGTCGGCCAACGTCGGCGCCAAGGACCTGGCCCCGTTCTACGCCCAGCACGGCGTGGACGCCAAGCGCTTCGCCGACACCTTCGACAGCTTCGGCATCGACGCCAAGATCAACCGCGCCAAGCAGTTCGCGGTCCGCTCGAAGATCGACGCGACCCCGACCATCGTGGTCAACGGCAAGTACACCGTGCCGATCCCGGCTGCCGGCCCGGAGAAGATGCTGCAGACGGTGGACTGGCTGGTGGCGCAGGAGCGCGGCGCGCGCTGAGGCGCCGCCGCACGGACCGCATGGGCACCCCCACGCCCGCCCACGACGAACCCCACGTGCAGCCGCCGGTCGACGACGCCGGCGAAGGCGCAGCCGGCGCGCGCCGGCTGCGCGTGCTCAGTGCCAACATCCAGGCCGGTTCCAGCACCCGTCGCTACAGCGACTACGTGACCCGCAGCTGGTCGCACGCGCTGCCGGCCGGGCGCAAGCGTTCCAGCCTCGACGCGATCGCCAGGCTGGCCAGCGACCACGACATCGTCGGCCTGCAGGAAAGCGACCCGGGCAGCCTGCGCTCGGGTTTCACCAACCAGACCCACTACCTGGCCCAGCGCGCCGGCTTCCACTACTGGACCCACCAGCCCAACCGCAGCGTCGGCGGCGTCGCTTCCAGCGCCAACGGCCTGCTCAGCAGGCTGGAACCGGTGCGCACCAGCGACCATTCCCTGCCCGGCCGGATCAAGGGCCGCGGCGTGCTGCTGGCACACTTCGGCGACGACCGCGAAGGCCTGACCGTGGCCGTGGCGCACCTGTCGCTGGGCGCGCGTTCGCGGCTGGCGCAGCTGTCGTTCATCGCCGAGGTGCTGCAGGACCATCCCAACGCGGTGCTGATGGGCGACTTCAACTGCCTGCCCGACCAGCCGGAGATGGAAGTCCTCTACAGCCGGACCACCCTGCGGCCGCCGGAATGCCCGGTGCCGACCTTCCCCAGCTGGAAGCCGCAGCGCGCGATCGACCACATCCTGGTCAGCGGCCAGTTGCGCTGCATGGGCGCGAAGGCCATGCCGGCCGCGTATTCCGACCACCTGGCGCTGGCGATGGAGATCGAGGTGCCGGAGTCGGCGCTGCGCACCTGAGGCGCGGCGTCTGCAGTGCTGGCGGCGCGCACGCCGCCGCGCTCAGAACCCGTAGCGCAGGAAGCCGCCGTCCACGGCGATGCATTCGCCGGTGACGTAGCTGGCCGCCGGCAGGCACAGGAACGCGACCGCCGCGGCGACCTCCTCCGGTTCGCCGATCCGCCGCATCGGCGTGCGGTCGATCACTTCCTCGTAGTAGTCCGGGTCCGACAGCGGCCCGGAAGTACGCCGCGTGCGGATGTACCACGGCGCCACCGCATTGACCCGGATCCCGTCCTCGGCCCATTCGGCGGCGAGGTTGCGGGTCATCTGGTGCAGCGCGGCCTTGCTCATGCCGTAGACCACGCCGCTGCGCACGTGGGTGATGCCCGACACGCTGCCGACGTTGACGATCGACGAGGCGCCATGCCGCGCGAGCAGCGGATGCGCGTAACGCGAAAGCTCGAACGCCGAGAACAGGTTGGTCTCGAAGATCCTGCGCCACTCGTCCTCGGTGTAGTCCACCGCGGCCTTGGTGACGTTGCCACCGGCGTTGTTGACCAGGATGTGCAGGCCTTCCCCCTGGTCCTCGACCCAGTCGAGGATCGCCTGGCGGTCCTCGTCGTCGGCGACATCGGCGGACATGGCGAGGATGTCCTGCGCGGGATGGCGCTCGGCCAGCTCGTCGCGCACGTCCTGCAGCGCGTCCTCGGCGCGCGCCACCAGCAGCAGGTCCGCACCCAGCGCGGCGAGCTCGCGTGCGATGGCCAGGCCGATGCCCGCGGAAGCGCCGGTCACCAGCGCCAGTTGCCCGTCCAGCCGCCACCGGTTCGTCGTCATGGGCGTAGGATAACCCCGGCCTTCCACGGGAGTGCAGCGATGACAGCGATCCGCCGCCCGATGCATCCGGCCGCCATGCGCGCCCGCGCGCTGGCCCTGGGCCTGGCCGCTTTGGCCGCGCTGGCCGCGTGCCGGCCGGAACCGCCCCCGACCGAACAGCCACCCGAACCGCAGGCGCAGGCCCATAACGATCTGCGCGACGCGATCCGCGCGCCGCAGGACAAGGCGCGGGCGACCGGGCAGACCCTGCAGGACGCCGCCGACCGGCAGAAGGCCGCGGTGGACGCGGCCGAAGGCGGCTGAGCCAAGGCGCCACCGGAAGGCCACGCGCGCTCCACGTAGAGTCGGGCTCGCCCGACTCCCCCGCCTGATGTGCCAGGCCGGGTGGAAAAGCAGCGGGGCAAGCCCCGCTCTACGACGCGGCCGAGGCGATCGAGCGCTGCCCCGTAGAGTCGGGCTTGCCCGACTCCGCCGCCTGGTGTGCCAGGCCGGGTGATGAAGCAGCGGGGCAAGCCCCGCTCTACGACGCGGCAGAGGGGCGACGCGCGCTGCCCCGTAGAGTCGGGCTCGCCCGACTCCCCCGCCTGGTGTGCCAGGCCGGGCGAAGAAGCAGCGGGGCAAGCCCCGCTCTACGGGGCGGCGGGCATGGGCCCGCCGCTTCGCCGGGTCACCAGCCGCAGAAGCAGTAGGCCAGCGACTTCACCGGGGCGCCGTTGCGGTCGCGCAGGGCGTTCTCGACGAAGCGCAGCTGCGCCTCGGTTTCCGGCATGGTCCGGGCCAGCGCGGCGCGGGCCAGGCCCGACTCGTGCAGCAGCACGCCGCCGATGCGGGTGCCGGCGAAGCCGGACATGAACTGCGCGAACGGCGACGCCGGCTTCTCGATGTAGCGCACGCGGTACTTGCCGTCTTCCAGGCTTGCGCGCGAAGCCGCGTCGGCGACCGCATCGCCGAAGCCGCCCAGCTCGTCGACCAGGCCGCGCTCCTTCGCCTGCGCGCCGCTCCACACGCGGCCGCGGGCGACCGCGTCCACTTCCTCGACCGGCTTGCCGCGCGCGGCGGCGACCTTGCCGGTGAAGTCGGCGTAGCCCTTGTTGATCACCGCCTGGATGACGCGACCCACTTCCGGATCCAGCGGACGGGTCACGTCGAAGGCGCCGGCGAAACGGGTGGTGCTCACGCCGTCGGTGTGTACGCCGATCTTGTCGAGGGTGCGGGTGAAGTTCGGGACCAGGCCGAAGATGCCGATCGAACCGGTGATGGTCGACGGATCGGCGTAGATGCGGTCGGCGTCCATGCTGATCCAGTAGCCGCCGGATGCGGCCAGGTCGCCCATCGACACCACCACCGGCTTGCCTTCGGCCTTCAGCAGCTCGACCTCGCGGCGGATCTGCTCGGAGGCGAACACCTCGCCGCCGGGCGAGTCGACGCGCAGCACCACCGCCTTCACGTCCTCGTCCTCGCGCGCCTGGCGCAGCAGCGCGGCGGTCGATTCGCCGCCGATGCGGCCGGCCGGCTGGTCGCCGCCGGTGATCTCGCCCTCGGCCACCACCACCGCCACCTGCGGGCGCTTGTCGACCGGCAGGCGACGGCTGTCGACCTGGGCCAGGTAGGCCTGCAGCGAGATGTTGCGGAAGCCGCGCTCGTCGTCCTCGTCGGCGACACCGCGCTCGGCCATCAGCTGCTCCACTTCCTCGCGGGTCTTCAGCCCGTCGACCAGCTTCATCTGCAGCGCGTGCCGGGCCAGGTCACCGCCGGCGGCTTCGATGCTCTCCGGCAGCGCGTTGATCTGCGCGCCCAGCTGCGCCGGATCCAGCCCGCGCGCGCTGGCGACGTCGGCCAGGTAGCGCTGCCAGACGTCGTTCATCCAGTACAGGTCCGCTTCCTTCGACTCCGGCGAGGCGGCGTCGAGGATGTACGGCTCGGCCGCCGACTTGAACTCGCCGACGCGGAACAGGTGCACGTCCACGCCCAGCTTGTCCTGCAGGGCGGTGCGGAAGTACTGGCGGTAGCGGGCCAGGCCTTCCAGCAGCAGCGAACCCATCGGGTCCAGGTAGATCTCGTCGGCCTGCGCGGCCAGCAGGTACTGGCCCTGGCCCATGCCTTCGCCGTAGGCGACGACCTGCTTGCCGCTGGCGCGCAGCTCGGCCAGCGCCTTGGCCACCTCGCGCATCGAGGCCATGCCCGACGGCTGCAGCTTGTCCAGCTGCAGCAGCACGCGCTCGATGTGCTTGTCCTCCTTCGCCGCCTCGATCGCGCGCAGCAGGTCGCGCAGCTGGATCTCCTCGGCCGAGGAATCGCCCATCGCCCGCGCGAACGCACGGCTCACCGGGTCGGTGGAGAACTGCTCGACCAGCCGCCCTTCCGGCGCGATCACCAGGGTGGTGCGCTCGTGCAGCGGCTTGGCGCCGCTGCCCTTGCCCAGCGCGGCCACGAACACCAGCAGCATCAGGAACAGCAGGCCGAAGAACAGCAGGTTGAGGATCAGCCGCCGGGTGAAGTTCATCACGTCCCACAGGCCCACGAAGAACGTGGCGACGGGATTGCGGCGCGGCGGCAGGGGGGGCGGGATCATCGGGGAGCGGCTCCGGCGGAGGGCATGCGGGGTTCTACGCAGGCAGGATAGCCCCAGCACCGCGGGCTTTCATACGCCTTAAGTCAGGGTGCCACCAGGCGGCGCCTCGCTGGCGACCGGCGGCGGCAGGTTGCGCAGGCGCCAGTTCAGGCGCGCGCCCATCAGGATCGCGGCGGCGGTCAGGCCGGTGATCAGGCCCGCCCACATGCCCTGCGGGCCCAGCCCCAGGCCCAGGCCGAGCACGGCGCCCAGCGGCATGCCCAGGCCCCAGTAGGCGACCGTGGCCAGCAGCATCGGCACGCGGGTATCGCGCAGGCCGCGCAACGAACCAGCCGACATCACCTGGATGCCGTCGGGGAACTGGAACGCGGCGGCGAACAGCAGCAGGGTCGAGGCCAGCGCCGCCACCGCCACGTCGGAGGTGTAGACCGAGACGATCGCATCGTGGCCCAGCAGCAGCACGGTGGCCGAACACAGCTGGGTGCCCAGGACGATGGCGTAGCCGGCGTAGGCGGCGCGGCGCACGCCGGCCGGATCCTGCGCGCCGAGCGCATGGCCCACGCGCACCGTGGTCGCCTCGGCCAGGCCCATCGGCAGCATGAAGCACAGCGCGGAGACATTGATCGCGATCTGGTGCGCGGCCGCCGGCACTTCGCCCAGCCGCGCGATCAGCAGCGCGGTGGCGATGAACAGCCCGCCTTCCATCAGCACGGTCACGCCGATCGGCAGGCCGGTGGCGAGCAGGCCGCGGATCACGTTCCAGCGCGGCGGCTCCATGTGCGAGAACAGCGCCAGCGGCGCGAACCGCCGCGACCTTCCCAGGTAGAACGCGAAGGTGAGCGCCTGCAGCCACATCACCGTGGCCGAGGCGGCGCCGAGGCCGGCCGCGCCCATCTCCGGCAGCGAACCGACGCCGAAGGTCAGCACGTAGCCCAGCGGCGCCAGCACCGCCAGGCCGCCGAAGCCGAGCAGCATCGTCGGCAGCGTCCAGTGCGTGCCTTCACTGAGGTAGCGCATGCAGAAGAACATCACCATCGCCGGCGCGCCCCAGCGCACCGCGTGGCAGAACGCGGTCGCGCCGGGAATGATGTCCGGGGCGATGCCGAACGCACCCAGCGCCAGCGGCACCACGCTGAGGAAGCCGAACATCAGCAGGCCCAGGCCCAGTGCCAGCCACAGCGCCTGGCGGAACAGCGGGCCGATCTCGTGGCGGCGCCCGGCGCCATCCAGCTGCGACACCGACGCGGTCAGCGCGATCAGCGTGCCCAGCGGCACCATCATCGGCAGCCACATCAGCGCCGTGCCCACCGTCACCGAGGCGAGCGTGCGCGTGCCGTGGTGTCCGGCGATGACGTTGTCGACGAAGCTGATCAGGCCGGTGGACACGTGGCCCAGCACCAGCGGCAGGGCGAGCGTGGCGGTAGCCCGCAGTTCGCGACCGAAGCGCGGCGGGGAAGCGTTGGACATGGGAAGCGTCGGGAAGCGGGCTGCGGCCGTGCAGGGGGCACTGGTACCGGGCTCCGGCAGGCCGCTATCTTAGCCGCCGCCCGATCCCCTCCGTTATCCGACCGATGAACGACAGCCATCCGGCGGCCTGCCAGAACTGTGCGACGCCGCTGCAAGGCGCGTTCTGCCATGTCTGCGGCCAATCCGCGCACAACCCGGTGCGCAGCTTCGCCCACGCGGTGGAGGAAGTGTTCGAGTCGTTCTGGCACCTGGACGGGCGCATCTTCCGCAGCCTGCGCAGGCTGCTCTCGCCCGGCGCGCTGGCGCGCGACTACCTGGCCGGGCACCGCGCGCCCTACGTGGCGCCGATGCGCATGTTCGTGGTGCTGTGCGTGATGGCGTTCTTCGTCGGCCGCGTGGTCGACCTGGGCCTGGACATCGAACTCAACGTGGACGATGCCGCGGACAACAAGCCGCTGCTCAGCAGCGACGCGGCCATGCGCGGGGCCAGCTCGATCGAGGAAGTGCGCAGGATCCGCGAGCAGGCCATCGCCGGCCTGGAAAAGGCGCGCGAGGAAACCCCGACCTACCTGGCGCCCGTGCTCGCCGGCTACGACAAGGGCATCGCCGACATACGCCGCGCCGCCGACCGGCGCATCGTCGAACTCGGCGGCACGCCGGAGAGCGCGCCCGAGGCCAAGGCGGACGCGGCTACCGCGGAAACTCCCGCGGCCGCCGCTCCCGCCGCACCGGCCAGGCGCGAACCCAAGAATTGGCGGGAGCGCCAGGCGCTGCGCATGCAGCAGAACCTGGCGCGCGTGCGCGAGGATCCCGGCCTGTACCGCGCCGCACTGATGGGCGCCGTGCCCAGCGCGCTGTTCGTGCTGGTACCGCTGTTCGCGCTGCTGCTGAAGCTGCTCTACCTTGGCTCCGGTCGCAGCTACCTCGAGCACCTGGTGGTGGCGCTGTACAGCCACGCCTTCCTGTGCCTGGCGCTGATGGCGCAGTTCGGCCTGGTCGCGCTGGCCAACCACTACGCGCAGACGCCGCTGGGCAGCACCGCCAGCGTGGCCTCGTCGCTGCTGCTGGCGTGGATGCTGGTCTACCTGCTGCTGTCGCAGAAGCGCGTGTATGGCGAGGGCTGGCTGGCGACCACGCTGCGCTTCCTGGTCGCCGGCTCGGTCTACATCTTCGTCATCAGCATCGCCTCCGGCGCGGTGGCGCTGTGGGCGCTGGCCAACCTCTGAAACGGGCCGCGCCGGACGGGGCCTACTCGCGTTCGCGCTGCTCCAGCCAGGGTCCGCGCTGCGAAGGCGCGGTCGCCAGCAGGTCGCGGCGCAGCTTCTCGCGTTCGTACGGCGGCGTGCGCCAGGCCAGCGCGCCCAGGCGCGCGCGCTGGTCGGCGTCCAGCGCGCGCAGCGCGGCCAGCAGCGGCCGGCGCTCGGCTTCCGGCACGAATCCCACCAGCGGTTGCAGGGCGACGTAGTCGGCGCCCAGCTCGGGACCGAGCAGCCAGCCGCGGCGTTCCATCGCATCCAGCGCGGCGAAGCGCGCGCGCAGCCTGGCCTGCGCCGCCGGGTCCAGCGCCTGGAACTCCGCGGCGGCGGCGCGCAGCTGCGCCTGCGCCTGGGGATCGAGCTGCGACCAGGTTTCCAGGCCCGAGGCCGGATCCGGGTCGGCGGGCGGCGCGGGCGACTCCTCGCCCTGGCCGGCGCGCTCGCGGTCCAGGCGCGAGCCGGGCATGCCGGCGGCGTACCAGGACAGCAGGGCCAGGTCGGCCACCAGCGGGTCCTCCTGCAGGGCCAGCGGCAGCGAGGGCTCGCCGTCCGGCGGCGTCGCCGGGGCTTCCGGTGGCGGCAACGGTTCGACCACGACCGGGTCGGCGTCGTGCACGCGGCCGTCGTCCGGCGGCGGGGCCAGCTCTTCGCGGGTCGCCGACGGCGACGCCAGCTTGGGCCAGAAGTACCAGACCGCGCCGGCCAGGCCGAGCAGCAGGGCGAGCACGCCCAGCCAGCGCAGCGGACGGCTTGGCGGGCGCGGCGCCCGCACCCGCGGCGCCGGCGCTGCCGGCGCGGGCGCTTCGGAGCCGGGCGGAAACTGCCCGGCCAGGGCCGCTTCGTGCAGCTCGCCCAGCCAGGCCAGGCGGTCCGGGGGGAGCTGGCGGCCGACCTGCTGGATCGCCTCGGCCTGGCGGCGCCAGCCGGCAGCATCGGGCGCCCCGTCGGCATCGCGCGGGCAGGCCTCGGCCAGCGCCTGCTGGTAGCCGGCGAGCTCCAGGTCCATCGCCTCGGCCGCGGCGGCCTCGTCCAGGCCGGCGACCTGGCGCAGCAGCAGGGCTCGGCGTGCGGCCAGCGGCATCCGCCCCAGGAAGCCCAGGTCTTCCGGCCAGCTGCCGCGCCCGGAGCCCGGAGGCAGGGCCAGCAGCAGCTTCCAGAACCGGCCCGGCCACTCGCCCATCGGCATCGTCGCGGCCGGACCGGGGAAGGCACGGATGGCGGCGGCCAGGGCATGGCCGGCGCCGCGCTCGTCGCCGTCCTGCAGCCAGAGGAATACGAAGGCGCGCCGTTCGACGCCGCGCAGGAAGGCGTTCAGGGCGGCGGGCAGTTCCGTCGTCCGGGGGGAGGAAGGGTCGTGCATTGGAACTCCGTCGGGCCTGCAGGATACGGCCGGCGCGCCCGGATGGGGTCCTTGACAGGGACGCGGAAGCTGTTCCAGCCCGCTGTTACAAGGCTTGGCGGCTGCGCGGTTGTGCACAGCGCAAATTTCCCCCGCGCAGGAGGGCCGTTTCCGGAGCCGCGCCAGCGCCGCCGCGGTGTTTCACGGCCAAGTGGTTGATTTAAAAAGGCCTTTTCATGTGGCGTTTTTTTGACCAACCTGACTGACCCGCTTGAAATGCCGTCGTTGCGCCGTGAAGCACTACGGTCATGCACAAGCTTATCCACAGCTTGTGTGGATAAGCCGAAATCTCCAACTGTGGCGGCGGTTTACATCCCCTTCATCAGGCCGGCCAGAGCAATTGCCGGCAAACGGCCACCGGTCGTGGCCGGGACCGCCTGGCTTAGACTGCCGCGATGCCCGCCGCCCCTGTCTGCCTGCAAGTCGCCCTGCCGGTTCCGCTGCCCCGGCTGTTCGACTACCTGCCCCCGGAGGGGCTGGAGGCGACCCCGGACCTGGTCGGACACCGCGTGCGGGTGCCGTTCGGCAACCGCGAGCTGGCCGGGGTGGTGCTGGGCGTGGGCCCGGCCGAGACCGACACCGGTCTGCGCCAGGCCATCGCCCTGCCCGATCCGGAACCCCTGTTCGCGGGCGAGCTGCTCGATTCGCTGCGCTGGCTGGCCCGCTACACCCACGCCCCGGCCGGCGAGGTCTTCGCCACCGCCCTGCCGGCCGCCCTGCGCGGGGCCGACCCGCTGCCCGACACCCATGCCTGGGCCTGGGTCCTGACCGAAGCCGGCGCGACCGGGCGCGAGGGCCTGCGCCGCAACACCCGTCCGCAGCGGCTGGCCGGGCTGCTGGCCGAAGGCCCCTGCCTCGAGGACCGGCTCGACTCCACCCTGGAGGGCTGGCGCGAGGCCGCCCGCGCCCTGGCGAAGCGCGGCTATGCCGAGCGCGTCGCGGTGCCGGCGCATGCCGCCGCACCCGCGCCGCAACCGGGCCCGACGCCCAACGACGAGCAGCAGGCCGCGATCGACGTGCTGCGTGCCGCCGGGGGTTTCACCCCGGTGGTGCTGGAAGGCGTCACCGGCAGCGGCAAGACCGAGATCTACCTGCACGCCATCGCCGACTGCCTGGCGCGCGGCCGCCAGGCGCTGGTGCTGGTGCCGGAGATCGGCCTGACGCCGCAGACCCTGGCCCGCTTCCGCGCGCGCCTGGGCGTGCCGGTGCACGCGCTGCATTCCGGGCTCAACGACAACGAGCGCGCCCGCGTGTGGGTCGCGGCGTGGCGCGGCGAGGCGCGGGTGGTCGTGGGCACGCGCTCGGCGGTGTTCACCCCGCTGCCGGAGGCCGGGCTGATCGTGGTCGACGAGGAACACGACGGCAGCTACAAGCAGCAGGACGGGATCCGCTACCACGCCCGCGACTTCGCCCTGGTGCGCGGCAAGGCGCTGGGCGTGCCGGTGCTGCTGGGCAGCGCCACGCCTTCGCTGGAGACGCTGCACAACGCCCGCGCCGGCCGCTACGCGCACCTGCGCCTGCGCCAGCGCGCCGGCGACGCGCGGCCGCCGGCGGTGCGCATCCTCGACGTGCGCAAGCGCCCGCTGCAGGCCGGCCTGGCGCCGGAAGTGCTGGACATGATCGGCGCCGCGCTGCGCGACGGCGGCCAGGTGCTGGTGTTCAAGAACCGCCGCGGCTACGCACCGGTGCTGCTGTGCCACGACTGCGGCTGGAGCGCGCACTGCCCGCGCTGCAGCAGCGCGCTGCAGGGCACGCCGATGACCGTGCATGCCGGCGGCGGCCGGCTGGTGTGCCACCACTGCGGCCACCGCCAGGCGCGCCCGCCGGCCTGCCCGGACTGCGCCAGCCTGGCGCTGCAGCCGCAGGGCATCGGCACCGAACGGCTGGAGGAACTGCTGGCCGAACGCTTCGCCGACTGGCCGGTGCTGCGCATCGACCGCGGCACTACTGCGCGCCGCGACGGCCTGCAGAAGCTGCTGGCCGAACTCGGCGATGCGCCCGGCATCCTCGTCGGCACGCAGATCCTGGCCAAGGGCCACGACCTGCCCAATCTCACCCGCGTGGTGGTGGTCGGGGTCGACGAAGGCCTGTTCTCCTCCGACTTCCGCGCCGGCGAGAAGCTGGCGCAGCTGCTCATCCAGGTGGCAGGCCGCGCCGGCCGCGCGCGGCGCCCGGGCGAGGTGTGGTGGCAGACCCACCACCCGGACCACCCGCTGCTGCACGGGCTGATCCGCGGCGGCTATGACAGCTTCGCCGACGAGGAGCTGGCGCTGCGCGAGGCGGCCGGCTTCCCGCCGTTCGCGCACCTGGCGATGCTGCGCGCCGAAGCGCAGCAGGCCGACGCGGCCGGCGCCTTCCTGCGCGCGGCGAAATCGCTGCTGCGCGATGCGGCCGGCGACGACGCCACGCTGGAGCTGCACGGCCCGATCACCGCGCCGATGGCACGCCGCGCCGGGCTGTACCGGATGCAGCTGCTGCTGTCGGCGCCCGCGCGCCGCACCCTGCACTCCAGCCTGGACGCGGCGCTGCCGGCGATCCACGCCCTGCCCGAGGCGCGGCGCACGCGCTGGTCGCTCGACGTCGACCCCGTCGACCTCTACTAGGCGCCCGTAGCCCGGATAAGCGAAGCGCATCCGGGAACGGATGCGTCGTTCGAACCGAACGCTAGCCCGTCTTCTTCCTCGCCGCCCGCTTCCGCGGCCGGTCGCGCACCCAGATGGTCTTGTCGTCCTGCTTCACCTCGAACAGGCCGCTGTCCTTCACCAGGTCGCTGAGCTTGCGGTAGCCGTAGTTGCGCGGGTCGAACGAAGCCTGGTTGCTGATCTGGCTGCCGACCACGTCCAGGCGGGTCCAGCCGTCGTCGCCACTGCCGGACTCCACCGCGCTGCGCAGCATCTGCACCAGGCGCGCGTCCGCGCGCAGGTCGCGGGCCACCTTGGGCGCCTCCTGCTCGGCCTTGCCATTCTGTTCCGGCACGCCCAGCGCTTCGACGTAGGTGAACTTCGAACAGGCGTTGACGAACGGCAGCGGGGTCTTCTTCTCGCCGAAGCCGTACACCTTCACCCCGTCGGTGAGCAGGCGCATCACCAGCGGGGTGAAGTCGGCGTCGCTGGAGACGATGGCGAAGCCGTCCAGGTTGCGCGCGTACAGCAGGTCCATCGCATCGATCACTATCGCCATGTCCGAGGCGTTCTTGCCGGTGGAATAGGCGAACTGCTGGATCGGACGGATCGCGTACTCGTGCAGCACCGCCTCCCAGCTCTTCAGGTGCGGGTTCTTCCAGTTGCCGTAGGCGCGGCGCACGTTGGCCACGCCGTAGCGCGCCACCTCCGCCAGCACCACGTCGATCTTGGCCGCCGGCGCGTTGTCCGCGTCGATCAGCAGGGCGATGCGCTTTTCCGGTTCGGCCATGGGGACACCGTGGGCAATGGGATGGCGGCAGTCTGGCACAGCGCCGTGGTGGTGGCGGCAAGACGCGGCCCGGCCCATCCCCTCCCCCGCCATGCCATCATCCGCCCATGGCAGCGACCCTCGAACTCACTCCCGCCCGGCGCCTGCGCAGCATCTTCAGCGGCTCGGTCGGCAACCTGGTGGAGTGGTACGACTGGTACGTCTATGCGGCGTTCTCGCTGTACTTCGCCGAGGTGTTCTTCCCCGGCGGCGACCGCACCAGCCAGCTGCTGAAGACCGCGGCGATCTTCGCGGTCGGCTTCCTGATGCGCCCGCTCGGCGGCTGGCTGCTGGGCCGCTACGCCGACCGCCACGGACGCAAGGCCGCGCTGCTGCTGTCGGTGTGGATGATGTGCAGCGGTTCGCTGCTGATCGCGCTGACGCCCGGCTATGCCAGCATCGGCGTCGCCGCGCCGGTGCTGCTGGTGCTGGCGCGCCTGCTGCAGGGCCTGTCGGTCGGCGGCGAATACGGCACCTCGGCGACCTACCTCAGCGAGATGGCCAGCCGCGAGCACCGCGGCTTCTGGTCCAGCTTCCAGTACGTGACCCTGGTGCTGGGCCACCTGCTGGCGCTGGGCGTGCTGCTGTCGCTGCAGCAGCTGCTCGACGGCGAACAGCTGCGCGCGTGGGGCTGGCGGATCCCGTTCGCGATCGGCGCGCTGGCCGCGCTGGTCGCGCTGTGGCTGCGCCGGACCATGCTGGAGACCGAGTCCTTCGTGCGCAGCGAGGCCGACGACTCGCCGGCGCACCAGCGCAGTCAGGGCACGCTGCGCGCGCTGCTCCGGCACCCGCGCGCGGTGCTCACCGTGGTCGGCCTGACCATGGGCGGCACCCTGGCCTTCTATACGTACACCACCTACGTGCACAAGTTCCTGGTCAACAGCGCCGGGCTGTCGACCGAGGCGGCGGCGCGGGTGAATGCGTCGACGCTGTTCCTGTACATGCTGCTGCAGCCGGTGGTCGGCGCGCTGTCGGACCGCATCGGCCGGCGCCCGGTGCTCATCGCCTTCGGCGTGCTGGGCACGCTGTTCACCGTGCCGATCATGATGCGGCTGCAGACCGTGCAAGGCGCCGGCGAGGCGTTCTGGCTGGTGCTGGCGGCGCTGGCGATCGTCACCGGCTACACCTCGATCAACGCGGTGGTGAAGGCCGAGCTGTTCCCGGTGGAAGTGCGCGCGCTGGGCGTGGGCCTGCCCTACGCGCTGACCGTGGCGACCTTTGGCGGCAGCGCCGAGTACGTGGCGCTGTGGTTCAAGCACCACGGCATGGAGAGCGGCTTCTACTGGTACGTCACCGCCTGTATCGCAGGCTCGCTGGTGGTCTACCTGCTGATGCCGGACACGCGCACGCATTCGCGGATCGACCAGGACCCCCACTGACCCGACGAGGACACCCATGCCGACTGCACGCCCCGATCTCCCGCACGTGGTGGTGGTCGGCGGTGGCTTCGCCGGGCTGTGGGCGATACGCGCGCTGGCGAATGCACCGGTGCGCATCACCGTGGTCGACCGCAGCAACCACCACCTGTTCCAGCCGCTGCTGTACCAGGTCGCCACCGCGGGCCTGTCGGCGCCGGACATCGCCGCGCCGCTGCGCTACATCCTGCGCCGGCAGGCCAACGCCGAAGTGCGCCTGGCCGAAGTCACCGCCGTCGATCCGGCGGCGCGCACGGTCACGCTGACCGATGGCGCCCGGCTCGCGTTCGACTACCTGCTGCTGGCCACCGGCGCGACCCACGCCTACTTCGGCCACGACGAATGGGCGCCACACGCGCCCGGGCTGAAGTCGCTGGACGATGCGCTGGAGCTGCGCCGCAAGCTGCTGCTGGCGTTCGAACGCGCCGAGGCCTGCGAGGATCCGGCCGAACGCGCGGCGTGGCTGGACTTCGCCATCGTCGGCGGCGGCCCGACCGGCGTGGAACTGGCGGGCACCCTCGCCGAGATCGCCCGCCACACCCTGCGCGACCAGTTCCGCCGCATCGACCCGGCCAGTGCGCGCGTGCGCCTGCTCGAAGCCGGCTCGCGGGTGCTGGCCTCGTTCCCTGGGGACCTGTCGGAGAAGGCGCGGCGGCAACTGGAGAGGCTGGGCGTGGAAGTGCGCACCGGCGTGCCGGTCACCGCGATCGATGCGGGCGGGTACCGCCTCGGCGACGAGTACGTGCGTTCGCGCACCATCGTCTGGGCCGCGGGCGTGGCGGCCTCGCCGCTGGCGCGCTCGCTGGGCGTGCCGCTGGACCGCGCCGGGCGCGTGCCGGTGGAACCGGACCTGTCGGCGCCCGGGCACCCGCACGTGTTTGTCGCCGGCGACCTCGCCGCGGCGACGCGGCCGGACGGCACGCCGGTCCCGGGCGTGGCGCCGGCCGCCAAGCAGATGGGCCGGCACGTCGCCACCGCGATCCGCGCGCGGCTGCGCGGCGTGCCCGCGCCGGCGTTCCGCTACCGTGATTTCGGCAACCTCGCCACCATCGGCCGCATGGCCGCGGTGGTGGACCTGCATGGCTTCAAGCTGTCCGGCGTGCTGGCCTGGTGGTTCTGGCTGGCCGCGCACGTGTTCTTCCTGATCGGCTTCCGCAACCGCCTGTCGGTGCTGCTCAACTGGGCGTGGGCGTACTGGAGCTACCAGCGCGGCGCGCGGATCATCCTCGGCCGCGACGCGGACGACGCGGACGACGCGCCGCCGCACTGAGCGCCGCGCTCAGCCGCGGTCTTCCGGCAGCCGCGCCGCCGGCAGGTGCCAGCCGTGGCGGATCGCCATGTAGCGCAGGCCGAAGCAGACCAGCGCGCCGAACGCCATCGCCGGCGTGCGCGGCAGCGCGAACACGTCGGCCAGCGCGACCACGCCGCCACCGGCCAGCGCCGCCACCGCGTACAGCTCGGCCTGCAGCACCACGGGCGTGCGCGCCACCAGCACGTCGCGGGCCACGCCGCCGCCGATGCCACTGAGCATGCCCAGCAGGGTGGCGGCGAACGGCGACAGGCCGAAGTCCAGCGCCTTGCCCGTGCCCAGCACCGCGAACAGCGCCAGGCCGGCGCCATCGAAGATCTGCACCGGGTTGCGCATGCGTTCGATCGCCTCGTGGCGATAGAAGGTGACCACGCCGGCGAGCATCGCCGTGGCCAGGTAGCGCCAGTCGGCCAGCGCCGCCGGCGGCTGCGCGCCGATCAGCACGTCGCGCGCCAGGCCGCCGGACACCGCCGCCGCGCAGGACAGCACCAGCACGCCGAAGAAATCCAGGCGGTAGCGCACCGCCAGGGTGCCGCCGCTGAGCGCGAAGACGAAGGTGCCGATCAGGTCGAACAGCAGCAGGAGCAGGCTCACGGCAGGTCGGACTCCAAGGGTCGGGGGCAAGCCTCGCAGCGATGCACTCGGCTGTCATGGCGCGCCTGCTGGCGATCGCGGCGCGGCCCATCCGCAAAAACAAAACGGCCCGGGAGGTCCCGGGCCGTCGTTCGCGCACTGCAGTGGCGATCAGGCCGCCAGCAGCGCGCGCATCTTCTTCATCGCATTCGCCTCGATCTGGCGGATGCGTTCGGCGGACACGCCGTACTCGTCGGCCAGCTCCTGCAGCGTCACCTTGCTGTCGGCATCCAGCCAGCGACGGGCGACGATGTCGCGCGAACGCGCATCCAGGCTCGCCAGGCCTTCGCGCAGCAGCTCCAGCTGGTGGTCCTCGCTGTCGGCACGCTCGTAGGCCAGCGACGGGTCCTCGTCATGCGAGACCAGGTAGGCCGACGGCGCCGGCGGCGCGTGGTCGTCGTCCTCGTCGGCCGGGGCGTCGAAGCCGATGTCGCGGCCGGACAGGCGCGCTTCCATCTCCAGCACTTCGCGCTCGGAGACGTTGAGGTCCCTGGCCACCGCGCTGACTTCCGCGGCGTTCATCCAGCCGAGCCGGGTCTTGGCCTTGCGCAGGTTGAAGAACAGCTTGCGCTGGGCCTTGGTCGTGGCGACCTTCACGATGCGCCAGTTCTTCAGGATGAACTCATGCATCTCCGCGCGGATCCAGTGCACGGCGAAGCTCACCAGGCGCACCCCGAGGTCCGGGTCGAAGCGCTTGACCGCCTTCATCAGGCCGATGTTGCCTTCCTGGATCAGGTCGCCCAGCTGCAGGCCGTAGCCGCTGTAGCCCCGCGCCACGTGCACGACGAAGCGCAGGTGCGAGTGCACCAGTTCGCGGGCCGCGTCCAGGTCCTCGTGGTCGCGGTAGCGGCGGGCCAGGTCCTGCTCGGCCTCGACGCTGAGCACCGGGATCTGGTGGACGGCGTTGATGTAGGCCTCCAGCGACCCGAGCGGGCTGGGAATCGGCAGGTTGTTGGCAACCAGGCTGGTATTGGAACGGGTCTGGATCATGGCATCCATCTTAGCAATTGGGTGGTTGGACTGCTAACACCGGGAATGGTTCCCTGCATTGCATCCATGCAACGTCCCAGGCCGCAGGGAGACCATGAAAATCAATGGTTTACCCTGCGAATTCTGAACGGCGGCGGCCGCAGCCAGGGCCATGGTGCGCCGCAGTCCGCCAATCCCGTGTGAGGCCGTCCGGCGGGGGTTTCAAGGGCCCCTGCCGTCAGTCATGGTGGCCTCAGGCCGGCCGGTCCGGCAGGTCGAAGACCAGGACCTCGGCATCCTCGCCGGCCTCGATCCGGACCTCCGGCTCGTCGCGGTACAGCAGGGCGTCGCCGGCGCCCAGCGCGCGGCCGTTGACCGTGGCGCGGCCGCGGACCAGGTGGGCGTAGCCCAGCCGGCCCGGGGCCAGGGCCAGCCGTCCCGCCTCCGCCCCGTCGAACAGCCCGGCGTACATCCGCGCGTCCTGGTGGATGCGCAGCGAGCCGTCGGCCGCGTCCGGGCTGACCAGCAGGCGCAGCCGGCCGCGTTTTTCCGCGTCGTCGAAGCGCTTCTGCTCGTAGCCTGGGGTGATCCCGGTGCGCTCCGGCAGGATCCAGATCTGCAGGAAGTGGGTCGTGCCCTCGCGGTCGTGGTTGAACTCCGAGTGGGTGATGCCGGTGCCGGCGCTCATCCGCTGCACCTCGCCCGGCAGGATCCGCTCCACGTTGCCCATCGAGTCCTTGTGGGCCAGCGCGCCCTGGACGACGTAGCTGATGATTTCCATGTCGCGGTGGCCGTGGGTACCGAAGCCCTGCCCGGCGGCGACGCGGTCCTCGTTGATCACCCGCAGCGGTCCCCACTGCACGTGCTCGGGATCGAAATAGCTGGCGAAGGAGAAGCTGTGCCAGGAATCCAGCCAGCCGTGATCGGCATGGCCGCGCTCGGCGGCAGGTCGCAGGGTGATCACAGGGCACCTCGGGGGTTGAGGGTGGCAAGCTGGCGATCGCGGCGCCAGGCGTCGATGCTGAAGGCGCCGGCGCCGTTGGCGGCCAGCATCAGGAAGCCGCCGGCCAGGGCCACGTTCTTCATCAGGTGGATGAACTGGTTCGGGTCGGCGAAATCGGCGTGGAACAGCAACCCGGTGGCCAGCGAGAAGGCGGCCAGCGCCAGCGAGGCGCTGCGGGTGAAGACGCCGGCGAGCACCGCCAGGCCCGCGCCGATTTCCAGGGCGATCACCAGCGGCAGCAGCGCGCCGGACACGCCCATGTTTTCCATGTACTGCTGGGTGCCGGCATAGGCGGCCAGCTTGCCCCAGCCGGAAACGATGAAGATCAACGACGGGCCGATGCGGCCCAGCAATGCGTAGAGGTGGCTCATGACGGCCTCGATCCGCGGGGCGGATCCGGCGGAATCCGGATCGGGGGCGCCCTGCGATTGGCCGACAGGATGATTGCTGTCATGCATGGAATAAAGACCAGTAAGGTCTACTAATCGTTCCGTTAATATCAACAAAGTCTGGGCCGGCGCCCTGACCGTTCTGCGTGGACCTCCTGCGGCCTCAGCCCGCGCGCAGGAGCGCCTCGAGTTCCGCCCGCGGCGGCAGCGACCAGTCGATGGGGGCCTGGCCCCGGCGCTCGAGGTACTCGTTGGTCGCCGCGAAATGCCCGCAGCCGAAGAACCCGCGGTGCGCCGACAGCGGCGACGGATGCGGCGCCTTCAGCACCTTGTGCCGGCGCGGATCAATGACCTTGCCCTTGGCCTGGGCGTAACTGCCCCACAGCAGGAACACCAGGCCCTCGCGTTCGCGCGCCAGGGTCTCGATGGCGTGGTCGGTGAAGCCTTCCCAGCCCTTGCCCTGGTGTGCGCCGGCACGGCCCTCCTCCACGCTCAGCACCGCGTTGAGCAGCAGCACCCCGCGCCGCGCCCACGGCAGCAGGCAGCCGTGGTCGGGCCGTTCGATCCCCAGCTCCTGGCGGATTTCCTTGAAGATGTTGTCCAGCGACGGCGGCACCGGCACGCCCGGCTGCACCGAGAAGCACAGCCCGTGCGCCTGGCCCGGACCGTGGTACGGGTCCTGGCCGAGGATGACGACCTTGACCTGGTCGAACGGCGTGGCGTCGAACGCGGCGAACAGCTGCGGCCCCGGCGGATAGACCCGCGCCCCGGCCGCCTTGCGCTGGCGCAGGAACTCGGCCAGCGCGCGCATGTCCGGACGCAGCAGCCAGTCGCCGATCCGCGCCTTCCACGACGGCTCCAGCCGGATCGCCGCGCGCGCGGCCGCGTCGTCCACCGAAGCGGGAACGTCGCTCATCGAGCGGACCACGCGTACTGCACGAGCATGGCTCAGCGGCGCTCCAGCCGGGCCACGCGCAGCTGGAACAGCACCTTGGTGACCAGCAGGCGTTCCTCGATCGGCTTCTGCACCAGGTCGTTGGCGCCGGACTTGAGCAGTTCGGACTGGTTGTCGCGGTTGCCGTCGCCGGTCATTACCAGCACCGGCAGGCGGCGCTTGCCGTAGGCGAAGTCGATGCGGATGCGCTCGACCACGTCGCGCCCGCTCAGCTCGCCCTTGAGGGTGACGTCGGTGAGGACCAGGTCGATGCGCTCGGGGATGCGGCCCAGCGACTCGGCGGTCAGCAGCGCGAACGCCTCCTCGGCGGTGAGCACGTGGATGACCTTGAGCTTCTGCCGCTCGAGCATGCGCCGGGTCGCCTCGGCCACCACCCGGCTGTCCTCGATGTACAGCACGGTGGCGCCCTCGATCGGCTGCGGCTGCACGTAGCCGCGGATGAACTCGGCCAGCGCGTCGTGGCCCAGCGACTTGTCGAAGTAGTCGGTGACGAACTCGGTGAAGCGGCGCTCGACCAGGTGCTGCTGCGCATCGCCGGAGACGACGATCACCGGCACGTAGGCCTGGCCCGCCGCCTCGCGCACGCTGCGCGCCAGCTCCAGGCCGTCGCCGTCGGGCAGCGACAGCGCGGTGGTGACCAGGTCGACCGCACCGGCTTCCAGTGCGGCACGCGCCTCGGCGATGCTGGCACAGCCGACCACCTCCACGCCCGGGAGCGCGCGCTGAAGCACGTCGCCGATCAGCTTGCGGACCAGTTTCGAGCCGTCGGCCACCATCACCCGCGGCGCATCGCTGATCAGGTGCTTGAGCTCTCGGACTGCCATCAGGTCTCCGTGGGCCGGGTCTGCCGGAGGAAATGCCCAGTGACCGCCCAGGCCCCCAGCCACCCCAGCAGGACGGTCCCAACCAATACCATCGACCCGTGCAGTACATCCAGCCCCTTGAGCGAGAACTGGCTCCCGTAGCTGGCGGTCAGGGCGGCCAGCGGCTGGTCCAGGGCGGCGCCGGCGCCGGCCAGCAGGGCCAGGGCCAGCAGCCCCGCACCCAGGCCGTACCAGACGCCGAGGTACAGGAACGGCCGGCGGATGAAGCCGTCGCTGGCGCCCAGCAGCTGCAGCACGCCGATCTCCTCGCGCCGGGCCTGGATGTCCAGGCGCACCGTGTTGCCGACCACCAGCAGCGCGCCCAGCCCCAGCAGCAGGGACAGCACCACGACCACGCGCTGGCCGAACGCCAGCCAGGCGTCCAGGCGCCGGCGCCAGACCGCGTCGTGCTGGACCAGGTCGGCCTCCGGCAGCCCCTCCAGCACGGTGGCCAGGCGCGCATCGGCGGCGCTGTCGCCGGCAGCCGGGGTCACCACCAGCAGGCTCGGCAGCGGATTGCCGCCGAGCACGTCGAGCGCATCGCCCAGCCCGCTGCTGCGGCGGAACTCCTCCAGCGCCTGCTCCGGCGTGCGCAGCTCCACCGCCGCCACGTCGCCGCGCGCGCGCAGCGTGTCGGCCAGCGTCGCCGCACCCTTCGCGTCCACGTCCATCTTCAGGAACAGGTTGATCTCGCGCGACTCCTGCACGCTGCCGGCGAAGTGGCGCAGGTTGTCCATCACGATCGACAGGCCCAGCGGCAGCGCCAGGGCCAGGCCCATCACCGCCACCGTCAGCAGCGTCGCCCACGGCTTGCGCAGCGCGCGGCCGAGGCTGAAGGCCAGGCTGTGCACGTGCTGGTCGAACCACACGCGCAGCCGCGAGGGCGATGCGGACGCGGCGGCACCATTGCCGCGGGCGGGCCTGGTCGCGGCGTTCATTCGGCGAGGTCCTGTGGGGAGATGTCGTCGACCAGGCGGCCGTGGTCCAGCACCAGCACGCGCTTGCGCATGCGCTTGAGCAGCGGCAGGTCGTGGCTGACCACCAGCACGCTGGTGCCGCGCTCGGGCAGGCCGGCGAACAGTTCCATGATCTCGGCCGACAGCGTCGGGTCGAGGTTGCCGGTGGGCTCGTCGGCCACCAGCAGGCGCGGCTCGGCGATGATCGCCCGGGCAATGCCCACGCGCTGCTGCTCGCCGGCCGACAGCTGCGACGGCAGCGCCTTCTCGCGGTGGCCCAGTCCCATGCGCTCGAGCACCGAACGCACCCGCTTGCCGATCTCGGCGCGGCGCGTGCCGCGCAGGATCAGCGGCAGCGCCACGTTCTCGCCGATCGTGCGGTCGGTCAGCAGGCGGTGGTCCTGGTAGACCACCCCGACCTCGCGCCGGTGCATCGCCACCTTGCCGCCGCGCACGCGCTGCAGGTTGCGCTCGCCGAACACCACCGTGCCGCGGCTGGGCCGCTCGGACAGGTGGATCAGCTTGAGCAGCGTGCTCTTGCCCGCGCCCGAGTGCCCGGTGACGAACAGCATCTCGCCCTCGTCGACCTCGAAACTCACGTCCACCAGCGCCTGGTGGCCGCCGGGGTACTGTTTGCTGACGCTCTCGAATCGCAGCACGCTCATGCGGCGATTATGCAGTTCGGCGCGTCCCGGGCGACAGGGCGGGGGATCGTCCTTGCGGGCAGGTGGGCGGGAGGCCGGTGCGGGCTGCATCGCGCCCCCCGGATGCGCTGCGCTTGTCCGGGCTACGCAAGAGCCCTTCTCCCACCGGGGTGAGGCGGCATGTTTGCGCGCCACTGGCGCGCATGCCGGCGAACGCATGCGTCCCACGGACGGGAGCCCGGGCCCGAAGCGGGGGTCGTGGAGAGGGCAGGCGGGCCAATGTGGCGAGGATCCCGACCCTCACCCCTGCCCCTCTCCCGGAGGGAGAGGGGAAAAAGAACGAAGCCACGACCGAAACGCCGCAGAAGACGCGGTAGCGCGGGGGTATGGCGCAAGCGGCACAGGGATGTGCCGCGGTCGCGCGTTGGAGCAGGACGCGGAACCGCGCGATGCGCCATACCCCCGCGCTGCCGCGGCTCCGTCCGAAGCCGCCCACGCTGATGCGGTTGCCCTTGCCCTTGCCCTTGCCTTTGCGGTTGCCGTTGCCGCTGCCGTTGCCCTAATCAAGATGGCGGAACGGCAAGGGCGGCGAGACAGCCAGAAGCCGGACGCAGAGGTCCGGCAAACCCCGGAGCGTCAGCCCCCGACCAGCGAGCGCAGCTTGCGGCCGATGCGGCCCAGCAGCGACTCGCGCTTGGTGTCCTTGGCCGGGGCGGGCGCCTGGGCCGACGCCTGGCCGCGCAGCGACGGCGCCGACTGGCGGATCGCCGGCACCGCGGACGGATTGGACTGGTCGCCGGCCGGTACGTTGCCGTCGACCGGCTTGCCGCGACGACGACGGCGACGCTTGCGCGGCGCGCGCTCGCCCTCACCCTCGCCCGCCGGAACCGCACCGGCCCCGGCCACCGCCGGCTGCGGACGCGGCGCCCGTTCCGGTGCCGCCGCCTGGGCCTCGCCACCGGCAACGGCCGCGCCCTCGCCCTGCGGCTTGCGGCGCGGACGGCGCTCGCCCTCGCGACGCTCGCCACCGCCACTGCGGCCACCGCTGCGACCGCCGCGCGAACGGCCGCCGCCACGACGCTCCTCGTCGGCGGCACGCTGCTCGCGCGCCTCGCGGAAGATCTGGCCGATGCTCTCGCCGTCATCTTCCTCGCCCTCGGCCGCTTCCGGCTTCGGACGCTGCGGGCGCGGCAGCGCGGTCAGCAGCTCCGCGGTGACCGGCTCGGACGGGATCTTCTGGTCGATGTAGGCCTCGATGTCCGGCAGCGACATCGCGTAGCGCTCGCAGGCGAAGCTGATCGCATCGCCCTCCTCGCCCAGGCGCGCGGTACGGCCGATGCGGTGGACGTAGTCCTCCGCGTCGAACGGCAGGTCGTAGTTGTAGACGTACTTCACGCCGTCGATGTGCAGGCCGCGGGCGGCCACGTCGGTGGCCACCAGGATCTCCAGCTGGCCGGCCTGGAACTTCTTCAGCAGCGACTCGCGCTTCTTCTGCGGCACGTCGCCGGACAGCACGCCGACGCGGTAGCCCGCTTTCTCCAGCGCGCGCGCCACCCGCTCCACGAAGGCCTTGGTGTTGACGAAGATCATCGTCCGCGCGCCTTCGCTGCGCGACAGCAGGCCCAGCAGCAGCGGCAGCTTCTCCTCGTCGGCCGGGTAGTACAGCTTCTGGCGCACGCGCGCGGCGGTGACGGTCTCGGCCTCCACCACCAGCTTCTCCGGCTCGTTCATGTGCTCGTAGGCCAGCTCCAGCACGCGGTGGCTGAGGGTAGCCGAGAACAGCAGGGTCTGGCGGGTGGTGCGCTCCGGCATCCGCCGCAGCAGGAAGCGGATGTCCTTGATGAAACCGAGGTCGAACATGCGGTCGGCCTCGTCCAGCACGCAGACCTCGCAGGCGTGCAGGGACACGACCTTGTGCTGCTTGACGTAGTCGATCAGGCGGCCGGGGGTGGCGATGATGACGTCGGCCCCCTTCTGCAGCAGCTCGCGCTGCTTGTCGTAGTCCACGCCGCCGTAGACCAGGGCGAACTTCAGGCCCAGGTCGGAGGCGAACTTCATCGCGTCCTTGTGGATCTGGATGGCCAGTTCGCGGGTCGGGGCCAGGATCAGCGCGCGCGGGTCCTCGACCTTGCGGTCGGCCAGGGCCGGGCGGGTGAGGAGGCGGTTGATCACCGCCACCAGGAAGGCCAGGGTCTTGCCGGTGCCGGTCTGGGCCTGGCCGGCGACGTCGCGCCCGGCCAGCGCCATCGGCAGGGTCATGGCCTGGATCGGAGTGCAGCGGGTGAAGCCCGCCGCCTCCAGGCCGGCGAGCAGCGCCGGGTGCAGGTCGAACGAGGAAAAAGCTACATCGGTCAGCGGTTTGTCGCTCATCATCCAGTCTTCATGAGGCCCGTCGCAGCGTGTCGCGGTGGGCGGCTTGCATCGGTTTCCGGCGCGCCGCACACTGCGGGCCGTCGTCGGATCGCGCGGCCGTCGGGGGGACGGTAGCCCCCTTGACTTCTCCGCGAAACGCCCCAGTTTACCCCAAAGGCGCCGCCGGCCCCGTTTCCGCCGGCGCCGGCAATCACGGAGATATAAAGTGAACGACAAGGTGATGCACGTCGGCGATGCCGATTTCGACAGCGCCGTGCTGCAGTCCCAGGAACCGGTTCTCGTCGATTTCTGGGCCGAATGGTGCGGCCCCTGCAAGATGATCTCGCCCATCGTGGACGAGCTGGCCGAGGCCTATGAAGGCCGGGTGAAGGTGGCCAAGGTCAACATCGACCAGAACCGCGCGACCGCGATCCGCTACCACGTGCGCTCGATCCCGATGCTGCTGCTGTTCAAGGACGGCCAGATCCAGGCCACCCAGGTCGGCGCCGTCGGCAAGGGCCAGCTGACCCAGATGATCGACCGTACCCTCGGCGCCGCCGCCTGAGGAACAAAGCCTTGCGGGACGGCCGGGGAGGCCGTCCCGACAGCGCCTGAACCGCTTGCCTGGCCCGCTTGCCGGGCGGCCGGAGGCGGTGATAGTGTCGGTACAGCCGGCCGCAGATCCGTGGCCGCGTCCTGTCCGCGGACCACTCCGCCGGGCCCATCCCACCAGGATCCCAAACGCCCGCACCGGGCGCTCGCACCTACCAGCGAGGAATCGCAATCTTGTCCGAGAACACCCTGCCTGAAGCGCCCGGGAGCGAAGACGCACCCGCCGAGAAGCGTGCGCGCAAGCGCGTGAGCAAGACCGCCGACACCGGCGGCGAAGCGGCCGCCGCGGCCGCGCCCGCTGCTCCGCCGGCGCCTCCCGCACAGGCCCCCGCCCCGGTCCAGTCCGGCGGCGACAACGCTTCCAGCAACAACGCCCCGGCCGCCGAAGGCGCCGCCCCGCAGCAGCCTGGCGCCAACGCCGGCGGCCAACCGCAGGGCGGTGGCGAAGGTGGCGACCGCGACCAGCGCGAAGGCGGTGGCCGCAACCGCCGCGACCGCTTCCGCAACCGCCGCGACCGCCAGCGCGAACGCTTCCGCGACGACGGCGGCATGCAGGACGACAACGGCAACAACCAGATGCAGCAGCCGCCGCGCCCGCACCCGAGCGTGCCGGAAGGCTTCCCGCAGTACTCGCTGGGCGACCTCAAGCGCATGCCCGCGCACAAGCTGCTGGAGATCGCCGAGCAGCTGAACATCCACGAGGGCGTGGCCCGCGCCCGCAAGCAGGACGTGATCTTCGCCCTGCTGAAGGTGCTGACCCGCCACGGCGAAGGCGTGCAGGCCGACGGCGTGCTGGAAATCCTGCCGGACGGCTTCGGCTTCCTGCGCGCGGCCGAGGCCAGCTACCTGGCCGGCCCGGACGACACCTACATCTCGCCCAGCCAGATCCGCCGCTTCAACCTGCGCACCGGCGACCACCTGTCCGGCCGCATCCGCTGGCCGAAGGACGGCGAACGCTACTTCGCCCTGGCCGTGGTCGACACGATCAACGGGGAGCCGCTGGAAGCGTCGAAGAACAAGGTCCTGTTCGAGAACCTGACCCCGCTGTTCCCGCGCCGGCGCTTCCGCCTGGAGCGTGGCGACGGTTCGACCGAGGACATCACCGGCCGCATCCTCGACCTGATGGCCCCGCAGGGCAAGGGCCAGCGCTCGCTGATCGTCTCCCAGCCGAAGGCGGGCAAGACGATGATGATGCAGCAGATCGCCACCGCGATCACGACCAACCACCCGGACGTGCACCTGATCGTGCTGCTGATCGACGAGCGTCCGGAGGAAGTGACCGAAATGCAGCGCACCGTGCGCGGCGAGGTCATCTCCTCGACCTTCGACGAGCCGGCCGCGCGCCACGTGCAGGTCGCCGAGATGGTGATCGAGCGCGCCAAGCGCCTGGTCGAGCACAAGAAGGACGTGGTGATCCTGCTCGACTCGATCACCCGCCTGGCGCGCGCCTACAACAACGTGGTGCCGTCCTCGGGCAAGGTGCTCACCGGCGGCGTCGACGCCAACGCCCTGCACCGCCCGAAGCGCTTCTTCGGCGCGGCGCGCAACGTCGAGGAAGGCGGTTCGCTCACCATCATTGCCACTGCGCTGATCGACACCGGCAGCAAGATGGACGAGGTGATCTACGAGGAGTTCAAGGGCACCGGCAACTCCGAGGTGCACCTGAGCCGCCGCATCTCCGAGAAGCGCGTGTTCCCGGCCATCGACATCAACCGCTCCGGCACCCGCCGCGAGGACCTGCTGATCGAGCCGGAACTGCTGCAGAAGATCTGGATCCTGCGCAAGCTCCTGCACCCGATGGACGAGATCGGCGCGATGGAGTTCCTGCTGGACAAGATGAAGAACACCAAGTCCAACGACGAGTTCTTCAGCTCGATGAAGCGCTGAGCCGGACCCTTCCGGCAAGGCCCCGGAAAGCCCCGCCGACGCGGGGCTTTCCTGCATCCGGGGGGCGCGCGGCAGCGGTCGGCGCCGTCTTCACCGGCACTGGAAGTCGCCCGCCCCTACCGGCGCGCAGCCGTCGCCCCACCTGCCGGTCTGCCGCCAGTAGGCGACAACGCCGGCTTCCACCAGCAGCTTCCTGAAGTCCGGGTGCGCGCGCAGGCCCGAATACGGCGCGTTCCACAGGGCCACGTAGGGGTAGTGCGACACGGCTCCCTCGTCGAACCCTTCCTGTGCTTCCAGGTACCTGCGCAGGGCCGCCATGGCCAGGTCGGCATCGCCCAGGGCGTCGGCGACGTTGATCGCCAGGTATGCGGAGTTGCCGGCATCGCCGACGGAGCCGTCGACGACCCGGCGCACCAGGGCCAGCATCGCCTCGCGCCGGCCGAGCACCCCACCCAGCTCGCGGAAGAACGGGGTATCGAAATCCTGGCCGTTCCGCAGCAGCCGTCCGTGCAGTTCGCGCAGTTCCTCCAGCCCGCCGGGACGCTGTCCGGCCAGCTGGCGGAAGAACGCCACGCAGTCCGGCTCGACCTGGCTGCCTTCCAGCTGCTGGCCACGCCGGTACTCGGCTTCGGCTTCCTGGTAGCGGCGCGCGGCGGTGTAGTCGTACTGCAGGTCGCGGGACAGGAACAGCGCCATCGGTTCGACCGCCCGCACCTGCTCGACCAGCGCGATGGTCTCGTCCAGGTGGCCCACGGCGTAGAGCATGTACGCGTAGTCCCAGACCCGCTCCCGGGTCAACGGCCCGGAGTCGACGACCTCCTTCGCCAGGGCGATCGCCTCGGCACGCCGCCCCTCGCGCCACAACGCATTGGCGCGGTCGCGCTTCGCCACCCAGGTGTCCGGCGCGATCCGCGCGATGTGCGCGCGCACCCGCCGCGCTTCGGCGCGCAGCTCCCCTCCCCGCGCGTCCCCGAGCTCCTGTGCCATCGCCACCAGCGATCCGGCCAGCGCGTCCCAGCACAGCACGCACCGCGGATCGAGCGCCACCATCTCCCGCGCCAGCTGCAGGCGCTCGCGATCGTGCCCGAAGTCGAACAGCTCGCGCATCCCGATGCCGCGCCAGCGCAGGTAGCGTTCATACGCCTCGACGCTGGTGGTACCGCCCTGGTCGCGGTTGAACTCCGCCACATCCAGCTTCACGCTCAGGGCCCGGGCGACATCGCGGGAGATCTCCTCCTGTACCGCGAACACGTCGCGCAATTCGCGCGCGTAGGTCCGCGACCAGAGATGGATGCCGTCGTCGGCGCGGACCAGCTGCGCGGTGACGCGCAGCCGGTCGCCTTCCCTGCGCACGCTGCCTTCGAGCAGGTAGTCGACGCCCAGCTTGCGGGCGATCGCGCGCAGGTCCTCGTTCGAGCCCCTGAACGCAAAGCTCGAGGTGCGCCCGACCACCCGCAGCGCAGGGGCCTGCGCAAGCTGGCCGAGGATTTCCTCGGCCAGGCCGTCGGCGAGTTACGCCTGGTCGTGCGCGCGGGAAAGGTCGGCGAATGGCAGGACCGCCAGCGAGGGCTGGCTGCCGGGCGGCACGGCCGGCGACGCGGCTTCACGTCCCGCGTGCCACCACCATGCCGCCGCAATCGCGACGGCCAGGCCGCCGAGAGCGACGACGATCCGCCATCGCGACCGCCGGGCCCGAAGCGGCCCGGCGCCAGGCGTGGCCACGGATTGCGCGGCGGCGTCCGTCGCCGGGGCAGCTGCGACGGGTTGCGCCGTGGCGTCCGTGTCGGCCCCGGCAGGCAGGTCGAAGCGGTATCCCACCCCGTACACCGTACGCAGCAGGCGCGGGTGCAGCGCATCCTCGCCGAGCGCCTGGCGCAGCAGGCTCATGATCCGGTTCAGCACGCCCGGGGTGACATGCCGGTGTCCCCAGACCGCGTCGAGGATCTCGTCGCGGGTGAATACCGTACCGGGTGAACCGGCCAGCAGGGCGAGCACCGCGAACGCCTTGGGTTCCAGCGCCTGTTCGCTGCCGTCGCGCCACAGCCGCCGGCCGGCGAAGTCGATGACCAGGCCGTCGAAGGCAAGGCTGCATGGATCCTGCTGCGACATAGGCCCTCGGGCGGTAGCCCCCGCTGCCCGAGTATAGGGGGCGTACCCCCGCGGCCCCGGGCCCAAGCCTTTCCCAAGCTTTTGCCCCGCACCCCGCGGTAGGCCTGCGACTGGCCTCATGACTCCCGCCACGCGGAAAGGGACGCTGTCCGCACCGGATGCGCTGCCGGCAGCAACGACAGGAGGAAGCCATGAATGCAGGCAACGGGGTCCCGACGGGTCGTGCCCGGGCGCGGGAGGCGATCCCTGCCGCCCGGGCGTTGCGCCGGGTCGGCCGGTTCTTCCATTTCGCAGCGCTGGCCGGGCTTGCCGCGTTCGGTGCCTACATCGTCGCCCGGGCCAGCGGTGCCACCTCGCGGAACTTCGACCAGTGGCACCTCCTGGTCGCGGGCCTGCCGATGCCGACCGCCGCGGACTGGATCGCCAATCTCGGCATCGGCATGCACTTCGCCATGGGTGCGATCCTGGTACTGCCCTGGCCGATCCTGTTCTCGGCCACGATCCGCGCGCGCCACCGCGCGGTGCACCGCTGGACCGGGCGGGTCTACGTCGGCGCGGGCTTCCTCGCCGGCGTCGGTGGCATGTCCTTCATCCTGGCCCATGGTGCATACGCCCCACCCGCTTCAGTCGCGTTCGCGATATGGGGAGCGCTGCTGATGCTGAGCGCGGTCATGGCCTACCTACACGCCCGCGGCAGGCGCTTCCAGCAGCACCGCGCCTGGGCGATCCGCCTGTTCGCGATGGTGCTGGGCTCCTGGCTGTTCGATCTGGAAATCCGCGCCTGGAACGACCTGACCGGCGGAATCGGCGTCGGCGAGGGCAACACCTTCGGTCCGTTCGATCACGCGATCCTCTACCTGTTCTTCGTGCCCAACCTGCTGGTCGCCGAGTTCTTCATCCGCGACTGGCACAGGCATCCCGCGTTGTCACGAACCCTGAAGTGGCCGGCGCTGGCAGCGCTTGTCGCCGCAGGTTCCGTGTTCGCTTACGCGATCCTCGCCGTGAGCGCGACCCAGGGCGGAAAGTACGGGCGCCACCTGTTGCAGCTCGTGTCAGGCTGAGGCCGCCATGACCAGGTGCGGGCGGCCTCGGAGAGGTCGCTGGCCCGCCTAGGGAGCGGTGCCGGGATCGCGCTCAGCCCTCGGTGAACACGCCCAGCTCGTGCTGCAGCACCAGCCGCGGCGAGGCGATGTCGCCGGAGGCGCTCATGTTGGCGATGGCCGGGCCGTCGGCCAGCGGCTTGGGCTCCACCACCGTCTGCCGGCGCGCCCAGGTCATGCCCTCGAGCTGGAACGCGACCGGGACGCGCGTGCGCGCCAGGCCGCCCTCGTACTGCAGGGCCTTCGGGTTGAGCTGCCACCGCGACACGACCCTGCGGACGACGCTCTGGAATTCACGGGCGTAGGTGGCCGCCGCTTTCGGCGCCCGCTCCACCTCGCTGCGCAGGTCGATGCGTTCGACTTCCGCCCCGACCACGCGCCCCGTCCCGTCGACGGTGACCACCATCGCCACGTCCGCCGCGACGCCGGCCTGGGCCGCGGCGGGCGGATAACGCGGCGGCGGGATGCGCACCCCCTCGTGGAGGAGGAGCCGGTTGCTGTCGGCAAGCAGTTCGTAGAAATCCGCCTTCTCCACGGCCATCTCCGCACTGTTGCCGTCCGCGCCGATGGTCGCCTTCAGCACCATCTCCGCGCGCGCACGCACCGGGATCGCCTGGCCGTTCTCGATCACCGGCTCGAAGCGCCAGCCGGAAACGTGCTGCTTGAGCGCCGCGTCGACCTTCGCGCCCACCGACTGCTCGACGGTGTACGACTGCACCGTGCCGTCGGCGGCGACCTCGATGATGCCCCGGGCATGGGCCGTCCACACGTCCCCGGGCGCCGCCAGCGCGGTCCCCGCCATCGCCGTGCACGCCAGCAGGGCCAACCATGCCAGCCACTGCGTCCTCGCCACCGCCAACCACCGCGTGCTGTCCATGCGCGCTCCCCGGGATGGAATCCGGGCCGAGGATAGCGGAAGTGGGTACCGGGGATTCGACGCCCTGGCCGGCTGGCCCCGGTCAGGGTGCCTGCAGCCGCTCGATCATCGGCGCCAGCCAGCGCGCATAGGGTTCCCACTTCGGCTTCTCGCGCACCTGGATGCCCTCGCGCACCTGCACGGCGCTGGCGGTGACCACGCCGCGGCTGGCGCCCGGCTGGAGCATGGCCGGGTCGAAATCCACGCCGCAGAACGCCGCCACCCGCCGCATCTCCGCTTCGGTGTCGCGGACCAGGCGGCGGTAGTCGACCTCGAGGATCCGGTCGGGATGGCGCGCCTTCCAGTGCCGCATCAGCGCGTCATGCATGCGGTGGTAGTCGGCCAGCTCGATCGGATCGTAGCTGTAGGCGTTGGCTTCGGAGAACAGCTCGCGCAGGTTGGAGAAGCAGGTTTCGACCGGGTCGCGGACCATGTGCAGGATCCGCGCCTGCGGCAGCGCGTGGACGATGAAGCCGACGTTGAGGAAGTTCGACGGCAGCTTGTCGCTGAAGACCCGCTCCTGTCCCAGCCGCCAGGCCAGGCCTTCGAGGTACTGGCGACCGGCCGCGCCCAGGTCGGCGGTGCGCGCGCGCTCGACCAGCACCGCATCGATCACCCCGCGGCAGTGGTGGTCGGTGGCCTGGCGCATCGCGCTGGTGAAGTCGTACAGCTCGCCCAGTCCACGCACCTGCGGATGCCTGCCGAGCAGCTGCTCCAGCAGCGTCGTCCCCGAGCGGTGCATGCCGACGATGAAGACCGGCGTGCGCGCGTCCTCCTGCATGGCGGGCACCGGCGGCGACGCCGGCTCGAACGCCGCCAGCGCATCGAACAGCACACGGGTGGCCGCGCTGTCGTAGGCCAGGCGCGAGCGCTTGGCGCGGCAGGCCAGGACCAGGGCCTGCCAGGCCTCGTCGTACCGCCCGAGGTCGTCGAGCTCCTTGTGCAGGGCGAAGCCCAGCAGGGCGATGTCCTCGGGCCTGCGCCCGGGCCTGGCCAGTTCGCGGCGGATCGCCTCGACATGGTTGCGTTCGCCGGTCTGCCGGCCGAGCCAGGCCTGCAACCAGTAGCCCTGCGCGATCTCCGGTGCCCGCCGCAGCGCGCGGGCGATGTCCTGCCCGGCCTCCTCGAAGCGGCCCAGGTAGGTCAGCACCTGGCCGCGCGACAGCAGCGTCGGCGGGAAATCCGGATCGGCGCTGCGCGCCTCGTCGAGGAAGGCGATCGCGCGCTCGGGCAGGTTGGCGTAGCTCAGCTGCGCGGCGACCGCCAGCAGCAGCGGGATCGGCATGCGCGACATCGGCAGCAGGCGTTCGATGCATTCGAGCATCGCCGGCACCTGGTTGAAGGTGCGCAGCCGCGGCAGCAGTTCCACCAGCAGCGCCGGATCGCTGGCGCCGCTGCGCGCCGCCTCCCGTGCGTGCCGCGCGGCGAGGCGGTAATGCCCGGCCAGCGAATGCAGGTACGACAGCTGCACCAGGGTGCAGGGATCGCCGGGTACCTGCCCGAGCGCCTGCTCGCAGGCGGCGATCGCCGCGCCCCAGTCGCGGCGCGCGGCGTGTTCCTCGGCGGCGGAAAGCAGCGGCCAGATTGCCTGCGGCGCAGGGAAGCTCATGCCGCGTCCTCCAGCATGCGGAGCAGTGGCTGCAGCTGGACGGCGTAGCGCCGCCACGCACCGATGGAACGCTCGTGCACGGCCTGGCGCACCTGGCTGCTGCTGGCCGTGGACACCGGTGTGGTGTTGGCCGCGATGTCGTGCAGGCCGGCATGGGCAGGGAGGCCGAGGAACTCCAGCAGCGACGCGGCGACCTGTTCCGGCTCGCGCGCCAGCGCCTCGTAGTCGACCACGCGCACCGCGCCGGGCGCGGCGGAAGCCCAGTGCGCGGTCCAGCGGCGCACGTTGCGGCAATGGCTGGCCAGGTCCTCCAGCGTGTAGCTGCACGGATACGCGCCGCCCTGGAACAGCTCCTTGAGGTTGGAGAAGCAGGCATCCAGCGGATCGCGGCGCAGGACCAGGATCCGCGCCTGCGGCAGCGCGCGCAGGAGCAGCGGGATGCAGCTGAGGTTGAGTGGGTTCTTGTCGACCAGATGGGTCGCGGCGGCGGGCGCACCGGCACGGGTGCGGCGCAGGTAGATCCGGCCGGCCTCGGCGGCATCGGCGCCTGTGAACAGGTCGTCCATGCCGGGATGGGCGGCGGGATGGAAGAAGCGGCCGGTCGCCTCGCTCACTGCCGCGGCCAGGTCGTTGCGCTCGCCCAGTGAATGCACGGCGGGATGGTTGCCGAGGATGCGGTCGAGCAGCGTGGTGCCGGTGCGCGGCATGCCCACGATGAACACCGGCCGCGGACCGCCGCCCTCCTCTTCCGGCGCTGATGCAGGAACGCCGGCCTGCATCATCGCCTCCAGCGCCGCAGCCTCGCGGGGACCGTCCCAGGCATGGCGGCGACGCATCAGCGCGGCGCCCTGCGCCAGTGCATCCCATGCCGAAGCGGTGTCGTCGGCCGCGTCGAACTCGCGGAACAGCGCGTAGCAGAGATGGGCGCGCGAGAGGTCGTCCCCTGCCGCCGCCAGCGCGCGCTGCAGGCGCGGCACCCGCGACAGCGGCGGGTTCGCGCGCGAATGGGTGGCCAGCGCCCAGTGCGCATCGGCCAGGCCCGGCGCGACGGCCAGGCAGGCTTCGTAGTGGCGCTCGGCCTCGTCCATGCGGCCGAGGTAGCGCAGCACGTTGGCCCGGGTCAGGCGCAGCAGCGGATGGCCCGGCGCGCGCGGCTCCACGGCATCGAGCAGGCGCAGCGCCTCCGCGTAGCGGCCGGCCAGCCACAGGTGCTGGGCGAGCGCGGGCGAGTGCGCGATCACGTCCGGGTCGTTCCAGTCCGCGGCCAGGATCACCGCGACCGCTTCGTTCTCCTCGGCGAAATCCAGCAGGCGCGCGGTGACGTGGCCGATATGGCGCACGCCGCTGCCTTCGCGCACCGCCGCGGCAGCACGCAGGGCATGCGCGCGCGAGGCCGCGTAGTCACCCGCCGCCTGCGCCAGGCGGGACATGCGCAGCCGCGCCGGTACATGGGCCGGTTCGATCTCCAGGATCCGCTCGTACAGCAGGCGCGCCTGCGGCCAGGCGCCGGCGGCCTCATGCTGTTGCGCCTGCCGCCACGCTTCCACGATCGACTGCATCGCACCTGCCCGGAAAGGATGAGCCAAGCATAGCCTCGCCTTGCGTCCATACCGGACGGCCAGGCGCGGCTGCCGGGGAAGCGAGGCCGCCTTGCGGCGGCCTCGCGAAGTACAGCCAGGAAATACCGCAGGTCAGAAGTCGTACTGGATCATGAAGCGCACGCTGCGCGGGCTCTGGAAGGCACGCGGCAGCAGGTACGTGTTGAGCGGCACGCCGGTGGCGCCGTCCTCGGCCACTTCGGTCACCGCGATGCGCTTCTGGTTGTTGAGGACGTTGAACACGTCGACCTTGAACCACAGGCCCGGCGCCCACTTCGGCGCGTAGGCGAGGTTGAGGTCGATCGAGTTGGTCCACGGCAGCCGGCCCGCGGTGCCGCGCGGCACCGGATCGGCCGGGCCGTCCACGCCGCCGCTTTCGGTGGTGCCGCAGCGGAAGAACGATGAGCCGTACGGGTGGATGCCGCCGTGGTACGGGTACAGCACGCCCAGGCAGTTGATCGGGCGGCCGGACTGCACCAGCAGGTTGCCGCCGACCGACCACTCGTCGTTGATGCGGTAGGCGCCGAACACCTTCAGGCTGTGGCGGCGGTCGTTGGGCAGGTAGCCGTAGGCGTCGACCATCAGCTCCTTGTAGTCGAAGTCCTGGGTGACGCTGGTATCGGCCTGGCCGATGTCGGACTTCACGCCGCCCTCGGTATTGCCCTTGTTCCAGGACATCGTGTACGAGGCGCTAGCGAACCAGTTGTCCCAGTCGCCGTCCCAGAACAGCTCCAGCGAACGGTAGCTGCGGCGCGCCGGCGGCGACAGCAGTTCGCCGGGCACGGTGTACTCGTGGAGCACGCCGTTGTCCTCGACGTCGGTGAGGAACACCGAATCGGCGCCCGGGTTGAACATGCGGCAGTACGGGAAGCCGCTGCCCGGCAGCACCGGGTCGAGGCCGTCGGCCACCGCCTGGTCGTAGATCGGCGTGTAGTCGCAGTTGTCGTCGATGGCCGCCTTCAGCTTGCGGTAGATGCCCTTGACGCCGATGTTCTGGTGCTCGGTCAGCGCGTACTGCGCGCCCAGGATGTACTCGTCCTGGTACATCGGGTCGAGGTTCTTGGAGGCGATGGTCGCCGCGTTCTTCGCCTCGCCGAACTCGCCGTTGATGTAGCTCAGCCCGCCGCGCGGGGTCAGCCCGATCGGCGCGCCGGTGACCGGGTCGACGCCGGTGAAGTCGAAGTTCTGGCGGGTGAACAGCGAGCGGCTGGCGCCGCGCACGGCCACGCTGGCGGTCAGCGGCAGCGCGTAGCGGCCGGCGGTACCGTAGACCTTGAACGTGGAATCGCCGTTGACGTCCCAGGAGAAGCCCACGCGCGGCGAGAACTGGTTCTCGATCTTGACGTAGGCCTCGCCGTCGCCGTTGAAGTTCTCGAAGGTGTCCCAGCGCGCGCCGAGGTAGGCCAGGAAGGTGTCGGTGACCTGCCAGTTGTCCTCGATGTACCAGGCCTTCTGCTCGACGCGGACCGTCGAGCCCTGGTTGACGATCTGCTCGCGGACGATGTCGAACTCGTCGCCGGTGTTGGCGATGCCGTCGGGACCGTTGTTGGTCGAATAGCGCCAGATGCGGCCGCCCTCGTACGAGGTGCCGGCGACGGATTCGAACTCGTCGGTGTCGTAGCCGAAGCCGATGCGGTGGTCGCCGATTTCCCAGTCGAAGTCCAGGCGGAACTGGTCGCGGGTGTCCTTGGAGTCGGCGCGGTCGATCGAACCGCCGATGATGTTGCAGGTGCTGGCGTAGGTGCCGGTGATGGCCTGGCGGTAGCCCGGGCGCACGTCGGTGATGATCGGGCAGCCGGTGGCCGGTTCGGCGAGGTTGCCGCGGTACTCCACGCGGTCGCCGTTGGCGGTGACCAGGTGGCGCGCACGCGAGTATTCGCTGGTGCCGTACAGCGCCGAGAGCGAGAAGGTGTCGGTCAGGTAGCCGGTGTAGCGGAAGATGTAGTTCTCGCCGCCGGCCTCGTTGTACGAGGTGCCCACCAGCGGGCCGCGGTCGAGTTCGCCGAGGGTATTGCTGTAGGTCTTCGTCGTGGTGGTGCGCTTGTCCGACATCCCGGTGAACTCGAGGTGGTGGTCCTCGTTGATCGCCCAGTCGAGCTTCACCAGCCAGATCGGATCTCCCTTCTCGGTTTCGGAGGTGTTGGTCTTGGACAGGACCGTGCCCCACTCGTCCTTGTCGACCTTCTTGAAGGTGACCGCGCCGTAGGCGAACAGCTTGTCCTTCACCAGCGCGCCGCCGGCCCAGGCCGAGGCGGCCCACTCGCCCAGCGTGTCCTTGGAGTTGTCCTGGCGGATCTTGCCCAGGTCGTCGGGGACCAGCGGGTTGGAGTAGTACGCGTTCGCCGGCTCTTCGCGCAGCGAGTCCGGCGACCAGAACACGTTGGCGCCGGCGGTGAACTCGTTGGTACCGCGCTTGGAGACCATGTTGACCACGCCGCCCAGCGAGCGGCCGAACTCGGCGCCGTAGCCGCCGGTCATGGTCTGCTGCTCGGCGATCGACTCGTACGGCGCCTGGGCGAAGTTCAGGCTGCGGAACGAGTTGGTGATGTTGAAGCCGTTGAGGTAGTACTGGTTCTCGGCGACCGAGGAACCGCCGAACGAGGCCAGGTTGCCGAAGGCGGTATCGCCCTTGACCGTGCCGGGCGCCAGCAGTGCCACCGAGGTCGCGTCGCGCGACACCGGGATGCGGGCGATCTGCTCGGCGGTGAGGATGCTGGTGGAGGCCACCGACGAGACGTCGATCGGATTGACGCCACGGGTGCCCACCACGTTCACGGCGCCCAGCTCGGTGGCGCCGGCGCCGGCGCCGGCAAAGATGACCGGCGTACCGGTGCCGACGTTGACCGTCACGTCGCGCACCACGGTGCTGCCATCCGCGCGTCGCAAGGTCACCCGGTAGGTACCCGGCTGCAGCGAGGGAATGCGGTATGCGCCATCGGCACCCACCGTGACTTCGCGGTGGTAGCCGGTGGAAGGATTGTCGACAACAACGGTTTCGCCGGATGAGGCCTGACCGAAGAGCGCGCCTACTGCCTGCTGCGCGTGCGCTCCCGAACTGATGCAGAGGCCCAGTGCCACGGTCAACGCACTGCGCCGCAGTTTGCGGTTCAGAGATGAGCGGTTCATGTTGTCCCCAGTTTATGAATGTGCCCTGACGGGCGGTTTCAAACGTGACTTATGGCAGATGCCCGCGTCAATGAACTGTGTCCCATTTAGGTTAGACAACCGTTAAGAAATGTGACTGCGTTCACATTTTCCGACGAACGGACGGCGCGCCCCGGGGGTAAGCGGCGGGCCTCGGGCCCGGTTCCGGTGTCGCCCACCGCGCCCTGCCCTGCCGGCAGCTGGCTCCAACCGCGCCCAGCGACGGCCCCCGATGTCTTGCACCACCCCTCCCGGCAGGCGACGCGCATCACGCGCACGGCACCGCTGCAGCGCCGTTCCAACTCCGGTCCGCCTCGCCGCCGCATAATTCGCGGCAATGGATTCCCCCTTCACTTCCTCCCTGAGCCTGGAACTGGCCCTGGTGCTGCTCGCCGCGGCGATCGTGGCGGTGCCGCTGTTCCGCCGCTTCGGCCTGGTCGCCGTGCTGGCCTACCTCGGCACCGGCGTGCTGCTGGGCCCGGACGGCATCGGCGTGGTGCGCGATCCGGCGCACATCCTCGGCGCCTCGGAACTGGGCGTGGTCATGATGCTGTTCGTGATCGGCCTGGAAGTTTCGCCGGCACGCCTGGCACTGATGCGCAAGCCGGTATTCGGCGCCGGCGGCGCGCAGGTGTTCGTCTCGGCGCTGCTGATCGGCGGCGCGCTGCTGTTCTACGGGCTGAGCTGGAAGGGCGCGCTGGTGGCCGGCCTCGGCCTGGCCCTGTCCTCGACCGCGGTGGGCCTGCAGCTGCTGGCCGAACGCAAGGAGCTGGCCAGCGAGCACGGCCGCCTCGCCTTCGCCATCCTGCTGTTCCAGGACCTGGTGGCGATCCCGCTGCTGGCGATCATCCCGCTGTTGGGCGGGGTCAAGAACGAGACCCTGAGCTGGACCATGGTCGGCCACGCGATCAGTGCGCTGGCCCTGGTCTGGTTCGGCGGGCAGCTGCTGATGCGCCGCACCCTGCGCGTGGTCGCCAGCACCCAGGCGCCGGAAGTGTTCACCGCCACCGCGCTGCTGGCGGTGCTGGGCAGCGCCTGGATCATGCAGCAGGCGGGGCTGAGCCCGGGCCTGGGCGCATTCATCGCCGGCGTGCTGCTGGCCGACTCCGAGTACCGGCACGAGCTGGAATCGCAGATCGAGCCGTTCAAGGGCCTGCTGCTGGGCCTGTTCTTCATCGCCGTGGGCATGGGCATCGACCTGGACCGCATCGCCCGCGAGCCCTGGCTGATCGCCGGCGGCGTGGGCCTGCTGCTGGTGGTGAAGTTCAGCGTGCTGTACGCGGTGGCGCGGGTGGCGCGGCTGCCGCGCGGTTCGGCACTGATGCTCGGCGGCACGCTGTGGCTGGGCGGCGAGTTCGCCTTCGTCGTGTTCCAGGAAGCGCTGCGCGTGCGCCTGCTCTCGGCCGGCAACCACGACCGCCTGACCGCGATCGTCGGCGTGTCGATGGCGCTGATGCCGCTGCTGCTGATCGCGCTGGACCGCGGCCTGCGCGCGGCCCGCGCGGCGCGCCCGGAGCCGCCGCCGGCGCAGCCGGCCTTCGACGTCCCCGCCGCCGATCCGGCCACGCAGAAGCCGCGCGTGCTGGTCGCCGGGGTCGGCCGCTTCGGCCAGATCGTGGCGCGCCTGCTGGCCGCGCAGCGCATCCCCTACGTGGCCCTGGAAGCCGACCCGAAGCGCGTCGAGGACGTGCGCCGCAGCGGCGGCCGCATCTATTACGGCGATCCGACCCGCTCCGACCTGCTGCGCGCCGCCGGCGCCGAGCACATCGAGGTGTTCGTGGTCTGCACCGACGACCCGGAGAGCAACCTGCAGGCGGTGCGGCTGATCCGCCGGCTGTATCCACAGGCGAAGATCCTCGCCCGCGCCCGCGACCGCCACCACGCCTGGCGGCTGATGGACCTGGGCACCGAGCCGTTCCGCGAACTGTTCGGTAGCAGCCTGGAAGTCGGCGAGCGCGTGCTGCGCGAGCTGGGCGTACCGCCCGAGGTCGCCGCCGGCCACGTGCGCCGCTTCCGCGCCCACGACGAGGCGTTGCTGCAGGAGCAGTACCTGGTCTACGACGACGACGCGGCGCTGCGCCGCAGCGTGCGCGAGGCGCGCGCCGAGCTGGTGAGGCTGTTCGAGGCCGACGCCGCCGACGCGGCCGGCAAGGACCGGGATTCCGCCGCCGCGGACGACGCAGCCGGGCCGCCGCCGAACCCGGAACGCTGAGCGCGGCGGTGCCGCGCCGGCCGCGGTCGGGCGGTCAGCCGCGCGGTTCGCGCAGGAAGCGCGCCATCGACACCCCGGTCTGCGCCGGGGCGAACTCGCCGGCCACGTCGACGAAGCCGCGCATCACCGCGATCTCGCGCGGGCTGCGGTTGAGCGTGTCGCGCAGGTCCGGGTCGGCGCCGGCGCGCAGCAGGCGCTGGACCACGCCGCGCAGGCCGTGCAGCGCAGCCAGGTGCAACGGACCGAAGCCGCGCGGATCCTGCGACTCCAGCGACACGCCCTCTTCCAGCAGCCGTTCCAGGCCGGCCAGGACCACGCCCTCGTCGCAGGCGCTGCCCGGCTCGGCGCGCGCACCCAGCAGCAGCAGCAGCGGGGTGACGCCGCCGGCGGCCGGCATGTCCGGCTCGGCGCCGGCCAGCAGCAGGGTGTCGAACAGCGCCAGCAGGCGCGCGCGGTCGCGGCCGGTGAAGCCGTACAGCGCGGCGCAATGCAGCGGCGCCAGGCCCTGGCCGTCGCCGGCGTCGATGTCCGCGCCGGCGGTGAGCAGGCGTGCGGCGATGTCCGGCAGGCCCAGCGCCGAGGCCAGCATCAGCACGGTGACGCCACCGGGCAGGCGGTGTTCGAGGTCGGCGCCGGCGTCCAGCAGCGCGTTGACGATCGCGGTCTGGCGCATGCTCACCGCCGCCGACAGCGGGGTCGCGCCGCTGTTGGCCGCGTGCTGCGGATTGGCGCCGCGGGCCAGCAGCAGGTCCACCGCCGCCGCGTGGCCGCCGCCGGCGGCGCGCAACAGGCCGGTGCAGCCCTGCGAATCGACCGCGTCGACCGGGAAGCCGAGTTCGAGCAGGCGGCGCACCGCGTCGGCGTCGCCGGCCATCGCCGCGGCGACCACGTCTGCGGCGCGCAGCGTGCGCTTCGGCAGCGGCCAGCCGCGCCAGTCGAGCCAGTCGGCCAGGTCGCGGCGGCCGCTGGCCAAGGCCACGCCCAGCGGGGTCTGGCCGTCGGCGGCGCGCGCGTCGGGCGAGGCGCCCTGCGCGACCAGGCGCTTGAGCGCCGATTCCCTGCCCAGCGCCGCGGCCAGGTGCAGCGCGGTCATGCCGTGGCCGTCGCGGGCCTCGCGGTCCACGCCAGCTTCCAGCAGCGCGTCGAGCAGGCGCAGCCAGCCCAGCCGCACCGCCAGCGACAGCGGCGGATCGCCCGCCGGCGACGCCGCGAACGGATCGGCGCCGTGCAGGAACAGTTCCAGCGCCAGCTGCTCGTTGCCGCGCCCGGCCTGGTCGCGCTGCACGCAGGCGGCGAGGAAGCGGGCCAGGCCGCCGGCACCGGCCGGCGAGGCGCCACGGGCGAGCAGCACCTGCAGCGAGGCGGCGGCATCGCCGCCCTGGTCGAGCAGCGCGGTCAGCGCGGTCTCGCCGGCGACCAACGTTTCCGGATCGGCACCGTGTTCCAGCAGCCACTCCACCGAGGACGGCTGCATGCGCAGCAGCGGATCGTGCAGCAGCCCGGCCAGTTCGGCCGGATCGCACAGCCGCGCCAGCGCATCGAGCCCGTCCATGCGCCCGGCCTGCAGGCCTTCGTGCAGCAGGGCCAGCGGCGGGCGCTCGTCGGCGACGGGGCTGTCGCCGGCGGCGTCGGCCACCGCGGCCGGCAGCGGATAGGCCGGATCCAGCGCCGAGACGATCGCCCAGCGCCCGCTTTCGGCTGCGACGTCGACCGCGCGGCGGCCGGCATTGTCGGCGCGGTCCGGGTCCACGCCCAGTTCCAGCAGGCGCCGGACCAGGGGCAGCGAGGCCTGTTCCGCGCCGGCGGCCAGGACCAGGGCGTTGCGGCCCTCGGTGTCGACCACATTCACGTCGACCTTGTGCGCCAGCAGCTGTTCCAGCACCGGGCCGCGCAGCGCGCGCGCCGCTTCCAGCCACGGCGTGCGCCCGACGTGGTCGCGCGCCTGCGCGTCGGCGCCGGCAGCCAGCAGGGTCGCGACGATGTCGGCGTGGCCGGCCAGCGCGGCCTCGTGCAGGGCGGTGCGGCCGTCGCGGCCGGGGGTGCCGACCTTGGCCTTGAAGCGCAACAGCAGCTGCACGCCGGCCGGATCGTCCTCGTCGGCCGCGGCGGCGGCCAGCAGGGCCGGCTGCCCGCCCGGCGGCTCGGCCAGGGCGCCGCGCTCGAGCAGGAACTTGGCCAGGCGCCAGTTGCCGGCGGCGCAGGCCACGCCCAGCGGCGAATGGCCTTCCTGGTTGAGCGCGTCGATCCCGGCGGCGGCGTCGCGCAGCAGCGCGGCCACGCCCGGATCGGTGCTGCGCGCGGCGTGGTGCAGCGGGGTGTTGCCGTCGGCGTCGGTGGCGCGCGGGTCGGCGCCGTTGGCCAGCAGGGTCATCACCGCTTCGGGACGGCCGTGCCAGCTGTCGCGGGTCGCGGCCAGCAGCGGGGTCATCCCGCCTTCGCAGGCGTTGAGGTCGACGCCGCGGGCGATCAGCGCGCGCAGCAGGTTCAGGTCCGGCAGCACCGCGGCCAGCGCCGCCAGGCTGCGGCGGTCGCGTTCGCCCGGCGGCGGCGGGGCATGCGGATCGGCGCCGGCGTCCAGCAACTGCAGGGCGCGGTCGACGCGGCCGCCGCGGGCGGCGGCATAGAGCTCGGCGACCAGGTCGCCATTGACCGGCAGCGGTTCCGGCGCGGTCGGGGCCGCGGTGGCGACCGCAAGGAAATCCAGCGGCGTGGCCACCTCGACCGGCGCCGGCGCGCGCTGCACCAGCACGTGCAGGGCCGGGAACAGCAGCGCGCACACGCCGGCCAGCGGCCAGCGCCAGGCCTCGGGCAGCAGGCCGGGCCAGGCCAGCAGCAGGATCGCGGCCAGCACCAGGGCCAGCAGCGCGGCCACGCCCAGGCCGCCCCAGCTGCCGGCGTCCTGCAGCGGCAGGCGTCGCCACAGCGCGGGCAGGTGCCCGCCGCTGCGTTCCAGCGCATGCCAGACCGGCCAGGTGCGCCACAGGCCCAGCAGCACCGCGCTGGCCATCGCGCTCAGGCCGAGCGCCGCGCCCAGGCTGCCGCTCTCGCGCAGCGCCGCCAGCGGCCAGGCCACCAGCAGGCCAGCCAGTACCGCTGCGCCGGCCCACAGCCCCAGCAGCGGCAGCACGTCGCCGACCAGCACGGCCGGATGCGCGGCGCCGCGGGTGCCGCGCCACCACGACACGCCCAGGGCCAGCGCCGGCTGGGCCAGGATCGCCGCGACCGCGGCGACCACGCCGCCCATGCCGCCCAGCAGGACCAGCGCCACGCCGGCGGCCAGCGCCAGCGGCGCGGCGCGGGGCACGCGGGCGGCGGGCCTATCCATCGGACGGCTCCGGGTCCTGCGCGGCGGCCGCGCGGGCGGCTTCGACCGGCGGCAGCTGCAGGTGGAAACCGTGCGCGGCCAGGTTGGCGCGGACCACGGCGGGGTCGGACTGGGCCAGGCGCCGGTCGGGGGTCAGCGCCACTTCGAGGACGAAGGACAGCTCGCCCAGCCGCGCGCGCACCGGTTCGGGCAGCCGCGCGAAATCGTCGCGGGCGGCGAGGAACACGTAGGTGTCGGCTCTGCGGAGGCTCTTGTATACGTAGGCTTGCATGCGCGCGTGCCGCGCCCTGCACGGGGGAATGCGGGGATTGTGGAGGAAATGCGCCAGTGGCGAAAGCGCGGGAACGCCGGGAAATCCACGGCGAATCGGTTCACCTTCCGCAGACGCGGCCCCGCCCGGGCGCTGGCTATACTCGCCAGCCAACCGCCCGACGCCAGCCCTGCTTGCAGCCCGCCACGTCCCCGCCCCGGATCGCCCCGCTCGCGATCACTGCCTATACCGCTACCACCGCGCTCGGCGCCGGGCTGGAGGCGCAGCGCGAGGCGCTGGCCTCCGGGCGCAGCGGCCTGCGCCGCAACCACTTCGGCGACTACGGCGAGGCCGCGCTCGATTGCTGGATCGGCCGCGTCGATGGGCTGGAAGACGGACCGCTGCCGGCGCGCTTCGCGGACCGGGAATCGCGCAACCACCGCCTGGCCTGGCGGGCGCTGCAGCAGGACGGCTTCGCCGACGCCGCCGCGGCCGCGGTGGCCCGGCATGGCGCGACCCGGGTGGCGGTGATCGTCGGGACCTCGACCTCGAGCATCGGCGAGACCGAGACCGCCTACGCCCGCCAGCACGGCGGGCGCCTGCCCGAGGCGCTGGCCCGGCTGAAGGTGCACACCCCGCATGCGCTGGGCGATTTCGTCGCCCTGGCCAGCGGCGCGCGTGGGCCCTGCCTGACCGTGGCCACTGCCTGCTCGTCCAGCGCCAAGGTGTTCGCGCTGGCCGCGCGGATGCTGCAGGCCGGCATCGCCGACGCGGCCATCGTCGGCGGCGTCGACACCTTGTGCGGCAGCGTGCTCTACGGCTTCAACGCGCTGCAGCTGGTCTCGACCAATCCCTGCCGCCCGTTCGACGCGCGCCGCGACGGCCTGTCGCTGGGCGAGGCCGGCGGCTTCGCCCTGCTCGAGCGCGAGCCGGCCACGCCGGTGCGCGGCTGGCTGCGCGGCTATGGCGAATCCAGCGACGCCCACCACATGTCGGCGCCGCATCCGCAGGGCCTGGGCGCGCTGCGCGCGATGCGCGAGGCGCTGGCCCGCGCCGGCCTGGAACCCCAGGCGATCGACTACCTCAACCTGCACGGCACCGCCACGCCGGCCAACGACAGCGTCGAGGCGGCGGCGATCGCAGAGCTGTTCCCGGCCACGCTGCACGCCAGTTCGACCAAGGGCTGGACCGGGCACACGCTCGGCGCCGCCGGCATCGTCGAATCGGTGTTCGCCCTGCTGGCGCTGGAAGAGGGCCTGCTGCCGGGCACGCTCAACAGCAGCGAACCGGATCCGGCCTGTGGCCCGCAGCTGCGTTTCGAGACCGCGCGTCGCCCGATCGCGCTCGCGATGAACAACGCCTTCGGCTTCGGCGGCAACAACTGCTCCCTGGTATTCGCCCGCGCATGAACGCGACCACGCTGACCGCCACCATCGAAGGCCTCGGCCTGTGGGCGCCACAGGCGCCGTCCTGGGCCGACTACCGAGCGCTCGTCGCCGGCGGGCCTGCCGCCACCGCCACCCGCCCGGCACCGGCGCTGCTGCCGCCGAACGAGCGCCGCCGCGCGCCGGACACGGTGCTGGTCGCGCTGGAAGCGGCGCAGGCCGCCTGCATCGATGCCGGCCGCGAACCGGCCAGCCTGCCGTCGGTGTTCGTCTCCACCTACGGCGACCTGGCGATCACCGAACACCTGTGCCAGACCCTGGCCAGCGCGCCGCGCGAGCTGTCGCCGACCCGCTTCCACAACTCGGTGCACAACGCCGCCGCCGGCTACTGGACGATCGCCAGCGGCGCGATGGAACCGGCCACCGCGCTCAGCGCCGGCCGCGCCGGTTTCGCGATGGGCCTGCTCGAGGCGGTGGCGCAGCTGCAGGCCGGCGCACCGGCCGCGCTGCTGGTCGGCTACGACGGTGCCTCGCCCGGACTGCTGCGCGAGCTGGCCTCCAGCGAAGGCCTGCTCGGCGTCGCCCTGGTGCTGGCGCCGGCGGCCGCCGGCGGGCGCACGCTCGCGCTGAGCCTGGAAGACGGCGAAGCGCCCGCGGCACCGGAACGTGTCGCCCCGGGCAACGCGATGGCACCGGCGCTGGCGCTGTTCGAGGCGCTGGCCCGTGGCTCGGGCAGCGCCTGCCTGCCGGCCGGCGAAGGCCGCCGCCTGCGCCTGGATGTCGGCCATGGCTGAGCCGGTCTGCCGGGACGGCGAAGTGGCGGTGGTGATCCCGGCGCTCAACGAGGCGCTGCGGATCCGCCAGGTGGTGGAGGAATGCCTGCGCCACGTGCCATGGGTGATCGTGGTCGACGACGGCTCCGACGACGGCACCGGCGAGTGCCTGCGCGAGCTGCCGGTGACGGTGCTGCGCCATCCGCAGCGGCGCGGCAAGGGCGCGGCGCTGCGCAGCGGTTTCGCCGAAGCGCTGGCGCGCGGCGCGCGCGGCGTGCTCACCCTCGACGGCGACGGCCAGCACGATCCTTCCGACCTGCCGCGGCTGCTGGCCGCGGCCGCGCGCCATCCGGACCACATCATCATCGGCGCACGCCTGCGCCACCGCGCCGCCGCGCCGCCGCACCGGCGCGCGGCCAACGCCTTCGGCGACTGGGGCGTGGCCTGGGCCGCCGGCCACCGCATCGCCGACACCCAGAGCGGGCAGCGCTACTACCCGGCCAAGGTGATCGCGCTGCGCGACGTGCCCGGCGAGGACTTCGTTTTCGAGGCGCAGATGCTGATCTCCGCCGCGCGCCAGCTCGGCGTGCGCTGCGTGTCGGTGCCGGTGGAGACGCGCTACCGCGGCGACGATGGCGGTCCGCTGCGGCGCAGCCATTTCCGCCCGCTGCGCGACCTGTACCGGATCACCTCGCACGTAGTGCGGCAGGTGCTCAAGCACGGCGACGTGTGGCGCGAGTACGCGCGGGTGCGCGCGCAGGCGCCGCTGATCGACCGCGACTGACGAAGCTGCCCCCCGCTCCTGGTATTTGCCGGTGCCTTCGGGTCCCCGGATGCGCTTCGCTTATGCGGGCTACGGCTTCTGGCAGGAGAGGTACACCCGATGGTGCTCAGGCCATGCCGCCGTTGATCCCGATCACCTGGCCGTTGATGTAACCGGCCGCTTCCGAGCACAGGAACGCGACCAGCGCCGCCACTTCCTCCGGCCTGCCGGCGCGCGCGGCGGGGACCATCTGCTTCAGCACTTCAGGCGTGAACCGTCCGCCGGCCATCGCGCCCTCGATCACGCCGGGGGCGACCACATTGACGGTGATGCCGCGGCTGGCCATTTCCCGTGCCAGCGACTTCGACGCGCCGTGCAGCGCGGCCTTGGCCGCGGCGTAGTTGGTCTGGCCGCGGTTGCCGAGCACCGCCGCCACCGAGGACACGCTGACGATGCGGCCCCAGCGGCGCCGCGCCATCGGCAGCAGCAGCGGCCGGGTGACGTGGAAGAAGCCGTGCAGCGAGACGTCGATGACGCGGTGCCAGCGCGCGTCGTCCATGCCGGCCATCGGCGCGTCGTCATGGATGCCGGCGTTGTTGACCAGTACATCGACCGGGCCTGCAGTCAGCAGCGCCTCCATCGCCGCGGCGGTGGCAGCACCGTCGGCGACGTCGAAGGCCACCGCCTCGGCCCGGCCGCCGCCGGCGCGGATCGCCGCGACCACGGTTTCGGCGCGGACCAGGTTGCTGTTGGCGTGCACGACCACGTCCATGCCGGCCGCGGCCAGCGCCTGGCAGATCGCGCCACCGATGTCGCCGCTGCCGCCGGTCACCAGGGCGCGGCGGGTGGGAGTGCTGGGTTCGTCCATCGCGCGATTCTGCCAGCGCCGGCGGGCGCTGTGCGCAGCGGCAAGCCTGGTGCCGGGGCTAGGCCGGGCCGAGCATCGCCGCGGCGCGGCCCTGCGCCAGCAGCCGGCCTTCGTGGAACAGGCGGAACACGTACTGCTGGCTGGCCTCGCTGGCGGCGACCAGTTCGGCCTCGCCTTCGATCGCGCCGGGCAGGTCGTCGATGCGTTCGACATGAAGCTCGACCTCGCGCAGCGCGACCAGCACGCCGGCGGCGGCACGCCCTTCCTGCGCCTGCGCGAGCAGGCCGCCGTGCACGGCCATCGCCTGGGCGCCGTACTCGCACAGCGCCACCGCGTGCACGCGGTCGCGCGCGCGCAGCGGATGCCCGGGATCGATGTGGTTGCGCGCGCGCAGGCGGATGCCGCGCGCGTTCCAGTCGATCACATCGTCCCACAGGCACATCGGCCCCTGGTGCGGGACCAGGGCGAGGATGCCGGCGCGGTCGACGAGCGGACTCACGGGGCGATCTCGCGCGCGGGCCGGCGCGCGACCAGCAGCGCCAGCACGAAGTTGAACAGCACGCCCAGCGCCACCGTGCTGCCGATCGCGCGCAGCACCGGGATCGAGGACAGCGCCAGCAGGCTGAACACCAGCAGCGTGGTCAGGCTGCACACGATCAGCGCGTGCAGGGTGCGCAGCTGGTCGGCGCGGTCGTCGCCGGCGTGGTCGAAGAACAGCGCGTAGTCCAGGCCCAGGCCGGCGGCGAGGATCAGCGAGACCAGGTGGAACAGGTTCAGCTCGACCCCGCACAGCCGCAGCACCGCCACGATCAGCACCGTGGCCAGCGCCATCGGCGCCAGCACCCGCAGTACCCGGCGCGGCGCGCGCAGCGCCAGCCACACCGTGGCGGCCAGCAGCAGCGCCGCCACCGCCAGCGCGCTGAGCAGGCGCATGCGCCACTGCGCGACCAGCGATTCGGATGCCTGCTTGAGGTCGAGCAGCTGCGCGCCCAGCGGTTCGACCGCGGCCGCCAGCGCCTGCGGATCGTGCAGGCCGGTGAGCGAGACCAGCGCGGTGACGTGGTCGCCACCGCGCAGCAGCAAGCCCGACACCGCCAGTTCCAGCGGCGTGCCGGCGAGGTCGTCGATGCCCAGCGGGGCGGCTTCGCGCGCGGCGGCGACGTCTTCCACGAACGGGTCGAAGGCGTCCTCGCGGAACGGCGTGCCGGCCAGCGCTTCGGCGAGCGTGGCGCGCAGCTGTGCCTCGTCCGGCAACGCCTGCTGGCGCGTGCGCTGGGTCGCGGCGGCGGGCAGGTAGCGCGCGGCCAGGTCGTAGCCGTCGAGGACGCCGTCGGCCTGCAGCTGGCGCAGCCGCGGCAGCAGGCGTTCGGAAGCAGCCAGTGCGGCATCCGCGTCCTCGCCCTGCACCACCAGCAGGTAACGCACGTCCGGCGCACCCAGTTCGGCGCGCAGCTGCGCGTCGCGTTGCAGGTCCGCCGGCGGCACCGGGGTCAGCCGCGACAGGTCGTTCTGCCAGAACGCGCCCGGCGCGAACGCGACGACCGCCGCTGCCAGCAGGCCGGCCACGGCCAGCGCCAGGCGCGGCCGCGGCAACCGTTCCACCCGCCGCCACAGGCGCGCGAGCAGGCGCGAATCGGCCGGATCGTGGCGCGCCGGCGTCACCAGACGCGGCAGCAGCCAGCGCGTGCACGCCGCGGCGACCGCGAGGCCGGCGATGGTGAACACTGCCAGCTGGCGCAGGCCTTCGACGCCGGAGAACAGGAAGGTCGCGTAGGCAATGCAGGTGGCGACCACGCCGGTCACCAGGGTCGGCCACAGCGCGCGCACGCTGTCGCGCGGCGACTGCCCCGGGCGCAGGTGGCTGAAGAAGTGGATCGGATAGTCCTGGGCCACGCCGATCAGGGTGAAGCCGAAGGCGATGGTGATGCCGTGCACGCCGCCGCCGGACAGCAGCGCCACCGCGCCCAGGCCGGCGAGGCCGCCGCTGGCCAGCGGCAGCGCGCCCAGCAGCGGCATGCTCCAGCGCCGGTAGGCCAGGCCCAGCAGCAGGAGCAGGCCCAGCGTGTCGGCGGTGCCGATCCAGCCCATCTCGCGTTCGGTGCGGTCGCGGATCGCGACGGCGAAGGCGCCGGGACCGGAGATCTCGAGTTCCACGCCATCGCCGGCGCTGCCGGTGGCGTCGAAGGCTTCGCCGATCGCGGCCACCGCTTCCTGCTGCCCGGCGCTGTCGAAGCCGGCGGCGCGGGTCTGCACCAGCAGCAGCGCCTGCGCGCCGGCGCGGTCGAACCACACGCCATGGCGGCGTTCGGGCGCGTTGGCCGGCTGCCACTGCTCGGCCAGGCGCAGGGTCTCGAGGGTGGGATCGGAGGGCAGCAGCGGCTCGACCAGGTCGGCCGCCGGCGAACCGAGGTCCTGCACGCGCTGCTGCAGTTCGTCGTGCAGGAACGCCGCATCCAGCGGCTGCGTGTCCAGGGTCGGCGAGAGCAGGTAGCGGTACGGACGCAGGTGCCCGGGGATCGCGTCCAGGCCGGCGTGGTCGCCATTGGCCACCTGCGCCACCGAAGGCTGCGCGGCCAGTTGTGCGCGCAGCGTCTGCGAACGCCCGGCCAGCACCTCCGGCTCCGCGCCCGACAGGGCCAGCAGCAATATCCGCGACCCCAGGCCTTCGCCCAGCTCGTCCATCAGCAGCACCTGCGCCGGGGTGCGTGGCGCGGGCAGGAAGCTGCGCAGGTCTTCCTCCATGCGCAGGTGGCGGCCCAGTGCCCATGCGGCCAGGGCCAGCAGCGCCAGCCAGGCCAGCAGCAGGGCGGCGCGGGCGAAACCGCGCGGGGTGGCTGCACTCACCGGTGGCCGTCCCGGCACAGCGAAGCCAGCTTCGCCGCATCGGTGACGCCGGCCGCGGCCGCGGCGGCGCCGGCCATCAGGGTCAGCTGCGGCGGGCCCTTGGCCGGCTGGTTCTCGACGCAGCGCAGTTCGGCGCCGCGGCCGTGCAGGTCGATGTGGCGCAGCGCCGCGGCCAGCTTCGGATCGCGCGGCACCAGCCGCAGCGTCCACGCCTCGCGCGCACCTTCGGCGCTCACCGCATAGGTCTTCTCCAGCAGCGCGCGGTCGCCGGCCAGCAGCGCTCCGAAGCCAGCCTGCACCGCCGCCAGTTCCGGCACCTGCGCCAGGGCGATGCGGCGGGGCGTGAGGCCGTCACGCTGGACCACCGCCTCGCCGGCGGACAGCGTGGTGGTCTCGCGGTAGGGCGCGTCGACCTGGCGCACCAGGCTGCCGTCGGCCTCGCGCCGGTATTCGCCCTGCAGGCGCAGCGGTTCGCGCAGCATCGGCGAATCGCGCAGCTCGACGAACGGGGTGCGGCTCGGTGCCGGGCGGGCGACGGCCTGCAGCACCCAGCCGGCCTCGACCGGCGTGGCCGCCTCAGCCGCGGCGCACGGCAGCGCCGTCGTCGCGCAGCACAGGATCGCCAGGCGCAGGCGCGCGGTCGGTCGGCGTTTCATCGGTCTGCTCGCTCCAGAAATCGTAGAAGTTGAACCAGTTCAGCGGGGCCAGCCGCGCGTAGTGCTCCAGCCGCGCGGCATAGGCGGCGACCTGCCGCTGCAGCCAGGCCGCGCGTTCGCCGCGCGCGGGCACCGCTTCGACCCGGGGATCGAGGAAGGGTTCGAAATGCAGGTCGTAGCGGTTGCCGCCGCGGTACAGGCCGAAGCACAGCAGCACCGGCGCCTGCAGCACCGCGGCCAGCCGCCACGGGGTCAGCGGCAGCCGCGCCGGCGCAGCGAGGAACGGCACGCTCGCGGTGTCCTCGTGCGCTTGCGCGCGGTCGACCAGCAGCGCCACCAGCGCGCCTTCCTGCAGCGCGTGCTGGATCTCCAGGGCGATCGCCGCGCCGGGCTGGGCGCCGTCGATCACGCCACGGGCCAGCTCCGGGTCCAGCGAATCGAAGATGCTGGTCAGCACCGGGTTGTGGCCCTTGTCGAGCACGATCCGCACCTGCAGCCCCGGGCGCCGCTTCGACAGCACCCGCAGCGCGTCGAAGCTGCCCAGGTGCGAACCGAACAGCAGCGCGCCGCGGCCCTCGTCGAGCAGCGCCTCCAGCGGCGCCAGCCCATGCACGCGGATGTCGAAGCGGTCCAGGCGGCCGCCGAGCAGGAACAGCCGGTCGAGGATGGTCGCGGCGAAGCAGTGGATATGCCGCGCCACGGCCAGCACCCCGGCCGGGCGCCCGTGCACGCGCGCCAGCCAGGCCCGCGAGGCGCGCCGCTCCGGCCCGCGCACCAGCAGGAAATAGGCGGTGATCGGATACAGGCACAACCGCGCCAGCCAGCGGCCGCCGTAGCGGGCGATGGCCACGATCAGGCCCAGCGAGGCCCGCGTCCCGCCTTCAGGGCGGTGCTTCCACGCCGCGGCGGCCGGCTCAGCCATGGGTGGCCTCCTGCACTTCGCCGCGCGCCAGCACGCCGTCCTCGCCGCGGACCTCGAAGCGCCAGCGCGGCGCGGCGCCGTCCAGCACCACCTCGGCGACCTGCCCCGGCAGCAGCGGACGCAGGAACTTCACCTGCGGCAGGCGCAGCGGCGCCGCCGGCGCGTGCGCGGCCTCGATCGCCTGCAGCACGTGTTCCAGCAGCACGACGCCCGGCACCAGCGGGCGGCCGGGGAAGTGGCCGTCCAGGCAGGGATGGTCGGGCGGGATCGAGAAGCGCATCGGCCAAGGATAGTCGGCGCGGGCCGGCCGGTGGCGCGGCGCGGCCGGCGCGGCTCAGCGCAGCAGGTCGCGCCAGAAGTGCGGGCCCAGCGCGGCCAGCCGCCGGGCGAAATCCAGCCCGTTGCGGTACGGCCGCTGCGGGAAGCGGCGCTTGCGGTACTGGAACTCGGCCACCATGAAGCCGCCGACCATGCCGTAGTTGAGGAGGTTGGCGAACCACGACCAGGCATGCTGCGGCACCGCGATCCACGGCTCCCGGCCCAGCGCGTACAGCACCCCGCCCGGCACCGCGCACACCGCCAGGGCGGCGTTGGCCAGGGTCAGTCCCGCCAGCAGCAGCGCCCAGCCCAGGGTCAGCCGCCGCGCGTAGGCCGGCAGGCCTTCCGGCAGCGGCCAGCCCGACTGCGCGTACAGCGCCGAGACGATCCGGGTCACCAGCGGCGTGCGCCCGCGCAGCAGGCTGCGCCCGAACAGCCACGCCAGCCAGCCGGTGAACAGCACCGGCGGCGCCAGCAGCAGCAGGTCCAGCCAGAGCGTGCCGGCCAGTGCGGCCAGCAGCGCCAGCGACACCGCCAGCAGGCCCAGCGCCCACCAGCGCCGGTGCAGCAGCGGCAGCACCAGCATCAGCAGCACCAGGTCGGCCAGCGCCAGCGCCGGCCACATGCCGCCGCGGGTACCGGCCAGGTGCGCCAGGACGGGATAGGCCACGCCCAGCAGCAGCTGGACCGGCAGGGCCAGCGCGGCGGCGGGATCGCGGCCATCCGCGCCACCGGCGACCATCACGTCAGTTGGCGCGGTGCGCCTGGACATGGGCCGCCAGCGCGCGCAGCGAGGCGAAGATGCGCTTGTTGTCGTCGCCGTCGGCGCGCAGCTGCACGCCGTAGCGCTTGCCGACGGCCAGCGACAGCTCCAGCGCGTCGATCGAATCCAGGCCCAGGCCCTCGTTGAACAGCGGCGCCTCCGGGTCGATCGCCTGCGGGTCCACGCCCTCCAGGTTGAGGCTCTCCACCAGGAGCTGGGCCAGTTCGCGTTCGGCTTCGGTCTGCGGCATGGGTCGGGTGATCCGGGTTCTGCAAGGGCGGCCACGATCCGGCATCGGACGCCGCCGCGCAAGCCCGGCAAGGCCGCGTGAACCGCCTGGCGGGCGCCCGCGCTATCATCCGGCGTCCTTCCAGCACCCCGCAGGGCCGCCCTCCGCATGACCCTTCCCGAGCCGCCGAACACCCCGTCCGCGCCACCGGCGCGCACGGAGCCGGCGACCGGCGCTGGTGGGGCCGCGATCGCGACCGACGTGCTGGTGATCGGCGGCGGCCCGGCCGGGACCACCGCCGCCACCTTCCTGGCCCGCCGCGGCTGGAAGGTCACCCTGCTGGAGAAGGACGTCCACCCGCGCTTCCACATCGGCGAATCGCTGCTGCCGATGAACCTGCCGATCCTCGAGCGCCTGGGCGTGCTGGAGCAGGTGCGCGCGATCGGCGTGTACAAGCCCGGGGCCGACTTCCCGATGCGCGGCGACGCCGACAGCGTCAACGTGTTCCGCTTCGACCGCGCGCTCAACCCGCGCTTCGGCCACGCCTTCCAGGTCAAGCGCGCCGAGTTCGACAGCCTGCTGTTCGACAACGCGCTGGCCAGCGGCGTGGATGCGCGCCAGCAGGTGAAGGTCGAGCAGGTCGAGTTCGGCGCCGACGGCCGCCCGGCCGTGGTGCACGCGCGCCAGGCCGACGGCACCGCGCTGGCCTTCCACCCGCGCTACCTGGTCGACGCCAGCGGCCGCGACACCTTCCTCGGCAGCAGGCTCAAGCTGAAGAAGAAAAACCCCAGGCACCAGTCGGCGGCGATCTTCAGCCACTTCCGCGGCGTCACCCGCCGCGAGGGCGAGTCCGCCGGCAACATCACCGTCGAGCGCTTCGCCCACGGCTGGATGTGGCTGATCCCGCTCACCGGCGACGTGATGAGCGTCGGCGCGGTGTGTTTCCCCGAATACCTGAAGACCCGCAAGGGCGACAACGAATCGTTCCTGATGCAGACCCTGCGTGACACTCCATCGGTCTGGACGCGCATGGCCAACGCCGAGCGCGTCGCGCCGGTGCACGCCACCGGCAACTACTCCTATACCTGCAGCCGCATGCACGGCCCGGGCTGGGTGATGGCCGGCGACGCCTTCGCCTTCATCGACCCGGTGTTTTCCTCCGGCGTCTACCTGGGCATGAACAGCGGCGAACAGGCTGCGGCCACGGTCGACGCGATCCTGCGCGAGCCTTCGCGCGAAGCCGCCGAGCAGCGCGCCATGGACCGCCGCCTGCGCCGCGGCCTGCGCCACTTCTCCTGGTTCATCTACCGCTTCACCACCCCGGTGATGGAGCGGCTGTTCGCCGAACCGCGCAACCACCTGCAGCTGGAGCAGGCGGTGATCTCGATGCTGGCCGGCGACGTGTTCGACAACTTCGCCGTGCGCTGGCGCCTGCAGGTGTTCCGCATCGTCTATGCGCTGACCGCGCTGCGCATGGCGCCGCAGGCGCTGGCCGGCTGGCTGCGCCGGCGCCGCCAGGTGCGGCAGCGCTTCAGCGGCGACACCCTGCAGGGAGGCAACCCGTGAGCCGGCCCCTGCCCTTCGCCGACCTGGCCGCGCCGCGGCTGCAGGTGTCCTACGCGCCCGCCGACACCCTTGCCCGGCAGCTGGCCGACCCGCAGGTGCTGGCCGTGCTCGGCTTCGGTCCCGATGCGCCGGTGCTGGACGATCCGCGCTGGCTGCGAGTGCCGCTGGAACCGCTGCAGGGGCCGCCGTGCATCGAGGTCTGGCGCGCAGCCGCCCCGGTCAGCCACGGCCGCGACGACGGCCTGGCCTGGGCCACCGACGGGCGCCTGCTGTTCGGTTCGCTGGAAGTCGACGAAGGCGAGGAAGGCATCGAGGCCGCGACCGCGCGCGCCTATTCGCGGCTGGTCGCCTTCGTCGGCGCCAGCCAGATGCCGCGCCTGCTGCGCATCTGGAACTACCTGGACGCCATCACCGTCGGCGACGGCGACGAGGAGCGCTACCGCCGCTTCTGCGTCGGCCGCGTCGCCGGCATGGGCGGCATGGATACGTCGAGCCTGCCGGCGGCCACCGCGATCGGCCGCTGCGACGGCCAGCGCCGCCTGCAGGTGTACTGGCTGGCCGCGCGCGAACCCGGCACGCCGCTGGAGAACCCGCGCCAGGTCAGCGCCTACCGCTACCCGCGCCAGTACGGCCCGCAGCCGCCGAGCTTCGCCCGCGCGATGCTGCCGCCGGCCGGGGCGGCGATGCCGCTGCTGCTGTCCGGCACCGCCGCCATCGTCGGCCACGCCTCGCAGCACTGCGGTTCGGTGGCCGCGCAGCTCGACGAGACCCTGGCCAACATCGGCAGCCTGGTCGACGCCGCGCGCCGGCTGCAGCCCTCGCTACCGGCTGCGCTCGGCAGCGGCAGCGCGCTGAAGGTCTACGTGCGCGAGCCCGGCGACGCCGCCACCGTGGCCGCGCTGCTGGAAGCCCGCCTGGGCCCGTCGGTGCCGCGGCTGCTGCTGCACGCCCACGTCTGCCGCCGCGAGCTGCTGATCGAGATCGACGGCGTGCACGGCGAACCGGCCACGCCGCAGGCCTGAGCAAGGCCGGCGCTTGCGCCGGCCTCGCCCGCGTCTGGGATACTCCCCCGCGCTGCATTCGCCCCGGCCCCGCGGCCGGCGCCACTCCAATGCCGTACCAACCGGAAGGGTGACGATGAACCTGCTGCGCCTGGCGTTCCTGTCCTGCCTGTCCTTCGCGACCGCCACCGTGGCGGCCGCGCCCGTCCCGGAGCCGACTGCCACCGATGCACGCCCCGAGGCCGGCGTGGCCCGCATCGACCCTGCGCGCCTCGACGCCGCCCTGCGCCGCTTCGTCGATGCCGGCGAGATCACCGGCGCCTCCGCCCTGGTCTGGCACGACGGCCGCGAAGCGTACTTCGGCGCCTTCGGCATGGCCGACCGCGAGGCCCGCAGGCCAATGACGCGCGACACCATCGTGCGGATCTTCTCGATGACCAAGCCGGTCACCGGCGTGGCGCTGATGCAGCTGTACGAACAGGGGAAGTTCCAGCTCGACGACCCGGTGTCGCGCTACCTGCCGGAGTTCGGCAAGGTGCGCGTCTATTCCGGCACCGACGCGCAGGGCCGGCCGCTGCTGGAGGCGCCGGAGCGCCCCATCACCATCCGCGACCTGATGCGCCACACCGCCGGCTTCGTCGGCGGCAACGACGATCCCAGCCCGGTCGGCGCGATGTACCGCAAGGCCGACCCGGAGAACTTCGACAACACCCTGGCCGAGGAAGTGCGCCGCATCGCCAGCGTGCCCCTGCTCTACCCGCCCGGCACCCGCTGGCTGTACTCGCCGGCGGTGGACGTGCAGGCGCGCCTGGTCGAAGTGCTCTCCGCCCAGCCGTTCGACGCCTACCTGCAGGCCCACGTGTTCGAACCACTGCGGATGAAGGACACCCGCTATGTCGTGCGCGCCGCCGACCGCGACCGCCTCGCCGCGCTGTACCTGCGCAGCGACGATGGCGTGATGTCGCGCGTGCCCGACGTCGAGGCGATGAAGATCAACGGCCGCGACACCCGGCTCAAGCCCGGCAGCTGGGGCCTGACCTCGACCCTCGACGACTACATGCGTTTCGCCCGCATGCTGCTGGACGGCGGCGAGCTGGATGGCGTGCGCCTGCTGCAGCCCTCGACCGTGCGCCTGATGGCCACCGACGCGCTGCCGCGCGAGGTCGGCCCGCACGACCGCTCCTGGCTGCCGAGCAAGGGCCAGGTCGGCTTCGGCATCGACTTCGCCGTGCGCATCGCCCCGCCGGCCGATGCCGGGGAAGCCTCCGGCGAAGTCGGCGAATTCTTCTGGGACGGCGCCGCCAACACCCTGTTCTGGGTGGACCCGGTCAACGACATCGCCGCCGTCCTGTTCGCCCAGTGGCTGCCCTTCGGCAAGGTCCCCCTGCACAAGACCTTCCGCGACGCGGTGTACTTCGACGACACGACTGCGGCCGCGCCGCGCAAGTAGCCCGGACAAGGCCGACATCCGGGATAGGCCCCTCTCCCGGAGGGAGAGGGGGGCAAAGAGCGAAGCCACCACCCAGATGCTCCCGAAGACGCGGTAGCGCGGGGGTATGGCGCAAGCAGGCCATGGATGGCCTGCGGTCGCGCGTTGGAGCCAGGGATGGCGGAACCGCGCGATGCGGCATACCCCCACGTTGCCGCGGCTCCGTCCGAAGCTGCCCCCCTGAAGCTGTTGCTCTGGCTGTTGCCGCGATATCGCCAGACAACAGCAAGGACTGCTCAGCGCTTCTCCGCCTTGCAGTCCCCGCCCTTGCGCTTCAGCGGATTCCAGCGCGAACCCTCCTCGCACGGCGGCGTCGCCTGCGCCGCCTGGCGTTGCGCCGCCGCCTGCGCCAGCTTCTGCGCCTTGGCCTTCTCCAGCGCCGCCCGGATCTGCGGCAGCGCCGCCAGCGCCGCCTTCTCGCCTTCCAGGATCGCCTGGTTGCGCCTGGTGAAATCCGCCGAACCGTAGTCCAGCACGTCCGGCCGGATCACCACGTCCGCGCGTCCCAGCTCCTGCTCGCCCAGGCGCTGGCCCATGATCGCGATCGACTGGTTGACGATGCCCAGCATCCCGTCCGGACGCTTGCCCGTCGCCTTGCTGGAGATGTCGACCGCGATCACCACGTCCGCCCCGAGCTGGCGCGCCGCGTCCACCGGCACCGGACTGACCACCCCGCCATCCACGTACTGGTACTGGCCGATGGTCACCGGCTCGAACACCCCCGGCACGCTGCTCGACGCGCGCACCGCCTGGCCCGTATTGCCGCGCACGAACACCGTGCGCTCGCCCGTCTCCAGACGCGTGGCCACCGCCGCGAACGGCTTGCGCAGGCGCTCGATCGGCCGCTTGCCGACCTGCGCATTGACGTAGTCCTGCAGCGCCACCCCCTGCACCAGCCCCCCGCCGAACAGGCGCACGTCGCGGATGCTGGCCTCGTCCAGCGCCACCGCCTTCTCCTGCAGCTGGAACGGATCCATGCCGCCGGCATAGAGCGCCCCGACCACGCTGCCGGCGCTGGTACCCGCGACCACGTCGGGCTTGAGCCCGTTGGCCTCCAGCATCTTGATAACGCCGATATGGGCGAAGCCCTTGGCCGCGCCACCGCCCAGCGCCAGACCGATGCGCGGCGGCGGCACCACCGGATCGGGCGCGGCCGGCGCGACCACCTGCGGCGGCGCCTCCGGCTTCGTGCCCCCGCACGCGGCCAGCAGCAGCAGGGCCAGCACGGGGAGCCAGCGACGGGGCACGGATCGGGACAGCGGGGAACGGCGCACGGATCGGATCACGGGAAGGGCCGCGGCATGCGGCGCCGAGGATTCTAGAACCGCCCGCCCGCCGCTTCCGGCATGGCGGATGAATGCGCCCTAGGGCGCGCCCGCGAGCAGCTCCAGCAGGGTCTCCCGGCGCAGCTTGCCGGTCTCGTTGCGCGGCAGCCGCTCCAGCAGGCGCAGCCGGCGCGGCAGGAACACCGGATCCACCGAGCCGCGCAGCGCCTCGAGGATGTCCCCCGCCTCCAGCCCCGGCGCCACCGCCAGCGCCGCGATCCGGCCGACCCCGCCGGGCCGGTCCGGCTCCAGCTGCAGGACCACGCCATCCTCGACCCCGGGGATCGCCAGCAGGCGCCGGGTCAGGTCGCCGAGCGAGGCGCGCTTGCCGGCGATCTCCAGCAGGTCGGCCTGGCGCCCGCACAGGCGGAAGCGGCCATCGGCATGGACCTCGAACAGGTCCGCCAGCACCACCGGCGCCGGCAGGTGCGGCGCGTCCACCTGGGTGCCGTCCGGCTGCGGCGCCAGGCGCACGCCCGGCAGCGGCGTCCACAGCTCGTCGCGCGCGGTGCGGCGGCGCGCGAAAACGCAGGTCTCGGTCGAGCCGAATACCTCGCGCACCTCGGCGCCGTAGCGGTCCTCGACCTCGGCGGCCAGTTCCCGTGGCAGCGGCGCGGTCGCCGAGACGATGCCGCACAGCGGCGGCAGCGCCACCCCGGACTTCAGCAGCGCGCGCAGATGCACCGGCGTGGTCACCAGCAGGCGCGCGCCATTGGCCTCGTGCAGCGCGCGGGCCACGTCGGCGGGGAACAGCGGCTTGCCGGCATGCACCGCCGCGCCGCCGAGCAGCGGCAGCATCACCGTCATCTCCATGCCGTACATGTGCTGCGGCGGCACCGTGGCCACCACCTGCGGCTGCGCCGCGCCCCACAGGTCCTGCAGCTCGGCCAGGTTCTGCATCGCGCCGGTGGCGAAGGCCGCCCAGGTCTTGGCGTGCGGCTGCGGCCGCCCGGTGCTGCCGGAGGTGTAGCCGATCGCGGCCAGCGCGTCGGGTTCGACCGCCGGCACCGCCGGATCCGCGGCCGCTGCCTGCGTTGCCACCGCATCGATGCGCCCGGCCTCCAGGCGATAGGCACCGCCGGCTGCATGCGCCTCGAGGATCTCGGCGACCGTGCCGGGCGCGCCGGACGGCGGCAGCAGCGCCACCTGCCCGCGCAGGGCGGCGGCGCAGAAGCCCAGCAGGAAGCGGCGGCGGTCCTCGGCCAGGTGCACGACATGGCGGGCGTCCGGCAACCCGGCGGCGAGCGCACGGGCCTGTTGCATGAACGCGCCGAGGGTCAGCGCGCCCTCGCCATCGAACACCAGGACCCGGTCCGGATGGCCCGCGGCCAGCGGCAGCCGGCCGCCCTGGTTGTGCGTTTGGATGACGGCCGACATCGGTGCTGCCAGGTCCCCTGTGCGACGGACCCGTTGCCCGCCCTTGTTCCGCGGCTAGCTTGGCCGGCGCGTGCCACGCAGGCAAGGCTTGGCCGCGAACCGTGACCTTCCACCGGTGGCCGGCCCGCCGCGGACTGCTACCCTGCCCGGCTCCCGAAACTGCCGCCGTCGCCATGACCCGTCCGCTGCTGCGCGCCCTGCCCCTGCTCCTCGCCCCGGCCGCCCTGTTCGCCGCCCTGCCGGCCGCCGCCCAGGCGCCCGCCCCGCTGGCCATCGAGCAGGCCATGGCCGACCCGGACTGGATCGGCCCGCCGGTGGAGAAGGCCTGGTGGAGCTGGGACGGCCGCGAGGCGCAGCTGCTGCTCAAGCGCGAAGGCACCGCCATCCGCGACACCTGGCGCCAGCCGGTCGCCGGCGGCGCGCTGCAGCGCGTCTCCGACGCCGAGCGCGCCGGCCTGGATGCGCCGGACCCGGTGTACGACCCCGCCCGCCGGCGCATGGTCTTCGTCCGCAACGGCGACGTGTTCCTGCGCGACCTGTCCTCCGGCACGCTGACCCAGCTGACCCGCAGCGCCGTGGCCGAATCGCAGCCGCGCTTCGCCGCCGACGGCGGGGTGATCTGGCGCGCCGGCAACGACTGGTTCAAGTGGAACGCCGGCTTTGGCGTGGCCCAGGTCGCCTCGCTCAAGGCCGAGAAGGACCCGGCCGCGCCGCCCAAGCCCGACCTGCTGCGCGAGCAGCAGCTGCGCACCATCGACACCCTGCGCAAGGACAAGGAGCGCCGCGACGCCCAGCGCGCGCAGGAGGAAGCCTGGCGCAAGGCCGACCCGACCCGCGCACCCGGCCCGGCCTACCTCGGCGACGAGGTCGAGATCGTCGACAGCAGCCTTTCGCCCGACGCGCGCCACCTGCTGGTGGTGACCAAGAAGAAGGGCGCCGACGCCGGCCGCGAAGGCAAGATGCCGACCTACGTCACCGAGTCCGGCTACGAGGAATTCGAGGACGTGCGCACCCGCGTCGGCCGCAACGACCCGCTGCCGCACGCGCTGTGGCTGGTCGACGCCGTCGACGGCAGCGTGCGCGAACTGGAGTTCGACCCGCTGCCGGGCATCGGCGTCGATCCGCTGGCGGCGCTGCGCAAGGCCGCCGGCAAGGATCCGCTCAAGGGCCTGCGCCCGGTGCAGGTCGGCGGCGATGGCCCGAACGCGGCGATCCGCTGGACCGATGACGGCCGCAACGTCGCGGTGATGCTGCGCGCGGTCGACAACAAGGACCGCTGGATCGCCGCGGTCGACCTGGACGGCGCCACCCTGCAGTCGCGCCACCGGCTCAACGACCCGGCCTGGATCAACTGGAACTTCAACGACTTCGGCTGGCTGCCGGACAACCGCACGCTGTGGTTCCTGTCGGAGGAGTCCGGTTACTCGCACCTGTACACCCAGGCCGGCAACGGCCGTCCGCAGCAGCGCACCTCCGGCAAGTGGGAAGCCTCCTCGCCGGTGCTGACCGCCGACGGCAACGGCTTCCTGTTCCTGTGCAACCGGCAGTGGCCGGGCGACTACGAGGTCTGCGCGCTGGACCTGGCCAGCGGCCAGGTGCGCGAGGTCACCGCGCTGGACGGCGTGGAGGACTTCAGCCTGTCGCCGGACGGCCGCCAGCTGCTGGTGCGCTGGTCCGCCGCCTACCTGCCGCCGCAGATCGCGGTGGCGCCGGTCGCCGGCGGCGAGGCGCGCAAGCTGACCGACACCCGCAGCGCCGGGTTCAAGGCGCGCGACTGGATCGAGCCGGAGATCGTGCAGGTGCCCTCGAAGCACGGCGCCGGCACGGTGTGGGGCAAGTTCTACGGGCCGAAGGACTACGAGCCGGGCCGCAAGTACCCGGTGGTGATGTTCGTGCACGGCGCCGGCTACCTGCAGAACGTGCACGCCCGCTACCCGAACTACTTCCGCGAGCAGATGTTCCACCACCTGCTGGTGGAGAAGGGCTACGTGGTCCTGGACCTGGACTACCGCGGCAGCGAGGGCTACGGCCGCGACTGGCGCACCGCCATCTACCGGCAGATGGGCCATCCGGAACTGGAGGACTACCTGGACGGCCTGGACTGGGTCGTGGCCAACCGCCAGGGCGACCGCGACCGCGCCGGCATCTACGGCGGCAGCTACGGCGGCTTCATGACCTTCATGGCGCTGTTCCGCTCGCCGGGCACGTTCAAGGCCGGCGCCGCGCTGCGCCCGGTCGTGGACTGGACCCAGTACAACCACGAGTACACGTCCAACATCCTCAACACCCCGGACATCGATCCGGAGGCCTACCGCAAGTCCTCGCCGATCGAGTACGCGCAGGGCCTGCAGGACGAGCTGCTGATCGCCCACGGCATGATCGACGACAACGTGTTCTTCCGCGATTCGGTGGTGCTGACCCAGCGCCTGATCGAACTGCGCAAGGACAACTGGGAGATCGCGCCGTACCCGCTGGAGCGCCACGGCTTCACCCGCGCCGACTCCTGGCTGGACGAATACAAGCGCATCCTCAAGCTGTTCGAGCGCACGCTGAAGTGAGCGCGCCGATACCTCTCTTTCTTGTCCGCAGGAACGCTCCATGACCGAACACGCACCCGCCCCGGCCGCCGAACCCGGACCGATCCGCACCGTCGCCGCGGTGATCCGCAACGCGCGCGGCGAGATCCTGCTGGTTCGCAAGCAGGCCTCGAAGGTGTTCATCCAGCCCGGCGGCAAGCGCGAACCGGGCGAGGACAGCCTGGCCACCCTCGGCCGCGAGCTGGCCGAGGAGCTGGGCGTGCGCCTGCTGCCCGGGGCGCAAACGCTGGGCGAGTTCGAGGACTCGGCGGTGAACGAGCCGGGCCGCCGCGTGCGCGCCGAGGCCTTCCTGGTCGAGGTCGAGGGCGAACCGGTGCCGCAGGCGGAGATCGCCGAACTGGCCTGGGTGGCGCCGCGCGCGCCGTTCCCGGTGCCGGTGGCCCCGCTCAGCGCCGGCCACATCATGCCGGCCGTGGTCGCCGCCGCCCCGTAGGCGGCCGCCCGCGCGCCCGGCACAATCCGGCCAGCCAGTCACCCGGGAATCCATGAGCCAGCCGCCGCCTCGCACCGGCTTCGTCACCGTGACCGCGATGATCAGCGTGGTGCTGGCCGCGATCGCCGTGATGACGTCGGCGCTGCTGGTCATGTTCGCCGCGGCCATGCCCGACATCCCCGCCCAGCCTCCGACCGGTCCGGAGGCGATCCTGAACAGGTTCATGTGGATCCTGGACTACCGGGTGGCCCTGACCACGGCCCAGCTGGCGCTGGCACTGGTCTTCCTCGCCGCCTCCTGGGGCCTGCTGCGCCGCCGGGAATGGGGGCGCTGGCTGTTCATCGGCCTGCTGGTCCTCACCGCGCTGGTCAACTTCGCCGGGCTGGTCCTGGTCAACCCGCTCTTCGACGGGCTGATCGACATGTACCCGACGCAGCTGCTGGAAAGCCCCGACGGCGCCCAGCTGCTGGCCCAGATGCAGTTCAGCAAGCGCATCACCTTCATCACCACCGCGCTGGGCGCGGTCGGCCTGGCGGCGCTGCACGGCTGGCTGGCCTGGAAGCTGTGCACGCCCGAGGTCCGGGCCGAGTTCAGCTGATCGCCGCGGCCGCCGGCCGCTCCCCCTTGATCGGAATCAAAGGACAGAAGCTTCCCCATGACTAGAATCCCGGGCATGGACCCGCAATTCGATTCCGTTCGCGACTACCTGACCGGACTCCAGGACCGGATCTGCGCCGCCATCGAGGCGGCCGACGGGCAGGCACGCTTCGTCGAGGACGCCTGGACCCGCAATGCCGAGCCCACCGGCCCTTCGCACGTCGGCGGCGGCCGCACCCGCGTGCTGCGCGAGGGCGCAGTGTTCGAGCAGGCCGGGATCGGCTTCTCCGACGTGTCCGGCAGCCGCCTGCCGCCGTCGGCCAGCGCCGCCCGCCCGGAACTGGCCGGCGCCTCCTGGCGCGCCACCGGCGTGTCGCTGGTGTTCCACCCGCGCAATCCGTACCTGCCGACCACCCACGCCAACGTCCGCCACTTCCGCGCCGAGCGCGACGGCGAAACCGTGGCCTGGTGGTTCGGCGGCGGCTTCGACCTGACCCCGTTCTATCCGTTCGACGAGGACATCGAGCACTGGCACCGCACCGCCGCGGACCTGTGCGCGCCCTTCGGCCCGGACCGCTACGCCGAACACAAGCGCTGGTGCGACGAGTACTTCTTCCTGCGCCACCGCAACGAGACCCGCGGCGTGGGCGGCCTGTTCTTCGACGACCTGCACGGCGACTTCGAGCGCGACTTCGCCTACATGCGCGCGGTCGGCGACGGCTTCCTCGACGCCTACCTGCCGATCGTCGAGCGCCGCAAGGACACCCCGTACGGCGAACGCGAGCGCGAGTTCCAGCTGTACCGCCGCGGCCGCTACGTCGAGTTCAACCTGGTCTACGACCGCGGCACGCTGTTCGGGCTGCAGAGCGGCGGCCGCACCGAATCGATCCTGATGAGCCTGCCGCCGCGGGTGCGCTGGGAGTACGGCTACCAGCCGCAGCCCGGCAGCCCGGAGGCGCGCCTGCACGAGTACCTGGTCCNGNGNGNCTGGCTGGGGGGCCAGTCGCGCGCGGGCCAACCCTGAGGGCCGGATCCGGGGGAAGGCGGAAATAAAAAGCCCCGCCGAGCAGGGGGGGCTCGACGGGGCTGGGAACGGCGACTTGGGGAGGAGTCCCGCTCCGGGTAGATCTGCTCCAGGGGAAGGGAGAGATCCGTCGACAGGCGTTGCACCTGTCGAGGGCTATATCACCATTCCGAACATGGATGGATC